>SCRM01000006.1 GCA_004298045.1 Rhodanobacter sp. | reverse complement strand
TCACGCCCCTGCCGGACTTGAGCGCGGCGTCGAACAGCGCCTCGCCACGCACTTCGCGCACCAGCTGCAGTGCCTTGCGTGGGCTCGAGCCCCAGATTTTCACCACCTCGGCCAGCGTCTTGCCGTCTTCCGCCATCGCCTCACGCACCAGCGCGGCGCGCGCGGCGGGGTCGAGCTGCGGCCGGGCGATCGCCAGGTTCACCTGCGCATGCCTGGCGCTGGCGGCGCGAAGGGCCAGTGCGAGTCGACCAACGCCGGCGCCGAGCGCATGCAGCGCGCGCAGCGGCAGCAGGGCAAACAGGCGCAACAACAGGTAGATCACGAACATGTCCGGGCGCATCCGGCGAGTTTAAGTGAATGCGCTTCCCGCGGTGGCGCGGCGCGCTTATGCTGCACGCTTCGCCCGCGAGCCAGTGGCCATGATCGCGTTGATCCAGCGCGTGCGTTCCGCGCGTGTCGAGGTGGAAGGGGAAACCATCGGTGCGATCGACGCCGGCCTGCTGGCACTGGTCGCCGTGCAGCCGGCCGACGGCGAGCCGCAGGCGCAGCGCATGTGCGAGCGGCTGCTGGGCTACCGCGTGTTTGCCGATGCGGCCGGCAAAATGAACCGCTCGCTCACCGATACCGGTGGCGGCCTGTTGCTGGTAAGCCAATTCACCCTTGCGGCCGATACCCATAGCGGCATGCGCCCGAGCTTTGCCCGCGCCGCCGAACCGGGCGCCGGGCGGCGCTGGTTCGAGCGGCTTTTGGAATTGGCGCGCGCGGCACATCCCCGGGTGGAAACCGGGCGCTTCGGTGCCCATATGGTGGTCAGCCTGGTGAATGACGGGCCAGTGACGTTCTGGCTGGATACCGGCTGACTGGAAGTGCGCAAGTGCGTGATGCGGCACGGTTTTTGCTTCAACGTGCCATGGCCTTTTCTACTTGAAACCTGGGCAAAAAAGCGTCACATCGCTATAATGTCCGGTTCTTGAACCCTGCGGCGGTCGGTGAATGAACAACAAAATCCACGAGCAACAATCCGAGATCAAGGCGCTCATCTCCAAGGGGCTCGAACAGGGTTATCTGACTTACGCGGAAATCAACGACCACCTGCCGGACGACATCGTCGATGCCGAGCAGATCGAAGACATCATGGCGGTGCTCAAGGGCGTCGGCATCGAAGTGCACGATGCCGCCCCCGACGCCGACCCGCTCGCCGACAACGCGCCCAGCGCGACCAGCGACGACGAGGCCGCCGAAGAAGCCGTGGCGCTGCTGTCCGCGGTCGACTCCGAGGTGGGCCGCACCACCGACCCGGTGCGCATGTACATGCGCGAGATGGGCACGGTCGAACTGCTGACCCGCGAGGGCGAGATCGCCATCGCCAAGCGCATCGAGGAGGGCCTCTCGCAGGTGCAGAACGCGCTGGCGAGCTTCCCGCTCACCATCGAGCTGCTGCTCGGCGAGTACGACCAGCACCTGGACGGCAAGCGCCGCCTGTCCGAAATCCTTGCCGGCTTCCTTGATCTCGAAGCCGCCGCCGACGCCGCGCGCGAAGAGCGCGAAGCCGCTGCCGCCAAGGCCGCCGAAGAGCGCGAAGCCGCCGGCGACGACGGCGAGGCGGACGAGGACGACGCAGACGACGAGACCGCCAGCGAGGAAGAAGAGGAGGCCGGTCCGACCGGCCCCGACCCGGAGGAGGTCAAGCGCCGCATGGAGCTCCTGCGCGACTACTACGCGAAGTTCCAGAAGGCCGCGCTCAAGGCCACCGGCATCACCGACAAGAAGATCGTCAAGCTGCGCGACCAGATGGCCGAGGAGTTCCTGAAGCTCAAGCTGCCCAGCGCGCTGATCGACGGCTTCGTGCGCAAGCTGCGCGAGGTGGTGGGCGACATCCGCCACCACGAGCGCGCGCTGATGGACATCTTCGTCAAGCAAGTGAAGATGCCCAAGACCGAGTTCCTCAAGACCTTCCCCAGCAACGAAGGCAACGCCGAGTGGGTCGCCGAGCTCGCGCGCAAGCGGCAAAAGTGGACGCCCAACATCAAGAGCCACCGCGAGGCGATCGACGCCGAGCAGGAGAAGCTCGCGGCGATCGAAAAGAAGCTGTTCCTGCCGCTCACCGACATCAAGGACATCAACCGCGCCATGGCTTCGGGCGAGGCCAAGGCCCGCCGTGCGAAAAAGGAAATGGTCGAGGCCAACCTGCGCCTCGTGATCTCCATCGCCAAGAAGTACACCAACCGCGGCCTGCAGTTCCTGGATCTGATCCAGGAGGGCAACATCGGCCTGATGAAGGCGGTGGACAAGTTCGAATACCGCCGCGGCTACAAGTTCTCGACCTACGCCACCTGGTGGATCCGCCAGGCCATCACCCGCTCGATCGCCGACCAGGCGCGCACCATCCGCATTCCGGTGCACATGATCGAGACGATCAACAAGTTGAATCGCATCAGCCGCCAGATGCTGCAGCAATACGGCCGCGAAGCCACGCCGGAAGAGCTGGCCAAGGCGATGGAAATGCCCGAGGACAAGATCCGCAAGGTGCTCAAGATCGCCAAGGAACCGATCTCGATGGAAACCCCGATCGGCGACGACGAGGATTCGCACCTGGGCGACTTCATCGAGGACGGCAACGCCTCCTCGCCGGTCGACTCGGCCACCGAAACCGGCCTGATGGAAACCGTGCGCGACGTGCTCGCCGGCCTGACCCCGCGCGAAGCCAAGGTGCTGCGCATGCGCTTCGGCATCGACATGAATACCGACCACACCTTGGAAGAGGTCGGCAAGCAGTTCGACGTCACCCGCGAGCGCATCCGCCAGATCGAGGCCAAGGCCCTGCGCAAGCTGCGCCACCCTTCGCGCAGCGAACAACTGCGTTCGTTCCTCGACGTGGAGTGACGCTTGCCCCCGCCGCGTGCGGGGGTGGGAGAAGACAGCAACCGACGGCCGCGCAAGCGGCCGTCGGCGTGTGTGGCTACCACGGGAATCCACGCTGCGGCTGGCGCCGACGACTCAGGGGTGCCACAGTTTCGGCGCGCAGCATGCGGGCTGCCGGTCGGCGGCGTGTCGGCCCGGCCATGTCCGGTTCGGCGCGTTCGCCGCCGGGAGTCCGGCCACGCCATCCAACTTACGGGGAGTGCACCACCCATGACGCCGACATCGCCTTCCATGGATGCCCAAACCGTTGCCGTGCGTTACGACGGCACCACGATCCTGCTGCATTGGCTCACCGCACTGCTGGTGCTGGCGTTGTTCACGCTGGCGGTCACTTGGGGCCTGTTCGAGCGCGACACCCGCAAGCAGCTCCAGTCGCTGCACATCTCGCTCGGCATCCTGCTCGCAATGGTACTCGTGGTGCGCATCGCATGGCGCACCACCCGCGGCCGGCGCCTGCCGCTCGCCATCGAAGGATTGCAGGGCAAAGCTGCGCGCGGCATGCACTACCTGCTGTACGCACTGCTCGCGCTGCAGGTGGTGCTTGGGTTTACGTGGCGCTGGGCGCAGGCGGAAAGCTTCCAGTTCTTCGGCCTGGTGCAACTGCAGTTCGCCACCCTCCACCGCGCGGCGCTGGATGACGTCCTGGGCGAGCTGCACGACATCAACGGCTGGACCATCGTCATCCTCGCCGGCCTGCATGCCGCGGTGGCGCTGGTGCACCGCTACGTGCTGAAGGATGGCGTGCTGCAGCGCATGCTCGGCGGTAGCCGCGCATGAGCCGGCTGCACCGCGAGAGTCATCGCGCCAGCCGCATCGGCTGGCTGCGCGCCGCGGTGCTGGGCGCGAACGACGGCATCATCTCCACCGCCAGCCTGATCCTGGGCGTGGCCGCGGCGGCGACCGGCAAGGGCGACGTGCTGGTCGCGGGGCTGGCCGGTTGGGTCGCCGGCGCGATGTCGATGGCTGCGGGCGAGTACGTCTCGGTGAGCTCGCAGGCGGACACCGAGCGTGCCGACCTGGCGCGCGAGGAGCGCGAGCTGGCCGAAGACCCCGCCTCCGAAGCGCACGAGCTGGCGCAGATCTACGAGGCGCGCGGCCTCACCCCGGAGCTGGCGCATGCGGTTGCCGCGCAGCTCATGGCGCACGACGCGCTGCGCGCGCATGCCCAGGACGAGCTGGGCATCTCCGAACGCACCGCGGCGCGTCCGCTGCAGGCGGCGCTGACCTCGGCGGTCACCTTCTCGGCCGGCGCTGCCGCACCGTTGCTGCTGGTGCTCGCCGCGCCCGGTGCCCACCTCGTGCCGGCCGTGGCCATCGGCTCGATCCTGTTTCTCGTCCTGCTCGGCGTGATCGGCGCCGGTGCCGGCGGCGCCCACCCGCTGCGCCCGGCCGCGCGCGTCGTGCTGTGGGGCGCGCTGGCGATGGCCATCACCTCCGGCATCGGGGCGCTGGTGGGCAAGGCGCTGTAGCCGGCTGCTGCCGCGGATGGGGCGTGGTTTTGCGTGCGTGCCTTGCTACCATGGGCGCTCGGGCCTATAGCTCAACGGTTAGAGCAGGGGACTCATCGAAAGGTGCCGCCGCGCCGGAAGGCGCGGACGGGAACGGGATGAATTCAGGGAAACCGCAGCGGCGCCCACGCGGCCGGCGGCAATCCTGAGCCAAGCCGCCGGTACACCGGCGGAAGGTGCAGAGACTACCTGGGGGCTTGAGCGCCCTTCATCACAGGCAAGAGCGTCCCGCGCCCCACCCGCTTCACCAAGCGAAGGGCGAAGAGATAGTCCGCGCCGGGGAGAAACCCCCGGGCCACGCGAATCCCTTGGTTCCAGGTTCGAATCCTGGTGGGCCCACCAACTCCACCGTGCCTTCGGCCCGGTGTGCGGGAAACCATAAAGTGGCCATCCGCTACCCAAGGTTATCCGACGGGGAGCGACCTGAAGTGGCATGGGGAGGAGGGTGCCGCAGGCCACATGAAGGCCATGCTGGCCGCCGTCGCAGCTTCTGCATCGACGATGACGTGGCCTGCGCAAGTGGCGAGCCGGTCAGCTTCACGTGCGTTACGTTTGCGGCTGCGTCCGTGTCTTCTTTTGAGTGAGTGCACGGTCACAGCCTGCTGCGTGACCGCTGGCGCGGTGCCAACCGCATCGTGCGCTGCCCTGGGCACACGCCACTCGCACATCGCGACACGCCGGAAACGGCACCAAAAACCGGACCACGGCGTGGCCCGGCGCTTTCGCCGGTACTCATGTAGAGTGACCGCCGCCTCACGGGTGGCGCACCGACGCCGGCCCACGAGAAACCGGGGTTCAACCACACGCAATCGCATCATGCTGGCGCCCCGGTCAAGCCGGCACCGGCAGACGGGGGAAACGATGGAACGCTTTATTGTCTATCTGCCGCGCTGGTTGCGCTGGGCCTTGCTGGGGGCGCTCACGCTGCTGGTGGCCGGTTTCGCCACGGCTTTCTTTATCGGCATCAACCGGCCGGGATTCCGCGACTGGCTGCCGGCGTCGGTGTCGGTGATCCAGATCGCGTTGACGGCGCTCGCCTATGTACTGCTGGTGTTTTTCACCGAATCCGGCCAGAGCCCCGTGGCGCTCGAGCGCCGCGCGGAACACGTGCTCACTCACCTGCTGCCGCATGCGCTGGCGCGCATCACCGACGCGCGCGGTCTCGCGGTGGAAGTCGCCACCGGCGCGCGCAGCGGCGTGATCGGCCATGACTACACCCTGCACGCCGCAGACGGCGACCTGCGCACATGGGTGGGGATCAACGTGCACCGCGCCATCGTGATCCTGTTCTGCGCGTGGCCGGACGACTTGGACAAGACGGCCTTCCTGCAGCGTCTGCGGGAAACCTTCGCCGACACCATCCGCGGCGCCAAGGCGGTCGGCTACGACGAGCCGAACTTCCAGGCCGAGCACCTCGATGGTCGCCGTTTCGCATCCATCTGGCTCACCTGGAATATTCGCACGCAGGAGGATTTCCTCACCCACTCACCGACCCAGCTGTTTTTCGTGCAGGACGTGGCACTGATGCTGCAATCCTTCCTGCGCACCGCGCATCGCAGCGGCATGGCACTGTCGACCCCGCTGACGCCGATGCCGCTGTAGCGCCGCCGGTCGGCGCACACCCATCCGGCGACGTTTCCCCCCGGGGCGGTTCATCCGCCTCACGCAGAAAGCCGATGATCGGTGCTTCGGCAAAACGCTGCTTCACGTCCCATCTCCTGCAGCTGGGGGATCGGACTCCAAGCCACGGTGCTACTCGAAATCGGGGGGACGTCGCCACGGCGACACGCGCGGACGATTCAGCGCGGCGAGCAGCGGCGGGTCGCGGTCGTACACGTCGGGGCGGAAGCCGACGCGGCCGTCCTCGCGCAGGTCCACCGTCCAGTACGCCAGCAGCAGCGGCACCGGCTTGGGCAGCATCACGGTCTGCGTCTGCAGCGTGTCGATTGCGCGGTCGATCGCCGCGCGGTTCCAGCGCAGCGGATCATCCAGCAGCAGCTCGGCCAGTTCGCGCGGGCGTTCCACCCGAATGCAGCCGGAGCTGAAGGTGCGCCGCTCGCTGGCGAACAGTTCCTGGTGCGGCGTGTCGTGCATGTACACCGCGTAGTCGTTCGGGAAGCGGATCACGAGCCGCCCCAGCGAATTGCCCGGGCCGGCGTCCTGGCGCAGCACGATGCCGCGCGGGTTGGCCCAGTCCACGCTGGCGGGCGCCAGCTCGCGGCCCTGGCTGTCCAGCACGCGGATGCGGTTGGCGGCGAGGTAGCCCCGGTTCTTGCGCAGCTTGGGCAGGATGTCGTTCTTCAGGATGGTTGGCGGCACCGTCCAGGTGGGGTTGAGCGTGAGATAGGTGATCGCCGACTTGAATACCGGCGTGCTGCGGTACGGTTTGCCCACCTGCACGCGCGAGCGCCACACCGGCTTGCCGTCCTGGTAGTAGGTGACCCGGTAGCCGGCGATGTCGACCACCACGAAATCGCCCTGCAACTGGTGCAGCAGCCAGCGCGCACGCTCCAGGTTCGCGCGCAGCTGCGCGATGCGCGCGGCGACCGGCACGTTCAGCGCGGCCAGGGTGGCCTCGCCCAAGTGGCCGTCCGCGGCCAGGTACTGTTCGCGCTGGAACTGTTTCAGCGCGGCCTCCAGCGCCGGGTCGTACCGGTCGTCCACGCCGTCACCCACGAGATGGCCGGCCAGTTGCAATCGCCGGCGCAGCGCCGGCACGCGTGCATCGTGGCTGCCCGGCTTCAGCGTGGGGCCGTTCGCGATCACGGGCCAGCCGCCCTGCGCCGCCACCGTGCGCAGCTTCGCCAGTGCCGCACGCAGCTGGGCGTAGTACGGATGCTGCGGCCGCGCCCGCGCGAACAGCTCGCCTAGCGTGCCCTGCGCCAGCGCCTCGCGCACCGCCTGCAGGCCCCGCGCCTGATCGAGCTGGCGCGGGTCGAAGTTCCAGTGCGGGTCCAGCGTGGCCGGATCGACCTTGCCGCGATACAGGTGCAGCAGCGCGGCCAGGCAGGCATCGGTGGCCAGCAGGTCGAACTGTGCGCGCTGCTGCGGCGTGGCCTGCGGGTCGGTGAGCACGCCGCGCCGGCGCTGCAGTTCGGTCAGCGCATAGTCCTCCGGGTCGAGGCCGTCGCCGGCCATGTCGCGCAGCGCGGCCAGCAACTGGTCGAGATTGCCCGCTTGCGTCCATGCCGGCGCGAAGCGGTTCTGTTCGTAGAACGCCGCCACCGCGTTGCCGGGCGCCTGGGCCGCAGCGGCATCGGCATGCGCCGCGCGCCACTGCTCGACGCGTTCGCGGATCTGCTCCGCCACCGGCCCCGGCGGCGGCTCGGGCGCAGGCGGTTGCGCGTGCAGCGCCGTTCCCAGCAGCAGGCCCAGCATGGCGATGCTCCGAACGACACGGAAAAATCTGGACGGCACGGCACGGCCCTGCGCACGGAGAACCAGCTTGTCATAGCACAGCCGCCTGCGCGCGCAAACGGCCGCCGCCCGACGGGTTCTTAACGAGGGGCTGTTAGCATCGAGAACCGCATGTGCCCCACCCAGCCGTACCGATGAGCCGATTCCCGCGCCCTGTCGCGACCCTGATGTTGCTTTGCGCCGGCGGTTTCGTCGCGGCGCACGCCGCCACGCCGTCGCTGCAGGACGCGCTCAGCCAGCTCGCGCCGCAGGCGAACCCGAAGGTGATCGGGCTGGCGCTGGCCGCCACCGAATGCGCCGCCACGCAGGGCCAGCCGCCGTCCGACCGGCTGGCGGTGATCGACTACTCGAAGCCTTCGACCGAGCCGCGGCTGTGGGTGTTCGACCTCACCCGGCGCAAGCTGCTGTACCACGAGCTGGTGGCGCACGGGCGCAACACCGGCGCGAACCTGGCGACGAAATTCTCCAACACGCCGGAGAGCCTGGAATCGAGCCTGGGCCTGTTCCGCACGCTGGGCACCTACAGCGGCCGCAACGGCTACTCGCTGCGCATGGAAGGCCTCGAACCGGGCACCAACGACCATGCACTGGAGCGCGCGCTGGTGATCCACGGCGCGGCCTACGTCAACCCGGCCATCGCCCGCCAGCAGGGTCGCATCGGCCGCAGCTACGGCTGCCCGGCGGTGCGCACGGCGATCGCGCGACCGCTGATCGACGCGCTCAAGGACGGCCAGTACGTGTTCTCCTACTATCCCGATACGCGCTGGCTGGACAGCTCGCCCTACCTCAAGTGCGGCGTCGGGCGCGCCATGGTTGCCCAGCTGGCGGACCCGCACGCGCCGGGCGGCTGAGAGCGTGGCTGCTTCGGCAGGCGAAGGGTGAGGTTCAAGGGCAAATCCTCGGTCTGCCCTGACCATGGCGCCAAGGTGTATCGGCCTCGTTTCTGCGGGTGATGTGTGACGCGAAGCCAGACGCCTTGGTGGCACGCGGAACAACCAAAGAGGCGCCATCTCCTAATGGCCCAGCGCAGCGCCGATGACGCCGTGGTGACCGGCGGGCAGAGGTGCGTTGCGCGGGAATGTCTGGAATTTGGGGGCGGGGTACTGAACGCGGCTTGGTTGCGGCCGCGCTGCTTTGATGTCGTTGCGCCCGATGTCCGCTGACCGGCACGCAAAGACCCACGCGTGGCTCCCATCGGTCCCAAGCGCCACGCTTTTCGTGCCGAGCGCGGGGCGGGGAGAACCACCCCCGACACGCCACCGTGCCGCGCATGGTTCTTTTTCGCCGGCGCTCGGCTCTTTTTCAGCGGAACGCGACGCTGTTCTGGTGGAACGTGGCACTCGCCAGAGCCGCGCGTGGCTCTTCTTCAACGGCGCGTGGCTCTTTTTCGGCCGTGCTTGGCTCTGCGGGCTCGGCTGCCGGCTCTTTTTCGGTGGAGCCGGCCGGATTCCCCGCGCGCCGCGCGCCGGGATGGTATCCCGCCCCGTGGTGCGGCTTCCGGCCCGGGCACCCTCGGGAGGGTTGGCGCCGCGGCGGCCAGTCGGCCGTGACAAGCAATGCGGCGGTGGGGTGGTCGGTCGGCGTGTCGTCCAACGGGAGGGGTATCCCGCCCATCCCGGAGCCGACCGTCATCGAACAAGGGGAGGCGAATCGCATGCCGTACGGGGTATATGTGCTGTACTTGGCACCCGAGCCACGTGCACACCCAGGGGAAGCACGATGTTGTTTCGCCAGTTTGTCGATCCCGTCTCCCACACCTATACCTACCTGCTTGCCAGCGCCCCCGGGCGCGAGGCGGTGCTGATCGACCCGGTCAAGGATCGGGTCGAGCACTACATCCGCGCGATCGAGGAGCTCGGGCTGCGGCTGGTGAAGGCGATCGACACGCATACCCATGCCGACCACATCACGGGGCTCGGCCTGCTGCGGGTGCAGACCGGCTGCGCGACGGTGATGGGGCAATACACCAAGGCCGACTGCGTTGCGGTCCGGGTCGGCGATGGTGAAGTGATCGACACCGATGGCGTCAGGCTCAAGGCGCTGTACACGCCCGGCCATACGGACGAGTCGTTCAGCTTCGTCCTGAATCCGGACACGCCGCGCGCGGTGTTCAGCGGTGATGCGTTGCTGATCCGGGGTACCGGCCGCACCGATTTCCAGAACGGCGACCCCGGCACGTCGTGGGACTCGATCACGCAAAAGCTGTTCGCGCTTCCGGACGCGACGCTGTTGTACCCCGGGCACGACTGCCAAGGCTGGACCTGCTCGTCGATCGGCGAAGAGCGTCGCCACAATCCACGCCTCGCCGGCAAGAGTCGCGACGAGTACATCGAGATCATGAACCGGCTCGACCTGCCCCATCCCGAGCTGATGGATGTGGCGGTTCCCGCCAACCTCCATTGTGGCCTGGACCATCCGCATTGATCGTTGCCCTGGTGGTGGCAGGCGGGTCGCTGCAGATCGTTGCCGCCGTGCTGTGCGGCGGGCTGGTGGGTTTCTCCCTCGCCTTGACGGGCGGCGGCGGCTCGACCCTGGCCGTGCCGCTGTTGCTGTACGTGGTCGGCGTGCGTGATCCGCACATGGCGATCGGCACCAGCGCGCTCGCCGTCGGGCTCAATGCGTATGCCAACCTGATTCCGCACGCGCGCGCCGGGCATGTGCAATGGAAGGCCGCCATCATCTTCACCGCGCTCGGCGTCGTGGGTACGTTCGTGGGGTCGGAAATCGGCAAAAAGGTCGACGGGCAGGCATTGGTCGGCCTGTTCGCGATCCTGGTGCTGGTGGTGGCCGTGCTGATGGTCAAGCCGCGCAATCGGGTCGCGAACCCCACCGCCGGCGCGCCGCCACGCTGGCTTGCCACCTGGCTTTCGGGCACGGGTCTCGGCGCCGGCGCCATCGCCGGGTTCTTCGGCGTCGGCGGTGGTTTCCTCGTGGTGCCGGGGCTGATGCTGGCGGCGCGCATGGACATCATCAACGCCATCGGCACCTCGCTGTTCGGCGTGGGCAGCTTCGGCCTCACCACCGCCCTCAACTACGCGCGTTCCGGCCTCATCAACTGGGCCATCGCCGGCGAGTTCATTGCCGGCGGCATCGCCGGCGGCTGGCTCGGCGCATTGCTGGCCCATCGCCTTTCCGCCAGACGCGGCGCGTTGAACATCACGTTCGCGACGCTGCTGTTCGCCATCGGCGTGTACATGCTGATTCGCACCTATGCATGAGGACATCGCCGCCGTGCGCCGTGCACCGGTTGGCCATCACCCCGTGGCGTGCTGAAAGCGCGGCAGTGTCGCCATCGCGGGCGCGCGCCGGTCGCGGCTGCCGGCGACGGTTTGTCGGCGGGGTGTTCGCCTACGCCGCGGCATCGTTTCCGCCTACGCGGCGGCGGCAGGTGGCGCGCTAGGCTGCGCCGCCGGCCACCGGGCCGGTTTGTCTGCAACCCCGTCAACGGAGTGAACATGTCCCAGAACCTGATCGATATCGACCTCAATGCCGATGTGCTGGCGGCCATCGACAACGCCCTGGCGGCGCTGGAAACCGGCCTTGCCTCGCTCATTGCGCTGACGCCGGACCAGCGGCACCAACTGACCAAGATGGGCGACAAGTCCGAGGCGTTCTGCCGGCAGGCCGGCCACGTGTTCGCCGACAACCCCAGCGTGCTGCCGCGCAACTTCGACCTGCCGGGTTACCAGCGCGATATCGCCACGCTGGATGCGCTGCGCCCGCGCCTGGTGCGCCTGGGCAAGCTGCACCAGCGCGGCGTCGACACCGAGATGGCGGTCGGCAGCGACCTGATGACCAACGCGCTGGAGGGTTACGCCGTGCTGAAGGTGGCCGGCAAGGGGCAGGGGCTGGACGAGGCGCGCCGCGCCCTGGCCGCCCGCTTCGCCCGCGGATCGCGCAATCCCGCCCCGGCGACCGATCCCGCGCCAAGCGAACCCGTGCCGGCCTGAAGCCCGGTCGGTTTCATCCGCCCCGAAACGAAGAGGCCCCGTCCGCGGGGCCTTTTTTTTGTGCGAGACAGGAACGGCAGCGACCGGGGCGGCACCCTGACCCCGGTCTGTTTCCGTTTCGCCTGCCACGACTACCATGCAGAGGTTCATCCCTCTGGAGCTTGTCATGTCGCTGGTTCGTATGGCTTTGCCGTTGGCGTTGGCGTTCGGGGCTTGGGGGTTTGCCGGGAGCGCGGTGGCGGCGACGCCGTCGTTCGCGATCACGGCGCCGGCGGCCGGCGCCACGGTGAGCAGCCCGGTGGCGATCGTGGTCGCGGTGCAGAATGCCAAGATCGGCAAGCCGACCGACGGGCTCGACCACTTGCACGTTTCGGTGGATGGCGGCCCGGCGATGGCGGTGTACCAGCCCGGCCCGGTGGATCTGTCGCTGCCGGCGGGCAAGCACACGGTGGAGGTGGAGCTGGCGGGGCCGACGCATGCGGCGCTGCTGCCGCCCAAGAGCGTGACATTCACCGTCCGCTAGGCGTGTCGTGAACGCGCCCCGGATACTGCGCCACGGCCGGCGCGCGCTGGCTGCACGGCACGAATGCCGTCGTGCTGCTGACCCTGGTGGTGACCGGGCTGGCGCTGGGCGACTGGCTGCCGGTGCGCTGGGTGGCGCTGGCCGGCGGCCACGATGCGATCAACGGCCTGCACCGCGTGCTCGGCCTGGCGTTCGTGCTGGCGGCGCTGGTCGTGCTGGCCGCGCTGTGGCGCGGCACCGTGTGGCTGGCGGCAACGCTCGCCCGCTTCCGGCGCGGCGATGTGCGCTGGGTGGGCGCGTATTTCCGCGCGCTGCTGCGGCCGGCGCGTGCACCGGCGCCGTGGCACGACGGCTGGTTCGATCCGCTGGAACGGCTGGTGCTGGCCCTGCTGCTCAGCGTGACCGTGGTGGTCGGCGTGAGTGGCGTGTATCTCTATTTCCTGCCGTCCGCGCCGCTGTGGGTGTTCCTCGTCGCGATCCGCGCGCACGTGTACGGCGCGTGGCTGCTGCTGGCGCTGCTGGCGGTGCACATTCTCGCCGGCCTCGGCGTGCTGCCGACCCATCGCGGGCTGGCGCGCGCGATGTTCGGCGACGGCACGGTGCCCGCCGCCACCGCGCACCGGCTGTGGCCGGGGTGGGCGGCGCGGAAGCAGGCGGCGCCGGAAGCGGATGGCGCCCGCGAACGTCGGGGGTGAGCGCCCGCGCCGCCCGGACTGCGGGCGGCGCCGGCAACGCCCCTAGTGCTCGCGCACCTGCAGGTCTTTCGTCAGCACGTCGAGCTTGGTCTTCATCTCGGCCTGTGGCGGGGCGCCGGTGGCGCCGTAGAAGGCGGTGTACAGCACGGTTGGCGTGGCCACACCGGGCGCGCCGGCCACGCCGTCGATGCCCATCTGCCCGTTCTGCGGGTTGGCGACTGCGTTGTATGGGTACTCGCGGGCGGCGATCTTGCGCCACAGGCTGTCGAAGTTGGTGTCCAGCCCCGCCGGCGGCGCCATGTGGCGTTGTACGTTCACCT
Source organism: Rhodanobacter sp. (assembly GCA_004298045.1). GTDB lineage: Bacteria > Pseudomonadota > Gammaproteobacteria > Xanthomonadales > Rhodanobacteraceae > Rhodanobacter_A. Next base: position 69,277 of record SCRM01000006.1, on the reverse strand, counting down.
CGTACTGGTCGTCGTTGGCGGTGTTTTTCCACACGTTGACGATGCCGGCGTCCCAGGTCGGCTTGCCGCCGTCGAGGAAGAACCGGAAGCCCAGCCACAGCAGGTTGTCCGGCGCGACGGTCTGCAGCGACGACGGGTAGCTGAAGGTCAGCCGCGGCGAGCGGTAGCCGAAACGCTGGCCGTAGGTGTAGTCGAGGTGGATGTCGTGCATGACCGCCGGCAGCAAGGCCGGGTCGGCCAGGAACTCGCGCCACTGCGCCAGTGTGCCCGCGTAGGTGGCGTAGACGAAGCTGCTCATCTCATCCAGATCCAGCCGCGAGTCGTGCCATTCCGTCGGCGGCAGGAAGCGCATCAGCATCACGCTGCCGTCGGGCACCGGCAACGTATAGGCCAGCACCATGCGGTTGGCATAGGGCAGTGCCCAGGCGTCGATCTGCCACGGGCGCTGCCAGCGGTCGCGATGGGTGGCGGAGCGAATCGGCTTGCCGAGCGAGGTGATCTTGATCTTCTGGCCGGCCACCATGCGCTGGAACAGGCCGGTGCGCGCCAGCAGATCCATCCGGGTCTGCGCGTCGGCGTAGAACTTGGCCGCGGGAATGTCGTCGGGGCGGCGCAGGTGCACCAGCCCGTTGCGCCCGGCCTCGCCGATGCGCACGTAGCCATTGTGGTCGAGCGCGAAGTATTGCGACCCGGTATTGCTGAGGCCCCATTCGCCATCGCTGCCGCGCACGATCAGCGACGGGAAGCTGTTGAGGATGGTCTGCTGGTAGAGCAGCCGCCGCGAACCGGCGCCGTTCGGAAACAGATTGGCGGACTCGTGCGCCAGCAGCGACTGGAATTGTTTCTCGCTGTAGGCGGAAAACCGCGCCCCGAACTCGCGGTAGAACGCGGCGAGGTCGAGCGGCAACGCAAAGTGGGCGTCGAGGTTGCCGTTGGACACCGCGGTGAACAGGTCGAGCTGGTAGGAGCCGCGGGCGGACATCCGCGCCGTGTCGGCCGGCGCGTTCAGCAGCTCGCCGATCGGCAGCGCGTAGTTGAGGTTCTCGTTGGCTGATTTCATCAGTACCACGCCGACCACCTTGCCCTGCTGGTCGAGCAGCGGGCCGCCGCTGTTGCCGGGCGAGGCGGCGGCGGAGAAGCGCAGCCATTTCCACGCGCCGTCCTGCGGCTCGGGGGTGTCGGAGGTGTACAGGCCGTCGCGGATGACGATGCCGGTGCCCAGTGCGTTGCCCACGGCATACACCGTGGTGTTGGGTTGCGGCCGCGGGTCGAGCGCGAGGGTGGCGCCGCTGGCCGGCGGCGTCGCCAGGGTGAACACCACGAAGTCGCGGCGCAGGGCGAACTTTTCCACTTTCGCGATCGGGTACACGTGGCCGGCGCCGTCGCGCAGCGCGGGCGGCCCCCACAGGCTGTCCAGCCCGGCCAGCAGCACGTGGCCGGCGGTGACGTAGCGGCCGTTGCCGATCGCGAACGCGGTGCCGATCGAGTGGTACTTGTCGGTGCGTTCCTGGTAGGGCAGCAGGTCGAGCGGCAGCGGTTTCTCGTAGCTCAGCGGATCGTTGGCGGGCTTGGCCTGCACCACCTCGAACGTGGCGGCCTCGATCTTCGGGAGCAGCGCGGCGTCGAGGGTGGCCGCCCGCGTGGTGGTGGCGACCAGCGCCAGGGCGGCGCAGACGAGCGCCGTGCCAAACCGCGAAATGCCACGGAGTGCCGCCGGGTACCAAGCGTGCATGGGAGTCCTTTGCGGATGATGGCCGGCGGCACCCCTATGCCGCCGCGCCGGACGCATCTTGGCATACCGCCGGGGCGCGGACACCCGCCGCCACCGCCGCGATCCCGGGTCCCCGAAAACGGAGCGGCTGGGCCTTACCGAAAAAACCGGATGGCCCCGTAGACCGCCGTGGCGACCACCGCCGCGGCAAGTCCCAGGATCACGTAGGCGCCGCGCGTCATCCCGCGGATGATCTGCTGGAACTGCGCGCGGTCGTTGACCTGCGGGAAGGGCGTCGACGGCACCGGCACGCCAATGAAATCGCACAGCGGCTGCCAGCCCTCGTTCACGCGGAACACCAGCAGCCGATCCGGCGGCACCGCCGCCTGCACGTCGGTGACGTGCTGGTGGTAGTCGGCGATGGCCGCGGCACGATTGCCCATCGTGCCGTGGTGCGCGCGCTGCCAGATCAGCTTGTGGCACACGTCGCCGAGCTTGCGCGCGAACGGGGTGACGAGCTGGAGCACCTTGAACTGCCACAGTGACTCGGTGAAATAGATCGTGGCCCGGGTGCTGTCGTACCACGCGTCGGCGCCGCCGGGGTGCAGCGACAACACCACCTTGGCGTCGGGATAGGCGGCGACGAGTTCGCACCACACGCTGCTCGCGGGGTTGTCCACCGCGGCGGTGTAGCGGGAAAAGACGGTTTCCCAATCGTGCTGCGTGCCGGCGGGCGCGTTGGCCACCGTGCGCCAGAAACCCAGATGCGACTGGTTGTCCTTGTTGTCGAGGACTTCGGTCATGTGATAGCACGGGAACCCGAGCTGCCTGAGGGCTGTGCAGAGGGACAGCGTGCCGGTGCGACCGAAGCCGGCGCCGATGATTTTCAGGGGCATGGTCGGTTTCCCCGCCTTCCGGCAACGCGCTGCTGTCTCACTTCAGCGTGACCTCGCCGGTGGCGTACAGCGGGCCGCTGACTGGCGCGGTGTAGGCGAGGCACAGCGCGTGTTCGCCCGATTGCGCGGGCAGCTTCGCCTCGAGCGCGAACTGGCGACCGCTGTGCGCGGGGTCGGGCAGCGGCATGCTGGCCAGCACCCGGCCTTCGCAGGTGTCGGCATGCACCACCAGCTCGCCAAAGCGCGTGGCATGCGGGCGCGAAACCACCATTTTCTGGTCGTGCGCGAGGGCAAAGTTGCGCGGCAGCCGCACCGCCGCCACGTGGATGCTGGTGACGCCGTCCAGCACCGTGGCCGGGTACAGCTGGCAGGCGTCGAACACATTGACCGCGTAGACGGGCTGGGTGCTGGCCGCGTCCGGCAGCGGTTGCAGGCGCAGGCGGAAGTTGCTGCCGGAGCAGTTGGCCAGGGCGGTGCCGGGCAGGCTGAGCAGGGCGGCGTGGCTCAGTACGCGCTCACGCGGCGCGGCCAGTTCGCTGCCGTCGGCAAAGCTCGCGGCGCGCACCGTGGTAGGCAGTTTCACGTTGACCGGCCCGGCGTAGCGCGGCGAGGTGACGGTAGGGGTGGAACCGTCGAGCGTGTAGTGGATGCTGCCGACACCGGTCTGGTTGGCGAGCGTCAGGGTGGCCTTGCCGGTGGCGAGCGCCACGTTGCGGTCGACGCTGGCCACCACCGCAAAGGCACTGTCGGCATACGGGATGTCCTGTGCGCGATAGCGCGCGAGCTGCGCCGGCAGGCGCGCCAGGAAGCCCTGCCAGTTGTTGCTGGTGGCCGGTGACCATGCCACTTCGCTGAGCGCGTCGAGGCGCGGGAAAGCGGCGTGGTCCACGTGCGCCATGGTGGGCATGTGCTCGGTCCAGATATTGGCCTGGATGCCGAGCACGTGTTTGGCCTCGGCGGTGCCAAGCACGCCGGGGATCGCCTGGAAGCGGTACACGTCGCGCAGCGTTTCCAGCCCGTCGCGGCCGGCAAACTCGTCCGGCAGGGTGCTTTGCAGGTTGTCCAGGTACAGCGCCGGCGCAGGCGACATCACCACGTCGTGGCCGGTGAGCGCGGCCTTGATTGCGCCGTCGATGCCGCGCCACGACATCACCGTGGCGTCTTTCGGCAGGTTGTCGCCGTCCAGGATTTCGTCCCAGCCGATCAGCTTGCGCCCGTGCTTTTCGAGGTACCCGCCGATGCGGCCGATGAACCAGCCTTGCAGCGCGTCCTCGCTGGTGATGCCGAGCTGGCGCATCTTGGCCTGCACCGCGGGCGAGGCCTGCCATTGATCCTTGATCGCCTCGTCGCCGCCGACGTGGATGTAGGTGGACGGAAACAGCGCCATCACCTCGTCGAGCACGTTGTCGATGAAGGTGAAGGTGTCGTCGTTAACGTTGTAGAGATACGGATTGATGCCCCAGTCGATCGACACCTTGGGCCGTTTGCCGGTGACGCCGTATTGCGGGTACGCCGCCACCGCGGCCTGCGCGTGGCCGGGCATGTCCAGCTCGGGCACGATGGTGATGTGGCGCGCGGCGGCATACGCCACCACCTGCCTGATCTGCGCCTGGCTGTAGTAGCCGCCGTAGCGGTCCGGCTCGCCGTCGCGCCCGGCATCCGGCGGGGTGCGCCACGCGCCGATCTTGGTCAGCTCCGGGTAGCGCTTGATCTGGATCCGCCAGCCCTGGTCGTCGGTCAGGTGCCAGTGCAGCACGTCGAGCTTGTGCTGCGCCATCTGGTCGATGAGCCGCTGCACGTCGGCCACGCTCTGGAAATGCCGGGCGGAGTCCAGCATCAGCCCGCGCCAGCCGAAGCGCGGCCAGTCGTGGATGGTGGTGGCGGCGAGCGTCACCGCGCCGCGGTGCGCGTCCGGCGTGAGCAACTGGTACAGCGTGACGGCGCCATAGAACACGCCGGCATCGTCGCGTGCGGAGACGCGGATGCCTTGCGGCGTCACCGCGAGCGCGTAGCCCTGCGCCTGCGCCACTGGCGCCTGCGGGTCACGTTCGAACGTGATGGCGGGTGGGTTGGGCGTGGCCTTGGCGGTGAGCCGCAGGTGCAGCGCACGGGTGCGGTTCAAGAGATTGATGAAGTAATTGGCCGTCTGTTTGGTCGCCGCGCTGGCGTCGCCCAGGATCACCGGCGTGTGCGCATCCACCGTGAGCTGGCCGGACTGCGGCGTGATCTGCGCCGGCAGCGGGATCAGGGCGGGCGCGGCCGCGTCCGCGGCGTGGGCCGCCAGCGGCGACATCACCATGGCGAATGCCAACGCGGCACAGCGGGCAAGCAGCAAGCGGTAACGCATGGGTATCTCCAGCAAGGACGGCCAAGCATGCCACTCACGCGCGCTGGCCGGGCAAAAAGACGGGCCCGCAAGAAAACACCGGGCCCGCTCGGGGAGAGTGCAGGCCATCCATGGCCTGCGGGTTGTCGCGGTACAGCGCTGGATCAGAACTTCAAATGCGCGTTCAAGTAGTACTGCCGGCCGTTCATGTAGAACGAGGTCGGGATGGCGCTGCTCTGGTAGTACTTGATGGTCGGGTTGTTGAGGTTCAGCGCGTCCAGGCTGAAGCTCAGCCAATCCGTCGCCTTGTAGCTGAGCGACGCCGCCAGCGTGCCGAAGCTGTTCTGGTAGTACGGACTGGCGCCGGACAGGCCGATCAGGAACGCCGAGCGCCAGGTGTAGCTCACGCGCGCGCCGAACCGGTCGTTCTCGAAGTAGCCGCCGATGTTGTAGGTGTTCTTCGAGGTGCCCAGCAGGTGGTTGCTGCCGTCCGCCCAGGTGTGGTCGGTGCTGCCGTCGGCGTAGGTGTAGTTGGCGTTGACGCCGAAGAACTCGCCGATCGGCTGGTTGTAGGCCAGTTCCACCCCGGTCACCGAGGCGTCGGCGTTGATCGGCATCGAGATCTTGTAGGTCTCCAGCTGGTGGGTCAGTTCGCTGAAGAGCTGCTGGTTCTGCACGCCGTAGGCGACGTAGTCCTTCATGTTCATCGAATACGCGGTGGCTGCCAGCAGGCCGCGCGGCATGAAATACCACTCCAGGCCGGCATCGAGGTTGGTCGACACCACCGGCTTCAAGTGCGGGTTGCCGCCGCCGCCGGTCTTGTTGAGATCCGAACCCCACGACGAGGCACCGAGTGCGGAGTAATCCGGCAGGGTTTGCGTCTGCGACGCCGCGGCGCGGAACAGCAGGTCGTCGGTCAGGCTGAACTTGAGGTTGGCGCTGGGCAGCAGGCGGTTGTAGCTGTTCTTGTAGTGGCGGCGATCCCAGCTGCCGAACAGGCTGGACACGTCCGGGTGCACGGTGTCGGCGAAGTAGGTGTCGATGCCCTGCTTGATGCTGACGTAGCGCAGGCCGGCGTTGCCGCTCCAGCGGTCGCCCTCGAAGTTGACCTGGAAATACGCCGCGGCGTTCTTCTCGTTCACGCTCCACTCGCCGCCGTAGTTGTGGCGGCCGGTCGGGCCGTTGTTGCCGGAGAGCCAGGTGGAGTTGGCGACGATGGCGCTCTTGAGCGCGCCCGGCGTGAAGTACCAGATGTCCTTCGGAAAGTTGCCGCCGAGGCCGTCGGCAAAGTCACTGGGGTAGTTGGCGGTGGCGCCGTTTTGCAGCGTTGCCCAGATGTTGCCTGGGGTGGCGCCTTCCGGCGACTGCGCGTCGCGGTCGTGCTTGGCATAGCGGATGCCGTAGTTGAACGACTGCACCGCACCGGCATTGAAGTAGGTGGTGAAGTCGGCGGTGAACCAGTGCTCCTTGTCCAGCGCGCGCACGAGCTGGTTGCCCCAGGTGCCGAAGCTGGTGACGCCGGCCGGCGAGGTGTCGCCGCCCACGCTCCAGTCGACCGGCGAGCTGTTGCCGTGGGTGGACCAGCTGGCGCCGCCACCGTCGGCCGCGGTGACTTCGGCAATGTACTGGCGCGGGGTCTGGCCGGTGCCCTTGGTGGTGCCGGCCTGGAACTTGGCCGAGGTGTTCTGCGAGAGGTTCCAGTCGGCGTCGAGGGTGTAGTACTGGGTCTTCGACGTCGCCTGCCGGTTGATCATGTCGTACACGACATAGTTGGTGCCCGGCACGCCGGCATAGGTGGCGTTGGTGAGCACGCCGTCCTTCACCGTGTAGCCCGGGTTCGGCGCCTGGCTGGTGGCGAAGTTGCCGCCCCACAACATGAAGTTGCGGTTGTAGTTGTTGGCGTCCATCTTCGAGTAGAAGCCGCTCAGGCCCAGCGTGAGGTCGTCGTTCGGCCGGAACTGCAACTCGACCAGGCCGCCCTTGCGGTCGCGCACCTGCTCGAACAGCGTGGAGCCCAACAGGCCCGGAACCTTCACCCCGGCAAGGTCGGGATGGCTTTGCGCCAGTGCCGAGGCCGGATCGATGGTGGCAAAGCCGCCGGGGATTTCCTGTGCTTCGCGGCGCAGGTGACGCTTCTGCTTGAACGCCTGCACCAGCACGCCGAACGTGTGGTCGGCGTTCTTCCAGTTGAACAGGCCGCTGAACTGCGGGTCGGTCTTGCTCGGCAGGTCGGCGTACACGCCGCCCACGCTGACCTGGCCGGTCATCTGCTTTGCGAAGTCGAGCGGCTTGCGGGTGATGATGTCGACGTTGCCGGTGGTGCCGCCATCCTGGAAGCGCGCTTCGGAGGACTTGTGCACTTCGACGCGACTGACCAGCTCGGACGGCAACAGGGTGTAGCTCACGCTGCGGCCGACGTTGTTGCCTTGGCTGAGCACGAACCAGTCGGCGCTGCCCACGCCGTGGCCGTTGATGAGCGTCTGGGTGAGGCTGGGGCTGGTGCCGCGCAGGCTGACGCGGTCGGCTTCGTCGAAGCCGCCTTCGTCGGCGCTGGAGGAGCTGATGTTGACGCCGGGCAGGCGCTGCAGGGTGTCGGCCACGTTGTGTGCCGGCAGTTTGCCGACGTCTTCGGCGGTGACCACTTCGATGTTGGAGTTGGCGTCGCGCTTGATGTCGAGCGCCTTCTCCTGCGAGGCGCGGATGCCGGTGACGGTCACCGTCGACAGGGTCTTGGCTTGATCCTTGTTGGCCGGCTTGGTGGTGGTGCTGTTGTCCTGCGTCTGCGCGAAGGCGCCGACGGACAGGCACAGGCCGGCGACGACACTGGTGGCCAGCAGAGTCTTGCGTTGGTTCATGGTGTCCTCCCCTCAGAGGTTGGGTCGATCCGGTTGGGTGCAGCGGTACACGGTTGGTGGACGGGGCACGGCGCGGTGGCGCTAGAGCAGCGGGACATTCCCCTTTTCCGGCTGCTCGTTGAGAAACCAGCCGGCGGCGCCGATGACGCCGAGCTGGCCGTGTTCGATCAGTCGTACGGGAATCTTTTGCAGAAAGGCGCGCATGGCGCCCTTGTCGAGAAAGCGCTCGGCAAACTGGCTGGCGCGCAGGTAGGTGTGGATTTGCGGCAGGATGCCGCCGGCCAGAAAAACGCCGCCGCTGGCGCCGTAAAGCATGGCGAGGTCGCCGACGAAGCTGCCCAGGAGGCCACAGAAAACCGCCAGGGTTTCCGCCGCGGTGGCGTCGTGGCCGGCAAGCGCCGCGCTGGTGATCTCGGCCGGCGTCATCAGGGTGATGGGAACGTCGTTGAGCTCGCACAGGGCGTGGTAGATGTTGCGCAGGCCGGGGCCGGAGAGCGCGTCTTCAAACGAAACGTGGGTGCGGCCGCGGGCCAGGATGCGCAGGATCTCGATCTCGCGCGCGGTGCCCGGCGCCAGAGAAATCTGGCCGGCCTCGGTCGCCAGTACCTGGGCATGGCCGGCGCGCGGCAGCAGCACGGCCGAGCCGAGGCCGGTGCCGGGGCCCATCACCAGCACCGGGCCGCGGGCCGCCGAACGGACAGCATCGATCACCGGCAGGGTGTCGTTGTCGCGCAGGAACTGCGCGGCCCAGGCCACGGCTTCGAAATCGTTGATGACCTTGAGCTGGGTGAGGCCGAGGCCTTCGCGCAGGGCGCCGACCGCGACCGGCCAGGGCAGGTTTTCGTTGACGATGGTGTCGTCCATCAGCACGCCGGCGCTGGCGATGACGCCGCAGCGGATATGTGCACGTGCCGGGCCGAAACCGGCGGCGGGCAGCTCGTCGAGGAAATGGCGCAGTACGGCGCCGAGGTTGTCCCAGTCGGCGCACTGATACCGGCGGTAATGCAGCACGCTGACCGGCTGGTTGCCGCTGGGCGTGCCCACCACCAGCGCCACCCGCGCATGCGTGCCGCCCGCGTCGGTGGCCAGGAACGGCTCGTTGCCGGCCACCGCGGCATCCGGCGCAGGGGCCGATGACGGGCGGTGACTGGCGCGGTTTTGGCTGGCGAGCTCGACCACGAAGACATCCCCTGACGCGAAAGGTCATCCACCGGCAACTGCGCGCAGCGCAAAATGGTCGGCAGACGAGACTGGGCGGAGTCTGACCAGTATAAGACAACGTTGTCAAGCGTTGGTGACGAGACTGCCTTGTGGCGCGGCGCGAGGCGTTGCCGGTCGGGTCCGGGCGGCATGGCGTGCCTTGGACTCGTGGGGCGCGTGGGTGGCCACGCCAAGCCACGGTCATCGTTTTCAGACGACGGGGAGTACCTTGCATCACGACGGCAAGCAGCACTTGTGCGCGGGGCCGTCGCGCCGCCGGGATCGGGCGTTACCGGGCCAGGTTTGACCTCGGGCCGGCGACAGTTGCCGGGGGGTGCCCGTGCGGGGGAGATGGCAAGTGGTTCAGGGGCACCAGTTGACAACGTTGTACGTTGCGGCCAATAAAGGGCACTTCGACCGCCGCGTGGTGGCCGCTGGTTCGCGCTCGACCGTACCGTCATCAGATTGGGGAGAGGTTTCATGGTTAGCACGCAGGCGGCTGCGCCATCCGAACGCGCCTACATCGGGCCGATGATCGTCATCGGGGTGCTGTTTTTCATCTTCGGCTTCTTCACCTGGCTCAACGGGCCGCTGATCACGTTCGTCAAGCTGGCGTTCCAGCTGCCGGACACCTACGCGTTCCTGGTGCCGTTCGCGTTCTACATCTCCTATTTCGTGTTCTCGCTGCCGGCGTCGGCGCTGCTGCGGCGGATTGGCATGAAAAAGGGCATGGCGCTGGGGCTATTCGTGATGGCGCTGGGCGCGTTCGTGTTTGCCGAATTTGCGACGCGGCGCGAGTTTGCCGGCGCGCTCTCGGGGTTGTTCGCGATCGGCGCGGGCCTGTCGCTGCTGCAGACCGCCTCCAACCCATACGTGAGCATTCTCGGCCCGATCGAAAGCGCGGCCCAGCGGATGTCGTTCATGGGCATCTGCAACAAGCTCGCCGGCATCACGGCGCCGATCCTGATCGGCGCGCTGGTGCTGCACGGCATCGGCGACCTCGATGCGCAGGTCACCGCGGCGGCGCCGGCGGCGCGCGCTGGCCTGCTCAATGCGTTTGCGGCGAAGATCCACACGCCGTACCTGGTGATGGCGGGCGTGCTGGTGCTGCTCGGCATCTGGGTGCTGCGCTCCGGGTTGCCGGAAATCAAACCCTCCGGGGCGAACGACGAGCACGCGATCGGCCACTCCGGGCGCAGCATTTTCAGCTTCCCGCATTTGTGGCTCGGCGTGCTGTGCCTGTTCTTGTACGTGGGTGCGGAGGTGATGGCCGGGGATGCGATCGGTACCTACGGCGCCGGTTTCGGGCTGCCGCTGGACCAGACCAAGTTCTTCACCTCGTTCACCCTCGGGGCGATGCTGGTGGGCTACGTCGCCGGCCTGGTGCTGATCCCGCGCTTCGTGTCGCAGCAGCGTTACCTCGCGGTGTCCGCGGTGCTCGGCGTGCTGTTTGCGCTGGGCGCGCTGGTGACGACCGGCTACCTGTCGGTGGGCTTTGTCGCCGCGCTCGGGTTTGCCAACGCGATGATGTGGCCGGCGATTTTCCCGCTCGCGATCAAGGGCCTGGGGCGGCACACCGAGGCCGGCTCGGCGCTGCTGGTGATGGGCATTTGCGGCGGTGCGCTGATCCCGCAGGCGTTTGTGCACCTCAAGGAGGTCATCGACTTCCAGCTCGCGTTCGCGGTGCTGATGGTGCCGTGCTACCTGTACATCCTGTTTTACGGCATGCGTGGCCACCGCATCGGCCAGCACGGCGCCGCGTGAGCGTGCCGATGGCGTGCCGGCGCGGCACTCGCGTTATGCTTTCCGCGCATGACGCCGGCCGCGCACGCGTGGCCGTTCCAGCCAGCATTTCCATGGCGATTTGAGGGTATCCGCTTGCGCAGCACCACCATCAAGGATGTCGCTGAGCAGGCGGGCGTTTCGCTGAAGACCGTCTCGCGGGTCATCAACAACGAGCCCTCGGTACATGTGCTCACGCGGGAAAAGGTGCAGCGTGCGATCGACGCCCTGGGCTACCAGCCCGACCCTTCCGCGCGCAGCCTGCGCAGCACCCGCGCGTACGCGCTCGGGCTCGTCTACGACAACCCCAACCCGCACTACATCATCAGCATGCAAAGCGGCGTGCTGGCTGCCTGCCGCGAGCAGGGCTATGTGCTGCAGATCCACCCGTGCGATTCGACCTCGCCCAAGCTGGCCGATGAGCTGATTGCCCTGGCGGCGCACGCGCGGCTGGCGGGGCTGGTGCTGGCGCCACCGATGTCCGAGCAGGCGGCGTTGATCGAGCGCCTGGCGGCGGCGAAGCTGCACTTCATGCGCATCATTTCGGCGCGCGAAGACCCGGGCGACGGCTACCCGTGCGTGTACGTGGACGACCGCGACGCGGCGTATGCGATCACCGAGCACCTGATCCAGCTCGGGCATACGCGCATTGGTTTTTTGTGGGGCGGGCGCGACCATCGTTCCAGCCCGGAGCGCTACCAGGGCTACGAGGATGCCCTGAAGGATTACGGCATCGCGCTCGACCGCGAGCTGGTGCTGCCGGGCGATTACTCGTTCGACGATGGTTTTCGCGGCGCACGCAAGCTCTTGGCGCTGGCGAACCGGCCGACGGCCATCTTCGGCTCCAACGACGAGATTGCCGCCGGCGTGCTCGCTGCCGCGCATTCGAGCGGCATCAGCGTGCCATGGGAGCTGTCGATTGCCGGCTTCGAGGACAGTCCGTTTTCCAAGCAATCGTGGCCGGCGTTGACCACCGCGCGCCAGGCCACCGAGGAGATCGCGCACGCGGCGGCGTACCGGCTCATTCGCAACCTGCAGCACGAAGCCAACGGTGAGCCGCTGGATCTGTCCGGGCAGGGCTTCAGCCCGGAGCTGGTGGTGCGCGGTTCCACTGCACCGCTGCGCAGCGCCCCGCCCAAGCGCTGACTGGGCCGCTTGCGGGCGGCGGCATCGCTCGGCCGGGGCGCTCGGCTCCGCGTGGCGCCACCGGTTGGAGCTTGTCCAGCGGGAGTCGAGACCGGCCCGGCCCCTCGCCCCAGCCCTCTCCCCGAAGAGGAGCGGGGGAATCGCGGGGTGGAGACTTTGCTCCCCGCAGCCAAGCAACGCCACCCGGCCAGCGGATGCTTTCCCGAATCCCGGCCCGTCGGGCTTATTGCACCTTCTTGCCGCTGGCGCCGGCGTACACCTGATCGGCCCACTGGGTGGCGCCGAGATAAAGCGCCGCGAGTTTCTCGATCCGCTGCGGGGTGACCTCGAGCTTGGTGAGCTCGCCGGCCTCCCACGCGAGGATCTGCTTGAGCACCGCCGCGAACGAGCCGCCGCGGCCGGTCAGCGCATCGTTGATTTCGGGCGCCAGACGCAGCTGGGTCAGGAGGTATTCCATCGGTGCGCACATCAACACGTCGAGCAGCGAGAACAGGCCGACGGTGAACGCCATTTCTGGATCACCCTGCGCCGTGGCCTTGGCCAGGCCCTCGCACATGTGCGCGCGGATCAGCGCCGCGCGCAGGAGCTCTGGCGGGCGATCATCCATGCTGCACATGGCCATGGTGTCGACCCAGTTGCGCATGCGTGAAACGCCAAAGAAGATCGCCGCCTGCTGCACCGATTTGAGCTGGCGCGGCAGTGCAAAGTAGGCGGAATTGACGCACGAGAGCAGCTTGTAGCTCAGCACCGCGTCGTCGCGGACGATCTTGCCCAGCTCGACCGGGCCAGGGTTGGATTCGTGCAGCGCGCCCATCAGGCGCAGCATGCTCAAGCGGTTGGCGGTCAGCACCGGCACCGCAACCGGTTGCGGCACGAGGAGGTAACGGCCCTGCACCGCCTCGAATGGCAACGCGGCGCAGCGATCGAAAATCGCATGGTCGTTCACTTGTCCGGCCACCACGTGCAGACCACGCTGGTGCAGGTCGCGCGCGCGGCCGGCCAGTACCTCGGGCGCCAGCCTGGCCGCATCCAGGCGCACCAGCTGCACCTGCTGCAGCAGCACGCCCAGGGTGTGGGTGGCGTTGGGGTCGAGCGTGCCCAGATCGAGCAGGAATTGGCAACCGCGCTGCGCCATCTGTTCGATACGCATCATCACGCCGGGGTCTTCGGCCACCTCCGGCTGCAGCACCACGCCCAGGCGCGGCTGGTGCGCCAGCACGTCGGCATCCACCGGCAACAGATCAAGCGGCAGGTTGAGAAACGCGCGGTTGCCGCGCACCAGCCGGGTCAGCGCGCCGTCGGTGATGGCGCCGAGCACGCCTTGCAGCAAGGCCTGGTCGTCGCCGCCGTCGCGGTGAAACAGGAGTTCGTAGGCGTACAGCTGGCGTTCGCGGTCGAGCAGCGGCACGCGCAGCACCGGCAGCGGTGCATTGGCGGCGGCAAAGATCGGTGCCTCGGCGGAGGCGTCGGCGTGGGAGGAGGCAACAGGTGAGTTCATGATCGATCCGGCATCGCGGGACAGGGCGAGGGAAACTGCCTACCATCCGCGCTGCGCGGGGATCACGCGCGCGGACAGCGCCGTGGCTCAGGGCAAAGGCATCAGGCGGCGGCCAGCGGGCGCGAACGCATGATGTCGCCGCGCAGCCCGCCGCCGCTGTCGTACAGGCCGTTGCCGTCGTCGTCGCCGCCGGTGAGGATCGCCAATGCCTGGCGCACGGCGCGCAAACGCTGGCTGGCAAGGTTGCCGTTGCGCAGGTTTTGCTCCTGGCACTGCTGCAGCGCGGTCACCAGCTCGCGCCAGGCCGGGTTGCGGCTGGCTGCGACTTGCGGTTGTTCGCGGGCAAATTGCTGGCGCTCGGCATCGAGGGCTTCAAGCTGCTGCATCAACGCCTGCTTGCGCGCGCCGGTCTGGTCGATGGCCTCGGTGTCGCCGTCGTGCAGGGCCACCCGTTCGGCGGCCAATACGCTGCCGAGCTGGGCCAGACCACCGCGCATTTCGCCCAGGATGGCGTCCAGCGCGGTCGCGAACTCCTGCGCCAGCGCGGTGTTCATGCCTTGCCCGTACCGCCGAGCTGGTGGTCCAGCGAAATCAGCCGGTCGGCAATGTTGCCGGGGTTGATCTGGTAGCTGCCGCTGGCAATCGCGGCGCGCACCTGGTCGACCCGTTTGGTGTCGATCGCGCTGCCGTTGTCCGGGCGGGCGGCTTGCTGCAATGCCCGCGCGGAGTCGGTCAGCTTGACCTGATCGGTGCCGTGGCCCACCGCGGCGGCACCGGAACCCGTTCCGGCGTCGGTGCCGGCGGCCCCGGCCGCACCACCGCTGCCCGGGTTGCCGGAAACCTGCGGAAGCTGCGGTGGCAAACCGTTGTTGGAGATGGTCGCGCTCATCATGTGTACTCGCTGGGTGAAGCCCCTGTGTGACCTTTTACGGCAGTCGAGCAGGAAACTTTAGAGGCCCTGCCTTGTGATGTTCGTCACAGTTCAGGGAAGTGTCCGTACCACGCCCGGGCCGCTGACGACGCCGTCGACAATGGTGCCCGAACTGCCGTTGCGCACGCGCAGTCGTGTGCCATTGTCGCCGCTGCCCAGGGCAACGCCGTCGGCGCGCACGACGATATCGCCAAGTTGCGCCACCATCTGCACGCGGTCGCCGGCGCGCACCATGGTGCGCCCGCCGAGTGCGGCCGGGGTCAGCACGCTGCCGGCGGGCAGCGCGCGCGCCAACGTCCGGTCGGCGAGCTGATCCGGTTGGTCGAGATAGCCGTAGCCGAGGCGCGCCACGTCGCGTTCCTCGCTGCGCACATCGTCGGCGTGGATGCCGTCGCCGCGCCGCAGGGCGTGGGTGGTCACCAGCACCTGGCGAAAGACCTGCAGGTGCACCGGCACCCGGATCGTCCAGCCTTGTGGCGTTTGTCGACAACTGACTGGCACGCTGACTTGCGGCATCGCGCGCACGCCATCGGGTACCTTGGCGGTCAACGGCACGCCACAGGGCGCGAGGCGCAGGCGCGGGTTGAGCGCGGCGGCCTGCGCCACGACGCGGGCACCGGGCGTACCGAAGTAGGCGCGCACCGCTTGCTCGGCGGCACTGCGCGCGGTGGCGTGTGCGCCGATGGGCGTGCCGATGCCCAGCACGGCAAGGGCCAGCCAGATGCATGGCTGGCGCAAACCGATGCGGGCACGGCAAGCACTCATGCGTCGGCCAGCAGGCTGCCAAGTTGCGCAATCAGCGCATCGCGGCCGGTTTCGATCTGTCGCAAGGCTTCGCCCGCCGGGCCGGTTTCGCCGTTGCCAAGCAGGGTGACAAAGCGCTCGCCTTGCGCGCACAACTCGGTGCCGGTGGCGCCCAGCGCGGCGCTGGCTGCGTGTTGCGAGTGCAGGGCCACCAGGCGCTCCACACTACGCCGGATCGCGTGGGTGTCGAACCAGCGGCGGTCGAGCGCAGCCGGCTCGGCCAACGCCGCAGTCGCAGATTGGCTCAGATTGCTGGCGCTTTCGCGCACGGTCAGGCTCAAGCTGGCCGGGTCGTTGCCGCTCAGGCTTTCCAGCCAGTCCAGGCCCAGCCGTTGCGAAAGCAGGGCCGCGCGTTGCAATGCTTCGGCCTGGCGCTGCGCTTCGTTGCCGCGACGCTGCAAGGCACCCAGCACCGATTGTGCAGCGGTGGCGCGTGCGTGTTGGGCGTCGTGGCTCTGCACCAACTGGTGCATGCGCTCGCGTGTTGCGGACAGGGCGCTGCTGCCGGCGCCAAGTGTGGCGCTCGACTGCGCGGCGCCGGTCTGCGCGCGTTCGAGCTGGGCCAGCCCGTGCTGCACGTCGCCGTTCAATTGGGTGGAGAAGTCGCCGATCGAGCTGGTGACGTTCTCGATCTCCGCCGTGGCATCGGCGGTTTTTTCCGCCAGTTGCTTCACCTCGTCGGCCACCACCGCAAACCCGCGCCCGGCTTCGCCGGCGCGCGCGGCCTCGATCGCGGCGTTCAGTGCCACCAGGTTGGTCTGGTGCGCGATCTCCTGCACTGTCGCGGTGAGCTTGCGGATCTGTTCGACTTGCTCGGCCAGCTTGCTCTGGTTGCGGTTCATCGCCGCCAGCGCGCTGCGCAACAGGCGCAGCTGGCCATCCAGCTCCGCCACCGACGCGGTGCCGGCTTCACCGGCGGTGCTGGCGGCCGCCAACTGCGCGTCCACCTCGGCCAGTGCCGTCGAGATCCCGGCGCTGCCCGCCGTCAAGTGGTCGACGCTGGCGCGACTCTCGGTGGCCGCCTTGTCGAGTGCACCCTGCTCGCCGGCCAACCGCTGCACGGCCCCCAGCACCAGGCTTTGCTGCTCGATGCATTGCAGCGCCACCGCCGCCGGCGGGCGCGCGGCGACGCGCGCCAGGAGCGGCGCCAAGACCTGCGCGGCGCGCGGATATCGGCGCCGCAGGCTGGCGACCTCGGCCTCGCGACCGGCCGCCGCGGCCTCCACGAGGGCCGCGAGATGCGGGTTCCAGATCAGACTCATGGGCTGAACATCACCTTGGGTTATGGCGCACGGTGCGCTTGCCGTCACTGCATCGTCCGAATTTCATGAAGCTTGAGAAAGCAAGCCGCATGCCAGTGGGGGCGTGGTGTGGTTGGGCGATGGGTGCGGCGCCGAAAGGCTAGGTGCGTCTTGCGCCGTGCCCCCTGTGGGCCGGGCTTCTGGCGGAATGGCCGCATGCCTGGTTGGGCGTCCGCGATAGCTGTGGCTTCAGAGCGGTTTCGTGCCGCGCCAGCGGCACGAAACCGCTTTGATGCTGCGTCGACCGCAGAGATACCCACCATTCCAGCCAACAGCCCGTCGGGATGAATCCCGACCCACATCCACCCTCGTGCCCGCGCCATCGCGATTCCCGATTCCCCTTGTAGTGCGCGACGCCGGAGCGTGCGGCCGGCGATGCTCAAGCACCCGGCGGCGTGGCCGATAGCGTCCGCGTGGCGCCACGCCGGCGCCTGCGCAGACCAAGGTGGAATTCATGGGCAACTCGCTGCTGGAACGCGTCGAGCAACACACGCGGCTGGCCGGACACAATCGCGTGGCGATGCTGCTGTTCCGGCTGGGCGATGCGCAGTTGTTCGGCATCAACGTGTTCAAGGTGCGCGAGGTAATGCGGCGGCCGCCGCTGGAACGCATGCTGGGCGTGCACGCGCTGCTGGCCGGCAGTTGCGACTATCGCGGGCAGACCATCCCGGTGATCGACCTGGCCGCCGCGCTCGGCTACCCGCCGCTGCGCGAGGTGGATTCGGCGCATTTGATGGTGACCGAGTTCAGCGGCAGCGTGCAGGGGTTCCTGGTGGCCGACCTGCAGCGCATGGTGCAGGTCGATGGCGGGCAGATGGCGGCGCCGCCGACTGCACTCGGGTTTGGCAACAAGGTCAACGCGGTGACCCGCGTGGATGGCGCGCTGCTGGCGGTGGTGGATGTGGAGCAAGTGCTGGCCGGCATCGATTCGGCGCCGGCCGACCTGTCGCTGCAGATGCAGCGGCTGGCCGAGGCGCGCGCGATGACGCCGCGGCGGGTGCTGGTGGCGGACGACTCGCTGGTGGCGCGCCGGCGGCTGGTGGCGCTGTTCAAGCAGATGAACATCGAGTGCATCGTGGCGAAGGACGGCGAGGAGGCGCTGGCAAAGCTGCACCAGCTGGCAGAGGGCAACCCGGCCGAAGGCGTGAAGCTGGTGGTGTCCGATATCGAAATGCCGCGTTTGGACGGCTACGCACTGACCCGCGCCATCCGCGAGGATGCGCAACTGCGCGCGCTCAAGGTGGTGCTGCACAGCTCGCTCTCCGGCGGCTTCAACACCTCGATGGTGAAAGAGGTGAAGGCCGACGCGTTTGTTGCCAAGTTCCAGCCCGACCTTTTGGCGCAGGCGGTGTTTGAACTGTTGCCGGCCGAATCGGCCAAGGCCTGACGGGGATGCGACGCGCGGGTTGACCGCGTCAACAATCCGACTCCGGCCATGCGCGGCTTGTGCGGGGCCCGGGCGAAATGGCGCCCGGCCCATGCGCCGCAACGGTTCGCGGCCCGTGGCATGCAACTTGCCTTTGACTTTCGTGCAGCCACTGCACGCGGAGTCGAGATGAGCGCATTGCCTGAAAACCTGTTTGGCATCCACACCCAGGCGCTGGCGCTTTGGCAGCGCCGGGCGGACGTGCTGGCCAACAATCTTGCCAACGCCGACACCCCCGGCTTTCTTGCGCGCGATGTGGATTTTCGCAAGGCGCTCCAGGCGGCGGGCGGCACGGCCGGCGGCAACCTGCCGTTGGCGACGCCGGATACCGGACAAATCGGCAATGGCCAAGGCGCCGCGCCGGGGCAGGCACCGCTTGAATACCGCGTGCCCAGCCAGCCGACGATGGATGGCAACACCGTCGACACGCAGGTGGAGCAGGCCGATTTTGCCGGCAACACGGTGCATTACCAGGCCAGCCTTTCCTTCATTACCGCGCAGATCAGCATGCTGCGCACCGCCATCACCGGAGGGCAGGGCTGATGTCGCTGTATTCCATTTTCAACGTGGCCGGCACCGGCATGGCCGCGCAATCGCTGCGGCTCAACACGGTGGCCAGCAACCTCGCCAACGCGGAAAGCGTGGCGACCACGCCGCAGGGTGCCTACCGCGCCCGCGAGCCGGTGTTTGCCGCGATCCATCGCCAGTCGCTCGGCAGCGCTGCGGACGGCGCCGCCGCCCAAGGCGTGCAGGTGCTTGGCGTCAGCGAGAGCCAGGCCGATGTGCCGGCGCGGTACGAGCCGGGCAACCCGCTGGCAAACGCCCAAGGCTACGTGTACGGCTCCAACGTCAACCCGGTCGACGAGCTGGTCAACATGATCTCCGCGTCGCGCTCCTACCAGAACAACGTCGAGGTCATGAACAGCGCCAAGCAGTTGCTGTTGCAGACCCTGAATCTCGGCAAGTGAGAGGTGATGCGATGACTACCAATGCCATTGGTGCCGCCCCGGCATCGGCTGCTTCCGGCGTCAACGCAGCGCTTGGCAACAGCATGAGCCAAGCGGATTTCCTGAAGCTCCTGACCACGCAGCTGCAGACGCAGGACCCGACCAAGCCGATGGACAACACCCAGTTCGTGTCGCAGCTGGCGCAGTTCAGCCAGCTGGCGGCCACGCAGGACCTCAACACCAGCGTCAACAGCCTGTCCAGCCAGGTGGCCAGCTCGATGCAGTCCTCGCAGGTGCTGGGCTCGGTCGGGCTGGTGGGGCGCCACGTGCTGGTGCCGTCCAGCACGCTGAGCTATGCGGGCAGCGCCATCGCCGGCTCGGTCGGCGTGAGCGACGCCACCGCCAATGCGCAGGTGGTCATCACCAACGGGGCCGGCAAGGTCGTGCGCACGCTCGACCTCGGCCCGCAGCAGGCCGGGCTGGCCCGCTTCAGCTGGGATGGCATGGATGCCAACGGCAACCCGTTGCCGCCAGGGCAGTACGGCATCGCTGCCGCCGACCCCAAGGGCAACGCGCTCACCACCTACGTCAGCGGCACCGTGACCGGCGTTGGTTACGGCGGCGCCAAAGTGGGCACCTACGTGCAAGTCAACGGCGTGGGCGGCGTGCCGCTCACCTCCATCGCGCAGATCAACTGATCGCACGCCACCGCAACCGAGGATTCATCCATGGCTCTCAATCAAGCGCTCAGCGGCATCAAGGGTGCCCAGTCCGATCTCAACGTGATCGCCAACAACATCGCCAACGCCAACACCACCGGCTTCAAGGGTTCGCGCGCGGAGTTCGCGGATATCTACGCCTACACCGGCATCAACCTTGGCGCGACTACCGTGGGCAGCGGCACGCGCATGACCGACGTCGCCCAGCAGTTTGCGCAGGGGGATATCCAGACCACCGGCAACAGCCTCGACCTGGCCATCAGCGGCAACGGGTTTTTCGTGGTGAACACCGGCAACGGCTACGCCTACACCCGTGCTGGCGCGTTCCACCAGGACCCGGCGGGCAATGTCATCAACCAGGACCACGACGCGCTGCAGATCTACCCGTACAGCAATACCAGCAACACCTTCGATACCAGCACCCTGACCGACCTGAACCTGGTCACCGCGCAAAGCACCGCCAAGCCGAGCGGCACGGCGGTGGTGTCGTCCAACCTGCCGGCCGACGCCACGGCGCCGGTGTTGCCGTTCGATACCACCAACCCCGCCACGTTCAACCAGTCGGCCACGTTCACCGTGTACGACAGCCTGGGCTCCTCGCATCAAGCCACCACGTATTACGTCAAGACCGGCTCCAACCAGTGGAATGTGAACCTGTATGTGGACGGCCAAAGCGCCGGCACCCAGGCGCTCACATTCAACGCCACCGGCGGGCTGGCCACGCCGGCCAGCGGCGTCGTCACCTTCAACCCGCTCAATTACGCCAACGGCTCCAACCCGCAGACGCTGTCGGTCAATTTTGCCAAGACCACGCAGTACGGCACCGGCTATGCCGCCGGCACCATCAGCCAGGACGGCTATACGGCCGGCGCGCTGTCCTCGATCGACATCGACAGCGCCGGCATCGTCACCGCCAATTACTCCAACGGGCAAAGCAGCAAGCTCGGCCAGCTGGCGATGGCGAATTTCCAGAACCTGCAGGGCCTGCGCCAGCTGGGCGCCGCCAGCTGGATGGGGAGCACCGAATCGGGCACCGCGGTGATGGGCACTGCGGCCAGCGGCCAGTACGGCACCATCCAGTCCGGCTCGCTGGAGGAGTCCAACACCTCGGACACCACCGAGCAGCTGGTGGACATGATCAAGGCGCAGCGCGACTACCAGGCCAACGCACAGGTGCTGGGTACCGACAACACGCTCACCTCCACGCTGTTCAACGCGGTATCGCGCTAAGTCGAGGTAAGCCGCCGTGGATCACTCCCTCTACCTCGCGATGACCGGCGCCACCCAGGTGATGCGCGCGCAGGACGTGGTCAGCCACAACCTCGCGAACGCCTCCACCACCGGGTTCAAGAGCGAAATGGACGCGTTCCGCAGCCTGCCGGTGCTTGGCCCCGGCAGCCCCACGCGGATCAACGCGGTGGCGCAGGGCATTGGCCGCGACGATCGCCAGGGCGTGATGCAGCACACCGGGCGGCCGCTCGACGTGGCGGTGCGCGGGCCGGGCTGGATCGCGGTGCAGGCGCCGGACGGCAGCGAGGCCTATACCCGCGCCGGCGATCTGCAGCTCACCGCCGACGGCATGTTGACGGATGGCGCCGGCAACCCGGTGATCGGCAACGGCGGGCCGGTCACCATCCCCGACAGTGCGCAGATCGTGATCGGCAACGACGGCACCATCTCCACCGTGCCGCTCGGCCAGGGACCGAACACGCTGACCCAGATCGACCGCATCAAGCTGGTCGATCCCGATCCGGCCACGCTCAGCAAAGGCACCGACAGCCTGATGCACTTGGCCGGCGGGGCGGCCGCCGATGCCGACCCCGCGGTGCAGTTGGCACCGCAAATGCTTGAAGGAAGCAACGTCAACCCTTCGACGGAGCTGGTGCAGATGATCGCCCTGTCGCGCCAGTACGAGATGCAGGTGCGTTCGATCAAGACCGCCGAAGACAACGCCGACGCCAGCATGAAATTGCTGCAGGCCAACTGATACCTAGCGGAGCCGAACCATGTTTTCCTCGCTGTGGATTGCCAAGACCGGCCTCGACGCGCAGCAGACGCGGCTGGACGCCATTTCCAACAACCTCGCCAACGCCAACACCACCGGCTACAAATCCTCGCGCCCCGCGTTCCAGGACCTGATGTACCAGAATCTCGGCCAGCCCGGCGCGCAAACCACCGAGCAGACGCAGTCGCCGTCGGGCCTTTTAATGGGCACCGGCGTGCGCATGGTGGCGAACGAAAAACTGTTCACCCAGGGCGCCATCAGCCAGACCGGCAACGCGCTGGACGTGGCCATCCAGGGCCGCGGCTTCATCCAGGTGACGATGCCCGACGGCAGCACCGCGTACACCCGCGACGGCTCGCTGCACCAGGATCAGAACGGCCAGATCGTCACCGCCGACGGCTACCCGATCGAGCCGGCGATCACCCTGCCGCAAGGCGCGCAGTCGATCACCATCGGTACCGACGGCACGGTCGGCGCCAAGCTCCCCGGCCAGGCCGCGCCGCAGCAGGTGGGCAATATCCAGCTGGCGGATTTCATCAACCCTGCCGGGCTGCAGTCGATGGGCCAGAACCTGTATCTGGAAACCGCTTCCAGCGGCTCGCCGCAAACCGGGCAGGCTGGACTGAACGGCATGGGCACCTTGCTGCAGGGGGCGCTGGAGTCGTCCAACGTCAACATCGTCGAGGCGATGGTGGACATGATTCAGACCCAGCGCACCTACGAGATGAACTCCAAGTCGATCAGCGCCGCCGACAACATGCTGCAAACCATCACCAACAAGACCTGAGGCACGCCGCCGTGCACGTTTCCACGCTTTTTGCCCGCCTTGCCGCCGCGCTCGCCCTGGCCGTGCTTGCCGGCTGCGCCGGGCTGCAGCCCCGGCACGACGATGCCGAATGGGCCGCGACCGCGCCGGCGGCGCCGGTCGCGCCGGTCGCCGACGGCGCGATCTACCACGACGCGCAGAACATGGAACTGTTCGCCGACCCGCGCGCGCACCGCACCGGCGACATCCTCACCATCGTGCTGGTGGAGAACACGCAAGCCGTCAAGAAGGCCAATACCAGCACCAGCAAGACCGACAAGAACAAGATCGGCGCCCCCAGCCTGCTTGGCCACACCTACAACAAGGCACTGGTCGGCACCGATGCCGCGCGCAGCTTCGACGGCGGCGGTTCCAGCAGCCAGAGCAACCAGCTCACCGGCAACATCACCGTCACCGTCGCCCAGCGCCTGGCCAACGGCAATCTGCTGGTGCGCGGCGAAAAGCTGCTCACCATCAACCAGGGCCAGGAGCAGATCCGGATCGCCGGCATCGTGCGCCCGCAGGACATCGGTCCGAACAACACCGTGCCCTCCACCCGCGTGGCCGACGCGCGCATCGCCTACACCGGCCGCGGCTCGCTCGCCGACTCCAACACCCAGGGCTGGCTGTCGCGCTTCTTCAACTCCAAGTGGATGCCGTTTTGACCATGAACATCCACGCAGCCGAAATGACCCGTCCCCCGGTATTGCACGTCGTGACGACCCCGCTCGGCACCCTTGCCCCCTCTCCCCGCCGGGGAGAGGGGTGGGGTGAGGGGGCGGGCTGGCGGGGTGCCGTACGGCGTGCCCTCGGCTCGGCGCTCGGCGTTTTCGCGCTGGCCGTGTTGCTGGCCGCGCCAGCCCCCGCCCGCGCCGATCGCATCGGCGACCTCACCTCGATTGGCGGCGTGCGCACCAACCAGTTGATTGGCTACGGCCTGGTCGTGGGTCTGGACGGTTCGGGCGACCAGACCACGCAGGCGCCGTTCACCACGCAAAGCCTGGAAAACATGCTGGAGCAGTTTGGCGTGAACGTGCCGGCCAATGTGCGTCCGCAGCTCAAGAACGCGGCGGCAGTCACGATTACCGCCGAGCTGCCGCCGTTTGCCAAACCCGGCCAGGCGATCGACGTCACCGTGGCTTCCATCGGCAATGCCAAGAGCATCCGTGGCGGCGAACTCCTGATGGCGCCGCTGCGCGGCGCGGACGGCAACGTTTACGCGATCGCGCAGGGCAGCGTGATCGTGGGCGGCATCAGCGCCTCGGGCAAGAGCGGGTCGAGCGTGCAGAAGAACATCTCCGCCAGCGGCCGCATCCCCAACGGCGCCACGGTGGAACGCGCCGTGCCCTCCGCGTTTGCCGGTGCCGACGAGCTGCACCTGAATCTCAACACGCCGGATTTCACCACCGCGTCGCGCATCGTCGGCGCGATCAACCGCACCTATGGCACCGGCACCGCGCATGCGGTGGATGGCGGCACGGTGGCGGTGCGCGTGCCGCAGGACCCCACCCAGAAAGTTGCCTGGCTCGGCGCGATCCAAAGCATTGACGTGGCCCCTGGCGCACCGCCGGCGCGCGTGGTGGTGAACTCGCGCACCGGCACCGTCGTGATCGGCTCCGATGTGCGCGTGTCGGCCGCCGCGGTGGCGCAAGGCGCGATCCAGGTCACCATTGGCGAGCAGCCGCTGGTCAGCCAGCCTGCGCCGTTCAGCGGTGGGCGGACCGCAGTGGTGCCATCCAGCAATGTGCAGGTGAGCGAGGGCGGCGGCCACATGTTCAAGTTCGGCCCCGGCGTCAGCCTCGATACCATCGTGCGTGCGGTGAACCAGGTGGGCGCCTCGCCGAGCGATCTGGTTTCCATCCTGCAGGCGCTCAAGCGTGCCGGCGCGCTGCACGCCGAGCTGGTGGTGATCTGACATGGCCGACCTCGGGCTTGCCGCCAATGCGTCGCTGGACACCTGGACCAACCTGTCCGGGTTCGATCAGCTGCGCGCGGAAGCCCAGCGCAATGGCAACGCCGCGCTGCCCGCCGTGGCCAAGCAGTTCGAGGCGCTGTTCACCCAGATGATGCTGAAGTCGATGCGCGCGGCGTCCGACAGCTTTGGCGCCGGCATGGGCGACAGCGACGCCGGCAAGGCGTATCGCGACCTGTTCGACCAGCAGCTGGCGGTGAGCCTGGCGCAAAACGGTAAGGGGCTGGGCATTGCGCAAATGCTGGTGCGCCAGCTTGGCGGTGGGGTGAAACCGGGCTCGGGCACCGCTGCGTATATCGGCGCGCTCGGCGGCACTGACAGTGTCGTGGCCGGCGGCGCGGCAGACGCCGGCATCGGCGACCCCAGCCAGTTGCCGGCCACCGCCGAGGCGTTTCAGCAGCGGCTGGCCGCGCTGATCGACGCTGGCCGTGCCGTGGGCCGCAGCGCGGCGCAATGGGTGCCGCAGGATGCCAACGAATTTGTTGCCGCATTGGCGCCGTATGCGCAGGCGGCGGCGCGGCAGCTTGGCGTGTCGGTGCGCAGCGTGCTGGCGCAGGCGGCGCTGGAAACCGGCTGGGGCAAGCGCATGCCGCGCGGCGCCAACGGCGGCGCCAGCTTCAACCTGTTCGGCATCAAGGCCGGCAGCAGTTGGGACGGGCGCAAGGTGAGCGTGCCCACGCTGGAGTACGAAAACGGCGTGGCGGTGCGCAAACGCGCGCAATTCCGGGCTTATGACTCCCCGGCACAGTCGTTCAAGGATTATGCCAACCTGCTCGGCAACGACCCCCGCTACGCCGGCGTGCGTGGCCACGGTGACGACGTGCGCGGCTTTGCGCAGGCCTTGGTGCGCGGCGGTTACGCCACGGATCCGTCCTACGCGGCCAAGGTGGCAGCCATCGCCGCCAGCCCGCAAATGCGCGAAGCGCTGGCGACGCTCAAGAATGCGCCAAACCCGTCGAATAACTGACTGATTCCCGGAAAGCGCAGCCATGGCCAGTTTGTTCAGCATCGGTGTTTCGGGGCTCAATGCCGCCCAGATGGGCCTGCAAGCCACCAGCAACAACATCGCCAACGCCAGCACCGACGGTTACAGCCGCCAGAGCACGGTGCAGGCGGACCGGGTCGGCCAGAACATGGGCCGGTTCACCACCGGCGCCGGCGTGGACGTGATCGCGGTGCAGCGCGCCTACAACCAGTTCCTGACCCAGTCGCTGTGGACCGCATCCGGCACCGCGCAGGCCGCCAGCACCACCAACGACCTCACCACCGCGCTCAACGGCTTTCTCAAGAACAGCGGCAACCTGCAGACCGCGCTGGACAGTTTCTACGGCGGCTTCAACGCCGTGGCCAACGCGCCGCAGGACCCTTCCGCGCGGCAAGCGGCGATCGGCAACGCGCAGACGCTGGTGATGGCGTTCAACACCTTTGGCCAGCAGCTCGACCAGCAGCGCGCGCAGATCAACAGCCGGATCAGCGACACCGTGACCGGGATCAACTCCGCCACCCGGCAGATTGCCGCGCTCAACGACCAGATCGCGCAGGCCGGCAGCTCGCAGCCCAACGCACTGCTCGATCAGCGCGACAGCCTGATCCAGCAGCTGGCCGGGCAGACCGGCATTGCGGCGACGCCGCAGCCGGACGGCAGCATCAGCATCTACAGCACCTCCGGCCAGGTGCTGGTATCCGGCAACCACGCATATGGCCTGCAAACCGGCACCAGCGCGTTCGATGCCAGCAGCACCGTGGTGCTCGACCCGAGCGGGCACGACATCAGCTCGCAGCTGTCCGGCGGCGCGCTCGGCGCGCTGCTGAGCTACCGCAGCAATACCCTGGATGCTGCGCAAAACCAGCTCGGGCGCGCTGTGCTCGCGGTCGCGCAGGGGGTCAACGCGCAACAGGCCAAGGGTCTCGACCTGACCGGCGCGCAGGGCCAGCCGCTGTTCATCGTGCCGTACCCCAGCGTGGCGATGTTCAAGGGCAACCAGGGCACGGCGACCATTGCCGCCCAGGTGAGCGACATCGGCAAGCTCACCACCGACAACTACCTGCTGACCCGTACCGGCAGCAACACGCCACCGTCCACCAATGGCTGGGCACTGGCCACCACCGGCGGGCGCAGCGTGCCGCTCACCGCCAACCCGGATGGCACGTTCAGCGCCGAAGGCCTGACTCTCACCGTCTCCGGCAGCGCCCAAGTGGGCGACAGCTTCGAGATCCGGCCCACGCAGGACGCCGCCAGCGGGTTGGCGATGGCCACCAGCGATCCGGCAAAAATCGCCGCCGCCGCGGCGCTGGCCGCCACGCCGGGCAGCACCAACACCGGCCAGGCCGGCGTGGGTTCGGTCACCGTCGCCGACAGCGCCAACCCGGCGCTGTTCACTGCGGCCACCATCACCTTCGGTGCCGGCAACACCTACAGCGTGAACGGCGGTGCCAGCCAGGCCTTCACGCCGGGGCAGCCGATCAGCGCCAATGGCTGGAGCCTCATGCTCACCGGCACGCCGGCCAGCGGCGACACGTTTGCCGTCGGCCGGAACAGCGCCGGGCTCAACGACAACACCAACGCGCTGGATCTGGGCAACCTCGCCAATGCCGGAGTGCTGAACGGCGGCACGGTTTCCGTCGTGGGTGCGTACGGCGCGCTCACCAACCAGATCGGGCTGGCCGGCAGCATGGCCGCCAATGATCTGGCCACCCAGACCGGGCTGCTCAATCAGGCGAAGAGCGCGCAACAGAGCGCGGCCGGCGTCAATCTCGACGAGGAGGCCGCCAACCTCGTGAAGTACCAGCAGTCCTACCAGGCGTCGGCGCAGGTGATCGCCGCCGCGCAGACCGTGTTCACCAGCCTGATCGCCGCGATCAGGGCCTGAGGGAGCGCCGCCCATGATCCGCTTGTCCACCAGCTGGATGTTCCAGCAGTCGCTCTCCAGCATGCTCAGCGCGCAATCCGCACTGGCCACCACGCAAAACGCGGTGACCAGCGGGCGGCGCATCGATCTCGCCTCCGACGACCCGGCCGGCGCCGCCCAGGCGGTGTCGCTCAACCACATCATCGCCAGCACGGCGCAATACAGCAGCAACATCGACAACGCCAACGCGCGGCTGTCCACCGAGGCCAACACGCTTACCTCGTTCAACGGCCTGCTCGACCAGGTGCGCGCGATGACGCTGCAGGGCGTCAACGGCACGCTCTCCAACGCCGACCGCAACGACATGGCCACCCAGCTCACGCAGATTCGCGCACAGCTGGTGCAACTGGCCAACACCACCGACGCCAACGGCAACGCGCTGTTTGCCGGCACCGCCACCACCAACACCCCGTTCGTGACGGCCAGCGACGGCAGCGTCAGTTACGTCGGCAATGCCAGCAATCAGATGAGCCAGATCGGCAACGGCCTGCGCCTGCCCGACAGCGACGCCGGCGCGAACCTCTTCATGCACGTCCCCGCCGGCAACGGTTCGTTCGTTGTCAGCGCCGGTGCCGCCAACACCGGTACTCTCCTGGTAGGCAGCACCAGCGTCATCGACGGCAGCGCATGGCAAGCCGCCACCGCCGGCGGCCCGGCGAATTACCAGGTGAGTTTCGACGGCGCCGGCAACTGGACGGCCACCGATGCCAGCGGCACCATCGCCACCGGCGCCTATCGGGACGGCGGCAGCATCAGCTTCAACGGCATCTCGCTTGCCCTCAGCGGCACTCCCGCCGCCGGCGACAGCGTGAGCGTCAAGAGCGGCCAGACCCAGGACGTGTTCAGCACCCTGACCAACCTCATCAACAGCCTGCAGAACAGCACGCTTTCCGACACCGCGCGCAGCAACCAGATCAGCCGCCAGCTCGAATCCATCGACCAGGCGCAACACAGCGTGCTCTCCACCCAGACCGACGTTGGCGGCCGCCTGAACCGCATCAGCCAGCAAAAAACCACCTACAGCGACCTCACCCTCACCTACCAGACCACCCTCTCCGGCGTGCAGGACACCGACATGGCCAGCGCCATCAGCAAGCTCGTGCTGCAGTCCACCGCCCTGCAAGCCTCGCAACAGACGTTTGCGAAAGTGCAAGCGATGAGCTTGTTTGATTACCTGCGGGGCTAGGAGCGTCGGCGGCAGAGACCAGGCACGCGGCGGCAAGGTCGTCTTGAGCCAGCCTGGGTGACGTTTGCCGGCCCATCGTGGTTTCCCATGGTCCGGAGGCCCGCGCGGAAGATGGCCGGAACGGCGCCGCCGAATCGCCTGTGTTTCTGCCGCCCAAGCTCCCGGGACACCGAGCCGTCTTCGGATGCTTTTGCCATGTTCACTCGTCGGCGGTGCCGGGGCGCGGCGGCGGATGTCATGGCAGGCGCAGCCTGCGGTCGAGGTGATAGGTGGCGAAGGCCCGTTTCAGCGACAGTCCGGCGCGCGCCCACTGGCGCTGCACCGTGTAGTTCCACAGTTGGGTCGAGACGCCAAGCTCCAGGTACGAGTGCGCCGCGTAGTGCTGCAGGATGGCCTCGAGCAATCGCCCATACAACCCACGGCGGGAAAACCGCGGGTGCACCGCGTTGAGCACGATTTCGATCGCGCCCCGGTCCGGACGCAGGTCGCAGGTGGCGAAGCCAGCGACCCGGTCTTCAGCGGTCACCACCCAAGTGCAGCCACCAGAGTTTTCCGGCGCTAGCCGGCTGTTTGCCCATTCGACGTAGCCGGCGACGACCTTGTCCGCAGGCAGCAGCGGGTTTGCGGCGTAGTGGGAACGGTAGCCGGTGAAGCTGCGCTCGGCTATTTCCCGGATGGCGTCGCGATCGACAGTGGTGGCCAGCCGCACTCCCGGGGGCAAGGGCCTGCGCGCGAGGGTCGTCAGGTCGATGCCGTAGTAGACCAGGGTGTCCGCGTGGATCACGGGCCACCCACCGCGTTGCAATTGGACGATCGCGCCGGAGTCGCCGGCGGCGGTGCGCAGGATGATCAGTTCGGCGTCGCTGGCCTCGACTTCGTCGATGACCTCCTGCTCGGCAGTGCCCGCCGGGACGCAGCCCCGCACCACCTTGATGCCGAAGCGGGCGGAATCGAGCGCGGAATCAGCCAGGATCCGGGGCTTGTCCATTTCACCAGCCCTCCGTTCCATCTGCGGCGTTGCCGCATCCTGATTGGCTCCATGCACCGAAGACGCCGTGGTCTGCCAGGATCCCTCCGGCGACCTGCATGACGTGGTCTTGATGATCTTCGAGGCCGATCCACAGCGGCAGGCGCACCAGGCAATCGCTGACGCGATCGGTATGCCGCATCGAACCGTGCGCGCGCGCGTAGCGCCGCCCGGCGGGTGAACTGTGCAACGGGACGTAGTGGAACACGGTGCCGATGCCGGCGGCTTTCATGCGCGCGATGAAGGCGTCGCGCTGTGCGGAATCGTTGAGCAGTATGTAATACATGTGTGCGTTGTGCGTACACGCGGCAGGGATCACCGGGCGGCGCAACACCCCCTGCGCTTCCAGCGGTTCGGCCCACGCGTGGTAACGCTGCCAGATGGCCAGGCGCCGCGCGGTAATATCGTCGCCCTGTTCCAGTTGCGCCGCCAGAAATGCCGCGACCAGTTCGCTGGGCAGGTAGGATGAACCGAGGTCGACCCAAGTGTATTTGTCCACCTCGCCGCGAAAGAACTTGCTGCGGTTGGTGCCCTTCTCGCGGATGATCTCGGCCCGCTCGACCAGCGCGGGGTCGTTCACCAGCAGGGCGCCGCCTTCGCCGGCAATCACGTTCTTGGTCTCGTGGAAGCTCAGCGCCGCCAGGTCGCCGATACCACCCAACGCACGCCCCTTGTAGCTGGAGAAGATGGCCTGGGCGGCGTCCTCCACCACTTCCAAGCCATGCCGGGCGGCGATGTCCATGATCGCGTCCATCTCGCAGGCCACGCCCGCGTAGTGCACCACGCAGATCGCCCGGGTGCGCGGCGTGATGGCGGATTCGATCAGCGTCTCGTCGATGTTCAGCGTGTCGGGACGGATATCCACGAACACCGGAACCGCACCGCGCAACACGAATGCGTTGGCGGTCGAGACGAAAGTGAACGAAGGCATGATGACCTCGTCACCCGGCCGCAGACCCAGCAGGATCGCTGCCATTTCCAGCGCCCCGGTGCAGGAGTGCGTGAGCAGCGCCCTGCGCGCGCCGATGCGCTGCTCCAGCCACGCGTGGCAACGGCGGGTAAACATGCCGTCGCCGGACAGATGGCCGTCCGCATGGGCTTGGGCAATGTTGTGCAGTTCGCGGCCGACGAGATAGGGACGATTGAACGGGATGCTCATGCTTGTCCCTCACGGACAGGTTCGATGCCGGCAATGGCAGGTGCAGTGATGCGGTGCCACGGCGGCGTCAGCCTGGCAGCCAGGCGTCGCGCCAAGCGACCAGGTTGTCGCCGGTGAGCATCCAATCGCGGCGTACGACAGCGCGCAGCTCGTCGCCAATGCGCGCCGCGGCGTCGAGGTCGTTGGTGTGCATGCGGATTGCGTCCACCCATTCCTTGTAGCGGTTGCGCACGCGCGTCACCGGCAAGTCGCCGCGATAGCAGACGATGTCGCTGCACACCACCGGGAAGCCGCAGGCGCCGTATTCGAGCAGACGCAGATTGCTTTTGCAGACGTTGAACAGGTTGTCCTCGAGCGGCGCCAGGGCAAGATCGAGGTCCAGCGCGGCCAAGGCCGCCGGATATTTGTCGATCGCCACACCGTCGTGGTGCTCGTGCACGTGGGGGCGCAGCTTCTCCGGACACATGCCGAAGAACACCCACTCGACCTCGCCGGCCAGTTCGCGTACCACGTCGGCAATCAGCTCCAGGTCGCCGCGATGGCTGCTGCTGCCGGCCCAGCCAACGCGTGGCTTGGCACTCTTGCGGCGCCGGCTGGCCAGTGAACTCCACCAGTCCACCGGCAGGCGGTTCGGCACCACGCGGATGTCGCTGTGCAGGTCGGCGAACTGCTCGGCCAGCGGCGCGGTGGAGACCACGAAGCGGTCGGTCAAGGCGACCGCCTTGCGCAGTGACTTGACGACATCCCGGGGCATGCTGCCGCGATGCACGCTCTTCAGTGGCAGGTTCGGCAGGTAGTCGTCCAGCTCGTAGACCTTGAATGCGCGACTGAAGTCGCGGTAGCCGCGCATGGTTTCGAGCTGGCTGTCGGTAAGCTGGCGCTGCAGCACGATGGCGGAGGGCGCGTAGCGTTCCATGGCAATCGGCTCCAGATGCGCCGGGGCGATCATGCCTTCGGCCAGTCCTTCCCGTTGCATGGCGAGGAAGGGCTGGCGGATGCGGTAGTGGCCGCAGCCGTTGGCGTCGGCCGCCACGCAGAACAGGCGGGGCCGCAGCGGCTGCTCGAAGGGTTGCCAGGCCAGCGGCCGGGCGTGATCCAGGTCGAAACCGTTGCCGGCCAGGCTGAGGTTGCGGTTGTAGGCCGGGTCGCGCGCCAGCAGCGGCAGCCACTTGCGGTACATCGCCTGCTGCTCGCCCTTGAAACGTACGCGCTTGGCTTCCCGGGTGGTCGTGTCCACCTTGTTCTGGCTGACGCTGCCCTCGTGCATCAGGCGGGCGTAGGGTGTCCACACCGTGAGGTAGCCGGCCCGGTTCACCTTCAGGCAGAGGTCGACGTCGTTGTAGGAGACCTTGAAGTCCTGCTCGTCCAGTCCGCCCACTTCCGCGTACACCGACTTGCGGATCATCAGGCAGGCAGCGGTGACCGCGGTGTAGTTCTGGTCCACCTGCAGGCGGTGCATGTAGCCGGGCGCGTCCAGCGGCTCGCCGATGAAGGGATGGTCGGCCGGCCCGCGCAGGCCGAGCACGACGCCGGCATGCTGGATGCGCCCGTCGGGGTAGTGCAGCTTGGCGCCGACGATGCCCACCTCGGGCCGCTGCGCGTGGTTGAGCAGCGCCTCGATCCAGTCCGCGTGCAGCACCGCGGTATCGTTGTTGAGCAGGATCAGGTATTCGCCGCGCGCCTGCGCGGCGGCGAAGTTGTTGATCGCGGAGTAGTTGAACGGATGCGGCCAGCGCAGCACGCGCAGTTGCGGGTTGGCGAGCCGCTCGATGCCGTCGAGGTAGGCGCAGGCGGCCGGGTCCTGGCTGTCGTTGTCCACGATCAGCAGTTCGTAGTTCCGGTAGCTGGTCTTGGCCAGCAAGCTGTCGATCAGGCCGTTGAGCATCGGCAACTGGTCGCGGGTGGGGATGATGATCGAGACCGGCGGCTGGCACTGGTGCAGGTAGGTGATGCGATGGGAGCCGGCGAGCACGCCCGGTTGGATCTCGTGGGCGATACCAAGGCGCCCGAGGTGGGCGGCCAGGGCCTGTCTGCCCAGAGTGCTGGTGGCAGGCGCGGCCAGCCACGCCCCAAACGCGACGGCTGAGTGCAGGACGGGTTCGGCGAGATGGCCGACGCTGTCCAGTCCGAACTGCTCGATGCAGCGGAACAGGTGGTCGTAGACGGCCATCGCCCCGGCCTGCTCCTGCAGGCCGCCCGCGGCAAGCAGGCGTTCACGGTGCATGGCCAGCATGTGCCCCGTGTAGGGGTAACTGCGCAACAGATCCAGATTCACGTCCGGCTTGAAGATGGGCACCGCCGGGCGTTCATCCAGCCAAGTGTCCTCGTCGGTGTAGCAGCAGGCCATGCCGGGATGTGCCAGGGCCTTGTCGGCCAGCAACAGCAGCGCGTCATCGTCCAGTACGTCGCCGGCGTCCAGCAGGATCAGCCAGTCCGCCCGGCTTGCTGCGGCAATCGTGTTGAAGGCGGAAATCCGGCTTTCCACCACCGGATGCAGCGTGACGCCGTCGGGTACGGCCAGCCCTGCGGCGCCCAGCACGGTCACCCTGCTGGCTGGAAATGATTGCCGGTCCAGCGACTGCAATGTGCGCGCCAGGTGCCCGGCATCCCCGCCGGCATCGGCGACCAGTACGTGGAAGCCGGTTGCCCCGGCGATGCGGCGGCGCGCCAGTGCGGCACGCTTGGCGTCCAGTCGCTGCGGAACGCGCCAGCGCCGGTACTGCTCCTCCGGCGAGATGGGCTGGAACGCGATTCCCGCCTGGCCGGCCGCCGATTGCGAGGCGATGGTCAGGTTGTCGGCAAGCTTGCCAAGCAGGGTGTCGAGCAGCTCCACCCGATACGCCGCCGCAGCCGCGTCGGGTTCGATGCGCGGCAGCTCCGCGACCCGCCGGTAAAGCGCCTCGATTTGGCTCTGGAACAGCGCGTCGCTGTGGCACAGCCGCAACATGTCGCGCACCAACCGGCCGCGCCGGGCGCGCAGTGCCGGCGAGTCGATCAGCGCAAGCAGCTTTTGCCGGTAGTCGACGGGATCACGCGAGACGTAGAGCGGCGGCGGGATGGCATCCAGGTCGATGGTGAAACCGCAATCGGTCCACGCCTGTGGGGCGAACTTAAGCACCGGCTTGCCGAGTGCCGCCGCCTCGCACAACGCGGTGTTCGACGGGAACGGTACGGCATCGAGGTAAACGTCACATGCCGCGTAGGCGGCCTGCAGCTCGTCCTGCCGGGCGATATTGCCCGCCAGGTGGACGCGGTCCGGATGGTCCGCCGCAAGGCTGGTCCCGATCGGGTCGGACGCGGGACCGACCAGCAGGACATGCACGTCGGGGCGTTCGGCAAGCAGCGGCGACAGCAGGGCCGCGATCGAAACGTCGTCGATCGGCGCGAACTTGTAGGCCGAACCGCAAGACATCAGCAGTGGTGCATTCGGCGGGATGCCGTACCGGGTGCGCAAGTCGAGGTCTGGCGCCCGATCCAGGGTGGCGAGATCGAGGGGAATGGGCGCCCAGCCGATATGCGGCCGCGGTACCCCGCGCCGCGCCGCGGTGACCCGCGCCGCGCTTTCGCACAGCGAGACGATCAGGTTGCTTACGCTCGCGCCCAGCCAGAAGACATGGCTGGCGTGATCCTCGAACAGCACGGGCGGCGGCGATTCCATGCCGGCAAGCGCCACTACCGCCAGCGGGTCGTTCGGATGGATGTGCAGCACTCCGAGGTCGGCGTTGGCCAATAACCGCCGCAAACTACCGGCACGCTCCATGGGCGTCCTGCCGTGCAGCGTCTCCAGACTGATGGTTCCGTTCCCCGCCAGTTCCTCGATTGCGTGCGGAAGCGGAACGCCGTCCTGCCGAGTGACGACGAGGGTGTGGCTGGAATCGGTGTCCAGGGCCATCCAGCGGCAGGCCAGTCGCGTATGGCCGCCGACGGCATAGGCGGTGCTCATGACGGTGAGCACCCGGCGGCGCGCGGACGGCCGTCGAGCGGGCGGCTCCGCTTGCGGCAGCATGTGGCCCACGCGTGCCAGCAAGGCCTCCAGTCGTGGCGAGGCGAAAATGCCGCAGCCCCGCAACCAGGCGATCGTCGCCGCGGTTCGGGCGAATTCGATGGCGGCATCCGGATCACCGCCGTCGGCCGCCTTTTCCATGCGGTCGAGCAGCCGCTGGAATTCGACGTGGTTTTGCGCGAGGCGTTCCTCTATTTCGGACATCAACGGGTCCCTAGTGCGCTGGGTGGATGTTGAAAAAACGGCCTCGCCGACTTTTCGACGGAACGGGATGGTCGCCAGTCACACAGCAAGGTTGATGCCAATCGGCAAATAGACACGGAGACTGCCTCGCGGCCGGGCGGGTACCGGCCGCCGCCATCCACCCGGCAGCTCATCGGTGCCGGCCGTGCGCGTGGTCATGCGCACATCCCGTGCCAACGCGAAGGGTTTTGCTGGGGTGATTCAAGAAGCCGGTACCACCGCCGAAACATCCCCTGAGGCGGTTGGCACTCCGGTCCAGGAGCCCCGCCGGAGAAGGTATCCGACAGCTTCAAGACTGCAATTAGGAGACATTCCATGTCACTGGTCATCAACACCAACGTGTCCTCGCTGAACGCGCAGAACAACTTGTCCAAATCGCAGAGCGCGCTGGCTACCGCCACCATGCGCCTGTCCTCGGGCCTGCAGATCAACAGCGCCGCCGACAATGCCGCGGGCTTCGCGATTGCGCAGCGCTACACCACCCAGGTCGGTGGCCTGGCCCAGGCCAGCGCCAACGCCTCGGACGCGATCAACCTGGCGCAGACCGCCGGCAGCGCGCTGGATCAGGTCACCGCCAACCTGCAGGCGATCCGCGACCTGGCCGTGCAGTCCGCCAACGGCACCTACACTGCCGGCGACCGTTCCTCGATCGACCAGGAAGTGCAGCAGCGCCTGGCAGAAATCACCCGCATCGCCAACCAGACCACGTTCAACGGCTCCAAGGTGCTGGACGGTTCGCTGGGCACCAAGAGCTTCCAGGTCGGCGCCGACGTGGGCCAGACCATCAGCGTGAGTCTGGGCACGAGCGTGAAGGCCTCGGCGATGGGCCAGATTGCCCAGATGGAAACCGGCAACCTGAGCGGTGCGTTCGTCGACGCCAGCGGCAATGCCCAGACGATGGACCTGAGCAAGATCCAGGTCACTGGCACCGATGGCACCGCGGTCACGCTTTCCGGCACGGCCAGCAGCGTGCAGGACCTGGCCGACGCGATCAATGCGGCAGGCGTCACCGGCGTCAGCGCGGCGGTCGACGGCAAGGGCGGCGTCAGCCTGTTTGCCAACGGCAGCTTCACGGTGGCCGATTCCGGCGCGGCCGCGAGTGGTGCAGTGACCTCGGGCGCGATCACCAGCGGTGCCTACGTGAACGGTTCCACCACGGCCACCGACGCCTCGGGCAGCATCGCCACGGCGGGCTCGCTGGCCACCGGCAATGTACTGAGCGTCAACAGCTCCAACGCGCTGATCTCCCAGGTCGACGTGGCCCTGAAGTCGGTGGCCGATTTCGCCGCCCAACTGGGCGCAGTGCAGAACCGCTTCCAGTCCACCATCGCCACGGTGGCGGCGCAAAGCACCAACCTGCAGGCTGCACGATCCACCATCCAGGACGCGAACTTCGCGGCCGAGACGGCGGCGCTGAGCAAGGCGAACGTGCTGCAGCAGGCGGGCATCTCGGTGCTGGCCCAGGCCAATGCCAACCCGCAGATGGCGCTGAAGCTGTTGCAGTGACGGCGGCCGGGGAATCGTTCGCGGGCTGCCCGTGCCGCGAACGGTCCCCCCAGTCGGATGGCGGCTCCCGGGTGGGGCCGCCATCGCTGCGAGGGTTTCAGGCAAAGCCCATGCTGTTGGCGTGAGTTTTGCCTGTGACTCTTGGATCCCCGTCGCTGGGGATCGAGTCACCGAAGGAGCAGTCCATGACTTCCATTTCCGGCGTCGGCACCACCACGCCCCCTTCCTCCGCGGCAACCACCGGCAGTATGGGCAGCGGCCTGCTCAGCTCGGCGGGCATCGGCTCGGGGCTGAATGTCAGTGCCATCATCACCGCGCTGGTCAACGCCCAGCAGGCGGGTCCGGCGCAGCAGATCAGCTACCAGACCACCCAGCTGCAGGCGCAGGAGGCCGGGCTCACCGCGCTGGGCAGTGCGCTCAGCTCGCTGCAGGGCACACTGGGCACGCTGGGCAGCAACCTCACTTACACCAGTTTCACGGCCGCGCTGGGTGACCCCACGCTGGGCACGGCCAGCACGCTGCCCAACGCGCAGCCGGGCACCTACAACCTGGTGGTGAGCCGCCTCGCCACCGCACAGTCGCGCACCAGCGGCGCTTACGCATCGAGCGCGGCGGTGGGTGCCGGAACTTTGACGGTGAGCATCGGCGGCCAGTCGATGAACATTACGGTTTCGTCCACCGACACGCTCAGTGCCATCGCCAGCTCGATCAACCAGTCCAGCAGCAATCCCGGCGTGCAGGCCACCGTGATCAACGGCAGCAGTGGCTCCCAGCTGCTGCTGACCTCGACCAAGACCGGGGTGGCCAACGCCTTCACCGTAAGCGCCGGTTCGGGCAGCAGCTCGGGGCTCTCCTCGCTGGCCACGACGCTGAACACGGCAGGATCCAACGAGGCCAGCGACGCCAGCCTGAGCATCAACGGTATTGCGGCCACCAGCGCCAGCAACTCGGTGAGCGGCGTACTGAACGGAGTCACCCTCAACCTGGCCAAGACGGGGTCCACCACGCTCACCGTGAGCCAGGACACCGGCACGGTGACTGGCGCGGTGAACAACTTCATCAGCGCCTACAACAGCTACATTTCCACGGTCGGGACGCTGAGCAGCTACGACCCGAACGCCAAGCAGGCCGGGGTGCTGCTGGGTGACGCCACCCTGATGTCGGTGCGGCGCCAGATCAACGGCGTGCTGAGCGGCAGCGTGGCGGGTAACAGCATCGGCTCGCTGGCGGCGCTGGGCATCACGCGCAACGCCGATGGCACGCTGGCCCTTAACAGCAGCACGCTGAACAGCGCGCTGCAGAGTAACCCGGGTGCGGTGCAGGACCTGTTTGCCGGTACCAATGGCTACGCCACCCGCCTCAACAGCATGCTGAACGGGTTCACCGCCAGCAACGGCGTCATCGCCTCGCGCACTGCCGGTATCCAGAGCCAGCTCAGCAACCTGAGCCAGGAATCGGCGGCGCTCACCGCGCGCATGAATGTCTACGCAACCCAGTTGCGCCAGCAGTACACCGCGCTGGACACCTTGATGAGCTCGCTGAACAACACCAGCAGCTATCTCAGCAGCTCGCTGAAGGCGCTGGAAAACACCTATACCGGCGGCAAGTAACGGAGACCGGGCATGACCAACGGCTACATGCGCAGCGCCAGCGCGCTGTATCAACAAACCCGCGCGGTCGGGCGGGTCGAAAACGCTGACCCGCACCAATTGATCGGCATGCTGTACGACGGCGCCATCGAGCGCATTGGGCAGGCGCGCAACCATGTGCGCAGCGGCGATGTGACCGCCAAGGGTGCGGCGATCGGCAAGGCCATTGCCATTATTGGCGAGCTGCGTGCCAGCCTCGACATGAAAGCGGGCGGCGCGCTCGCCGAGCGGCTGGATGCGCTGTACGACTACATCAACCGTCGGCTGCTGTTTGCGCAGTTGAACGACAACGAGCGCGCGCTGGCCGAATGCGTCGATCTGTTGGGCGAGGTGCGCGACGGCTGGCGCGGCATTCGCGACAACTACCTGGCCGGCCGCAGCCGGGGCGCGGTGTGACCGATATGCATGCCGGGCTTGAACGTGCGCTGGAAGTGAGCCACAGCATGTTGGCCCTGGCCCGTGACGGCCAGTGGGATAGCCTGCCGAAAATGGAGGTGGAGCGCCAACCCTTGCTGCGCGCCGAGCACCCGCGCGATGCACGCAGCCGCGACCTGCTTACGCAGCTGCTTGCGTGCAACCAGGAGATGTTGGCGTTGGCCGCAAGTGCGCGCGCCGAAGTGGCCAATGCGCTCAGCCGGCAGGTGCATGCGCGGCAGGCAGTGAACGCCTACGTCAATCTGGCGCGTTAAACGCATCACAGTTTGCGGTAGCGATTGATAGTAACCAGACGACCATGAGCTATGGCGACGGCACCGACACGAAAGCGCACCCCGCGGCGGTGCGCGGGGCCGCGTCCGCGGCTCCGACGGCAACCGCCACCGAGCTGCTGGATGCCCTGCTGGAACAACTGGCGCAAGCGCGCGCGCACACCATGCGTGGCCAGCTGGCCGCCAAGGGCGAAGCCATTGCGCGGTGCATTCACCTTGCCGGGCGCTTGCGCGCGCACCTGGATGCCGGCGGTGCGCCAGCCTTGGCACCACGCTTGGCGCCGCTTTGTGATGATGCGCGGCGCGACCTGCAACAAGCCAGCCTGCACAACAACGTCGGCCTGATCGACGGCGTCACCCAAGGCTTCGAGGCCATCCGCGACGAGCTGGATTGAGCGCTGCCTTGCGGCGAGCACCTGTCAGCCGAAGCCCGATACCCCAGTGGCTGCGTTGCTTGCCGGAAGCGGCTTTGCCAAATCCCGAGTTTCGTACCCCGATCCCGGCCTGCCGGACCCCGGCGTTCCCCCGCTTGACCGCGCTCGACCGGGGTGGCAACCATCCACGCCACCAGCTTTGACGCCGGAGTGGCAATGAATACCGATACGTGGGATGCGTTCGAGCAGCGCCTTTCCAGCGACGAATCGCTGCATGCCGATGCCGAGCCACTGCCGTGGCCGCCTACGCCGGAGCGCCTGCAACAACTCGTCGACCGCAACGCCACCGTGCTGACCACGCTGGCGACGCTGGAGGAGCGCCGTGTCGATACGGGCGACGACGACGACCCGCTGACGCAGGAAATGCGGCGCATGGACGCCAAGCTCACCGCACTGGTGGCTATCGTCAACCAGCTGCTGGCACCCGTTGCCACGTTGCCGCCACGGTGCAACGTGCGGTTCAACGAAGTGGGTGCGGTCGTGCCGCAGGCGCTGGTGCCGGCTGCCGATGGCCTGTTGTTGCGCCTGCGGTTTGACGCTTGCCCGAGCCTGTCGCTGGAATTGCCCGGTCAGCCGGTGCGCGACTTGGGTGACGGTCGTGTGTTTGTGTCATTCGTGACGCAGGGTGACGCGTTGGGTGACGCAATCAGCCGTCTCGTGTTTCGTCATCACCGACGCAAAGTGGCAGACGCCCGTCAACAGGCCTTTTGAATCACGTCGACGGCATCACACTTTGCGTGTGATGGAGCTCACGCTTTCTGTCATTGCCGGGACTTTTTCTTGGGCCTGGCACGGTGCCGGAATGCCTGGTGTGGCGGCCTGTCTTTGATCGTAAAAAAGCTTTCCTATCAATTACCTGCACGCGTTTCGGGAGGCATCCCACAAGTCGGGCAAGGGCGATTTTCCCGCCGCGCGACGTTTTTGCGGCGCGTCAACCAGCCGTTGCTGGCCTCCATGTTGCAGATCGTTAAGCGGGCCGGCGACAAGCGGCTGACGCAGTCGGACAACCAACAACAAGAGCCGTACCGCGGGAAGCGGGGAAGCTTGCAGAACGATGGGAAAGTTGCCATGCAGAAAGTCGATTTTCTGGTGATCGAGTCCGACCCGGCACGGGCCGAAGCGATTTCCTCGGCGTTGTTTTTTTTGGGCTACCGGCCGCAGCTGGGGTCGGAATGTGAGGATGTGAGTGCGGAAACCCACGCCTGGCGCGCGGTGTTTGTCGGCAACGCCGAGAGCGAGGTCGAACTCGACCGCCAGCTGGCGCTGCTGGGCGATGCCACCAAGCAGGTGCCGATGGTGGTGGCCGAGGATTCCGCGTGGCGCGAGCGTTTTGCCAAGGCGTCCTCGTCGTTTGCCACGCGCATGGCCACGCTCGCCTTTCCGCTGCGCTATGCACGCATGGCGGAGACGCTGCGCAACTTGTATGCGCATCTGTTGGGCGGGCGCTCGGCGGCACTGCGTTTCGTCGGCAACTCCACGCCGATGCTGCAGGTCAACACCTTGATCCGCCAGGTGGCGCCGTTTGATTCGAGCGTGCTGGTGCTGGGCGAATCGGGCACCGGCAAGGAGATGGTCGCGCGCAGCATCCACGAGCACTCGCCGCGCCGCGACAAGCCGTTCGTGGCGATCAACTGTGGCGCGATTCCGGCCGATCTGTTGGAAAGCGAGCTGTTTGGCCACGAAAAGGGCGCCTTTACCGGGGCGATCGCCGCGCGCAAGGGCCGCTTTGAGCTGGCCGAGGGCGGCACGCTGTTTCTGGATGAAATCGGCGACATGAGCCTGCCGATGCAGGTGAAGCTGTTGCGCGTGCTGCAAGAGCGCGTGTACGAACGCGTTGGCGGCACCAAGACCCAGCGCTGCGACGTGCGCATCATCGCGGCCACCCATCGCAACCTTGAGCGGGCGATCGACGAAGGCAAGTTCCGCGAGGATCTGTTCTACCGGTTGTCGGTGTTCCCGCTGGAACTGCCGAGTCTGCGCGAGCGGCTGGAAGACCTGCCGGTGCTGATCGACGAGTTCAACCAGCGCCTGGCGCGGCGCGGCCTGGGCAACGTGCGCTTCAGCACCAGCGCGATCCAGGCGCTGGCCGAATACGCCTGGCCGGGCAACGTGCGCGAGCTGGCCAACCTGGTGGAACGCATGGCCATCCTGTGCCCGCATGCCGAAGTGCGCGCCAGCGAGTTGCCGGCCAAGTATCGCGGCGCGCATGGCATGGACGACTCCCAGGGCGCCGGCCTGATCGCGCTGATGAACAACGCCGTGCCGGCCCCGACCGTCGCCCAGGTGCTGCCGCTGGCGAGCGCCGCGACGGCGCTGTTGCCGGAAGAGGGCATCGACCTCAAGGATCACCTGGCCGACATCGAAGTGGGCTTGATCCGGCAGGCGCTCGACGCCAGCGGCGGGGTGGTTGCGCACGCTGCGCGCCTGCTCCACGTGCAGCGCACCACGCTGGTGGAAAAGCTGCGCAAGTACGGTTTGCAGGCCGCCGGCCTCGCCGCCTGATACAGCTCGCCGTGCCATGCGCTGCGCATGGCACGGCTCGTGCAACTACTGCATTGGGACCCGTCGCGTGACGGTTTCCCGTCGCTACCCCATCGGCACGGATGAAACGTCATGAGCTCGATCGACATCACCAACCTGCTGAACCAGATGCACCAGATGAAGGTGCAGTCGCGGTTTCCCGAAACCGCGGTTGGCGCGCCGGCAGTGGCCGGCAACCCGTCGGATTTCGCCGGCGTGTTCCGGCGTTCGCTCGCTGCCGTGGGCAACCAGCAGATGGAAGCCGGACAACTCGCGGCGAGTTTTGAGCGCGGCGACCCCGGCGCCGATCTCGCGCGCACGATGATCGCGGTGCAAAAGGCCGACCTTTCGCTGCGCACGGCAGTGGCCGTGCAAAGCAAGCTGGTCGATGCCTACAACACCATCATGAACATGTCGGTCTGACGCCGGCTTTTCCGCCACTGACCGCCGAGCACTCGCATGGCCGACACCGCCATTGCCACCGCGCCAAACCCCGCGCCGGGCAACCGCCTCACCTCGCTGAAAGACGCCGCGCGCACGCCGGCCGCCCGCCAATTGATGTTGCTGGTGGCGGTGGCCGCCGCCGTCGCCCTTGGGGTGGCTGTGGTGCTGTGGTCGCGCGGGCCCAACTACGGCCTGCTGTACGCCGGGCTCGACCAGCAAGACGCCGCCGCCATTACCCAGGAGCTGCAGGCGTCGAATACCCAATACAAGCTCGGCGCTGACGGCACCTCGATCATGGTGCCCGCCGCCGACCTCGCGGCGCTGCGCCTGCGGCTGGCCGCCAAGGGCCTGCCGCAAGGCAGTGCCGCGATCAACGCCCAGCAGGCCAACGCCTCGCCGTTTGGCATGAGCGACCTGGCGGAGCGCGCGCACTACCAGCAAATGCTGGAAAACGATCTGGACAGCACCATCGGCGCGCTGCAATCGGTGCGCGCCGCGCGCGTCCATCTGGCCTTGCCCAAGCCGTCCGCCTTCATCCGCGACAACCACGCGGCCAGTGCCTCGGTGCTGCTCACGCTGTACCAGGGCCGGCAACTCGATGCCGGGCAGGTGGCTGCGATCGTGCACCTGGTGGCTGCCAGCGTGCCGGGGCTCGACCCCGGCCAGGTCTCGGTGGTGGACCAGCAAGGCCGGCTTCTGACCAGCAACAGCGATGCGCCGGGGCAAACCAACGACGACCGCCTGCGCTTGGCCACGCGGATCGAAAACACCTATGCACAGCGCATCGAGGATCTGCTTACGCCGCTGGTCGGCGCCGGCAAGGTGCGCGCGCAGGTCAACGCCGATCTCGACTTCAGCCAGAGCGAAAAGGCCACCGAAACCTACAACCACGACAACCCGGCGCTGCGCAGCGAGCAGGTTTCCAGCGAGCAGCGCACCGGCGCGGGACCGGCCGGCGGCGTGCCCGGCGCGCTCAGCAATCAGCCGCCGAACACGGCGGCACAGCCCACGGCGGCGCAACCCAAGGCCGGCACTGCCCCCACGCCGGGCGCAACCACCGCCAGCACCACCAGCGCGAGCGGTACCGAAACCTCCAGCAGCGCCACCCGCAATTACGAGCTCGACCGCACCATCAGCCACGTCAGCGACCCGGCCGGACGCCTCGCGCGGCTCACCGTCGCGGTGGTGGTGGACGACAAGGTGACGCCGGCCAGCGACCCGGATGCCAAGCCCAGGGAAGTGCCGTTCAGCCCGCAGGAGCTGGCGCATTTCACCGACCTGGTGAAGAACGCGGTCGGTTTCGAGGCGCAACGCGGCGACAGCGTCAGCGTCATCAACCAGGCGTTCCACCACAGCGCGGCGCCGACGAGCGAAGCCACGCCGTTCTGGGATCGTCCCGGCATGCTCGATTTCATCAAGCAGGGCGTGGGCGTACTGATTGCGCTGCTGGTGGCGTTTGGCGTGCTGCGGCCACTGCTCAAGGGATTGCTGCGCAGCGCACCGGCACCTGCCACCGCCCGCGCGCTGGCCGGCCCGATGCCCAGCTTGTCGGTGCGCGTCGATGACGACGTTGCGTTGGGCGAAGACGGCGAGGCGCCGGCGCGTATCCGCGGCGAAAGGGGCAAGACCTACGACCAGCGCGTGGCGGTGGCCAAGCGGCTGGTCACCCAGGACTCCAAGCAAGTGGCGCAAGTCGTGCGCTCGTGGGTGAACGAAGATGCCAGCTAACCATCCCGCCCCCGCCTTCAGCGGCGCTCAGCGCGCGGCCATCTTGCTGCTCACGCTGGGCGAGCAGGACGCCGCCGAGGTACTCAAGCATCTTTCCGCGCGCGACGTGCAGGCGGTGGGCAGCGCCATGGCCGGGCTCTCCGGGGTGTCGCGCGAAAACGTGCTCGACGTGCTGGACAAGCTCGATCAGGACATGGGCACCCAGACCGCGCTGGGCGTCGGTACCGAGGAGTACATCCGCAAGATCCTCACCAGCGCGCTCGGCGAGCAGAAGGCCGGTGGCCTGATCGACCGCATCCTGCTGGGGCGCAGCTCGAAGGGGCTGGAATCGCTCAAGTGGATGGAAAGTCGCGCGATCGCCGAACTCATCAACCAGGAACACCCGCAGATCATCGCGCTGGTGCTCTCGCATCTGGAGGCCGACCAGGCCGCCGAGGTGCTGGGCTACTTGCCGCCGCGCACGCGCG
The DNA here is from genome assembly GCA_004298045.1 of Rhodanobacter sp. Taxonomy (GTDB): domain Bacteria; phylum Pseudomonadota; class Gammaproteobacteria; order Xanthomonadales; family Rhodanobacteraceae; genus Rhodanobacter_A. The sequence goes on along the minus strand of SCRM01000006.1, from coordinate 24,971 downwards.
CCGACGCGGTGATGCGCATCGCCACGCTGGATGGCGTGCAGCCCAGCGCCCTGCAGGAGCTGGACGCGATCATGGAGCGCCAGTTCAACGGCAACACGCGCAAGCTCAAGACCGCCAGCGTCGGCGGCCTCAAGGTCGCGGCCAACATCCTCAACTCGATGGATACCAGCCGCGAAACCGAGCTGATGGCGGCGATCCGCGCGCAGGACGACGCGCTCGGCAGCCGCATCGAAGACCTGATGTTCGTGTTCGACGACCTTGTCGGCATCGACGACCGCAGCATGCAGACCCTGTTGCGCGAAGTGTCTTCGACCACCCTGGTTACCGCGCTCAAGGGCGCCGAGCCGGGCATCCGCGACAAGATCTTCGCCAACATGTCGCAGCGCGCCGCCGACATGCTGCGCGACGACCTGGAAGTGAAGGGCCCGGTGCGGCTCTCCGAAGTGGATGCGGCGCAAAGGGAGATTCTTGCCGCGGCCCGCAAGCTGGCTGACGCCGGACAGATCAGCCTCGGCGGCGCCAATGGCGACGAGTACGTGTGATGGTCGTCGCGATCCACGAGGGCACGTTGGATTTCACCCGTTGGGAATTGCCCGACGTTGGCGATCCGCAACCGCCGGAACCGGCGGTGGCGGCGGGCGCCGGTACGCAGCCGACGGTGCGCGAAATCGAAGCGATCCAGCAACAGGCACGCGATGAAGGCCGCGCGACCGGCCTGGCCGAAGGCCGCGCACAGGCACAAAAAGAGTTGCAGGAACGCGTGGCGCGCCTGGAGTCGGTGTACACCGCCGCCGCGCGCCCGCTGTTGGCACTGGACGAACAGGCCGCCGGCGATCTGGCGCGGCTGGCCATGATCGTGGCGCGCCGTGTCGTCGCCGCCGAACTGCACCTGATGCCCGAGCTCATTGCCAACGCCGTGCAGGAGGCCGCCAAGGCGCTGCCGGCGGCAACCCGCGAACTGCGCGTCTACCTGCACCCCGACGACCTTGCGCTGGTGCGCGCGCTGGAAATTGCCGAGCGCGACTGGCAACTGGTGGCCGACCCTAACCTGGCGCGCGGCGATTGCCGGCTCGAAAGCGAGCGCTCGCGGCTCGATGCGCGGGTGGAAACCCGGTTGGCTGCCGCGATCGACGCCGTGCTCGGCGATGCCGCGCCGCCGCTGCCGGAGGGTCTCGCATGAATGCCGCCGCCGATCTTGCCGCGCGCCAGGCGCGCTGGCACACCGAGTTTTCCCGGCTTGCCGTGCGCGCCAAGGGCGCCCACACGCTCACCGTCGAAGGCCGGCTGCGCCGTGTCGTCGGCTTGACGCTCGAAGCCGAAGGCTGCGAAGCCGCCCTCGGCGCGCGCTGCCTGGTCGACACCGTCGACGGTGCCGAGCTGGAAACCGAAGTGGTCGGCTTTGCCGACGAACGCCTGTTGCTGATGCCGGTGGGCGACATGCACGGCGTGCAGCCCAATGCGCGCGTGCGTCCGTGCGCGCGCAGCGGCGGCTTGCCGGTGGGCCGGCCGCTGCTCGGCCGCGTGGTCGGCGCCGACGGCAGCGTGCTGGACGGCCAGGGCCCGCTGGAAACCGAAGACCACGCCGCGCTCAAGCGCGAGCCGATCAATCCGATGGCGCGCAAGCCGATCGACGCCCCGCTCGATGTCGGCGTGCGTGCGATCAACGCGCTGCTCACCGTGGGCCGCGGCCAGCGCCTTGGCCTGTTCGCCGGCTCCGGCGTCGGCAAGTCCACCTTGCTCGGCATGATGACGCGCTACACCAATGCCGATGTGGTGGTGGTCGGCCTGATCGGCGAGCGCGGCCGCGAGGTGAAGGAATTCGTCGAGCAGACGTTGGGCGAGGAAGGCCGCCGGCGTGCGGTGATCGTCGCGGCGCCGGCCGATGCGCCGCCGCTCAAGCGGCTGCGCGGCGCGCAGTACGCCACCGCGATCGCCGAGTGGTTCCGCGATCGCGGCCAGCGCGTGCTGCTGTTGATGGATTCGCTCACTCGCTACGCCCAGGCGCAGCGCGAGATCGCATTGGCCATTGGCGAGCCGCCCGCCACCAAGGGCTATCCGCCTTCGGTGTTCGCGCTGTTGCCGGCGCTGGTCGAGCGCGCCGGCAACGATGCCGAAGGCAAGGGCTCGATCACCGCGTTCTACACCGTGCTGACCGAAGGCGACGATTATCGCCACGACCCGATCGCCGATGCCGCGCGTGCGATTTTGGACGGCCATATCGTGCTTGCGCGTGATCTCGCCGAGGCCGGGCATTACCCCGCGATCGACCTCGAAGCTTCGATCAGCCGCGTGATGCCGCAAGTGGTGGCGCGCGAGCACCTGCAGGATGCACAGCGCTTCCGCCGGGTGTATTCGGCCTACCGCCAGCAGCGCGACCTGATTGCCGTCGGCGCCTACCAGAAAGGTTCCGACCCGCAGGTGGATCTCGCCATCGAGCTGTGGCCCAGGTTGCGCGAGTACCTGCAACAGGAAGTGGATGAGCCGGTGACGCTGGCGGCGGCGGTGGAGCGGCTCGCCGCGATTGCCGCGGAGGTGACCGCGTGAACACGCGCGCGCAACGCCTGCAACCGGCCGCCGACCAGGCGCGTCAAAAAACCGAAGACGCGCTGGCACAGCTGGCTACCGCGCAGCAGCAGGTTGCCAAGGCCAGGCAGCAGCTCGCCGAGCTGGAGCAGTACCGGCGCGAATACGCCGCCGCCGGCAACGGTGCGCAAAGCGTGAGCGCATTGCTCAACCGCCAGCAATTCGTCGCCCGCATCGACCAGGCGATCGAGCAGCAGGTGGTGGAAGTGGAGCGCCAGCAGCGCCGGCTTGAGCAGGTGCGGGCGAACTGGCGCAACGCGCATGCGCGCGAAAGTGCGCTGGACACCGTGATCGCGCAACACGTGGAACACGAACGTCGCGCCGAGGAACGGCGCGAGCAAGCCGAGATCGACGAGCGCATGCAGCACCGCCCGCCGCGCTGAAGCGCGGCCCCTTGCGGCATGCCCCTGATTGCGAAGGAGGTCTTTCGCCATGTCATCCCCTGCCATGTTGTCGCCGTTGCCGACTGCCGCCGTTGCCGGCAATGCACCTGCAGCCGGCCCGGCCACGACCCGCGATGCCAGCGCCCCGTTCGGCCAGCAATTGCTGGCCGCGCGCAATGCGCAACCCGTACCGGCCCCCGCGTCGGCAAAGAGCGATCCACCCCCGGCATCAGCCGGCAAGGCAACGGGCACGGCGCGCACCGACGCCGCACCGAGCAAGCCGGCGCACCCGGCGGAGGAGACGAAAGTGTCGAACGTGGCGACGCCCGCGGCCAAAACCGCCCCTGCCGCCGCCGACCCGGCGACGGCCAACGCGCCCGGCATTGCACCGGCGCCCCCTGGCGATGGCAGCTTGCTGGATACGGCGATGGCGGCAGCCCAGGCGGCTGCGGCGGCACAGGCCAGCGCGAGTGCCGGCAGCGCTGACGGCAAGACGCCACCCGCAACCTCGCCCAAGGCCGACGCTGGCGACGCTCCGCCGGACGACACCGGCGCTGCCGCGCTGGCGGGCGCCATGTTGGCCATGCTGGGGCAGGTCAACGGCCTCCCCGCCCCGGTGCCCACCGCAGGCAAGGGTCTGGCGCTCGATCCCGACGGCGCCCGCGCGCAGGCGGCGTCCCTGTCGCCGCTGTCTCTGGCCGATGTACTGGGGAGTGGGGCAAAAGCCGTCAGCGACAATCCACTCGCCGCCAATGCGTCGGCGCCGGCAACGTCGGGAGCCACCCATTCACCGGCGACGCCGTTTGCCGCCCTGTTGACCGCGACTGGCGCCGCCGCCACGGCTGCCGTGGCCGGCGATGCGCACCAGGACAACACGCTGGAAGCCTTGGCGCTGGCCGCGCCCGCGTTGCCGCCGACGACTCCCGCGGCGCCGCCGCTGCCGCCGCTGCAAATCGCCACGCCGCCGGGACAACCCGGTTTCGCCAACGAGCTGGGGCAGCAAGTCATCTGGCTCGGCCGGCAGGATATTCAGAGCGCCCGCATCCACCTGCATCCGGAAGATCTCGGCAGCATCGACGTGCACCTCAACGTGAGCCACGACCGCGTCGACGTGGTGTTTGCCGCGCAGCATCCGGCGGCCGTCACCGCCGTGCAGCAAAGCCTGCCGCAACTGCAGCAGATGCTGGCGCAACACGGCCTGGCGTTGGGCCATGCCGAAGTCGGCCAGCAACAGCAAGGCAACCCGCACTCCCACGGTACGCACCACGGCGCCGCCGCGCCGGACGAACCCGGCGGCATCGCCGCCATCGCCAGCCTGCCCGCCGCCGCCAGCCAGATCGGTCTGCTCGACGCGTTTGCGTGAGAGGCGGAGATACGGGATTCGGGATTCGGGATTCGAAAAGGCTCGCGGCCGCAAGGGTTGAGGGGCAGCTGGTGGGGTGGAGTTCAGCCCGACGGTGCTGTTGGCGTTGCGCCTCGCCAATGCCGCTCGTCAGATTGCGGCGACACGCCGGCAACCGGCGTCAAGAAAGCGGCGGCGGCTTGTCCAGGGAGGCGCCTGACGGTGCGCTGTCGCAGCCTGTCGGGCATGGCATGCCGATTGCATCCATCAGGCATGCGCCAATGCGATGGCGCGCCACCATCGACCGAACGGAGTTTTCATGCCCGCCAACGAGCCCGCCGCCGACGCCACTCCGGCGCCGCCGAAAAAGAAATCACGCTTGCCGCTGATCCTGATCGTGGCCGTGGTGCTGCTGACGGCCGGCGGTGGCGGCGCGTACTTCCTGCTGGGCAGTGCGCATGGCAAGGCGCGAGCGCCGAAGGTGGAACTGTCCAAGACCGATCTGTACCTGCCGCTGGAGCCGCCGTTCGTGGTGAATTTCCAGGATGGCGACTCGCTGCGTTACCTGCAGGTGGGCATCACCTTGATGTCGCATGACCCGCAGGCGATCGCGACGGCGAAGGATTCCGACCCGGTGATCCGCAATGCGCTGGTGGCGCTTTTGAGCAACCAGCAGTTTGCGTTCCTGAGCACCGCGGCCGGACGCCAGAAGTTGCAGGCACAGGCGCTGGCGGCAGTGCAAAAAGTGGTTGCCCAGAGGCTGCACCGGCCCGGTATCGAAGCGCTGTATTTCACCAGTTACGTGATGCAGTGAGCACGGGAGCATCGGCATGAGCGATCTGCTTTCCCAGGACGAAATCGACGCGCTGCTCGACGGCGTGACCGATGGTGCGGTGGAAACCGGCAACGACCAGCCGCCGCCGAAAGACACCGTCATCTCCTACGACTTCACCCAGCAGGATCGCATCGTGCGCGGCCGGCTGCCGACGCTGGAGATGGTCAACGACCGTTTTGCGCGCTACTTCCGCACCGGCATCTTCAATGTGCTGCGCAAGACCGCCGAGGTGTCGGTGCTGGGCGTGAAGATGGTCAAGTTTGCCGAGTACGTGCATGGGCTGGTGGTGCCCACCAATTTGAACCTGGTGCGCATCAAGCCGCTGCGTGGCACCGCGCTGGTGGTGTTCGAGCCGCGCCTGGTGTTCACCGTGATCGACAATTTCTTTGGCGGCGACGGGCGCTTTCACGCGCGCATCGAGGGGCGCGACTTCACGCCTACCGAAAACCGCGTCATCCAGATCATGCTGGAAGAGCTTTTCACCGCGATGCGCGAGGCGTGGGCGCCGGTGCTGGGGCTTGCCTTCGAGTACCAGAGCTCGGAAATCAACCCGCAGTTCGCCAACATCGTCAGCCCGACCGAGACCGTGGTGGTGTCGCGCTTCCACGTCGAGCTCGACGGCGGCGGCGGCGAAATCCACCTCACCCTGCCGTACGCGATGATCGAGCCGATCCGCACCCTGCTGGATGCGGGCGTGCAGAGCGACCGCGTGGACCGCGACGACCGCTGGGCCGAGCTCTTGCGCGAGGAGGTGCTGGACGCCGAGGTGCCGATCAGCTCCGAGCTGCTCGAAGTGGACATGGCGCTCGGCGACTTTTTGCACCTGCGCCCGGGCGACGTCATTCCGGTCCAGCTGCCCGAATGGGCCACGGTGTTTGCCGAAGACGTGCCGCTGTTTCGCGGCGGGTTCGGCAAATCCAACGGCGTGAACGCCGTGCGTTTCCACAACAAGGTGACGCGCCAAGAGGTGCGTCTGCCGATCGAACATCACGAAGGGAACCCTCCGCATGAATCAGTCCACTGAAGCTGCCGCCATCGACGGCGAACGCGTCGAGTTCGACTCGCTGCAAGGCGCCGCGCCGGCGGCCGGCGGCGAGGTGAACCTCGACATGATTCTCGATGTGCCGGTGACGCTGGCGATGGAGGTCGGGCGCACCCGCATCAGCATCCGCAACCTGCTGCAGCTCAATCAGGGCTCGGTGGTGGAGCTCGACCGCGCGGCCGGCGAGCCGCTCGACGTGTTCGTCAACGGCACGTTGGTGGCGCACGGCGAAGTGGTGGTCATCAACGAAAAGTTCGGCATCCGGCTGACCGATGTCATCAGTCCGGCCGAGCGCGTGCGCAAGTTGCGCTGAGCCGTGAATAGGAAATCGGGAATCGGGAATCGACTCGCGTTGCTCGCGCCCGCGGCGCTGCCTGCGAGCGATGTGGATGTCGGTGGCGAGCTGGTGCGGGTGGTGCTCAGCCTGGTCGCGGTGATCGCGCTGATATTCGTTGCGGGGTGGTTGTCGCGGCGGATGCAGGGGCGCGCGCGGGCGGGCGGGCGGCGCATCCGCTGCGTCGAAACCATGGCGGTGGGCGCACGCGACCGGGTGCTGCTGATCGACGCCGACGGCAAGCGTCTCTTGGTGGGCGTCGGCCCCGGCGGCATGCACACGTTGCACGTCTACGACGGCGTGGCGCCGGCAACTGAAGCACCTGCGCCGGTGGTGCCCGCGGTGCCGAATTTTGCCCAGCTCCTCACTCGCCTGCGCCGGCCAAAACCATGAGCGCGCGCCTGCTTCGCTGTGGCCTCGTGCTGCTGTTGGCATTGCTGCCGCTGGTGGCCTTTGGCGCCCCGCCAGCGACCAAGGTGCCGGCCAGTGCGCCGGCGGTGAGCATGCCGGCGAGCCCGGCCGGCATCGGCAGCCAGGGCATCCCGGTGCTGAGCGTGCACGATGCGCCGGGCGGGGTGAAAAACTGGACGCTGTCGCTGCAGATGCTGGCGCTGCTCACCGTGCTCACGCTGTTGCCGGCGATCGTGCTGATGATGACGTCGTTCACCCGCATCATCATCGTGCTCGGCTTTTTGCGCCAGGCGCTGGGCACGCAATCCACACCGCCCAATCAGGTGCTGCTGGGGCTGGCGCTGTTTCTCACGCTGTTCGTGATGTCGCCGGTGCTGAACCAGTCCTACAACCAGGGCGTCAAGCCGTATATGGACGGCCAGATGTCCGCCGAACAGGCACTGCCCGCCGCTACCGCGCCATTCAAGCACTTCATGCTCGACCAGACCCGCGAAGCCGACCTCGGGCTGTTCACCAAGCTCGCCGGCAGCAAGCCCTACACCAGCAAGGCCGACGTGCCGTTCACCGTGGCCATGCCGGCATTCCTCACCTCGGAGCTGAAAACCGCGTTCCAGATGGGCTTCCTGCTGTTCATCCCGTTCCTCATCATCGACATCGTCGTCGCCAGCGTGCTGATGTCGATGGGCATGATGATGGTCTCCCCTTCGATCATCTCGCTGCCGTTCAAGATCATGCTGTTCGTGCTGGTGGATGGCTGGACGCTGCTGCTGGGGACGCTCGCGGGCAGCTTTTATACGTGAGGCCGGGAATCGGGAATAGGGAATGGACGACAACAGGGCGCGCCGGTGAACGACGCGCCCTGCGTTGCGGCAAACCCTGTGGGCCGGGCCTTGACCCGACCGATCTGTGTCAGTCGCGGTGCACTTGCAACCCGGCGGCGGATTGGCTGACCGGCATGATTTCCAGCCGCGTGATGTCCAGGTGCGCGGGCAGGTTGGCCACCCACCAGATGGTGTCGGCGATGTCGCCGGCGGTGATCGGGTGGGCGCCGGCGTAAAGCTGGTCCGATGCTGCCTGGTCGCCGCCGGTGCGCACCACCGTGAACTCGGTCTGCGCCATGCCCGGCTCGATCGAGGTGACGCGCACGCCGCTGCCGTGTAGATCCACGCGCAGGTTCTGCGAGAATTGGGTGACGAACGCCTTGGTGCCGCCGTACACGTTGCCGCCGCGGTAGGGGTAGCTGCCGGAGATCGAGCTCAGGTTGACGATGGCGCCGCGGCGTGCGATCAGCCGCGGCAGCAGCAGGCGCGTCATCGTCACCAGCGCGGTGACGTTGGTGTCGATCATCTGCTTCCACTGCGCCAGATCGGACTCTTGCGCCAAGCCGGTGCCGAGCGCGAGGCCGGCGTTGTTCACCAGGAGATCGACCTCGGCGAACGCCGGTGGCAGCGTGTCGATGGCGTGGCGCAGCGCGCCCTCGTCGCGCTGGTCGAACGCGGCGGCATGCACGCGGTCGGCGCCGTACTTGGCGACCAGTGCGGTCAGCCGCTCGGCGCGGCGGCCGCTGGCGATCACGCGCCAGCCGCCGGCGAGGAAACGCTCCGCGGTGGCAGCGCCGAAACCGGCGGTGGCGCCGGTGATCCAGACAGTCTTGGTGCTCATGCTTGTCATCCTCGGCGAAAAACTACTTGCCTTCTTTCAGCGCGATCGACGGGATGCCGGCAGCGGTCAGCCGCTGTTTGGTCGCTTCCAGTGCGCTGGCGCTGGCGAACGGCCCGAGCCGCACGCGGTGGTAGGGCTGGCCGTGCACGGTGACCGTCTGCACGTTGGCGACAAAGCCCTGCATGGCCATTTGCGCCTTCATCGACTCGGCTTTCGCCGCGTCCGGGAAAGCGCCGATCTGCAGCAGGTAGCCACCGCCGCCGGCCGGCTCCGGCAGCGCCGCAGGTGGTGCGGCTTCCACGGTTTGCGTGGCGATGTGGCCGTTGGCGCCCGCCACCGGGGTCGCCGGGTTGGGGGTTGGCGTCGGCGCCGGCGGCGCGGCGTTGGCGGCAGCAGCGGCAGCGGCGGCCTGTTTCTGCTGCTCGGCCTTGGCCTGCGCGCTGATTTCGGCGTCCGGAATGCGCACTTCTTTTTCCGACAGCACCGAATAGAAATCGAACTGCGGTTTTTTCGCTGCGCTCGACGTCGTGGCCGGGGCGACGGCGCCGGCCTCGCTGGGTGTCTCGGCCGTGGCCTGCGGATTGGCTTGCGGGCCGGGGGTCATCGGCAATTGCGAGCGGTGCATCAGCACCACGACGAAGATGCCGCCGGCGATGGCGCCGACCAGCGCCCACGCCCACGCGGGTACGCCGCCGCTCGAATTGCGCACGGCCTGGCGGCCCTTGGCTCTGCGTTGCGCCATCACATGTGCTCCGGGGCGGTGAGGCCCAGCAGGTCCAGACCGTTGCGCAGCACTTGCCGGGTCGCCACCGCGAGGGCGAGGCGGGCGTCGCGCAGATCCTTGTCGTCAACCAGAAACTGGCAGGCGTTGTAATACGTATGGAACGCGTTGGCGAGGTCGCGCAACCACACCGCGAGCAAATGCGGTTCGAGGTTGGTCGCCGCGCTGGCGACGACCTCCGGGTAGCGTGAAAGCTCGGTCAGCAACGCCTGTTCGTGTTCGTTGTCGAGGCGGTCGAGGTGCAGCAGGCCGTTGGCTTGGTCTTGCGCAAGGCCTTTTTCACCGGCCTGGCGCAGCACGCTGCACACCCGCGCGTGGGCGTACTGGATGTAGTACACCGGGTTGTCGTTGGACTGCGAGCGCGCGAGGTCGATGTCGAACACCAGCTGCGAATCGCTCTTGCGCGAGACGAGGAAGTAGCGCGTGGCGTCGCGACCCACCTCGTCGATCAGGTCGCGCAGGGTGACGTAGCTGCCGGCGCGCTTGGAGATCTTCACCTCCTCGCCGCCGCGCATCACCGTCACCATCTGGTATAGGAGGTAATCCGGGTAGCCCCTGGGGATGCCGCGATCCAGCGCCTGCAGGCCGGCCTTCACGCGCGCCAGCGAGCCGTGGTGGTCCGAGCCCAGCACGGTGATCGCCTTGCCGTAGCCGCGCTGCCACTTCGAGAGATGGTAGGCCACGTCCGGCACGAAATAGGTATAGGTGCCGTCGGACTTGCGCATCACGCGGTCCTTGTCGTCGCCGAAGGCCGTCGTCTTCAGCCACAGCGCGCCGCCTTCCTCGTAGGTGTAGCCGTGGGCCGTCAGCCCGCGCACGGCTTCCTCCACCTTGCCGTCGGCGTACAGCGAGGATTCGAGGAAATACACGTCGAACCCGACACCGAAGGCGGCGAGGTCGAGGTTCTGCTCGTGCCGCAGGTAGGCCACGGCGAACGCGCGGATCGCGTCGAGATTGTCCGGATCCTTCGCGCCGGTGACGGTCTGGCCCTCGACGCTGACGCTCGCGCCGGCCAGATAGGCGCTCGCGACGTCGGCGATGTAGTCGCCGCGGTAGCCGTTCTCCGGCCAACCGGGGGCCTCCGGTGCAATCCCGCGCGCACGCGCCTGCACCGACACTGCGAGGTTGGCGATCTGCACGCCGGCGTCGTTGTAGTAGAACTCGCGCTTTACCGCCCAGCCAGCGGCTCCCAGCAGGCGCGCCACGCAGTCGCCCAGCGCCGCATTGCGGCCGTGGCCCACGTGCAGCGGGCCGGTGGGGTTGGCCGAAACAAACTCGACCCCCACGGTGCGCCCGGCACCGCTGGCGTTGCGGCCGTAACGCTCACCTTGTTCCAGGATGCGCCGCACCAGCGCTTGGCTGGCGTCGGCGGCGAGAAAAAAGTTGATGAAGCCGGGGCCGGCAATCTCGATCTTGGCCACTTCGGCGCTGGCCGGCAGTGCCGTCACCAACTGTTCCGCCAGTTCGCGCGGCTTGCGGCGTGCCGCCTTGGCCAAAAGCATCGCCACGTTGGTGGCGAAGTCGCCGTGTTCGCGGCTGCGTGTGCGCTCAATCACGAAATCCGGAACCACGAGGTCGCCCGGCAGCAGCGTCTGGCCCTGCAGGGCGTGGATGGCCTCAAGGACCAGGGCGTGCAACTGTGCTTTCACGGGCGCGGCAGGTTCGGGATGGAACCGATAATGCTAGCAGACGCTTGGCCGCCCACCGTGCTGACGCAGGTACGTGACCAGTGGCGAGGTGGTGCCCGTGCGGCTTGTGGATAAGTCTGTGGGGAAAGTACGGAGGTTCTTGCCGGCTTGGCGCGTGGAACAGTCCTTGCAGGTGTTCCACGCCGACAGGTACTTTGCTATCAATAGGTTAAGTGAAAACCTTCGTGTGCCGCCTTGAATGACCCCTGCAAGCGCCGATCTGCGGTATTTGTGCATAAGTATCCGCAGCTTGGCCGCGAACCCTGCAGCGAAGGGTTGGCTCACACCCGCCAGAGCGCATCAAATAAGGCCGCGCGCGGCCATCGACACCGGCTCGCCGGCGCCAATCACGAGGTGGTCCAGCACCCGTACGCCGATGGTCCTGAGCGCATCGCCCAAATCATGGGTGATGGCGCGGTCGGCGGCGCTCGGCTCGGCCACACCGGAAGGGTGGTTGTGGGCGAAGATCACCGCGCTGGCGTTGTGCTCGAGGCAGGCGCGCACGACCTCGCGTGGATGCACGCTGGCGCCGTCCACCGTGCCGCGGAACAGTTCCGCGAACCCCAGCACGCGGTGGCGGTTGTCGAGAAACAGGCAAGCGAAGATTTCATACGGCAGGTGGCGCATGCGTGCACGCAGATAGGTGCCGCTGTCGCGCGGATTGGCCAGCGCCGGCTGCTCGCGCAGTTGTTCGGCCAGGCTGCGTCGTGCCAGTTCCAGCGCGGCCGCGATGCGCGCGCGCTTGGCCGGGCCGAGGCCACGGACGCGGGCGGACTGGTCGGGCCGCGCCAACAAATTGGACAGGCTGCCGGCGGCCAGCAATATTTCCCGTGCCAGCGCGATTGCGTCCTTGCCGCGCACGCCGCTGCCCAGCAGCACGGCCAGCAGTTCGGCATCGGAGAGCGCGTCGCTGCCGCGTGCGAGCAGCTTTTCGCGCGGGCGTTCGCCTTCGGGCCAATCACGGATGCTCATGCCGCCAGCGTGCCCGTTATGCCGCCACGCGGCAGCCGTCGCGGCCTGCAGTTCCGGTAAGCTAGCCGCGTTGAGGTACGTCAGGCCGAACCTACATGAGTCTTGCTGAGCGGCGCATTCTGCTGGGGGTTTCAGGCGGCATAGCTGCCTACAAGGCGTGCGAGCTGGTGCGCCGGCTGCGTGACGCCGGCGCCGAGGTACGGGTGGTGATGACCGCCGGTGCCGAGCACTTTGTCGGCACCGCCACCTTCCAGGCCTTGTCTGGCCAGAGCGTGCGCACCTCGCTGTGGGATGCCTCCGCCGAAGCCGCCATGGGCCACATCGAACTGGCGCGCTGGGCCGAACGCATCCTGATTGCGCCGGCCAGTGCCGATGCCATCGCCCGCCTGGCGCATGGCCATGCCGACGATCTGTTGACCACGCTGTGCCTCGCCAGCGATGCCCCGCTCTACCTCGCGCCGGCGATGAACCGGCAGATGTGGGCGCACCCGGCGGTGCAGGCCAACATGGCCACGTTGCGCCAGCGTGGCGTGCATGTGCTGGGGCCGGCGGATGGCGCGCAGGCCTGCGGGGATGTCGGCGCCGGGCGCATGGTCGAGCCCGAGGCGATGCGCGACGCGCTGGCGGCGTCGTTCGGCGCGGGCGTGCTGGGCGGCGTGGCCGTGGTCGTCAGCGCGGGCCCCACGTTCGAGGACATCGACCCGGTGCGCTTCATCGGCAACCGCAGCTCCGGCAAGATGGGGTTTGCGGTGGCGCAGGCGGCGGTCGAAGCTGGCGCCGAGGTGACCCTGGTGGCCGGGCCGGTCAGCCTGCCGACGCCAGCGGGCGTCGGCCACCGGGTCAACGTGCGCAGCGCCGCGCAGATGCAGCAGGCGGTGCAGGCCGCATGCCATACGGCGCAGATCTACGTCGGGGCGGCCGCGGTGGGCGACTATCGCCCGGTGCAGTGTGCCGGGCGCAAGCTGAAGAAACAGGCCGGCGCCGATCTGGTGCTCGAACTGGCGGAAAACCCCGACATCCTCGCCAGCCTGGCGGCGCTTTCCGCGCCGCCGTTCCTGGTCGGCTTTGCGGCGGAAACCCACGAAGTGGAGCGCTATGCGCAGGACAAGCTCGCGCGCAAAGGGCTGGACATGATCGCCGCCAACCGCGTCGGCGACGGCCTTGGCTTCGACTGCGCCGACAACGCGCTCGAGGTGTTCTGGAAGGACGGCCACCAGCCGTTGCCGCGTGCCAGCAAGATCGAGCTGGCACGCCAGCTTGTTGCCTGCATCGCCGAGCGCTACCACGCCGCGCGCGGCTGAGCGGCCATGCTCGACGTCCAGCTCAAGGTTCTCGACCCGCGTCTGGGCGCAAGCATCCCGCTGCCGGCCGCGGCCACACCCGGCAGCGCCGGGATGGATCTGCGCGCCGCGCTGGCAGCGCCGCTCACGCTCGCCCCCGGCGAAAGTGCGCTGGTGCCCAGCGGCATCGCGATCCACATCGGCGACCCCGGCTGGTGCGCGCTGATCGTGCCGCGCTCGGGGCTGGGGCACAAACACGGCCTGGTGATGGGGAACCTTGTCGGGGTGATCGACGCCGACTATCAGGGGCCGCTGATGATTTCCTGCTGGAATCGCGGCCGTGCGGCGTACACCATAGAAATCGGCGATCGCATCGCGCAGCTGCTGCTGGTGCCCGTGGCGCAGGCGCGGTTGACGGTGGTGGCGGATTTCGCGCCCAGCACGCGCGGCAGTGGCGGGTTTGGTTCAACCGGTATCCGGTGATGCCGCAAGGCAACCGGAAGGCACAGGCACCTGTGACGACAGGGATCGGCAATGGCTGAGGCGAGCGGTTCGAGACGGCGTATGCAGGTCGATGTGCGGCGTTTGTGGCCGCTTGCGCTGGGCACCGTGTTCCTGCTGGCTGGCGTGTTTTGCGCCTGGCAAACCTGGCTCGTCGCCGACGAGGCACACGCCGCCGCGCGCGTGGTGCGTGCCCGCGACACGGTGGCGCAAGGGCTGGCAAGCACGGTGGCACGCCAGCGTGCCGCGGTGGAAAACATCGCCGCGACCCTGCCGCCGGCCACCTTGCAACTCGACCACGCGCAGCTGGTGGCGGCCCTGCATGCCGAGCTGCCGCAGGCCCTCGCGCTCGACGTCTACAGCGGCAGCCTGGCAGAAGTGCTGCATGCCAATTTCCGCGAGTTTGGCTACGCCAAGGCAGCGCAGCTCATGGCGGCGCAAACCGACGATGGGCTGCCGCCGGTGCAGAGCGTCTCACACGGCATCGGCGACCGCCGCCTGAGCATGGTGGTGCCGCTCGGTCAGGCCGGCCACGCGCAGGCGTGGCTGTGGGTCGAACTGCCGTTCGCGCCGGTCAAGCAGGTGTTCGAATCGGTGTCGCCTGCGGGCGGCCGGCTCGATTTGCGGCAGGGCGACACGGACAGCGACATGCGCATCCTTGCGCACGGCAGTGCGGCCGCCCAGGCGGAGCCGGTTGCGAAGATGGTTCCCGGTAGTACCTTCAGCGTTGCCGCCGCGCTGCCGGACGCATTCATCGTGCTGCCGCATTCGTGGCCGCTCGCTGCCTTGCTGGCCTTGCTCGGGCTGGGCATCGGCAGCTACCTGATCATCTGGCACCGACGCTCGGCGCACGACGCTGGCGGCGCGGGGATCGACATCCAGGAGTTTACGTTGGCCAAGCATGCTGCAACACCGGCAACATCCCTTCCCGCGCCCATCGCGGCCGCCGCGCCGCCGGCCGTGGCCGGCATCCGCGTTGATCCCGGCATTTTTCGCGCGTACGACATCCGCGGCGTGGTTGGCCAGACGCTGGATGCCGGCGTGGCGCAACAGTTGGGCCAGTCGATCGGTAGCCTGATGCGCGAGCAGGGCCTGCGCGAGATCGTGGTGGGTCGCGATGGCCGACTGTCCGGCCCGGAGCTTGCCGGGGCGCTGTGCCAGGGCCTGTGCGACGCCGGCGTCGACGTGGTCGACCTCGGTGCGGTGCCCACGCCGGTGGTGTACTTCGCCACTTTCCACTACGGCACCGGCTGCGGCGTGGCCGTGACCGGCAGCCACAACCCGCCCGACTACAACGGCTTCAAGGTCGTGATTGGCGGGCAGACGCTGTCCGAAGGGGCGATCAAGGATCTCTACCGGCGGATTGCCGAAGACGCGCTCGAACAAGGTGGCGGCGGCAAGCTGCGCCAGATCGACGTGTTGCCCGATTATCTCGAGCGCATCGTGTCCGACGTGCAGACCGAGCGCCGCCTGAAGGTGGTGGTGGATTGCGGCAACGGCATCCCCGGCGTGATCGCGCCGCAGGTGCTGTCCGGCATCGGTTGCGAAATCATTCCGCTCTACTGCGATGTCGACGGCACCTTCCCCAACCACCACCCCGACCCGTCCGAGCCGCGCAACCTGCAGGATCTGATCCTCGCGGTGCGCCAGACCGGTGCCGATCTCGGCGTGGCGTTCGATGGCGATGGCGACCGTCTGGGCGTGGTCACCAAGACGGGCGAAATCGTGTTTCCCGATCGCGTGCTGATGCTGTTTGCGCGCGACGTGCTGGCGCGCCAGCCGGGCGCCACCGTCATCTACGACGTGAAGTGCACCGGGCATCTCAAGGGGCAGATTCTCGAAGCCGGCGGCAGCCCGCTGATGTGGCGCACCGGGCACTCGCTGATCAAGGCCAAGATGCGCGAAACCGGCGCCGAACTCGCCGGTGAAATGAGCGGGCATTTCTTCTTCAAGGAGCGCTGGTACGGCTTCGACGATGGCGTGTATGCCGGCGCGCGGCTGCTGGAAATCCTGGCCGGCGACCTGGAAGGGCGCACGCCGGAGGAGATCTTCGCCACCTTGCCCAAGGGCGTTTCCACCCCCGAGCTCAAGATCCCGATGGCCGAGGGCGAACACTACCGCTTCATGGAGAAATTCCGTGCCGCGGCGAAATTCGGCGACGCCACGCTCATCACCATCGACGGCGTGCGCGCCGATTGGCCGGATGGCTGGGGCCTGGTGCGCGCCTCCAACACCACACCGGTGCTGGTGCTGCGGTTCGATGCCAACGACGAGGCCGCGCTCAAGCGCGTGCAGCAGGTGTTCCGTACCCAGCTCCTGGCGGTGGAGCCGTCGCTCAAGTTGCCGTTCTGAAAACCGGGATCCGGGATCGAGATTCGAAGCGCGAGGCCCGGACGGGTCAGGGTTGCTGGGCCTGGGCGGCCAGCAGGGCGCGGTAGTGGGCGAGCTGCTGCACCTGGTTTTGCGTGGTCTGGTCGCGTTCGGCCTGCTGGCGGGTGAGCTGGCCTTGCACCTCGCTCACGATGCCGCGTTGATGGGTGATGCCGTCCTGCAACGACTTGGGCAAGGGCTGCTTGTTGTGTTCGAGTTCGGCCGCGCGCGCGAGCAGCCCGGTCAAGGCCTGCTCCTGACTGCGCAGGTTGATCTTGCTGGTGCGGATCTGCTGGTCGAGGCTGGTCAACGTCTGTTGCAGCGCGACCTTGTAGGCGGCCTCGTTGGGGTAGGCCGCAAGCAGTTGCTCATCGGCGCGCTGGCGGTCGCGTGCCTTGCGTTGTTGCGCCGCCTGCTGTTCCGCGAGTTTCTGCGCGGCGGCCCGTTCCTCCGGGTTCAGCGTCCGCTGCACGCGGCGCACCACCAGCCCCTGGTCGTTGACCACCTGGTAGCCGTACTTGATCGCGTCCTGGGTCAAGCCGTCGCTGAAGTGCGGCACCCCGGCGCCATCGACCCACTTGTAGCGCATGCCGTTGGTAGTCGTGTTCTGCTGTGCAAACGCCGCCGAGCAGGTCAGCAGCGCCGCGATGGCAAGGGCGGTGAGCGTCTTGTGTGTGGAATTCCCCATGGCCGGGCAGTATAGACGCGGCATCGGCCGGCGCATGTGGAAGCGTGGTGCGAGCGGTGGCGGCGTGTGACGGATCGCGCGTTTTCAGCCAGTCACGCCGTAGCGGACGCGATAGGCGACGAGGCGCGCGTGCTCGGCCGCCAGTGCGGGGCGCTCGCCGGCGTAGGCCAGCACGTCGGCCAGGCTGGTGATCGCCACCACCGGGATGCCGAAGTCGCGGGTCACTTCCTGGGCTGCCGACAAGGCACCTTGGCCGCGTTCCTGCCGATCGAGCGCAATCAGCACCCCGGCGGGCGTTGCCCCGGTGGCCTTGATCAGTGCGAGCGATTCGCGTACCGCGGTGCCGGCGGTCATCACGTCGTCCACGATCAACACGCGACCCTTGAGCGGCGCGCCGACCAGCGTGCCGCCTTCGCCGTGATCCTTCGCCTCCTTGCGGTTGTACGCCCACGGCACATCGCGGCCGTGGACATCGGCCAGCGCGATCGCCGTCGCGGCGGCCAGCGCGATGCCCTTGTAGGCAGGGCCGAACAACATGTCCACGTCGAGCCGGGCCGCCATCAGCGTGGCTGCGTAGGCGCGACCGAGCCGGGCCAGCGCGGCGCCGCTGGCAATGCGCCCGAGGTTGAAAAAGTACGGGCTCTGGCGGCCGGACTTCAGCGTGAAGTCGCCGAAGCGCAGTACTTCGCGCTCAAGCGTGAGGTCAATGAAGTCGCGCTGGTAGTCGTGCATGGGGGGTCTCGTCAGGGCAGGACGCGCCACCACAGGTGTTCGGGCGCAGTGCGCGCGTCATGGTACAGCGCGCCCCGGTCGACGAAGCCGGCGCGCCGGTAGAGCTTGAGCGCCACCGCATTGCGCGGGCTGACGGTGAGCAGCAGGCCGCTGGCGTGCGGGCAGCGTGCAGCGAGGTCGACAAGTAGTGCCCGCATGGCGCTGCCGCCGAGCCCCTGGCCCTGGTGCGCAAGGTCGATCTGGAACGAGCGCAAGCCCAGCGCACGGCGCTCGCTGGCCGCTCCCGTCAGGCTGCGCGCGCTGCGTTCGATGCGGTAATAGCCGACCACGGCATCGCCCAGGAGGATCGCCATCGGCTGACTGCCGGCGCAGCGCTCGGCATCCGGCAGGGTGAGTGCGGGCGGGCTGACGAACGCCGCCTGCTCGCGGCTCACGCGCAGGCGCAGCACTGCCGCGCGCAAGGCGGGCGTGACCGGGGCAACGCAGACAGCGGGCGGAGGCATGGTTGCTATCATGCCTGCTTCGCGTCAGGAGACCGGCATGCGCATCATCACCTTGAACGCCAATGGCCTGCGTTCGGCCGCCAGCAAAGGCGTCTACGCGTGGCTGGCGAAGCAGCGTGCCGACGTGGTCTGTCTGCAGGAGGTCAAGGCGCAGACCGACCAGCTCACCGATCCGATGTACCACCCGCAAGGCCGCCATTGCTACTACCGCCACGCGACCACCAAGAAGGGCTACTCCGGCGTTGCGGTGTACGCGCAGCGCGAACCGGACGAGGTGCGCACCGGGCTGGGCTGGGAAGCGTTCGACGAGGAGGGGCGCTATCTCGAAGCGCGCTTTGGCAATCTCTCGGTGGTGTCCCTGTACGTGCCGTCTGGCTCTTCGGGCGACGAGCGCCAGGGCTTCAAGTTCCAGTCGATGGCCTGGCTCGCGCCGATCCTCGACGCGTGGCTCGCCAGCGGCCGCGACTACATACTGTGCGGTGACTGGAACATCGTGCGCAGCGAACAGGACATCAAGAACTGGAAATCCAACCAGAAAAACTCCGGTTGCCTGCCGGAGGAGCGCGCCTGGCTCAACGGCCTGGTCGCGCGCGGCTGGGTCGACAGTTACCGCCGCCTGCAGCCCGCGGGCGAGGATTACACGTGGTGGTCCAACCGCGGCAACGCGCGCGCCAACAACGTGGGTTGGCGCATCGACTACCAGCTGGTCACCCCGGCGCTTGGTGCGCGCCTCAAGCACTGCGCGATCTACCGTGACGAGCGGTTCTCCGACCACGCGCCCTACAGCGTCGACTATGCCGATTGAACATGGCCGCTGACGCGGTGGCGCGGCGGGCAAAGCCCTCGGTCTGGCGCGCGTTCGCGCAACCGGCCGCCGGCACCATGGCGCTGCTCGGGTTTTCGTCCGGGCTGCCGTTTCTGCTGGTGGCCGGCACGCTGGCGTACTGGCTCAAGGAAAACGGCATCCGGCTGGGCGACATCACCATGATCGCCAGCGCCGGCATGACCTACGCGTTCAAGTTCGTGTGGGCGCCGCTGCTCGACCATGTGCGGCTGCCTGGCTTTGCGCGCTTCGGCCGGCGGCGCGGATGGTTGCTCGCGGCACAGCTGGTGCTCACGCTCGGTCTGCTCGCGATGGCGTGGTTCACGCCGCACCATCTGGTGCCGTTCATTGCCGCCACCTTGGTGGTGGCGTTTTGCGGCGCCACCCAGGACATCGCGATTGACGCCTACCGCATCGAGATCGCTCCGATCGAAGCGCAGGGCGCGCTGGTGGCCACCTATTCGCTTGGCTACCGCATTGGCCTGCTGCTGGCCGGAGCGGTAGCCCTGATCGCCGCCGACCATCTGCCGTGGCGCGTGGTGTATGCCGGCATGGCCGTCGCAATGCTGGTGCCGATCGCGACCACGCTGTACGCCCGCGAGCCGGATGTCGTGCGCACCCCTGCGCTGCGTTGGCGCGCCGCGATGCGCGAGGGCGTGCTTGATCCCTTCGCCGATTTCTTCCGCCGTTACGGCTGGGCGTTGGCCGGCGTCACGCTGCTGTTCCTGCTGCTGTTCAAGCTGCCGGAGCAGGCCACGGTGGGCGGCATCATGAGCCCGTTCTACCGCGACATGGGGTTCTCGAAGACCCAGATCGGCACCATCACCAAGGTCTACGGCATCTGGATTGGCATCGTCGGCGTGTTCATTGGCGGTGCGATGGTAGCGCGCTGGGGCGCATGGCGGCCGCTCGGGCTGACGATCGCGCTGTGCGGCGTGACCAACCTGCTGTACCTGCTGCTGATCGCGCACCCCGGCAACCTGGTGATGCTGACCGCCGTGATCTCCTGCGAAAACCTCGCGCTCGGCATGCTCGGTCCGCCGACCGTGGCGTTTCTCTCCTCGCTGGTGAACCAGCGCCACACGGCGACGCAATACGCGCTGCTCAGTTCCCTGGTGAACCTGCCGGGCAAAGTGCTTGGCTTCTTTGCCGGCGATATCGCGATGGCCACCGGCTATGGCGGCTACTTCATCATCACCGTGCTGGCGGTGGTGCCGGCCATGCTGCTGTATGCCGTCCTGTGGCGGTATTTCCGCGGCGCGGAGCGCGCCCGCACGGAAAGCTGACGCCATTTCGTGGCGTGGTTCACGCCTGAAGTGCGACTTGCACCACGCTTCGTGCCAATGGCGCCACCCGCGCACGCCGAGGCATGGCACGATGCTGGACGCAGGGGACCATGCAGGAGACGCACATGCCGGACATGGTCGTGCAGTATGTCGATACCCAGCTGGTCGAGCGCATTCGCTTGCTCGCCAACGAGCGCCAGTGCTCAATGAACGAGGTGATGCTGTTTGCGCTGCGGCGTGGCGTCGGTCTTTCCACCGCGCCACAGTTCAGCGAAAGCCACTGCGACCCCGCCACGCTGGATATCCGCGACGGCGGCTGGGGGGCCGCGGAGCAGGGTGCGTTTCGCGAAGCCCTGCGCGCGTTGGCGCAGACCCAGCCCACCCAGTTTGCCCCGGAGGCGATGGGCGTTCAGGCGGCAGCAGGCGGTGGCGCCGAGTAGACCGCGCCGAGCACGCGCGACCCGCGCGCGCCGGTCACTGCCGGCAGGTTGCCGGGCAGTGCGGCAAGGCGTTGCCGTGCCAGCCAGGCGAAGGCCATCGCTTCCAGGTAATCGGGATCGACGCCGCAGGTCGCGGTGCTCGCGAGGCCGCGCGGTGCCAGCAGCCCGCGCAGGCGCTGCAGCAGTGGCGGGTTGTGCACCCCACCGCCGCACACCAGCACGTCTTCGGCGCCGGCGGCGTATTGCACAATGGCGTTCGCCACGCTGCGCGCGGTGAGTTCGAGCAGCGTGGCCTGCACGTCGGCGGCGCCCAGGTGCGCCACGCGCGGCTGCGCCAACAGCCAGCGCAGGTGGAAATGCTCGCGTCCCGTGCTTTTCGGCGGCGGCAACGCGAAATACGGGTCGGCCAGCCAGGCCGCCAGCAGCCCGGTGTCGACCGTACCGCTTGCGGCGAAGGTGCCGTCGCGATCGAATGGCAACCCGCAACTGCGCTCGCACCAGACATCGAGCAAGCCGTTCGCGGGGCCGGTGTCGAAGCCGGTCACCGTGCCGTCGGCGCCAAGCACGGTGATATTGGCGATGCCACCAAGGTTCAGCACCACGCGAGGGTGGCCGGGGCTTGCCAGCAGCATCGCGTGCACGGCGGGCAGGAGCGGCGCGCCCTGGCCGCCGGCAGCCACGTCGGCGCGGCGAAAGTCCGCCACCACGTCGATGCCGCAGCGTTCGGCGATCACGTTCGGATCGCCGGCCTGCAGCGTGAACGGCAGCGCACCGCCAGGCCGATGGCGCAAGGTCTGGCCGTGTGAGCCGATCGCACGTACCGCGGCGCGCGGGGTGCCGCTGGCGTCGAGCAGCGCGTTGGCGGCGTCGGCAAACCCGTGCCCCAGCGCGACATCCAGCCGGCCGTAGGCGTCGAGATCAAGTGGATCGGTGCCCTGCGCCAGCGCGAGGATTTCCGCGCGCAAGGCCGCGGGCCACGGGTGCGTGCGCGCGGCGACGAGTTGCGGTTGCGGCGCTGCAAACGACACCAGCGCCGCGTCGATCCCGTCGGCGCTGGTGCCGGACATCAAGCCGAGATAGAGCGTGGCCGGCGTCACCCGCCGCCACTCAGTTGTCGGTGCCCGGCGGGTTGATACGTGCGAGCTGGATGCGGCGGTCGATCTGCTCCAGCCGCGCCAGCTCCGGCTTCACCACGGTGCTCTTGAACTTGGCCATTTGCGCGGCCGGCAGCGGCTCGGGCTTGGGCAGGGTCACCGTGAGCGG
Source organism: Rhodanobacter sp. (assembly GCA_004298045.1). Classification (GTDB taxonomy): domain Bacteria; phylum Pseudomonadota; class Gammaproteobacteria; order Xanthomonadales; family Rhodanobacteraceae; genus Rhodanobacter_A. The sequence continues at coordinate 3,052 of SCRM01000006.1, read as the reverse complement.
GTTGCGCGCCACGCCGTCGACGCGGAATTCGTAGTGCAGATGCGGGCCGGTCGCCAGCCCGGTCATGCCGACGTAGCCGATTACCTGACCCTGCTTCACGCGCTGGCCCACGCGCTCGCTGGCGAAGCGCGACATGTGGCCGTAGGCGGTGCTGATGTCCTTGTTGTGCTGGATCACCACGAAGTTGCCGTAGCCGCGCTCCCAGCCACGGTACTTGATGACGCCATCGCCGGCGGCGTGGATCGGTGTGCCGGTGGGCGCGGCATAGTCGACGCCCTTGTGCGCCCGCATGCGGCCGAGGATGGGATGCATGCGCGCGGTGCTGAAGGTCGACGAGATGCGGGTGAAATCCACCGGAATGCGCAGGAAGGACTTCTGCAGCGGCCGACCGTCCTCGCTGAACCAGCCGTAGCTGCCGTCACCCTTCTTGAACCGGTACGCGGTGTAGCGCTTGCCCTGGTTCACGAATTCGGCGGCGAGGATGTCGCCTTCGCCGTAGCGTGCGCCATCGCGGTAGACGTCGTCGTAGATCACGGTGAAGCTGTCGCCCTCGCGCAGATCCTGCACAAAGTCGATGTCGTACTTGAACAGGTCGGCAAGCTTGCCCACCATCGCGTTGGACAGCCCGGCCTGGCCCGCTGCTGCGTACAGGCTGCTGCGAATCACCCCGTGCGCGACTTCTTCGCGCACGTCCATGTCGCGCGATTGCAGGCTCAGCGTGGGCTGGCCGTTGTCAAACCGCACGATGGCGCGGGTGGCTTGATCCTTGTCGAAGCGGAAGCCCTGCAGCGTACCGCCCGGCCCGAGCAGGAAATCGAACTCCTCGCCGGGGTGGATGTTGTGCAGCGCAGTCTTGGCGCTGCCGGCGGCATCCATCACCTTTTGCAGATCGGTCAGGCTCAGCCCGTGACCACTGAAAATGTCGGACAGCGTCTGCCCTGGCTGCACCCGCACCACCTGCCAATCGTCCACCGTGCTGGCCGCCGGGTTCATTGCCGGCGTCTTTGGCAAGGCCAGCGGCAACAGCGTGTGCGCCTCGATGGTCGGCGTCGGCTTCATCGCCGTGGCCCAGGCCGGCATGATCAGCCCGGAAAGCAAGGTGGCCAGCAGCGCGGTACCGGCGAGAATCCAGCGCTCGCGGTGCCAGCGGATCGGGGCCGCCGGTTCCAGGCGCTCGAACGACCAGTGCGCGCAGTGCTCGTAAAAAGTGGTGTGCAGTCGTTGGGCGGTGCGACGGATCGCTCGCCGCCGCGCCTGATGTGCTTCCCGGTTCCCCTCAACCATGCTGCCCCGGCCCCGCGGATAAAGTAACAAACCTGACGCACCTTAGTCGTGCCGTGATTGGTCCGTCAATGCCTTTGTGATCAATAGTTTGCGTTGGGTTTCCGGTTAACGCACAATTAACGCGGAAACGTGACCGGTGTCCGTTGTGCGGTTGCCGCATCCCCCCCCAATTCGAGGAATCCATGAACGATCCCGAGCAGGCCCTGGCCCTCATCGCGCGCGGTGCGGACGAAATCATCAAGCAGGAGGATCTGCTCGAACGCCTGCAGTCCGGTCGTCCGCTGCGGGTCAAGGCGGGCTTTGACCCGACCGCGCCGGATCTTCATCTCGGACATACCGTGCTGCTCAACAAGATGCGCCAATTCCAGGATCTCGGGCACCAGGCGATCTTCCTGATCGGCGACTTCACCGGCATGATCGGCGACCCCACCGGCAAGAATGTCACGCGCAAGCCGCTCACCCGCGAAGACGTGCTGCAAAACGCCGAAACCTACGCCGCGCAGGTCTACAAGGTGCTCGACCGCGAACGCACCGAAGTGCGTTTCAACAGTGAATGGTTCGGCAAGATGGGAGCCGCCGACATGATCCGCCTTGCCGGCCAGCACACCGTGGCGCGCATGCTCGAGCGCGACGACTTCGCCAAGCGCTACGCTGCGCAGCAATCCATCGCCATCCACGAGTTCCTGTATCCGCTGGTGCAGGGCTACGACTCGGTGGCACTCAAGAGCGATCTCGAGCTGGGCGGCACCGACCAGAAGTTCAACCTCTTGATGGGACGCGGCCTGCAGGAGCACTACGGGCAGAAACCGCAGATCGTGCTGACGATGCCGCTGCTCGAAGGCCTCGACGGCGTGCACAAGATGTCCAAGTCGCTGGGCAACTACATCGGCATCGACGAGCCGGCGATCGACATGGTCACCAAGACCATGAGGATCGGCGACGAGCTGATGTGGCGTTGGTTCGAGCTCCTGAGCTTCGACGTCTCACTTACCGAGCTGGCGCAAATGAAGCGCGACGTCGCCAGCGGCGCGCTCAATCCGCGCGACGCCAAGCTGCGCCTGGCGCGCGAGCTGGCAACCCGGTTCCACGATGCTGCGGCCGCCGAACAGGCCATCGCCGGCTGGCATGCGGTGGTGCGCGGCGAGGGCGACACCTCGCTGTTGCCGCGTACCGACATCGCGGTGCCGGCCGAAGGCCTGCGCCTGCCCGCCCTGCTGACCGCCGTCGGTCTCACCAGCAGCAACTCCGAGGCGAACCGCAAACTGCGCGAGCGTGCCGTGCGCATCGACGCGACCGTGGTCGAGGACGGGCAACACGTGTTTGCTGCCGGCTTCGAGGGCGTGCTGCAGGTTGGCAAGCGCAACTTCGTCCGTGTCCGTTTGGTTGCTGCTTGAGCCGCACCCTGAAGAGAAATATTCCTTTCCTGCTCAGTGCGTTGTGCAGGCAAGTGCAACCAGACTCGAAATAACGCTTGCCAACCACCGGGCACCTGCCTAGTATTCGCGGCCCGGCTGCTGCATCGGCCCGGTTCAACCCCTTTCGGCAATCAAGTTTCACGTTTTGAGGGTGTTGACGGCAAGTAAAAACGATGTATAGTAGGCGGCTCACCGACGACGAAATGTCTCGGGCGGTCCTTCGGGATCGGGAACAGATCTTTGACAGTGTGCACAGGTGAATTGTGTGGACGCCTTGCGCTGGCGGGTCGCTGACCTGTCCAAGCAATGCAAAGCGTCCCACCCAAAGAAAGTCAGTAATGAGTTTCGGAGGT
>SCRM01000005.1 GCA_004298045.1 Rhodanobacter sp. | reverse complement strand
CGGGGGAACCGCTGCGGCGGATCGGGCAATGAGGCGGAATACGGCGATGATGACTCCTGCCGCCCGCGCGAAGGTTTCCCGGCGATCCGCATTGGCGACCCTGGTGATCGCGATGCTGGCAATGACACCCCGGCGAGACTTTCGGGAATCCTCTGCCACCCCTTTCTTCCACAGGAGCCTCCCATGCGCCACGTTACCTCCGCTGCTGCGGCCACGCGATCGCCACGCCACCGGCCGCTGTTCATCACCGTCGTCCTGCTGGCGCTGGTGGTTGGAAGCAGCCAGGCTGCAACGCCAAACCCGCAGCTTCCCGGCGCGACCTACATTGCGTTGCAGGCCAGCAGCGCGGTCGAAAACCTGCAAACCGGCCAGGTCTTCGACGCGCTCCCCGGTGCGCATTACCTCGCGCTGGGGCCGCATGGCAACCATCTCCTGGTGAGCAGTGCGACGCTGCCGAAGGCCTGGCTGATCGACGCGCATGACGGCAAGCGCCTCGCGACCTTCTCCGTCGGCGCCACGCCGCAGGGCGTCGCGATCAGCCCGGACGGCCGCACCGGTCTGGCGATCGGCGCCGGTGCCGGCGCGGTCACCTTGCTTGATCTGGTCGCGCGCAAGCCGCTCACCACTATCGCGGTAGGCAACAACCCGCACAACGCGCTGTTCAACGCCGACGGCAAGCTGGCCTACGTCACGCTGCAGGGCGAAGGCAAGGTCGCCGTGATCGATCTGCGCAAGAAGACCGTGACTGCCACGTTCCCGGTGCCCGGCCTCGACCACCCGCACAACCTCGCGCTCTCGGCGGACGGCAAGACGCTGTGGATTCGCGGCTTCGTCGGCAAGGTGGCCGCGGTCGACCTTGCCACCCGCAAGGTGCTCGCGGTGATCCCCGTCGGTCTCGGACACGCCGGCATCGACGTCGTCCCCGGCAGTGGCCTCGTTGTCACCGGCGCCGTAGCCGACCACTTCGTCGACGTGATCAACCCGAAGACGTACAAGGTGATCCGGCGCATCAATGTCGGCCAGGGTCCGCATGGCGTGCGGGCGAGCCGGGACGGGCACTGGATCTACGCCGGGGTGACTGCCACCGACCGGGTCGCCGTGATCGACGCCCGCACGCTGCAGGTCGTTGCCCAGTTGCCAACCCGCGGCAAGCTGCCGTTCTGGCTGGCCGTTGGCCGGCGCTGATCCTGCCGCGCCGGCCTTCGCGCTACCTCAGCTCAAGCCGAGCGAGCGCCGGCACCAGCCCAGCAGCGGACCCCAGTACACGCCGAGCGCCAGCAGCGCGAGGCCGTTGAGCGAGAGTACGACGCGCAACGAACTGTCGGAGGCGGAAACCGTGGCACCGCCTTCTTCCGGCTGGTCGAAGTACATCACCTTGATGACGTGCAGGTAGTACCACAGACCGATGATGGCCATCACAATGCCGCAAATCGCCAGCCACAAGTAACCGGCGTTGATCGCTGCCTGCAGCACCAGGTACTTCGCGTAGAAGCCGAACAGCGGCGGCACGCCGGCCAGCGAGAACATCGAGATCGCCATCATGCCAGCAAACCACGGCGAACGCTCGTTGAGGCCCTTGAGGTCGGAGATTTCCTCGCACTCGAAGCCCGCACGCGCCATCGCCAGCACCACGCCGAAAGCGACGGTGCTCATCAGCGCATAGCAGATCGCGTAGAACATCGCGCTGGCGTAACCGCCCGGCGTTGCGTTGGTGATGCCCATCAGCAGGAAGCCCATGTGCGCGATGGTCGAGTACGCGAGCATGCGCTTGATGTTGGTCTGCACGAGCGCGACCAGGTTGCCGATACCCATCGACAGCACCGAGATCACCGCCAGCATCGGCTGCCAGTAGTTGGACAACCCGGCCAGGCCGGTGTCCAGCAGCCGCCACGCCAGGCCGAACGCTGCCAGCTTGGACACCGATGCGATGAACGTGGTCACCGGCGTCGAGGCGCCCTGGTAGACATCCGGGATCCACATGTGGAACGGCGCCGCGCCCAGCTCGAAGGCAATGCCGACCAGCATGAAGATCAGGCCGAACACCATCAGCCGCGACACCGTGCCCTGCGCGATCGCCTCGTGCAATTGCGCGAGGTCGAGCGTGCCGGCCGCGCCGTACACCATCGACATGCCGTACAGCAGCATGCCCGAGGTGAGCGCACCGAGCACGAAGTACTTGATCGCGGCTTCGGACGACAGCGGCGAGTCGCGGTTGAGCGCGACCAGCGCGTAGGACGACAGCGTCAGCATCTCCAGCCCGAGGTAGATCATCACCAGGTTGCCGGCCGACACCATCAACATCACGCCGATCACGGCAAAGATCATCAGCGTGTAGAACTCGCCGACGAAACGCTTGCGGTCGATGAGATACGGACGCGAAAAGATGAACACCAGCACCGTGCACAACAGCACGAACACCTTGATGATTTCGGACGCCGGGTCGCGGATGAACATGTTGCCGAACGCGGTGACGGTGACGTCCGGCTGGCCGGCAATCACGAGATAGATCGCCACCAGCAGCACCACGATCGAGCACCAGTGCAAGGTGCCGCGCTGCTCCGGCTTGATGAAGGCATCCATCAGCAGCAGCAGGCAGGCGGCCGCCACCAGATAAAACTCCGGCAACAGGACCAGGATGTCATTGATAGTTGGCATGTTCTATCCCGATCAAAGCTTGTGAATGGCGAGCTGCTGCACGAGCTGCGCCACCGAACTGTCCGTGAGGTGCACCAGCGGTTGCGGCCAGATGCCGATGAACAGGATCATCAGCGCAAACACGGTCAGCACGAACGCCTCGCGCTTGTTGATGTCGCGCATCTGGGCCACGTGCGGGTTGTGGATGCGGCCCCACATCACGCGCTTGACCAGCCACAGGGTGTAGCCCGCACCGATCACCAGGGTGAAGGCCGCGAAGAAAGCCACCCACGCACTCATGTGGAAGCTGGCGAGGATCACCATGAACTCGCCGACGAAACCGCTGGTGCCCGGCAGACCGGTGTTGGAAAACGCGAACAGCACGTAGAACACCGCAAACCACGGCATCACGTTCACCAGGCCGCCGTACTCCTTGATGATGCGGGTGTGCAACTGGTCGTACATGATGCCGATGCAGGTGAACATCGCGCCGGAGACGAAGCCGTGCGAAATCATCTGGATCACCGCACCCTGCATGCCCAGGCGGGCGGTCTCGACGCTACCCAGGTCACGCACCAGCACGAAGGCGATGAACATGCCGAGGGTGACGAAACCCATGTGCGCGATCGAGGAATACGCGACCAGCTTCTTCATGTCCTCCTGGGTCAGCGCCACGTAGCCGATGTAGATGATCGCGACGAGGCTCAGCACCACGATCAGCCACATGTAGTGCATGCCCGCGTCCGGCGTGATCGGCAGGATGAAACGCAGCATGCCGTAGGTGCCGACCTTCAGCATCACCGCCGCCAGGTACACCGAGCCGCCGGTCGGCGCCTCCACGTGTGCGTCCGGCAGCCAGGTGTGCACCGGCACCATCGGCACCTTGATCGCGAACGCGAGCACGAACGCGCCGAACAACCAGCTTTGCTCGGTCATCGACAGCGGCAGCGCGGCGAGCGTGTGCAGGTCGAAGGTGCCGGCCTTGCTGTACAGGTACAGGATGCCGATCAAAAAGCAGATCGAGCCGAGGAAGGTGTAGATGAAAAACTTCAGCGTCGCGTACACGCGCCGCGGGCCGCCCCAGACGCCAATCAGGATGAACATCGGGATCAGCATCGCTTCGAAGAACACGTAGAACAGCAAGGCGTCGGTCGCGCAGAACACGCCGATCAGCATGCTTTCCAGTGCCAGCATCGCCGCCATGTACTGGTGCGTGTTGGTCTTGATGATCTCCCACGCACCGGCCACGACGAGCACGCCGATGATGGTGGTGAGGATGATCAGCGCGATCGAGATGCCGTCCACCGCGAGGTTGTAGTGCACATTGATCGTGCTCGCCCACGCGTGGTGCTCGACCAGCTGCATGCCGCCCAGATCCGCGTTGTACTGCGGCAGCAGGAACAGGCTGGCGACGAAGGTCAGCACCATGAACAGCAGTGCCAGCCAACGGGCGAGGTTCGGTCGGCTCGATCCGGCCATGAGCACCGGCACGGTGCCGGCGAGCGGCAGCCAGATGAGCAGGCTGAGCAAGTGATTGAACATGTTTGCTTGCTTCCCTTATTGCGCTGCCAGCATCGGGCCAAACAGCAGATACGCCCCGAGCAGCAGAATCAGGCCGACGATCATCGCGAACGCGTACTGGTAGAGGTAACCGGTCTGCAGCCGCCGCATGCCACGGGCAATGTCGTGCGTGCGATGCACGGTACCGTTCACCATCGCGCCATCGATGATCATGCCCTCGCTGACGCGCCGGAACACGTGGCTCAGCCAGCGACCACCCGAGGCGAACAACCCGTACTGGATGTCGTCCATCCAGTATTTGCGATCGAGCACCACCCACAACGGCTTGAGCAGGCGCTTGATGCGATCCGCCACCACCGGGTTGAACAGGTAGATATAGGTCTGGATGACGAACGCCAGCACCACCAGGCCAAACGGCCCGAGGAGCGAAATACCGTGCAGCCCCATCGCGGCCGCATTGGTGAAGTGCTCGGCGATTTCCGCCATCGGATTGTTTGCCGGGTCGACGTAGATCGAATTGCCAAACCAGTTGCCGAACAGCAATGGCTTGACCGTGAAGTAGCCGATCACGATCGACGGAATCGCCAAGAGGATCAGCGGGATCGTCACCACCAGCGGCGACTCTTTCGGCGCGTGCGGCAGCACTTCCGGGTGATGGTGCGCGGCATGCTCGTCATGCGGGTCGAGATGATGATCGACGCTGAAGCGCTCCTTGCCGTGGAACGTCAGGTACATCATGCGGAAGGTGTACAGCGAGGTGACGAACACGCCGAGATACACGCAGAAATACGCGTAGTTCGCGCCCCAGCGATGCGACTCGCCGACGGTCTCGATGATGAGATCCTTCGAGTAGAAGCCCGAGGTGAACGGGAACGCCACCAGCGCCAGCGAGCCAGCCCACATCGTCAGCCAGGTGATCGGCATGTACTTGCGCAGGCCGCCCATGTAGCGCATGTCCTGGTTGTGGTGCATGGCCATGATGACCGAGCCCGAACCGAGGAACAGCAGCGCCTTGAAGAACGCATGCGTCATCAGATGGAACACCGCGCCGGCATACATCGACACGCCGAGCGCCACCGTCATGTAGCCCAGCTGCGACAGCGTGGAATACGCGATCACGCGCTTGATGTCGTTGTGCACCACGCCGATCAAACCGGTGAACAAGGCGCCGGTCGCGCCGATCACCATCACGAAGCTCAGTGCCGTGGACGACAGCTCGAACAGCGGCGACATGCGCGCCACCATGAAGATGCCGGCGGTGACCATCGTGGCCGCGTGGATCAGCGCCGAGATCGGGGTCGGACCTTCCATCGAATCGGGCAGCCACACGTGCAACGGCACCTGCGCGCTCTTGCCCATCGCGCCGACGAACAACAGGATGCAGATCACCGTCGCCGCATCCCAGTGCGTGTTGGCGGTGATCGCCAGGGTCTTGCCGGGCAGCGTGGAGGCACCGGCAAACGCGGTGGCGTAATCCAGCGTGCCGAGGAAGTACAGCACCGCGGCAATCCCGAGGATGAAGCCCCAGTCGCCGACGCGGTTGACCAGGAACGCCTTGAGGTTGGCGAAGATCGCGGTCGGTTTCTTGAACCAGAAGCCGATCAGCAGATACGACACCAGGCCCACCAGCTCCCAGCCGACGAACAACTGGAAGAAGTTGTTCGCCATCACCAGGATCAGCATCGAGAAGGTGAACAACGAGATGTAGCTGAAGAAGCGCTGGTAGCCGGGGTCCTCGGCCATGTAGCCGATGGTGTAGATGTGCACCAGGAGCGAAACGAAGCTCACCACCGCCATCATCAGCGCGGACAGGCGGTCGATCATGAAGCCGAAGCTGGCGTTGATGTGCCCGACCTGGAACCAGGTGTAGATGTTTTCGTCGTACGCCTGGGCGCCCCCCCACACCAGCTGGTAGAGCACGTAGAACGACAGCGCGGTCGACAGCGCCAGGCCGGCGATGGTCACCGTGTGCGAGCCCACGCGCCCGACCTGATGGCGCAGCAGGCCGGCAATCAGGCAGCCAGCGAGTGGTGCCAGCGCGATGATCAACAGGATGGAGGTGGAAAGCACCATGTGTTCAGCCCTTCATGCTGTCGATTTCGGCGACATTGACCGTGCTGCGGTTGCGGAACAGCAGCACCAGGATCGCCAGGCCGATCGCGGACTCCGCCGCGGCGACGGTGAGGATGAAAAACACGAACACCTGCCCGGCCACGTCGTGGCCGAAGCGGGAGAACGCGACAAAATTGATGTTGACCGCGAGCAGCAGCAGCTCGATCGACATCAGCAGCACGATGACGTTCTTGCGGTTGATGAACAGCCCGGCGACCGCGATGCAGAACAGGATCGCGCCGAGCACGATGAAATGGGCCAGGGTAATCATGCTTTGGGCTCCTCGGATGCCGCCGGCGGCTCCGCCACGGGCGGGCGCACCGCATCCATCTTCACCAGCCGCACGCGGGCGCGCGGATCGACCGCCACCTGCTCAGCCGCCATTTGCCGCTTCGAACCGCTGCGTTGGCGCAAGGTCAGCGCCACTGCCGCCACCACGCCGACGGTCAGGATCAATGCCGCCACTTCAAACGGCAACAGGTAATGGGTGTAAAGCGCAGTGCCGAGCCAGGCGGTGTTCGATTGCCCGGCGACCGTTGCCGGATTCACCCCCAGCGTCTGCGCGTGCATCGCACGCACGCCGATCAGCGCCAGCATCTCCACCAACATCACCACCGCCACGACCAGGCCCACCGGCAGGAACCGCACAAAGCCTTCGCGGATCTTGACCTGGTCGATGTCGAGCATCATCACCACGAACAGGAACAGCACCATCACCGCGCCGACGTAGACCACGATCAGCGCCACGGCGAGAAACTCGGCCTCGGCCAGCATCCAGATGCACGCCGTGCTGAAAAACGTCAGCACCAGCGACAACACCGCATGCACGGTATTGCGCAGGCTGATGACCGCGATCGCGGCGCCTACGGTGATCGCGCCAAACGCGTAGAAACAAATGAGTTGAAAAAAATTGGGATCAATCATCGGTGGGTCTCAACGATACGGCGCGTCTTGCGCACGGGCCGCGGCGATGTCCTTTTCAAACCGGTCACCGATCGCGAGCAGTTGCGGCTTGGTCACCACGTTCTCGCCACGATGCTCGAAGTGGTACTCGTGGATATGGGTCTCGACGATCGAATCCACCGGGCAGCTCTCTTCACAAAAGCCGCAGAAGATGCACTTGAACAAGTCGATGTCGTAACGCGTGGTGCGTCGCTGGCCGTCGCTCTCGCGCGGTGCCGAATCGATCGTGATTGCCAGCGCCGGGCATACCGCCTCGCACAGCTTGCAGGCGATGCAGCGCTCCTCGCCATTCTCGTAACGGCGCAACGCGTGCAGCCCGCGGAACCGATTGGACTTGGGGATGTGCTCCATCGGATAGCGCATCGTGTACTTCGGTCCAAGCATGTAACGCCAAGTCACCGCCATGCCCTGCAACAACTCGATCAGCAGCAGGCTCTTGAAAAAGCGGATTGCACTTTTCATGGTTTGTCAGACCCCCGCGACGCCGTAAAACTTCATGAAGCCGGCCACCACCACCCAGACCAGTCCGATCGGGATGAACACCTTCCAGCCCAACCGCATGATCTGGTCATAGCGGTAGCGCGGGAACGTGGCACGGAACCACAGGAACAGGAAGGCAAACGCGAACGCCTTCGCAAACAGCCACCAGAAGCTCGCCTGCCCGAGCCAACCCCAACTCGTCGGGAACGGGCTGAACCAGCCGCCCATGAACATGATCGAGGCGAGGAAGCTGACCAGGATCATGTTGGCGTATTCGGCGAGGAAGAAAATGGCAAAGGCGGAACCCGAATACTCGACGTGGAAACCCGCCACGATTTCGGATTCGCCCTCGGCCATGTCGAACGGCAGGCGGTTGGTTTCCGCCACGCCGGACACGAAATACACCACCATGATCGGCAGCAGCGGCCACATGAACCAGTCGAAGATGCCTTTCGTGCCGCCCTGCGCATTCACGATGTCGGTGAAATTGAGCGAGCCGGCCAGCACCAGCACGCTCACCATGCACAGGCCGATCGAGAGCTCGTACGAAATCACCTGTGCCGCCGAGCGCATCGCGCCGAGCAGTGCATACCGCGAGTTGGAAGCCCAGCCCGCGAGGATGATGCCGTACACGCCCAGCGAGGTCATGCCGAGGAGGTACAGCACGCCGGCGTTGGCATTGGAGACCACCATCTTGGCCCCGAACGGCACCACTGCCCACGCCGCCAGTGCCGGCACCAGCGCCAGCATCGGCGCCAGGTAGTACAACGCGCGGCTGGCGCGCGTCGGCAGGATCACTTCCTTGATCAGCAGCTTGGCGACGTCGGCAAACGCCTGGAACAACCCCAATGGGCCGACCTGGTTTGGCCCCAGGCGCACGTGCATCCAGCCGACGACCTTGCGCTCCCAGTACACGTACATGGCCACCGCAATGATCAGCGGCACCACGATGCACAGGATGTAGACGACCGGCATCAGGAGGTGGTCGAACAATTGCTCGCCCATGGATCAGACCTTGCTCAAGGTGAGGGGTGCGCCATACGGCGGCAGGGTTGCAGTGAGTTCCTGCGCGGCCTCGATCCATGCCGTGCCGTCAGGCACATTGGCATCGACGACCACCGGCAGCGTCACGTCGCCAACACGCACGCTGGCGCCTTCCGCCACGCCTTGGCGCGCCGCCTCGGCCACACTCAGGCGCACAGCCGGCGCACGGTTGAGCGAGTGCGCATTGAGCGGCTTGGAACGGCGCACCACGGCGTCGATGCGATAGATCGGCCAGGTGGCCAGCCGGGTCAGCGCGCCCATCGGCTGGCGCGTGGCAAGTGCCGTGTCCGGCTGCGCGCCGCGCTGCACGATGCCTTCGCGCAGGCCGGCGATGTCGTCGAACTCGAAGCCGGCAAACTGCATCTGCCCGCCCAGGGCGCGCAGCACCTTCCAGCCCGGCCGCGCGTCGCCCGGTGCGCCAGCGCCGGTGACCACGCGCTGCGCGTTGCCATCGACATTCACCAGCGTGCCGTCGGTTTCCGGCAGCAGCGCGATCGGCAACAGCACGTTGGCGGTTTCGCGCAGCGCTGCGCTGGCGTAGGCGGTGAACGCCACCACCTGCTGTGCACCGCGCAGTGCGGACAGCACCTGCGTACCGTCGGCAAAGTCGTGCGGTGGCTCAACGCCGTACAAAAGGTAGGCCTTGCGCGGCTGTGCCAGCATCGAGCGCGCGTTCAGGCCGCCCTTGCCCGGCACCACGCCGATGTCGCCCAGGCCGATCGCGTTGGCCCCGGTCGGCAGCTCGTCGTAGCCGGCGCCGGTTGCTTCGGCAATGAAGCGTGCCAGTGCGCGCAGCCACGACGCCTCGGGGTGGTTCACCGCGGCCTCGCCGACGATCACCACCCCCTTGCCGGCCTTGAGTGCGGCGACGATGGCGTGATCGCCTTCTTCGCTGGCGGCGGCCTGGATGGCAGCGGCCAAGGTGGCCGGCGCGACGGCGCCTTCGGCCACCGCGGCGCGGGCAACGGCCAGCAGTGCTGCCACCAACGCCTGCGGCGGCACCACCTTGGAGACGGCAAGCTCGTAATTGAAGTTGAAGCTGGCCGGATTGACCGCAAACACCTTGGCGCCCTGCTTGGTCGCCTGGCGCACACGGTGACTCAAGAGCGGCAGCTCATAGCGCAAATCGGAGCCGACCAGCAGCACCGCCTTGGCCTCCTGCACCTGCTCGACCAGCGTGCCAAACCGGCGCGCCACCGCATTGTCGGCGAAATCCAGCTGGCGCAGGCGATGATCGACGTGCGGCGTGCCAAGGCCCTGCGTCAGACGCATGAGGAGGTCGCCCTCTTCATTCGTCGTGGCCGGATGCACGAGTACGCCAAGGTCGTCACCCGCGACGCTCTTCAACGCCTCGGCAGCTACCGCCAGCGCGTCTTCCCAGGTGGTGACCTGCCATTTGCCATCCCGCTTCACTTCCGGCCGTTGCAACCGGTCTTCGACATACAGGCCTTCACAACTGTAGCGGTCGCGATCGGACAGCCAGCACTCGTTGATCGCCTCGTTGTCGCGCGGCACGGTACGCAGCACCTGTCCGCGGCGGGTGTGCAGCCACAGGTTGGAGCCGAGCGCATCGTGGTAGGCAATGGAAGCGCGCGCGAGCAGCTCCCACGCACGGGCGCGGAACTGGAACGGCTTGTTGGTGAGCGCGCCGACCGGGCACAGGTCGATGATGTTGCCCGACAGCTCGCTGTCCACGTTGCGGCCGATGTAGGTGCCGATGACGTGGCGGTCGCCGCGATCCATGCTGCCAAACTCGTAGCCACCGCCGATGTCGGCCAGGAACCGCACGCAACGCGTGCAGTGGATGCAGCGCGTCATCTCGGTCGCAACCAGCGGCCCGATGTTCTCGTCGGCGATGGTGCGCTTGCGCTCGGTGAAGCGCGATACGCTGCGACCGAAACCGAGCGCCATGTCCTGCAACTCGCACTCGCCGCCCTGATCGCAGATCGGGCAATCCATCGGGTGGTTGATGAGCAGGAATTCCAGCGTGTTGCGCTGCGCATGCAAGGCAAGGTCGGAGCGCGTCTTGACCTTCATGCCGTCGGCCACCGGGGTGGCGCAGGCCGGCTGCGGCTTGGGCATCGGCCGGCCGCCCATTTCCACCTCGACCAGGCACTGGCGGCAGCTCGCCGCGATCGGCAGCTTGCGGTGATAGCAGAAACGCGGAATCGGGATGCCGGCCTTGTCCGTGGCCTGGATGATCATCGAGCCTTTCGGCACCTGCAGCGATTTGCCGTCGACCTCGATGGTGACGAGGTTTGGCGCAGCTTGGGTCGGCTGTGCACTCATGCCGTCACTCCCACCTGGTCGTCCACGATGGAATGACCATGTTCAATGTAGTACTCGAACTCGTCCCAGAAATTGCGCAGGAATGCCTGCACCGGCCACGCCGCAGCCTCGCCGAAGGCGCAGATGGTATGGCCTTCGATCTGGCCGGCAACGGCCTTCAGGCGATGCAAATCGTCCATCACGCCCTGGCCCGCGACGATCCGGCCGAGGGTGCGACGCATCCAGCCGGTGCCTTCGCGGCACGGCGTGCATTGGCCGCAGGATTCCATGTGGTAGAACCGGCTGATGCGCTCGCAGGCGCGCACCATGCACACGGTTTCGTCCATCACGATCACCGCACCGGAGCCGAGGCCGGACCCGGCCGCGCGGATCGCGTCGTAATCCATCGTGATCGACATCATCTTGTCGGCTTTGAGCACCGGCATCGACGAGCCGCCGGGGATGACGGCCTTGAGCTTGTGGCCCTTGCGTACGCCACCGGCCATTTCCAGGAGTTCTGCAAACGGCGTGCCGAGCGGAATCTCGTAGTTGCCGGGGCGATTGACGTGGCCGGACACCGAAAACACTTTCGGGCCGCCGTTGTTCGGCTTGCCGATGTTCAGGAACCAATCGGCGCCATGCCGCAGGATCGCCGGCACCGAGGCATAGGTTTCGGTGTTGTTGATCGTGGTCGGCTTGCCGTACAGGCCATGGTTGGCCGGGAATGGCGGCTTGAACCGCGGCCAGCCCTTCTTGCCTTCGAGCGACTCCATCAGCGCGGTTTCTTCGCCGCAGATGTAGGCGCCGGCGCCCAGCGCGGCGTAGACGTCGGCGGTGATGCCGCTGCCCTGGATGTTCTTGCCCAGCAGCCCTGCGGCGTACGCCTCTTTCAGCGCCGCCTCGAAGTGTTCGTACGGCTCGTGATGGAACTCGCCGCGCAGGTAGTTGTAGGCCACCGTGGAACCAGTGCAATAGCAGGCAATGGCCAGGCCTTCGATCACCGCATGCGGGTTGTAGCGCAGGATGTCGCGATCCTTGCAGGTGCCCGGCTCGGACTCGTCCGAGTTGCACAGGATGTACTTCTGCATGTCGCCCTTGGGCATGAAGGACCACTTCAGGCCGGTCGGGAAGCCGGCGCCGCCGCGGCCGCGCAGGCTGGATTTTTTCAGCTCTTCGATCAGCGTCGCCGGGTCGGGCTTTTCGGCGAGGATCTTGCGCCATGCCTCGTAGCCACCGACTTGCTCGTAGCTTGCCATCGCCCACGGCGTATCGAAGTGCAGCGTGGTGTAGACAACCTGGAATTCTTTGGGAGCGGGTCCGACTGCCATGAGATCACTCCAACCCGTCGAGGATTTCGTCGAGCTTCTCGGTGGTGAGGTGCTCGTGGTAATGGCCGTTGACCGTCATCACCGGGCCGTAGACGCAGGCGGCAATGCATTCCTCTTCGTTCTTGAGGTAGATGCGTCCGTCCGCCGTGCTTTCGCCAACCTTGATGCCGAGCTTCTTCTCGCAATGCTTGACGAGATCCTCGGCGCCGTTGAGCCAGCACGAGATGTTGGTGCAGATCGCCACGTTGTTGCGCCCGACCGGCTTGGTCTCCAGCATCGAATAGAACGTGGCCACCTCGTACGCCCACACCGGCGGCAGGTCGAGATACTTCGCCACGCTGGCGATCAGCTCGTCGGTCAAGTAACCGCCGTTCTGCTCCTGCGCTGCATACAGGCCCTGGATCACCGCTGAGCGCTTGCGATCCGGTGGAAACTTCGTCAACCAGTAGTCGATGTGCTTGCGCGTCTCGTCCGTCAGCACCACCAACGGGTCGACGTTCTTGACTTGCTCGTAATGTCCGGTGGCTTTCATGGTTTCTGGCTCGGGATTCGGGATTGGGGATACGGGACGCGCGAATGCCGTGGATATCGGGACACTTCGGCGCGACCGAATCCCGAATTCCACATCGCGAACCCCGACGCCTTCATCGATCCACCTCGCCGAACACGAGGTCGTAGGTACCGATCATGGCGACCACGTCGGCGAGCATGTGGCCCTTGACGATGGTGTCGATCGACGACAGATGAGCGAAGCCCGGTGCGCGCAGGTGCACGCGGAAGGGCTTGTTGGCACCGTCGGAAACCAGATAACAGCCGAACTCGCCCTTGGGCGCCTCGACTGCACAATAGGTTTCGCCTTCGGGTACGCCGTAGCCCTCGGAAAACAGCTTGAAGTGGTGGATGAGCTCTTCCATCCCTTCCTTCATGCGCGCGCGCGGCGGCGGCGCCACCTTGTAATTCTGCACGATGACCGGGCCGGGGTTGGCACGCAGCCAAGTCACGCACTGGCGAATGATGCGCGCCGACTGGCGCATCTCGGCCACGCGCACGAGGTAGCGGTCGTAGCAGTCGCCGTTGACGCCCACCGGAATGTCGAAATCGACATCCGCATAGCGCGCGTAGGGTTGCTTCTTGCGCAAATCCCACGCCACCCCGGAGCCGCGCATCATCGGGCCAGTCATGCCCCACTCCTGCGCCTGCTCGGGCGTGACCACGCCGATGCCGACGGTGCGCTGCTTCCAGATGCGGTTGGTGGTCAGCAGCTCTTCGTATTCGTCGACGCGGCGCGGGAAATCCTCGGCGAACTGGTCGATGAAATCGAGCAGCGAGCCTTCGCGCCAGCGGTTCAGGCGTTTGAGATCCTTGCCCTTGTGCCACGGCGATTCGTGATACTTCGGCATTACTGCCGGCAAGTCGCGATAGACACCGCCAGGCCGGTAGTAGGTGGCATGCAGGCGCGCCCCCGACACTGCCTCGTAGCAGTCCATCAGCTCTTCGCGTTCGCGGAAGGCGTACAGGAACACCGCCATGGCGCCGAGATCGAGTGCGTTGGAGCCGATCCACATCAGGTGATTCAGGATGCGCGTGATCTCGTCGAACATCGTGCGGATCCAATGCGCGCGATCCGGCGGGTCGATGCCCATCAACGTTTCGATGGCGCGCACGTAGGCGTGCTCGCTGCACATCATCGAGACGTAATCCAGGCGGTCCATATAGCCGATCGACTGGTTGAACGGCTTGGATTCGGCGAGTTTCTCGGTACCGCGATGCAAGAGGCCGATGTGCGGATCGACCCGCACGATGGTCTCGCCGTCCATCTCCAGCACCAGGCGCAACACGCCGTGCGCAGCCGGATGCTGCGGGCCGAAGTTCATCGTGTAGTTACGGATTTCCTGCGCCATGTCAGTTCCTGCGCCAGTCGTCGGCGGCTTCGGCTTCGGCCTGTTCAAGATCGACGTCGTTGCGGATCACGCGCGGCACCAGCACGCGCGGCACCACGGACGTCACCGGCTCGTACACCACGCGCTTCTGTTCGGGGTCGTAGCGCACCTCGACGTTGCCGATCAGCGGGAAATCCTTGCGGAACGGATGGCCGACGAAGCCGTAATCGGTGAGCAGGCGGCGCAGATCCGGGTGGCCCTCAAAGACGATGCCGAACAGGTCGAACGCCTCGCGCTCGTACCAGCTCGCGACCGGCCACACGCCGGTGATCGATGGCACCAGCGGCAGCACGTCGTCGGGACAGAACACGCGTAGCGCCACGCGCTGGTTCAGCGTGGTCGACAGCAGGTGCACCATCACGGCAAAGCGGTTGGGCAAGCGCACGTTGCGCGGGCGGTTTTCCCACGCGAAACGGCCCATCGCCTCCCCTTCGACGCCACGCGAGAAACCCGTCGCCGTGGCGTCGGTCGTGTTCCACTCCGCCTGGCCGTAGCCCAGAAAATCGACGCCGCACAGATCGATCAGCTCGGCAAACTTGAAACCCGCCTCGTCGCGCAGCGCGGTGGCGACGGAAACCAGATCCCCCGGCGCCAGCTCGGCCATGACCTCGGTGCGCTGGGTGGTGACCTTGAGCGTGTCGCCAAAGCGCGCAACAAGGCGTTCCGCCAGCGAGGTCGGTTGCGTGTCAGTCATGATCGAGCCTCAACCGCGGGCAATGGTGGTGGGGCTGCTGTGGCGGATCTTGCGCTGCAACTGCAGGATGCCGTGCACCAGCGCCTCGGCCGTCGGCGGGCAGCCCGGCACATAGATGTCCACCGGCACGATGCGGTCGCAACCGCGCACCACCGAATACGAATAGTGGTAGTAGCCGCCGCCATTGGCGCAGCTGCCCATCGAGATCACCCACTTGGGCTCGGGCATCTGGTCGTAGACCTTGCGCAACGCCGGCGCCATCTTGTTGACCAGGGTGCCGGCGACGATCATCACGTCCGACTGGCGCGGGCTGGGGCGGAAAATCACGCCGTAGCGGTCGAGATCCAGACGCGAGGCACCGGCGTGCATCATTTCCACCGCGCAGCACGCGAGACCAAACGTCATCGGCCACATCGAGCCGGTACGCGCCCAGTTCATCAACGCATCGAGGCTGGTGGTGGCAAACCCGCGCTGCACCACCGGGTTGTCGCCCGCCGGCCGCAGGATGTCGTCAACCAGGTTCAGGGGCTCCGGGTTGTTCATCACCCGGCTGATGGAATTGATTATTCCCATTCGAGCGCCCCCTTCTTCCAGACATAGGCGAAACCGACCACGAGCAACGCGAGGAACAGCACCATCTCGATCAGGGCGATGATGCCGATCTGCTTGAACACCACGGCCCACGGAAACAGGAACGCGACTTCGAGATCGAAAATGATGAACAGGATCGCGAGCAGGTAGTAGCGCACGTCAAACCGGGCGCGGGCGTCCTCGAAGGCGACGAAGCCGCACTCGTACGCCGAGAGCTTTTCGGTTTCGGGGCGCCGGGGGCCGGCCAGCAGGCCGATCACGAGCAGGGCGATGCCGAGGCCGATCGCCACGGCAATGAAAAGAAGCACAGGCCAGTATTCGGCAATCACGATGCAACGTACCTCCGCGCCGTCGTGGCGCATCAGTGACCGTGGGCGGACGGTCCGGCAACTCGATTCGGCATGGCCTGGCGGCCATGCATTCCGCAGGGGGCGACGGTTGCCGAAGCAGCCGGCACATGACTATTCACATCGCGTGGGGTCGCGAGCCGCAGCATTGTATCAGCGCATGCCAGCACCACAACAGCTTGACGGCACCCGATCACACGCAAGAACGCGCTGTGCGCGCTCACGGGAGCCTCACATCGTGAGCGTCGGACGCTCGGAGTTGAGTACCCCGGCCAAGGCGTTTTCGATCTTCTGGCGCGCCACTTCCGCATCCGGGGAATCGTTGAAGTGCACCCCGATGCCGGCAGTGCGCGCCCCCTGCGCACCGGCCGGGCAAATCCACGCCACCTTGCCCACCAACGAAATGCGCTCGCTCTCGTCGGCCAGACTCACCAGCACCACCACTTCGTCACCCAGCGCATAGTTTTGCGTGGTCGGATAAAACAGCCCGCCGTTGCGCAGAAACGGCATGTACGCGTTGTACAGCGAAGCCGCATCCCTGAGCTTCAGCGAGATGATGCCCTGACGGGCGGCGACCGGGTTCATGCGGGTTCCTTGGTGGCAGGCGGCGAGCGCCGCCCATGCTAAGAGCTCGGGCCACGGAAAGCATCCGCCACGGGCGGCGCCATGTCGCGGCATTGCCGCAACCCGGTTGGGATGAAGCCCGACCCACACCGTGTGTGTCGGACTTCAGTCCGACCACATGCGCGATGCGAGCTGCGTGCTGGCGCCCCGAATCTCGCGCCAGCCCCAGCGATCGAAGATCCACGGCGATGGCCAGTCGAGCGACAGACGCACGAAGCAGGTGTCGGCGGCAGCCGCGTGCGGCCACGCCAGACGCCAGTCCGTGCCCGTCCACACCAAGGGCGCCTCGCGCCAACGCCAGCGGCCAACGTCGCCCCTCACGGTGACCGCCGTGAGGCACGCCTTCGCGCGCACCACAGCCGATGGATGCCACGGCAACAGCCCATCCACCCGCGGCGGCACAGCATGCACGGCGTGCTGCTCCGTCCGCTCGCCCCAGCGCCGCAGGCGGCGCCGGCTCAGCACCAGCTGGCTGTGATGTGCCGCCACGGCACGTTGTTTCGCGGCGCGCTGTGCGGGGGTCGCGTCCGCGGCCACGGCCCGGGCATCCGCGTCAACGCCGTGGATGAGATATTCCAGCAGCGTCGGCGTGTCGCCCCAGGCGGCGATCGCCATGCGCGTCAGCACA
This sequence comes from Rhodanobacter sp., assembly GCA_004298045.1. Classification (GTDB taxonomy): domain Bacteria; phylum Pseudomonadota; class Gammaproteobacteria; order Xanthomonadales; family Rhodanobacteraceae; genus Rhodanobacter_A. The sequence continues at coordinate 271,951 of SCRM01000005.1, read as the reverse complement.
TGCGCTGCGCCATGGTCGGGATGGCGGTCGGCGAGCGCCGGCAATGCAATGACATCCGGAGCGAAGCGTGCCAGCACGGCACGCAACTGGGCGACAGCACCCAGCTCCGGGCGCAGCACGCGGTCGAGCACGCCAAGGTCAGGCCAGGCGAGACATTCGAGCGTGTCGGTCGGCACCGCCAACTCACGTAGCGCCGCATCCAGCTCATGGCGCCGTCGCTGTGCCCAGCGCGCCTGCGCGGCCGGGTCGATCCGCCAGCGCCGTTCAAGCCAGCGCTGCGGCCACGGATTGTTTTCGCCAGCCGTGAGCAACAACACCCCTACCGTGCCACCGGCGGCCAGCACTTGCTGCAGCAGCACGCCGTTCGCGAGCGTCTCGTCATCCGGGTGCGGGGCCACCACCAACAGACGCGTGCGTGGCGAGAAGATCGGTCGCGTCGCACCGTTGGCGTTCAACGCCATTGCACGAGAAGTTCCAGCAGCATCAGGTCGGCGCGCAGCGTGGTGCGCAGGCGATCGCGCGTGCGGTTGGCGGCCGCGTACCACTGTGCCAACGCCTCGTCCGCCAGCACACTGCCCAGCGCGGGGCGCGCCTGCGCTGCGCGCGCGCGGCGCTCGTCGGCGGCGGCCTGCGCCGCAAACCACAGCCGCTGCGCCGGCTCGTCCGCCAGCCAGGCTGCGGCCACGCCGGCCACCTCTCCGCGCCCGCTGGCCAACGCAGCCAGGTCGCGCCGCACGCCGGTACGCCGTTCCAGCGCACCCGATTGCGACCAGGCTTGCGCCAGGCCGGGGTTGCCCAAGGCCGCATCGAGCGCGGCGGCAGCGCCGGTCACGCCTTGCGCCTCAAGCCACGCCAGCGCCTGCGCGCGCGGCGGCAGGGCAAACTCGACCCGCTGGCAACGGCTGCGGATGGTTTGCGGCAAGCGCCACGGCGCATCCGCCAACAGCATCAGCAAGGTTTGTGCGGCCGGCTCTTCGAGCGTCTTCAGCAACGCATTGGCCGCCGCGGTATTCATTGCATCGGCGGGGTCGATCACGGTGACCTTCCAGCCGCCAAACTGGCTGCTCATCGCCAGCCGCGCGGAGAGCTCGCGGATCTGGTCGACAATGATCTCGGTGCGCGGCGTGCCGTCCTTGCGCAGGGCAAAGCCGATCTCGATCAGGTCGGGGTGCGTGCCGGCATCCAGCAAGCGGCAGGTGCGGCAGCTGCCGCAGGCCGCGCCGTCCACCGGGCGCTCGCACAACAGGCCGCGCGCAAACCGGCGCACGAACCCGCGCTTGCCGAGGCCGGCCGGACCGCAAAACAACAGGGCATGCGGCAGCGCGCCGCGCGTGTGGCGCGCCTGCAGACGCGCCCATGGATCGGCATGCCACGGCGGGCTCATGGCACCGCCCCGAATAACGGCGCCACCGCGGCGAGCGCGGCGCGCAACACGACGTCGATCGACTGGCCGGCATCGATCACCCGGAAGCGCTGCGGTTCGGCGGCGGCCCGGGCGCGATAGGCAGCCCGTACGCGCTCGAAGAAGCCGTCGGCCTCGACCTCGATACGATCCACGGCGCCGCGGTTTTGCGCGCGCGCACGGCCGGCGGCAATCGGCAAGTCGAGCAACAAGGTGAGATCGGGCTGGATGCCGGCGCACGCCCAGCGCTCCAGCTCGGCGATGCGCGCCGCCGGTTGCCCGCGACCGCCGCCCTGGTAGGCATAGCTGGCGTCGACGTAGCGGTCGCCGAGCACCCAGCGCCCGGCGGCCAGCGCCGGCGCGATGACTTCGCGCACCAGCTGCGCGCGCGCGGCAAACATCAAGAGCAGTTCGGTTTCCGCGCACAACCCGCGCTGCGCGGGATCGAGCACGATGCCGCGCACCGCCTCGCCCAGCGGCGTACCGCCCGGTTCGCGGGTCAGCACCAGGTCGATGCCGCGGCGCTCGAAATCCGCCTTGAGGCCGGCGATCAAGGTGCTCTTGCCGGCGCCCTCGCCGCCTTCCAGCGTGATGAAACGGCCGCGCTCAGTCATGGCTGCAGCGCTTGAGCTGGTAGCAGGCGACGTTGCGGTTCTGCTCGGCCAGCGTGTCGGCGAACACGTGAGTGCCGTCGCCGCGTGCGACGAAATACAGCGCAGTGCCGGATTGCGGATGCAGGGCGGCCTCCAAGGCCGGCTTGCCGGGCAGCGCGATCGGCGTGGGCGGCAGGCCGGCGCGGGTGTAGGTGTTGTACGGGGTGTCGGTGGTGAGGTCGACCTTGCGGATCTTGCCCTGATAACGCTCACCCATGCCGTAAATCACCGACGGGTCGGTCTGCAGCAACATGTGATCCTCGAGTCGGCGGACGAACACGCCGGCGATTTTCGCACGCTCGTCGGCGCGGCCGGTTTCCTTTTCCACGATGGAGGCGAAAATCAGCGCATCGTATGGCGTGGCCAGCGGCAGCCCTTGCGCGCGCGCCGGCCACATCTGCGCGAGCAGCTTCACCATCGCCCCATGGGCGCGGCGCAGGATGTCCAGATCGCTGTCGCCCTTCACGTAGGCGTAGGTCTCGGGCAAAAACCAGCCTTCCGGCGCGTCGCCGGACGCGCCAATGGCGCGCATGATCGCGGCGGCGTCCATCGTGGTCGTGGCGTGTTGCAACTTGTCGGCACGCCCGAGCGCAGCCAGCAATTCGCGGAACGTCCAGCCATCGACAATGGTGAAGTTGCGTTGCAGCACCTTGCCGGATGCCATGTTCGCCAGCAGCTCGCGGGGCGTGATGCCTGGCGGCGCGGCGTATTCACCCGCATGCAGCTTGCCGACCACGCCGAGCCGTAACGCCAGCGCGCGCCAGTACCACGCGGGCGCGCTTGTCAGGTGCTGGCGATGCAGCTGGCCGACGATATCCTTGAAACCAGTGCCGCGCGCGATGTCCACGGTTTCGCCGGCCGTCGCGACTTGCAGCGGCGCCCGTACAAAACGCGTGAAGTCGTGCCATAACCAACCGGCGCCAGCGAGCACGGCCACGCCGATTGCCAGCAGCAGGCCGAGACGAAACCGCTTGCTACGCCATGCCACGCGCATCATGCCTGCCCCATCGAAAAGCCGAGTTCGCACCAGTGTTGCAGCATGGCGCGCGCGACCGTGCCGGGTGCGGCAAACCGGGCATCGCCCACGGCACGAACGGGCAGAATGCCGCGAACACTGGAGGAGAGAAAGACCTCGTCGGCGGCCAGGCACTCGGCCAGCGGCAGGTTGCGTGCTGCCACGCCGGGCAACGCCGCCAGCACTTCCGCCCGCATCACCCCGGCCACTCCGCAGCGCTCGACGCCAGGCGTGACGACGTTGCCATCGATCACCGCAAAGAGGTTGGCGGCGGTCGCCGAAATCGCGTTGCCGTGGGTGTCGCAGACCAGCCCTTCGGCCATGGCCGGATCGTCCCATTCGGCGCGTGCCAGCACCTGTTCGAGCCGGTTCAGATGCTTGATGCCCGCCAGCTGCGGCTGATCGCCCAGGCGGGTCTGGCACCGGTACAGGCGAATGCCGTCGCGGTACATCGCGGGCTCCAGCCGTGGCAACGGCGAAGCGGCGACGATGCGTGTCGCCTGCACCGCTGCCGGCTGCGCATAACCGCGCGTGCCGACGCCACGCGTGAGCGTGATGCGCACCACCGCCTGCTCGCGATCGCCAATTTCGGCCAGTGCTTCGCGCTGCAGCAGCGCCGTGTCCGGCACCGGCAATTTCAGCCGTTCGCACCCGTGCGCGAGGCGCGCCATGTGGCGCGGCCACAGCGGGGCGTTGCCGCGCTCGAAGCGGATCGTTTCGAACAGGCCGTCGCCATACATCACCCCGCGGTCATTGGCAGCGATCAGCGCCGCCGGCTCACCATTCACCCGCATCAGGCATTCTCCACGCCAAGCGCACGCAACAGGCCGCGCGCCTTGGCGCGAGTTTCCTCCAGCTCGCGCGTGGCCACCGAATCGACCACGATGCCGGCACCGGCACGCAAGCTCACGCCGGCACCTTCAAGCGCCAAGGTGCGGATCAGGATGTTGAGGTCGAGCTCGCCGCTGCGGTCGAGGTAGCCGAGCGCACCGGTGTACGCGCCGCGCGGCTCGCCTTCGAGCGCGGCAATGATCTGCATGCAGCGCACCTTGGGGCAGCCGGTGATGGTGCCGCCGGGAAACACCGCGGCAATCGCCTGGCCCGGCGTCACGCCGTTGCGCACGCGGCCACGCACGTTGGACACGATGTGATGCACGTGGGTGTAGCTCTCCACCGTCATCAGCTCATTGACCGCGACCGAACCGGGCACGCACACGCGGCCGAGATCATTGCGCTCGAGGTCGATCAGCATCACGTGCTCGGCGCGCTCCTTGACGTTGCCCACCAGCTCGCGGATGCGCGCCGGGTCGTCGTCGCCCGGCACCCGGGGGCGGGTACCGGCGATCGGACGGGTCTGCGCCTCGCCATGGCGCAGTTCGAGCAGGCGTTCCGGCGAGGAGCTGGCGACCGCCCAGCCCGGTTGCTGCAGGAGGCCCGCAAACGGCGCGGGATTGGCACGGCGCAACGCCGCGTACAGGGCCGCTGGCGGCGGTGCTTCGGCGTAAGTTGCCCGCCATGCGCGCGACAGGTTCACCTGAAAGATGTCGCCGGCGCGCAGGTGCTGGTGGATGCGCGCAACGCCGTCGAGAAACCGCGCGGGTTCGTCCTCGGTCACGCCGAGGGGAGCCGGCAATGGCGGCAGCCCGTCCGCTGATGCAAGGTCGGCTTCGAGCTGGTCCAGCTCAGCTGCATGCCCCGGCTCGGCAACGAGGGAAGTGCACCCGCGTACATGGTCGACGATGGCGGCCACCGGACAGCGCAGCGCCATGGCCACTGGCATGCGGTTACTCGTCGGCAGCGCCAGTGTCGGTTCGATTTCGCGCGCCAGTTCATAGGTCAGCAGCAACACCCAGCCGCCGTGGAACGGCAAGCCGTCGTCGGCTTCGGGTGTGCGCTCGGCCTGCCACGCCGCATCCAGCGCTTCCAGAAAGCGCGTTCCCTTGACGGCGCCGTGCACGTCGCGCACGCGGCCATCGGCCCCCAGCTCAAGCCGGTCTTGCGGGAAACCGAACAGGATGTCGTAGCGCGCCTGGGGCGTGCCGTGCAGCACGCTTTCGAGCAGCGCGGGATAACGCACGGGAAACGCGGCAGCCGGCGCGAGCAGATCGCGCCGGCCGGCGAGCGTGCGGCACAGGCCAGCCGTCACGTCAAACGCGACGGAACGCCAGCGTGCCGTTGGTGCCGCCAAAACCGAACGAATTGGACATCACCACGTTCAGGTCTTTCACCTGGCGCGCAGTGTTGGGTACGAAATCGAGATCGCAACCTTCGCCCGGCACATCGAGATTCATCGTCGGCGGCAACACCTGATCGCGCAGCGCGAGAATGGAGAAGATCGCCTCGACGCCACCGGCGGCACCGAGCAAATGGCCGGTGACCGATTTGGTCGAGCTCATGGCGAGTTTGTAGGCGTGATCGCCAAACACGCGCTTGGCGGCCATCACCTCACCTAGGTCGCCGAGCGGCGTCGAGGTGCCGTGCGCGTTGATGTACTGCACCTCGGTCGGATTCAGGCCGGCATCGCGCAAGGTGTTTTCCATGCAGCGCGCCGCCCCTTCGCCGCCTTCGCTTGGCGCGGTGATGTGGTGGGCGTCGCCGCTCATGCCGAAACCGATCAGCTCGGCATAGATGCGCGCGCCGCGCGCCTTCGCCGCTTCGTATTCCTCCAGCACCAGTACACCGGCGCCATCGGACAGCACGAAACCGTCGCGATCCTTGTCCCACGGGCGACTCGCGTGGGTCGGATCGTCGTTGCGGGTGGACATTGCCTTGGCCGAGCAGAACCCGGCCATCGCGGTGCCAGTGGTGGCGAACTCGGCGCCGCCAGCCAGCATGGCGTCGGCGTCGCCGTACTGGATCATGCGCGCGGCCAGGCCGATGTTATGGGTAGCCGTGGCGCAGGCGGTGACGCAGGCGATGTTGGGCCCTTTCAGGCCGAACATGATCGACAGATAGCCGGACACCATGTTGACGATGGAGCTGGGCACGAAGAACGGCGACACCCGGCGCGGGCCTTTTTCATGCAGCTCGATCGAGGTGTCCTCGATGGTGTTGAGGCCGCCGATACCGGCGCCCACTGCCACGCCAATGCGCGGTGCATTGGCCTCGCTCACCTCCAGCCCGGCGTCGCGCATCGCCTGGGTCCCGGCGGCAATGCCGTACTGGATGAAGTGGTCCATCTTCTTGACGTCTTTCGGCGATACCCAGTCGGTGGGATTGAAATCCTTCACCTGCCCGGCGATGCGCGTCGCGTAGCCGCTGGCGTCGAAATGGGTGACCGGACCGATGCCACTCACGCCTGCGAGCAGGTTGTTCCAGGCGCTGGACAGATCATTGCCAACCGGCGAAATGATGCCCATGCCGGTAACTACCACGCGTCGCTTGCTCATGCTGCTTTTCCTTCGTGTCTCGGGAATCGCCCACGCGCGACACCGCGTTGGCGGCGCACGCCGTTCGTCCACCATACGGGGTCGGACGTGGCGGGTTGCACAAACGAAAACTGCGCCCTCGCGGCGCAGCTTCCGGTGTTGTCGTGCGGCTTGCGGAACACGCCGCCGGCCAACCGACAGGTCATTCCTTGGTGTGGGCCTTGATGTAGTCCACGGCCTGCTGCACGGTGGTGATCTTCTCGGCGTCCTCGTCCGGGATCTCGGTCTCGAATTCTTCCTCGAGGGCCATCACCAGCTCGACGGTGTCGAGCGAGTCGGCGCCGAGATCGTCCACAAACGAGGCATTCGCCGTGACTTCGTCTTCCTTCACGCCCAATTGCTCGACGACGATCTTCTTGACGCGCTCTTCGATGGTGCTCATGTTGCCAAACCTCCCACGGAGAAAGTGTTGTAAGCCGGCTCGCGGCCGACAAAGACCGGCGGATTGTAGTGGCCGGGAAACCCGCGCGCCACGTGTCCACCGTGGATGCTGCGAAGCCGACTTGCCATCGGCGCGAACGCGCAATTGTCGCCGAAAACGCGCGACGGTGCGAATGGTTTGATATGCGTGTGCGTATGGAGTGTCATCGTTTCAAACGCCGGCACGCCGCTCACGCCATGTACATGCCGCCGTTGACGTGCAACGTTTCGCCGGTGATATAGGCCGCCGCCGGCGAAGCAAGAAACGCCACGGCATGCGCAATGTCGGCCGCGGCGCCCAGCCGGCCGAGCGCGATCTGCCCGAGCAGCCCCTGTTTGGCCGACTCCGGCAACGCGCGTGTCATGTCGGTGTCGATGAAGCCCGGCGCGACCACGTTCACGGTGATGCCGCGCGAGCCGATCTCGCGCGCAAGGCTCTTGGAAAACGCGATGATGCCGGCCTTCGCCGCCGCGTAGTTCGACTGCCCGGGGTTGCCGGTCAGCCCGATCACCGAAGCGATCGAGATGATGCGGCCCTTGCGCGCCTTCATCATCCCGCGCAGCACGGCTTTCGAAGTGCGGTAGACCGAAGTGAGGTTGGTGTCGAGGATCGCCTGCCAGTCCGCCTCCGGCATGCGCAGCAGGAGCTGGTCGCGGGTGATGCCGGCATTGTTGACCAGGATCGATACCGCGCCGAATTCCTTCGCAATGGCTTCGATCAGGGCTTCGACCGCCGCCGAGTCGGTGACATTCAGCACGCGCCCGTGTCCGCCCTGCGGCGCCAGGCGTGCGCCGATCGCCGTGGCGCCGGCATCGCTGGTGGCGGTGCCGACCACAGTGGCGCCGAGGGCCGCCAGTTCGTCGGCAATGGCCGCGCCAATGCCACGGCTGGCGCCGGTGACCAGCGCAATTTCGCCCTGCAGGGGGTGGCTCATCGTTCGGACTCCGTAAAGATGAAAACGGTGCGATGGATCATGCCCACGCAGCGAGCGTCGCGTCGAACTCTTCGGGTGTGCCCAGCGCGTGGGCTTCGAGCGACTTGTCGATGCGCCGCATCAGCCCGGACAGCACTTTGCCGGGGCCGCATTCGGCCACGCGCGTGGCGCCGCCGACCACCAGCGCCTCGACGCACTGTGTCCAGCGCACTGGCATGTAAAGCTGCTGCGCAAGCGCGCCACGGATCTCGTCGAGCGTGGCGTAATGCTTGCCCTGGACGTTCTGGATCACCGGCAGCGACGGCTGCCGCCAGTCGAGCTTCGCCATGCGCCCAGCCAGCTGGTCGGCCGCTTCGCGCATCAGCGCGCAATGCGAGGGCACCGACACCGCCAGCTTGATCGCGCGCTTCACGCCGAGCCCGGTGAGCGCCGCCAGCACGCGATCAACCGCCTCGGCATGCCCGGAAATCACCAGCTGCCCCGGCGAGTTGTAGTTGGCCGGCGCCACCACTTGCCCGTGCGCCTGTTCGGCGCACACCTGCGCAATCTGCGCATCGTCGCCGCCGATGATGGCCGCCATTGCGCCCACGCCGGCCGGCACGGCGGCCTGCATCAGTCGCCCACGCTCGGCCACCAGCGCCGCCGCGGCGTGCAGCGACAGGGCGCCGGCACACACCAGCGCGCTGTATTCGCCAAGACTGTGGCCGGCGAGCTGCGCCGGCTGTGCGCCGCCCTGCTTCTGCCATACGCGCCACACCGCCACGCTCGCGGCGAGCAACGCCGGCTGGGTGTGTTCGGTGCGCCCGAGTTCTTCCTCCGGCCCTTGCTGGCTCAGCGCCCACAGGTCGATGCCGGCCCCCTGCGAGGCCTCATCGAAGGTCGCTTTCACCTCCGGATGCGCCGCCGCCAGTTCGGCCAGCATGCCGACCGATTGCGAGCCCTGCCCCGGAAACACGAACGCCAGATTGGCCGCCACGTCACTCATGAATCCACCCTCGAATGGTTGTCGTCGGAGGTCCGCATTCATGCGCCCGGCGCGCGAATGCAAGGGAACAAGCCGCCGCGCACTCGCCGCGAAGCCCGCTCCTTCGAATTCCCAATCCCGGCTCTCAAAACCTCAACAACGCCGAAGCCCAGGTAAACCCGCCGCCGAAGGCTTCGAGCAGCAGATTCTGCCCGCGCTGCACCTTGCCCGATTGCACCGCGTAATCCAGTGCCAGCGGCACCGAACCGGACGAGGTGTTCGCATGCTGGTCGACGGTCACGATCACGCGCTCCATCGGCAGCTTCAGCCGCTTGGCAGTGGCCTCGATGATGCGCAGGTTGGCCTGATGCGGAATCAGCCAATCCACCTGCGACTCCTCCATGCCGGCCGCTTGCAGGGTTTCCTCCACCAGCGAGTCGAGGGTTTTCACCGCCACCTTGAACACTTCGCGCCCGGACATGCAGATGCGCACGCCATGGTTCTTCTCGTCGGTGAAGCCGACCGAAACGCCGACCGGGTTGTACAACAACTCCTTGTAGCCACCGTCGGCATGCAGGCACGTGGCGTAGATGCCCGGCTCGCTCGCGGCTTCGAGCACCACCGCGCCAGCGCCATCGCCGAACAGCACGCAGGTGCTGCGGTCGTTCCAGTCGACCATGCGGGTGAGCGTCTCGGCGCCAACCACCAACGCCTTTTTCACCTGCCCGGTCTTGATGAATTTGTCGACGATGCCGAGCGCGTACATGAAGCCCGAGCAGGCGGCGTTGACGTCGAACGCCGCGCAGCCGTTGGCACCCAGTCGGTGCTGGATGAGGCAGGCAGTAGAGGGAAACACGATGTCCGGCGTGGTCGTGCCGAGCACGATCATGTCCAGCTCGTCAGCCTTGACGCCGGCGCGCTCGAGCGCCTGCTTGGCCGCGGCAAACGCGAGATCGCCGGTGGTTTGGCCGTCGGCCGCAATATGCCGTTGGCGGATACCGGTGCGGCTACGGATCCATTCGTCGCTGGTCTCGACCATCTTTTCGAGATCCGCGTTAGTGACCACGCGCTCAGGCAGCGCACTGCCGGTGGCGATGATGCGGGAGTAGATCGGAGCCATTGCGCTTTCCGTCAGACGTGAGCTGTGCATTGAACGCTGCGGCCGGCGCATGCGCAACCGTCCGGAGCCGGCGGCCTGCGCCGTTGTTTCCTGCCCGTAACGCAAAACGGCGCGTCGCCGCGCCGTTTTGCGTTGATGATGCGGGGCCCGGTGGCACCGGGCCCAACGTCAATCGTCGACGCTCACCGCGCCCTTGGTCTCGATGACCTTCTTGCCGCGGTAGTAACCGTCGGCAGTGACGTGGTGCCGCAGGTGCACTTCGCCGGTGGTCGGGTCGGTGGACAGCTGCACGGTCTTCAGCTTGTCGTGGGCGCGACGCATGCCGCGGGTGGACGGGGTACGGCGACTCTTGGCAACGGCCATGATGGTTCTCCAACTGAACTCGGTGTTCGATAGCTACATGATCGCGGCTGTCACGCCCGACCGCTTTATTGCTTCAGTCCGCGCAACACCGCGAACGGATTGTCCTGCTGTTCGTCGGCCGCCGCATCGGCCACATCATCGGCGAGTACGGCATCCGGCAAGCTGCTGTCCGGGTTGATCGGCACCAGCGGCACCGCCAGCAGCAGTTCGTCCTCGATCACATCAGCCGGATGCAACTGGCCGTCTTCGGCCACCAGCAACGGCTCGCACTCCGGCGGCAATCCGGCTTCATCCTGCTCGCGACGGATCAGGCCGAGGCGAATGGCCACGGTGACCGGCAACACGAACGGCTCCAGCGTGCGCTGACACAGCAAGGTAAGCGGTGCCTGCACATGCACGTCCACACCGTCGATGCCGAGCGCGTCCGTGCCGAAATCCAGCCGGTATTCCAGCTCGCCCGCGGTGCTGGCCAATACCTCGCACAACCGCTTGAGCATGGCGATGGGCAAGGTACCCGCAAACGAACGCCGCGCCGCTGCCGCACGCCATGCATCGACCGAGTCTGGCAACATCACGGACATAACCAGCGAATGTTAGATACGCGCCGCGGTCAAGTCAACGTCACGGCTTGCGCCCGGCGCCCGGTTCGCGCCCGTGTGGCGCAGGATTTTGCCTGATTCGCCCCCCTTGCGGCAGACTGCAGCTCTCTTTTCGCAAAGCAATTCGCGTGGATCCTTCCCTGACGTACGGCGTGGCGGCTCTGCTCGCGCTGGTGGCGCTTGCCGCCTGGGCAATCGTGCAACGGCGACGCCAGGGCCGGCGCATGCGGACCATGCAGCAGCTCATCGACCTCGCCGACCGGCTCGAAGCCGACCTGCGCAACTGTCGCAGCAGGCTGGAACAAGCGCACGCAGTCATGGCCGCCAACCCGGATTTGCCCGGCAGCAGCGAACAGGACGCCCGGCACGCCGTGGATGCCGGCTTGCAGGCGCTGCTGCGCCAACGCATCTGGATCCGCGACCACGCCGCGCGCGCCAACCAGCAAGAACTGGAAACCGCGGCCACCGCCATGCGCACCAGCCGCGATCGCCTGCAACCCTTGCTGCGCGCCCTCAGCGCAGCCCAGCACGATCTGGACAGCGCGATGCGCGAACACATCCACCGGGATGCCGAATGAACACCCCCACCCCGCCGCGCGTGCTGCTGGCGTCCACCTCGCGCTACCGCGCCGAATCGTTGCGTCGCCTGCTGGCCGACTTCGAGCAGGCCAAGCCGGACGTCGATGAAATCCCGCTGGAAGGCGAAAGCCCGGCCGCGCGCGCCGAACGCCTTGCCATCGCCAAGGCCGTGGCCGGCGCCGTCGGCCAGGCAAACACGCTGGTGATCGGCTCCGACCAGGTCGCGGCGCTCGACGGCAACCTGCTGCACAAACCCGGCAGCGTGGCCCGTGCCTGCGCACAACTGGCAGCATGCAGCGGGCGCGTGGTGGTGTTCCACACCGCCGTGTGCCTGGTGGATACCCACAGCGGGCACCAGGCCGCGGCGGTCGATCACACGCAGGTGCGGTTCCGCACGCTCTCCGCCGTGGAAATCGAGCGCTATGTGGCCCGCGAACAACCACTCGACTGCGCCGGCAGCTTCAAGTGCGAAGGGCTGGGCATCAGCCTGTTCGAGCGCGTCGACAGCAGCGATCCCACCGCCCTGATCGGCCTGCCGTTGATCGCCCTGGCGCAGCTGCTGCGCGCGGCGGGCGTGCCCTTGCCCTGATTCCGGGCGTGCTTCATGGCGCGTCGGCGCGCCGATGGCTACCCTCACAGGCGCCCCGGCAATGGCCGGGAATGCCATGTATCGGGTGCCATCCATGAACCAAGCTCTGTCTGCGGTGCCTGCCGTCGCCGATTTGCGCCAGCGTCTGGCCACCGCCGAAGCCCAGTTGAACCAAGTGCTGCTCGGCAAGCCGCGGCAGATCAAGCTCGCGCTGGCCTGCCTCATCGCCGGCGGGCATCTGTTGCTGGAGGACGTGCCCGGCGTCGGCAAGACCACGCTGGCGCACGCGCTGGCGGCCACCTTTGCGCTGGATTTCCAGCGCGTGCAATTCACCAGCGATCTTCTGCCATCGGACATCGTCGGGGTCAGCGTGTACGAACGCGAAACCGGCAACTTCCGTTTCCATCCGGGGCCGATTTTCGGCGGCCTCCTGCTGGCCGACGAGATCAACCGCGCCACGCCCAAGACCCAAAGTGCGCTGCTCGAAGCCATGGCTGAAGGCCAAGTCACGGTCGATGGCCAGACCCACGCGCTGCCGCAGCCGTTTTTTGTCGTCGCCACCCAGAACCCGCTCGACCTCGCCGGCACGTTTCCCCTGCCGGATTCCCAGCTCGACCGCTTCATGCTGCGCTTGTCGCTGGACTACCCGGATGCCACGGCCGAACGCGAACTCCTGACCGGCAACAACCGCAGTGACCTCCTGGCCCGCATGCACCCCGCGCTGGATGGCGCCGGCCTGCTTGCCTTGCGGGCCCAGGCGCAGGCGATCACCGCAAGTCCCGCCCTGCTCGATTATCTGCAAGCCCTGCTCGCGGCCAGCCGCCGCCACGACGGCATCCGCACCGGCTTGTCGCCGCGCGCCGGGCTGGCGTTGCTGCTGGCCGCGCGTGCCTGGGCGTTGCTCCACCAACGCAGCTACGTGCTGCCGGAAGATGTGCAGGCGCTGTTCGTGCCGCTCGCCGCGCACCGCTTCGTCGCCGCGCGCGGCGCCAGCGGCGAGGCGTTGGCCCGCCAGTTGCTGGCCGAGGTGGCGGTGGATTGATGCCAACCGTGTGGCGTCGCGTGATCCAGCTCGCCGAGCGCCGCCTGCCTGCGCTGACCCGGCTGCGCGAGCGCGAGCCATTGCCGATCGAGCTGACCCGGCGCCGTGTCTATATCCTGCCTACCGCGTTCGGCGTCGGCTTTGCTGCGCTGCTGCTGGTGATGCTGACCGGCGCGCTGAATTACGCCAACAACGCGGCGTTGTTGCTCACCTGCCTGCTCGGCGCCGGCAGCGCGGCCAGCATGCTGGTGGCGTTCCGCACGCTGGATGGCCTTACGCTGCGCGGAATCCGTGCGGGCAACGCCGTGGCCGGCGAGCCGATCGAGCTCACGCTGGAATTCAGCGCACGGCGCAAACACGAATCGGTGCGCGTGGACCTTGCCGGCATCCACGCCGCGTGTGCGGTGCACGGCACCAGCGAGCTGCGCGTGCACCTGCCGACCACGCGCCGCGGCTGGCTGGCGCTGCCGCGCCTGCGGGTGTGGAGCACCTGGCCATGGGGCCTGTTTCGTGCGTGGAGCTGGCTGCACCCGGCGCAGTCCGTACTGGTGTGGCCGCGCGCCGAGGCTGCCGGCCCGTCGCCGCATCAGCCCGATGCCAGCCAGGCCCAACTTGTTGCGCGCCCGGGCGAGGAACTCGCCGCGCTGCGCGACTATCGCCCGGGCGACGCGCTGCGGCACATCGCGTGGAAGGCCAGCGCGCACCACCTCGACCTGATGGTGAAGGAATTCGACCACCCGCAACCGCGCGAAACCTGGCGGCTGGACTGGGACGCGTTGCGCACGCTGGATCGCGAATCACGTATCGCCCGGCTTGCGCGCTGGGTCGGCGAAGCCGAAGCGCAAGGCCACCGCTACAGCTTGCGCCTGCCGAACGATGACATTGCGGTCGGTAGCGGCGCCGCCCATTACGCGCGTTGCATGAGCGCGCTGGCGGTGTTGCCGTGAAAGCCGCGAGCGCGCCGGTTGCCACCCGCAGCTTCGACCTGATGGCGCTGGCGCTTGCCGCGGTGCTGGCCTTGCATGCGCCGCATCTGCCGTGGTGGCTTACCGCCAGCCTGGCGCCACTGCTCGCGCTGCGCTGGTGGTTGCGGCGCCGCCATCAGGGTCGCGTACCGGCATGGCTCAAGCTGCCGCTGCTGGCCGCGCTGCTGCTGGCCATCGTCATCTGGTACGGCAATATCTTCGGGCAGGCCCCCGGCGCAGCGCTGGCGGTCGGGCTCCTGGTGCTCAAACTGCTGGAAACCGAATCGGCACGCGACGCGCGCGTCGGCATGAGTTTCGCCTGCTTCACGCTGATGGCGGCGCTGTTGTTCGACCAAAGCATGGTAACCACCGCTGCCGTCGCCCTCGGCCTGTTGCCGCCGCTCGCGGCCCTGCGCTCGCTGGAACCGGGACGCCGCGTGCCGGCCCGGTTTTGGCGTGAACTGCTGCCTGGCGCCGGCCTGCTGGTGGCGGCTTTGCCGCTGGCGCTCGCGGCCTTCCTGCTGGTGCCGCGCCTGGATTCCCCGTTGTGGGGCGGCGCCAGCAACACCGACCAGCGCACCGGCCTCAGCGATCGCATGACGCCCGCCGACTACACGCACCTGCTGGTGGACGACAGCCCGGCAATGCGGGTCAGTTTCGATGGCGCCCCGCCAGCGCGTGGCCTGCGCTACTTCCGCGCCTACGTGATGGGTTACTACGACGGCTACAGCTGGACGCGCTATCGCCGAAGCCCTCGCCCGCCCGCCCCGCTGGAAGCCGCCGCCGGCATCCGCTACCACATTAGCCTCGAACCCACCTCGCAACATATGCTGCCGACGCTCGACGTGCCGCTGGCCGCGCCGGCGGATGCAACGCTGCTGCACGACCGCGTGCTGCTGGCGGCCAAGCCGGTCAACCGGCTGACCGACTACACGCTGGCGTCGGCCACGCACTACACGCTCGAACCGCAACTGGCCGACAGCCCGGCTCGCTGGCTGCAACTGCCAGCCGGGTTCAACCCGCGGGCGCTGGCGCTGGGGCAGCAATGGCACGAGCGCTACGGCAACCACCCGATGGCGATCGTGCGCGCAGCGCTCGACCTGTTCCACGACGGCGGCTTCCGCTACACCTTGTCGCCAGCGCCACTTGGCCGCAACGCCATGGACGATTTCCTGTTCGACACCCATGACGGGTTTTGCGAACACTATTCGTCCGCGTTCACCGTGCTGATGCGCGCCGCCGGCATTCCGGCCCGCGTCGTCACCGGCTACCAGGGCGGCTACTGGAACGCGATGGGGCGTTACCTTCTCGTGCGCAACTCCGATGCCCACGCCTGGAGCGAGGTGTGGATCGCCGGCCGTGGCTGGGTGCGCGTCGACCCCACCGCCGCGGTGCGCCCGCAGCGCATCAACGAAGGCGCGGCTGCCGCCGTGCCCGGCCAGCTGCCGTGGTACCAGGCTGGCTGGCTGCAGTCCGTGCGCAACCACTGGGACATCGTCAACCGCTGGTGGAACCAGAGCGTTAATGGCTTCAATGCACTTCGTCAGCGAGGTCTGCTGCAACCCTTCGGCATCCGCAAGATCGACACTGCCACGCTGACGACACTGCTCGCGGCGGCATGCGTGCTCAGCATGCTGGCCGGGCTGGCCTGGGTGTGGCGGCGGCGGGCGGGCGATGATCCGGTGCGCGCTGCACTACGCGTGATCGAGCGCAAACTCGCCCACGTCGGAGTGGTTCGCGCCAAGGGCGAAGGCCCGCGCGATTTCCTGCAACGCGCGGCAGACGCTTTGCCAACGCAACACGAGACACTGGTGAAACTGATGCACCTTTACCTTGAACTGCGTTACGCCAACACTGAGCCAGCAGCTGAATCGTTGCGGGCGTTGCGCCGGGCCACGCGCGAATTTCGCGGGCGGCGCATGATCAAATAGACACCTGTCCGGCGGCGTTGGCCGCCCCTGCCATTTTCATGGAGAAACCGCCATGTCCCTGTATCGTCCCCTCGCGTTGATTGCCGCCGCCGCGCTCCTCGGCGGCTGCGCAACGATGCCGAAACCGCTGCAAGGCACCTATACCGACGTCACCAACTCGGCCGCACAACAAGGCGGTGCCAGCGGGGCCGAAGTGCGCTGGGGCGGCGAAATCATCAAGACCGAACCGGGTCCGCAGGAAACCTGCTTCTACCTGCTTGCGCGTCCGCTGGACAAGCAGGCACGCCCCATCACCGGCCAATCCGGCAGCGATCAAGGTCGTTTCGTGGCGTGCCACAGCGGCTTCTACGATCCCGAGGTGTTCGCCCGCGGCCGCGAGCTGACGGTGACCGGCAGGATCGACGGCACGGTGACCAAGAAGGTGGGCGAATACGACTACCCGTACCCGCGCGTGGCGGCCAATGTCGTGTACCTGTGGCCGAAGCGCCCGGTGTACGTCAACACCCCGTATCCGGCGGGCTTCTACGACCCGTTCTGGGGTCCGTGGGGGCCGTGGGGTTACGGCGGCTACGGCTACCCGTACTGGCGCGCGCCGCGGGTAATCGTGGTGCGTCCCGCGCCAACACCCGCACCCGCACCAGCGCCGGCGCCCCGCAAGTAACGCCTGTCGCAACCCTGGATGACAACGCCAGCCTTGCGCTGGCGTTGTTGTTTCCAGCCGGTGCCGATCAGCCCGGCGGCCAGGTGAAACGGCGACCGGCAAGCAGGTGCAGATGCAGGTGGAACACCGTCTGCCCGCCGTCCTCATTGCAATTGATGACGGTGCGGTAGCCCTTCCCCGCCAAGCCTTCCTGCCGTGCATAAGCGGCCGCCGCCAGCTGCAGCTTGCCGAGCAGCACCGCGTCGTCGAGCTCCGCGTCGTCCAGCGTCGCAATTGGCTTCTTCGGAATGAACAGCACGTGCACCGGCGCCTGCGGGTTCACATCGCGAAAGCCGAGTATTTCGTCGTCTTCGTAAACGATATCAGCCGGGATTTCATGCCGGATGATCTTGCCGAAGATGGTGTCGCCCATGGTTTCCTTCCTTCAATCCAGCAATTGCCGCCCGCCGAAGGCGTGCGCCAGCGTACCGCGATCGACAAATTCGAGTTCGCCGCCGAGCGGCACGCCATGCGCGAGCCGCGTGGGCTTGATGCCACCGGCCCGCGCCAGCTGCGCGAGGTAATGCGCGGTGGCCTCGCCCTCCACCGTGGGATTGGTGGCGATGATGACTTCCTCGATTTCGCCTTCGCCCAGGCGCTGCGCGAGCAGCGGCAAGCCAAGCTCGTCGGGGCCCAGACCATCCAGCGGCGAGAGCCGCCCGTGCAGCACGAAATAGCGCCCGCGATACCCGGTCGCCTGCTCGATTGCCACCAGGTCGATCGGCGACTCGACCACGCACAACAAATGCGCGTCCCGTGTGCCGTCGGCACAGATGGTGCACAGCGCACTCTCGCTGAAATCACGACAGCGCGAACACTGCCCGATCTTTTCCATCGCCTCGCGCAACGCATCCGCCAACCGCAACCCGCGCTCGCGATCACGTTCCAGCAGGTGAAACGCCATCCGCTGCGCACTCTTGCCGCCTACGCCCGGCAGGCAGCGCAGCGATTCGATCAAGGTGGCAAGCAGGGGGGAGGACATGATGAAGCCGGAATTCGGGATCGGAGAGGAGAGATTCGGTGGATTCAACTGCGAAATACAGCGCGTTTGAACGACTGTTCGACGACGCTGCGCGGTGCGAAAGCCTAACCGCTTTTGCGGCTGGTCGTTGAGCTGGCCTTCGCTGTGCCGGATGAAACCGTCGTCGAAGACGCTCAGGTCGCAGTCCTCGGAGTGGTGCTGCCGGATGCCTCTGCAGGCGCTGAATCCAGCAACATCCGCGCTGGTTCAGGACGTGTATGCGCGTCCCGCCTGAAACGCATCCCCTTGGCAGGCCCTTGACCTGGACGGTGCGCAGTGCGGTCATCGGCCGGGGATCCTGGGAATCGCGTACCCGTGTCGCGATCGACAATACGGCACACGGCGGGGTCCTGCGACCCGGCTCCCCATCAACGTCATGGCATCGAGCCGCATCGGATGCGGCCGCCATACGCAGGGCAACAAAAAACGCCATGCAAAACATGGCGTCGTTTGATGCATCTGGCGGAGAGAGAGTCCCTTAACTACCAATTTGCCCGCGTTCGCGCTCGTCCGATAATCAAGCCTCAAGTCCTTATGCTACAAGGCTTTTCTGTATAACCTCGTCCGAGGCCGTCCGCTATAATTCGCCTACAGCGGGTGCGATAAAGCGGGACGGAAGTCGGGACGGTAAGGTTTGGCGGACGCTAGGCGGAGGCATGTATGGACAACAAACTCACAGCGATTGGTGTCAAGAACACGACGAAGCCGGGAAGGTACTCTGATGGAGGCGGGTTGTACTTGTACGTACCCCCCGACAAAGCGCGCGGCGGCAAACGGTGGGTCTTTCGATGGCGAGACCGTAACACCGGCAAGACCCGTGACAAGGGACTCGGCCCCGTTCGCGACGTCCCGCTAGTCAAGGCTCGCCGCGATGCGCTGGAGTGTCGGCAGCAACTCCGCGAAGGTATCGACCCCATCCATGCGTCCAAGGTGGAAGGTGTTCGACGTACTACCTTCGGCCAGTGTGCGCAGATGTACATGGACGCGCACCGCGACGGCTGGCGCAACGAAAAGCACGCTGCCCAGTGGTCATCGACGCTCGACACCTATGCAGCGATCCTCCAACCGCTGCCCGTGGGGGCGATCGACACCGACCTTATCATCAAGGTGCTGTCGCCGATCTGGACGACGAAAACCGAAACCGCCACGCGCGTCCGGCAGCGGATCGAAGCGGTGTTGAATTGGGCGACAGCTCGCAAGTTCCGCAGCGGGGAGAATCCGGCGCGCTGGCGCGGGCATCTTGAGAATCTTCTACCCAAGCCGACGAAGCTAAAGAAGGTTGAACACCGCGCCGCCCTACCCTACAGCGAAGCCGGGACGTTCATGACCGAACTTCGCCAGCAAGTTGGACTCGGGGCACTGGCGTTGGAGCTTCAAATATTGACCGCTTGCCGCCCTGGCGAAGTTGCGAACGCGCGATGGGCCGAGTTCGACCTAGACGGCGCGACGTGGACGATTCCGGGCGAGCGCATGAAAGCGGGCAAGGAGCATCGCGTGCCGTTATCGCCTCCCGCCGTCGAACTACTGCGCAAACTGCCCCGCGTCAATGCCTACGTGTTCCCCAGCTCCAAGAAAAATCAGCCCATCACGACCGCCGCCATGCTCAAGGCGCTGCGCACCATTCGCCCCGGCTTCGACGCCCACGGCTTCCGCAGCACTTTCCGCGATTGGGCCGCTGACCAGACCGCCTATCCGCGCGACGTGGCCGAGGCCGCACTGGCGCACGCGGTGCAAGGCGTAGAGGCTGTTTATCGCCGTACCGATCTACTGAACAAGCGCGCTCGCCTCATGGCGGACTGGGCGAAGTACTGCGCAAAGCCAGCGCCGGCCGGCAACGTGCGCGGCATTCGCGAAGGGGCGAAGGCATGAGCGCCAAGCGGGTTCGGACTCCACCAAGCTTCGACGCAATAGTGCGCTCGTTGAAGTCGAAGGCCCCGGCGGCGCGCATTGCGCAACTTCGCCGACACGAAGAATTGCAACTGACCGCCGACCTTCTTGACGAAGGCTACAAGGCCGCAACCACCGATGTTGGGCGCATGGCTGTGTTGAATGACATATCGGGTGCCGAGCAAGAAGCGCTGAAACTCGATGCCTTGCCGCATGTCGAGCGCGATAGAAAATCTCAGACACAACGCAAGAATGCTTCCGATTCCGCCGCTCAACAAAGAAAACAGGAGGCAATGAAGCGCAGGAATCTTGCACAGGCTTTCGCGGAGCAAGTATCCATCCAAATCCGCGAACGTAGCCAGTTGGAAACCGCGCGTAAAGTGAAGGAGTTAGCCTTGCGTTCCACCGCACCCGAAGCCGAGCATTTAGCAAAAATGTCTCTTCGTCGCCTCGCGACATTGATATTCCATTGAACCAGTAGGGGCGTCTATCCATGAATATGACAGATGACGGTTATGGGGATAAGGATGACCCGCCCTTCAAAAGGTTGTGTGCAAGATATGGCCTAGCCATGTATTTTGTTCAAGTTCTCGAACACGGAATTGTGAATGCCCTTGTGTGGCTTGATCTGTATAAAAAAACTAGCGGCCGGTGGACTCCTGAAGAACATGATCGTTATTACGACAGTCGTTTTGCCGAAACGTTGAAAGAGCTTTCCAACCGCCTCGCAAAGCACAGCTCAATTCCGTCGAACTTACAAGACCGACTCGTGGAGGCAAATAAGAGACGTCGCGTGCTCGCACACCATTTTTTCCGCGAATCGGCAGATGCGGTCGCACTCGACCAGGTCGAGCCTCTTATCAAGCAGCTTGAGGATGATCGTTCCTTCTTTCAGGAAACGGATGCCCTTCTTCAAGAATTCATGGAACCCTTGCTGCAACGAGTAGGCTTCACAGAAGAAGTTCGCGAGCAGGCAATGCGCTCCTATCGTGAGGAAATCAGCAAGCACGGCAGCCAAATTAAGTGAGATGAACAAATTCGCCGGAAATCACCGTCGATAATTTCCTAAGGTGTGGTATCTAATTCGTGTCCGTAGCCAGTTACCTAAGCGGCTACGGACGCGAACACTTCCGTCTCGCGTCTGACCTTTCTGGAGGACGCAGCATGAAAGACGACAAGCCCCCCGCGCCGCTGGCGTACTCCCCGCTGGACGCTGCGCGCCGTCTCGGTGTGGGCCGCTCCACGATCTACGAACTCATCAAGTCCGGCGACCTCGAAGTTAGCAAGCTTGGTCAGCGCACCCTCATCCATGCCGACTCCTGCGACCGCGTGCTTGAGAAGTTCCGCGTCAAGTCGGGTAGCCATGCGTGAGCACAACGAAGAAAGGACGCCGTGCTGGCGCTACGGGCGCGACACAAGAACCTTCACACCCGCTAGATGATGAAGCGATACGCGAGGAAGCGCAGCGGCTACTTGCTGCGGAAGAAGAAGCCATTGCGCAGGCAGATGAGCGCAACCCGGTGCTGCCGTCGCTGCGTACCAATCCGTTCGGCGCGGCGCAGATCGTGCTGGATCGCTACTTCACCAGGAAGAGCGTTCGGTTGCTGGTCTACTACCGGGAAGATTGGTACCAGTACAAGGGCCAGCGCTGGGTGCTGGTGACGAAGAAGGATGTGGAAAGCGCCTTGTTCAAGCGGCTGCTGCTCTGCCGGCAGGTCGATGCGGAAGGCGACATTCATGACTTCGTGACGTCGCAGCCGAACGTCAACACCATCTATTTCCAGATCGAAAGCAACGAAACGATCCCGTCAGACCTGGCAGTGCCTTGTGTGCGCGATTCGGACGGAAGCTGGCGCGAGGTCGATGGGCAAGGCTGCATGGTCTGTCGCGGCGAGATTGTGGACATGCTGTCCGGCAAGTCAAAGCCGACCTTGTACACGTTCGTGCCGAACGGTGCGGACTGGCGCTATGACCCGGATGCGCCGGAGCCTGAGCGCTGGCTTCAGTTTCTTGAAGAGTTGTTCGGCGACAAGGCCGACGAAATTGCCCTGCTGCAAGAGTGGTTCGGCTACGTGCTGTCTGGCGATATGTGGGCGCAGAAGGCGCTGCTCATCGTCGGGCCGAAGCGTGCTGGCAAAGGCACCATCGGCGGAGTGTTAAAGGGGCTGTTGGGCAAGTCGATGGTGTCCAGCCCGGCGATCAACGCCATTGGTGAACGGTTCGGGCTTCAGGAATCCATCAACAAGCGGCTGCTCCTTGTGAGCGATGCCAAGCTGTCGAGTAAGAAGGACACGATGGCGGTTGTCGAGAACCTGCTGCGCATTGTGGGCAATGATCCGGTCATGGTGGATCGAAAAGGCAAGGAGCCGATCACCGATCAGCTCGGCGTCCGGGTCATGATGTTGACGAATACGCTGCCGCAGTTCGCAGATAGTTCGGACGCCATCAGCTCGCGTTTCCTGATCCTCCAGTTGGGCCGGTCGTTTTTTGATCGGGAGGATCACCGGCTGCTGGACAAGCTGACCGACGAACTGCCGGGCATTGCGCTGTGGGCGATGGAGGGCTATCGGCGGCTGCGTGAACGCGGCCGGTTCGATGAGCCGGAAAGTTCAGAGCAGGCCCGCGAAGATTGGTACGAAACCGGAAACCCACTTGCCCAATTTGTGAAGGACTACTGCGTGCTTGGGCCTGATGAGAAAGTTGACCCGACCTACTTCACCAAGAAGTACAACGTGTGGCGCCAGCAACAGGAGATGCCCACCGTTTTCTCCAACAAACTGAGTGAAGCGCTGGCGGGTTTGCATGACGGGCGTGTCAGGCGCGGAACCGATGGAAAAAAGCGGTGCTGGCGCGGGATCGACCTCAATGAAGATGGAAAAAAACTGGCTGACATTTGATGACTGCCGGGTGAGGCACCTATCGTCGGTTGATCGTCGGTCTACCGACGATAGACCCCCCTTCGGCCTGCCGCGCGAGCGCAGCGAGGTTGCCGGCAGGATGTTCGATGGGCGCTGCCGACGATCCTACCGACGATAGACCGACGATCCTGCCGACGGTTCTAAGCCTTGGTATTACTGGTTGCCGACGATACCGACGATTACTTTCTATTTGCAGGGAATAAAACAAAAAAAGAGGGAATAGAGAGATAGAGGGTAAGGAGTAGGTTTTTATCGTCGGTATCGTCGGCAACCGTCGGATTGATGCCCCCCGGCAGTCTCGCGCCCGACTAGCCCCGGCAGATCGCCGCCCACGTAGGAGCGTGCAGGAGCGCGTCGCGCGGCTCGCCGGTAGTCGGGGCTGCGGTAACGAGCCGGTCGCCGCGTCGCGGGCCGGAGAAACAGGAGAAACAGGAGAAGCGTTGGTGACTACCCACACATGCCCCCGGTGTCGGTTCGAGTTCCACGATGAAGATGCGGAGCTAGACGCGCGTGTGGCGGCGCTGGAGGCGGAATGCGTGGACAAGGGTTACCCGATGGCCAGCGGTCGGGTCTCGGAGGAAAACGCGGCGAAGCTGCTAGGCATGGCTGCACGTACTCTCGCCGGCAAGCGTAATGCTCGCCCCAGCACCGGCCCGCGCGCACACCATCTCACCGTCAACGGCTCGCGCTGGTCATACAGCCTCACCGAACTGGCGGCGTGGGAAGCGGCGCATCAAGAAAAAGAAGATGAGTTGTAGAACTACACCGCCATAAACCGCCATGCA
The DNA here is from genome assembly GCA_004298045.1 of Rhodanobacter sp. Classification (GTDB taxonomy): domain Bacteria; phylum Pseudomonadota; class Gammaproteobacteria; order Xanthomonadales; family Rhodanobacteraceae; genus Rhodanobacter_A. The sequence goes on along the minus strand of SCRM01000005.1, from coordinate 248,635 downwards.
CAGCCATAAACCACCAAGCCGCTGGCGCACCCTCGATGCGTACCCACTCGCAACGAGGATTCACCCATGTCGTTCTCCACTGGCCCGCGCGGCCGCAGTTTCATCCGCATGAAGGCCGCACAGTTCGGCGGCGGCGGTTCACCCGAACAAATCAACACCTTCGCTGCGGCCCGCTGGCCTGCCGAAGGTTTCGCCATCGCCAAGGCCGCGCAATCCGCGATCAATACCGGCGACCTCGGCACCGCTGAAGCGGTCGAGTACGCCGGCGCAGTGCGCGAAAAGTCCGTGCTGGGCGGACTCGTCGGCACGCGCCCCGTTCCGATGAACAAGCTCATGCTGGCCCGCAAGAACGGCGCGCAAGGTTTCTGGGTTTCCGAAGCTGCACCCGTGCCGCTGCTCAAGCCCGTGCTCGCCGGTTCCATGCTGACCGTGAAGAAGGTCGCCGCCATCATCTGCACCACCACCGAAGCGCTCCGCGCCGAATCGCCCGCCGCCGAAGCGGGCTTGCAGGCCGACCTGGACACCGGCTGCGTCGGTGCGCTGGACTCGGCACTCCTTGATCCGGCCAACGCGGGCACCGACGCCATCCCAGCTTCTGTCACGCACGGCGCACCGACCATCGCCGCCAGCAGTGATGCTGCCGCCGATCTCAAGGCGCTGGTGGCCGCGTTCGCGGGCGACATGGCATCCGCCTACCTCGTCACCGACCCCGACACCGCGACGGGGCTGGCGATGGTACGCGGCGCAAATGGCAGCTTCTTGTTCCCCGATGCTGGCCCGCGCGGCGGCTCGATTCTCGGCATCCCGCTGCTGGTGTCCCGGTTCAGTCCCCGCGACAGCTCCGGCGGCCAGCTCGCATTGATCGACGCTTCCGGGATCGCGCTGGCGCTGGAAGGTATCGAGTTGAGCCAGTCCGATCAGACCTCGTTGGTCATGGCCGATACACCGACCTCGCCGGCAGAGATGGTCAGCATGTTTGCCACAAATACTGTGGCTCTTAAGGCAGTGATCCGCGCGAACTGGGAAAACCAGCGCGTCGGCGGCGTCGCGGTCATCACGGGAGCCAACTGGTGATGAACGGCTTTGACCAGCTATTCGCCGGCATGACCCCCGCCGAACGCGACGCACCCGCGACGCGCGGCGACATCACGCAACTCGCCGCCAATCTCGTGCGCCTCAACCATCAACTCAAGGATCGCATGACGGCTTTCGAGCAGCGCATGGAAGTCTTTGAACAGCAGCTTGCGAAGGAAGTACGCCCATGATGCTCGACTTGAACGAAACCGAGCGCAGCTATCCGCGTGCATGGAACAACGTCAAGGAACAGATCGCCTACGTCAAGCAAGTCAGCGATGGCGACTTTGTACCGTTTGCCGCCGAGGTCATCGACGTCAAAGGCGTGCCGATGCTTGAGGTGTATTGCATGACGGACTTGGTGCTGGCGGACTCCAACGACTCGCACAACGCCATGCGCTTCCGCGCCTTCATCCACGATCCCGCGACACTGAAAAAACTGCACTGACCGACGCTGCCCGGCTTTGGTCGAACAGAACGGTTCTTGTCGAGCATCAGGGGGGGTATCAGCAGCATCCGGGGGCGTTGTGTCGGAAAACGTCGCGCCCATTTTTTAAACATGTAACAAAGGTTGCCTTACAAAAAATCCAGCCATGTCCACAGCGAAAACCGCACCCAAAGGGCTATCCACTGAGGCGAAAGCATGGTGGAAACGGCTGCGAACCGAGTACGAAATTGAGGACGACGCGGGCCTTTTGCTGTTGCAAACGGGCTTGGAAGCGTTCGACCGGATGCGTCACGCGCAGGCGGCCATTGCTCGCGACGGCATGACCATTCTTGATCGGTTCGGTCAACGCAAGGCCCATCACTTGCTGCCCGCCGAGCGCGACGCCCGTGCCCAAATGCTCGCCGCGCTGCGGGCGCTGAACTTGGACGTTGAGCCGCTCCATGACCGACCGGGCCGCCCGGCAGGACGTTGAACGATGCCGACGACACGCCGACTCCGCACCCGCTCGCGACGCGAAGCCATCGACCCGACGCATTGGGCGATCCTCACTGATACCCCGCTGCCGGCCGACGCCAATTCCTTCACTGCGCTGGACGCGGAGAGTTACGACGTCATGCGATTACTGTGGGAGGACTACCGCGCCGGCATCCTTGCCGACTGGATCAAGAGCCAGCCTGGCACGCGCCCAGCGATGTGGTGGCGGTACGATGCGCCCCGTCTCGATCCTGCGCAGCTAGGGCGCTGGTCACGCACCTTGCTGGCTCCGCGCCTGATCGAAACGCGCCGCAAGCTTTGCGGTGAAGGGATGCCTCTTCACGAGGCGCTGAACTATGCCCCTTCGCATCACTACGGAATCCCCGCATGGTTTGGCGATCCCGACAATCCACCCGCGTTCGAGTCGCAGCGTGTCTACTTGAGACGTCATGGTCTACTGCTGCCGGCAGAGCGCCGCCAGATTCCCGAGCCAGTCCGGTATCCGCTGAGGGTTGTTTCAGCATGGAGTTGAAGCGACAACGTGAGTACTGGGGTAATCCGCTTATTGGATTCCAACGGCAGCTTTGATGTCATCCCATTCGCTGGAAAGAGAAGGGTTCAAATCTTCAAAAATCCTAGATGACAGGGTAATTGCGGCATTGGCTTTCGCGGTTTCGTACAGGCAAACTTCCTCCAGCGCGATTGCATTGAATTGCTCGGTCGGCGGTTGTGATTGAAATAGTTTGTAGACATCGCCGAATGCTTTCTCAAATCGGACTCTAAGCCATTCGATCCTAACCCATCGCGCCACCAACTGCTCGCTGAATATTGCCTGTGATGCGGCAACGATGACACCAAGTTCGGTTTGTCGGCAGAGAACACAAACTATCCAAAGTGCGACATATAAAACTATCTTTATGCGCTCAGTTCTTGCCATTCGCAGAGCAATGGCTTTGCTGAAGTGGCTATTCTCCAGTACCTGCGCGGCCATCCGCTTTAATGGATCGGTGAGATTGTTGTTGTAGTAGCCGTCTGTTTTTTGATGGGTCAGGTTGACGCCACAAGCGCTGCTAAAGAAATCTTGGAGGCGTTTATCCTGCGCGCGAGGCGCAAGGTAAAGACGGGAAACAAGCCCGATGACAAACAACAGCAGCGTCGATAAGCCAAAGGCGATCAGGACTACAGTTGAAAGAACGGGGTACTTTGTCTGGTCAACAAGTAGGCTGAGAATGGATAGAGCGGCACCGATGTAGAACAGGATGTCAGAAGCCTTGTCGCCCAGTTCGACTGCTTCAAAATATTCCTTTCGGATGGGATCAGAGCGTGACATCTGTATTATCCATAGGCTGGAAAGTCACTTCCAAAAATTTGCCGCCAAATTTCGATAGCACCTTTGTGATCGCTGTTGGTGCCGTAGGTTTTGTGCCACGCATCTCTGCTTTTCGAGATTGCAGTATCGAAGCGCTTTAGCACTTCCTGTCGGTCAGACCAACTCAGGTAGTCGTCGGCGAATCCATTTTCGTACCACAAATAGCTTTCAAGAAGCGGTCTGGCGTTGCTGAAAAACTGGAAGACCTGCCAAGGTGTATCGCTGAGATCGGAATGGAAAAGTTTGATGGCCAATACTTCAATGTGATAACTCTGGAGGTAGTCACTATGGACGCGATTCCAGTGCTTGATCATCTTGATGATCCGCCTGAAATTGGCGCCGCAGTCTGATGCCTTTGATTCGATGGCTGCGGCAAGCTCCTTCGGCTTGGACTCGATCCATTTGTCCGTATTGGAGTCGGGTACGTTGTAGTGCGTAACCTTGCCGTTGCCATCGACAGATCGTGATACGGGAACGACGTCCACGCTGGGCCAGGTCGTGTAGCTAAGGGTTACCGCTTGACCATTGCGGCGGACACCCGTTCGCCATTGCGACAACGCATTCCGAACGCTTTGCAGAACTTCAGTTGGGGTCTTGCCTTTGATGTGTTTGTCGTAGTGCAGTGCGACCATCACATCTAGATCGGCGTGCTGTCGTAGCGCCGTAAACTTAGGTATCGAACCAGTGCTGAATGCTTCGACAATTTCAAACGACTTGCCGAGCTTCGCAACGATATCGTCCTTACGACCATTAGCAGTACTGCGGTGATCGCCTCCAAGATTGATCTGTTCGTAGAACTGATCAAAGGAAACGGCAACTGTATAAGCCATGCAATTCTCCAACTAACATCCGCGCTCGGAGCACCATTGCGGCGAGCGGCTTCCTCCGTTGGCAGATTTCGCTTGGTTCGCGTATCCGTGACCGCTCTCATGCGCAGCGCAACTTGCGCCTGCATGGTCGTCCTTCGTAGCCGCCCCTAACTGCGTTCCATGCGGATGATCCCCCGCGTATGAATATGCACCGATCGCAGAGGGCGCGCCAGTACCGCGATTAGCGCTGACGCCATGCAGGCGTGTGCAGGAGCGCGCCGCGTGGAAGGCCGTACCTAGCCGCGCGCCTCACGTCCCGGCTCATCCTCAGCCACGCGTGTTCGCCAATAGAAGTCCGGCTTGACCCACACAACGGTTTCCGCATTGAGCTTGCGAAACGCATTCAGTAGCGCCGTCCCCAGGACAAGGTTGCCGTCCGCATTCTCGCGCAGCAAATCTTCTTGAGAAGATTTGACGAGATGATCTATGACGTCATCTTGGTAAAGGCACCCGTCACGATCAATCTGCGCCTGCATCCATTTCGCAGCTGGGGCAGCGTCGCTCATTTTTTCGGCTTGACCGGTTCGAGAGATTCAACAGGGAAAACGCCACTTTCCAGCTTTTTCCCTGCGAACCATTGGCATCGGTACGTCTTGCCATCAAAGTCTATCTGCACGGCCATCTCTGGACCGCCAGCCTTGAGCTTGACGATGTCGCCTAAATTGAATGTTGATTGCTTTGCCACAAGCGCCCCCATTTCCTTTTTGAAGACTCTGACAGCATAGCGGCACCATCGAGCGCATGAAAGATCGCGCCGGTATTGGTGTGCGTGTAGACAACCACCTACGCTGGGGATGCTCGTGCGTTGCCCGCGACGACGGGAAAACGCCACCGACCATGCAGGCGTGTGCAGGAGGGCCGCGCGCTAGCCGACCCTTACCGGCCTACGGCCCCAAGCCTAGATCGCGAAGGCGAAAGGGGAGCAGCCCGCGCCGTTCCTTGTCCGTAAGCGTTCGCCCGCGACCGGATCGCGAGAGAGGGACGCAAAGCGGGACGGCAATACCTTGAGCAACAAAAAAGCCCCTAGAAACAGGGACTTAATTGCGTATCTGGCGGAGAGAGAGGGATTCGAACCCTCGATCAGGTGTTTAACCCGATACTCCCTTAGCAGGGGAGCCCCTTCGGCCTCTCGGGCATCTCTCCGGGTGAGTGGGTTGCAGCGAAGCCGGCAAGGATAGCGGTGGCGGCGGTGCAGGTAAAGGCGAGGGTGTCGATCAGGACTCGGAGTGATCGTCGTGTGGAGGCACCGGGCCGCCGTCGTGTTCGCTCTTGATGCGCTGGTAGATCTCCTCGCGATGAACCGCGACCGTCTTGGGTGCATTGATGCCGATGCGCACCTGGTTGCCCTTCACGCCCAGCACGGTAACGGTCACCTCGTCACCGATCATCAGGGTTTCGCCAACCCTGCGGGTCAGAATCAACATGGTTACTACTCCATCAATTCCTGGTTGCAAACACGAAACGGCGGAGCCTCACCCCTGAGCGCCCGCTGCTTCGGCTCGACGATCAACCGTCGAAGGCCCTCGCGCCTTCCCGGCTTTCCATCCGGCCATCTGTTGCGACGACTAGCGCACGGCGACACCGTGCCACTGGTTGATCGGGTGATACTACCTATCGGGTTTGATCGGCGCAACGCGCGGTATCTTTAGTGTTGGCGTCGCATACACGCGCCAGCGACCGGCCTTATGCCGACAACCGATCGGATGTCCACAACGGCACACCGGCAAGAATCGTCGACAGCGCCGGCACATCGTCGCCACCGCCCTGCGCCATGTCGGGGCGACCACCGCCCTTGCCGCCAATCTGCTTGGCCACGTACGAAACCACATCGCCAGCCTTGATCTTGCCCAGCGCAGTGCCATGCACGCCAGCCACCAGCGCCACACGACCATCGGCGGCGCCGGCCAGCACGATCACGCAATCGCCCAATTGCTGTTTCAGGCGATCCACCGCATCGCGCAGCGATTTGGCATCGAAGCCTTCGAGCCGTGCGGCGACGACCTTGATGCCGCCGATGTCCGCGGCATGCGCAGCGAGGTCGGCGGTGGCCGAGCCAGTAGCCTTGGCGCGCAGGGATTCCAGCTCGTGCTCGAGTTTCTTCTGGCGATCCAGCAACTGGTGCAGCTTGTCGACCACCTCGCTGCCGTTGCCGGAAAGCAGGTGCGAGATCTCGCCCAAGCGGCGCTCTTCATCGTCGATGTGCGCCAGCGCGCCAGCGCCGGTCACCGCCTCGATGCGGCGCACGCCGGAGGCCACACCCGATTCGCCGACGATCTTGAACACGCCAATGTCGCCGGTGCGGCCGACATGGGTGCCGCCGCACAACTCGGTGGAGAAATCCCCCATCTTCAGCACGCGCACTTCGGCGCCGTATTTCTCGCCGAACAACGCCATCGCGCCGGTGGCAATCGCGTCGTCATAGGCCATGTGATGCACCTCGGCCTGCGCGTTGCGGCGCACCTCGGTGTTGACGATGGTCTCGACCTCGGCCAGTTCCGCCGCGCTCATCGGCTTGTGGTGCGAGAAATCGAAACGCAGGCGATCCGGCGCCACCAGCGAGCCCTTTTGCGCCACGTGGGTGCCAAGCACCTGGCGCAGCGCCGCGTGCAAGAGATGGGTGGCTGAATGATTCAGCACGATCGCCTGTCGACGCGCAACGTCCACCTGGGCATCGAGCGGATCGTCGGCCTTGAGCGGCTGCGTGCCGTGCCAGGTACCGGAGTGACCGAAAAACACGCCACCCATCTTGAGGGTATCGACCACGTCGAAGCGGCCGTGCGCCGAACTCAGCATGCCGGTGTCGCCGACCTGACCACCCGACTCGGCGTAGAACGGCGTGCGGTCGAGAATGACGAAACCGTGCTCGCCTTCGGCCAGCTGCGCCACCTGCGTGCCATCGCGCACGATGGCCAGCACCTTGCAACGCGTAGCGGAGAGCGTCTGGTAACCGAGGAAATCGGTCTTGGCGAGATGGCTCGCCAGCTCGGCCGGCAACTGGCCCTTGGCCTCGAACTTGCCGGCGGCGCGGGCGCGCTCGCGCTGCTCGTTCATCGCCGCCTCGAAGCCGGGCATGTCCACGTCCAGCCCGCGCTCGCGCGCGATGTCGGCGGTGAGGTCGACCGGAAAACCATAGGTGTCGTACAGACGGAACGCGTCGGCGCCCGGGATGGTCTTGCCCGTGAGCTTGCCGGCGACATCGTCGAACACGCGCATGCCGTGTTCCAGCGTTTCACCAAAGCGCTGTTCCTCGGTGCGCAACGCATCTTCGACAAACGCCTGCTTGGCCTGGATCTCCGGATAGGCCTCGCCCATTTCGGCCACCAGCGGCGCGACCATCTTCCAGAAGAAATCGCCGCGCACGCCGAGCATCCAACCGTGGCGCAGGGCGCGGCGGATGATCCGGCGCAGCACGTAGCCGCGGCCTTCGTTCGACGGCAGCACGCCGTCGACGATGAGGAACGCGCAGGCGCGGATGTGGTCGGCGATCACGCGCAGCGACTTGCTGGCGAGATCGGCCGTGCCGGTCAATGCCGAAGCGGCCTTGATCAACCGCTGGAACAGGTCGATCTCATAGTTGGAATGCACGTGCTGCAGCACCGCGGCCAGACGTTCCAGGCCCATGCCGGTATCCACGCAGGGCGCAGGCAGTGGCGAAAGCGTGCCATCCGGCGCGCGGTCGAACTGCATGAACACGAGGTTCCAGATCTCGATGTAGCGGTCGCCATCCTCGTCTTTCGACCCCGGCGGGCCGCCGGCAATCTCCTCGCCATGGTCGAAAAAGATCTCGGTGCACGGGCCGCACGGGCCGGTGTCGGCCATTTGCCAGAAGTTGTCCGAGGCGTACGGCGCCCCTTTGTTGTCGCCAATGCGCACGATGCGCTCGGCCGGCACACCCACCTCGTCGTGCCAGATGCCATAGGCCTCGTCGTCGGTGTGGTAGACGGTGACCCACAGCCGGTCGGCCGGCAGCTTGAAGACCTGGGTCAGCAGCTCCCACGCCCAAGCAATGGCTTCACGCTTGAAGTAATCGCCAAACGACCAGTTGCCCAGCATTTCGAAAAATGTATGGTGGCGCGCGGTGTAGCCCACGGCATCCAGGTCGTTGTGCTTGCCGCCGGCCCGCAGGCAACGCTGTACGTCGGACGCACGCTGATACGGCAACTTTTCACTGCCGAGAAATACGTTCTTGAACTGCACCATGCCCGAGTTGGTGAACAGGAGCGTGGGGTCGCTGGCCGGCACCAGCGAGCTGGACGGCACGATGGTGTGCCCCCTGGTACGGAAAAATTCAAGAAAAGTCGACCGGATAGCGGCCGTGGTCATCGGGGTCTGAGTCATGCGCCGTGGCGTGCCAATTGCGAAAAGGACACGCCACGGGCGGGCCGCGATCAGGATGCTTCGTCGGCCTCGTCCACCTCGGCGTGGGTGGCATATCTTACCGTGGCCGCAGCAAAGCCGCGCCGCAACAGGAACTGCGCGCGTTTGCCCTGTTCCGCGCGATCTGCCGGCGCACGGTTGCCGTAGTGTCGACGCAGCTGCGCAAGTGCGCTCGCGTTCCAGTCGACCTCGGCGGATTCCAGCAGCGGTGTGATCTCGGTATCGCCCAAGCCGTGCGTGCGCAGCTCCATGCGGATGCGCTGTGGGCCGTAGCCTTGCGCCACGCGCTGGCGCACCAGCATCTCGGCAAACCGGGCGTCGTCCTGATAATGCTGCGCGCCCAGCCGATCGAGCGCAGCGCCGGTTTCGTCCAGCTCGTAACCGCTGCGCGCGAGTTTGCGCTGCAGCTCCAGCCGTGATTGCTCGCGGCGGGCCAAAAGCCCCAGCGCCTTATCATAGGCGCTGGGGCGAAAACGCTCGGACGGCGGTTTGAGTCGGCGCGGCAACGGCAGTTACCCCGCAGTGGCCGCGCTGGATCCTGACCCCGTCGTGCCCGCGCCCGGCATCACGCTTCTTCGGTGGCCGCGGCTTCGGCAACCGGCTCGGCCTTGCCGCCAACGTCCGCCAGCAGGCGCGCACGCAGCTCGGTGTCGATCTCGTTGGCGATCGCGGCGTTGTCACGCAGGAACTGGCGCACGTTCTCCTTGCCCTGGCCGATGCGGTCGCCCTTGTAGCTGTACCAGGCGCCGGATTTCTCGATCAGGTTTTCCTTCACCCCCAGCTCGATGATCTCGCCTTCGCGCGAGGTGCCCTCGCCGTAGAGGATCTCGAACTCGGTCTGACGGAACGGCGGCGCCACCTTGTTTTTCACCACCTTGACGCGGGTTTCCGAACCGATCACCTCGTCGCCCTTCTTCACCGCGCCGATGCGACGGATATCGAGGCGCACCGAGGAATAGAACTTGAGCGCGTTGCCGCCGGTGGTGGTTTCCGGGTTGCCGAACATCACGCCGATCTTCATGCGGATCTGGTTGATGAAGATGACCAGGCAGTTGGAGCGCTTGATGTTGGCGGTGAGCTTGCGCAGCGCCTGGCTCATCAACCGCGCATGCAGGCCGACGTGGGAATCCCCCATCTCGCCTTCGATTTCCGCCTTCGGCGTGAGCGCGGCCACCGAGTCGACCACCACCACGTCGACCGCGGCGGAGCGCACCAGCATGTCGGTGATCTCCAGCGCCTGCTCGCCGGTGTCCGGCTGCGAAACCAGGAGATCGTCCACCTTGACGCCGAGTTTGGCGGCGTAGGTGGGGTCGAGCGCATGTTCGGCATCGACGAACGCTGCGGTGCCGCCGTTCTTCTGGCAATTGGCAATGACCTGCAGCGTGAGCGTGGTCTTGCCGGAAGACTCCGGGCCGTAGATTTCAACCACGCGGCCCCGCGGCAGGCCGCCGATGCCGAGCGCGATATCCAGCCCCAGCGAGCCGGTGGAAATGGTGTCGATCGCCTCGTGCGAATGGTCACCCAAGCGCATCACGGCGCCCTTGCCGAATTGCTTTTCGATCTGGCTCAGGGCAGAGGCAAGGGCCTTGCGCTTGTTGTCATCCATCGTGGGGGTTCCGAGTGGGCTGTGAATGGATTGCATCATGGCCTGATGGCGTCTCACCGGCTGCGATCAGGCCGGAAGAAGTATCCCATACCGGTCAAGCGCGCCAGCCCGCCGCATGCGCATCACACTGTCAGCGTCTTGCGCACGCCGATGAGGGCCGCGGCCACCGTCTGTCGGCGCACGGCGTCACGGTCGCCATCAAAGTGGAACAGCCTGGTGTGCGCGTAGCCGCCGCGGCGCTTCCAGGCGATCCAGACCGAGCCGACGGGCTTGTCCGGCGTACCGCCGGAGGGCCCGGCGATGCCGGTGACGGCCACCGCCACCCCGGCGCCAAAGCGCGCCAGCGCACCGGAAACCATCTCCAGTGCAGTCTCCTCGCTGACGGCGCCGGTGCGCTCGAGCGTGCGCGGATCGACGCCCAGCAAGGCTTGCTTGGCCTCGTAGCTGTAGGTCACCACGCCGGCATCGAACCAGGCTGAGCTGCCGGGGATATCGGTGAGGGTCTTGGCGATCCAGCCGCCGCTGCAGGATTCGGCAGTGACCAGCATCAGGCGTTGCCGCAGCGTGGCCGCCGCGACGCCCTGCGCCAGCGCGAGCAGGTCTTGATCGGTGGGGATGGCAGCAGGCTCCATGCGACACTCTCCGGCTGGAATGCGTGCAGCAGCACGCGGCTCTTCGTTCTACCCTTCCGGCGCGCACCCGCCAAGACCCTGCAATGACCGACGACGAAATCTCCCAGCACACCCCGCTCATGCGCCAGTACCTGGCGGTGAAGGCGGAACACCCGGATGTGTTGCTGTTTTTCCGCATGGGGGACTTCTACGAGACGTTCTACGACGACGCGCGCAAGGCCGCGCGGCTGCTCGATCTCACGCTGACCCAGCGTGGGCAATCCGCCGGGGTGCCGATCCCGATGGCCGGCCTGCCGTACCACGCAGTGGAGAACTACCTTGCGCGGCTCGTGCGGCTGGGCGAGTCGGTGGCCATCTGCGAGCAGTTCGGCGACCCCAACGGCAAGGGGCCGATGGAGCGCAAGGTGGTGCGCGTGGTGACCCCCGGCACGGTCACCGAGGAGGCCTTGCTCGAACAGCGGCGGGACAACCTGCTCCTGGCGATTGCCGCCGGGCCAAAACATGGCTACGGGCTGGCCTGGGCCGACCTGTCGAGCGGGCGTTTCCTCTTGAGCGAAGTCGCCGACGCCGAAGGTCTGGCCGCCGAGCTGGCGCGCCTGCAGCCGGCGGAAACGCTGGTGGACGAAGCGGCCGCCCTGCCGCCCGCGGTGGCCGCCATGCCCGGCCTGCGCAAGCGCCCGCCGTGGCATTTCGACGCCGACGCCGCGCGCCGGGAACTCAACCGTTTCTTCGGCACCCGCGATCTCTCCGGCTTCGGCGCCGAGCACCTGCCGCTGGCGATCGGCGCCGCCGGCTGCCTGCTTACCTACGTCGAGGAAACCCAGAAAAACGCGCTGCCACACCTCTCCGGCATGGCGGTGGAATCGGCCGACGAAACCATTGCGCTGGACGCCGCCACCCGGCGCAACCTGGAGCTGGACACCCACCCAAGCGGCCGCGCCGAACACACTCTGCTCGGCGTGCTGGACGAAACCGTGACGCCGATGGGCGCACGCCTCCTGCGCCGCTGGCTGAACCGCCCGCTGCGTGCGCACGCCGTGCTGCGCGCGCGCCACCAGGCCATCGGCACCCTGATCGACAACCGCGGCTACGCGCCCTTGCGCGAGCAACTGCGCGCCATCGGCGATCTGGAACGCATCCTTGCCCGCGTCGCCCTGCGCTCGGCGCGGCCGCGCGACCTTTCCACCCTGCGCGACGGCCTGCTCGCGGCGCCCGCCCTGCGCGAGCGCGTCGCCCCGCTGGACAGTCCGCTGCTGCACGCGCTGGTCGCGCGTATCGGCGACCACGCACACAGCACCGAGCTGCTGGTGCACGCCATCGTCGCCCAACCGCCGGTGCTGCAGCGCGATGGTGGCATCATTGCCGACGGCTACGACGCCGAGCTGGATGAGCTGCGCCGGCTCGCGAACCACGCCGACCAGTACCTGGTGGAGCTGGAAGAACGCGAGCGTGCAGCGAGCGGCATCCCCACGCTCAAGGTCGGCTACAACCGCGTCCACGGCTACTACATCGAGATCACCAAGGCGCAGGCCGACAAGGCCCCCACGCACTACACCCGCCGCCAGACCACCAAGAACGCCGAGCGCTACATCACCGAGGAGCTCAAGCAGTTCGAGGACAAGGTGCTCTCGGCCAAGGAACGCTCGCTGATGCGCGAACGCGCACTCTACGACGCCCTGCTCGGCACCCTGACCGAGCGGCTCGAACCACTGAAGCAGGCCGCCCAGGCCATCGCCGAACTCGATGTGCTCGGCTGCCTCGCCGAACGCGCCGACACGCTCGACTGGAACCCGCCGGAGCTCACCGAAACCGCCGGCATGCAGATCGAACGCGGGCGCCACCCGGTGGTGGAGAAAGTGCGCGAAGAGCCGTTTGAGCCGAACGACCTCATGCTGGACGAAGCCCGCCGCATGCTGGTCATCACCGGCCCCAACATGGGTGGCAAAAGCACCTACATGCGGCAGAACGCGCTGATCGTGCTGCTCGCCCACATCGGCAGCTACGTGCCCGCCAGCCGTGCCGTGATCGGTCCGGTCGACCGCATCTTTACCCGCATCGGCGCCGGCGACGACCTCGCACGCGGGCAATCCACCTTCATGGTGGAAATGAGCGAAACCGCGAACATCCTGCACAACGCCACCGCGCACAGCCTGGTGCTGATGGACGAGGTGGGCCGCGGCACCAGCACCTACGACGGCCTCGCGCTCGCGCGCGCCGCCGCGGTGCACCTGGCCACCGTGAGCCATGCGTTCGTGCTGTTCGCCACCCATTATTTCGAGCTGACCGAGCTCGCCAACGAGTACCCGACCATCGCCAACGTGCACCTCGACGCGGTCGAGTACGGCGAGCAACTGGTGTTCATGCACGCGGTGAAGGACGGTCCGGCGAACCGCAGCTTCGGCCTGCAGGTGGCGGCACTCGCCGGCCTGCCGCGCGCGGTGATTGCCGATGCGCGTCGCACGCTGGCAAAGCTCGAACACGGCATGCTTGCCGGCAGCACGCAAACGGCTGCCGCGGACTCACCGCAGCTGTCGCTGTTTGCCCCGCCCGCGCCCTCGGCCATCGAAGATGCGCTGGACACGATCGACCCTGACACCCTGTCGCCGCGCGAGGCGCTGGACGCGCTGTACCGGCTGAAGGCCTTGCGGCCCGACGCGTGAGACGGGATTCGGCAGCGCGACCCACGCTGATCCGAAACCCCCGTGGCTCGGGTTTCAGCCCGACCGGCGGTCGGTAAGGCGCCGTCGGGCTGAAACCCGACCCACGGCTACTTTTCGGCTTGGTCGGCAGCCGATTTGGTGGCGTCGACCAAGTGGTCCGCATCCGGCATGGCGATGTCCGGGATGGCATCCCACTCGGCTTGACTGTCGGTGGCCGGCAAGGGCTCCGGCGCGGTGGCGGCGCGGCGCGGCAGCCGACCGGCCAGCACCAGTTGCTGGATGCGCTCGAACACCTCTTCACGGCCGAACGGCTTTTTCATGAAATCGTCGGCCCCGTAGCGCTGCACATAGAACTGTTCGGTCGCCTGCACATTGCCGCTGATCATCACGATGGGCGTGGCCTGCGTAGCCGTCTCGTGGCGCAGCGTGCGCAGCACCTCGAAGCCGGACACGCCGGGCATCACGATGTCGAGAAAAATCAGCCCCGGGTGCTCCCGTCGCGCGAGTTCCAGCGCCTCGGCACCATTGGCGGCCTTGATGACGGCGTAACCGTCCTGGATAAGCATCTTGCCGAGCACGGCGCGGATTGTCGGCGAGTCGTCGACCACCAGCATGCAGGTGGACGCCATCGCACGCACGCGCGGCTCGCTGTGACGGCGCTCGCGACCGCCCACCAGTCGCTTCAACAAACCGAATCCGGCCATGCTCCTGCCCCCTGCCGCTTCCCGTGGCGACATGGGCGGAGTGTCACCGGCACCGCGTGCCAGCGCAAGCAGGCGTGGGTGACGAAAACGGGCGGTGCGCCGGGCGGCTACCCGGATCAGCCGTGATGCACCAGCAGGTTCGACTCGGAAGGAGCGTCGGTTGCAGCGGGCTGCAGGACACCGGCAGCCATGGCCACCACCTCGTCCGGCCTTGCCGGCAAGCGCCCGGCGCGCACCAGGGTGTCAATGCTGGCCTGCACCGCCGAGCGACCGAACGGCTTCTTGATGAAGTCGTCGGCACCAAAACGCTGCACGTAGAACTGCTCGGTCGCCTGCGGGTTGCCGCTCATCATCACGATCGGAATGTGCGCGGTTTGCGGTGCGTGCCGCAACGTGCGCAGCACCGCAAAGCCGTTCACGCCCGGCAGCACGATATCGAGAAAGATCAGCCCCGGCTGGCCCGCGACGGCCAGCTCGATCGCCTGCTCGCCATCGACCGCCTTGTGCACCGCGTAGCCGTCCTGTTCCAGCATGCGGCCCAGCACGGCGCAGATCGTGGGCGAGTCGTCCACCACCAGCACGCGCGTGTCGGCAAGTGTCTTTCGCCACACTGTGGCCGGTGCGGCCGGGTTTCCCATGCTTCCCAGGAGCTTGCGCAAAAAGCCGGTGCTGTTCATCGCCCACCTCCCATAGGCCCGCCGCCGCGTACGGCGGGTTGATGGCTGGATGGTGAGACGTCCCGCGCACACAAACTGGGATGCAGTGCTCAGCTGCCGCGCGCAGGCATCCGATCACGGCGCCGATTGATCCTTGAGGTCGCGCAACCGTCGACGCGCGTGCTTGTCCGGCCGCCGCGGCGGCGCCTGGCGGCCGATCAGGCGCTGCTCCTCACGGCGCAACGCGCGCGCCTGCACGCTGGCCGCGCTTTCGCGGTAGAGCGCCTGCGCCGCACTGGCCGGGCCCCGTTGCGCGGACACCGCCAGCAGCTCGACTTCCAGCCGCTCCGCGCCGCGCGTCACCTGCAGCACGTCGCCCACATGCACCAGCTTCGCCGGCTTGCAGCCGCCATCATTGACGGTGACCTTGCCACCTTCAATGGCCTGCTTGGCGAGGCCGCGCGTCTTGAAAAGCCGCGCCGCCCACAACCACTGATCGGCACGGATACCAGTGCTTGCGTCGTACTCGTTCATCGGCAGCATGATCGCACGCCGACGGAGGTCGTCACGTGCCCAGCCACGCGTTGGCCAGCGGCACCGTCACGAGCGAAACCAGGATGCCGAGACCGAGCACGGTGTTGGCCAGTTCGGGGTCGAGGCCGTATTCGTCGGCCAGGATCGTGGCCGACACCATCGGTGCCATCGCCGCCTGCAGCACGCCCGCCACCAGCACCATGCCGCCGACGCCGGCCGCAACGCCGAGTACCCAACACGCGGCCGGCGCCGCCGCGAGTTTCCACCCCAGGCCCCACGCGGTGGCGCCCCATTGGCCGCGGCTGCCACGCAGGCGGAACTGCATGCCCACGGAAAACAGCGCGAGTGGCGTCAGCGTTTCGCCAATCGGGTGGAACACGCCGTCGAGCCACGCCGGCCAGCCGCCGAGGCGGCCCGCCACCACGCCAACCAGCAAGGCCAGGAACGCGGGAAACGTAAGAATGCGCCGCACGATCACGCGTGCATGCGGCGCGCGCCCGGCATACAGCGAGGCCACCACTACCGCCACCGAAGCCAACACCGGGAATGCGCCAAGCTGGTCGGCCACGACCGCGAGCGACAAGCCGGCTTCGCCACGCAACGCGGCAATCATCGGGTACCCCATGTACGCGGTGTTGCCCAGCCCGCACACCAGGATCAGCGCGCCCGTGCGTTGCCGCGACCAGCCCAGCCGCGGCCCCAGCCAGCCAAATACCAACCATGCACCGGCAAACACCAGCCACATCGACACCACGAGAAACCACAACTGCGGATCGAGCCGCACTTTGGGGATCAGCTCGAGCACCAGTGCCGGCAGCGCCACGTTCAGTACCCACCAGTTGATGCCGCGCACCGTACCTTCGGGTGGGTGCGCAAAACGGCGCACCAGCACGCCAAGCGCAAGACAGACAAACAGCAGCACCAAGGCGGACATCGGCGATCACGCGCGGGAAAGCCTCGCATTAGACGCGATGCCGGCGGCGCACGAAAGCGGCGCGCCGGCTCGGCGATAATGCCGACTTCGCCCTCCGGTCGATGCTGCGCGCAGATGAGCTTCCCCGAACACCACGTCCACGGCCTTGCCGGCGACGACATGCCGCCCGACTGGCCGCCACTGACGGCGACCGAGCTGGCCCGGGTACTGGATGCCTACCCAGCGCTTGGCACGCCACGGCATATCGTCTGGCACAGCCCGCGCCCGCTCTCCAGCGCCGCACTGGTCGATACCGGCGGCGGGTGTGTGTTCGTCAAGCGCCATCACCGCAGCGTACGCAGCGTCGTGAGCCTGGGTGAGGAACACGCCTTCGCCGCGTGGCTCACCGGCCACGGCATGCTGGTGCCGGCGGTGCTTGCCGACCGCCACGGCCGCACCGCCACCGCGCTGTGCGACTGGGTGTACGAAATCCACGCACCGGCCCGCGGCCGCGACGTGTATCGCGACACCATGTCGTGGGTGCCGTTGACTGATCTTGGCCGCGCGCACCGCGCCGGCGCCATGCTTGCGCGCTTCCACCGCGCTGCGGACGGCTACGCCGCCGCCCAGCGCTCCACCCATCGGCTGGTGGCGCGCAGTGAACTGATCGAAGCCGCCGACCCGGTGGCCGCACTGCAGGCGCAGCTCACGCAGCGGCCGGATTTGGCCGTCTATCTGTCCGGACGTCCGTGGCAGGCCGAACTCGCCGCCGTGTTCGGGCCGCAACACGCGCAAACCGCCGCGCGCCTGCGCGCCCAGCCGCGATGCTGGACACACGGCGACTGGCATGTTTCCAACCTGTGCTGGAGCGACGACGGCGCCGACGCCCGCATCACCGACGTGCTGGATTTCGGCCTGGCCGCACGCACCTTTGCGCTGTTCGACCTCGCCACCGCGATCGAGCGCAACGCCATCGCCTGGCTAGAACCCGGCACCAACCGCGCGCGTCCCGGTACGGCATTCGCGCTGATAGCCGGTTATCAGGACGAACATCCGCTGACCCGCGCGGATCTCGACCTGCTCGCCGAGCTGCTGCCGATCGTGCACGTCGATTTCGCCATTTCCGAAGTGGATTACTTCCACGGCGCCACGCATTCGCGCGCGCATGCCGACGTGGCGTGGGACACCTTCCTGCGCGGCCATGCCGCCTGGTTCCGCAGCACCGACGGCCGCCGTCTACTGGCAACCATCCGCGCCGCTTGACGCAAGCTGGTTCGTTCGTGGTCTAATTGGCAGCTGAAGCGGGGGTGCCCGGCGTTGCCGGGCTGAGAGAGTCCCTTGGAACCTGACCCGGTTAGAACCGGCGTAGGGAGCTTGATCCAGAATCGCGATCGCGCCCGACCGGCGCACGCGGTTCATCGTCGCTTCGCCCGTTTCCCACGGCGACCCACGACGATGACGCTTCCCCGTACTTCCCTGCTGCTTGCCCTGCTCGCCGCCCTCGCGCCCGCTACGCGCGCCGCGGAGGTGCAAACCACCGACCTGGCCGCCATACACGTCAAGGCCACGACGCACACCGACCGCAACAACGCGAAACTGGCGACCTGGGGCAACGCGCCGCTGCACGACACGCCGGCCTCGGTCACGGTGATCCCGCGCGCGCTGATCGACGATCGCCAGATCCGCACCTTGTCGGAGCTGGCCCGCACCGATGCCGCGCTTGGCGACAACTACGCGGCCGTGGGCTACTACCAGAACATCTCGATCCGCGGCTATCCGCTCGACCTCGCCACCGGCTACCGCCTGAACGGTCTCACCCTGGTCGGCGAGCAGAAGGTGGCACTGGAGGACAAGCAGCAGGTGGAGGTGCTTTCCGGCCTCGCCGGGCTCGATGCCGGGGTGATGGAACCCGGCGGCGTGGTGAACTACGTCAGCAAGCGGCCGGCCGAGGTGCGCGACGTGACGCTCGGCACCGACTCGCACGGCGCGCGCTACGGCGCGCTCGACGTCGGCACCTGGCTTACGCCCAGCTTCGGCGTGCGCGCCAATCTCGCGTGGGAGGACATCCACTCCTACGTGCAGCATGCCAATGGCCGACGCAACTTTTACTCGCTTGCGGCGGATTGGCGGATCGCGCCAAACGCCACGCTGGAACTCGACAGCGACTACCAGACCAGCGCGCAGCGCTCGGTCTCCGGCTATCAACTGCTCGGCGGCACGGTCATCCCGCAGCACCCCGACCCCACGCGCCTGCTGGGCTACGAGCCGTGGCAACTCCCGGTGGGCATCCACAGCGCCAACACCAGCGCCCGCTTCCGCTACGCGTTCAACGACGACTGGAACGCCAACCTTGCCGCCGGCCACAGCCGCGGCGTGATCCAGGACAACGTCGCGTTCGCCTACGGCTGCTTCTATCAGGATGCCTGCGCGAACCTGCTCACCACCGGGGCCTACTTCGCTCCCGACGGTGGTTACGACATCTATGACTACCGCAGCCCCGACGACACCCGCGTGGCGGACGAGGCGCGTGCCACGCTCCAGGGCCACTTCGACACGGGCGCAGTGAGCCATGACCTGACCCTCGGCGCCAGCGCCTTCCGCCGCACCATCGACCGCCGCATCGAGGTCTACGACTACGTCGGCAGCGCCAACATCGCGGACAACAACCCCCCGTACTTTGCGCCTTCACCCAATCAGCCCGGTGCTTCGGCGCGCCGGCTCGCCAGCTGGCAGCACTCGCTGTTCGCCATGGACCGCCTGCACTTCGGTACCCACTGGCAAGCCATCCTCGGCAACCGGTTCGTCCGCCTCAACGAACGCGACTACGACAGCAGCAGCACGCTCACGCGCAACACCCGCATGAGCCGCACCCTGCCGCAAGCCGCCGTGCTGTGGCAGCCCACCACGCCCATCACGGTTTACGCCAGCTACGTCGAAGGCTTGTCGCTCGGCCTGGCCGCGCCGTACTGGGCCAGCAATCCGGATGCGATCCTCGGCCCACGGCTGTCGCGTCAGCTCGAAACCGGTGTGAAATACGCACTCAGCGATGCGTTCAACCTGAGCGCCGCGCTGTACCACATCCGCCAGCCCTACCAGTACGCGCAGCCGGATGACTCGGCTGCCGGCTACACCTTCGTCGAGCACGGCGAAGAGGTGCACACCGGCATCGAGCTGGGTGCGCACGGGCAGCTCACCACGCACCTGCGGCTGGATGCCAGCGCCAACCTGATCCGCGCCGAGGCCCGCAACACCGGCACGCCGTCCTACGACGGCCACCAGGTGGCCAACGTGCCGCGCCTGCGGGTGGCCACGTATCTGGATTACAGCCTGCCCATGCTGCCGCAGCTCGCCCTGCTCGGCGGCTGGCGCTATGCGTCGCCCAACGTGGCCACCGCGGATGGCCGGGTGCGCGTGCCGGCCTACAACGTGTTCGACGCCGGGCTGCGCTACACCGCCCATTGGGGCGAGCGCACCCTGACCTGGCGGCTGGCGGTCGACAACGTGTTCGACCACAGCTACTGGCGCGACACCGGCAGCGCCTGGGGCGACAGCTACCTGTTCCCCGGCGCGCCGCGCCTGGCGCGTCTGTCCGTCACCATCGGCCTGTGACGTGACGCTGGTCGAGCTCATCGCCGCGGTGCTCAGTGCGTCGGGCGTGTGGCTCACCACCCGCCGCCACCCCGCGTGCTGGCCGGTCGGGCTGGTGTCGGTGGTGGTCTACGCGTGGGTATTCGTCGACGCCAAGCTGTATTCGGACGCGCTGCTGCAGGGCGCGTTCGGCGTGATGATCGGCTATGGCTGGGTGCGTTGGGTGCAGCACCTGGGTACCGACGGCCGCGTGCGCATCGCGCGGTTGCCGCCAGGCCGCGCGACCTGGCACGTCGCGCTCGGCGCGCTCGGTGCGCTCGCGCTTGGCGCCGTCATGCGCCACTACACCGACGCAGCCCTGCCATGGCTGGACGCCACGCTCACCGCGTACAGCCTCGTCGCGCAATGGTGGCAGGCACAACGTCACACCGCAGCGTGGTGGCTGTGGATCGTGGTCGACGTGGTGTACGTCGGCGAGTACGTCTACAAGGATCTCCGGATCACCGCCGTGCTGTACGCGCTGTTCGTCGCCATGGCGGTCGCCGGGTTGCAGCAATGGCGGCAAGCCGGTCGGATGCAGGCGACCGCCAGCGGGTTCGGCACCTGAAAGCCTGTGCCACAATGGCCGCGTTTTCGCATCACGCGTGGTCACATGCTCTCCAAGCCCTACGATTTCCACCAGTTCCAGACCGAGCTGAGTGCACTGGATACCAGTCAGCCGGCGTCACCGCCTGCCGCCGCAACGCCTGTCGTCAACCCCAAGTCACGGTTGGCGCGCGCCAAAGTGGAGTTTCTTGCCTTGCGCGAGCGCTACCAGCTGACGGTGGCCGAAGTGGTCGCGTTTTTTCCGGAAGAAGATGGCATCGCCTACTTGCAGACGCTGATTGCCGCCAGTGCGGCCAAGCCGTCGCGACGCCGCTCCAAGAGCGTCTGAAAGCTCCCCGGCCTCACACTGCGGCAACCCCGTGCACGGGCATAATCGCGGCATGAACAGCCCGACCCGCTTCGCCTGCTGTCTCATCGCCACGCCGCTGGTGGCGTGGTCGTTCCCGGCCGGCGCGCAGAACATCTACAAGTGCGTGACGGCCGGTCAGGTGACCTACACCGACCAGCCGTGCAACGACGGCAACGGCAAGCTGCTGCACCAGGCGAGCGCGGCGGAAACCATCGACCATTACCTGCGCCTGGGCCAGCCGCAGCTGGCCAAGGCCTGGGCCATGGCCCGCCATCTGGATTCGCTCTACACCGCGCGCCTGGCGCTGTTCAACGCAGCGCAGGAGGCCAAGGCCAAACAAGCCCAGGCAGACGCCATCGCGGCGCAAGCTGCCGCCGATGCGGCGCGCGCGCAACAGCAACAGGCCATGGCAGCGGCACAAGCGGCTGCACAGGCCGCGGAAACCGATCGCCTGGCCGCCGAAAACACTCAGCTGCGTGCGCAGAATGCGGCCTATCAGAACAGCCTGGCGCAACCGCCGGTGTACTACATGACCGTCCCGGCCTACTTTGGTGGCTGGAACAGCGGCTATCGCCCACCCTTCAACCATGAACACCCATACCGTCCGCCACCGACAAATCTCAGGCCGCCGCCGGTGCGGGGTTACACCTTGTTGCAAACCTGCGGCTCGCTCAAAGGCGGCCGCGCAAGCTGTTGAGCCCAGCACCACGACCCGCTGCAGCGACACCGAAGTGAGGAAGAACGCTATGCGCAACCGATTCCCTGTGGCTTGCATGGCCGCGCTGCTCGGCCTGGGCGCCGCCACCGCGGCCGCCGGCGACTCCATGTCGCTCAATGCATTTACTCCGCGCGTCGAGCCGGTGCTGATTCAGGTGGATGCGCACGGCAGGATCACCTCCGCCTCGCCCGCCTACGCGTTGCCGCCGGCACTCGACCGGCTGCTGCGCAAAAACCTCGCCGAAATGATCAGCAAGCCCGCCACCGACAAGCACGGCAAACCGATCGCCAGCCAGTTCGTGATGAACGTGGCACTGCAGGCCATCCGCAACGACGCCGGCGGCTACGACACCTCGTTCCGCTACGTTTCCGCGCAACCGGTGCCGATGGGCTCGTGGTTCTGGTCGCACCAGGACGGCCACCGCCTCGCGCTGGTCAGCCAGGATCACCGCCAGCGCTGGTTGCATCGCGCGCCGCGCGACTTCAATGCCCCCGCCTGGCGGCAAACCAACCACATGCCACAGCCCGCCGCCATGCCGCAACCGGCCAGCACGCCGGCGGCGAACCCGGTCGAACGCAACCGCTGACTCGCCGCACCGCAATCCTGCAGGCCGGGATGGGGGATTCGGGATTCGGAAAAGACCCCTACTCGCTTCCCGGCGGATCGGGGTTTGTCCCGACTTGGTTCAGCGAGATGTCGCCAGGCTGCAGCAACCTGCAACGGAGCCGGGATTCCTGCCGAATCCCGCATCTCCCATCCCCAATCCCGGCTCCTCAGCCACCAAGCAACACGCGGTTCAACCGCTGTACGAACGCGGCTGGATCGGCGAGTTGCGCGCCGGCGGCAATCTCCGCCTGTTCGAGCAGCAGGCTGGCGAGATCCTTGGCTTTTGCCTCGTCGGTTTCGGTTTCGACCCGCTTGAGCAGGGCATGTTGCGGGTTGATCTCCAGCGTGGGCTTGGTCGCCGGCATCTCCTGCCCGGCCTCGCGCAGCAGGCGCGCCAAATGCGGCGCCATCTCGTAATCGGACAGCGCCAGGCAAGACGGTGAATCGGTGAGGCGGGCGGAAACCTTGACCTCGCCAACCTGGTCGCCAAGCAGCTCCTTGAGCTTCTTGAGCAACGGTTCGGCGGCTTTCGCGGCCTCCTCCTGCTGCTTCTTTTCGCCCTCGTCGAGCGGCAGTTCGCCCTTGGCGACGTTGTGCAGTTTCTTGCCCTCGTACTCGCTGAGGTAGCCGACCATCCACTCGTCGATGCGGTCGAACATCAAGAGCACCTCGATGCCCTTGGCCTTGAACGCTTCGAGCTGCGGGCTGCCGACGGCGGCGGCGTAGGTGTCGGCGGTGATGTACCAGATGGTGTCCTGGCCCACTGCCATGCGGCCGATGTAATCGTCGAGCGACACGCTCTGCTTGGCGCCATCGCCCTTGGTCGAGGCGAAGCGCAGCAGCTTGGCAATGCGGTCGCGGTTGGCGGTGTCCTCGCTGATGCCTTCTTTCAGGGTGTTGCCGAAGGCCTTGAGGAAGGTGGCGAATTTTTCCGGCTCATCCTTCGCCAGCTTTTCGATCAGGTCGAGCACGCGCTTCACGCACGCACCCTTGATGCGCTCGAGCTGGCGGTTGTGCTGCAGGATTTCGCGACTGACGTTGAGCGGCAGGTCATCGGCATCCACCACGCCGCTGACAAAGCGCAGGTAGTTCGGCAACAGCTCCTTGGCCGCGTCCATGATGAAAACGCGCTTGATGTAGAGCTTGAGCCCCTTGCGCTCGTCGCGCCCGCCCATCATCCAGTCGAACGGCGGCTGCGCCGGAATGTAGAGCAACGTGGTGAAGCTCTGGCTGCCCTCGACGCGGTTGTGCGTCCACGCCAGCGGGTCGTTGAAATCGTGGCCGAGCGATTTGTAGAACGCCTTGTATTCGTCGTCCTTGATCTCGCTCCGGGGCTTGGCCCACAGCGCCGAGGCGGCGTTGACGGTTTCCCACTGGTCGGTGGGCTTGCCGTCCTTTTCCTCCGGCACGCGGATCGGAAACGCTACGTGGTCCGAATAGGTGCGGATCAGGCTCTTGAGCTTCCAGCCCTTGAGAAACTCGTCCTCGTCCGCGCCCAGGTGCAGCACGATGGTGGTGCCGCGCTCGGCCAGCTCGGCGGTTTCCAGGGTGTACTCACCTTTGCCGTCGCTTTCCCACTTGACGCCATCGGCCGCGGCGCTGCCGGCATGGCGGGTAAGCACCGTCACCTTGTCGGCCACCACGAACGCCGAGTAGAAGCCCACGCCGAACTGGCCGATCAGCCGTGCGTCGGCCTTCTGCTCGCCGCTCATCGCTTCGAGAAAACGCCGGGTGCCGGAGCTGGCGATGGTGCCGATGTTGGCCACCACCTCGTCGCGGTTCATGCCGATGCCGTTGTCGCGCACGGTGATGGTGCGCGCCGCTTCGTCCCAACTGACGTCGATGTGCAGCTCGCTGTCGCCGCCCATGAGCTCGGGCTTGGCGAGCGCCTCGAAGCGCAGTTTGTCGCACGCGTCGGAGGCGTTGGAGACCAGCTCGCGCAGGAAAATCTCCTTGTGCGAGTACAGCGAGTGGGTGACCAGGTGCAGCACCTGGGCAACTTCGGCTTCAAACGAGCGGGTTTCAGTGGCGGTTGCAGTCATCTTCGACGGGTCCATGCAAACGAGGGGAAATCAATGGTGCGGCGAGGCGTTGCGCAACGCGGCAATACGCTCGTCGAGCGGCGGGTGGCTCATGAACAGGCGCCGGAAGCCGTCGGCCAGCGGGCCGGCAATGCCGAACGCCGCCAGCGTCTTCGGCAAGGTGTTCTCGCCGTGGCCGCCGCGCAGGCGATCGAGGGCGGAAATCATCGCACCGCGGCCGGCAAAACGCGCACCGGCCGCATCGGCGCGAAACTCGCGCCAGCGCGAAAACGCCATCACGATCATCGACGCAAACAGGCCGAGCACCAGTTGCAGCACCATCACGGTGACGAAATAACCGATGCCGCTGCCGCTTTCGCGCTCGTCGCGGTTGCCGCTGAGCGCGCTGTCCACCACCCGGCCAATGACGCGCGCGGCAAGAATCACCAGCGTGTTCAGCACACCCTGGATCAGGGTCATGGTCACCATGTCGCCGTTGGCGACGTGGCCGATCTCGTGCCCCAAGACGGCCGTGACCTGCTCGCGATCCATCTGCTGCAGGAGGCCGCTGCTCACGGCCACCAGCGCGTGGTTTTTCGACATGCCGGTGGCAAACGCGTTCATCTCCGGCGCGTCGTAAATGGCCACCTCAGGCATGCCGATGCCGGCGTTCTGTGCATGCCGGCGCACGGTTTCCACCAGCCAGCGCTCGCTTTCATTGGCCGGCTGGGTGATGACGCACGCGCCGGTGGAGTGTTTCGCCATCCACTTCGATATGGCGAGCGAAATGAACGCCCCGCCCATGCCGAACACGGCCGCAAACACGAGCAACCCGGTACTGCCGCCAAAGCCCTGCGCGGCGGCCATCTGATCCACCCCAAGCAAGTGGCAGACGATGCTGAGCAAGAACAGGACGGCGATATTGGTCGCGAGGAAAAGGACGATGCGGCGCATGGCTGTCACTCCGGCAGTCACGTAATGAAGAAACGAGTGCAAGCGGAGTGGGGGTGATGCCTGCCGGTTTCAAGCGCCGGCGGGCGCGTGCAGACTGTACACATGAACTACCGCGGACGCTTCGCCCCCTCGCCCACCGGCGCCCTGCACTTTGGCTCGCTGGTGGCTGCGCTGGCCAGTTGGCTGTGTGCGCGTCAAGCGGGCGGCCGCTGGTTGGTGCGCATGGAAGACCTCGACCCGCTGCGCGCCGTACCCGGCTCCGCCGCGTCCATCCTTGCCACCTTGCCCGCGTTCGGGCTCGTCCCCGATGTCCCGGTGTTGCATCAGGCGCAACGCACGGCCGCCTACGATGCAGCGTTTGAAGCACTGCGCCGAAGCGGCGCGGTCTTTCCATGCTGGTGCAGCCGCAGCGAACTGGCCCTGGTCGGCCTGCACCGCGACGGCCGTTGCAGCGCCCGCAAAAACCCGCACCGCGAGCCTGCGTGGCGGCTGCGCGCACCCGATGTGGATATTGCCTTCGACGACCGGCTGCAAGGCCCGCAAAGCCAAAACCTGCGTACTGCCGTGGGTGATTTCGTCATCCGTCGGGTCGAAGGCATCTATTCCTACCACCTGGCCTGCGTGGTGGACGACGCGTTTCAGAGCGTGACCGAAGTGGTGCGCGGCTGCGATCTGCTCGACTCCACACCGCGGCAAATCTGGCTGCAGCGCCTGCTCGGCCTGCCCACGCCGGCCTACCTGCACCTGCCGTTGGCACTGGATGCGCGCGGCCACAAGCTGTCCAAATCAAGCCAGGCGTGGCCGGTCGATCCCGCCCACCCGCTGTCAACCCTGCAGCGTGCACTCGCCTTCCTCGGCCAGGCTGTGCCGCCCGCCGATGACCTCGCCGAGTGGCTGGCCGTGGCAGCGCGCGAATTCGATTTGCGTCGAATACCGCAACGCAGCGGTTGCTTTGCGCCCTGAGCGGTTATAAATCTCCTGCCGGGCTGGCGCAGCCCCGCAACCGACCCAGGGAGACTGACATGACGCAGCGTACGGTTTTGGTAACGGGTGGCACCGGCGGCATCGGCAGCGCAATCGTCCGCTACCTCGCCCACAAGGGGTACCGCGTGGCCACCAACTACCGCAATGCCGAAAAGGCCGAAGCATGGCGCAAGGCGATGCATGCCGAAGGCATCGACGTGCACATGGCCGCCGGCGACGTTTCCGACCCCAAAGCTTGCGCGGAAATGATCAACGCCATCGAAACCGCATGCGGTCCGATCGACATTCTCGTCAACAACGCCGGCATCACCCGCGATTCCACCTTCCACCGGATGAGCTACGAGCAGTGGACGGACGTGGTCAACACCAACCTCAACGCCTGCTTCAACGTCACCCGCCCGGTAATTGAAGGTATGCGTGCACGCAAGTGGGGCCGCATCGTGCAGATCAGCTCGATCAATGGCCAGAAAGGCCAGTACGGCCAGGCCAACTACGCCGCCGCCAAGGCCGGCATGCACGGCTTCACCATCTCGCTGGCGCAGGAAAACGCCAAGTTCGGCATCACCGTCAACACCGTCTCGCCCGGCTACGTCGGCACCGACATGGTGATGGCCGTGCCCGAAGAGGTACGCGCAAAGATCGTGGCGCAGATCCCGGTGGGCCGCCTCGGCAAGCCAGAGGAGATCGCCTACGCCGTCGCCTTCCTCGTCGGCGAGGAAGCCGCCTGGATCACCGGGGCCAACCTCGCCATCAACGGCGGGCATTACATGGGTTGGTGAGCGTCGACAGCGCGCGCGTTGTCGCCTTGCCCGGCGCGCGCCTGCAGCAGCTTCTCGATCACCTTGCCCACCGCGGCAAACGCGAATGCGCCGGTGACGTGCGTGGCCGCGCCCAGCCCGCCGCCACACGCCAGGTTCATGGATTCCCCCTCTGGCGGACGCGTGCCGCACACGCTGCCATCGGGTTGCGGGTACTGCACGTTTTGCAGCGAGTACACCGCCGATACGCCGAAGTAGCGCTGCGGGTTGCGCGGGAAATTGAAATCCGTACGCAGCTTGCGCCGGATCAGGCTGAACATTGCATCGTGCTCGGTGCGCGACAAGTCGCGCACACGGATCTCGGTGGGGTCGGTGCGCCCGCCCGCCGAGCCCACACTGACGATCGGCAACTTGCGGCGCCGGCACCAGGCGATCATCTCCAGCTTCACCCGGAACGCATCGCACGCATCCAGCACCGCGTCGTAACCGCGGTCAAGCAGTTCGTCCAGCGTGCTGGTGGTAAGGAACCGCTCGATCGTTTCCAGCGCGAGCGCGGGGTTGATCGCACGCAGACGAGCCGCCATCACCGCCACCTTGGGCTTGCCATATTCACCCTCCAGCGCAGGCAATTGCCGGTTGGTGTTGGACACACACACCTCGTCGGCGTCGATCAGGGTCAGGTGCCCGATGCCGCTGCGCGCCAAGGCCTCCGCCGCCCACGAACCGACGCCGCCGATGCCCACCACACACACATGCCGCTGCGCGAGGCGCGCCACGCTGCCCGCGCCATACAGGCGTTCGATACCGGCAAAACGTTCGAAAAGCGGCGTGGGTTCAGTCATGGTCGAGCCGGTGCGCAGCGTGGGCGGAAAGACGCGATTTTATCCCGGCCCCGCAGCGGGACGGATTATGCTCAGCGCCTTGCCTCGATCGGATCGCACCCCATGCGCGTCGCATTGCTCATCCTGCTCGGCCTCGCCATCGGCGTCGTCGGCACCGCCAACGTGATGAGCCTGCTTGCCCAGCGCAACCCGATGCCGACCGCCATCATGCACACCATGGATTACCACATGGCCAGCCTCAAACAGGCGGTGAAAGCGCAGCACTGCGACGCCACCCAAACCGCCCGCCACCTGCTGCGCCTGCAATCCACCGCCACCGACATCCTGCCGGTGTTCGGCATCCACGAGAAAAACTTCGTCGATTTTGCCAACCGCCTGCAGACCCACCTGCAGCAGGCCACGCTCGCCAACCCGGCCAGCTGCGCCGCCCTGGCCACCGCCTTGCGCCCGATCAACCAGACCTGCGACGACTGCCACCGCCAGTACCGCTGAGCGCGCGCCAAAAGCGCAGGGCCCGGAAAACCGGGCCCTGCAGGTTGGTGGGGTGGGGTCTATCAAACAATCGCCGGAAAGCCTTGTGCTGCAAAGGTTCCGCGAATCGGAAAATGGAAGATGCCCCCAAATATGCCCCCAGCGCGTCGAAGTGACTGGCCTATATCGGCCCTGACAGCAGGGTGAAGATCGCGGAACAGCCACGCGCTTCAAGCGGTGGCCGATCTGCTCGAAGTGCCCGCCGTGGCGCGGCTCGCGGATGTTCGATTCGCGGAAGCGGTCAGCCACAACCTCAGTTCATTGCGCGTCGCCCCCCTACCCGCTCGGCCGGTAGCTGCCGCAGGCGTGCCGCTGCATCGGGTAGTGCATGCCGTTGCCGAGTGCGCAGTTCCCCATGCCCGCCGGTGGATTGATCGTGTCGGGCTGCCAGTGCGTGCAGGTCTCGCACGTGACGCGCGGCCGGGGCACATACCCGCCAGCCTTGCGGACGAAACACCACGGGCAGCCCAACGCACGCGGCCAACCGTCCACCACGGGCAGCACGGCGGCAATACTCGGGTGCGCATAGACCGGGCCGCACCGCCCGCAGTAGATCGCCGCCGTGTCGCCCTCGGGCGGTTTGCCCGCCTGTCGCGTGGCGGTGTCGGCAGCCGCCAGCAGGAACGCGCGCAAGCCGGCCTCGGGTAGTTCGGCCAGTGTCCGCAGGTCGGCATCGTGCAGACGATGCACCAGCACGGCGGCCAAGCCCAGCCGGTCGGCCAGCCCCAGCAGCACGGGCCGTATATCCACCCTCACAGCAGGGTCGGCGGCTAGCCTCGATTTTTCAAGAATGGCCACCCGGGGCACTGCCAAAACTGACAAAAGGGGTTTTGTCGGTTTTGTCAGTTCCCCACCCGGCCCTTTCTGGATTTTTTCTGTCCGCTGGGTAGCCAGCCGGTCACGCCAGTTCATGCCGCCACCCATGCGAACGAAACCGATGGACGTCCGCCGCTGGCGTCCGCGTCACGCTCGATCAGGTGGCCGTATTCGATCAGCACGCCCAGCGCCTCGGCTACGGCTTGCGGATCAGTCAGGCCCGACCATCCCTTGCGGTAAACCTCGCGCGCCGTGAATACCTCGCCCAGATCGCCGCGTTTGCGCAGCAGCGCATGGGCAGCCGACAAACCCGAGTCCAGCGCAGGGCCATAGATGCGCCGCGCGTGGCCTTCAAGGTAGTCACACCAGCCCAGCGCACGCGCCAGCACCTCGGCTGGGATCGGGCCGGCGCCACCATCGGCAAGATGCAGCACCAGCGCTAGCCGACCCGCGAGACTGCGGTACTTGGACAAGTGCGACTCCATCCATGCCGGCTCGCTGCCAGACCGTAGCCGCTGCATCAGTTCCGTCTGCCACTCGATCAACATCCCCAGCGCCTCGCCATCAAACCGCATGAAGGACGCGTCGCATCCCTCGCTGCGTTCGGCGCCGATGGCGTCCGGGTCAAGGTTGCGCAGTCGCTGGAACGTCGCCCATGCCGCGCGCTCGGCCTCGGGATTCAGTGGCCGGTCGGTGTAGTGCCACGATGCCGGCAAGTCGGGGTAGACGGCCAACTGAAACCGCTGGATCAGACCATCATCGGAGAATCCGCCACGGATCGCGCCGCGTACGTACTCGCCCAGCTTGCCCGGCTGCATGCCGCCCAAGATGGAAACCGCGCAGGCTTCGATGCGCACCGTACCGCGCCCGATCCGATCCACGGTGAAACTGCCGCTGCCGTTCCAGCATTCCAGCCAGAATGCGCGGTCGCCTTCGCGGCCCTCACGATCCAGGCTCGCCAGC
This sequence comes from Rhodanobacter sp., assembly GCA_004298045.1. Lineage (GTDB taxonomy): Bacteria > Pseudomonadota > Gammaproteobacteria > Xanthomonadales > Rhodanobacteraceae > Rhodanobacter_A. The sequence continues at coordinate 218,583 of SCRM01000005.1, read as the reverse complement.
CAGCCGGCCAGTTCATCGCGGAATTGCACCAGGCCACGCGGGTTCGCATTCAATAGCTCGCCCAGCTTTTCCACCGTGGCATCGTTGACCACGATGCGCGGCTCGCACGGTGGCGCATCCTCGCCCGTCACTGCCTCGGCCAGCGCTTCGGCTTGTGTGACGTCGCCTGCCTTCATGGCCTTGCGGATGGCATCCTTCGCATTCGCCCGCTGCGCCTCGGCGACCATGATGCGCGCCTCATAGGCACGCATCGCCGATTCGTGACTCTGGCGTTCATCGTTTGCGAGCCGATCCAGCATGCGCCGCGCGGGCATCAATGCCGGGCTTTTGCCGCTGCTCGGCCGGCCGACCACGCACCCCCACAAGATAGGCCGCTCAAACCATCGGGCGTGTTCCTTCATCGCCACCGCGATGCCGCGCCCGATGGCGCCAGCCAGCGCTACCATCGCCGGTATCGCCGTGAAGTCCAAAGGAACCTGTAGGCCGTCGGCGGCATCCACGCACCACGCGCGCACGGACTGCGGCAGTAGCTCGGCATCAAAGGCAGGAACCGATGGCAACGGGTCGGGCAACGGCTCCGGCACTGCCACTAGCGGCGCCTTCGCACGCTGCACCACGTCGCGCACGGTATCGGCGCCTTGCGTGTTTGCCGAATCGTTGAAGTCAGTCAGTTTTGCCGGTGCGTTCATGCCGCAGCCTCCATGCCGAAGTGGGGCACCGCCAGCAAACCGCCCACGGCCCGCGCGGCAGCCGTCGCCGCCTCCATGCCGGGGTTGCGGCCGATACGCTCGGCAGTCGCGGTGTCGTTGTCAGCGCAGATGACGATGCGGGCCGTGGGGTAGCTGGCGCGCAGATTGATCGCCACGGGTTCAAGGTTGCCGGCGTTGAATGCCACCGCGACCGGGTAGCCAGTGGCCGCGTGGACGCTGGCGCCGGTGGCGTAGCCCTCGGCAATGCACAGCACGTCCGCGACCGGGGTGCCGATCAAATGGAACAGACCGCGAATGCGTGCGCCGCGCTCGAACAGTTTGCAGCCGCCGATGCCGATGCGTTGCACGTTCCACAGCGCGCCGGCCGTGTCGCATATCGGGATCAGCAGCCAGCCACCAACCTCGCGGATGCCGTAGGGTGCGACGCGCTTTGTGCGCAGGTAGGGATGGCTGGCGCTCGCCTCGCTGGCGCCCTCCCAAAGCGCCAGCGCACGCCCTGCCGCCTCGGCGTGGCGTTGCCGTTCCTCGGCCTCGCGGCGTCGCCGCGCGCTGGCGACGATCAGCGCGACGTCTGCCGCGTTCCTCGATCCGGTTCGATGGTCGGCATCACGTCGTGGGCACAAGTCGGCCAGGGTCAAACCGACCGCTTCCGCGATGGCTTGCGCGGTGCATCCGGCGTGGCAGCGCACCAGCACCATGCCGGCGTCGCCCTCCACGATGGACAGCGAAGCGGACTTGCTGCCGTGCGCCGGGCAGCAGGCACGCCAGCCCTTGCCTGCACGGTGGACGCCTTCCAGCCGCGCCAGCAGCAGGCCGGCATCGGCCGGGGTAGAATAGGCGCGCGTGGTGTTGTGTGTGCGATCTCGAAGCCCGGTTGCCGCCGGGCTTCGTCGTGTCTGGTAGGCGGTCACTCGGCCACCTCCGCACGGATACGTGCCGCCGCTTCGCGCAGTGCAGTGCCGACCGCAAACGGTAGGCCGGCCGAGAATCGTTCGGCATCGCTTGCCGGGATCGCTGCGAGAAAGCCGGACTTGCGATTGCGGACGATCAGCACATCCTCAAGCGTTCCGTCCGGCTGGCGGGTCAAGCCAACAAGCCAGCCTTGCCCGGCTTCCAGCGCGCGGCACAGTTCGGCGTCGCCGGTGGCTTCGATGATCTCGACGGCGGCACTCATGCGGCCACCTCCACGCGCGATGCAGCCTCGCGGCTGGCGATCCACGCATCCACTTGTGCCGCATCCCATGCAGACGTGGCCGGCCCGAGTTTGATTGGCGCAGGGAAATCGCCCAACCCGATCAGGCGATAGATCGTGCTGCGGCTCATGCCGGTTTTGAGCCGCACGGAAGGGAGCCGGATCAGGATGCGGCCGGGCAGTTCTTGCATCGTCGTGTTCGTCATTTTCAGACCTTGGAAACGAGAAAGCCCCGCTCGATGGCGGGGCTTGGGGTTGGCCCTTGCGGGCATAAAAAAACCCGCGCTAGGCGGGTCGGTTGGTTTTGCTGGCGCTAGAAACGCGAAAGCCCGCGCGGTGGCGGGCTTTCGGGTGCAGAGCATCAGCATGGACAGTTTGGCGGACTCCCGCGCGATGTCAAGCGGGCCAACGAACGCCCGCCGCGTCTATCCGACCTTGCGCTTGAACGGCAGCACGTCACCACCAGCGCGCAGCGTGTCCAAATAGTCGGCCCACCCCTGCATCATCTTCCGCCGCTCCGGCAGGTGCGCCGTGCGGTTGTAGGCGCGCCCGTTCGGGTCTTTCACGGCATGGGCAAGCTGGTGTTCGATGTAGTCCACGCGGTAGCCCAACACTTCATCCAGCATCGTGCGCGCGGTGGCGCGGAAGCCGTGGGCGGTCATGGTGTCTTTGCCGAAACCCATGCGCCGCAAGGCCGCATTGATCGCGTTGTTGCTCAGTGGGCGACGCGGCGAACGGCCACCCGGAAACACGTACTGCCCGCGCCCGGTCAGCGGGTACAGCTCGCGCAGGATCGCCACCGCCTGCCCGCACAGCGGCACCAGGTGCGGCTGGCGCATCTTCATCTTGCCGGCGGGGATGTTCCACTCGCCCGCGTCCATGTCGATCTCGGCCCACTCTGCATGCCGAAGCTCGCCGGGGCGCACAAACAGCAACGCGGACAGCTTCAAGGCCGCACGCGTCACCACGTCGCCCGAGTAGCCATCGATGGCGCGCAGCAAGCCGCCAAAGGCCACGGGGTCGGTGATGGCCGCATGGTGGCGTTCGGCTGGCGCGGCAATCGCGCCCTTCAGGTCGGCAACGGGGTTGCGGTCGGCTCGCCCGGTGGCGATGGCGTAGCGCATGACCTGCCCGCACGTCTGCAACACGCGGTGCGCGGATTCGATGGCGCCGCGTTCTTCGATGCGTCGCCCCACGCGCAAAAATTCGGGCGCGGCCAGCTCGGCCACGGGGCGGGCGCCGATGTACGGATAGACGTCGTTCACCATCCACGCCTCGACCTTCACGCGGTAATGCTCCACCCACGTTTGTTTTGCCAGCCATTCGCGGGCGATCACCTCGAAGCTGTTGGCCGCGCGTTCCACGCCCGCCGCTTTCTCGGCCTTGCGTTGCTCGCCCGGATCGACGCCAGCCGCCAGCAGCTTGCGCGCCGCGTCGCGCTTGTCGCGGGCATCGGCTAGGCCGGTGTCGGGGTAGATGCCCAACGCCAGCCGTCGTTCCTTCCCGCCGAATCGGTACTTGAGCCGCCACAGCTTGCCGCCGGCTGGCGAGACTTCCAGGTACAGACCGCCGCCATCAAACATCCGCACCGGCTTGTCGGCGGGCTTGGCCTTGCGTATCGCGGTATCGGTGAGCGTGGGGGCATCCTCGCTTGGGGGCATCTCACCCGCAGCGGATGCCCCATGCCCCCAAGGATGCCCCCAACCGGGGCCGGATTGCAACGGATGCCCCCACACGTCGCTGGACAAGGAAAAGGCCGGAACCCTTGATTTGTCGTGGGTTTCCGGCCTCTATTGGACGCCGTTGGACGGCTTATTGGTGGAGGTGGGGGGAGTTGAACCCCCGTCCGAAGATGCTCAATGCCCGGATCTACATGCTTAGCTCACCGTTCGATCTCGTTCCGCGACAAGCACGGCGGGCGAAGCGCACCGCGGAACCAGCCTGATTGATTTGACCTAGAGCCGCCAGGCGGCAGCGTTCGGCGATCTCATGATAATGACCCTACACCGACGAGCATGAGCACAAGTGGGTTCGGGGCTTACGCCTTAAGCGGCGAGAGCGTAGTTGTCGTCGTTGGCAACTATGAGTTTGCTGCTGGATTAACGAGGAAAGCTGCCCCCTCGGCATGCACCAAGTCATCTCGCTACCCCCGTCGAAGCCAGTACACCCCCGGGGAAAACGTCATGGCCAGACAAGTATATGCGGGCACATTGGACGGGTTCAACGCGCAGGGCAGTTTCCTGCCGCTGTCACGCGCTTTGATGACAAGCCCCGAGTCACCCGTGCCCCCTGTTGATGTGCACAGGCATGCCGTCGCCCGGCAACCCGGCTGGTGCCCGGAGTGGGGATCGAACCCACATGGCCTTGCGGCCGAGGGATTTTAAGTCCCTTGCGTCTACCAGTTTCGCCATCCGGGCCGGGTGGCCGAGGATCGTAGCATGGGGTGCCAAGGCGGCTTTGCGCGGTTTCAGCCGGCGTGCGCGATGGCGGCAGTGAAGCGCTCGGCGTAGCCATCGGCAAGAACGCGCAAGGCGGCGGCACCATCGCCGTGGAAGACTGGGCCGTGCATCAAGGCCAGTGCCTTGGGCTGATATTGCGCCAAGGCGCGGATGGTAGGCGCGGTTTGCGGGGTGAGCGCGGTGCTGTGGTGGTGGTCTTCGCTGGCCAGTGCCGCGGCCACGATGTCGCCATCGACCAGCGCCGGGCCGTTGCCCATTTGGGTGAACAAGTCGCCGCACAACAGGGTGCCGGTGGTTTCCTCGTACAGCACGCCGGCATCCCAGCAGTGCGGCACGTGCGGCGTGGCAAGGTAGCGCACGCGCTTGCCGCCGAGGTCGAGCACTTCGTGGTCGGCCAGTGCGCGCGGCGGGCGGATCGCCTGGTCGACGGCGGACAACATACAGCCGATGCGGCCAACCGCCACGGTGGCGCACGGCGCAGCGCACAGCCAGTCGTTCATGGCGCCGCATTCGTCGGCTTCAAAATGGCCATACGAAACCCAACGCAGCTTTGCCGGCGGCAATACCTGCGCCAGCGCGCTGCTGACGCTGGAAAACAGCCGGCGTTGGCCGCAGTGGAACAGCAACGGTTCATCGGCCAGGATCAAGTACTGGTTGAAACGCAGGTCAGCGGCTTCGATGTAGGTGGCAAGCTGGTAAATGCCGTCGGCGACCTCGGTGACGATGGTTTCCATGCTGGGCTCCTCGCTTGCCAGAGAACGAGCCGAGTCTAGCGAGCGGAAAGGACTCAAGCGTCGGTTTTTGCCGCGGTGAAGGCGCGCGGCACGCCGATCACATGCCGCCCAGGTGCGGCGAAGGCTGCCACGCGCTGCCCTCGTTGGCGGCCTGCCTGCCGCTCCGGCAGGCAGGCACACGTGGATTGCCGGCGCTTCCCGATCAGGTGGGTGCGCCGGTCCGGCATGTCGCGCCGGGAGGCCGTGGCGAGCCGGTACTTCGGCCAGCGATGCGGTACTGGAGACGAGGCAAGCGTGGCACCACACACGGGCCTTGCCGGTCGGATCCCAGCCGAAATACGTTGCGCGGTGGCCCGCTGGAGCGAATCCCGACCCGCAACACGCCACGCCCCGTCGGCCTTGACCTCGTCTTCATTGCGAGCCGGCCGCGGGGCGGCCCACAATGCGGGCCCGAGTTTCGCTTGCTGCACGCAGCGGTGTGCGCTGGCGGCGAAACTCCCCGTTGCCAACCCAAGGAATCGCTCGATGGACACCATTCGCCACGCGCTTGACCTGCTCGGCCGCATCCTCATCGCCGTTTTCTTTATCCCGTCTGGCATTGAAAAAATTACTGGCTACGCTGGAACTGCCGCCTATATGACGGCCCACGGCGTGCCCACCTGGTTGATGCCACTGGTGATCCTGACCGAGCTCGGCGGGGGCATTTTGCTATTGATCGGCTGGCACACCCGTATCGTGTCGTTCCTCCTTGGCGGCTTCTGCGTGTTGGCCGTGTTGTTCTTCCATAGCCCGAGTGGCCCGCAACTCGATCAAATCATCTTTTTTGCCGAACTGGCACTCGGCGGCGCGCTGTTTGTCATGGCCAGCCGTGGCGCCGGTGCGTGGAGCCTGGACGCCCGCAAGCACTGACGCCGCACGGGGCAGCGGTGTGGAGCCGCTATCATGGGCGGCTCCATGAACGACCGCGACGCCCCACTGCCCGCGCCTGAAATACCCTCGCTGCACGCGCTCAAGCGCGCGCTGGACGGGGTGTGCAGCCGCGATTTTGGACGTCTGTCCGGACGCTGGCGGCAGCTGTCGAAAACCCCGGATGCGCGCAAGCTGGCGGCGCTTGCCGCCGCCATCGCGGCCTCCGCCGCGAAACGCGCAGCCCGGGTGGCGGCGAAGCCGGCGATCCGCCTGGACGAGACGCTGCCGATCACCGCGCACGCCGACGCCATCGTCGAGCTGATCCGCGAGCACCAGATCGTGGTGATTGCCGGCGAAACCGGCTCGGGGAAAACCACCCAATTGCCCAAGCTGTGCCTGGCCGCCGGACGCGGCGAGGCCGGCATCATCGGCTGCACCCAGCCGCGCCGGCTCGCCGCACGCTCGGTGGCGCGCCGCGTCGCGGAGGAGCTGGGCACGCAAACCGGTGACCTCGTGGGTTTCCAGGTGCGCTTCACCGAGCACGTCTCCGACCGCACGCTGGTCAAGTTCATGACCGACGGCATTTTGCTGGCGGAAACCCAGGGCGATCCGTGGCTCTCCGCGTATGACACGCTGATCATCGACGAGGCGCACGAGCGCAGCCTCAACATCGACTTCCTGCTCGGCTACCTGAAGCGCCTCGCCGAGCGCCGACCGGGCCTGAAGATCATCGTCACCTCGGCCACGATCGACACCGCGCGTTTTGCCGCGCACTTCGGCAACGCGCCGGTGGTGGAAGTGGAAGGCCGCGCGTATCCGGTGGAAGTGCGTTGGCGACCCGCCGATCACGAGCGGGGTTCGGCAAAAAGCGAACCTGACTCCAGACAGGGCAGCACGGAGCACATCGCCGCGGTGGTCGACGAGATCATGGCCGACCACAGCCTCGGAACCGGCCCCGGCGACGTGCTAGTGTTTCTGCCCGGCGAGCGCGAGATCCGCGATGCGCACCAGCTCCTGTCGCGTCGGCAATACCGGGCCACGGAGATCCTGCCGCTGTACGCGCGGCTCTCCGCCGCCGAACAGGATCGCGTGTTCAAGCCCGGCCCGAAGCGGCGTGTGGTGCTGGCGACCAACGTCGCGGAGACCTCGCTCACGGTGCCGCGCATCCGCTACGTGGTCGACACCGGCAACGCGCGGGTCAAGCGCTACAGCCAGCGCAGCCAGGTCGAACGGCTGTACATCGAGCGGGTGTCGCAAGCCGCCGCCGACCAGCGCAAGGGCCGCTGCGGGCGCATCGGCCCCGGCATCTGCTATCGCCTGTACGACGAGGCGGATTTTGCCGCGCGCCCCGCGTTCACCGACCCCGAATTGCTGCGCGCCGCGCTGGCCAACGTGATCCTGCGCATGCTGGCGTTGAAGCTCGGCGAAGTGGAGCAGTTTCCGTTTCTCGATGCACCCGACCCGCGCGTCGTGGCCGACGGCTATCGCCGCCTCGCGGAAATCGGCGCCATCGACAGCGCGCGCCGCCTCACTGCCACCGGCCGCACGCTTGCACGCCTGCCAGTCGACGTGCAGCTCGCACGCATGCTGGTCGAGGGCGAGCGCCGCGGCGCGCTGCGCGAGATGCTGGCGCTGGTCGCCTTCCTCAGCATCCAGGACCCGCGCGAACGTCCAGCCGATGCACGCCAACAGGCGGACGCTGCGCATGCGACCTTCAGCGATCCGAAATCCGATTTCATCGGCGTGCTCAACCTGTGGCGCGAGTACGGCGCCGCCCACCGCGACCTCACGCAATCAAAGCTGCGCGACTGGTGCACGCGGCATTTCCTGAGCTTTCTGCGCATGCGCGAATGGCGCGAGCTGCACCGGCAATTGCTGCTGGTGGTGCAGGAGCTCGGCTGGAAGCTCGACGCCCAGATCTCTTCACCCCAACCGGAAGGCCACAGCGCCTCCCCCGCTCCCTCGCGCAAAGGCCGCGGCCCGTCCCCCGCTCCGCCACGGGAAGAGCGACGGGGTGAGGGGCCAGGCTTGCGGGACGGCGGGCAGAACCCACGTGCTTCACACGAACGCTCTCGCCAGTCCGCCCCCCTCGCCTCAATCCTTTCCCCGGAGGGGAGAGGAGGCAAAAGCAAGGAGCGGGATGAAGACGCAGCATCGCTTGCCTACGAGGCCATCCACCGCTCGCTGCTGGCCGGGTTGCCCACACAGGTGGGGCGCAAGGACGAGCGCGGCATCTACCTCGGGCCACGCGAGCGGAAATTCCAGGTGTTTCCCGGCTCCGCCCTCGCCAAAGTGCCGCCAAACTGGCTGTTTGCCGCGCAGATCCTCGACATCAGCGGCAAGGTGTGGGCGATGGCATGCGGGCGGATCGAACCGGCGTGGGTCGAGCAGCAAGCCGCGCACCTGGTAAAAACCGCGTGCCGCGATCCGCACTGGTCGAAAAAGCGCGGCTGCGTGGTGGCCTACGAGCAAGTGAGCCTGTTCGGGTTGACGCTGGTCGAACGCCGACCGATCACGTTTGACCGGCAGGACCCGCCGCTCGCGCACGAAATCTTCCTGCGCGAAGCGCTGGTGCGCGGCGACCTCGATGCCCGCGCGGATTTCGTGCGCGCCAACCAGCGCGTGCTGGAAGACGCGCACGGCATCGAGGCGCGCCAACGCCGCGAGGGTTTGATCCGCGACGAGGACGCGCTGGTGGATTTTTTTCGCGGCAAGTTGCCGGAGGAGATCTCCAGCAGCCGCGCGCTGGACGCCTGGTATCGCCGCGCGCGGCCGGCGGAACAGGCGGCGCTGCGCTGGTCGCTGGACGACGTGATGGTCGGCGGCGCCGGACTCGATCCCAAGGCATTTCCCGCGGCTTTGGACGTCCAGGCACCTGGCGCCGCGCAGCGCTATCGCCTCGAATACCGCTTCGTGCCCGGCGACGAGGCCGACGGCGTCACCCTGCACCTGCCGCTGGCGATGCTCAATGCGCTGCCCGCCGCCCGCTGCGAATGGCTGGTGCCGGGCCTCTTGGCGGAGAAGGCGGCCGAGCTGATCCGCGGCTTGCCCAAGGCGTTGCGCCGCAACTTTGTGCCCGCGCCGGATTTCGCGCGCGCGTTCGCCGAGGCCGAAGCGCCGCGCGACACGCCGCTTGCGCAGGCGCTGGCCACTTTCCTGTCGCGTACCACCGGTGTGCCGCTTGCCGCCGCGGAGTTCGCCGGCATCGAGCTCGCGCCGCACTACCTCATGCGCTACCGCGTGCACGACGAGCACGGGCACACGCTGGCCACCGGGCGCGACCTCGCCGCGCTGCGGGCCACGTGGGAGGCCCGCGCACGCGAAGCGTTCTCGCGCAAGACCGACATTGAGCTGACACGCGAAGATGTTACGCACTGGGATTTCGAGGAGATCCCGCACGAGGTGAGCTCCGCCGGCAACCTTGTCGCCTACCCGGCGCTGGTCGATCTCGGCGACGGTGTGGCGCTGCGCGTGTTCGAGCGCCGCGACGAGGCGATGCAGCAACATGCGCAAGGCGTGCTGCGCCTGTTGCGCCACGCGCTCGCCACCGATCTGAAGCAGGCGCGGCGACGGTTGCCGATCGGCAACCCGCTGGCGCTGAAATTCGCGCCGCTCGGCAGCGCCGAAAGCCTGCGTGAAGACCTGGTCGAAGGCGCGCTGGCCGACCTGATCGGCACGCTCGATCTCGACGTGCGCAGCGCCGGCGCCTTCACCACGCTGCACCTGCATGCCGCACGCGACCTCTTTGCCGCGGCGATCGAACGGCTGAAACTCGCCGAACCGATCATTGAAACCCAGGCCGAGCTGCGCCACTGGCTCACGCCGCCGCTGCTTGGCTTTGCGCGCGCCAGTTACGACGATCTGCACGAACAGGCCGATGCGCTGCTCACGCCCGGCTTTCTGCGCGAGTTGCCCTGCACGCGGCTGGTACACCTGCCACGCTACCTCAAGGCGATGCGCCTGCGCGCCGAACGCCTGCAACAGGATCCGGCCAAGGATCAGCAGCGCATGCTGCAGGTGCTGCCCTATTGGCGCGAATACCTGAAACGTCGCGCCGAGGGCGCCGAAGGGCTCGACGAGCTGCGCTGGCTGATCGAGGAATGGCGGGTATCGCTGTTTGCGCAAGAGCTCAAGACCGCCGAGCCGGTGTCGGCCAAGCGCCTGGCACGCGCCGCCGGCATCGAAAGGGGGGCATCTCGCCCGTAGCGAAATGGGGTCGCCATTTCGCCGGCAGGGAGTGGCGGACTCAATTCCTCCGGGGCGAAATGGTGACCCCGTTTCAGTTGGCCGGCTGCACCCGCGCCGCAGTGTTGTAGCCGTCGACCTTGAGCAGCCAACCGCCGACCAGGCCCGGCTGGATGGTCACCGCGGGCGAATCGAGCGCCTTGCCGGTATCCAGCATGCTGTCGTCGGCCACGCGCCACCGCTGACCGTTGGCCAGCACCAGCACGGCGCCCGGTTGCCAGCCGCGGAACGCGCCGGCCACGGTACTGCGGATGGCCACCCGCCCCAGCTTCGGTTTGCTGGCTGTTGCCGGTGCGGCGCGCCGGGACGCGCGCTCAGCAGCCACGGTGGCCGAGCCTTCGGCCGCCAGCGGGCGCTGACGCGCCAGCTCGCCATCGTGGGCCGCCAGCCAGCCTTCCAGCACCTTGAGCTGTTGCGGGCTCAACTGATCGAGGCCGGCGCGGTGAAACGCGGCCGCGCCCATGCGCGCGGCCAGCGACGGAGCCTCCTGGGCGTGGCCAGCCGCCAGTGCCGAAACGACAAGCAGCGCGGTCAGCGCAAGCGGGCGCAACCAGCAGGAAACGGACATGGCGGGCTCCGTGGAAAGTGGGTCGCAGCGGGCATTGTGCCTGTGCACAAGGCATTCCAACCAGTCGCCCTACAATGCGCGCATGGTTCAGCGCACGTCCCCCATTGCCGACCCGCAAACCGATTGGCACCAGCGCGCGCATGCCTCACCGATGCTGGCGACCGCGCTCGATGCGCTGAAGGTGCGCGACGGCAGCGATCGCGTCTGCCGCGACGTGCTCGACCTGCTTACCGCGCTGGGCTGCGACGCGCCGACGATGGCCTCGGCGGTGTGGTTCGAGCTGGCGGTGCACGACAACGCCGCCTGGAAGGCGCACGCCGCCGGGCTGCCGGAAGAGCTGCGCCGCCTCGTCGACGGCCAGCTGGCGGCGGAAAAGGTCTGGGCATTGCATGCGCAGCGGTCAGCGGACAGCGGTTCCGAAGGCTTGCGCAGGCTGCTGCTGGCGATCATCCGCGACCTGCGCGTGGTGTTCGTGCTGCTGGCACGCCAGCTCGTGCGCCTGCGTGCCACGGCCACGGCCTCCGAGGCCGAACGCCTCGCGCTGGCGCGGCTCACGCGTGACATCCACGCGCCACTCGCCAACCGGCTGGGCATCTGGCAGCTCAAGTGGGAGTTGGAAGACCTCGCGTTCCGCTATCTGCAGCCGGACATCTACAAGCGCATCGCCAAGCTGCTCGACGAACGGCGCACCGATCGCGAGGCGTTCATTGCCGAATCGCTCGCCGAACTGCGTCGCGCGCTGGAAGCCGCCGGCATCCATGCCGACCTTGCCGGCCGCCCCAAGCACATCTATTCCATCTGGAAAAAGATGCAGAAAAAGGGGCTGGCGTTTTCCGAGCTGTACGACATCCGCGCGGTGCGCATCCTGGTCGACACCGTGGCCGACTGCTACGCCGCCCTCGGCGTGGTGCACACCCTGTGGCCGCACCTGCCGCGCGAGTTCGACGATTACCTCGCGCGTCCCAAGGGCAACGGCTATCGCTCGCTGCACACCGCGGTGATCGGCCCGCACCGCAAGACGCTGGAGGTGCAGATCCGCACCCACGCCATGCACCGCGCCAACGAGCTCGGCGTCGCCGCGCACTGGCGTTACAAGGAAGGCGGCGCCGCCGATGCCGAGTTCGAGGCCAAGATCGCCTGGATGCGCAAACTGCTCGATGCGCGCGGCGAAGACGACGGCGCGCTGGCCGCCGACCTCAAGACCGAGCTGATCGAGGACCGCGTCTACCTGCTCACCCCCAAGGGCGAGGTGGTCGACCTGCCGCACGGTTCCACCGTGCTTGATTTCGCCTACCACGTGCATACCGAAGTCGGCCACCGCTGCCGCGGCGCCAAGGTCAACGGCCGCATCGTGCCGCTCACGTTCCAGCCGCAAAGCGGCGACCGGGTGGAGATCCTTACTGCGAAAGTCGCCGAGCCCAGCCGCGACTGGCTTTCGCCGCACCACGGTTTCCTGAACAGTGCGCGTGCCCGCGAAAAAGTGCGCACGTGGTTCCGCAAGCAGGCGCACGACGCCAACCTCGGCGTTGGCCGCGCCCTGTTCGAGCGCGAACTGAAGCGTCTTGGCTTGCCGGAAACCGATCTTGCCGAGCTGCCCAGGCATTTCCGCCTGCAGACCCAGGAAGAGCTGCTGATCGCGCTGGCACTGGGCGAAATCAGCGGCGGTCAGATTGCCCGCGTGCTGCAGGAACTCTCCCAACCCGCCGCAGTTGAATTGCCTGCCGCCCCTGCCGCGCCGCGCACCGCCGCCCCCGACCCCGGCGCGCTCACGATCGAAGGCATCGGCAACCTGCTCACCACGCTCGCCCACTGCTGCCAGCCGCTGCCGGGCGATCCGGTACGCGGCTACATCACCCGCGGGCGCGGCGTGTCGGTGCATCGCACCGATTGCGCAAGCCTTGCCCGACTCGCGCGGCGCGAGCCCGACCGCGTGATCGACGTCGCCTGGGGCCGGCCCAGCGCACAGGCCTACGAGGTGGCGATCGAACTGCGCGGCTACGACCGCAAGGGCCTGCAAAAAGATGTGGCCGGCGTCATCAGCAACGCGGCCACGCCCATCATCGCCTCCGCCAGCCGCGCCATCGCTGCCAGCGGCGAAGTGGAAATGCGCTTCACCCTGCGCGTACGCGACTTCGAGCAGCTTTCCACCCTGCTCGACCGCCTGCTGGCGTTGCCCAATGTGGTGGACGCACACCGCGTCGGCAACAGTGCACGCCCGTAGCACTACAGCGCCCGGGTGGTGCGAGCCACGCCCACGCTGAACGTCGGTTGCGGCGCCTCGCGGCGATGCACCATCGCAATGCTAAGCTCGTGGATGCACTGCCGATGCCGCAGATTCCATGACTGAACGCCGCAACCAGCCCCCTTCCCCATCGCACGAACGCGCGGAACCGACGCTGGGCAACCTTGACCAGCTCGATACCGATATCGACGCGCCCCCGCGCGACACGCGTCCACGGCGCGAGGAACCTCCCGCACGCAAGCCCGTGCGTGCACCGCACGCACGGCGACGCTGGTTGCTGCCCGCCATCGTCGTGGCGCTGGTGGTCGTGATCGGCGGCATGTGGGTAGAGCAAAACCGCTTGCGCAGCCTCTTGCCGCGCACCGAGCTCAACGATGTGCTCGGCCGCGCGCAACAGGCGCTGGCCGCCGGTCATCTGGATGGCGACGACGGCACCAGCGCGCGCGAGCTGTTCCAGGCGGCGATAGCGCTGGAACCCGACAACGACGCTGCACGCAATGGCCTGCATCAGGTCGGCTCGGCCGAACTCGCGCAGGCCGACGCGGCGGTGCAAGCCGGCCAACTCGACATCGCCACGCAAAAAGCGGCCATTGCCCGCGAGCTGCTGGGCGGCGGCAGCGACGTGGATCGACTGGATCAGCTGATTGCCGCGCAACGCAACTCGCAGGTGCGCCTCTCCTCCTTGGTGCAACAAGCGCAACAGGCGGTGGCGGCCGGCCAATACGGCGGGCCGGAGGGCGCAGGTGCGCTGTATCAACGCGCACTGCAGGCCGCGCCCGGCAACGCCGTGGCCAGCCACGGGCTGGACCAAGTGGCCGCGGCACTGGCCAAGCAGGCGCAACAGGCGCTGGCCGCCGGCAACACCACGACGGCCGATGCGGCGATCGAGCAAATCTCCTCGCTGCAACCCAACAATGCCGCGTTGCCAGGCTTGCGCGCCGCGCGTGCCCAAGCCGGCCAGCAGGACAGCACGGCCCTCGACGCCATGCTGCAGCAAGGCGATGCCGCGCTGCGCGCCGGGCACATCGACGGCCCAGGCGACGACACTGCGCTTGCCCATTACCGGGCGGCGCTCGCGCTGGCCCCCGACAACGCCCAGGCCGAAGCCGGACTGGGCAAGGTCGCGCAAGCGCTCACCGTACAGGCCAGCGCCGCCATGGACGCTGGCGACTACGCGCAAGCTGCCTCCCTGCTGAAACGCGCCGCGCCGCTGGCGCCGAAATCGGCGGAGTTGGCCGAAGCGCGCGCGCGGCTGCAAGAACACCAGCAGGACCACCAGCAAGGCCACGCCACGTCGGCGCCGCGAGCCGGCGCGCAAGGGCTCGCCACGGTCGCCACCGACAACCCCGACAACACGGTGCAACCGCCGCTCAGTGCCGCGCAAAGTGCCCAGCTGGCCAACCTGCTGCAACGCGCGCAGGCCGCGGTGGCGCGCGGCGACATCATGATGCCACCCGGCAACTGCGCGTACGACCTGTACCGCAATGCGCTGGCGATCGACGGCAACAACGGCGCGGCGCGGCAAGGCCTGCAAACCTTGCCGCAAGTGGTGCGTCAACGTTTCGAGCAGGACCTGGCGCGCGGCGCCCTTGCCGACGCCGACGCCATGCTCGCCAACCTGCGCGACCTCGCCCCCGGCGACGCCGACCAGGGCGGGCTGCGCCAGCGTCTCGCCAGCGCCTGGCTCGACCAGGCCCAGCAGCAACTGCGGCAAGGCAACCGCGCCGGCGCCGGCAATGCGCTTGATCACGCGCGTCGTCTCGCTCCCGCCGACCCGCGGGTGCAACAGATCACCACGCAATTGCAGACCGGCGCTTGAGTGCCGGTGCCAGCCTCCCCTGTCTTTCCCGGCCGCTGCCAAACGCCTTTGCGGGTGGCGTGCGCGCCCGGCCCCCACGCTGAGCCGGCATGAGCATTCTCGTTTTCGGCGCGAGCAGCCAAATCGGCCATTTCCTGCTGCCGCGGCTGCACCGACTCGGCGCGGCGGTGTACGCCATCAGCCGCCGCCCGCGGGCGCCGCGCGAGGGTGCCCGCTGGCTGCAGGGCCAGTTGCCGGATGTCGTGCCCGACCTGTCCACCACGCCGGCGGCGATCGTCAGCTTCGGTCCAATCGGACCGTTTGCGGCGTGGCTGGCAACCGCGCGGTTCGCCACGCCGCCGCGCGTCATTGCCACCAGCTCGATGAGCGCGCACACCAAACGCGACTCCACCGTGGCCGCCGAGCGTGCACTTGCGCAGCAATTGCGCGACGGCGAACACGCCATCGCCAACGCCTGCGCCCACCTTGGCGCCCCGTGGACGATTTTCCGCCCCACCCTCGTCTATGGCGCCGGGCTCGACCAGAGCCTTACCCCGATCGCCCGCCGCGCGCTGCGCACGCACGTCTTTCCGTTGCCGGCGGGTCGCGGCTTGCGCCAACCGGTGCACGCCGACGACATTGCGCTCGCGGTCATCGCCGCCTTGCGCCAGCCAGCCAGCGCGGGCCACATCCTGGCCATCGGCGGCGGCGAACGCCTGCTGGCGGCCGACATGTTCCGCCGCGTGCGCGACAGCCTGCCGACGCGTACCTTGCCGGTGCCGCTGCCAGCCGGACTGCTCCACGCCGCGCAGCACCTGGCGCCCACCAGACTGCGCGGCCCGCTGCATCGACTGGACTGCGATCTCGTTGCCGACAACACCGAACTGACCCGCTTGCTGGGCGTCGTGCCGCGCCCGTTTGTCGTGGATGCGGACATGTGGCTCGCGCCGCGCGAAGGCTGAGTCCATCCGCCGCTGCGCCACTGTGGGTCGGAAGTCATCCCGACAGGCTTTTCGCGGCAAGCCCAGTCGGACTGAAGTGCGACCCACAAGGCTTCATCGCTCGCCGCGGATCGCTCTATCGAATCCCCAATCCCGTATCCCGAATCCCGGCTCCAGCACCCAGCGCCTGCACGGCATGCACCAGCCAGCGCAGCTGCGCGCCGTCGCGGGTGGCGTAGTTGGCTCCGGAGTAACCCCACCAATCCCAGCACGCCTGCGGGTTCAGCGGCGCGAAGCTGGCGCGGGCCTGCGGGTAGAGCACGACCACGCCATAGACATCGGCCCAGCGATTGAAGCCGGCATCTTGCACGAACGCGGTGCCCACCGATGCGGCGTCCTGCTTGCAGCCATGAAAGGCCACCAGCAGCCCGCACGATTGGCCCGCTGCGCACGCTGGCGGCACGTAGAGATACCCGGTGCGGGCGAGGTAGGCATCGGCGCCGTCGATCCGCAGGGCGTCCTGGTCGAACCGACGCAGCTCACCGTGCGCGCCGTCGGCTTGCCGTGGCGGCGCACCAAACATCCGGGCGAAGATCGCGCCCGCCGCATCGAACCCGCACCCACCGAGGAATGGCGATTGCGAGAGCCGGCAATCATCGCCGTGCCGGGCGACCGGCAGGTTGTGGCCAAAATCGCGCTGGTCGTCGACCACGAGCTGCAGGTCGCGCAGGGCCGGGGATTGCGCCGCCAATGCGCGATAAAACGAAGCACTCGCCGCCGCGACGTCTGCGCTGACCGTGGCGTCGTCCCGGCCGCGCAACAAATAGACCCGTGCGTGCGCCAAGTGCGCAAGATCGCCCAGACGCCCTTCCTTTGCCCACGCGCCGGCACGGGCAACCAGACCGGGTACTTCGGCCCGCGGGTTGCCTTTCAGGCACGCCGTGAGCGCCGTCTTGAGGCTGCCGTCCGCACAATTCCACGGGCCGCCGGCAACCAACGCCGCATTCGCAAACCACTCCGGATACGCCAGCTGCGCCTGCCCCGCCATGTACGCGCCGGCAGACAGGCCGACCACCGCCACGCGCGCGGAGTCGAGATGCAGCTTCGGCAACGGCGGTGCATCGGCGGCCTGGACACTGCCCAGACCCAGCGCCGCCGCCAGCAGGCCACCCGCGAGGCGCCACGCAAAACCGCGTGGCGCCCGCGTCGTTGTCGCTGCCCTGCCCATATCAGAACTGATAGCGGGCGCTGAGCGTCACCGTGCGCGGGTTACCGTAGAACCCGGTGACGATGCCGAGGGCACCGATGTTGTAGCCGGTCGTGCGGTAGGCCTTGTTGGCGAGATTGGTGCCCTGCAGGCTAAGCGACCACGGGCGGTCGATCTGCCAGATCACACCGGCGTTCCACAAGCCATAACCGCGTTGCGCGATCAGCGGCGACAACGTGGTTTCCGGATACACGAAGCCCTGGTAGGTGTAGTTGATGCGCCCGCTCAGGCTGCCGCCGTTGGCGAGCGGCATGGTGTGCTCCAGCGAAAGTCCGCCCGACCATTTCGGAGCGTTGGTGAAGCGCTGCTTGTCGGCGATGTTGACGCCGCCGCTCATGAACTTGGTGTACTTGGTGTGCAGGTACGCCACGTTGCCGCGCAAAGTCCAGTTTTCCGTCGGCATCCACGCAAACTCTTCTTCCAGGCCATCGATGTGACCCTTGCCGGCGTTGGTGAAATCGCCGAAGAAACCCTGCTGGCCGTTCGCCATGGTGTACGAGGTGAACACCGAAAGCTGGATGTTGGAGTAGATGTTGCGGTACGCCGCGGTGTTGAGCATCAGGCGGTCGTCGAAGAAGGTCATCTTGCTGCCCAACTCGAACGAACGCACCTTCTCGTCGTCGATCGGCCGGCATGAGCTGGGGATGGCCGCGCAGTTGGCGCGGATGTTGTAGCCGCCGGAGTGGAAGCCTTCGCTGTAGCTCGCGTAGAGCTTCACGTTGGGGTTGATGCTCCAGTCGAGCGAGACCTTGGGCGACACGTTGCTGGTGGCATGCGAGCCGTGAAAATTCGCAATCGTCAGCAGCGGCGTGCTGAATGTGGCGTCGCCGAAGCCCTGGTTGAGAATGCGCGCGGTCTTGGTTTCATGGGTGTAGCGCAGGCCCACATCGAGGCTCCAGTCGGGCGCGAAATCCCAACTGAGATCGCCGTAGCCAGCGTAGCTCTTGGTGCCCATGCTGCCGCCGGTGCTGCCGTACTGCGCATAGCCCAGCGTGGAATACGGCGGCGAGCCAAGGAAAATGTTGTGGATCTCGCCATCCGCGCTGCCGTCGAAGTAATACAGCCCGGCCACGCCGTGCACGCTGCCGCCGGCATCGTAATTGGCCTGGAATTCCTGGCTGAACTGGTGATCCTTGTAGATCGCGTTGACGTCGGTGAGCTTGGGCGGCAGGGTGTCGAAATCGATGTTGGTGTCGGTGTGGGAGCCGCGCACCGCAGTAACCGATTTGAGCGACCACGCCTCGCTCGCGATCCAGTTCACCGTCAGCGCCGAGCCGTACAGCTTGGTGTGGTTCAACTGGGCAAAACCGCTGCGCGTGTTGTAGTTGCTGGGCAGCGGCGCATAGGTCGGATAGAACTTGTTGACCGTGAGCATTTTCGCGCCGCGCGGATTGGAGTTGTCGCGCACGCCATCCAGCGCCAACTGCACGTTGAACTGGTTGTTCGGGAAAAAGCCCAGGGTCAGGCGCCCGGCATTGGTGTTCTTGTTGCCGTTGCGGCTGCCGGTGTTGATGTCGGTGCCGTAGCCGTTGTTGTGCATGCTGGCCACCGCCAGGCGTCCGCGCCACACCTGGTCGGCGCTGGCACCGCCAAGGTTGCCCTTGATGTCCTTCTCGCCGTGGGTGCCGATAGTGGCCTCCACCGCGCCCTCGGTCTTGACCGGCAGCGGTTTGGACACGTACTTGATCGCACCGCCGATGGTGTTCTTGCCGTACAGCGAGCCTTGCGGGCCGCGCAGCACTTCGATGCGCTCCACGTCGAACACATCGAGCATCGCACCCTGCGGACGCGCCAGGTAAACGTCATCGAGATAGATGCCTACCGCCGGGTCGAAACCCCAGGTCGGGTCGGCTTGCCCCACGCCGCGGATGTACGCGGTGAGCGTGGTGTTGGAGCCGCGCGCCGCGTAGACCTGCAGCGAAGGCACCTTGCCTTGCAGATCCCCGAGGTTCTGCACGTTGTCGGTGCGCAGCGCCTCACTGGTAAAGGCGCTGACCGCGATCGGCACGTCCTGCAGGGTTTCCTTGCGCTTGCGCGCGGTGACTACCACCTGGTCGAGCTGCTTGACCTTGGCCGGCGAAGTGGTCTTCGTCGCCGGTGCGGTTTGTGCGGCGGCCACCGCGGGTGCGGCGCAGGCCATGCCAAGGGCAAGGCCGACGGCGAGACTCAGATGCGTGCGCTTCATGTTTTCCCCCATCGTGGTCGCACCCGACGGACGCGGGCGCTGATCTGGCGCTGAGGTTAAACAGCCTTCCGCAGAGGGGCACTTGTACCTTCGTACAGTGCCGGCACACGCGGGCGATGCCGAATACTGGCGGCATCGTTACCACCGGATGGTGTGAGGGGAATCCGCGCATGGCCTTCGTGATCGTGCTCGCCGCACTGTGTTTTCTGATGCTGGCCGCCTACCGCGGCCACAGCGTCATTCTGTTTGCGCCGATTGCCGCGCTGGGCGCGGTGCTGGTGACCGACCCCGGCCTGGTCGCGCCGATGTTCACCGGGCTGTTCATGGAGAAGATGGTCGGGTTCCTGAAGCTGTATTTCCCGGTGTTCATGCTGGGCGCGCTGTTCGGCAAGCTGATCGAGATCTCGGGGTTTTCCAAATCCATCGTGGCGGCGACGATTCACGTGGTCGGGCGCAGCCGCGCGATCCTGTCGATTGTGGTGGTCTGCGCGCTGCTCACCTACGGCGGCGTGTCGCTGTTCGTGGTGGTGTTTGCGGTGTACCCGTTCGCCGCCGAGCTGTTCCGCGCCAGCGACATTCCGAAGCGGCTGATCCCCGGCACCATCGCGCTGGGAGCGTTCACCTTCACCATGGATTCGCTGCCCGGCACGCCGCAAATCCAGAACATCATCCCGACCGCGTTTTTCGGCACCAACACCTGGGCCGCGCCATGGCTCGGCGTGCTCGGCGGCGTGTTCATTCTCAGCGTCGGCATGGTCTATCTCGAATCGCGTCGGCGCAAGGCGGCGCGCGCCGGCGAGGGCTACGGCACGAACCTCGTCAACGAACCGGAGCCGTTCGATGGCAGCAAGCTGGTGCATCCGCTGATTGCGCTGGCGCCGCTGGTGCTGGTCGGCGTGGCCAACAAACTGCTGACCGATGCGATTCCGCGCCTGTACGGCAGCACCGCGGCGTTCCAGCCCAGCGTGGTCGGCAAGAGCACGCCGGTGGTGCAGGAGGTGGGCAAGATCGCCGCGATCTGGGCGGTGGAAGGCGCGCTGGTGCTCGGCATCGCCTGCGTGCTGGTGTTCGCTTGGCGGCCGGTCGCCAAGCATTTCACCACCGGCAGCCAGCTCGCGGTTTCCGGCGCCCTGCTGGCGTCGATGAACACCGCTTCGGAATACGGCTTTGGCGCCGTGATTGCCGCGCTGCCGGGGTTCAAGCTGGTGGCCGATGCGCTGCACAACATCCCGAATCCGCTGGTGAACGAGGCGGTGACGGTGACCGCGCTGGCCGGCATCACCGGCTCGGCCTCCGGCGGGCTCAGCATCGCGCTCGGGGCGATGGCGGACACCTTCATGGCCAACGCGCACGCCGCCGGTATTCCACTGGAGGTGTTCCACCGCATCGCGGCGATGGCCTCCGGCGGCATGGATACCCTGCCGCACAACGGTGCCGTCATCACGTTGCTGGCGGTGACCGGGCTCACGCATCGGCAGTCGTATCGCGACATCTTTGCGGTGACCGTCATCAAGACGCTGGCGGTGTTCGTGGTGATCGCGGCCTACGAGCTCACCGGGCTGGTCTGAACGCCGCACACGCCCCCAGGCCGTGCCGCGCAGGCACGGCGGCGTGGGTGCGCGTATAATTGGCCGATTCGATTCCGCAAAACTTGCGCGGCGGCCCTTGTGTCGCCCGAGACCAGCCCATGTCCCACGAAAATCTGCGCAACATCGCCATCGTCGCCCACGTCGACCACGGCAAGACCACCCTCGTCGATTGCCTGCTCAAGCAGTCCGGCACGTTCAGCGAGCGCACCGTGCTGGCCGAGCGCGTGATGGACTCCAACGACCAGGAAAAAGAGCGTGGCATCACCATCCTGGCCAAGAACACCGCGATCCGCTGGAACGGCAACCGCATCAACATCGTCGACACCCCCGGGCACGCCGACTTCGGCGGCGAAGTGGAGCGCGTGCTGTCGATGGTCGACTCCGTGTTGCTGCTAGTCGACGCGATGGACGGCCCGATGCCGCAGACGCGCTTCGTCACCCAGAAGGCGTTCGCGATGGGCTTCAAGCCGATCGTGGTGGTGAACAAGATCGACCGCCCCGGTTCGCGCCCGGACTGGGTGGTGGAACAGGTCTGGGATCTGTTCGACCGCCTCGGCGCCACCAGTGAGCAGATGGATTTTCCGGTGATCTACGCCTCGGCGCTGAACGGCTACGCCAGCCTCGACCCCGACGTTCGTTCCGGCGACATGACGCCGCTGTACGAGGCGATCATGAAGTACACCCCGGTACCGCCGGTTGACCCGACCGGCGCGTTCCAGATGCGCATCAGCCAGCTCGACTACAACAGCTTCGTCGGCGTGATCGGCATCGGCCGCATCCAGCGCGGCACGCTGAAAAAAGGCATGCCGGTGGCGGTGATCGACCGCGAGGGCAAGAAGCGCAGCGGCAAGGTCGGCCAGGTGCTGGCGTTCATGGGCCTGGAGCGCATCGAGGAGGAAAGCGCGGAGGCCGGCGACATCGTCGCCATTTCCGGCATCCAGGAGCTTTCGATCTCCGACACCCTCACCGACCCGGAGGTGCCCGAGGCGTTGCCGGCGCTCATGGTGGACGAGCCGACCATCTCGATGACCTTCCAGGTGAACAGCTCGCCGTTTGCCGGCGACAAGGAAAAGTCCGGCGGCAAGTTCCTCACCAGCCGCCAGATTCGCGAGCGGCTCGACCGCGAGAAGGTGCACAACGTGGCGTTGCGCGTCGAGGACGGTTCCGACGCCGACAAGTTCCTGGTTTCCGGGCGCGGCGAGTTGCACCTTTCGGTACTGATCGATACCATGCGCCGCGAAGGCTACGAGCTTGCGGTATCGCGTCCGGAAGTCATCATCAAGATGATCGACGGCAAGCCGATGGAGCCGTTCGAACAGCTCGTGGTGGACGTCGAGGAGACCCACCAGGGCACGGTGATGGAACGCCTCGGCACGCGCCGCGCCGAGCTCAAGAACATGGTGCCGGACGGCAAGGGTCGTGTGCGGCTGGAATACATCATCCCGGCGCGCGGGCTGATCGGCCTGCAGAACCAGTTCAAGACGCTCACCCAGGGCACGGGCCTGCTGTTCCACGTGTTCGACCATTACGGTCCCAAGGCGGAAGGCCAGATCGCCAAGCGTCCGAACGGCGTGATGATCTCCAACGGCACCGGCCCCACTCCGGCCTACGCGCTGAACATGCTGCAGGAGCGCGGCCGCCTGCTGGCCGGCGAAGGCGACGAGGTGTACGAGGGCCAGCTGGTCGGCATCCACGCCAAGGACAACGACCTCACCGTCAACTGCCTGCGCGGCAAACAGCTCACCAACATGCGCGCCGCCGGCAAGGACGAGGGCATCCAGCTCACCCCGCCGATCCGCATGTCGCTCGAACAGGCGCTGGATTTCATCGAGGACGACGAGCTGGTCGAGGTCACCCCCAAGGCCATCCGCCTGCGCAAGAAGGCGCTCACCGAAATGGATCGCAAGCGCGCGCATCGCGGGCAGTGAGACGTTTTTGACGCCACACCAAAACGGCCACCGCGAGGTGGCCGTTTTGGTGTGGCGTGCCGGATCAAAAAGGTCGTCGAATGGGTCCCCACCGGGGTTCGCGAACGATCCGCGACACCAGGGGCAACGACCTACCAAGTCCCCGCTTTCCGCAAGAACACGACGCGCGTCCTTGCACACGATTTCCCCGCTGGCCGCGTACCGCACACGTCCTTTGCCGGCGTGTTGCCGTGCACCGCATCCGTGGCTACAGTGCACGCACTTCCGAGCCGCCGCGACCGCAACGCTCAGACAGGCTGCGGCATCGACATCGCTGCCCCGACTTGGGCTGCCATCCGCACCGCTCCGGACATATCGCGCTGACGCCGAGCCGTGCGCATACGCTCCACCTCCATCGCCAACGCCGCTGCCACAACTCCATGACCAGCACCAACGCCGCGGATTCACCAGGCAACCACGCCGGGCTGGCAAACCAGCCGCTGCGCACGCTGACGCTGGGCGCCGTCGGCGTCGTGTTCGGCGACCTTGGCACCAGCCCGCTGTACACGCTGCAGGAGGTGTTCGGCAACACCCGCGGGCTGGGCATCAGCCATGCCACCGTGCTCGGCGTGCTGTCGCTGGTGCTGTGGTCGCTGGTGGTAGTGGTGTGCATCAAGTACGTGGCATTCGTGATGCGCGCCGACAACCGCGGCGAAGGCGGCATCGTGGCGCTGCTCGCACTGGCCCAGCGCAGTGTGCGCAATGCGCCGACGCTGCGCTGGCTGGTGGCGTTGATCGCGATCTTCGGTGCCGCGCTGTTCTATGGCGACGGCGTCATCACGCCGGCGATTTCGGTGTTGTCGGCGGTGGAAGGCATCAGGGTGGCGGCGCCACACCTGCAGGCGTGGATCACGCCGATCAGCGCCGCCATCCTGCTGGTGCTGTTTTTGCTCCAGCGAGCTGGAACCGCCCGGGTCGGGCGCGTGTTCGCGCCGGTGATGATGCTGTGGTTCGTGGCGATCGCCCTGCTCGGGTTGCGCATGATCGTGCAGCAACCGGCGATCCTCGCCGCGGTGAATCCGTATTACGCGGTGCGCTTTTTCACCGTGCACGGTCTGGTGGCGTTCGTGGCGCTCGGCGGCGTGGTGCTGGCGCTGACTGGCACCGAAGCGCTCTACGCGGACATCGGCCACTTCGGCAAGCGGCCGATCCGCGTGGCGTGGAGTCTCATCGTGTTTCCCGCGCTGCTGCTCAACTACTTCGGCCAGGGCGCGCTGCTGCTGCAGACACCCGATGCGGGCACCAATCCGTTCTACCGCATGGTGCCGGAAAGCCTGCTGATTCCGATGATTGCGCTCGCGGCGATGGCCACCATCATCGCCTCGCAGGCGGTGATATCCGGCGCGTACTCGATGACGATCCAGGCGATGCAGCTCGGCTACTCGCCGCGCATGCGCGTGGTGCACACCTCCGACCAGGTCGCCGGCCAGGTGTTCGTACCGGCGATCAATACGTTGCTGCTGATCCTGGTGCTGGCGGCGGTGCTCGGCTTCCGCTCCTCCGAAAACCTCGGCGCGGCCTACGGCATTGCCGTCACCGGCACGATGGTCACCACCACCCTGCTCGCACTGCTGGTCGCGCTGCGGCAATGGCGCTGGAAGTGGTACGCGGTGCTGGCGTTGGGCATGCCACTGTTGGTTGTCGATGGCGCGTTCTTCGGCGCCAACCTGCTCAAGGTCGAAAGCGGCGGCTGGTTTCCGCTTGCGCTCGGCGTGCTGGTGTTCACCGTGATGACCACCTGGCGGCGCGGCCGCGAGCTGGTGCTGCGCCAGCTCAAGATGGGCGGGCTGGCGCTGTCGCCGTTCATCACCAGCATCGGCAGCCATCCGCCGGCACGGGTACCGGGCACCGCGATTTTTCTCACCGCCAACCTCGACGCCGTGCCGCACGCGCTGCTGCACAGCCTCAAGCACTTCAAGGTGCTGCACGAGCGCAACGTGCTGCTCAGTGTGGAAACGCTGGAGGTGCCGTATGCCAACGCGGACGAGCGCATCGAACTGGCCGAACTCGGCCAGGGCTTCCACCGCCTGCTGCTGCGCTTCGGCTTTGCCGAGGCACCGGACATCCCCACCGCGCTCACCGCCTGCGCGCCGCGCGGGCTGCGTTTCGACCTGATGGACACGACGTTTTTCCTGTCGCGCGAAAACATCGTCGCGGCCCGCCACCCGGGCATGGCGCTGTGGCGCGACAAGCTGTTCGCGTTCCTCGCGCGCAACGCGATGCCGGCCACCGCGTTCTTCCACATTCCCGGCAACCGGCTGGTCGAACTGGGCACTCAGGTCGAAATCTGATCCGCCGGCGCAGGCGTGCGCCCGGCCAGTTCCAGCGCCGATGCGCGCGCCGCGAGGTCGGCGCCCACGTAGCAGTGCGAGCCGACCGGCACCAGGCCGACGCGGGCGAATTCGCGCAGGTACCACGCCGCGGGGCGCGCCACGTAGTCGGCGCGGTCGCCGACCACGTCGTCGCCGCGGACAAAGGTTTCCATGAAGGCGACCCCGCCGAGCATGTCGGCGATGCCGACGAGCCCCGCGCGCACTTCATTGGCGCGCACGTAGTGCAGCACGTTGGTGCACACGATCACGTCGAAACAGGTATCCAACCGCAGCCATTCCAGCTCGCGCAGGCGGGCCAGCCCGATCTGGCGGCTGCGGCCGTAGCGCGCCACCGCGTATTCGCTGGCATCCAGCCCGCGATAGTCGATGCCGGGCCGCAAGGCGCGAAACGGTGCGCGCCACAGGCCCTCGCCGCAGCCCACGTCGAGCACGTTGCGGATCGGCCGGCCGAGGTAGTACTCGGCTACCGCCACCACCATCGCCACCTTGCGTCGGCGCGAAGCGGGCGACGACACCGCCTCGGTGCGGCTGCGATACCAGCGGTCGAAATACGCCGCGTCGTAGGCCTTGCGCGTCACGCGCGAAGCTCAGTGATGATGGCCGCCGGCGCCGTGCACGTGGCCATGGGAAAGCTCCTCGTCGCTCGCGGTGCGCACGTCGGTCACTTCGATGTCGAAATGCAGCGCCTTGCCGGCCAGTGGATGGTTGGCATCCACATGCACCTCGTCGCCTTCGACCTTGGTCACCATCACGTTGAACACGCCCTGCGGGCCGTTGGCCTGGAACTGCATGCCGGGCTGGATGTCGTCGATGCCCTGGAACGCCGAGCGCGGCACCACCTGCGCCATTTCCGGGGCGTACTCGCCATAACCTTCGGCAGCCGATACGTGCGCCACGAACCTGTCACCCACGCCCTTGCCTTCCATCTGCTTTTCCAGCCCCGGCACGATCTGGCCCTTGCCGTGCAGGTAGGTCAGCGGCTCGCCGCCGGCGGAGCTGTCAACGACCTTGCCATCGTCGTCGGTCAGCGTGTAGTGGAAGGCGGCAACGGTGTTGGCGGCGATCTGCATGGCGGTGTCCGGCGCGGAAAACGGGTTGCAAGACTAGCAGATCACCGCGCAAAACCCGTGGGTCGGGATTCATCCCGACGGCGCTTTCGGCGAGGCGCCCGTCGGGCCAAACCTCAACCCACACGAAGGCATGCATCTCACTTCGGCAGCAAATCATCCAGCTCACGGCCAATCTTTTCTGGCGTGTCGGCCGAGGCGTAGCGCTTGCGCACTTGGCCATCGCTGCCGACAAGGAACTTGGTGAAGTTCCACTTGATCGCCTCGCTGCCAAGCACGCCGGGGGCGGCATGTTTGAGCCAGCGGTACAGTGGGTGCGCGTCCGCACCATTCACGGCGATCTTCGCAAACAGCGGAAAACTCACCGCGTAGCTGGTGGTGCAGAACGCACGGATTTCTGCGGCGTCGCCCGGCTCCTGATGGCCGAACTGGTTGCACGGAAACCCGAGCACCACCAGCCCGCGCGGGCCGAAATCGCACCACAACTTTTCCAGCCCGGCGTATTGCGGGGTGAAGCCGCATTTCGACGCCACGTTCACCACCAGCAGCGTCTTGCCACGCCACTCGCCAAGTGCGCGCTCGTGGCCATCCAGATCCACCGCGCTGAAATCCCAGATGCTGTCCATCGAACCCTCCGCCTTGGCCGCATGGACGTCCATGCGAGCCGCTAGAATGATGCTCCGTTTTCCCGTCAGACCACCGTGATCCGCTTCCTCGACGTAAGCAAGTCCTATCGCGTGGATGGCCGTGAGGTGCCGGCGCTCGCGCCGTTCAACCTCGACATCCACGACGGCGAAGTGTTCGGCATCATTGGCCACTCCGGCGCCGGCAAATCCACATTGTTGCGGCTCATCAACCTGCTCGAACGCCCGAGCGGCGGGCGCATCCTGATCGGCGACACCGACATCACCGCACTCGACGAGCCCGCATTGCGTGCGCAGCGTCGGCGCATCGGCATGATCTTCCAGCACTTCAACCTGCTCGCCTCGCGGACCGTGGCGGCGAACGTGGCGTTGCCATTGCGCCTCGCCGGCGAGCGCAACGCCAGCACTATCCGCGCGCGGGTTGACGAGCTGCTTGAACGCGTGGGCCTCGCCGAGCACGCACACAAGTTTCCCTCCCAGCTTTCCGGCGGGCAGAAGCAGCGCGTCGGCATTGCGCGCGCACTGGCCAATCGCCCGGAAATCCTCCTGTGCGACGAGGCCACCAGCGCGCTCGATCCGCAGACCACGGCGCAGGTACTGGATCTGCTGGCCACGATCAACCGCGAGCTCAAGCTCACCATCGTGCTGATCACCCACGAGATGGACGTGGTGCGCCGCATCGCCGACCGCGTTGCCGTGCTCGACGCCGGGCACCTGGTGGAATCCGGCACCGTGGCCGACGTGTTCCTGCATCCGCAGCACGCGACCACGCGGCGGTTCGTCAGCGAGGCCCTGCCCGAAACGGCGGGCGATGCCGCCGCGCCACCCGGCGTGCACGGCCGGGTGCTGCGCTTCACTTTCCGTGGCGCCGCGACGCTGGAGCCGGTGCTCAGCCGCGTGATGCGCGAGAGCGGAGTGGATTTCAACCTGATCGCCGGGCGCATCGACCGCATCAAGGATCTGCCCTACGGCCAGCTCACGCTCGCGCTCGAAGGCGCCCAGATCGACGCCGCGCTGCAGAAACTGCGCGCCGCCGGCATCACCGTCGAGGAGCTGGCATGAGCACCGCGCCACTGCTGCAAAGCCTGTTCCCCAACATCCAGGACTGGGGCGAGATGGGCCAGGCCTGCGTCGACACGCTGTTGATGCTGGGCGGCTCGCTCGCGCTCACCGTCGCCATCGGCCTGCCGCTGGGCGTGCTGCTGTATCTCACTGGCCCCGGCCAGTTGCGCGCGCGGCCAAAGACCTACGCGGCCACCTCGGTGGTGGTGAACATCCTGCGCTCGGTGCCATTCATCATCCTCATGATCGTGATGATGCCGGTGACCTACGCCTTGGTCGGCACCAAGCTCGGCGTGCGCGGCGCGATCCCGCCGCTGGTGATCGGCACCGCGCCGTTCTTTGCGCGGCTGGTGGAGACCTCGCTGCGCGAGGTGTCGCGCGGCGTGATCGAGGCGGCGCAAGCGATGGGCGCCAGCACCTGGCAGATCGTGCGCCACGTGCTGCTGCCCGAGGCACGCGCCGGCCTCTGGGCCGGCATCACGGTGACCGCCATCGCGCTGGTGGGCTACACCGCGATGGGCGGCGCGATCGGCTCCGGCGGCCTGGGCGACCTCGCCTACCGCTACGGCTATCTCAGCTACAAATCCGACTACATGCTGGTCACGGTAGTGCTGCTGGTGGTACTGGTGCAGGCACTGCAGGTGGCCGGCGACCGTATTGTTGCGCGCTGCAAGCAGCACTGATCGCGGTTTGCTGCTGGACGTATGGACGGCTATTCTGGCACACCGCACGAGAGGTTCATCGCATGAAGTGGTTCGTCCCAGTGTTGGCAGCGCTGCTGCTCGCCGCCTGCTCGGCACCCAGGGAAGACGCCCACACGCTCACCATCGGCGCCACCGCGGTGCCGCACGCGGAGATCCTCAAGTTCGTGCAGCCCGAACTGGCAAAGGAAGGCGTGAAGCTCAAGATCAAGGTGTTCGCCGACTACGTGCAGCCGAACCTGCAGGTGGTCGAGAAGAGCCTCGACGTCAACTACTTCCAGACCGCGCCGTATCTGGAGGCCTTCAACCACGAGCACGGCACGCACCTGGTACCGATCGTCGGCGTGCACATTGAGCCGTTCGGCGCGTATTCGCGCAAGATCAAATCCATCGATGCGTTGCCGGTGGGCGCCACGGTGAGCGTGCCCAATGACCCCAGCAACGAGGCGCGCGCGCTGTTGCTGCTCGCGCACCACGGCCTGATCTCGCTGAAGGACCCGCACAATGCGCTGGCGGGGATGGCCGACATCACCGCCAACCCGAAACACCTCAAGTTCAAGGAGCTGGACGCGGCGATGCTGCCGCGCACCCTGGACGAGGTGGACCTCGCGCTGATCAACACCAACTATGCGCTGGTGGCCGGGCTGAATCCGGTAAAGGATGCGTTGCTCATCGAAAGCAGCGATTCACCGTATGTGAACGATCTGGTCGGCCGCGCCGACAACCAGCACGACCCGCGGGTGGAAAAACTCGCCAAGGCGCTGACCAGCCCGGCCACGCGCGCCTTCATCGAGAAAAAATACCGGGGGGCGGTGTTGCCGGCGTTCTGAGCCATCGGCAGGACGCACGTTGGTCCGCCACCGCGTCACGGCTCCATCAGCTGAGCGTGGAACAAGACACAAACGGCGCGCAGTCGCTGCCGCTTGTGCCCTTGCGATCAGCGTTCCTGGCCGGCCTCAGGCCGCCACCATCTGCTTGGGAATGGCGTGGTCGGTGCGCTTGATGTGGTTCTTCGCATCCATGTAGATGCAGGTCGGCTGGAAGCCGGCGAGCTCCTTCTCGTCCACCTGCGCAAACGCGGCGATGATGATGAGGTCGCCCACCGACACGCTGCGCGCCGCGCTGCCGTTCACCGAAATGATGCCCGAGCCCTCTTCCGCACGCAGTGCGTAGGTAACGAAGCGCTTGCCGTTGCTCACATCCCATGCGTGGATCTGTTCGTACTCGAGGATGCCGCATGCATCGAGCAAGTCGCCGTCGATCGCGATCGAGCCTTCGTACTGCAGCTCGGCATGGGTCACCGTGGCCCGGTGGATCTTGGACTTGAACATGTTGAGCAGCATGACGTCGATACCTGCAAAAACAGCCGTTTGAGCCGTGCATTATCGAACCGATGCCGCAGTGCCGCAACAAGGGGTCCCGGAACGGCACGCGTCCCCGGCCGATGGGTGAAGGTGAAGGCGCCGCGGCCTCGTGGGTCGGAATTCATCCCGACAGGGCCTTTCGCCGAGAGCCCGTCGGGCCGAAGCCCGATCCACGGCGGCCGTGTATCGCGCCCGGCTGCGTCAAGCCAGCGGCAGGTTGTCGATCAGGCGCGTGCTGCCCAGCCGCGCGGCGATCAGGGCAACCAACCCATGCCGTGCGTGCGCTTCCGGCATGCCCAGGTCGTCGGCACGGCGGATGGCGGTGTAATCGGGGACAAAACCCGCACGTTCCAGCCGCGTCGCCGCCACCAGTTCCACCGCGTGGCAGGCATGGCCCTCGCCGATCAGCGACTGCATCAGCAGCAAGGTCTGGTGGATCTGCGGCGCCATCTCGCGTTCGGCTGGCGACAGATATTGGTTGCGCGAACTGAGCGCGAGGCCATCCTCGGCACGCTGGATCGGCGCACCGAGGATTTTCACCGGCAACGCCAGGTCGCGCACCATGCGTTCGATCACCTTGAGCTGCTGGTAATCCTTCTGGCCGAACACGGCCAGATCGGGTTGCACGAGGTTGAACAGTTTGGCCACCACCGTGGCAACGCCATCGAAATGGCCGGGGCGATGGGCGCCTTCCAGCACTTCGGTGATTTGCGGCACGTGCACGCTCACGCTGTACTCGGCACCATACGGGTAAATCGTCGCCACTTCCGGCGCAAACAGAAGATCGCAGCCGTGCTCGGCCAATCCGGCTTGATCCTGCGTCAGCGTGCGTGGGTAGCGGGCGTAATCCTCGTTGGGGCCGAACTGGGTGGGGTTGACGAACACGCTGGCAACGACGCGATCGGCCCGCTCACGCGCCAACCGCACCAGCGAGAAATGCCCGGCATGCAGATTGCCCATCGTCGGCACCAGGGCAACGGTCTGACCTTTGTCGTGCCAGCCATGGATCGCGGCGCGCAGTGCCTGCGCGTCTTGCACGGTTTGCATGATGGCCTCCGATCAGTTGAAGCAGTTTTCCGGCGCCGGGAAGCTGCCGTTGCGCACTTCCTCGGCGTACGCCGCGATGGCCTCGGCCACCGAACCGCGACCGGCGAGGAAATCCTTGCTGAATTTCGGCCGTTTGCCCGGCGTGATGCCGAGCATGTCGTAGCACACCAGCACCTGCCCGTCGCAATGCGGCCCGGCACCGATGCCGATGACGGGGATGTCGAGCGCCTTGGTCACCTGCTCGCCAAGCGTGCTCGGCACCCCCTCAAGCACCAGGAGATCGGCGCCGGCACTCTGCACTGCGCGCGCTTGCGTCAGCACGCGCTCGGCCGCCGATGCCTCGCGGCCCTGGATGCGGAAGCCGCCGAACTTGTGCACCGATTGCGGCGTGAGGCCAAGGTGTGCGCACACCGGAATCGCACGCGCCGTAAGCGCCGCAATCGCATCGAGGATGTGCGGTGCGCCGCCCTCCAGCTTGACCATCGCGGCACCGCCTTCCCCGACCAGTCGCGCGCCCGCTTCCAGCGCGTGCGCGGTGTCGCGATCGCCCATGAACGGCATGTCCGCAATCAGCAGGGTTGTCGTCAGCCCGCGTGCCACGGCGGACACGTGATACACCATGTGTTCCAGCGTGACCGGCAGCGTGCTCGCGTGGCCCTGGATCACCATGCCGAGCGAATCGCCCACCAGCGCCACATCGATGCCGGCGGCTTCGAGCTGGCTGGCCATGCTGAAGTCGTAGGCGGTGAGCATGGCGATGCGCCGGCCCTCGGCCTTCATCGCGTGCAGCATGGGCACGGTGACCGGCTTGCGCACCGGGCGTTTCTCGGTTTCCACGTACACGGCAACTTCCCGAAAGCGAATGATCCCGATTATCCGCGGCGCAGCCTCATTCGGCCAGCAAACAGCAACCTTCGGCATCGGCCGCGGCAAGCAGCTCCGCAACGCGGCCCTGCCCCGGCACGTCGAGCTCGGGCGCCAGCTCGGCCAGCGGCAGCAGCACGAAGGCGCGCTCGGCAATGCGTGGGTGCGGCAAGGTCAAGCGCACGTCGGCGCGGCACACGCCCTCGACATGCAGCAAGTCGAGATCGAGCGTGCGCGGCCCATAGCGTACGTCGCGCACGCGACCAGCGCGCCGCTCGATCGCTTGCAAACCGTCCAGCAAAGCCTCGGGCGCGAGCGTGGTGTCGAGCCGCGCCGCGGCGTTGACAAACCATGGCTGGTCGACCACCCCCCACGGCGGCGTGCGATACAGGCGCGAACGCGCCGTCACCCGCGATTGCGGCAACTGTGCCAGCGCCTCGAAAGCAGCCAGCACTTGTTGCCGCGGATCACCGAGATTGCTGCCAAGCGCAACGTAAGCGGTGGTCACGCGGGCTTGTTCCGTGCCCCGCCACGGCGATGCCGGCGACGCGGCGGCTTGTGCACCGCCGGCGCGGGTTCGGCCTCGCTGGCGGCATTGCCGGTGGCGATGGGCAGGGCGGCCGCCAGTACGTCGAGCGGCAATTGCTGGGCGTGCGCCCACCACTCGCCAAGCTCGCGCATGGCCGGCGATTCGTGCG
Organism: Rhodanobacter sp.; assembly: GCA_004298045.1. Lineage (GTDB taxonomy): Bacteria > Pseudomonadota > Gammaproteobacteria > Xanthomonadales > Rhodanobacteraceae > Rhodanobacter_A. The sequence goes on along the minus strand of SCRM01000005.1, from coordinate 185,997 downwards.
CGCGCAGCAGCAGGAAATCGAACGCCGCGCGAAACCGCGGATGCGCCAACAGGCGCATCACCTTCTTGCGCTGCACCTGCTCGAAGCGCGGCTGCAGCGCCCAGATTTCTTCCATCGCATAGGTGAAACGGCGCGGGATGGCGACGCGCTGGCACTGCTCGCCCACCACCCGCTGCGCCGCGCGCTCCCACGCCTCGTTGCGATCATCGCCGCGTTCGATGCCGGCGTGCGCAAGGTCGCGTACCTCGCCCCACAACAGCACGGCAAACAGGAATGCCGGCGTCACCGACTTGCCCTCGAGCACGCGCGCATCGGTGTTCGCCAGGCCCTGCTCGACCAATGCACGCAAGCCTTCGTCGCCGCGCTTGAGCGCGCGCGCCGTCGCCGGCAGCAGGAATTTCATCAAGCCGTATTGCTCGAAAGTGCGGAAACTCTTGAGCCCGTAGCCGGCCAGAAACATCTTGAGCGATTCGTCGAACAGGCGTGCCGGTGCAGCTTCGGTCAGCAGCGATCCAAGCGTCTCGAACGGCGCCGCAGCCGCGGCATCCACGCTGAAACCAAGCTTGGCGGCCAACCGCACCGCACGCAGCATGCGCACCGGGTCCTCGCGGTAACGCGTGACCGGCTCGCCGATCAGGCGCAGCACGCGGTCGCGCAGATCCTGCATGCCGCCAACGTAATCGCGCACCGAGAAATCGCTGATGTCGTAGTACATCGCGTTGACGCGGAAATCGCGGCGCAGCGCATCCTCTTCGATCGTGCCCCATACGTTGTCGCGCACGATGCGGCCATCCACGATGCGCCGCTCGCCTTCGGCATTGTCGTCCTCGCCAGTGCCGCGGAAGGTGGCCACCTCGATGATTTCCGGGCCAAACACCACGTGCGCAAGGCGAAAGCGGCGACCGATCAGGCGGCAATTGCGAAAGAGTTTCTTGACGTCGTCCGGCGTGGCGTTGGTGGCCACGTCGAAATCCTTCGGCGTGTGTCCGATGAGCAGGTCGCGTACCGCGCCGCCCACGAGAAACGCGTCGTAGCCGGCTTCGTTCAACCGGTAGAGCACGCGCAGGGCGGCTTTGCTGATGTTCTTGCGGGAGACTGTGTGCTGGTCGCGCGGAATGATGTGCAGCGCTGGCCCGGTGTCGTTCCTGGCTTCGGCATTCAAGCGGATGGGATCCTTGCGGGTATCAGGTCCGGCAGCATCGAATGACCACGGCGACGAGGCCGCGACCGTGGCCGCAGGCACTGCCCGCCGACGCCCGCAGGCGTTGCCGGTGGAAACAATTCCGCTATACTACCGCGCCTTGCAGCTTTGCGCTCCCATCGTCTAGCGGCCCAGGACACCGCCCTCTCAAGGCGGGAACACGAGTTCGAACCTCGTTGGGAGCGCCATCCCCCTTGCAATCCAACGATTGCGTTACCGGACAAGCCTGTCTTCGGCTTGTCGCGGCAGCCGGCGGAGTGGCTGTGTGTCGCACATCATGCGCGTCGCGCATGCGATGCGGTCATACTTGCAGGCGTCTTTTGCAAGAGCGCCCACGCCATGGCTTTCGTCGTCACCGACAACTGCATCAAGTGCAAGTACACCGATTGTGTCGAGGTGTGCCCGGTCGATGCGTTCCATGAAGGCCCGAATTTCCTTGCCATCGACCCGGACGAGTGCATCGATTGCACCCTGTGCGAGCCCGAGTGCCCGGCGCAGGCGATCTTCCCCGAGGACGACGTGCCTGCCGGGCAGGAAAACTTCATTGCTCTGAACGGCGAGCTGGCGAAGCTGTGGCCGGTCATCACCGAAAAGATTGACCCACCGGCCGACGTCAAGGAGTGGGACGGCGTGCCGGACAAACTCGGCAAGGGCTTGCTCGAGCGCTGAGTCACCACCGCACGGACACCAAAACGCCGCCCCGAAAGGCGGCGTTTTTATCTGCGCGCTGCGTGGCGATCAGCCGCCCAGGCGCCCCTTGAGTGCATCGACCACCTTGGCCACGGCACCGGCGTTGCCCTGCGCATGCACTTCGCTGCCCGAGTCGCCGCTGGGCGCCACGGTGATGACAACCGGGTGCGTCGCACCACCAAGGTCGGCGGACTTCTGCTTGCTGCTGCCGAACAAGCGGCCGAAGAAGCCTTTCTTCGCCGCCGGCGCCGCGCCACCGACCACGTTCACCGTGTAGCTGTGGGCACTGTCGTCGTGACTGGCAAGCTGACCAATGCCACCGCTTTCAATCGCCTGCCCGATCTTCTGGTAAGTGGCGTCGACCGTGCTGGACACCACAAAGCCGTCGGCAACCTGCGCGGACTGCGGCGTGTTCGCCTGCCCCGCCCCCGGCGGAGGAATCACCAGCGCGTCGTTGGCGGGCGGAGTGTCCATGCCCGGCGGGATCTCCAGCGGCGTTTCCTGCTTGGCGGTCTCCCACGCCTTGGTGGAGCGGAACATGCCGCAACCGGACAGGAGCAACCCGGCGAGCGCGAGCGTCGGCAGGGTCACGAGGAGCGATGTTTTCTTCATGCAGGCAATTCCGTGGATAAGACGTGGTGGGTTTCGGTCACGCCGCGCGACGACGTGATGCCAGCGGCGCCAACGCATCGCGGATCCGCGCGCGTTCGACGCCCTCGGCCAGTTCAACCAACGGCAAGCGCGGGGTTGCCGCGCCAAGGCCAAGTTCGGGCAGGCCCGCCTTGACCGCGATCGGGTTCGGCGCACAGGTCAGGGCCGCCAGCAGCGGCGCCAGTGCGTCGCCGCAACGCGTCGTCGCCGCGGCGTCGTGCGCCGTCGCCGCATCGCACAGCGCGCGAAACGCACGCGGCACGAGGTTGGCGACCACTGATACCGTTCCCGCCGCACCGGCCAGCATGGCACGCGCGGCGCTGTAGTCGTCGCCGGAAAGGAAGGCAAAACCGGGGCGCACCAGCTTCGCCAACGCATGGATGCGCTCGTCGTCGCCGCGCGCCTCCTTGATGGCAAGGATCATCGGATGGTCGGCCAGCTGCGCAACGGTTTCCGGCAGCATGTCGGAGGCGGTGCGGCTGGGCACGTTGTAGGCCATGAGCGGCAGCCCGCCATGCTCGGCCACTTCGAGAAAGTGCCGGCGCATGCCTTCCTGCGTGGGGCGCACGTAGTACGGCACCACCACCAGCGCAGCGTCGGCACCGAGGCTGGCGACGTGACGCACGGCAGCGACGGTTTTCGCCGTGCCCGCATTGCCGGCACCGACCACCACCGGCACGCGGCCGGCGATGCGTTTCACCGCAAACGCCACGAGGCGATCGAGTTCGGTCGCCTCCAGCATGTGCGCTTCGCCGGTGGAGCCGGCCACTATCAGCCCCTGCGTGCCGCCTTCGAGCTGGTAATCGATGAGGCGGCCATAGGCCGGCAGGTCGAGCGAACCATCGGCGGCGAAGGGAGTTGCCAACGCGCAGAGGCTTCCGCGAATGTCCAAGGCTGCGATACCGCTTGAGAATCGAGTCTTGCATGTTACTTGCGGCTTCGCAGGAGCGGCAAGTAAGCTGGCCGACGCTGTTCCGACGCCGCTCGGGCACCATACAGGTCGCCATCTTGAAACCCACGCACTCCGGCAACGCTCGCGTCAGCGGCGACAACCAGTTGTTGATCCACGCACTGACCGCGACCGACCGTTCGCCGTTGACCGCGCTCACGCGACGCATCGCCGACGCCGGCTGCGGGCTGGCGGAGTCGCGCGTCGCCACGATCGGCAACGACGTTTCGGTGATGCTGCTGGCCAGCGGCGCCTGGGATGCGCTGGCCAAGCTGGAAACCGCGTTGAGCAAGTTTGCCCGCGACGAGGACGTGCGCCTTACCCACTACCGCACCCAGCCGCGCGAGCCCAACTCGCACCTGCTGCCCTATCTGGTGGAAATCGTCTCCGCCGACCGCCCCGGCATCGTCGCCAGCATCGTCGAGTTCTTCAGCCAGCAGGAGATCAGCGTCGAGCAGCTGAACTCCACCCGCTACGCAGCCATGCAGACCGGTGCGCCGATGTTCCAGGCGCAGTTCACCATCGGCATCCCGGCCAACCTGCACATTGCCGCGTTGCGCGACGATTTCCTCGAACTGTGCGACGGCATGAACCTCGACGCGATCATGGATCCGGTCAAGTTCTGACCTTGTGGGCCGGGATGCATCCCGACCACAAGTGCTGTTGCCGCACACGGCAGACGCGCTAGGCTCTCCCTGCGCACCAACGGGAGAGACCATGCTGAAAATCGGCGAGAAAATCCCCACCCTCAGCGGCACCGTCACCGATGGCAGCACGTTCAAGCTGGCGGCCGCCAAGGGCCAGTGGCTGGTGCTGTATTTCTACCCCAAGGATTCCACCCCCGGCTGCACGCGCGAGGCGCAGGATTTTCGCGACCTGCACGCGGAGTTTGCCCGGCGCAACGCCATGGTCGTCGGCGTCTCGCGCGATTCGCCCAAGTCGCACGCGAATTTCACCGCCAAGCAGAACCTACCGTTTCCGCTCATCGCCGACACCGATGAAACCTGGTGCACGGCGTTCGACGTGATCCACGAGAAAATGCTCTATGGCAAGGTGCATTTGGGCGTGGTGCGCAGCACCTTCCTGGTCGATCCGCATGGCAAGCTCGCCGCGCAATGGCGCGGCGTGAAAGTGCCCGGCCACGCGCAAGCCGTGCTCGACACCATTCCTGCCGCCTGATCCCCACCGTCACCCCACGCGAGGCCTTCGCCGCATGACCGACAGCAAGCGCATCTACGTGCTGGATACCAACGTGCTGCTGCACGACCCGACGTCGCTGTTCCGCTTTGAGGAGCACGACGTCTTCATCCCGATGACGGTGCTGGAAGAGCTAGACGAGAAGAAGAAAGGCGCTTCCGAGGTGTCGCGCAACGGCCGGCAGGTGAGCCGGTTCCTGAACGAGCTGATCGTGCGCGGCAACGGCCACGGCATCTCCAACGGGCTGGAGCTGGCCAACCCGCAGGGCGTCAAGCTCAAGCGCGGCGGCGCCGTTGGCCGGCTGTACTTCCAGCAGCGCACCAGCGCCAACCACGGCAAGGCGGACAATCTCATTCTCGCCGCGGTGATCGAGCTGCGCGACCAGAACCCCGGGCGTCCGGTGGTGCTGGTCAGCAAGGACATCAACCTGCGGATCAAGGCCAAGATCTACGGCATCGACGCCGAGGACTACGAGAACGACCGCGCACTGGACGATTTCGCGCTGCTGTTCACCGGCTCGGCCGCGCTGCCGGAGGATTTCTGGGAACGCCACCCCGAAGTGCAGTCGTGGAACGAGCGCAGCCACACCTATTACAAGCTCGATCGTCACGAAGACGAGGATTGGTACCCGAACGAATGCCTGTACCTGCCCGGCGACGGCGGCGTCGAACTGCGCGTGCTGCAGGTGGATGAAACGCACGCCACGATGGTGCTGCTCGACGACCACAGCCACGCCAACCACCATGTCTGGGGCATCGCCGCGCGCAACCGCGAGCAGAACTTCGCGCTCAACGTGCTGATGGATCCAGATGTCGATTTCGTCACCCTGCTCGGCACCGCCGGCACCGGCAAGACCCTGCTTGCGCTCGCGGCCGGGCTGGCGCAGGTGATGGACCAGCAGCGCTACCGCGAGATCATCATGACCCGCGCGACAGTCTCGGTCGGCGAGGACATCGGCTTCCTGCCCGGCACCGAGGAAGAGAAAATGACGCCGTGGATGGGCGCGCTCACCGACAACCTCGAAGTGCTCGCCAACCCCGAGGAAGGCGGCTCGTGGGGCCGCCAGGCCACCAACGACCTGCTCGCCTCGCGGATCAAGATCCGCTCGCTGAACTTCATGCGCGGACGCACCTTCCTGTCGCGTTACCTCATCATCGACGAGGCGCAGAACCTTTCGCCCAAACAGATGAAGACGTTGATCACGCGCGCCGGCCCCGGCACCAAGATCGTGTGCCTCGGCAACGCCGAGCAGATCGACACTCCCTACCTCACCGAAACCACCTCCGGCCTCACCTACGCGGTGGACCGCTTCAAGCAGTGGGACCACTCCGCCCACGTCACCCTGCGTCGCGGCGAACGTTCACGCTTGGCCGATTTCGCGTCGGAGGCGTTGTAACGCCAGAACGGGAGATTCGGGATACGGGATTCGGGATTCGGCAAAGCGACAGCTGGCGAGCCTTGCCGAATCCCGCATCTCCAATCTCGAATCCCGGCTTCACGGCGTAAACTTCCCGTATCCCCGCTCTTTCTGCGCCCATCATGACGCCCCGACTCGTTCTTCTCATCCTGCTGGCTTTCTTCGTCCTGTGCGTACTGCTGGTACATTTGCGCGGGCGATTCAGGCTGCGGTTCGATCGCCAGCTGGTCGACCACTCGGCGATTTTCGCGCCGTACAACCTGGTGATGTACGCGTTCTCCGCGGTCAAGTCGCAGCCGATCATGGACCGCCGCGGTTTCCCGCAGCTCGACCTGTTCCAGGCCAACTGGAAAACCATTCGCGACGAGGCGCTGGCGCTCGCCGGCGATGGGGCGATTCGCGCCTCAAGCAAGAACGACGACGCGAGCTTTGCCAGTTTCTTCCGCCAGGGCTGGACGCGCTTTCGTCTCACCTGGTATGGCGAGCCGCTGCCTTCCGCGGCCAAGCTGTGCCCCAAGACCGTGGCGCTGGTGCAGTCGGTGCCGGGAGTGAAGGCGGCAATGTTCGCGGTGCTCGCGCCGCACAGCCGGCTCAACCCGCATCGCGACCCGTTCGCCGGCTCGCTGCGCTACCACCTCGGCCTCGTCACCCCGAATTCCCGCGACTGTGCGATCTTCGTCGACGGCGAAGAACACGCCTGGGGCGACGGCAAGGATGTCGTGTTCGACGAAACCTACGTGCACTGGGTGGACAACAAGACCGACCAGCCGCGCGTGATCTTTTTTGCCGACGTCGAACGCCCGCTGAAGTTCGGCTGGTTGCAGGCGATCAACCGTCGCGTCAGCGCGTTCATGGGCCGCATCACCAACTCGCCCAACATGGAATCCGCCACCGAAAAGGCCGGCTTCGTGAATCGCATGTACGCCCTGAGCCAACGCAACCGCGAGCGCAACCGCGCGTTCAAGCGCAAGCACCCCAAGCTGTTCCGCGGCCTCAAGTACCTCGCCATTGCTTTCCTGCTGTGGCTGATCGTGCTGGCGCCCTGGCCGTTCTTTGCGCGCTGAGGATCGCGTGGCGCGATAGCAGGTTGCGGACAACCGCCGGCTTCCCGATGCCGGCGGATTTGATCCGAAGCGGCGCCGCACACCCCGACGACCCGCGTCACACGGGCCACCACGACAGGCATCGAGGTGGAACCGGACTGAACGACGCGAGTGTAATGGGCGGCGCCGGCAAGCCGTCGACGCCGCCCATTACACGGTTCAGAACGACCAGCGATAGCTGAGCGTTGCCATCCGCGCCTGCTGGCGCTGGCCGCCGTACTGGTCGTAGCCGAGCGCGAGGTTGCTGCGCGCGGTGACATCCCAGTTGAGCGCAGCACCAAGGTGGCCGCCGTAGCGCGACAGCCCGACGCCGCCAAGCGGCGCCCACTGGTTCACGCCGGTGAAGCTGGCGTCGAACACCTCGCCCTGCAGGCCGAAGGACTGTTGCCAATCGGCACGTGCCGACAGGGTGAGGTTGCCGCCGCGCGGCAGCAGCCAACTGCGACTGGCGCGCACGCCCAGGCAGGCCTGCCAGCGCGCGGTGGTCAACGCGGAGGATTTCAGCCCGAAACCGCCGGCACCCAGCTCGTCGAAGCCGTTGCGGCGAATCTGCGCGTACTCCATGCACGCGTACGGCGTCACGTCGGCGCCGGCCAGCGCCATGCGGTAGCCGCTCTCGCCATACACCACGCCGTAGCGCCCGCGGCTGTCGCTGACGACACCACCGGCTACCGCCCCCAACTGCAACCGGCGGCGCATGGTTTGCTGATAATCACCCAGGCCAAACCGGCCCATCGCGTACCACGCCCCCCGCGTGAGGCCGCCATACACCATGCCTTCCACCGCATGGCTGAAGCCCTGGTCGACGCTTTGCTCCAACCGCCCCAGTCCCTGGCTGCGGCTCAAGGCAAAACCGGCAACCCCGTTGCCGGTGCGGAAATCACGCCCGACCAGCCAACCGGACAGGTCGTAGTTCACACCGCTGTAGCCGCTGCGCGACATGTCGCCCTGGTAGCCGAAACCCTGCGCCCACGCGCCCGATTGTGGCGCCGCCAGCAACTGCTCGAAGCGTTGCGACAGCGCCCGCGTCCCGGCGTCGATCGCCTGGAACGTCATCGCCGCACTGGCCGCGTGCAGCTGGCCGGAGAGACTTTCCAGCGAGGCTTCCAGGGCACCTACCGTCGGCGCGTGCTGCAACTGCCCGGCAACGCTGCTGAAGCCGGTGGCCGGTATCGCGCCACCGCCCGACTGGGTATTGAGCTGGCCAAACGCCGCATCCACACGTTGCGCGGCGCCGTACGAGGCGGCGGTATAGCTCGCCCCCTGCACGGCGGTGGCACTGACGGTGGAAACACTGAGCCAGGCGGTCGACGCGTCATACCCCGGCGTCGCGGTCATCAGCACGTTGCTTGTCGTGGCAACGCTGGCAAACGTGCCGGACAGGCCCTGCGGCGCCGAGACGATCACCGTCTTCGCGTTTGGCGTGTAACCGGCGTTGACGCCAGTGACCAACAAGTTGCCGGCAAGCGCCGCCGTACCGCCCACGTTGAGCGTGGAACCCAATGAAACCGCCAGTGTGCCAGCGGCGCTCTGGGTGTAGCTGCCACCCACCGTGACGCTGTTGGTGCCGATCGCGAACGTGCCCGCGTTGGCCACGTTGCCGCCCACCGCGGTCATGCCGGCGAGCGTGGCACCGCTGCTGATCGACGCCGCCCCCGCCAGGGCCTTGGCCACCAGCGTGCCGCCCTGCACCTGCGTCGCGCCGGTGAACGTGGAAGGCTGCGTCAGGTTGAGCGTGCCGGCGCCCTGCTTGATGAGCCCGCCAGCGCCGGAAATCGCATTGTTCCAGCTCGAGGATCCGCTGAAGCCGACTGTCACGTCACCCCAGTTGAACTGGGCCGGGCCATTCACCGCCTTGCCCACGTTCAACATGCCGTAGCCAAACACCGGGTCGACGCCCGGTGCGCCCATGTCGGTTGCGGTGCCCAGCAGCGTCTGGCGCACGAGATCATTGGTGAAATAGGGATACGCCTGCCAGACCAGCGCCGCTGCCCCGGAAACCATGGGCGCCGCAAACGACGTGCCGCTGACCTGCCAGTAGGTCGGGTTGGTCGTGGTCGCCAGCGTGTCCTTGTCCAGCACGACGACGTCGCCCGGTGCCGTGAGGCAGTAGTTCATCGTCCGGCCGCACTGGTTGGAATAACTGTCCAACTGGCTTGGATTGTTGCTGTCGGCCGCCGTCACCACCAGCCAGCCTTGGTCCAGGCCCATGCCCGGAGCCAGCGTGGGCAGGCTGGCAATGTCACTGGGGTTGGCCTGCGATGAATTGCCCGCGGCAAACACCACGATGCCGCCGTTCTGGACCACGAACGGTACATAGGCCTGGCCGAAGGCCTGGTTGATCGACGCGTTGGTGGTGTCCCAGTAAATGCCGCCCCAGGAGTTGTTCATTACCTTGACGCCGGCGTTGACCAGCGCCGGATTGAGCGTTTGCGCAAAGAAGTTTGCATCGGAGGCGGTGACCGGGTTGCCTTTGCCGGAACCGTCATCCACCGGGGGCGTATCGCTGATGATGCGTGCCGAAACCAGGCTCGCGCCCGGCGCAATGCCACCTGGGTACTTCGCAAATGGGGTTCCCGCCGCAATGCCCGCCACCCAGGTACCATGTCCCACCACGTCGTCGATGCTGGTGTTGTTCAGCGTCGGGTCGACGTAGATCAGCTCGGGCAGGAGCACCCGCCCAGCCACGGTCGGATTGCTGCGCATGATGCCACTGTCGACGATGCCGATCGTGACGCCGCTGCCACTGAAACCTTGCTGGTGCGCGGCATAGGTATTGGTCAGGCTGAGCTGCGCGTCCAGCGGCGGGGGCGGCGGAGTGGGTGTCGGTGTCGGTGTCGGTGTCGGAGTGGGCGTGGGCGTCGGTGCCGGTTTGACCATGCCGCCGCCGCCACCGCCACATGCGGCCAGGCTCAACGCCAGACTGATGGCGCAGGCAAGTCGGCCGTATGGCAAATGACGCACGTTGGCGTTCCAGTGAGGTTTCATGATCTGTCCCCGATCGCACTCAACATGGATGACATTCATCGGGGCGTCACAGCGCGCCAACGATGAAAGTGGATACAGTCCTCTGACTGTCGCGCGGAGTGTGCCACAAGCCATCGAACGCCGGCGGCACTGTCCGTTGCACGGCGTGCGGTTTGCCGGTCACGGTTGCGCCCTGCGATAATCCCGGGTGGATCGGCGCGTCGCGCCACTCGAAAATTCCCAGCGTCAAGCGGAGACTCCCATGTCGGATATCAGCGTTGTCATCGCCGGTGCAAAACGCACCGCCATCGGCTCTTTCCTCGGCCAGTTCACCGGCGTGCCGACGCCCAAACTGGGGGCTACCGCCATCCATGCCGCGCTTGAGCAATCCGGCATTGCACCGGCCGACGTCAGTGAAGTCATCATGGGTTGCGTGTTACCGGCCAACCTCGGCCAGGCGCCGGCACGCCAGGCCTCGCTTGGCGCCGGGCTGCCGCCGAGTGTCGGCAGCACCACCATCAACAAGGTGTGCGGTTCGGGCATGAAGGCGATCATGCTCGGCCACGACCTCATCAAGGCCGGCTCGGCCAGCATCGTCGTCGCCGGCGGCATGGAGTCGATGACCAATGCACCGCACATGGTGCAGGCGCGCACCGGCCTGCGCTATGGCGACGGCAAGCTGGTCGACCACATGGCCTGGGACGGGCTGACCAACCCCTATGACGGCAAGGCGATGGGCGTGTTCGGCGAGCAGTGCGCCGACAAGTACCATTTCACGCGCGAGGCGCAAGACGCGTTTGCGATCGAGTCGGTCAAGCGGGCAACCGCCGCGCAGGCCTCGGGCGCGTTCGCCGACGAGATCGTGCCGGTGACCGTTGCCGGCCGCAAAGGCGATGTCGTGGTCGACACCGACGAGCAGCCGGGGCGTTCGCACATCGACAAGATCCCGGCGCTCAAACCGGCTTTCCGCAAGGAAAACGGCACGATCACCGCCGCCAGCTCGTCGAGCATCTCCGACGGCGCGGCCGCGGTAATCCTGCTGTCCGCCGACGATGCCAAGGCACGCGGCATCCATCCGCTGGCCCGCATCGTGGCCCATGCCACCCACTCGCAGGAGCCGCAGTGGTTCACCACGGCGCCGGTCGGTGCGATCCAGAAGGTGCTGGCCAAGGCTGGCTGGAAAGTCGGCGACGTCGACCTGTTCGAGATCAACGAAGCCTTCGCGGTGGTGACGATGGCGGCGATGACCGAGTTGGACATTCCGCACGCCAAGGTCAACGTCAACGGTGGCGCCTGCGCCTTGGGTCACCCGATCGGCTGCAGCGGCGCACGCCTGGTGGTGACCCTGCTCAACGCGATGAAGCTGCGCGGCGCAAAACGCGGCGTGGCGAGCCTGTGCATCGGCGGCGGCGAGGCCACGGCGGTCGCGGTCGAGCTGGCTTGACGGCCGGCAAATACCGGTCACACTGAAAGCTGGTTGAACCGCCCATCAACGAATTCTGAAGTTTTCCGCCGAAAGATATGGCGCCGACAGTGCGAAAGCGCTATTAATACGCGGCCATACCACGGCATTCCACGGCATAGGAGATTTACCATGAAGTTTACGCGTACCCTACTCGCCTCCGCGCTCGTCGCGCTGCTGGCGGCTTGCAGCAACGGCGCGCAGGATTCCGCGCAGAACGCCCAGCAGGCAGCTGACCAGACTCAGCAGACCGCTGATCAGGCTCAGCAGGCTGCCGCTTCGACGGCCGCCGCTCCGGCTGCTGCCCCTGAAGCTGCTGCTCCGGCTGCTGCTCCGGCTTCGACCGCCGCTGCTGCTCCCGAAGCTGCTGCTCCGGCTGCTGCCTCGACCGCTGCTGCTCCGGCTGGCGACGCCAAGTAATCCATTTCGGTGGTTACGAGAAAACGGCCGCATTCGCGGCCGTTTTTTTGTCTGGCGTTCGCAGGTGCAACATTCGTTGTTCGAGACCAGCGGCTATCATCCCGGGTTTCATTGCGACGGGCGCCTGCCATGAGTGTCATCGTCTCGCGGATCGATCCGCGCTCCTCCGAGTTTCAGGCCGGCAGCGCGCACTTGCGCGCATTGACGGAGGAGCTGCGCCGCGAGCTGGCACACACCGCGCAAGGCGGCGGCGAGAAGGCGCGCGCCAAACACCTTGCCCGCGGCAAGCTCTTGCCGCGCGAGCGCATCCGCGCCTTGCTCGATCCGGGCTCACCGTTCCTCGAATTGTCCCCGCTCGCCGCCCACGGCATGTACGACGATGCCGCGCCCGCTGCCGGTCTGATTGCTGGCATCGGTCGCGTGCACGGCGGCGAGGTCATGGTGGTGGCGAACGACGCCACGGTGAAAGGCGGCACGTATTTCCCGATCACGGTGAAAAAGCATTTGCGGGCCCAGGAAGTCGCCCTGGAGAACCGCCTGCCGTGCATCTATCTGGTCGATTCGGGTGGCGCGTTCCTGCCGCTGCAGGACGAGGTGTTTCCCGACAAAGAACACTTCGGCCGCATCTTCTACAACCAGGCGCGCATGAGCGGCCTCGGCATCCCGCAGATTGCGGTGGTGATGGGCAGTTGCACCGCCGGCGGCGCCTACGTGCCGGCGATGTGCGACGAGACCATCATCGTCAAGCACGAAGGCACGATTTTCCTCGGTGGCCCGCCGCTGGTGAAGGCCGCGACCGGCGAAGTGGTGGATGCGGAAACGCTCGGCGGGGCCGACGTGCACACGTCCATCTCCGGCGTGGCCGACCACTTCGCGGAGAACGACGCGCACGCGCTGTCGATCGCGCGCGACATCGTCGCCAGCCTCAACCGCGGCAAGCCGATGCCGCTGGCACTGGCCGAACCGGTGCCGCCGAAATACCCGGCGGAAGAGTTGTACGGCGTGATCCCCGAAGACACCCGGCGTCCGTTCGACATCCACGAGGTGATCGCGCGCATTGTCGACGGCTCGGAATTCCACGAGTTCAAGGCGCGCTACGGCAAGACCCTGGTCACCGGCTTTGCGCACATCCACGGCTACCCGGTGGGCATCATTGCCAACAACGGCATCCTGTTTTCGGAGAGCGCGCTCAAGGGCGCGCACTTCATCGAGCTGTGCAACCAGCGCAACGTGCCGCTGGTGTTCCTGCAGAACATCACCGGCTTCATGGTCGGCAAGAAATACGAGCAGGCCGGGATCGCGAAAGACGGCGCGAAGATGGTCACTGCAGTCGCGTGTGCCAGCGTGCCGAAGTTCACCGTGGTGATCGGCGGCAGCTTCGGCGCCGGCAACTACGCGATGTGCGGCCGCGCCTATGGCGCGCGCTTCCTGTGGATGTGGCCGAACGCGCGCATCAGCGTGATGGGCGGCGAACAAGCTGCCAGCGTGCTGGCCACGGTCAAACGCGACGGCATCGAGGCACGCGGCAGCACTTGGTCGAAGGATGAAGAAGCCGCGTTCAAGGCGCCGATCCGCGAGCAGTACGAGCGCCAAGGCAACCCGTACTACGCCAGTGCCCGGCTGTGGGACGACGGCATCATCGACCCGGCCGACACCCGACGCGTGCTCGGGTTGGCGATCTCGGCCGCGATGAACGCTCCCATCGAAGCGCCGCGCTACGGCGTGTTTCGCATGTAATCCTTGCTTTCGGAGATGCCATGAGCGCTGCAATCGTCATCACCAACCACGCCGGCGTGCGCACGCTGACAATGGACCGCCCGCAGGTGCACAACGCGTTCGACGATGCGCTGATCGCCGAGCTCACTGCGGCGCTGGTCGCCGCCGACACCGATCCCACCGTGCGCTTGGTGGTCCTGACCGGCAACGGGAGCTGTTTTTCCGCCGGCGCCGACCTCAACTGGATGCGCGGCATGGCGGCCGCGAGCGAGGCGGAAAACCAGGCGGACGCGCTGCGTCTTGCCAGGCTGCTGCGCACACTGCAGTTCCTCTCCAAGCCGACCATCGCGCGCGTCAACGGCGCGGCCTATGGCGGCGGCGTGGGGCTGGTGGCGTGCTGCGACATCGCGATTGGCGTCGAAGGCACGAAGTTCGCCTTGTCCGAGGTAAAGCTCGGTCTGGTGCCGGCCACCATCGCACCCTACGTCATCGCCGCCATCGGCCTGCGCCAGGCGCGCCGGCTGTTCGTCAGTGGCGAGGTGTTCGACGCCGCCGAGGCGCAACGCATTGGCCTGCTGCACAGCGTGGTGGCCGGCAATGCGCTGGACGAGGCGCTCGACCGCCAGCTGCATTTTCTGGCCAAGGCCGGCCCCATTGCCCAGCGCGAAGCCAAGGCTCTGGCCTTGCGCGTAGCCGGCAACACGGTGGCCGAGGCCGAACGCGTCGACACGGAAAACGCCCAGCTCATCGCGCGCCTGCGCGTGTCGCCCGAGGGCCAGCATGGCATCAAGGCGTTTCTCGACAAGCGCGCGCCGTCCTGGGTTGCCCGCTGACCACGACCATGGGGCCACAGGCTATGACCAAGCCGCTCATCAACCTCGCCGACGTGGTGGTGCAATCCGCTGCCGACGCGCCGATTCCCGCCGGCTTGCCGCAAGGTGCCACCGCCGGGCGCTACGACCTGCGCTGGGGCGAGGTCGCCAGCCGCATCGGTGCGCACCAGCTCGGCTACAACCTCACCGTGGTGGCACCAGGCAAACGCGCCTGCCCGTTCCACAGCCATCGCGCAGAGGAGGAAATGTTCTTCGTCCTCGAAGGCACGGGCGAGCTCCGCTACGGCGCGGCGCGCTACCCGCTGCGTGCCGGCGACGTGATCGCCTGCCCTGCTGGCGGACCGGAAACCGCGCACCAGATCATCAACACCGGCGCCACGGAGATGCGCTACCTCGCGATCAGCACCATCGCGCCGACGGAAATCTGCGAATACCCCGACTCAGGCAAGTTCGGTGCCTTCGTCGACAACCCACCGGACATGGGTGAAGCACCGGCGCGATTCCGCCACATCGGACGGACGGTAGACACCTGCGACTACTGGGAAGGCGAGTAGGTGTTTGCTGCGCTGCGCATCGGCTAAGCAGGCGCAATCTGCTAACTTTTCCGGTTTCACCGCGGCGCGGTGCGATGCCGGGAGCCCTGCATGTTCGAACGCGTGTTGATCGCCAATCGCGGCGAAATCGCCTGCCGCGTGATGCGTACCTGCCGGTGGCTCGGCATTCGCAGCATCGCGGTGTATTCCGAAGCCGATCGCGACGCCCAGCACGTGCGCCTGGCCGATGAAGCATGGCCGATCGGCGGCTCGCCGCCGGCGGAGTCGTATCTGCGCATCGACGCCATCATCGACGCGGCGAAGAAAAGCGGCGCGCAGGCGATCCACCCCGGCTACGGTTTTCTCTCGGAAAACACTGCGTTCGCCCGCGCCTGCGTCGCCGCCGGCATCGTGTTCATCGGTCCCGATCCGGAAAGCATCGAGGCGATGGGCTCGAAGGCGGCGGCCAAGCACCTCATGGCGAAGCATGCGGTACCGCTGGTGCCGGGCTACGACGGCGACAACCAGGACAACGCCCATCTCGCCGAACGTGCACACGAGGTCGGCTACCCGCTGATCATCAAGCCCTCGGCCGGCGGCGGCGGCAAGGGCATGCAGATCGTGCGCTCGGATGCGGAGTTTCCCGAGGCGCTCGCCACGGCGCAGCGCGTCGCCAAGGCCGCATTCGGCGATGCCTCGATGCTGCTCGAACGCTACGTCGAGCACCCGCGCCACATCGAGTTCCAGATTTTCGGCGACCGCCACGGCCACGTGATCCACCTGGGCGAGCGCGAGTGTTCCTCGCAGCGGCGCTACCAGAAGGTGCTGGAGGAGACCCCCTCGCCGTTCCTGACCCCGGAGCGCCGCAAGGCCATGGGCGAAGCAGCGGTGGCGGCGGCGCGCGCGGTGAACTACGTCGGCGCCGGCACGGTGGAATTCATCGTCGGCCAGCAGGGCGATTTCCATTTCATGGAAATGAACACGCGCCTGCAGGTCGAGCACCCGGTCACCGAGCTCACCCACGGCGTCGATCTCGTGGAATGGCAGTTGCGCGTTGCCAACGGCGAGCCGCTGCCGTTGACGCAGGAGCAGATCGTCTCGCACGGCCACGCGATCGAGGTGCGCCTCTACGCCGAAGATCCGGAAAAGAACTTCCTGCCCGGCTCCGGCAAGCTGCACACGCTGCACTTGCCGGCCACCGGCGCCTACGTACGCATCGACGGCGGCGTGACCCAGGGCGACACGGTGACGATCTTCTACGATCCGATGATCGCCAAGCTGATCGTCTGGGACGAGGATCGCCCGCGCGCGCTCACTCGCATGCGCCAGGCGCTGGCCGAGTGCGAGGTCGAAGGCCCGAAGTCGAACATTGCGTTCCTCGAACGCCTGGTGCGCCACCCGGCCATCGTCGAGGCGCGCATCGACAGCGGTTATCTGGATCGCCACCTGGACGAGTTCGTCGTGGGCGCCCATGAGCCCGACACGCGCACCCTGTTCGCCGCCGCCACCGCGGCGCTGCTGGCCGACGAAGCGAACCCGCGCACGACCACCTCCGATCCGCACTCGCCGTGGGCCACGAGCGATGCGTGGCGCATTGGCCGCAACGGCAAGCGCGTGATCGCGCTGGCGCGCGGCGAGGCGCGCTTCGAGATCGAGGCCTGGGGCCACGCCGGCGACTACGCGCTCAAACTCGGTGAAGCCGGCTGCGAAGTCCGCGGCGCGCGGCTCGGTGACGGCACGCTCGGCGCGCGTTTCGACGGCGAGGCCGAGCGTTTCGCGTTGCGTGCCGACGCCCGCCGCGTGCTGCTGCACGACGCCGGCGGCCAACGCTGGCACCTCGACCGCGTGCCGGCCTACGCATGGCAGGCGGAAGACGCCGCCGGCGGCAATCAGGTGCTGGCGCCGATGCCCGGGCGCATCGTGCTGGTCAAGGCCAGAACCGGCGACGAGGTCGAGCAGGGTCAGGAGCTCCTGGTGATGGAGGCGATGAAAATGGAACTGGCGCTGAAAGCGCCGCGCGCCGGCAGGGTCGAAACCATCTCCGCCGCACAGGGGGATTTCGTCGACGCCGATGCCGTGCTGGTGCGCTTCGCCGAATAACCCGCGCCCCGCTTTTCTCACACGCGCAAGACGGCGCGCGCGCCACGCTGGCCGATAGGGGCGGCGAGGCGCGCCGACGCCGCGCTTGGCATCGCGATGGCCCGAACGGCCCATGCTGGAGTAACCATGACCACCACTGATTCATTCGTGCGCATCGTCGAGGTCGGCGCCCGGGACGGGCTGCAGAACGAAAAGACCATGCTGCCGACGCCGACCAAGATCGCGCTGATCGACCGGCTGTCCGCCACCGGCTTGAAGACCATCGAGGCAACCAGTTTCGTCAGCCCGAAGTGGGTGCCGCAACTGGCCGACGCGGCCGAGGTGCTCGCCGGCATCCGCAAGGTGCCGGGCGTGAGCTACCCGGTACTGGTACCCAACCTCACCGGCTACCAGCGCGCACGCAAGGCCGGCGCCAGCGAGATCGCGGTGTTCACCGCCGCCAGCGAGGCGTTCAACCGCAAAAACATCAACGCCTCGATTGACGAATCGATTGAGCGTTTCCTGCCGGTGCTGGACCGTGCGAAAGCCGACGGCATCGCCGTGCGCGGCTACGTTTCCACCGTGCTCGGCTGCCCGTACCAGGGCGAGGTGCCGGTCAGTGACGTGGTGCGCGTCGCGCGCCGCCTGCACGAGCTCGGCTGCCACGAGATTTCGCTCGGCGACACGATTGGCGTCGGCACGCCGGCGAAGGCACGCGCGATGCTGCACGCGGTTGCCGGGGAAGTGCCGATGACGGCGCTTGCCGTGCATTTCCACAACACCTACGGGCAGGCGTTGGCGAATATCCTTGCCTGCCTCGACGAAGGCGTGCGGGTCATCGACAGTTCGGTATCCGGCACCGGCGGCTGCCCGTATGCCAAGGGCGCCACCGGCAACGTGGCGAGCGAGGACGTGGTGTACATGCTCGATGGCCTGGGCATGCACACCGGCGTCAATCTGGAGCTTCTGATTGCCACCGGCGCCTGGCTCGCCGGCCAGTTGCACAAGCCGACCGCAAGCCTGGTCAACCGTGCGCGCAGCGGCCCGCAGGCGGTCAGCGGGGAAGCGTGATGCGCAGAAACGGCGACGGCGCACGCGCGATGAACTCGCGTTGCACGTGCGCCAACAGCTCGCGCTGACTGCCAAACGGCAGCAACGCGGCAGCCTTTGCCGGCGGCACCCAGCGGTACGCCGCATGCTCGGCGTTAAGCACCACCTTGGCGCCTTCGGCAATGTGGGCAACGAACGCCGGCACCACCTCGATGGCGTCCGCCTCGGCGGCGTAGAAGGTTTCGCAAAACGAGGTGGCGTAGAACGCATCGGGCACCAGCCCGGTCTCTTCGCGCAGCTCGCGTAGCGCCGCCTGCGCGCCGGTTTCGCCGGCGTCGACGTGGCCGGCGATGTAGCTCCACACGCCGTGCAGGTGCGGACTGGCGCGTTGCGCGACCAGCATGCGCGTGGCGTCGCCGGCGGCACGCAGCGCCACGACGGCAACCATGCCGCAGCGCACCGGCAAGCTGCGCCGCACCTCGCCCGCCATCACGACGTGGCCAGCAGGTTGCGGCTGGCGGCCGCCGTCGGCCGCGCGGCGATGCGCTCGAACCACGGGCCGATTTTCGGCAGGCGGCGATCGAACGGCTGCTGCACGCCGGCGCCGAAATCCAGCCACACGTAAAGCCAGATGTCGGCAGCCGTGAAGCGCTCGCCGCACAGGTACGGGCCATCGCCGAACATCCGGTCCAGCCAGGCGACACGATCCTGCGCGATGCGCTTCAACCCTTGCGCCGCCTCCGGCGCCACCGGAATACGCGGCGTGAAGCGCGGCAGGCCTTCCGCATAGTGGAACGCGTTGTGGATGAACTCGGTGACGTTGAGCTCGACGCGCCGCCACCACATGCGCGTCTGCGCGCGTTCCTCCGGCGTGCGACCGATGAGCGAAGGCTCGGGGTGCAGCTCCTCCAGATACTCGGCAATCGCCACCGCCTCGGCCAGCGTGGTGCCGTCGTCCAGCCGCAATGCCGGCGTCTGGCCGGCCGGGTTGGCGGCAAGATACGCCGCCTCACGGTTCTCGCCGCGCATCACGTCCACCTTCACTGCCGGCAGGTGCAGCTGTTTTTCGAGAATGAACATGCGCAGGCAGCGCGGCGCGGGGCTGATGGCATCGTAAAGCAGCACGGCATGACTCCCGGTTCGGCAACGCGCACACTATATCGACGTCTTTTCCGCCTTACCCTGATCCATGTCCCCTGCATTCCTGATCCGCCCGATCGAACCACGCGACAACGCTGCAGTGGCCGCCGTTATCCGCCGAGTGATGCCCGCCTTCGGCGCCGATGGTCCCGGCTTTGCCATTCACGATGCCGAGGTCGACGCCATGAGCACCGCGTACACGCTGCCGCGGCACGCTTATTTCGTACTGGAAATGGGCGGCAACGTCGTCGGTGGCGCCGGCATTGCACCGCTCGACGGCGGCGATGCCGACACCTGCGAACTGCGCAAGATGTATTTCCTGCCGGCCGCGCGCGGCATCGGCGCGGGCACCGCGATGATGGCGCGCTGCCTCGACACCGCGCGTGCGCTGGGGTTTCGCCGTTGCTATCTGGAAACCCTGACCGGCATGGATGCCGCGCAAGCGCTGTACCTGCGCAGCGGTTTTACCCGCATCGACCACGCGTTGGGCGCCACCGGCCACGGCGGCTGCGACCGCTGGTACCTGCGCGAGCTGTGAGCGCGGCCGACCGGTGCATGCCCGGTCGGCCGGCAGGGCTCATTGGCCAGAGGCAATGATGTTGACAATGATGCCGGTGGTGATCGCCACCAGCAGGAAGGCGCCGTCGTCGCTGCGCACCCAGTGGTAGCCGCGTGGCGGCTCGCGCAGGCGGGCATCGCGCCAGTCATACACCACGTAGCGGGTGCTGCGATATTCCACCGGCAGGTAGCCGCCGCGCTTGTACCAGCCCTCATGGCGGCCACGGTCGCCCCAGCTCTTGTAGTGGCCATAGGCATTACCGCGCCCGTGGCCACGGCCGTGACCGTGGCCACGATCGTCGCCCTGGTCGTAACTCACGTAGCGGCCACCGCCATCATCGTAGCCACGTCCCTGATCGCCATCGTGACGCCCCTGATAGCCATCATATTGTTGCTGACGATCGTGCCCCCGGCCATGCCCGTGACCATGGTCCTGCGCCAGCGCCGTGCCACCGGCCAACATCAGCATCACGCCACATGCGACAGCCAGCCCTTGCAGCTTCTTCATGTCGATCTCCGCCTGATGGAACCTGGAACCCGCCTGCACTTCAGCATGCCGTCGCCCGACTTTCCAGCACGGCCCGGTACAAAATCGTCTCTGGCGTCGCAACTCGGCGTGAACCACCATTGCCCGGCAAGCTTCGCGTTCAGCCAGCAGCCACGGCCGCCACTCGGCTAAAATGAGCGCCTTTCCGCATCCGTTTCAGGGATCCCATGCAACTCGATCAGGTCAAGGCAGTCATCACCGGCGGCGCTTCCGGGCTCGGCCACGCGGTGGCGCAACTCGTCGTCGCGCAGGGCGGCAAGGTGGCGCTGTTCGACGTCAACGAAGAGAAGGGCCAGGCCGCCGCCAAGGAGCTCGGCGCCGCCTCCCACTTCTTCAAGACCGACGTCACCAGCGAAGCAGCCGTCACGGCCAACATCGCGGCCGCACGCGAGGCGATGGGCGGGCTCAACCTGGTGATGAACTGCGCCGGCATCCTCGGCGCCGGGCGCGTGCTCGGCAAGACCGGGCCGATGCCGCTGGCCACCTTTGCCACCACCGTGATGGTCAACCTGGTCGGCAGCTTCAACGTGGCGAAGGCCGGTGCGGCGCTGATGCAGGGCAACGCACCCGGCGAGGACGGCGAGCGCGGTGTGATCGTCAACACCGCATCCGTTGCCGCCTACGAAGGCCAGATCGGCCAGGCGGCGTACTCCGCCTCCAAGGGCGGCATCGTCGGCATGACGCTGCCGATGGCACGCGAGCTCGCGCGCTTCGGCATCCGCGTCGCCACCATCGCGCCCGGCGTGTTCTGGACACCAATGGTCGACGGCATGCCGCCGCAGGTGCAGGAAGCGCTCTCCGCTTCCATCCCGTTCCCGTCGCGCCTCGGCAAACCCGAAGAATTCGCGCAAACCGTCGCCTTCATTTTGACCAACCGCTACGTCAACGGCGAAGTGATCCGGCTGGACGGCGCGGTGCGGCTGGCGGCCAAATAGCCAGGATTGAGCATACGGGATTCGGGATTCGCCAAAGCCCGCATCTCGCATCCTCCCGCATCCCGCGCTCCGGCATTTTCGAATCCCGTATCCCCAATCTCCAATCCCGGCTACCAACCATGAAAGCTTCCGACGTCAAGAAAGGCAACGTCGTCGAACACGACGGCGCGGTGTATCAGGTGCGCGACATCGAGCGCAGCGCGCCGACAGCCCGCGGCGGCAACGTCACGTTCCGGTTCACCCTGTATTCGATCCCCGGCGGGCGCAAGCACGACCTCAGCCTGCGCGCCGAGGACGACCTGACGGAAGTGGATCTGGTGCGGCGTGCGGCGAATTTCTCGTACAAGGACGACGCGGCGTTCGTGTTCATGGATGCCGAGGATTACACCCAGTACGTGCTCGGCCCGGAGCTGGTCGGTGACAGCGCGGGGTACATCGTCGAGGATCTGGAAGGCTATTACGTGCAGCTTATCGACGACGTGCCGGTGGCGCTGCAGGTGCCCACCAGCGTGCTGCTGACCGTGGCCGACACTGCCCCGGAGCTCAAGGGCGGGAGCGCCACCAAGCGCACCAAGCCGGCCACGCTCAACACCGGGGTGGAAATCCAGGTGCCGGATTACATCAGCACCGGTGAGAAGGTCTGGGTGAACACCCTGACCGGCGAATTTGCCGGGCGTGCCTGAAACACCGCCATCAATGTGACGCGGCCCCGGACGCTGCGCCCACCGGCGGATTATCCTTGCACCACTTCCGTGCCACGCTGCCGCGGCGCGCCCAACCCCGAACGAGGCCATCGCATGCCCAGCTTGCGCATTTCCTTCCTTGCCGCGGCCTTGGTCGCCAGCCTATTTGCCGCCGCGTCGGCGCCAGCCGCCGAGGTCAGCATGGCCGGCGGCAGCGTGCACTTCGCCACGCCGAATGGCTGGATGGAGATTCTTGAAACCGATGGCGACCCGGAAATCCGTGCCTTCCAGGTTCCCGACCCTTCGCCCACCGGCCACACGCTGCTTGCGCGCGTCACGGTGACGGTGCAGCAGATGCCGAGCCCGCAGGGGTTTGCATCGTGGGTGAGCGAAGCGACCGCCAAGGCCGCGGCCCTGCCCGGCTACCAGCCAGCCAAGGCCAGCTCGCCGGACAGCGCGAGCTACACTGCGCGTGAATCCGGCATCACCGCCACCTATCGCGAGATGTACTGGTACCACGCCGGCCACGCCATCCAGCTGCGCTGCCTGCGCCCGCAGCAGTCGCAGGCCGGCTCCGCCTGGAGCACGGCTTTCGACCGTGGCTGCGAAGCCATTGCCGCACGGCTGAAATAAGCCATGGACGCCTCGTTTGCAGCCACCGCCGCCTGGGCCACTGCCGCCGACGCGGCCGATCCGCTGCGCGCGTTGCGCGACGAATTCCTGATCCCGTCGCATGCCGGCAGCGACGGCGTCTACCTGTGCGGCAACTCGCTCGGCCTGCAGCCGCGCGGTGTGCGCCGGGTACTCGACGCCGAACTGCAAAGCTGGGCCGAAAACGCGGTCGAAGGCCATTTCAAGGGCACTACGCCGTGGCTCAGCTACCAGGCGACGGTACGCGACGGGCTGACCGAGGTGGTCGGTGCGCTGCCCTCTGAGGTGGTGGCGATGAACACGCTCGGCGTGAACCTGCACCTGTTGATGGCCAGCTTCTATCGCCCCACGCGCGAGCGTCCGGCGATCCTCGCCGAAGCCGGCTCGTTTCCCACCGACCGCTACGCGTTGGCCTCGCAGGTGCGCTTCCATGGTTTCGATCCCGCCGAGGCGCTGATCGAGCTGGAACCCGACGAGCCCCATGGCACGCTCTCGCTCGCCGCCATCGAACGCGCGCTGGACGAACACGGCGCGCGGATCGCGCTGGTATTGCTGCCCGGCGTGCAGTACCGCACCGGCCAGGCATTCGACCTCAAGGCGATCACGGCGCTCGCCCATCGCCACGGCTGCATGGTCGGCTTCGACCTGGCGCACGCGGTCGGCAACCTGCCGCTGGCGCTGCACGACGCCGATGTCGATTTTGCCGTGTGGTGCCACTACAAGTATTTGAACGCCGGCCCCGGCGCAGTGGGGGGCGCGTTCGTGCATGCGCGCCACGCGCGTGCCGACCTGCCGCGGCTGGCTGGTTGGTGGGGCAACGACGAAGCCACGCGGTTCCTGATGCGGCCTGAGTTTCAGCCGACACCGGGCGCCGAAGGCTGGCAGATTTCCAACCCCCCGATTTTCGCGCTGGCGCCGCTGCGCGCTTCGCTGGAACTCTTCCAGCGCGCCGGCATGCCGGCGCTGGTGGCGAAATCCCGCCGGCTCACCGGCTATCTCGAATGGCTGGTCGTCACCCAATTGGGCGACCTGCTCGAGGTTGTCACGCCACCGGAACCCGAACGCCGTGGTGCGCAGCTGTCACTCCGCGTACGGGCCGGGCGCGAACGCGGCCGCGCACTGTTCGATCACCTCGTGGCACATGGCATTGTTGGCGACTGGCGCGAGCCGGACGTGATCCGCGTCGCGCCCACGCCGCTGTACAACCGCTACGCCGACTGCCTCGCGTTCACCCACGCCGTGCAGGCTTGGAGCAAACACTGAAAAACAGGCCTCTGGCGTCACCGCTGGAGGCTTGAGACATTTCGCCCCGCATGAATCAGCCCGCCGGCGGCGTAGCCGGCGTCGTGGCTGCCGGCGTGCCGTACGTAGGCGTGCTCCGCATGTCGGCAGGAATGGCCCACTCGGTTGCCACGTAGAAGATGATCCAGGCAACCACGAACAGGAACAGCACCCAGACCCAAGTCGGGATCGCCGAGCGCGCTTCGGCGCGGCGCGGGTCGAACGGGTCGCTAGCGCTGAAGGCGTCCACTTTCAGATGCACCTTGCCGCTCTGGGTGGAGCCGGGGCGCAGGCCGGTGACCATGATGCCGGGGCCGTTCTGCACGTGAAAAGCAATCTCCTCGAACCCCTCGATGCCGTTACGGTCTTCGGCGCGCACCACGATCCGGTGCGGGCCGTCGGTCAGCTGGCGGGTATCCAGTTCGAGCTGGGTGGGCAATTCGTGGTCGATGACCGGGTTTGGTTCGTCGTCGAGATAAACGCGTACGTGTGGATTGGACATGACAACTCCCTTCAGCGGTCCCGACGCAGGATGGAATACTTCGGATGATCCGGATTGTGCTCACCGGGATGCGTGAGGTACCGGAACATCGCGATGAAACAAGCCAGCGTCACCAGGCCGACGACGGTCGCCACCGCGATGATGCCCCACATCGGCCCCATCAACATGTTCTGCATGACAACCTCCCGTCACTTGCCGCTGGCGCGCAGCGCTTTCACGTCGTCCGCCGTCACCGGTTTGGCGTGGTTGCCCCACGAGGAGCGTTCGTAATTGGCGATGTTGGCGATGTCGTCGTCGCTCAGCGTGCCGGCAAACGGCGGCATCACGCTGGTGTATTTCACCCCGCCGATGGTCACGCCGCTGGCGCCATGCAGGATGGTGTGCAGGTGCAGCGTTGGGTCGGCGTTGTCCACGGCCGCATTGCCCTTGAGCGGCGGGAACGCGCCCGGCACGCCTTCACCGGTGGACTGGTGGCAAGCCGAGCAATTGGCCTCGAACAGCGACTTGCCTTTGCCCGCGTCATACGCATAACCGCCGGCGGCCGCGGGCGCGGCACCCGCCGCGGCCGCCGGTGCGGCGGCAGGCGTCGCCGCGGCCGGTGGCACGTAGCCCGGGATCGTCGCCTGTTTCAGCGACAGCAGGTACGCCACCAGCGCCTTCGCCTTCTGGGTCGGAATGACGTGCCCGGTCTTGGGCGCGAATGCCGCCGGCACCGGTACGGCCGTTTCCCCCGCCGGCAACTGGTCCACCACGCGAAACAGAAACTTGAAGTTCGGCATGATCGACTCCGGCACCACCGCGCGCGGATCGTACAGGTGGATGTACTGCCACACGTCGCTGGGCTTGGCCTGGCCGACATTGGTGAGGTCGGGGCCGGTACGCTCGGAGCCGAGCAGCTCCGGCGTCTGGTAGGCAAAATCGCCCGGCGCGGATGGACGTCCAAACACCTTGTCGGCCGGAATCGGCCGCACCTGCTGGGTGTGGCAATAGTCGCAACCATTGCTGGCGAACACCTGGCGGCCTTCCTCCTGCAGCGGCGTCAGCGGAACGACGCCGGGGCCGGGCGGGATGCGCGATTCGACAATGGCCGGAATCACCGCGATCAGCAGCACGATCACGACGTACAGGGCAAGGGCACCGCCGAAGATGGCCCACATCTTCCGGGTCATGTTGTTCATGCCGCCACCTCCCCTTCGGGCTCCATGATGGGCGAGGGTGCGTTGCCGGGCTGGCCGGCGGTCATGCGCCACACGTTCCACGCAAACACGATGTGCGACAGGAACATCAGGATGCCGCCCACGCCGCGCCACAGGTAATACGGCTTCATGTCCATCACCGACTGGATGAACGGCAGGCCGCGGATCCAGTCAAGCCCCTGGATGGAGCCGCCAATGGACAGCGCCACCACATAGATCGTCACCCCCACCAGCGCCAGCCAGAAATGCATCGCCACGCCGAGACGCCCCGGGTTCTTGCCGGTGGCCAGTGGCAGCAGCGCATAGATGCCGCCCCACACCGCAAACGTGACGAAGCCGTACATCGTCAGGTGCGAGTGGCCCACGGTGAAGCTGGTGAAGTGCCACATCGCCTGCAGCGAACGCAACGCCTCGACCGTGCCCTGGGTCGAGCCGATCAGGTACCCCAGCACGCCGATGAACAGGAATGCCAGCGGGTACGACTCGATGCGCCCGTGATAGCGCCCGCGCATGGTCAGAAGATAGTTCGCGCTGCCGCCCAGCACCGGTATCAGCATGCCCACGCTGCAGATGATCGCGGTGGTCTGCAGCCACCACGGCAGCGGGCTGAACAAAAAGTGGTGCCCGCCCAGCATCGGATAGAAGATCAGGTTGGTCCAGAACGCGAGCACGCCCAGCGCGTAGGAGTAGATCGGGCGGTTCAGCACCTTCGGTATCGCGTAGTAGAACAGCCCCAGCGCCAGCGGCGTGAACCACATGCCCACCGCGTTGTGCATGAAGTAGCCGGAGATCGCCACCTGCCCCAGGCCTTTCTGGTACCACGGCAGGATCGCCACCAGGCAGATCACGCAGGTCCACAAAAAGCCGCCGATGATGTACCAGTTGGACAGGTAGATGTCGTGCGAGCTGCGTCGCGCGATCGTGGCCAGGAGATTCCACACCGTCACCAGTAGCGCGATGAAGAACACCAGCCGGATCGGCCACGGCCACTCGCGGTATTCCAGATCGCCCCAGTTGTAGCCGAGATCCAGCGCAATGGTGCCGGCCAGCGCGGCGATGTTGAACAGCCACAGGCCGATCCACGCCAGCCGCGTGCTGTAGAGCCGCGTGCCGCAACTGCGCGCGGTGACGTACAACGCGGTGCCCACCAGCCCGAGGCTCGCAAAGCCGTAGAACACGTCGTTGGTATGGATCGGGCGCAGGCGCCCGAAGGTCAGGTATTTGGCCGCCCAGAAGTCCGGCGCACCGAACTTGAACGCGAGCAACAAACCGACTGCGGTGCCGAACAGCAGCCACACCGTAGCGCAGACGACGTAAGCCTTGAACAGCGCAGCCAGTGCCGGGTCCTCGTTGGCTGCCTCCCCTCCCGATCCCGCGCTGCCGGTTCGCCCGATATCGATGTCCTGCGCGGTGACGGCCATGGGTTCCTCTCCTTCCAGATCAGTATCCGGCACACGTCGCCGAGGCGCGTGTCGAGGTCGCAGTCATGCCGACGCATGACGCCAAGACGTTCGAGTCTAGATCGGCACCTGCGCATTGTCTTGCCGCACATCAGCCGCAATTTCGTGCCCGGACACGCGTTGTTGCCGCACTTCTCCACACTCGACGCGCAAGTAGAGCTCGCGCAAGGTCATGGTTGCGTCAAGCGGACATGCACGTTTGGCCGTCCATCCGGCGCCGGCAAAACCACAGCGCAATGACGCGTGGCGCGCTTGCAAGAGCTTGCGACAGCGCGCGCCGCTGCGTCGTTTCGCCACAGGGTCGACCGCGTGGTGCTTCGCCCTTTCAAGGGAGCGAAGCACACCTTCGTCTCCCCGCGATCAGGTACGCACGCCGACAAATGTTCGGAGATCGAAGGCAAGACTCAAGCAATCCGGCATTTGGGCTTTGGCTCTGGCTTTTGCCGTTGCTTCTCGCGCGCACGATGCGCGCCGCTTTCCCCGGGGCCCCTCGGTGGCGGTGAGGCAGGGGCGGAAAAGCCGCGCAGCGGGCGAGGCCAGGGATGGCCTCGCCTTTTCGCGCGGGCACGATGCCCGCTCGAAAAGCCCGGCCCCGCCTCACGCACTTTTTGCCCACGGATGGGCAAAAAGCGCCGCCGCAGGGTGCCGTTTCTCTTTGGCTACTTTCTCTTTGGGCAAGCAAAGAGAAAGTAGCTCGCGCGCCCGCAGGGCGCACGAAACCGCTCTGATGCCATGCCGACAAGCCAGCGCACCGACATGTCCCAAAGCCCGCCGCCGCCACAACCGACTCCCGGACACGGCGGTGTACATTGACAGCCCATTACCCGCGCCAGCTAAGAACCTCTCGACGCCGCGTGCCGCACCTGCCCCTCGCCGCGCACCACGAAGTGTTCGATCGTGAGCGCTTCGGCGCCCATCGGGCCGTAGGCGTGCAGGCGCGTGGTGGAGATGCCGATCTCGGCGCCCAGGCCCAGCTCGCCGCCGTCGGAAAACCGCGAGGAGGCGTTGACCATCACCACGGCACAGCGCATCGCCTGCACGAAGCGGCGCGCGGCGGCGTCGTCGCCGGTGGCGATGACTTCGGTGTGGTCGGAGCCGTAGCGGCGGATGTGTTCGATCGCCGCGTCGAGATCGTCCACCACGCGCACGGCGATGATGAGGTCGAGGAATTCCGCGGCGTAGTCGGCGTCGGTCGCCGCGTGCATGTCCGGCACCAGCGCGCGGCTGGCGTCGTCGCCGCGCAGCTCCACGCCACGGGCGCGCAATGCCGCGGCCGCCCGCGGCAGGAACTCCGCGGCGACATCGCGATGCACCAGCAGCGTTTCCAGCGCATTGCATACACCGGGGCGCGAGGTCTTGCCGTCGACCAGCAGGTCGAGCGCCAGGTCGAGATCGGCGGCGCGATCCACGTAGAGGTGGCACACGCCCTTGTAGTGCTTGATGACCGGCACCCGCGCGTGCTCGGTGACGAACCGGATCAGGCCTTCGCCGCCACGCGGAATCGCGAGGTCGACCAGGTCGCTCAATTGCAGCAGTTCGATCATCGCCTCGCGCGAAAGGTCGTCGAGCACGGTGACGGCCGCCTCCGGCAGGCCGTGTTTTGCCAGCGTCACGTGCAGCGCCGCGGCAATCGCCAGGTTGGAGTGGATCGCCTCGGAACCGCCGCGCAGGATCACCGCGTTGCCGGCCTTGAGGCACAGCGCCGCGGCATCGGCCGTGACGTTGGGGCGCGCCTCGTAGATCATCGCGATCACGCCGAGCGGGATGCGCACGCGTTCGACGCGGATGCCGTTGGGCCGCGTCTCGCTGCGGGTCACCTGTCCCACCGGGTCGGGCAACTCGGCCACTTCACGCAGCGCGTTGGCGATGCCGGCAATGCGCGCGGCGTCGAGCCGCAGGCGGTCGAGCATGGCGCCCTGCACGCCCTTCGCTTCGGCGGCGCGCATGTCTTCGGCATTAGCGGCGAGCACGGCATCGCGGCGCGCTTCGAGCTCGTTGGCCATCGCGCGCAATAGGTCACGCTTGGCGACGCTGTCCAGCGCGGCAATTGCCGGTACCGCAGCGCGACAGGCGGCGGCTTGATCGCGGATCGTGCTCATACGGACAACTCCTCGTGGGGGGTGGGAACGCGGGTGACGACGAGATCGTCGCGATTCACCACCTCGTCGCCGTAGCTGTAGCCAAGTACTTCGACGATTTCGCGCGTGTGATGGCCGGCGAGCCGACGCACCTCGGCGGCGTTGTAATGGCACAGGCCGCGCGCAACGCCAGCGCCGTCGACGCCGACGATTTCGACCAGATCGCCACGGTGGAACTCGCCCTCGGCGCCGAGCACGCCGCCGGGCAGCAGCGACACCCTTCCGCCGACCAGCGCGCGCGCAGCGCCGGCATCCACGCAGATGCGCCCGGCCGCGGCTGGCGCGTGCCGCAGCCAGTATTTGCGCGCATGCGGTCGCGTGGCGCTCGCCGCAAACAGGCTGCCATGCAGCTCGCCACGTTCGAGTGCACGCACGGTGTCCACCTCGCGCCCGTTGAACAGTGCGGTGGGAATGCCGGCTGCGGCGGCCTTTTTCGCGGCCTGCAACTTGGTGCGCATGCCGCCGGTGCCGACCGTGCTGCCGGCCTCGCCGGCCATGGCCAAGATCTCCGGCGTCAGCGCGGGAATCTGCAACACCGGCGTGGCATCGGCATGTGCGCGCGGGTCAGCGTCGTACAGCGCCGACACGTCGGAGGCGATCAGCAGCAGGTCGGCGTCGACCAGCGCAGCAACGATCGCGGCGAGATTGTCGTTGTCGCCCACCTTGAGCTCGTCCACCGCCACGGTGTCGTTTTCGTTCACCACCGGCAGCACGCCGACCCGCAACAGCTCGCGCAGCGTTGCGCGCGCATTGAGGTAGCGTCGCCGGTTGCGCAGGTCGTCGTGGGTCAGCAGCACCTGCGCCACCGGACGCACCGAGAGCGATTGCCACAACGCCACCATCGGCGCCTGGCCGAGCGCGGCCAGCGCCTGTCGCGCGGCGAGTTCGCCCGGGTTGCGCGCGTACTCGCGCAAGCGCGCGCGCCCGGCGGCAACCGCACCGGAAGACACCAGCACCACCTCGCGGCCCTGCACCTGGCTCGCCGCGATGAACGCCGCCAGCGCCGACGCGTGCTGCTTGGTCAGGCCGCCGCCATCGGCCGCCAAAAGATTGCTGCCGACCTTGAGCACGGCGCGCCGCCATGCCGGCAAGGGTTGCGCCGGCAACGCGTGGCGTTCGTCCGTTTTGCTCCCCTGCGCCATGGCGGCTCCTAGTGATCCAGCGCGCGCAGGCGCGCCACGAGTTCGTCCAGTCGCAAGTCGCCGCTCGCACCGGGTGACATGCGTGCCGCGAGGCTGCCTTCCGGCGTGCGCCCCTGTCCGGCCGCGGCGGCGGCTTCGGCGGCCGCGCGATACGCGTCGCGGAACGGCACGCCGGCGGCGGCGTGCTCGATGGCGACGTCGGTGGCATACATCGCCGGCTCGATCGCGGCGCGCATCGCCGGCTCGTTCCACGCCATGCGGGTCAAGAGATCCGGCACCAGCTCCAGCGCGCCCAGGCCATGCAGCACGCCATGACACAACGCCCCCTTGGTGAACTGCAGATCGCGCTGGTAGCCGCTGGGCAACGACAACAACTGCTCGATCTCGCAGCGCGAGGCGGCCACCATCGCGTAGCTCGCGCGCAACAGCTCCACCACGTCCGGGTTGTGCTTGTTCGGCATGATCGAGCTGCCGGTGATGTATTCCGGCGGCAGGTGCACGAAGTCGAACTCGGACGTGGTGAACAGCGAGAGATCCCACGCCATGCGCCGCAGGTCGAGCAACGCCGAGGCGAACGCCTCGAGCGCCGCCAGCTCGAACTTGCCGCGCGAAAGCTGGGCGTAGATCGGCGACACCTGCATGCGCGCAAAGCCGAGCGCCCTGGTCGTATGTGCGCGGTCGAGCGGCAGGTTCACGCCGTAGCCCGCCGCGGTGCCGAGCGGATTCGCGTCGATCAAGGCCAGCGTCTGCTGCGCGCGCAGCGCGTTGTCGATGAAGCCCTCGGCAAACCCGGCAAACCACATCGCGGTGGACGACACCACCGCGCGCTGCAGGTGGGTGTAGCCGGGCAACGGGATCGCCGGCTGCGCGGCACGCTCCAGGCACACCTGCGCAATCGCGCGGCACGCCACGTCCAGCGCCGCGAGCTTGTCCTTGAGCCACAGGCGCGTTGCCACCAGCACCTGGTCGTTGCGGCTGCGTCCGGTGTGCACGCGCCGCCCGGCATCTCCGAGGCGCTCGGTCAGCCGTGCCTCGATCGCCGAATGGCCATCCTCGAAGCGCGCGTCGAGCACGAAGGCACCGCGGGTGAAATCCGCCGCCAGCGCGTCCAGTTCGCGCTTGAGCGCTGCGGCCTCCTCCGCGCTGACCACGCCGATATTCGCCAGCCCCTCCACATGCGCCTTGCTGGCGGTGATGTCGCAGAGGAAAAACTCGCGATCCAGCAGCACGTCGTCGCCGGCCATGAACCGCATGATCCGCGCGTCGATCTGGATGCCGGATTTTTGCCAGAGGGGTTGGGGCATGGGGTTGACTCCAAGATTCGGGATACGGGATTGGAGATTCGGTAAAGCCGGGGTTCGAGATACGGAATGGGGGATTCGACAAGGCATCAACGCGGGAAGCTGCAGTGTCCGAATCCCAAATCCCTAATCCCCAATCCCGGTCAGTTCAGCCAACCCCAACGCCCGGTTGATGTTCTGCAGCGCCTGGGTCGCGGCGCCTTTCAGGAGGTTGTCCAGCGCAGCCACGGTGACGAGGCGTTTGCCGTCGGCAGAGAGGGTGAAGCCGCCGATTTCGGCGCGATTGGTGTTGGCGACGCGGCTCACCCACGGCGCGTCATCCCCGACGCGCACCAGAGGTTCGCCGTCGTAGGCGTGATGGAAGCGTGCCAGGACTTCCTCGCGCTTCAGTGGCTTCGACAGATACAAATTGGTGGTGACGGTGAGGCCGCGAAAATGCGGCGCGACATGCGGCATGAACTCCACCGGGATGCCGAGCTGAAAACCGGCCTCCTTCTCGTGGCCATGGCCAACCAGCGCATACGGCATCAGGTTGTCGTGCAGCTTTTCCGGATTGTTCTTGTCCGATGGCGTGGTGCCGGCGCCGGAATAGCCGGATACGCCGAAACACACCGGCGGGGCGGCGAGCAGATCCTTCACTGGCGCAATGGAAAGCTCCATGGCCGTGGCGTAGCAGCCGGGGTTGGCGATGCGCTTGCCGCCGCGCCACTTGTTGCGCGTGAGCTCGGGCAGGCCGTAGTACCACGCCGGGTCGAAGCGGTAATCGGCGGACAGGTCGACGATCAAGGTTTCCGGCGCCGTCTTGTCCAATGCCGCCACGAAGGGCGCCGCCTTGCCGTTGGGCAGCGCAAGGATCACCACGTCGGCACGCTTCGCTGCCACCGCATCGGGATCGAGTTTCTCGTAGCGCAGCTCGCCGCGATAGGCCGCGTTGTGTTTGGCCACGCGCTGGCCATCCAGCTCGCGCGAGGAGACAAACGCGAGCTCCAGTGCCGGGTGCCCGGCGATCAGGCGGATCAATTCGGCGCCGGTGTAGCCGCGCGCGCCCACGATGCCTACGGTCTGTTTTGCGGATGTCATCGTCGATCCTCAATCCACCAGTGTCGGGCTGTGCCCTTCGCAATAATCCACGCAGCGCGCAATGGTGTCGAAATTGCCGTCCAGGCCATACCAGAAAACCTTCCAGCGGGTTTTCTTCAGGCTGCCGTCCGATTCGGCGTAATAGAAAATGTTGACCGGGTTGTTGTGCCGCGAGCGCCAGAAAAGCCGCGGATTCTCCGCGCGCATCACCTGCCATACTGCGCGCCCCAAGCCCTCGCCCTGCGCGTCGTCGAGCACGGCGAACTTGTCGAGATACGGCAGGCCATCCTGCAGCGTCAGGATCATCGCCGCGCGATAGTTCTCGCTCACGTAGACGCGATATGGCGTGGTGTGCTCGAAGTAATCGGCCACCAGCTTGCGCCTGAAACTCGATTCGATCAGCCCGCGCAGGCGTTCGCGGTCGAGCTCGGCCCAGCGCGTGTAGCGAAGCACCTTCTCGCCGTGCCGTACCAGCGTGCCGGACCCCTTGTGGGTGAAGAGTTCCTTCGCCAGCTCGGCCGGGCGCGTGATCGACACCGACGAGGTCAGCGGCAAGTCGTTCAAGAGGTCGGCGATCTGTTCGAGCTTCAAGCGCATGCCGCCGGTGATCCACGGCTGCGCCATCAACGTCTCGTATTCGGTCGACAGGTTGATCGAGTCGATCACCTTGCCGCGTTCGTCGAGCAGCCCACCGGTGCCGGTGAGAAACACCACCTTGTACGGCTGCAGCACGCGCACCAGCTCGTTCGCGGCCACGTCGGCGTTGATGTTGAGCAACTGGCCCTCGCGGGTTTCGCCCAGACTCGCGACGACGGGAATGGAATTGGCGCGCAGCCCGGCCTCGATCGGCGCGAGGTTCACGTGTTCCACCTTGCCGACCATGCCGAGCCGTTCGCGGTCGAGGTAGCTCGCCATGAACACGCCGGCCGCGACCGAGGTCGCGCGCGTATCCATGCCCTGCAGCGCCTCCACCAGTTTCAGGTTCTGCTGCATGAACACCTGGCGCACGATGCCCAGCGCCTTGGGCGAGGTCACGCGCAGGCCATTGACCGTTTCCTTCTCGATGCCCGCCGCGTGCAGCTCCGCGTCCAGTTGCGGGCCGGCGCCGTGCAGCACGATCGGGGTCAGGCCGACCTGCTGCAGAAAGGTGAGCGAGGAAGCAAGGTCCTGCAGCTCGTCGCGCAGCACCGCGCCGCCAACCTTCACCACCGCAAAGCGCTTGGCGTCGATCTCGGAGAAGCGCTTGAGGTACTGCTGGATTTCCTTCGCGCTGCCCATTGCCGACAGCAGGCGCACGATGGTCTTGCGGGTTGAGTGCTTAGGCGAGTCCACGGCTCACGATTCCCTGAATGGTTTCCGCGTGTTGCTGCAACTGGGCCAGGTCGACCCACTCGTCCGCCGCATGCGCCTGCGCAATGTCGCCCGGGCCGAACACGAACGCGGGGTAGCCCGCAGCGGAAAACAGCGCGGCCTCGGTCCAGAAATCCACCGCCGCGCCGACCGTGATGCCCAGCTCTTCGGCCAGCATTTCCGCCTGGATGCGCCGCGCCTCGGTACGCTCGGCCGGCCCGGCCGGCAACGAGGGACCGCGGAAGGTTTCCTCGAAATGCGCCGGGGCCACTTCGCTGGCAAAGCCGCGGAACGTCGCCAGCAGCGCATCCGGGTCCATCGACGGCAGCGGCCGCATGTTGAAGCGCAGCTCGGCCGCCGGCGCGATCATGTTGGCCTTGATCCCGCCCTCGATGCGGCCGATGTTGAAGCGCAGGCCGCGCAGGCCGCCGAACTTCACCGCCGCCTGCGACTCCACGTAATCGAGCGCCGCGTTGCCCCAGCGCACGGCTTGATGCAGCGCGCTGTCGCCCGGCTTCTGCTTGGCCGAGGCGTGGCCGACGTGGCCAGCAAATTTCATCAACACCGACTGGATGCCGCGATGCGCCAGCACCGCCTTGCTGCGCGTGGGCTCGGCCACGATCACCGCTTCCGGCTTCGGCAGCGTGCCGGCTTCGCAGGCGGCGAGAAACGCTGTGACGCAGCGCGGATCATTCGCCTCCTCGTCGGTGGTGAACAGCATCGCCATGTCGCCGGTGGTGGTGTTCGCCGCCGACAGCAGGCCTGCCGCGGCACCCTTGATATCGCACGCGCCGAGGCCGGTGGCGTGGTCGGCGTCCACCGCGAGCACGTGCGGATCGCGCGTCCACGCCGGCGAGTCGGGCACGGTGTCCAGATGCACGTTGAACAGCAGCTTCGGGTTGCCGCGCCGCGCGTACAGGCTCACCGCGCCGGCGCCGTGGTCGGCCAGGGTGAAATCGAAGCCGGGCAACTGCGCGCGCAGGTAATCGAAGATGCCGTCAGTGCCGATCGCACGCGGCGGGTTGCGGGTGTCGAACGCCACCAGCGCCGCCAGATGCTTGAGCGTGGCATCCAGCAGCATCCAGTCGCGGATAACGAAAAGTTCGCCCTTGCTCACGGGTGGTTGACCTCCGCCCACAAGGTGGAGCTCATGCCGAACAGCTTGATGAAGCCCTCGGCCTCGGCCACGCCCCAGTCGGCGGATTGCGCATAGGTGGCGCCTTTCGCCGCGAGGATGTGCGGCGATTCCACCGCCACTGCGCCAATGCTGCCGCCGGCGGTTTCCAGCGTCACCGTGCCGTTGACCTTGGCCTGGCTCGATGCGAGGAACGCCTCGAGGTCGGTCTTGAGCGGGTCCTTGAAGAAACCCTCGTACACCAGCTCGATCCACTTGCGCGCCACCTCGGGTTTGAAGCGGTTCTGCAGCTTGGTCAGCACCGCCTCCTCCAGCGCGCGATGCGCCGTGAGCAGCGAGATCAGCCCCGGCGCCTCGTAGATGATGCGGCCCTTGAGGCCAATGGTGGTGTCGCCGGTGTACACGCCGCGGCCCACGCCATACGGCGCAAACAGGTGGTTGAGCTTTTGCAGCAGTTTGTGCCCCGCGAGCTTTTCGCCGTCGAGCGCAACCGCCTCGCCATGTTCGAAGCGGAGTTTCACCGCGAGCGGTTTGGACGGCCATTCGGCGCGCGGCTTGCACCACGCGCGCGCCTCGGGGCGGGGCGCCTGCCAGGCGTCGATCTCGCCGCCGGACATGGTGACGCCCAAGAGGTTCTCGTTGATGGTGTAGCTTTGCTGCTTCGCGCGCACGCCGAAGCCGTGGTCTTCGAGATACTTCTGCTCGTAGGCGCGGGTCTGCGTGTGCTCCTTCTGGATCTCGCGGATCGGCGCCACGATCTCGTAGTCGCCGAGCGACTTCACCGTGAGGTCGAACCGCACCTGGTCGTTGCCCATGCCGGTGCAGCCGTGCGCGATGGCGCGCGTGCCGAGCTCGGCGGCGCGCTTGAGTGCCGCCTCCACGATCAGGTAGCGGTCCGAAACCAGCAGCGGATACTGCCCCTGGTACGCCTCGCCCGCCCACACGAACGGCTTGACGAAACCGTTCCAGATCGCCGACCCGCCATCCACCGTGGCGTGGCTGGTCACGCCCAGCTCCTTGGCCCGCGCCTCGATGAACGCGCGCTCCTCGTCGCTCACGCCGCCGGTATCGGCAAATACCGTGTGCACCGCCCAGCCGCGCTCCTTGAGCCACGGCACGCAGAAGCTGGTATCCAGCCCGCCGGAAAACGCGAGCACGATGGCCTTGGAGCCGGCATCCGGGGTATGGGATTGGGGATTCGTGGAATCGGGTTGAGATGACATGGAGGTTCCTGGGTAAATGAAAGTGGCGAGCGGCGTGCTTTGGCTTTTGCGTATCCCTAATCCCGTATCTCGAATCCCGGCTTCTCGATCCGCGGCACCACCTGCACTGGGAAATTGACCGAATTGGCGATGAAACAGGCGTGGTGCGCGGCGTTATGGGCCGCCAGCGCCTTGGCGGGATCGCTCTCCGCGCTGATGGTGACCACCGGCTGCAGTACGGCTTCGACGAAATGGCCACCCTCGCCCGCGGTCGCCATCGTCGCCTCGGCATGGTCGACATAGGCGACGACGACCACGCCGGCCACGGTCGCCATGTGCAGGTAGCTCATCATGTGGCAAGCGGAAAGTGCGGACAGCAGCATGTCCTCCGGGTTGTACCTTGCCCGGTCGCCGAAAAACGAGGGGTCGGCCGAGCCGGCCAGCTCGGGCTTGCCGTCGATGCGAATGACGTGGTCGCGGTCGTACGCGCGATACGCGGAAGTCCCGCTGCCGCGGTTGCCCGTCCACTCCACCTCGACCCGATAGCGATGCTCGAACGCCATGTCGTACTCCGCTTGCCTACTTGCCGTTGCCAGCGAGGGCGGCGAGCCGCGCCATCACCGCCTTCTGCACATGCAGCCGGTTTTCCGCCTCGTCGATGGCGATGCAGTACGGGGCGTCCATCACCGCGTCGGTGGCCTTGACGTTGCGCCGCAAGGGCAGGCAATGGCTGAACACCGCGTGGTTGGTGAGCGCCATCTTGGCCTCGTCGACGATGAAGTGCCGGTACTGGTCGCGGATGGGTTTCTCCTTTTCCCACTGGCCGAAATACGGCAGCGCGCCCCAGCTCTTCGCGTACACCACGTCGGCGCCGCTGTAGGCCGCGTCGATGTCGTGGCTCACCGTGAGCGAGCCGCCATTCTCCTGCGCATTCAGCCGGCCAAACGCCATGTAGCGCTCGTCCAGCACGTAGTCGGGCGTGGGGCACAGGAGCGTCACGTCCATGCCGAGCTTGGTGGCGATCAGCAGCGCGGAATTGGCCACCGCGGTGTTGAGCGGCTTGGGGTGATAGGTCCAGGTCAGCACGTATTTCTTCTTGCGCAGGTCGCCCAGGTGCTCCC
Source organism: Rhodanobacter sp. (assembly GCA_004298045.1). GTDB lineage: Bacteria > Pseudomonadota > Gammaproteobacteria > Xanthomonadales > Rhodanobacteraceae > Rhodanobacter_A. The sequence continues at coordinate 148,307 of SCRM01000005.1, read as the reverse complement.
TGAGCGCCAGCGCATGCGCCAGCTCCTGGCACGGGTGGGTGATCGTTTCCATGTTGATCACCGGCACCGTCGCGTATTTCGCGAACGCCTTGATGACCTGGTCCTCGCGGTCCACCGACCAATCCCTGAACTTGGGGAAGGCGCGCACGCAGATGAGATCGGCATAGCGGCTCAGCACGCGCGCCACTTCCTTCACGTGCTCCTCGGCGTCGCCGTCCATCACGGTGCCTTCCGCAAACTCGATCGGCCACGCATCCTTGCCGGGCTGCAGCACCACCGCGTGGCCGCCGAGCTGGAACGCGCCCAGCTCGAAGCTGGTGCGGGTGCGCATCGAGGGGTTGAAGAACAGCAGCACCACCGCCTTGCCGGCCAACTGGCTGCCGACCGGCGAGCGCTTGAACGCCGCCGCATCGTCGAGCAGCGCGTCGATCTCGGCGCGGCTCCAGTCCTGGGTGGTGATGAAGTGGCGAATGGTCATGGGCAAACGTTCCGATGGTGGATGTTGCGGCGGGCAAACCCCTGAAACACGAAAACCCGGCCGAGGGGCCGGGTTTTCGTCGATGCGCAGTGCAAAAGCGTGCGACAGCCTACCCGGCCGGATGGCTACCCGACGGTCGGCGCGCGCGCGAAGTCATGCCGGCGGCCATGCGGGCGCTGGTCAGGACATTGGCGGTATAGGCGGCTGAAGACATCATGGTTCCGGTCGAGCGAGCCTGCATCATGCCGGCATTTTCGCTGCTATGCAACATGCCCGGTCAATCGGCCGGCGTCACGCTCACCCGCACGCGCAGGCGCTCGCCCGGGTCGTAGTTGAGGCGTGACTCGTACACCTCGCCGCGATAGCGGTATTCGACGTCATAACCCATGATCTGGCGCTGCTCGCTCACCGCGCTCACCTCGCGGCAGCGGGTTTGCGTGGTGGCGTAGCTGCCGCCGTGGTCGGAAACGCGATTGCCCACCGCGCCACCCGCCACTGCGCCAACCACCGTGGCGGCCTTGCGGCCATCACCCTTGCCGATGGTGTTGCCGAGCACGCCGCCCACCACCGCGCCAAGGATGGTGCCGGCGGTGCTGTTGCCGCGATCCTGCTGCACCACCTGCTCGTCGTAACACTGCTGGCGCGGCACCTGGGTGCGGGTGACGGCGTACACCGGGTCCACGCGCAGCACGTCGGCCCAGCCGTAATGCGCGTCGGCGCTGCCGGCATTGGCGTAGCGCGTGTTCTGGGCCTGCGCAGCAGTGGCAGTCAGCGCCAGCAGCAACACGGCGAGAAACGGCTTGTGCATGGTGAACTCCGGACGACGTCGAATGCGGGCTCTCCGCATTGCCGATTGCAGCAAAACCACACTGAATCAAGGCTTAGAATCGCCACCATGCGACGTCGCGCCGCGTCGTGCGCTTACACCTTGTTAAGATGCGCGGCTTGCCTGCCGCACTTCGCCCGGAACGCCGATGCCGCCGATTTCGCTCTACAACAGCCTCACCCGCCGCACCGAAGTGTTCGTGCCGCTCGATCCCGAGCGGGTGACGATGTACGTGTGCGGCCCCACGGTCTACAACTACGTGCACGTCGGCAATGCGCGCGGGCCAGTGGTGTTCGACGTACTGGCGAAGCTCCTGCGCCGGCATTACCCGCACGTGGTGTACGCGCGCAACATCACCGACGTCGACGACAAGATCAACGCCGCGGCGCTCGACCAGCACGTGCCGATCGGCACCATCACCGACAGGTTCACGGCGGCTTATCGCGCGGACATGGCGCAGCTGGGCATTGCGCCGCCCGACGTCGAGCCATGCGCCACCGAACACATCGCGCCGATCATCGCGATGATCGAAAACCTGATCGCCGGCGGCCACGCGTACGCCGCCGATGGCCACGTGCTGTTCGACGTTTCGAGCTACCCCGATTACGGCAAGCTCTCGGGCCGCGATACCGACGAACTGATCGCCGGCGCGCGCATCGAAGTGGCGCCGTACAAGAAAAACCCGGCCGATTTCGTCTTGTGGAAACCTTCCACGCCGGAGTTGCCAGGCTGGGACAGCCCGTGGGGGCGTGGTCGTCCCGGCTGGCACATCGAGTGCTCGGCGATGAGCGCCGCACATCTGGGCGAAACCATCGACATCCACGCCGGCGGCGTGGATCTGCTGTTCCCGCACCACGAAAACGAGGTGGCGCAATCCACCTGCGCGCATGGCGGCAAGACTTTTGCACGCTGGTGGCTGCACAACGGCATGCTCACCTTCGACGGCCGCAAGATGTCCAAATCGCTCGGCAACGTGCTGCAACTGCATGCCGCCCTGCAGCAGCATCCCGCCGAAGCCCTGCGCCTGCGCTTGATGAGTGGCCATTACCGGCAGCCGCTGGACTGGTCCAACGACTCGTTGCAGCAGGCGGCCAGCACGCTGGATGGCTGGTACCGCGTGCTGCGCGATCTTGCGGATATCGCCCCTACCGCAGCTCCCTTGCCGGTACCGGCAAAGATCGAAGCCGCGCTGTGCGACGACCTCAACACGCCGCAGGCGCTGGCCGAACTGGCGTTGCTCGCCGATGCCGCACGCCGCGAGCGTACGCCACGGGCGAAAGCCGAACTGCTCGGCGGCGGTGCGCTGCTTGGCCTGTTGCAGCAGAAGCCCCGGGACTGGTTCCAGCGCAGCGGCAACCCGGATATCGATGCGGCCCACGTCGAAGCCTTGCTGGAAGCGCGCCGCGCCGCGCGCGGCGCGCGCGACTTCGCCCGCGCCGATGCCATCCGCGACGAGCTGACGGCGATGGGCGTGACGATCGAGGACGGCGCAAACGGCACGCGCTGGAGCATCAGCAAGGCGTGATCGCACTGCCTGGGCGCCTGGGCGGCCGAGACCCAGGCGACGGTGCCGTCTTGGCCGCACTTTGCTCTGCCCACTGTCCCCAAGGGGCCGCAAACCACCCCGCAAACGGGCGTAAAACCGCCTTGCCTCGCCTGCCCGGTTTCCACCGCCGCACCCCAGGTGACATGCGTCACCCGCCGGTCGCAACGTGACGCGCGATAATGCGCACATGGATGCCACTGCAACGACCACCACCGGCGACGCCGCCCAGGCGCAGCGCGACATTGCCGAAGAGTTCGCCTACTTCACCGACTGGAGTGAGCGTTACCAGTATTTGATCGACATTGGTCGCGAGCTGCCGCCGCTGGCCGACCAGTACAAGGTGGAGGAATGGCGCGTGCAGGGTTGCCAGTCGATGGTGTGGCTGGTGCCCAGCGGCAACGCGCAGTGCATGCACTTCGAGGCAACCAGCGACTCCGCCATCGTTTCCGGTCTGCTGCGGCTGGTGTTGCGCGTGTATTCGGACCGCTCGGCGGCAGAAATCGTCGCCACCGAGCCCGAGTTCATCCAGGCCATCGGCCTGGCCAAGCATCTGTCGCCAACCCGTTCAAACGGCTTGGCCTCCACGCTGAAAAAACTCAAGGGCTACGCTGCCGCCGTCGCGGCCGGCGGCAAGTAACCAACTCAAGTCACCGGATGCGAAAAGCCCCGCAGGTTACGGGGCTTTTCGTTGCAGCGGTGCGTGCGATGGTCAGTCGCCCATTTGCTTTTGCAAATGCTCGCGTCGCTCCTGCGCATCGAGCGACAGCGTGGCAATGGGACGCGCGTCCAGGCGCTCGATGCCAATCTCCTCGTCGGTCTCTTCGCAATAGCCGTAGCTGCCGTCTTCAATGCGGCGCAGCGCCTTGTCGATCTTGGCGATCAGCTTGCGGTAGCGGTCGCGGGTGCGCAGCTCCAGCGAGTTCTCGGTCTCGCGCGTGGCGCGCTCGGCCTCGTCCCCCACATCGCGCACTTCATCGCGCAGGTTGTCGATGGTCTGCCGCGACTCTTCCACCAACTGCGCGCGCCAGTCGCGCAGTTTGTCGCGGAAATACGCGAGATGCTTCGGGTTCATGTACTCCTCGTTCTCCGCAGGGTGATAACCCTTCGGCAAGGAGATCTGCGAGGTCGCAGGCAAGGCGTAGCGCCCATCTTCACGGGTAATGCCATCGTCTTTGGTCTTTGCAGCAGATTTATTCATTGCGGATAAGGCGTTTTTCGTTGGCGAGGGGTGGGGGTGCTGCAAACCGCGCGGCAGCACCATCGTGGTTGCCGTGGCGACCTTGCCTTTCGGCAGCGGCCGCTTGAACGTTGCTGCCGGCGGCATCGGCTTGGCCACGTGGGGCAACGCGTGTGCCGGCTCCTTGTGCTGGTGGACCGGCTCCTTGTGCGCATGCGCTGCCGGCTTGGCCGCGACACCCGACTTGGCGTGGCTGGCGACCCTGGTGGTTTTTGTCGCCACCGGTTTTGTCGACGGCATCGGCTTCCGGGCAACCGGCTTGGCCGTCTGCCTGGTCGCCACGGGCTTCTTTGCCACGGGCTTCTTTGCCACGGGTTTCTTTGCAACCGGCGTCTTTGCCACCGGCTTCTTCACCGCCGTCTTCTGTGTTGCCGGCTTCCGTGCTGCGGGCAACTTGACCGTCGGCTTTGCCTTGCCCGCCGCTGTCTTCTTCATCGGCCTGGCGGCGGATTTCTTCACCGCCGGCTTGGCAACCGCCTTGGTGGCCGCCGGCTTGCGCGCGGCGGGCTTCTTGGCAACCGGCTTGGTTGCCGGCTTTCTGGCGCCCGCCTTCGACGGCCGGGCTGCCACCGGTTTTGCCTTGCCCACCGCGGCGTCACGCGCCCGGGCCGGTACCTTCCCCTTGGTCGATTTGGCGGAGGTCGAACTGCGCGTGGTTTTCGCCATATTCCTTCACCGTTTTTGCCGTGGCGGCCGGGTGTTATAGCCCATGTATCCTGCACCGGCAAGCCAGCTTCTGGGATACTTGCAAGCCTTCCCGAAGCCCGCCGTGCTGCCGATTTGAGCCTCGTTGCCCGACCATTGCTATTTTTGCTGCGCCAGTACAAACGCTGGATCAGCCCGCTGTTGGGAAAACGTTGTCGTTTCTACCCCAGTTGCTCCGATTATGCACGGATCGCCATCCACCGCTTCGGCCCCTTGCGTGGCTGCCTCTTGACGGCGTGGCGGCTCCTGCGCTGCCAGCCGTATTGCGAGGGCGGCGACGACCCGGTGCCCGAGCGCTTCGTGTTTCCGCGCTGGGAGCGCGTCCACGACGACCATCACCGGCACTGAGCGTCGCCGATCAGGCCTCGTAACCGCCGGCAACACCTTTGCTCGCAAACGCCACGGCGTCATGCGGATGCAGGCTTTCCTGATGCTCGACCCGCACCCGGAAATCGGCCACGCGTGCGTCGGCGTTCAAGGCGCGCTGAATGCGGCGTGCCGCATCTTCGCAAAACATCAGGTTGCCGCCGTTGGCCAGCGCAAACGCCTGCTCGTCCTCGCGCTTCACGGCAGTCTGCACCGGCGTACCCAACGCCTGCTCGACGTGATCGAGCGTACCGACGAGATCGAACGCCGCGCCGGGCGCGAGGCGCAGGGCGAGCCGTGCGACGCTGCGCTGCGCATGCGGGGTGGCGACAATGCCGCGCTCGCTGCCCAGCCACGCCAGCACCGCAGAGCGCTCGACCGCCGCGCCTTCGGCAAAATCGTGTGCGAATTGATCCTGGATCAGCTGGCGCGCCAACGCCGCCGACGCCGGACAGGTCGAGGAATACACCACCTCGGTGCCGAACTCCAGGTGGAAGCCCGTCGCGTCGAGGCTGGCATCAACGCTGACCGGGTAATCGCGCCAGCCACTGTGCTCACTGCGCAGCGCGCGGCGGCGCACCAGCGCATGGAACGCCAGATGCAGCCGTGCGCGATCCGCCAGCCCGGCATGCGAAGCGAGCAACTCGCGCAGCAGATTCTCGAGCATGGCCGCACCAAGCGGCTGCCCACCGAGGCCACGGTCGACCAGCAGGTAGAGCCGCGACATGTGGATGCCGCGCCGATCCGGCCGCGTCAGATTGACGAATACACCAACCTGGGCCGCGAGCTTTTGCACCTCGCCGTCACCGGCGTCGAACGCCACGCGGGTCTGGACGCCATCCATGCCAACCCAGTCCAGTGCACCATGCAATTGCGGCTGGGCCTGGGTCGCCACATCCGGCATCCGGCGGGCGGTGGTTTCATGACTTTGCATGCGGAGTTCCAAAAACAGTGTGCCGCGACGTTATCGAAGCCGCCAATATGGGGGCTATCGCACCGGTTGCAACAGTGCGCTGGCGGAAACGCTGTGTTTTGGCGACGCTTTCCCGGCTCTCTCAGCTGCTGGTGTGGCGCTGCCAGCGCGACGCCGCGCGCCAGGCGGCCCAGGTCGTGCCGTAATTGCTGTGCTGCCCATGCTGCAAGGCCTTGAGCACGTCGCCGGCACGTCGCGAATGGCGCAGCAGGCGCCGCGCCTCATACGATTCCAGTGCGCGGAACACGCTGAGCGGCCCGGGCAAGCACGCAGCCTCGCGCCAGGCCGCCTGGATGTCCTCGAGCTGGGCGCCGATGGCGCCGTTGCGGGCAGCGCTGGGGGTTGCCAGCGCATTGCGCGCGAGGTCGTAACGCGCGAGCTGCGCCATCGGCAGCGGCAGGCGGTCGCGGTCGGCATCGTCCTCAAGCCGGCGCAGCACGTGCAGTACATGGCTGAGCACTGCCTCGCGTTCGGCGCGCGTCGCATTGGCCGCAGGCCCGTACCACCATGCCGTTTCCAGCCGCGCCAGCGCCCCGTGCATCGGCGTGGCCGCCAGCAGCTGGGCGGCAAAATCCGCTGGCGTGCCGTCTTCAAATTGCGCCATGGCGGCGAGCGCCGGAGCCATCCACAGCTCGGCCGAAATCTCCTGCGCACGCGGATCGGCAAACAGCGCCTGGGTCAGCGGGTGGTGGCCACCGGTGACCATCGCGCCGGAGAGTTCTTCCGCCCACCAGTTGAGTTTGTTGAGTGCCACCGTCGGCTCGCGAATGCCGTAGGCGGCGGCAATGATCTCCTGCTCCAGCGCTGCCAGCGCAAGGTGGCCGAGATAGCGCTCCGGTTTGACGAACACCAGCGCCAGATGTTGCGCTGGCTGCACCGTGAGCCACTTGTCGACATAGCTCTGGATCGCCTGCAGTGGCGTCGGTGGCGCGGATGGCGGCGCTGCTTCCACCGCGTCGGCCTGTTCGTCTGACTCGCTCACGCCGCCACTCCCAGCCCGAGCAAACGCGCCAACGCAGGCGGTGTGGCCACCACAGCATCGGCGCCCCAGGCGTGCGGATCCTCGTCGTTGAGATAACCCCATTCGACCGCGATGGCAAACATGCCAGCCGCATGGCTGGCCTCGACGTCGCGCGCGTCGTCGCCGACGAAGACACCGTGCGCCGGACGCACGCCGGCCCGTTCACAAGCCAGCAGCACCGGTGCCGGATCGGGCTTTTTCACCGGCAGGGTGTCGCCGCTGACGACGGCAGCTGCACGCGTGCCCCAGCCAAGGCGGCGCACCAGCTCGTCGGCAAGAAAACCCGGCTTGTTGGTGACGATGCCCCAACGCAGACCGGCGCCTTCCATCGCGCCCAGCAACTTGGCGATACCCGCGAACGGCCGGGTACGGGTAGCGAGCATGTCGCGGTAAATCGCGAGATAGCGGGCCACGCGCGGGGCGAGGGCAGCGTCGTCCTCGGCAAAGGCACAGCGCAGGATCGCGCGACTGCCGCGCGACACCACGGCGCGCACGGCCGCGTACGGCGGCACGGCCGCGCGGACTTCAGCGCAATAAACCGCAAGCGCGGCATGCAGGTCGGCGGCACTGTCCACCAGCGTGCCATCGAGATCGAACAGCACGCCATCGAGGACGTTTGGCAGCGCCCTCACGCCGGTTTCCGCGCGCACAAAAGGTAATTCACCGCCGTGACGCGGCTCTGCCATGCCTTGCGCCGCAGCGGGTCGTAGCCCAGTCCGCTGACATCGTCCGGTTCGAGCCCGGCATGCCGCAGCAGCCGCGCCAGCTCGGACGGCTTGAGGAATTGCGCGTAGTGGTGCGTGCCGCGCGGTAGCAGGCGCAACAGGTATTCCGCACCAAGGATCGCCGCGCCAAACGCCGCCGGCGTGCGGTTCAAGGTGGACATGAAGAGCCGGCCACCGGGTTTCAGCATCGCAGCCAGGTCAACCACCAGGGCGGCCGGATCGGGCACGTGCTCGATCAGCTCCATGCAGCACACCACATCGAACGCAGCCGGCTCGGCCTGGGCGAGCTCCGCCGACGACTGCCGGCGATAGTCCACCGTCAGTGCCGACTCGTGCAGGTGCAGGCGCGCAATGTCGATCACCCGCTCGCCGAGGTCGATGCCGGTCACCTGCGCACCGGCCTTTGCCAAGGCTTCGCTCAAGAGGCCGCCGCCGCAACCGACATCAGCCACGCGCGCACCGCGCAAGGGCACCCGCTGCGCGATGTAATCCAGCCGCACCGGGTTCAGGTCATGCAGCGGGCGCGACTCGCCGTCCGGATCCCACCAGCGCGAGGCAAGCTCGTCGAAGCGGGCGATTTCGGCGGCACTGACATTGGCGGCCACAGGCATTGCAACTCCTCCACACGAAACGCGAGTCTATGGGGCACACGGTACGCGCGCCGTGATCTGCCACAAGGCGCGGGAGCGCTCAGTGTGCCGCGATGCGCTCGCGCCAGGCACGCGTCCGGGCACCGATCGCATCCAGGTCCATGTCCACCAGCACGCGGTCGGCCAGCTTGCGCTTGCCGGCGATCCACACGTCGCTCACCTGCCGGCGCCCGGCGGCATACACCAGCTGCGAGGCCACGTGGAACAGCGGCTGGGTCTCGATGTCGGACAAGCGTACCGCGGCGAGATCGGCCTGCTTGCCGATTTCGATCGAACCGATGCGCGCATCCAGCCCGATCGCCTTTGCGCTGCCCAGCGTGGCCGCGTGCAGCGCAAAGGCGGCATCGAACGCCGAGGCGTCCTGCGCCACGGCCTTCGCCAGCAGCGCGGCGGTGCGCATCTCGCCGAACATGTCCAGATCGTTGTTGGACGCACACCCATCGGTGCCAAGCGCGAGATTCACCCCGGCGCGACGCAGCTTTTCCGCCGGGCAAAACCCCGAGGCAAGCTTGAGGTTCGACTCCGGGCAGTGCACCACCGACACCCCGGCCTCGGCACAGGCGGCGATCTCGCCGTCGGTCAGCTGCGTCATGTGCACGGCGATCAGGCGGTCGTTGACCAGCCCCAGCTTCTGCAACCGCTGGAACGGGCGCAGGCCGCTCTTCTGCTTCTCGTCCTCCACCTCGTGTGCCGTCTCGTGCAGGTGCAGGTGCACCGGGACGTCGAGCTGGTCGGCCAGCAGGCGGATGCGGGCAAAACTCTCGTCCGACACGGTGTACGGCGCATGCGGCGCAAACGCGGTGGTGAGCAGCGCTTCGCCGCGAAAGCTGTCATGCACGGCGGCCGCGCGCTCGAAATACTCGTCCTGCGTTTTCGCCCACGGCGTGGGGAACTCGATCACCGGCAGGCCGACCACGGCGCGAAAGCCGAGTTTGCGGTATGTCGCGCCAATCGCATCCGGGAAAAAGTAGTTTTCGTTGGCGCACGTGGTGCCGCCGCGCAGCATCTCGGCCACGGCCAGCTCCACGCCGTCGCGCACGAATTCGGCGCCGAGCACCTTGGCCTCCGCCGGCCAGATATGCTCGGTAAGCCAGGTCATCAGCGGCAGGTCGTCGGCCAACCCGCGCAGCAGCGTCATCGGATTGTGCGTGTGCGCATTGACCAGGCCGGGGATCAGCGCGTGCTCGGGCAGCGCCACGGTCTCGCGCGCGCGGTACGCGGCGCGCGCGGCGGCGATCGGCAGCACGCCGACAATGCGGTCGCCATCCACCGCCACGGCGTGGTCGTCAAGCACCACGCCACTGGGTTCGATCGGCAGCACCCAGCGCGCCTCGATCAGAAGGTCGATATCCTGCAACGGCAATTCACTCATCTGGAAGGTTTCCCGTGGCCGGATGCGCAAAGGGCGGCCGGCCTTGCGGCGCCGCCCTTTGCCAAACCGGCGCGTGCCGGCTTACTTGCCGACGCGGCTCACGTATTCGCCGGTGCGGGTGTCGACCTTGATCACCTCGTCCTGGCCGACAAACAGCGGCACGCGCACGACGGCGCCGGTTTCCAGCGTGGCCGGCTTGCCGCCGCCGCCCGAGGTATCACCGCGCACGCCCGGATCGGTCTCGGTGATCTTCAGCTCGACGAAGTTGGGCGGCTGCACCGCGATGATTTCGCCGTTGAACAGCGTCACCACGCACTCTTCCTCGCCCTTCAGCCACTTTGCGGCATCGCCGACACCGGCCTTGGTCGCTTGATGCTGCTCAAAGGTATCGGGCTGCATGAAGTGCCAGAATTCACCATCGGTGTAGAGATACTGCATGTCGGTGTCGGTGACGTCGGCCACTTCGAACGAGTCGCTCGACTTCATGGTCTGCTCGGTGGTGCGCCCGGTCTTCAGGTTGCGGATGAAGATGCGGGTGAACGCCTGCCCTTTGCCGGGCTTGATGAACTCGGCCTCGGAAATGACCCACGGGTCGTTGTTGTGAAGGATCTTCATGCCCTTCTTGACGTCATTGAGACCAGCGGTGGCCATGCGGTGTGCTCCAGAATGTCGATGGGATAAGCCTGCGCCGCGACGACCCGAGTGTCGTGGCGCACCGATAAAATTGAATGGTTCACAGGGTCCGGCACGACCCGGACAGGGTCACACATGATAACTGCAAGCCCCGACGCACGCATTACGCCTGCCGCCAACCCCGTCGCCGACTGGCGCGCCTTGTGGCGCAACGCCGTCACCGACGGTCACGAACTGCTCGACCTGGTCGGGCTCTCCCACCTTGCCGACCGCCTGCCGGCCGACGACGCCGGCTTCCAGTTGCGCGTGCCGCGCGGCTTCGTGGCGCGCATGTGCCAGGGCGATCCGAATGATCCGCTGCTGCTGCAGGTGCTGCCGCAGATGGCTGAGCTGGACGACGTGCCCGGCTACACGCTCGATGCCGTGGGCGACATGGAGGTGATCGAGGCCAAGGGCGTGTTGCACAAGTACGAGCGCCGCGCGCTGCTGATCGCCAGCGGCAGCTGCGCGGTCAACTGCCGCTACTGCTTCCGCCGGCACTTTCCGTATGCCGAGGAAATGGCGGCTTCCGCCCACTGGCGCGAGGCGCTGGATTACCTGCGCAAGGACACCTCGATCAACGAGCTGATCCTTTCCGGCGGCGATCCGCTGTCGCTCACCACCAAAAAGCTCGCCGAGCTGACCGACCAGCTGCCCAACCTGCCGCACATCATCCGCCTGCGCATCCACAGCCGGCTGCCGATCGTGCTGCCCGAGCGCATCGACGCCGAGTTCATCGACTGGCTGGCCGCGCTGCCGCTGCAAAAAGTGGTGGTGATCCACGCCAACCACGCCAACGAGTTCGACGCCAGCGTGGACGATGCCTGCGCGCGCATGCAGGCGGCTGGCGCCACGTTGCTCAACCAGTCGGTGATGCTGCGCGGGGTCAACGACAGCGCCGACGCCATCGCCAACCTGTCCGAGCGCATGTTCGCCGCCGGGGTGCTGCCGTACTACCTGCACCAGCTCGACAAGGTCAAAGGCACCGCGCATTTCGAGGTGCCCGACACCCGTGCACTGGCCATCATGGAAGAGGTTCGCGGGCGGCTGTCCGGTTACCTCGTGCCCAGGCTGGTGCGCGAGATCAGCGGCGAAGCATCCAAGACGCCGGTTGTGGAATAGATGGCCGAAGCCGGGCGCATGGTAGGGCAACGTACCGCCGGCGTCGCCCGCGCCGGCGCGAACCGACTCGGGAGCATGATGCATCACCCGGGCTTCACCACCTGCGGCTGGCGGTTCGCCGGCCAATCCGTTACAACCGGTGTTCTGCCAGCGCCCATCAGGATCGATCGGTTCGCTTCACGGCACCACGTCACTTTGCGATCCCATGAAAAAAGACTTCGTCATCCGCATCCTCTTCGTCGAACACCTTGTCGATGAAGCCGAGCAGATCATCAGCTTGTTGCGCAATACCGGCATCGCGGTACGGCCGGCACGGGCCGTCGACAACGCGCAGGTGCAGGCGGCGCTGGTCGAGCTCGAACCCGATCTGGTGCTGTTCGACCCGGCCAACGGCTCCATTGCGCTGCCGGACGTGGTCAAGCTGTTGGACGCGACCGGCCGCGACTACGCGCTGCTCGGTCTCGTCGGCACGCTCGACAACCGAACCGGAGCCGAGCTCTTCGAGCAGGGCGTGCACGGCATCGGCGCGCGCAGCTTGCCGGGACAGCTCCTGTCCGTGATCAAACGCGAGTTCGACGCCCTGCAGACGCGCCGGCAGGTACGCCGGCTGGAGGCCATGCAGCACGAGCTGGAACGCCGCTGTGAGGCCCTGCTCGACTCGTCGCGCGACGCCATCGCCTACGTGCACGAAGGCGTGCATGTGCGCGCCAACCAGGCTTACCTCGACACCTTCGGCTACACGGAGTTCGACGATCTGCTCGGCCTGACGATCCTCGACATGATCGATCCGGCCGACGTCGACAGCTTCAAGGCCCTGCTGCGCGGCCAGGACAAGCAGGAGAAGCCGCCCGGCCCGGTGAGCCTGCGTGCCCGGCGCGCCGACGGCGGCACGTTTGCCGCCATGGTGGACTTCGCCTCCGCCACGTTTGAAGGCGAACCTTGCCTGCAACTCGTGTTCCGCGAGCAGGCGGTCGCCCCAGCCGTGCTCGAGCAACTGAAGCGTGACCAGGTGACCGGCCTGTACACCCGCGCGCACTTGCTTGAACGCATCGAAGACGCCGTACATGCGGCTGCAGCAGGCGCCAAGGGGCACTCCCTGCTGCTGATCGTGCCGGACAACTGGCCGGCCATCGCGGCCACCGTCGGGCTGGGCAAAGCCGACGAGCTGGTCGCCGGCCTGGCCGGTCGCGTCCGTTCCCTGCTCGGCGAACAGGACGATGCCGGCGTGCTCGCCGAACACACTTTCGGCATCCTCCTGTCGCCGCGTTCGGACGATGCCATCCGCGACTGGATGAACCAGCTGCACACCGCCGTGAACGGCGCCATCTTCGATGCCGGCAACCGCTCGATCAGCATCACCGTGAGCATCGGCGGTTGCCTGATGGGTGAAAAAAACGCCAACACCGACCTGCTGCTCGATCAAGCCAGCCACGCCTTGCGCGCCGCCGTCGACCAGGGCGGCAACACGACAGAACTGCACGACCCGTCGGCGCGCGAAAAAGCGGATGCCAAGCGCGAACTGGCGTGGCTGGAGCTGGTCAAACGGTCACTGGCCGACAACAGCCTGCTGCTCTATCACCAGCAGACCGTAAGCCTGCAGGATGCCGACGGCGACTACTCGGAAATCCTGTTGCGCATGAACGGTCCACAGGGCGAAGTGATGCCGGGCGTGTTTCTGCCGATCGCCGACAAGCACGGCCTGAGCACCGCGATCGACCGCTGGGTGCTGGGCCACGCATTCGACGCCCTGCGGCGGCGCGAACGGCAGGGCGCCCACACCACCTACTTCGTCAAGCTCACCACTGCCTCGCTGCAGGATTCAAGCCTGGTGCCGTGGCTCGCCGAACAGATCAGACAAACCGGCATGAAGCGCGGTCGGCTGGTGTTGGAGGCGACCGAAAGCAAGGTGATGACGCTGCTGCGCCCAGCCCAGGAATTCGTCACCCAGTGGAAGCGCCTGGGTGGCCTGTTTGCGCTCGAACAATTCGGCTCCGGACTCAACTCGTTCCAGCTGCTGGCCCACGTCGATGCGGATTTCCTCAAACTCGACCGCAGCTACATGGCGGATCTGCCGCACCACCCGGAAAACCAGAAAAAGATCGCCGAGTTGTGCGCCCAGGCCCACGAACTCAAGAAGCAGGTGATTACCGAGTGGGTGGAAGACGCCACCAGCACTTCGCTGCTGTTCGCCGCCGGAGTCGATTTCGTGCAAGGCCACTTCCTGCAGGTGCCGCAGCGCCTCGACTGACCTGCGTGCCTGCACCACGCGACAACAAAAAACCCGCGGAGCGATCCGCGGGTTTTCGTTGCATCCGGGATGCGCCGATTACTCGGCAGCCGCCTGCGCCGCCTTGTGGGCGGCCTTCGCCGCTGCCGCACCGGCGATGTCTTCCTTGATGCGCGCGGCCTTGCCTTCCAAGCCACGCAGGTAATACAGCTTGGCGGCGCGCACCTTGCCCTTGCGCTTCACCTGGATCGAATCGATCGCCGGGCTGTGCGCCTGGAACACGCGCTCCACACCGGTGCCGTGCGACATCTTGCGCACGGTGAAGGCCGAATGCAGCCCGCGGTTGCGCTTGGCGATGACGATGCCCTCGAACGCCTGTACGCGCTCGCGGGTGCCTTCCTTCACCTTGACGTTCACCACCACGGTGTCGCCAGCGCCGAACTCCGGCAAGGGGCGGGTGATCTGCTCGGCTTCGAACTGTTCGATGATCTTGTTCATGGCGACCTCAATGGTTTGCGGCCTTCCCTGCCGACGGGGTTCTCACGGGCGACGATCCGTCGTCGCATCAAGTCCACCCGCCGCGAGGTATTCGCGGCGGAATTCTTCCAGCAGCGCGCGGGATTCCGCATCCAACGCACGCTGCGCCAACAGATCCGGACGCCGCAGCCAGGTCCGTCCCAGCGCCTGCTTCAGGCGCCAGCGGCGGATCGCCGCGTGGTCGCCGGCCAGCAGTACCGGCGGTACCTCGCCATACGCGTCGCTCACCGGCTTCGCGTAATGCGGGCAGTCGAGCAGGCCGGTGGAAAACGAATCCTGCTCCGCGGACTGCGCGTCGTTCAACGCGCCATCCTGCAACCTGCCCACGGCGTCGATCACCACCGCGGCACCCAGCTCGCCCCCGGACAACACGTAGTCGCCGATGGAAAGCTCCTCGTCGACCTCATGCGCCAGGAAACGCGCATCCACTCCCTCGTAACGCCCGCACAGGAGGGCGATGCGCGGCCGTTTCGCCAGCGCTTCCACCCTGTCTTGCGTGAGCCGCGCTCCCTGCGGGCTCAGGTAAACCACATGCGCCGGCTCCGGTGCCGCCGCGCGCATCGCCTTGAACGCGGCGCGCAAGGGCTCGATCAGCATGACCATTCCCGGCCCGCCGCCGCAGGTGCGGCCATCGACGGTACGGTAGTGGTCAGTGGCGTAGTCGCGCGGGTTCCAGGTTTCCACCTGCAGCAGCTTGCGCCGCTGCGCGCGGCCCACCACGCCGACCTCGGCGCATGCGCGCACAAAGTCGGGAAACAGCGTGACGACATCGATCCGCACGACCCTAGAACTCCGGGTCCCAATCCACCACCATGCGCCCGGCATCGAGATCCACCGACCGCACGACACTGCCCTGGATGAACGGAATCAGCCGCTCGCGCGTGCCGTCCCGCACCACCACCACGTCGTTGGCGCCGGTCGCGAACAGGTGGCTGACCCGTCCCAGCGCAACGCCCTGCGTGGTGACGACCTCGAGTCCTTCGAGGTCGACCCAGTAAAACTCGTCCTTGCCCGCGACCGGCAACTGCTCGCGCGCGATGAAGATATCGCTGCCGACCAGCAATGCCGCCGCATCGCGATCATCCACGCCGGGCAAATGGGCCACCAGGCCCTTGCCTTGCGGATGGCCGCTTGCGCCATCGATTTCCGTCACCGCGTCCGGCGCTTTGCCAAGCAGCCAGGGGCGGTAACCAAAAATCTGCGTGCGCGGCTCGGTCCAGGACTCCAGCTTGACCCAGCCCTGCACGCCGTGCAGCCCGACGATGCGCCCCAGCGGGACGCGCCGACCGGCTGCCGCCACGATCAGGCCGCCTGCTGCTTGCCGGCTTCCTTCACCAAAGCGGCAACCTTGTCACTAAGCTGGGCGCCTTTGCCCACCCACTCCTTGACCCGCTCGACGTTCAGCTCAAGGCGCTTGTCCTTGCCGAGCGCCACCGGGTTGTAATACCCCAGGCTCTCGATATTGCGGCCATCGCGCTTGTTGCGCTGGTCGGTGACCACGACGTGGTAGAACGGGCGGCCCTTGGCGCCACCGCGCGAAAGACGAATCTTGACCATGATGATTGCTCCAGAGATGCCGGCGGTGCCGGCCACGCGCACGAGGGCATGCGCGGTAAACGCGGCATTTTAAGGGTGGAAGCAGGAAAATGGAATAGGGTCGCCCGGTGGTCGACCTTACCGCGGCGGCAGGCCACGCACGGCTCCCATGCCGCGCAGCGCCCCGCTCATCTGGCGCAACAATCCCTTGCCGCCGCCGCGCGACAGCTTGGACATCATCTTTTCCATCTGCATGTACTGCTTGAGCACGCGATTCACGTCGGCCGGCTGGGTGCCCGAACCGCGCGCAACACGGGCCCGCCGCGAGCCGTTCAGCAGATCGGGGTGACGGCGCTCCTTGGCGGTCATCGACTGGATGATCGCCACCATGTGCTTGATTTCACCGTCGTTGACCTTGGATTTGACGCTGTCGGGCAGCGCGGAAACACCGGGCAGCTTGTCCATCAGCCCGGCGAGGCCGCCCATGTTGTTCATCTGTTCGAGCTGGTCGCGCATGTCGTTCAGGTCGAAGCGCTTGCCCTTCATCACCTTCTGGGCGAGCTTTTGCGCCTTTTCCTGATCGACCTTGCGCTCGACCTCCTCGACCAGCGAGAGCACGTCGCCCATGCCGAGGATGCGCTGCGCCACACGATCGGGGTGGAACGGTTCGAGCGCGTCGGTCTTTTCGCCCGCACCGAGGAACTTGATCGGCCGCCCGGTAACGTAGCGCACCGAGAGTGCCGCGCCGCCGCGGGCATCGCCGTCGGTTTTGGTCAGTACCACGCCGGTGAGCGGCAGCGCGTCGGCAAACGCCTTGGCGGTAGTGGCCGCATCCTGGCCGGTCATCGAGTCGACCACGAACAGGGTCTCGACCGGGGTGATCGCCGCGTGCAAGGCCTTGATCTCGGCCATCATGGCCGCGTCCACGTGCAGGCGGCCGGCGGTATCGACCAGCAGCACGTCGACCACTTCCCGCCGTGCGGCAGCCAGCGCGTCCTTGGCGATGGCGACGGGATCCTGCCCGGCTTCCGACGGGAAGAACTTCACCCCGACCTGCCCGGCCAGGGTGCGCAACTGCTCGATGGCGGCCGGACGGTAGACGTCGCAGCTCACCACCATCACCTTTTTCTTGCGCCGCTCGGTGAGCAGACGCGCGAGCTTGGCCACGGTGGTGGTCTTGCCGGCGCCCTGCAGGCCCGCCATCAGCACCACCGCGGGCGGCGTCGCGGCGAGATTCAATTCGCTGTTGGCCGTGCCCATCACGGTGGTTAGCTCGTCGCTGACCACTTTCACCAGCGCCTGGCCGGGCGACAGGCTCTTCATCACGTCCTGGCCGACGGCACGCACCTTCACGCGCTGGATCAGCGCCTGCACCACCGGCAGCGCCACGTCGGCCTCGAGCAGCGCGATGCGCACCTCGCGCAGCGCTTCGCGGATGTTTTCCTCGGTCAGCCGGCCGCGACCGCGCAGGCGGTTGACGGTGGCGGACAGGCGTTGGCTGAGCGATTCGAACATGGCAGCGGCATCGATCGTGCGGAACGCACAAGTATAGCGGAGGCGCCACGCGCGGCCGCGCCGCATGCAGGCAAGGCAAGTGCTGTGCGAAACTCTCCCACCATGTCGCTTGCCTTGCCTGCCATCCTCGCCATCGTGCTCTACCTCGGCAGCGCCGGGGGGCTGGCGATCCGCCCGCCACACGCCACGCCGGGCCTGCGTCACCTCGCGTTGGCGGTAGCAACACTGGCCGTGGTGCTGCACGCCGGCGTGCTGTTCGGCGCCCATAGCGGCCGGCTCGACCTGCATTTCTTTGCTGCGCTGTCGTTGGTGGGCTGCGTGGTCGCGGCGCTGACCTTACTGGTCAACGTGTCGCGCCCGGTCGCCGCACTGGGCGTGATCGTGTTCCCGATTGCCGCCTTGCTGCTGGCGTTGGATGCGTTTCTCGCACCGCCGACGACGCCGCTCCCGCTGGATTGGCAGATCAGCCTGCACGTCGCCATCGCCCTGCTTGGCTACAGCGTGCTGTCGATCGCCGCCGTGATCGCCGTGTTGCTGGCGGTGCAGGAGCGTGCCCTGCGCACCCACCAGCCAACCCGGCCCCTGCTGGCACTGCCACCGCTGGTGCAGACCGAATCGCTGCTGTTCCGCCTGATCGGGGCGGGTTTCCTGCTGCTCACACTTACCCTGCTGAGCGGCGCGCTGTTCATCCAGAACATCCGCGCCCAGCACCTGATCCACACCACCGTGCTGAGCGTGGTCGCCTGGCTGATCTTCGGCACCCTGCTGTGGGGCCGCTGGAAACACGGCTGGCGTGGCCGCAGTGCCGTCAACCTGTGCCTCGCCGGCATGGCCGTGCTGCTGCTGGCGTTCTTCGGCAGCAAGGCGGTGCTGGAGCTGGTGCTGCACCGCGTGGTGTGAGTACCCGGGATTCGGGATATGGGATTCGGGATTCGTTAGAGCAAAAGCACGGCACGGGCTTGCAGTTCCCCCGTGGGTTGGGCTTCAGCCTGACGGCTTCACCAGCGCATGACCGATGTGCTTACGGGTTGCCGGAGGCCGGCGGCTCGGCGGCGGCTTCGCGCTGTTCCTCAAAGAAGCGCTGCACGGCCTGGCAGACGGTGAGTGTGTTGTCGCGGGCGAGGGCGGAAACCAGGAACCATGGGGCTTGCCAGTCGAGCCGGCGGACGATGTCCTCGGCAACCTTGGAGCGCTCGTCTTCCGGCAGGGCATCAGCCTTGTTCAGCACCAGCCAGCGCGGGCGTTCGAGCAGTTCGGGGTTGAACTTCGCGAGTTCCTCCTCGATCGCGCGCACCTGCGCCACCGGGTCGGTGTCGTCCACCGGGGCGATGTCGACCAGGTGCAGCAGCAGGCTGGTGCGCGAGACGTGGCGCAGGAACTGGATGCCGAGCCCGGCGCCGTCGGCCGCGCCTTCGATCAGGCCGGGAATGTCGGCAATCACGAAGCTCTGGTCGGCGCCGAGGCGCACCACGCCCAAGCTCGGGTGCAGCGTGGTGAACGGGTAATCCGCCACCCGCGGCGTCGCCGCCGACACCGCGCGGATGAACGTGCTCTTGCCGGCGTTGGGAAACCCGAGCAGGCCAACGTCCGCGAGCAGGCGCAGCTCCAGCTTCAGGTCGCGCTCCTCACCCGGCGTACCGTTGGTGAACTGGCGCGGCGCGCGGTTCACCGAACTCTTGAAATGAATATTGCCGAGACCGCCCTTGCCCCCCTGCGCCACCAGCAGGCGCTGGCCGTGCGCGGTGAGGTCGCCGATCACCTCGTCGGTATCCACGTTGGTGATGACGGTGCCGACCGGCACCCGGATCACGGTGTCCTCGCCACCCTTGCCGTACATCTGGCTGCCCATCCCGCCCTGGCCACGCTGCGCCTTGAAATGCCGTTGGTGACGGAAATCCACCAGCGTGTTCAAGCCCTCGTCCGCGGCCATCCACACCGAGCCGCCATTGCCGCCGTCGCCGCCATCCGGCCCGCCGAACGGAATGAACTTCTCGCGCCGGAAACTCGCGCAGCCATTGCCGCCGGCCCCGGCCTGCACGTGGATGATCGCTTCGTCGACGAATTTCATGGTGGAGAACCGGGATTCGGGAGGGGGATTCGAGATTCGGAAAAGCACTTTGGCGCGAACGCACGCAACACGGCAACCGGGTTGCCGGGATCCCGTCTTGGCGAATCCCGAATCCCATATCCCGAATCCCGGCAACACAAACAAAAAGCCCCGCCGAAGCGGGGCCTTTTTTGTCGGGTCCAGCCGCTTAGCCCTTGACCACGCTGACGAATCGTCGTCCGTGTTCGCCACGGATCTTGAACTCGACCTTGCCGTCGGTCAGCGCGAACAACGTGTGGTCGCGGCCGAGGCCGACGCCGTGGCCCGGGTGGAACTGGGTGCCGCGCTGGCGCACGATGATGTTGCCGCCGCTGACGGCCTGGCCGCCGTAGACCTTGACGCCGAGATATTTCGGGTTCGAATCGCGACCGTTGCGGCTGGAACCTACGCCCTTTTTATGTGCCATGACTTGTGCTCCAGTTGCTCAGGCGTTGATGCCCGTGATCTCGACTTCGGTGAAATGCTGCCGGTGACCCTGCTGCTTCTTGTGGTGCTTGCGGCGGCGGAACTTGATGATGCGCACCTTGTCGGCGCGACCGTGCTTGCGCACCGTGGCCGACACCGTCGCACCTTCGACGATCGGCGCACCGACCGTGACCGACTCGCCTTCGCCAACCAGCAACACCTGGTTGAAGGTGACCGTGGCGCCTTCTTCGGCGGGCAACAGCTCGACGCGCAGGACGTCGCCCTGCTGCACACGGAACTGCCGACCGCCAGTCTTGATGACTGCGTAACTCATGGGATGGCCCTTCTGTCGTTATTCTCTTGGGTTCCGTCACGGCCGTATCGGGTCGGACGAACGGCGAAGGATAGCGGAGCCTCCGTGTGCTGGTCAAATCATGACCACCGCCGCCGCTGCCACTCCTCAAGACAATAAGTGACCTGCGCAGTTTGGTACAGTGGTTCTTTCGCTTTGTCGTTTCACGCATGGACACCATCCGCATCCGCGGCGCGCGCACCCACAACCTCAAGAACATCGACGTCGACCTGCCGCGCAACCAGTTGATCGTCATCACCGGACTGTCCGGTTCGGGCAAGAGTTCGCTCGCGTTCGACACCATCTACGCCGAGGGCCAGCGCCGCTACGTGGAGTCGCTGTCGGCCTACGCGCGGCAGTTCCTGTCGATGATGGAAAAGCCCGACATCGACAGCATCGAGGGGCTCTCCCCCGCGATCTCGATCGAGCAGAAGTCCACCTCGCACAACCCACGCTCCACGGTGGGCACGATCACCGAGATCTACGACTACCTGCGCCTGCTCTACGCGCGCGTCGGCACCCCGCGCTGTCCGGACCACGGCATTCCGCTCCAAGCACAGACGGTGAGCCAGATGGTGGATGCGACCCTCGCGCAGGACGCGGCGAAGCGCTACATGCTGCTGGCGCCGGTGATCCGCGAGCGCAAGGGCGAGCACGTGCAGGTGTTCGAACAGTTGCGCGCGCAGGGTTTCGTGCGTGCCCGTGTCGACGGCGCGGTGTACGAGCTGGATGCGGTGCCGCCGCTCGGGCTGCGCATCAAGCACACGATCGAGGCGGTGATCGACCGCTTCCGCCCGCGCGAGGACATCAAGCAGCGGCTGGCCGAATCGTTCGAGACCGCGCTGCGCCTCGGCGACGGGCTGGCGATCGTGGCCGACATCGACGATCCGAAGGCGAAGGAGCAGCTCTACTCCTCGCGCTACGCCTGCCCGGTGTGCGACTACTCGCTGCCCGAGCTCGAACCGCGGCTGTTTTCGTTCAACTCGCCGATCGGCGCCTGCCCCACCTGCGACGGCCTCGGCGTGACCCAGGTGTTCGATCCGGCGCGCGTCGTCGCGCACCCCGAGCTGGCGCTTTCCGCCGGCGCGGTGCGTGGCTGGGATCGGCGCAACCCGCATTATTTCCAGCTCATCCTGTCGCTCGCCGCGCATTACGGTTTCGACGTGGACACGCCGTGGCGCGAGCTGCCCAAGGCCACGCGCGAGGCGATCCTGTACGGCAGCGGCAAGGAGAAGATCGCGTTCCGCTATCTCACCGAGCGCGGGGGCAAGGTCACCCGCGAGCATGCCTTTGAAGGCGTGTTGCCGAACCTCGAACGCCGCTACAAGGAGACCGATTCGCCCGCGGTGCGCGACGAGCTGGCGAAGTACATCAGCGACACGCCGTGCCGCGAGTGCGGCGGCCAGCGACTGAACCGCGCCGCGCGCAACGTGTTCGTGGCCGACACCGCGCTGCCGGCGCTGACCAACCGTTCGATCGACGACGCGCTGGCATTCTTCGCGACCCTCGCGTTGACCGGTTGGCGCGGCGAGATCGCGGCGAAGATCGTCAAGGAGATCCGCGAGCGACTCACCTTCCTGCGCGACGTGGGGCTGAACTACCTCACGCTCGACCGCCAGGCCGATTCGCTCTCCGGCGGCGAAGCGCAGCGCATCCGCCTCGCCAGCCAGATCGGCGCCGGCCTGGTCGGCGTGATGTACGTGCTCGACGAGCCTTCCATCGGCCTCCACCAGCGCGACAACGAACGCCTGCTCGGTACCCTCACCCGCCTGCGCGACCTCGGCAACACGGTGATCGTGGTGGAGCACGACGAGGATGCGATCCGCACCGCCGACTACGTGCTGGACATCGGCCCCGGCGCCGGCACCCACGGCGGCGAAGTGGTGGCACAAGGCGCGGTGAAAGACCTGGTTGCCGTGCCGCGTTCGATCACCGGCCAGTTCCTCTCCGGCGAGCGCGTGATCGAGGTGCCGAAACAGCGGCGCGCACCGGTCGCCGATGGCTGGCTGCGGATCAAGGGCGCGCACGGCAACAATCTCAAGCACGTGGACCTGGCGATCCCCGCCGGGCTCTTCACCTGCATCACCGGCGTCTCCGGCTCGGGCAAATCCACCCTGATCAACGACACGCTCTACCAGCTCGCGGCGCAGGAACTCAACGGTGCGAGTGGGCAGCCGGCGCCGTTCGAAGCGGCCGAAGGCATGGGCCTGTTCGACAAGGTGGTGGCGATCGACCAGTCGCCGATCGGGCGCACGCCGCGTTCGAACCCGGCTACGTATACCGGGCTGTTCACGCCGCTGCGCGAGCTGTTTGCGCAGGTGCCGGAGGCGCGCGCGCGCGGCTACGAGGCCGGCCGCTTCAGTTTCAACGTGCGCGGCGGCCGCTGCGAGGCGTGCGAGGGCGACGGCCTGATCAAGGTGGAGATGCACTTTCTGCCGGACGTCTACGTGCCGTGCGATTCCTGCCACGGCAAGCGCTACAACCGCGAAACGCTGGAGGTGCTGTACAAGGGCCACACCATCGCCGACGTGCTCGCGATGACGGTGGAGGAAGCCCTGACGCTGTTCGAGAACGTGCCGACGATCGCGCGCAAGCTCGACACCCTGCACGCGGTCGGGCTCGACTACATCAAGCTCGGCCAGAGCGCGACCACACTCTCCGGCGGCGAGGCGCAGCGCGTGAAGCTGTCCAAGGAGCTGTCGCGGCGCGACACCGGGCACACCCTGTACATCCTCGACGAGCCCACCACCGGGCTGCATTTCCACGACATCGACCAGTTGCTCGACGTGCTGCACCAGCTGGTTGAACAGGGCAACACGGTGGTGGTGATCGAACACAACCTCGACGTCATAAAGACCGCTGACTGGATTGTCGACCTCGGCCCGGAAGGCGGCGACGGCGGCGGTCGCATCATCGCGCAGGGCACGCCGGAAACCGTCGCCGCCACCCCTGGCTCCTACACCGGCCAGTTCCTCGCCCCACTGCTCGCCAAGGCGCACCCGGCACGCAAGCCGAAAAAGACCCGTACCACGCTGAAGCACATCGCTTCGCTCGACAAGTACAAGCCACTGCGCGCGCGCAACAAGATCCCATGACCACCGACACCACTACCCCCGACGCGAAGCCGTCAGCCCGCCGCGGCAAACGCGCCAAACCCATGCCCGAACCGCCTCCGGTCGCGCCCACCAGCCTGTTTACCGCCAGCCTCACGGTGCGCTGGCGCGACCTTGACGCGTTCAACCACGTCAACAATGCCAACTACCTCACCTTTCTTGAGGAAGCGCGCCTGCAGTGGTTGCAGCAGGTTCGCGGCGAGTGGTTCGGCGAGGGTTCGATGCCGGTGCTGGCCAGCAGCGAGGTGAACTACCGCCGGCCGATCGCGTGGCCGGCGCAACTCGCCATCGAACTGGCGTGCGAACGGCTGGGCAACAGCTCGCTCACGCTCGCGCACCGCATCGCCGACGCCGGCGATCCGGATTGCCTGTACAGCGACGGCCGCGTCGTGCTGGTGTGGATGAACCCGGCCACCGGCAAACCCGTACCCTTGCCGCAGGCCATTCGCGACGCCATCGGCTGAACCCGCCGCGCAACCTGCAGTCGGCAGTTGCACGGCGACCGACACCGCGCAAGGCTGTGTGCCTGCGCATTGCCATCATTTGGGGAAATCTCCATGCTCGACATCCTTCCGCAGGGCGACATCACCGAACTGCGCCTTGCGCGCGCGCCGGTCAACGCGCTGAACCTCGAACTGCTGCAGACGCTGCACGCCGCGTTCGACCATGCCGTTGCCGGCGGCACGCGCGGCATCGTGCTGTCGGGCCAGCCTGGCATGTTCTCGGCCGGCGTCGACGTGCCGACCCTGCTCACGCTCGACCACGCCGGCGCGCGCGCCTACTGGCACGAATTCTTCGCCACCACTGCAGCGCTGGCCTGCTCACCAGTGCCGCTGGCCGCCGCCGTTACCGGCCACAGCCCGGCGGGCGGCGCGGTGCTGGCACTGATGTGCGACCACCGCGTGATGGCCGACGGAGCCTGGAAAATCGGCCTGAACGAGGTGCAGGTCGGCCTCACGGTGCCCGGTTGCATCCAGCTCGCGCTGCGCCGCGTGATCGGTGCCCGCCGCGCCGAACGCCTGCTGATTGCCGGCACCATGCTCGACGCCCAGCAAGCCTTGGCGTGCGGCTACGTCGACGCGCTGGCCGCGCCGGAAGCCGTCGTGCCGCAGGCACTGCAATGGATGACCGACCTGCTCGCCCTGCCGCCGCGCGCGATGCTCGCCACCCGTCGCCTCGCCCGCGCCGACCTCACAGCCACCTTTGCCGACGTCGACGCCCTGCCGCTGGACGACTTCCTCGCCGACTACTTCGCAGCGGAAACCCAAGCCACGTTGCAGGCACTGGTGGCCCGGCTCAAGAGCAAGTCCACCCACTGACCCCGATCACGCCGCGCCGGTTGCCACCGGGCGCGTGCGGTCGCTGCACCAACCGCTCCACGAGGGCGCGTACAGGCGCGAGCCCGCGAGCCCGGCGTATTCCATCGCCAACAGGTTGTGGCAGGCGGTGACGCCGGAGCCACACATGTGCACCACCTCGTTGACGGGCCGGTTGCCGATCAGCGCGAGGAAATCGCGCCGCAACTCGGCAGCCGGCTTGAAGCGGCCGTCGGCCGCGAGGTTGTCCGCAAACGGGCGGTTCAACGCGCCGGGCACATGCCCGCCCACCGGGTCGAGCGGCTCGCTGTCGCCGCGGTAGCGCGGTGCCGCGCGGGCATCGACCAGCAATGGCGCGGGTGTGGCCAGCACCGCGGCGTGGTCAAGCACGACTTGCGCAGCGTCGAACTGGACGCTCACGGGGTTAGGTGTACGCCGCAGCGCGGCGGTTTCCCGCCCTTGCCCTGCCGCAAGCCAGGCGGCGTAGCCGCCATCGAGCACGGCCACCGCCGGCTGGCCGGCGTAGCGCAATAGCCACCACAGGCGCGCGGCCGCCATCGCGCCATTGCCGGCGTCATAGGCGACCACCTGCAAGCCGGGTTGCCAGCCCCAACGCGCAAGCGTCTGCGAAAAGGCGGCCGCCGACGGCAGCGGATGGCGGCCCAGGCCGAGCCCCGTTTTCGACAGGTCGGACAGCTCGCTGTCGAGATCGGCATACACGGCACCGGGGATGTGGCCAAGCGTGTAGTCGTGGCGCCCCTTGGCGGGGTCGGCGAGTTCCTTGCGGCAATCGACGATGAGTACCGCAGCGGCCGACATGGACGCGAGTTCGGCAACGCTGACGAGCGTGGTTTTCATGCGTGCCCCGTGCGCTTCAAGAAATTGAGCAGGATCGCCGCGGTGGCGCCCCAGATGCGGTGTCCACCGTGCACGAATTCAAGCATCTCGCGCTGATAGCCGTGGTAATCCATGGTGTAGCGATGCTGGTTGGCCGGGTCGAGGAAAAATGCCATGGGCACCTCGAACACCTCGGCCACTTCGGCCGGCGCCGCCTGCAACCGTGCGCTGGCAGCCACCGTGGCCACCACCGGCGTCACGCAGTAGCCGCTCACGGTTTCCAGGCAATCGAGATACCCCAGCGGCGTCACCAGCGCCGGATCAAGGCCGACTTCCTCGTGGCTTTCGCGCAATGCCGTGACCAGCGCGCCGCCGTCGTCCGGCTCACTGCGCCCACCGGGAAACGCCACCTGGCCAGCGTGCGCATGCAGGTGCCCGTTGCGTACCGTGAGAATCAACCGCGGATCGCCCTCATCGCGAATGCCGAGCAGTACCGCTGCCGGGCGCCGCTTGACGGTGCCCAGTACGCCGGTGATCTCCGCATGGTTCCAGGCCGGTGCCGCCGGCGGTTGCGAGAGCGGCAGCAAGGCCTTGGCAAAGCCGTCCATCACCGCGGCCGCTGCGGCAACACATGGCGCATGATGCGCAGGCGTTTGGACTCGTCGAGATCGCGCCAGCGGGCAATTTCATCGCCGCTGCGGCGACAACCCATGCACCAGCCGTCGGCATCCAACCAGCACACGCCGATGCATGGCGTGCTGGGTACCACGGGTGGGGAAATCGTTGCGAAATACATGTCCGACAAGTCTAGCTCTAGCAGCGCGCGCTGAGCCGGCTCACGGCGTCGCCGCTTCCGTCGTTGGCGGCTTGATCGCGAGCAGTTCGATCTCGAACACCAGGGCCTCGTTCGGCCCGATGCGCGGCAACGCGCCCTCCTTGCCGTAGGCGAGCTGCGGCGGAATCACCACTTTCCAGCGATCCCCCACGTGCATGTGCGGGATCACATCGCGCCAACCGGGGATTACCCGGTCGATGGTGAAACTCACCGGCGCACCGTGCGCCCAGGTGCTGTCGAACTCGGTACCGTCGATCAACATGCCGCGGTAGTTGACCACCACCGTGCTGGTCACGAGCGGGCTGGCCTTGCCATCGCCGCGCTTGAGCACCGAATACTGGATGCCGGACGGCAGCTGGATCACCCCCGGCTGCTTCGCATTGCGCGCCATGAACGCTGCGCTCTTGCGCGCATTGGTTGCGGCAAGCTGGTCGAACTGGTTTTGCGCATCGCTGCGCAATTGCTGGTTGAAAGCCTGCAATTGTTGCTGCATGGCCCGCATGGATACGCTAGGCGCCCGTTTGTTGTAGGCATCCAGCATGGCCCGCTGCAGGGTGGCGATGTCGATATCCGGGATGCCTGCCTGCCCCTGGCGATCGACGAACTGGCTGCCGATCTGGTAACCGATGGCGTAGGAAAGCTTGGCCTTGTCGAGCTTTGCCGGCGCGGCCGTCTTGGGCGCCTCCTGCGCAGCCAGCGGCCCCGCAAGCAGGCCGCAAACCAGCACTGCGCACCATCGTGTCAAGCCATTCGTCATCGCAACCCGCATCTCGTGCTGTCCACGCTACCGGGTTGAGAGCATATCCGGCCGCAAAGGTTCCCGCTGGTACCATGCCGTACATGACTTCGCACGAGGCTTCCCATGGCTTATCGCAATCTTGAAATCGGCAATCGCGGCGGCGTGCGCACGATCACGGTCAATCGCCCGGACAAGCTCAACGCACTGAACCGCGACACCTTGAACGAGCTGACGATTGCCTTCACGCAAGCCGCGCAGGATGACGCCGTGCGTGCCGTGGTACTGGCCGGCGCCGGCGAAAAAGCGTTCGTGGCCGGTGCCGACATTGCCGAAATGCATGGTTACACCTCGATCCAGGCACAGGGCTTCTCACGTGCCGGCCAGCATCTGATGACCACGATCGAACGGCTCGACAAGCCAGTCGTTGCGCGCATCCAGGGCTATGCGCTGGGCGGTGGGCTGGAGCTGGCCATGGCCTGCCACCTGCGCGTAGCCAGCGACAAGGCCAAGTTCGGCCAGCCGGAAATCAACCTGGGGTTGATTCCCGGCTTCGGCGGCACCCAACGGCTGCTGCGCCTCGTCGGCCGCAGCGCCACACTGGAGCTGTGCCTCACCGGCACCCCGATCAACGCCGCCCGCGCACACGCGCTGGGGCTGGTGAACCAGGTGGTCGCGCCCGATGCACTGGATGCCACCGTGAATGCGCTGGCCGACCAGCTTGCGGCCGCCGCCCCGCTGGCCGCCGCCGGCATCCTTGATGCCGTGCTGCAAGGCGGCGAGGCCGGGCTCGATCAAGGCCTAGAATTCGAGACTCAGGGCTTTGCGCTGATGTTTGCCACGCAGGACATGCGCGAGGGCACCAGCGCGTTTCTGGAGAAGCGCAAGGCGGCGTTCAAGGGGCAATGAGCCGAAAGGCCAACGCCCGCGCCTGATTTGGATCGCCGCGGGACGCAACGGCCGTCAATGCCCGCCGCGGTATTTCTTTTCGCCCGCGGTCACCGCGAGATCGAGGCGGTTCTCCGGCGGCGCCAGCGGGCAGGTGGCGAAGGGCGTGAACGCACACGGCGGGTTGTATGCGCGGTTGAAGTCGAGCACCACTTTGCCGGGGTGGTCGAGTCCGCCCGCCGGCAGCGCCGCGTACAGGAATCGCGCCGCGCCGTAGGTCTCCTTGCCCGAGGTGCGATCGGCCAGCACGAAGAACAGCTCGCCACCGGGCTCTTCCTGATACGGCAACAGCTCGAAGCGGCGCCCGTCGCGCGTAAACACCGCCTTGCCCGGCACCGTCACCTTGTCGATGGTGCCGATGGCGGTACCCATTTCGAGCGCGTGCGCCGGCGTAAACGGCACCCAGTCGGCCTCAATGCGCCAGGTTGGGTCGATCGGGAAATAGTCGATGCCGGCGAAGTGTTTGCGTGCCTGCGCGTTCGCATCCTTGACCCGCAACGCCTTGCGGCCGTCACGGTCGATCACGAAAAAGCTGGCGTCGCCAAACCGCACGGTGGTTGGCGTGGCGCCCGGAGCAGCGTGCGTGTCGTCGACCAGCGCCGCTTCGCGCACCGACTTGCCATCGACCGTCGCAGCGCTGTCCAGCGCCAGCACAATGCGCGTCGCACCACCGGCGTCAAGCGTGACCGTGCCGAGATGCGCCGGACCGGTGGTGAGCACGATGTCGTTGCCGGCCGCGCTGCCGACGCGGTTCTCGCCGGCACGCAGCCAATCCAGGCCAACCAGGCTGATCCAGCCATCCGGTGCCGTCAGCCGCGCAACCCGCGCGGCGCGCCACGCCTCGATCTCATGGGTGTAGGCGGTGGGTGTTTCAGCAGCAGACACGGTAGCGACTCCGGCAAGCAAGGCAAACAGACGGGGAACGAGGCGCAGCATGGGCATCACCGATCGCAGGGCACATGGCAGTATGGACGTCCAAACACCGAGGCGACAAGCCGGCTCAGCGCCCGCGCATGAACAGCCGGTCGAGTTCGCCCATCGACAACTGGGTCCAGGTCGGGCGGCCGTGGTTGCACTGGCCGGAGCGCTCGGTGGCTTCCATGTCGCGCAGCAAGGCGTTCATTTCCGGCAGCGTCAACCGGCGTCCCGCACGCACCGAACCATGGCAGGCCATGGTCGAGAGCAGCTCGTTTTCCAGCTCCTGCAGGCGGCGCGAGCTGCCGTGCTGGGCCAGCTCGGCAAGCACGTCGCGGGTGAGCTGCGCGGCATCGGCACCTTCGAGCAGGGCCGGGATGCGCCGCACCACCACGTTCGACGGGCCGCTGCGCGACAGCTCCAAGCCCCACGTCGCGAGGGCTTCGGCGTGTTCTTCGGCAGCCGCGGCTTCCTGCGCGCTGACGGCCAGCGCGAGTGGCACCAGCAGCAGTTGTGAGCGCAGGTTGCTGGCGGCGCGCCCGGCCTTGAAGCGTTCGTAGGTGATGCGCTCGTGCGCGGCGTGCATGTCGACCAGCACCAGTCCCTGCGCATTTTCCGCCAGGATGTAGATGCTCTTGAGCTGGGCGATGGCATAGCCGAGCGGCGGCGCTGCACCCGGCTCGTCCGCCGGCAACGGCTGCGGCGTCGCGCGCGGCGGCAGTGCCGCCCCCAGTAGCGCGGCGTATTCGGCCAACGGCGCGTCACGCACACCGAGTGCGAGGCGGCTCTGGCTGACATGGCTTGGCCATGACGCGCCATGGGCGGCGGCCGGCAACCCCGGCGGCGTGGCCACGTTGCCGGCGCCCATGCGCAACCGATCGTCGGCGACCTGCGCCTGCGACGACACCTCGCCGGCACTGGTGTGCGCCAGCGCTTCGCTCAGCGTGCGAAACAGGAAATCGTGCACCAGCCGCTGCTCGCGGAAGCGCACTTCGTGCTTGGCCGGGTGCACGTTGACGTCGACCCCTGCGGGGTCCAGTTCGAGGTACAGCACAAAGGTGGGCTGGCGGCCGTGGAACAGCACGTCGGCATAGGCCTGACGCACCGCGTGCGCCACGATGCGGTCGCGCACGAGGCGGCCATTCACGTAGAAAAACTGCTGGTCGGCCTGCGCCCGCGACGCCGTGGGCAGCCCGACCCAGCCGGCGAGATGCAGGCCGGCGGCGGTGTGATCCACGTGCAGGCACTGCGCGGGAAATTCGGCGCCGAGCACCTCGGCCACCCGGGTCAGGCGGGTCTGCTCGTCGCGCGCCGGCTTCCACACCCGTACCGGCTTGCCGTTGTGGCTGAGCCGGAATTCGACGCTGCCGCGCGCCAGGGCCAGCGACTTCAGCAGGTCGTCGATGTGCGCGAATTCGGTGCGTTCGGCGCGCAGGAACTTCTTGCGTGCCGGCACGTTGTAGAACAGGTCCCGTACTTCAACGCTGGTGCCGGGCGGATGCTGTGCCGGGCGCGCCGCACGCATCGCGCCGCCGTCGACCTCGATCCGAAACGCGCGCTCGCTGTCGCGCAGCCGCGAGGTCAGCGCAAAGCGCGACACCGACGCCATCGACGCCAGCGCCTCGCCGCGAAAACCCATGCTGGCGACGTGTTCGAGATCGTCGAAGCTGGCGATCTTGCTGGTGGCGTGTGCGGCCACCGCAAGCGGCAGTTCATCGGCAGCGATGCCACCGCCATCGTCGCGCACGCGGATCAACCGGCTGCCGCCCTGCTCGATCTCGACCTCGATCCGGCCGGCACCGGCGTCGAGACTGTTTTCAACCAGCTCCTTGACCACCGACGACGGGCGGTCAATGACTTCCCCGGCGGCAATCTGGTTGATGAGATCCAGCGGCAAGGCACGAATGACGGACATTCGCGCACTTTAACAGCACGTCGCGATCAGCTCGCGGGGATGGTGAGCACGGTGCCGGCGTGCACCGTGTTGCTGCTCAGCCGGTTGGCGTTTTTGAGCGCACCGACACTGATGCCGTAGCGGTGCGCGATGCTGCGCAAGTTTTCCCCACTGCCGACGCGATGCCGGTCATGGGCGCTGCTGACCCATGTCCCACGTGCGGCTGCGCGGCGCGCGGCAGCGCCTTCGCCTGTCGTGGCAACAGGACCAGTGCCGTGCCGCGCCGCTTGCGCCGCAAACCAGGTGCCCGGCGGCGGCGCGGACTCGAAGTAGCGTTGCACGCCGGTCATCACCGCGTTGGCCAGCGTCTTCTGGTGCCCGGGGTCCCGCAGCTTGCGCTCCTCCGCCGGATTGCTGATGAACGCCGTCTCGACCAGGATCGACGGCACGTCGGGCGAACGCAGCACCACGAAGTTCGCCCGTTCGACGTAACCGCGGTGGGTCGGGCCGATTTGCGCCAGCGCGCGCAGCACGTTGGTGGCCACCATGTCGCTGGCCTGCACCGCCCAGCCCTGCTGCATATCGAGCAGCACCTTGGCCAGGCCGTTGCTCTGGTCGCTGAGCGATACGCCGCCGATCAGGTCGGCGCTGTTTTCGCGGTCGGCGAGCATGCGCGCCGCTACCGAACTCTTGCCGCGCGAGGACAACACCCACACCGAGGAGCCGCGCGCGTCACCCGAGGCGTAGGAATCGGCATGGATTGAAATGAACAGGTCGGCATCATGCTGGCGCGCGATCTGGTAGCGCTGCGCAAGCGGAATGAAAGTGTCGCCCGTGCGCGTGAGGACCGCCTTCATGCCTGGCTGCTGGTTGATTTCTGCAGCCAGGTCATGCGCCACCGCCAGGGTGACGTTTTTCTCCATCGTGCCCCCCGGCCCGATCGCGCCCGAGTCCTTGCCGCCATGCCCGGCGTCGATCGCAATCACCACTTTGCGGGAGCCGTTGAGCAGCGCCGCAGCCTGCTGGTTCATGCGCCGGCTGTTGCCGACGGCAGCGGCGCGGCGTGGCGCAGCGCTGGCCACCTCCGTCGGCTGGCTGGGCGCTGCCGCCGGCGCGTCCGGCGTGGTGCTGGCCACCGCCACGGCAGGGTTGGCATGGTCGTCGCCGGCGGCCGACGACGGCTTCGCATCGGCCCCATGCCCCGGCAACAGGTCGACCACAAGCCGGTAATGATCGCCGCCACCATCCGGTGCCAGCACGAAGCTGCGCACGCTGCTGCCGGGCGTCATGCGGGCGGTGAGCTGCAGGCGCTCGCCGTCGCGGTCTTGCTGCATGCCGCGAAACAGGCCTTGCGCCGCCGGGTCGGCAAAACCCTTGGCGGTCTGGCCGCGCGCCAGGTCGATGACCACCTGGTCGGTGCCACGATCGAGCCGGTAATCGGGCTTGCCATCCAGGTCGAGCACCAGACGGGTATGCGTGGCATCGGCCCACACGCGCACACCGGTCACATCGGCGGCATGCGCACCCCACGCACAGCCACTCACCACCAACGCGGCGACGAATTCTTTGGCCAAGTTGTGCAGGCGGGCGTGCATGGGGCGCATTGAATCGCAGGCATCCTGCGATTGCAAGATGTTTTCCTTTGAATATCCGCAACCTGCACGTGGTTCGTCAGCTCGTGTCTAGCTGTAGCGTTGCAGCAGGTTATGTTTTCCTTGCCATCGCAAGCTGTTGATTTGTCGCGCGCGTGCCCGTTTTCAGCGCAATTCCGCCACGAGTTCGCCACCGCGCGGGGTATGTGCTTCGAGCCGCGCGCTGCGGCCATCGCCAGCATAAGCGAGGTGCAAAGTGACATCGGCCGCCGGCAACGCACCGCGGCCGCGCTCGGGCCATTCCACCAGCACCACGGCCGCAGGATCGGACAGCGCATCCAGTCCCAGCCATTCCAGCTCGCCGGGGTCCGCAATGCGGTACAGGTCGAGGTGCCACGCCGGACGCCCCTGCGCGTCGTAGCCCTCGATCAAGGTGTAGGTCGGGCTCTTGACCCGCTCGCGTACCTCCATGGCGCCAAGCAGCGCGCGCGCAAACGTGGTCTTGCCGGCACCCAGCTCGCCGTGCAGGTAGATCACCAGGCCGTTGTGACCCAGCGCGCGGGCAAAACGGGCGCCAAATGCCAGGGTGGCGGCCTCATCGGCCAGTTGCCAGGAACGCTCATTCATCATCGTCGAGTCCATTGCCCAGGGCGCGCAGCGGCGCCAGCAGATCAGAGGCCAGCAGGCCACGCTCGCCGTGGCGTGCGGCGCAATCACCGGCCCGCGCATGCAGGCCCACGCCGAGGCACGCGGCGCGCCACGCATCGCAACCTTGCGCCATCAGTGCAGCGATCACGCCGGTCAGGAGGTCGCCCATGCCGCCCGTGGCCATGCCCGGATTGCCCCACGGGCAAACAGCTACCTTGCCGTCCGGCGCGGCAATCAGGCTGCCAGCCCCTTTCAGCACCACCACGGCGCGATAACGGCGCGCCAGCGCGCGCACCGTTGCAAAACGGTCGGCTTCCACCGCGGCCGCCGTGGTGGCGAGCAGCCGTGCGGCTTCCCCGGGATGCGGTGTCAGCACGCCGGGCTGGGCAAGCGGCGCCGGGGCGCGCGCCAAGAGGTTCAAGCCATCGGCGTCGAGCACCAGCGGCTTGCCGCTGGCCAGCGCCGCCCGCCACAGCGCGCGGCTCCAATCGCCCTGCCCCAGCCCCGGTCCAAGCGCCAGCACGCTCGCCCGCGCCAGGAGTGGCGCGAGTGCGTCGCCATCGGCCACGCCATGCGCCATCAGTTCCGGCCGCGCGGCGTTCAACGCCAACAGGTGGTCGGCGCGGGTCGCCACGCTGACCAGCCCGGCGCCGGCGCGCAACGCGGCTTCCCCGCACAGGCGAATCGCTCCGGCCAGGCCATGGTCGCCGCCGATCGCCAGCACATGGCCGTTCGCGCCCTTGTGTGCGGCGCGCGGTCGTCGCGGCAGGCACTCCGGCGAGAGCAGTACGGCGTCCGGTGGCACGCCTTGCCACAGCGATTCGGGCAGATCGAGCGGCGCCAGTTCGAGCCTGCCGACCACCTCCGCGGCACGACCGGTATACAGGCCACGTTTCGCGGCAATGAAGCTGATGGTGACGTCCGCGGGCAACACGGCGCCCGGCACGTCGCCCGTGTCAGCAGCCAGCCCGGAGGGCACATCGAGCGCCAGCACCGGCTGGCCGCTGGCGGCAATCGCCGCGATCAACGCCGCCACCTCGGGTGCGGGCGGCCGATGCAAGCCGGTGCCATAGAGCGCATCGACCTGCACGTCGGCAGCGGGAAGCGCGGTGCCGGATTGCCAGAGGCGTACCGCGCCGCCGGCATCGCGCCACGCCTGCCGCGCCAGCGCGGCATCGCCAGTGGACACCGCGGTCAGTGCAATCACCTCCGCCTGCAAGCCCTGTTTGCGCGCCAGCGCCGCGAGCAAGAAACCGTCGCCGCCGTTGTTGCCGGGACCGCAGTACACAGCGAGCCGCCGCGCTTGCGGCCAATGCCGGCGCAAACTGGCAAACGCTGCCGCCGCGGCGCGCTGCATCAGCTCGATGCCGGGTATGCCGAGCCCGTCGATCGCGCGCCGGTCGAATGCACGCACCTGCGCAACGGTGTAGAGCTCATGGCGATGCGGCAACGCGGGCATGCGCCGGATTATAGGCGCGCACCGGCGTGGGTTCAGCGCGGCGGAATCTCGAAGACCTGGCGCAAATAGGCGAGGTAGGCCGGGTCGTCGCACATGTCCTTGCCCGGCGAGTCGCTGAGCTTGGCCACCGGCTGGCCGTTGCAGCGAACCATCTTGATGACGATGTTGAGCGGCTCGGGCCCGGTGTCGTTGGTGAGGTTGGTGCCGACGCCAAACGCGAGCTGGCAGCGCCCACGAAAATGTTCGTAAAGCTGCATCACCCGCGGAATGTCGAGTCCATCGCTGAACACCAGCACCTTGCTGCGCGGGTCGACACGATTGGCGCGGTAATGTGCCAGCAGGCGCTCGCCCCAGTCGAACGGATCGCCCGAATCATGCCGCGCACCGTCGAACAGCTTGCAGAAATACAGGTCGAAATCGCGCAGGAACGCGTCCAGGCCGTAGACATCGGAAAGCGCAATGCCGAGGTCACCGCGATACTCCCTGGCCCACGTCTCCAGCGCCGCCACCTGCGAATCGCGCAGGCGCGGGCCGAGCGCCTGATGCGCCTGCAGGTATTCGTGCGCCAGCGTGCCCAGCGGCGTCAGCCCGAGTTTCCATGCGTAATACACGTTGCTGGTGCCGGCCAGCTGCGCGCCCAGCCCGGCGTGCAGCGTCGCCAGCACTTCCCCATGCCAGATGCGCGAAAACCGCCGGCGCGAGCCGTAATCGGCGATCCGGCAATCGGCGTAGCCCGCGGTATCGCGCAGCAGCGCGATCTTCGCCTGCAACCGGCGCCGCCCCTCGGCAAGGTCGGGTCGCGGGCACGCCCGACGGAAATACACCTCGTTGATGATCGCCAGCAGCGGTACCTCGAACAAAATCGTGTGCAGCCACGGCCCCTTGATGCGCACCTCGATTTCGCCGTTGCCGGAGGCTGCCGGCACCAACGTCACGTACTTCGCGTTGAGCTGAAACAAGCCCAGAAAGTCCACGAAATCGCTCTTGATGAAGCGCATCGAGCGCAGGTAGTCGAGCTCTTCCGTGCGAAAACGCAGACTGCACAGGGCATCCAGCTCGGTGCGGATCTCGTCGATGCACGGCACGAGATCGATGCCCGGCGTGCGGCACTTGAAGCGATACTCCACCTGCGCCGCCGGGTAGTGATGCAGCACCACCTGCATCATCGAGAACTTGTAGAGATCGGTATCCAGCAGCGATTCGATGATCATGCCGCGCCTGCTTGCCTGCACAAACCAATGATTATCCACATCGCGCGTCGACCAGCACTGATCGTCGGCAACAAAAAAACCCCGGCTGCCAGGGGAGTAGCGGCCGGGGTTCGTCAGGTCGGTGCGTCATAAGGGGAGAGTGGGACCGACCCCTCGACGGTGCGTTGCATTGCTCCGTCTCTTTTCGCCTCACGGCGATACGGATGCTTAGTGTAGGCGGTGCGGCTGAAGTTCAAGAAAACCATACTCATTGGTTCAGTTTTCGGTCAGCCACTTGGCGTGTAGCCGCCAGCAACGCCTGCAAGCGTGCATCGCGTTGCTCTTGCGGCTCACGCGCCAGTCTGCGCACGCGCTGGTAGAACGCCGGCCACCGCTGGCCAGCCTGGGCAAACAGTGCGGCAAACGCCGGCTCCCACTGGTCATACAGGCCGAACGGCAGCAACCGGGCGTTGTTGATCGGTTTGGCCACCCAGGCGTCGTAGCGGGTGTCGCCGTGCCAGTGGCTGTCGCGCCAGTGTGCGTAGCGTACGCGGAACGCGGCGATCTCACCCTGCTTGCCGGTTTCCATCGCTTCCTCATCCACGCCGCTGGCGTACAGCACCTTGAGCCGTGCGCGCAGATCCAGCACGAGCCGCGTAAAGCCCGCCGTCATGGCTTGCGTGTCCGCGGGGGACGGCGACAGGCCGCGGTGTGCACGCCACTGGCGCAACCCCTCGCGCTGCACGAAGGTGGCAAAGGATTCATTGAACGCGGTATCGCCTTTCACGTAGAGCAGTTGGTGCGCGAGTTCGTGGAAAATCGTGCCGGCGAGCTCGTCGTCGTCCCACCGCAGCATGCTGGACAGGATCGGATCGGCAAACCAGCCCAGCGTGGAATACGCCGGGACGCCGCCAACCCACACGTCATCGCCGCGCCGACGCAACCGCGCGGCGTCGGCCTCGGCGGACGCCTCGTGAAACCACCCGCGGTACGCGACGCAACCGGCCACCGGGAAGCAATGCCGGACGGGCGCCACCGAAAAGCGCGGCGTCGCGAACACGTTCCACACCACATACGGGCGGTGCAGATCGACGTAGCGGGTATAGCTGCGGTTGTTTGGCAGATCGAGGGCATCACTGGCGAATTGCCGCGCCTGCAATGCCAGCGACAACCGCACGGCAAGCGTGGGGTCGGTCGTCGGCTCGCGCAGCAGCCTGGCCACCGGCTGGCGATGAACGACCAGCGACGCCTGTCCGCGCACAGCCTGGGTGTAGTAGCGCACGCTGGTGCAGCCGCCAAGTGCAAACACGCCGCACAACACGAGCGCGCCGCGCAACGCAATGGCGAGCCACGCGCCGCTCAGTGGTCCTGGTCCTGCCTGTCGTCGCGACGTCCGTGCCAGCGGCCACCGTCGTCCCCATGTCCATGGCCGTGCCCGTTGCCACGCCACCCGTTGCCGCGCGCACGGCCACGGTAGTCGTCGCGGTCGTAGCGATGGCCGCCGTAGCCGCGCTGCCATCCACCGCGCACCACCCCCCCGGAGGACCAGCAACAGCCGTAGTAACCGCCGTAGTACGGCGTATAGGGATAGGCGTCGTAACTGCCGCGATAGATCACCGTCGGGCCTTCGCCGTAATAGGCCGAGCCGGCATAGGTGGTGCCGCGCACATAGCTGTAGGGCGGCGCGACATAGCACCCGGACACGAGTCCGGCGAATGCGATCACCGCCAAACCACCAATAAAATGACGCATGGCGCAAGCCCCCGGGAGGGAAGACATGCTCAGCTTGCAATGCCACGTTTGAACCCCCTCAGAACGAGGGTTGCATCAGCGCCCCGAGGAAGTGCGGCAGTACCCGCGGGTTCACCAGCAGCGTGAATACCACGCCATACGCCGCGCCCCACAAATGCGCGCTGTGGTTGATGTTGCCCTGCCCGTGGCGATCCATGTAGATCGAGTAGCCGGTGTAGAGCACGGCATACACGATCGCCGGCACCGGGATCACAAACACGATGATGAGCGACCACGGCGCCAGCAGCACGAACCCGAACAGCACCGCCGACACCGCACCCGAGGCGCCCAAGCTGCGGTAATCGGGGTTGCCGCGGTTCTTGAGGTAGGTCGGCAGGATCGACACCACCAGCGCGCCCAGATAGAACAACGCAAAACCATAGGTGCCGAGCTGACCCGCGTAGAAGCCCTCCATCACCCGGCCAAAAAAGTACAACGTGATCATGTTGAACAGCAGGTGGGTGAAATCGGCATGCACCAGCCCGTAGGTCACCAGCCGGTAGTACTCGTGCTTGCGGCTGATGGCCGGCGGCCACAGGGTCAGGTCGTCCAGCAGGCGGCCGTTCTTGAACGCGAGATACGACACCACGCAGGTGATCGCGAGAATGCTGAGAGTGATCGGCATGAAACCCGGCTTGCGCAGAACGAGACGCGCCATCTTGGCAACGCGCTGCGGTGATGTCGACCGGCGCGACTCCGCTAGGATGATCCGCTTTCCACCGTCGGCCCCGCCATGTCCGCACTGCGCTTTCTCCATCTCGATGTGTTTGCCGCACGCCGCGGCGGCGGCAACCATCTGGGCGTGGTGCTGGGCGCCGACGACTGGAGCGCCGAGGCGATGCAACGCTTTGCGCACTGGACAGCACTGGTCGAGACCACGTTCCTGCTCGCGCCGGATGTCCCCACCGCCGATTACCGCGTGCGCATCTTCACGCCGCACAAGGAGATCCCTTTCGCCGGCCACCCAAGCATCGGCAGCGCGCACGCGGCGCTCGCCACCGGGTTTGCCACCGCAAGCGCCCACCTGCTCCATCAGCAATGCGGCGCCGGCGTGTTGCCGATCCGCGTTGAAGGCACTGGCGAGACGCAACGCCTGCTGCTGCGCGCCCCCGCGGCGAAGGTGCTCGGGCGCGGCATCGAAGCACATCCGCTGCTGACCCCGGCCACGCACGGCATCCGCCTGGGCGCCC
Organism: Rhodanobacter sp.; assembly: GCA_004298045.1. Classification (GTDB taxonomy): domain Bacteria; phylum Pseudomonadota; class Gammaproteobacteria; order Xanthomonadales; family Rhodanobacteraceae; genus Rhodanobacter_A. The sequence continues at coordinate 109,471 of SCRM01000005.1, read as the reverse complement.
TGCCGCCGGCGCTGGTCGACGGCGGGCGCCGCTGGTGGCTGGTCGAAATCGACGACGAAGCCGCGCTGCGCGCGTGGCAGCCCGACCACGTCGCGATTGCCGCGCTGGCGCAAGCCACCGCAAGCATGGGCATCTGCGCGTTCGCCCGCAGCCATTCGGGCGCGTACCAGCTCACGGTGCGCGCGTTTGCCGATGGCGCCGGCATTGCCGAAGACCCGGCTTCCGGCGCCGCCAACGGCCTGCTCGCCGCCTGGATCGCGCACGCCGAACCCGCCGGCCCGCTGGCGCGCGGCTACCGCGTGAGCCAGGGGCGCGAGATCGGCTTCGACGCCGCGCTGGTCGCCCGCATCGAGGCGGGCGCGGTGTGGATCGGCGGGCGCACCCACACCATCATCGACGGCACGCTCGACTGGCCCGGCGCATGATCGCCGACCCGCAAATCCTGGTGGATGCCGACGCCTGCCCGGTGGCGATCAAGGAGATCCTGTTTCGCGCCGCCGAACGCGAACGCATCGCGGTGACCCTGGTGGCCAATGCCTACCTGCGCACGCCGCCGTCGCGTTTCGTGCATGCCGTGCAAGTGGCACACGGCTTCGATGTGGCCGATCACGAGATCGTGCGCCGGGTGTGCGCCAGCGACCTGGTGGTCACCCAGGACATCCCGCTCGCCGCAGCGGTGATCGAAAAAGGCGCGCTCGCGCTCGACCCGCACGGCGAGCTGCATACACGCGAGACCATCGCGCAACGGCTCACCCTGCGCAACTTCATGGACGAGTTGCGCAGCAGCGGCGTCGACACCGGTGGCCACACGCCGTTTCATGCGCGCGACAAGCAGGCGTTCGCCAACCAGCTCGACCAATGGCTGCAGCGTCGCCGCCCGCGCGCCGACTGACCCGCCGCATTGCGTCGCCCGCCGCGCATCGCCCACACTGGCGGCCTGTCCACCGCCGGGTACCGCCATGCCTTCTTTCGATGTGATTTCCGAAGTCGACCAGCACGAACTGACCAATGCCGTCGACCAGGCCAACCGCGAACTGGCGAACCGCTTCGACTTCAAGGGCATCGACGCCAGCTTTGCGCTCGACGACGCCGAGATTGCGCTATCCGCCCCGAGCGAATTCCAGTTGCAGCAGATGCTGGACATCCTGCGTGGCCGGCTCAGCGCGCGCAAGATCGATCTGCGTGCGCTCGACATCGGCACACCGGAAACCAGCCTCGCCCGCGCGCGCCAGACGGTCACCGTGAAGCAGGGCATCAGCCAGGTCATCGCCAAAAAACTCGTGGCCGACCTCAAGACGGCCAAGCTCAAGGTCGAGGCGCAGATCAACGGCGAGAAGCTGCGCGTCACCGGCAAAAAGCGCGACGACCTGCAAGCGGCGATGGCCGTGCTGCGCAAGGCCGACGTCGAATTGCCGCTGCAGTTCGACAATCTGCGCGATTGACGGGGTCGGGATTGGAGATTCGGAAAAGCGCGCCGCGAGCGCCCGGTAGGTCGCCGTAGAGAAACTCGACCCGCATTCAACCCGCGAGTCCGCCCACCACGCTCACGCTGATGGCGAGGATGAACACGTTGAAGAAAAACGCGACCACGCTGTGCAGCAGCGCGAGGTGGCGCATGTGCCGACCGTTGATGGTGATGTCGGAAGTCTGGAAGCACATGCCGATCACGAACGAAAAATAGAGGAAATCCCAGTAGTCCGGCTGCGGCGCATCCGGAAACTGCAAGCCGCCGTGCAGGCGCCCGTCGTCGCCGTAGTAACCATGCGCGTAGTGCAGCGCGAAACTGGTGTTCACGAACAACCACGTGAGCACCACGCTGAGCGCTGCTACCACCACCGGCAGCACGCCGCCCTGCTTTGCCCCGTGCAGCTCGGTCACCAGCGCCAGCAACACCACCAGCGAAACAATGACCGCCACCGCCAGCGTCGTGCGCCGGCCGGTGTCCTGCACCCGTGCCTGTTGCGCCACTGCCGCCCCCGACGCGCGGCGGAACAGTTGCGACAGCGCGACCAGATAGATCAGTGCACCAAGATCAAAACCCAGCAGCAAGGCAGAAGCCGGCGGCGCGCCGGCGAGCGCCAGCAGCACGACTGCCGCCACGAACACCATCGTGCAGGTACTGAGCCACGGCCGCGAACGCACAAAGTGCAGCGGCCGTATGTGCCTGCCGTGGCTCATGCCACCAGATCCTGATACGCCGGGTGCCGTTCCACCCACACTTCCGCATACGAGCACGCCAGCTCGACGCGCCAGCCGCGCGAGCGCGCGTAGTCCAGCGCGGTGCGCACCAGCTCGCCGGCAATGCCGCGCCCGCCGACGGCAGCCGGTACCCCGGTGTGCGTGATGCGCATGGTCGTTTCGAACAAGAGGTAATCAAGCACACAGGTCACGCCATCGACCACTACCTTGAACTGCTGGGTCCCGCGTGCGTGTTGAATGTCGAGCGCCATGTCCGGCTCCGTCTTGAATGCGGTGAAGGATACGCGGCCAAACGGTCAGGCCGCGATCTCGTCGCGCGCCACGGCACGCCGCCGACGCACGGCCGCGGCCAGGCGCTCCAGCACCGGCACCGAATCCTCCCAGCCCAGGCAGCCATCGGTGATGCTCTGGCCGTAGGTCAACGGGCGCCCCGCGGCAAGCTCCTGCCGCCCGCCGACCAGGTGGCTTTCGATCATCACGCCGACGATGCGCGACTCCCCGGCTTCCAGTTGCGCCGCAATCTCGCCCACGACGCGCGGCTGGTTTTCCGGGCGCTTGCCGCTGTTGGCGTGGCTGGCGTCGATCATCACGTGCGGCGGCAGCCCGGCCTTGCCGATCGCGGTGCAGGCCGCGTCGACGCTGGCGGCGTCGTAGTTCGGCGCCTTGCCGCCGCGCAGGATCACGTGGCAATCGTGGTTGCCGCTGGTTGCCGCAATCGCGGCCTGGCCGTGCTTGGTCACGGCAAGGAAATGATGCGCGTGCGACGCCGCCTGCACCGCATCCACTGCCACTTTCACGTTGCCGTCGGTGCCGTTCTTGAAGCCGACCGGACACGACAGCCCGGACGCCAGCTCGCGATGCACCTGGCTCTCGGTCGTGCGCGCGCCGATCGCGCCCCAGGAAACCAGGTCGGCGAGGTACTGCGGCGAGATCATGTCGAGAAATTCGCTGCCGGCCGGCACGCCGAGCGCGTTGATGTCGACCAGCAGCTGGCGCGCGATGCGCAGCCCCTTGTTGATGCGGAAACTGTCGTCCAGGTCGGGATCGTTGATGAGCCCCTTCCAGCCAATCGTGGTGCGCGGCTTCTCGAAATACACGCGCATGACGATCTCCAGCTCATCGGCCAACCGCTCGCGCTGCGCGGCGAGCCGCGTGGCGTATTCGAGCGCGGCGCGCGGGTCGTGGATCGAACACGGACCGATCACCACCGCGAGGCGGTCGTCGCTGCCGTTGATGATGCGATGCAAGGCGCTGCGCGCGGTGCCGACGGTGGCCAGCGCGGCGGGCGACGCCGGGCATTCGGCCAGCACCTCGAGCGGGGTGGCGAGCGGCGTGAGCTCGCGGATGCGTAGATCATCGGTAACGGGTTGGGACATGGCAGCGGCTTCCTCGGTGGATTTGCCAGCGGCGGCCATGAAAAAAGCCGCCTTGGTTGCTGGCGGCTTTTCAGGATGGGGTTTCAAACTTGCAGCAAGATCACACCCACGCCTCCGCCAGCGGTAGCGAGTAGCCATAAAACCAAAAGTACTGGCGGGCGGAGTGATTCATCGCCGCTAGGAATAACACCAAGTTTTGTGCAGTGCAAATGATTCGTTTTGATGAAGCGGGGAACCGGAATCACGAGCTGCGGCGAGCACACCGTTGCGCAAGCTCCTCCCAGCGGGGTTCCCGCACCCTCGCGGTGACCCCGGCTGGTGGCTGTCCAGCCGCATGGCACCGTTGACAGCCGGGGCCGATCGGCTAATTTCCGGATGGCATCCACGGAATGACGCGATGGCGACCCTGATCCCGACCCGCAACAGTTGTCTGTCGCGCATGACCAGCGGCGAAAAGCGGGTCTCCGAGCGGCTCGAACAAAAGCTCGAGAACGATTACCTCCTGTGGTACGACGTGCCGATCGGGCTCAGGCAGCGGCGGCCCGACTTTGTCGTGGTGCATCCGCGCCGTGGCCTGCTGGTGCTGGAAGTGAAGGACTGGAAAGCGGAGACCATCCGCCAGGCAGACAAGACCCAGTTCACCCTGGTCACCGACCGCGGGGCGGTGAAGGAGGTGAACCCGCTGCTGCAGGCACGCACGTATGCGCTGGAAATCGGCGTGGTGCTGGAACGCGACCCGGCGCTGCGCCACCCGCCCGGCCATCGCTACGCCGGGAAACTCCTGATGCCATGGGCCTACGGCGTGGTGCTCGCCAACCTCACCCGCAAGCAGTTCAGCGACGGCGGGCTGGCCGCGGTGCTTCCCGCCCACCTCGTGATCTGCCGCGACGAAATGTTCGAGACGGTCGATGCCGAAGCCTTCCAGGAGCGGCTGTGGGCGATGTTTCCGCAGGTGTATCCGGTGGCACTGACACTGCCGCAGCTCGACCGCGTGCGCTGGCACCTGTTTCCCGAAATCCGGCTGGAACCGGGCAGCGGCCAGTTCGGCCTGTTCGCGGAAAGCAGCCACGACGTGCACACGTTGGAAGTCCCCGACCTGGTGCAGGTGATGGACGCCCAGCAGGAGCAGCTGGCGCGCTCGCTCGGCGACGAACACCGCGTCATCCACGGTGTCGCCGGCTCGGGCAAGACGATGATCCTCGGCTTTCGCGCGATGCAGCTGGCGCGCGCGATGAACCGGCCGATCCTGGTGCTCTGCTACAACAAGACGCTCGCCGCGCGGCTGGAACAACTGCTTGGCGAGCGCGGGCTGGCGGACAAGGTGCAGGTGTACAACTTCCATCGCTGGTGCCGGCGCATGCTTGCCAGCTACCACGTCGAGTTGCCGCCCAAGGGCGAGCATTTCTTCGCCGGCATGGTCGAACGCGTGATCGCCGGCGTGGACCAGGGGCAGATTCCGCGCTTCCAGTACGGTGCGGTGCTGATTGACGAAGGCCATGATTTCGACCCCGAGTGGTACAAGCTGATCGTGCAGATGATCGACCCGGCGACGAACTCCCTGCTGGTGTTGTACGACGACGCGCAAAACATCTATGGCAAGCCGAATCGGCGCAAGATCAGCTGGAAAAGCCTCGGCGTACAGGCGCAAGGGCGTACCACGATCCTCAAGCTCAACTATCGCAATACGCTGGAAACGCTCGCGGTGGCGCGTGCCTTCGCCAGCGAGCTCCTGGCGCCGCGCGCGGACGACGATGACGGCGTGCCGCTGATCGCGCCGGAAAGCGCCGGCCGCCGTGGGGCCCTGCCCGAGTTGATTCGCACCGACAGCGCCCCGGCACAGCTCGACGCACTGGTGGCGCAACTGCGCGACGAACATGCGCACGGCCGCGACTGGGGCGCGATGGCGGTGATCTACCGCGCCAACTGGGAGGGCGAAAAACTGCACGAGGCGCTTGGCCGGCTGGACATCCCGTCGAGCCTGGCCGACGAGCGCGGCAAGCAGGCGCTGTTCGTGGTGAAGGACAGCGTGAAACTGCTGACGATGCACTCATGCAAGGGGCTCGAGTTCCCATTCGTCATCATCCCCGGCCTCGGCTCGTTGCCGCGCGACGGACAGACCGAGGCGGACGAGGCACGCCTGCTGTACGTGGCGATGACGCGCGCCACCGAGCGGTTGGTGTTGATCCACCATCTGGATTCGGTATTTTCACGGCGCATCCGCGAGTCGATCAACGAGGTGCAGGCGCAACTGGCGTCGGCGTGACCTGCGAAGGAAACCCCGCAGCAGGCGTCCCGGATGTTTCCTGCCGTGCGAGCCCTTAGACTGCGCGCTTTCCGCCTCGGACCCCCGCCATGCGCCACCTGCTGTTTGCCGCCGCCCTCGCCCTTGCCTTGCTTGCGCCGCCGGCGTGGTCGGCGGACGACGTGTCAAACCTGCAGAAGACCGACACCGTCGTTGGCCACGGCGCCCTCGCGCGCAGCGGCGACACCGTGGCGGTGAAATACACCGGCTGGCTGTACGCCGCCACGGCCGCCAACCATCGCGGCGCCAAGTTCGACAGTTCGGCCGATGGCGGCGAACCGATCCGCTTCGTGCTTGGCGCGGGCCAAGTGATCGACGGCTGGGATCAGGGCATCGCCGGCATGCACGTCGGCGGCAAACGCACGCTGGTGATCCCGGCACGGCTCGCCTACGGCGAACGCGGCGCCGGCGCCGACATTCCGCCCGGCGCCGCGCTGGTGTTCACGGTGGAACTGGTCGGCGTCGACTGAGCCAGCTCAAGGCCGCGCCGGGTATGCGCGCTGCATCCATGCGTACAGCGCCGGCATCACCAGCAGCACCAGCGGCACCGCGGCCAGCATGCCGGCAATGATCGCCACCGCCAGCGGCTGCTGCATCTGCGAACCCTGGCCGATCGCCAGCGCCAGTGGCAGCAGGGTGAGGATCGCCGCGATGGTGGACATCAGGATCGGTCGCATGCGGTGATGACCGGCGTAGCGCAGCGCCTCATCCAGCGGCATGCGCGCCACCGCATCCTGCGCTTCGGTGAAATAGAAGATCGCCAGTTCGGTGACGATGCCCACGATCATCGTCATGCCCATCATCGCCGAGATGTTGAGCTCGATGCCGGTCACCCACAGGCCGATGAACACGGCCGCCATCGCGAGCAGCGGTGCCGCCATGATCGCCAGCGCCACACGGAAGCTCTCGTAGAGAAACAGCAGCAGGGTGAACACCAGCGCGATCGCCGCCAGCATCACGATGGAAAGGTCGTGGAAGGCGATCTGCTGTTGCGCGTACAGGCCACCCAGCTCGTGGTACATGCCCGGCGGCAACAGGCCGGGCTGGGCCAGCACCTGCTTCACGTCGGCCACGGTGGAGCCGAGGTCGCGGCCAACGATGCGCGCGGTCACCGCCACCATGCGCTTGAGGTTAACGCGGCTGATCTGCGGCTGGCCCTGCACCGCCTGGATCGTGGCCAGTTCGGACAGCGGCACCACGCGGCCGTCGGCGGCGCGGATCGGCAGCGCCTGCAGCTGCTCCAACTGCGCCCGCGCGTGCGGCGGCAGCCACACGCGCACACCGATCATCTTCGGCCCCTGCGGCAGCTGCGCCGCCACGCTGCCGGCCACCGCGTCGGAAACCTGCTGCGCGACCGCTACCGGGTCGAGCCCGTAGAGGCCGGCCTTCACCGGGTCGACGCGCACGTCCAGCGCATCGCCGGCGGGGTTGATGCCGTCGCGCACCTCGGCCACGCCGTTGACCTTGGCAATCGCCGCAGCCACCTTCTTCGCAGTCGCCGTCAGTTGCGCCTCGTTGTCGCTGTACAGCTTGATCTCGATCGGCTGTGGCACCTCGGTGAGGTCGCCGATCAGGTCCTCCATCAGCTGCGAGACATCCACGTCCAGCCCCGGCACCGTGGCCACGATCTGCTGGCGGATCTGCTCCATCACCGTGCTGGTGGGCGGCCGCGAGCCGTTCTTCAGGCGCACGAAGATGTCGCCGGTGTTCGCCTCGGTGAGGCCGCCGCCCAGCTGCAGTCCGGTGCGCCGCGAATAGGTGTCCACGTAAGGATTGGCGCGGATGACCCGTTCGAGCTGCTGCAGCAGGCGATCGGTCTCGTTCAGCGACGTGCCCGGCAGCGAGCGGTAGTCCAGCGTGAAGCCGCCCTCGTCCATCTTCGGCATGAAGCCGCTGCCCACCTGGCGATAGGCCAGCACGCCTACCAGCAGCAACGGCAGCACGCCGATGAGCACCAGCGCCGGGCGTTCGAGCACGCGCCCCAGCGTGCTCTCGTAGGCGGCCAGCAACCCTTGCGAAAAGCGCCCGGGTGGACGCTCTTCAGCCTGGCGCTCGTCAAGCAGCCGCTCGGCGAGCAGCGGCACCACCACCCAGGTCAACAGGTAGGAGATCACCAGCGCGCTGGCCATGGTGAGCGACAGCGCCTTGAAGAAGGCGCCGGTGACGCCGGTCAGGAACGCCAGGGGCAGGAAGATCACCACTGTGGCCGCGCTGGAGCCGGTCAGCGGGCGGGTGAATTCCCAGGCCGCGCCGGCAATGCGCTCGCGCACCGGGCCGGAACCATCGCGCAGGCGCCGCATGATGTGCTCAAGCATCACGATCACGTCGTCGATCAGGAGTCCGACTGCGGCCGCCATGCCGCCGAGCGTCATCATGTTGAAACTCATGTGCAAGGCGGTGAGCAGCAGCACCGTGATCGCCAGCGTGGCCGGCACCACGATCATCGACACCAGGATCACCCGCGCGTTGCGCAGGAACGCGAACAGCACCAGTCCCGCCAGCACGATGCCGATCAGGATCGCGTCGCGCACGCTGCCCGCGGCGCCCAGCACCAGCTGGGTCTGGTCGTACCAGTTGGCGATGTGCAGGCCCTTTGGTGCCTGCTTTTTGTAACTGGCGAGGCGCTGCTTCACGTCGCGCGCGATCTGCACGCTGTTGCCGCTGGGCTGCTGGTACACCTGCACCAGCACCGCGTCATGGCCGTCGGCAGTGGTGCGCACCCATTGCGGTACGTGGCTCATGCCCACCGTGGCCACGTCCCTGAGATGCAGCACGCCATGCGCGCCAGCGCGCAGCACGATGTCGCCCAGCGCCGCCGCGGTGGCCGGCTGGTTGTTCGCCAGCAGCAGGTAGAGCTTGTAGTGGTCCTGCAGGCGGCCCATGGCCTGGATGGTGGCGGCACTGGTCACCGCACGGCTGATGTCGGCGAGCGTGAGGCCCTGCGCGCGCAGCTTCGCCGCGTCCACGTCCACGTGGAACTCGGCCACGTCGCCGCCCTGCACGTCCACCTGGGCCACGCCGGTGACACCGGACAACAGTGGGCGTAGCTGGAACTCGGCAATGTCATGCAGCTGCGCAGGCGTGAGCCGGTCGGAGCTCAGGCTGTAGGCGAGGATCGGAAACACCGTGGGATCGAGCCGGATCGCTCCCACGTCGACGCCGGGCGGCAGGCGCGGCAGCACCTCGCCGATCTCGGCATTCACGTCGAGCAGCGCGCGCCCCATGTCTGCGCCCCAGTCGAAGCCGACGTTGATCTCGGCGCTGCCGCGGCTGGTGGTGGAGCGCACCTCGCGCACGCCGCGCACACGGCGAATCGCCTCCTCCACCGGCCGGGTGACGCTCACCACCATCTGGTCGGCGGGCTGGTCCCCGGCGTCCAGCGACACCCGCACGCGCGGAAAGGAGACGTTGGGGAACAGCGACACCGGCAGGCTGAACGCGCTGACGATGCCGCCGATGGCAAGGATGAGGGCGAGAAACAGCAGTGAACGCCGGTGGCCGTGCATCCACTGGGTGATCGTCAGCGGTATTGCACTCACGGCTTGGGCTCGCTGGCGGCACCGGTCTTCCCTTGGCGCACGGCCGCGCCCTCATCCACCTCATAGGCGCCCTGCACGATCACCGGAAGCTGCGCGTCGAGCTTGCCTTCCACCCCCACGGTGTCGCCGGCGGGATGGCGCAACTCGACGTTCACGCGATGCGCCTTGCCATGGTTGACCTGGTACAGGTAATCACCTTGCCCGTCGTGCAATACGGCGGCGCGCGGCACCGCCCACGCAGTGTAGGCGTCACTCTGGATGCTTGCCTCCAGCGGACTGCCGGCGACCAGTGCCGCACCGGCCGCGGCCGGCAGATCGGCCTGTACCGGCAGCAGGCGGGTTTGCGGATCGATCGCACGCCCCGCCATGACCAGCTTGCCGGCGTAGACCTTGGCGTCGCCGTACACGCCGTGCACAGACACCGGCATGCCGGTGCGCAGCTGCGCGCCGGCATCGGGTTGCACGCCGAGCGCGGCGATCAGTGCATGCGCAGGCATGAAGGCGAGCAGTGGCGCGTTCGCGGCAAAGCGGTCGCCGAGCTGCACCGACACCACGGTGACCACGCCGTCGTCCGGCGCGGTGACGCTCTCTTCAGTCGTGCCACCGCCGAGCGCCTGCTGCGCCGCCAGCGTCGCCTGCGCATCGGCCAGCGCCTTGCGCGCGGTGGCGAGCTGCGATTGCGTGGCCAAATGTTGCGCCGCCATTTGCTCGACCCGCTGCAGCTCGCCGGTGGCGAGCGTGGCGGCGCTCTGCGCCTGCTGGTACGCGCTGCGCGCCGCCGGATCGGGTGCGACGCGAAGCAGTGGCTGGCCACGCTTCACGGTCTGCCCCGCGCTGACCTGCAGCGCGATCACCTGTCCGCCGTGCGCGAGGCTGATTGCCCGCGCGTGGTGCGGATCGGCCGCCGCGCTGCCCCAGGCCGCCACGTCGTCATGGAAGCTGCGCTGCACCGGCATCGCCGTGGTGACCAGCGCCACGCCATTGGCGTCGGCGGTGCTGCCGTCGTCCTCGCCGCCGCTGCCGCAGGCGGCCAGCAGCAGGGTCGCCATGGCCAGCGCGGCCCCGCGCGCGAACAAGCCTGGTTTCATCGTTTGGACATCCGTGGGTGGACGAAGTCGGTGCGACCGAGCAAAGCTTCCAGCGCGATCGCGGCAGTGGAGCGCGCCTGCCTCAGCGCGATCAGGTCGGAATCGGCGGTCAGCGCGTTGGCGCGGATCACGAGATAGGTCGGCCAGTCCAGCAGGCCATTCCGCCAAGCCTGCTCCGCGGCCGCACGCGCCGCATCGAGCTGCTTTGCATGCGCGACCTGCGCCGTCTGCTGGGCGCCCAGCGTCCGCAGATCGGCGGCGAGGCGCTGCATGTCGCTGCGGGTGGCCAGCAGGCGCGCGGCGTAGTCGTCCTTCAGCTGCTGACGGGTGGCCGTCTCGATCGCGATGTTGCCGCGGTTGCGGTTGAACAGCGGCAGGGTGATGCCGACGCTGAAGCCGTTGGTGGTGATATTGCTGGTGTCGCGCGCGTGGGTGACGCCCAGCGTGATCGCGGGGAACTGGGCGAGGATCGCGCCGCGCAGCTGTGCTTCCTGCGCCCGGTAGCCCGCCTGCAGCGCCAGCAGGTCCGGACGCCGCCGTGGCAGGTCGGCCAGCGCGGCCGCAAGTTGCGCGGCATCGGGATCGACCTCGTACGGCGCGCCCACCAGATCCAGCGGCGCCGTGGGCGCAAGGCCCAGCAACTGGCGCAGGTCGCTTTCGGCCTGGTGCACGGCCACGGCATTGTCGGCCACGCGCTTGCGCACGTCGGCCATGGCGTTGAGTCCTGCGCTGGCGCTGTCGTAGTTGAGGTTGCCGGCGGCAAGCGCCGCCTGCACCGACTGGTCCACCGGCGCCAGCGCGCGCTGCTCGGCGTCGAGTTCGATCTGCTGCGCGCGCAGGCTCTGCACCTGGTCGAACAGCAGCCGTGCCTGCGCGATGGTCTGCCACTCGGCCCACAACAAATCCAGGTTCACCTGCTCGGTCTGCGCGTTCGCCACGCGCTTGCGCGAGGAACGCAGCAGCAACGCGCTGACGTCCTCGCTGAGGCCGAGGTTGTAGGCCTTGATGAGGCCGCCGCCCGAGTTCTGCGGAAAGTCTGCGCCGAAGCCGAGTTGCGGGTCGGGCAGCAGACCAGCGGCAAACGCCTGCGCCTGGGCAATGCCCAGCGCGTCGCGTTGCAGCTTGAGCGCCGGGCTGTTCACCACCGCCAGCATCGCGACTTCGGTGACGTCCAGGCCATCGGCCGGGTCGAAGCGACGCGCCGCCAGCTCCGGCACCGGCATCGCACTCGCCGGCGCCTGCAGTTGCGCGGCGCGCGTCGCGTAGTGGCCATCGCCGAGCGGCAGCGGGCGGTAATTGGCGCATGCGGCCAACAACGCCATCAGCCCGGCAACCAGCACCGCGCGACACGCATGGCAAACCGCCGCAGCCGGCGGCACACGCACAATGGGCAAGCAGACAAATGAAACCATCGTCTGCACTGTGCCTGCAGCGGCTTACGGCTTGCTTACCGGGACTGGGTGGCCGTCAGGCTGGAGCCCGACCCACCCGCGACAAACTCGGTGATCGGACTGAAGCCAGCCAGGGCGCAGCGTACCCGTGGGTCGGTTCAGCCCCACGACGCTTTCGCCGGCCAAGCCGTGCGGGACCCATCAGAGGCCCGACAAGCCCGGATCCACCGCCTCGACGAACACCCGGTTGCGGCCGCCGCGCTTGGCCTTGTACAGCGCATGGTCCGCGGCGCGAAACAGCTGCTGCAGGTCGTAGCCGCTGGTGTCGGTAAACGCGAGGCCGGCACTGGCCGACACCGGGATGGTGACGCCGTCGAAATCGACGCCGGTCACTTCGATCGCGCCGCGGATGCGGTCGGCGATGGTGCTGCCCTGTTCGCGCGTGCAACCCACCAGCAGGATGCCGAATTCCTCGCCGCCAAGGCGACCGAACAAGTCCTCCGCCCGCAGTTGCGTGCGCCCGGCTTCCACCGCATAGCGCAGCACTTCGTCGCCGGCCGCGTGGCCATAGGTGTCGTTGATGCGCTTGAAGTAGTCGAGGTCGATGAACACCAGGCACCCCATCACCTGCTGACGTTCAAGTTCGCGCAGGGCCTGCTCGGCCTCGGCCACGAAATGCTGACGGTTGAGCAGGTTGGTCAGGCCATCCAGCCGCGACAACCGCTTGAACTGCAATTGCGAGCGCTTCAGGCGAACCATCGCCACCGTGCCGAACGCCAGCACGGCAAGCAGCAGCAATACGTACAGGCGGTCGGTCTCGGCCTTTTTCGCATCCAGCGCGCGCTGCATGCGCAACGTGGTGTTTTGCTGGGCAAGCTGCGCAGTTTCCAACCTTTGCGATAGCACCTGCTGCTGCACGGTTTCGTACGCCACCGCGCGCGCGTTCACGTCGTCCAGATAAGCCTTGTCGAGCGCGGCAAACTTCTCGTAATAGCCCAGCGCGCCCGCGGCATCACCCTGCTTTTTTTCGATGCGATAAAGCAGCTGGTACACATCCTTGAGCCAGGTGCCGAACATCTCTTCCGGGTGTGCCGCAATGAGGTCCAACGCAAGCTTGTGTGCCGCCGCATCCTGGTCGAGCGCGGCCAGGGCCAGCGCCCGATTCGCCTGCACCGTGAGCCGGTACGGCGCATAGCCGGTAGCGTGCAGCATGGGCTCGATGCGATCCATGATCGCGAGCGCCTCGCGCGGCTGCCCCCCGTGCAACAGAAGATCGGCCAGCGTGAGCTGCAGATTGACGTAGTACACCGGCTGCTCCGCCGCCGGGCAGGCATCGAATGCCTGCCGCAACTCGGGACTGTCCGGCTTGAGCTGTTTACCGTTGTAGAGTGCCTCGACGAGAAACGCCGCGGGGTGACACGCGCTGCCACCGCGCGGCACCTCCTCCAGCGCCATGTGCGCGTAACCGAGGCTAATGCTGGTTTGGCCCGCCAGCCCCGATGTCTGCGACAGGTTCATCAACACCACGGAACGCACGTCGGCATCGACGATCCGCGGCAAACGGGTGGTGAGTTCGTTGGCCAACTGGAAGGCTTCGACGTAGCGTCGGGTGAGTCCGAACTGGGACATCAACAACGCCGAGGCGCGATCAACCAGCAGCGTGTCACCGGAATGCGCAATCACGTCCTTGAACAGCGCTTCGGAGGTGGCATAGCGACTCTGGTACATGGCCTCCCAGCCATTCGCATAACGCAGAGACCAGCGCTCGGCCGGCGTCAACCGCGCCTCTTCCGCGTTCAACTGGGCCAGCACCCGCAGCGACTCGGCGTGATCCGTCGTTTGCAAGGCGCGGACACGCTCCAGCATCGCGCTGGCATCGGTCGATGGCGATGGCGATTCGACCGCTGCGCCCCCCTGCCACGCGGCGCCAGCAATCAGCAGCAGCCACGCTATCAGGCATCGCGATTTGCGGGTCAGCTCCACGCCGTCACGACCCGTCACGCGTGGTCGGGGCGATCCGGCGGCAGCGGCCTTGGCGGCGCGGGCGGTACAGGTGGCGCGGGCGACGGCGCGGGGGCACGTTTCTTGTCGCCGTCGCCCAAGCCCGGAGATTGGGTCTGCGGCGCATGCACCGCACGCCGTATGCCCAGCTTCACCCGCAGCGGCGCGCCGTTGCCGGTGGCTACCGCCGCGATCAGCTCGGCGCTGGCGTGTGCGCGTTCGAGCACGGCTTGCAGCTCGGTAGCGGTGGCGCAACGCAGCGACGCGTCGCTGCCGATGGTTTCCAGCCAGTCGATGGTGTGGCTCATACCGATCCCCTGTCGTTTGTTGCCCACCCCAATCACGCCGCCGCTGGCGCCCGCACCGCCGCATCCAGCGCCTGCAGGCGCTCAAGCATCGCACGATTGGGCTGCAAGTCCGTTGTCGGCGGCACTACCACGGTGTCCTCCGCGGTCAAGGCCACGGTGGCCAGTCCACGCAGCGGCAGGCGGCGGATGCGCGGCTCCTCGATCGGCAAGGTGGCGCCGCGGTAGACGATCACCTCGTGCTCGGCCGGGTAATCGGCCAGCAGCCGTTCCACCAGCAGTGCGCGGTACGCCGAACCGTGGTCGAAGCGTCCCACCGAGCGGTTGCCGACCACGCCCACCTGCCACAGCACGAGGTAACCGGCGGAGTCAATGCGCCGCTCGCAATACAGGAGCTGGCTGGCCTCGAAGTGCTGGCAGCCACGGCTGCCGGGGTCGATGCCGAGATCGGCGTAGAGACAATCCTCGGCGGAAATGTCCGGCTCCATGTACGCCGGGTAGCCTTCGGCGCGCGCCTGCGCAATCGCCTGGTGCGGTGACCAGGCAAAGACGCCGGGGTGGCCGTAGAACACGCCGCACACGCGCCGGCCGGCACGTACCTCGTCCAGCATCAGGTCCCCCCATTCGCGGTAGGTGCGCATGAGCGGTTTGCCTTCGGCATAGCCCGACTGCAGGCTGCGCACATCCGGGCGCAGGCGCTTCAGCCACTCCTCGACAACGGCGTCGGACAGGGCGGCAAACACCACGTCGGCCTGCGCGATATGGCTGCGCGCCAGCGGCGTCAGGTGCGAACCGAGCGTCATGCCCAACCCCACGCAGGCGAGGCGCCCGTGGCACCGTGATGCATCCGTCATCACCGTCTCCCCATTGGCTTTGGCGGATCATAGCCACCCGCAAGCACGCCGTCGCCTCGTCAACGCTGCCGCGATGCTCACGCAATATCCAAGCTGCGCGCTGTGAAAGCGCGTTGCCGCGCGCCATAACGCGCGGCATTCACACCGCGTGAGGTTCGGCTGCGGCAGCATCCAGGTACCGCCCCGCACGGAGATGCCGCCATGAAGCCGTTGATGGTTGCCGGTTTGAGTGTATTGGCGCTGACGCTGGCTGCCGGCGCCAACGCACAGACGAAGGCATCGCATGCTGCCTATCACCCGCTGCGCCCGGTATCGCAATGCCTGCGCACCGACCGCATCAACGAGTGGCACGTGGTCGATGCGCGCACGCTTACGGTGCGCACCGGTCCCGACCGTTACCTGGTGAAGCTCGCCGCTCAATGCCAGCGGCTCAGCTATGGCCCGCCGACGCTGCGCTTCCACACCAGCCCGGCCGGCAAGGCCGTTGCGCCGTTCAGCATCTGCGGCGAGGTGGGCGAAACCGTGAGTTCACCCAACCAGCCGCCGTGCGCCATCCAGTCCGTGCGCCAGATCGACCGAGCGCAGTTCGACCGGCTCAGCGCCAAGGCACGCCGCAGCGGCAGCGCGGCAGGGTTGCCGCCCCGTGACCTCGAAAAGCCGTAAACAAAGAGGAGCCCGGCATGGCCGGGCTCCTCCACAACCGCAATCAGCCTTCAACGCGACGATCAATCGCCGTCGTCGTCACCGATGTACCGCGTCGGGTAGCCGTTGTCGTAGATCACGGTACGGGTCACCACGCGACGCGTTACCACCGGCGCGTCTTCGTACACCACCGTCTGCGGCGGCGCGTACACCACGGTGCGCGGCGCCAGGGCATCGCTGACCAGGCCAGCAACCGCGCCGGTCACGATGGCACCGGCAATCCAGCGGCCGCCACTCCAGTGACCACCGCGATAGTAGCCGTGACCACCGTAATACGGCGCGCCGGCCCAATGGCCGCCGCCGTGCCAACCGCCACCCCGGCCCCAGCCGTGTGCGGAAGCCGCGAGCGGCATCGCCGCCGCAGCAGCCACGGCCAGGCTGATGGCGAGAACCTTGCCGATCTTGCGTTTGGTCATGATCGCACCTCCGTTTGAACAAAGCCGATGCTCGGCTTGCGCGACTTAATCCGCACTGAAGCCGTCAGATTTTGGGACGTGCGTCACGCCATGGATTCGGCGCGCTTTCAGCCGCTTTTTTGCGCAACAGCCAGCAGCCGTGAATGCCGGGGTTGCGCGCGAAATCGAACGGGATGCTGGGCGCGCTCCAGTCCTCGATGGCGAAGGTTTCGGCCAGCGCTTCCGCATCCAGCTTGAAGCGCCGGAAATTGTTGGAAAACACGATCACGCCGTCGTCGTTCAGGCGCTCGGCGCAGGCCGTGAGCAGCGCCACGTGATCACGCTGCACGTCGAAATCCTCGGCGCGCTTGGAGTTGGAAAACGTCGGTGGGTCGACGTAGATCACGCCGTAGTGCGCGTGGTCGCTGCGCAGGAAAGCCAGTGCGTCGGACTGCACCAGCCGGTGGTGCACGCCGATGAAGTCGTTCAGCGCAAGATTGCGCGAAGCCCAATCCAGGTACGTCGCCGACAGATCCACGCTCACCGTGTCGCGCGCGCCGCCAGCCGCGGCGTACACGCTGGCCGTAGCGGTGTACGCAAAGAGGTTCAGGAAGCGCTGACCGCGCGCCAGCTCGCGCAGCTTCGCGCGCACCAGCCGGTGATCGAGAAACAGGCCGGTATCCAGGTAATCGACGAGGTTGACGAGAAAGCGCAGCCCGCCCTCATCCACTTCGATGAATTCGCCGCGCTGGTCGAAGCGGCCGTATTTGGCGCCACCCTTGCCGCGCTCGCGGGTCTTCACCGCAATGCGTTCGCGCGGCACGCCGAAGAGCTCGCCCGCCACGCGCACGATCTCGCGCAGGCGCTGCTGCGCGGTGGCCACCGGCACCTCGGCCGGCGCGCGGTATTCCTGCACGTGCAGCCACGGTTCGCCGCCCTCGCTGCCATAGACGTCGATCGCCGCGGCGTATTCGGGAAGATCCTGGTCGTAGGCACGCCAGCAGTGGATGCCTTCGCGCACAAGGCGCTTGTGCAGGCGCTTCAGGTCTTTCTCCAGCCGGTTGCGCAGCATCTGCGCGCCGGCGGAAAGCGGCCTGGGTTCGCGCGGCGCAACGTCCTCGCCGCGGATCGCGCCCACCAGCAGCTGCACTTCGAGCGCGCCGTTGTAGAGCGCGTACTTTTTCTCGGCATGCAGACGCATGGCGCGGCCCAGCTCGGCGTCGCCGGCCAGCACGGCGAACTGCCAGCCGCGGAACTGCGTGCGCAGGCGGTCGCCCAGCGCGTGGTACAGCGCCGGCATCTGCGCGTGCTCGCCCAGGCGTTCGCCATACGGCGGGTTGGTGACGACCAGCCCGGTGGCGCTGCCCGGCGGCGGCGTGATCAGCGCGGCATCGCGCTTTTCCAGCGTGAAGAACCCGGCGACGCCGGCGTCCTGCGCGTTCCGCTTGGCGACCTGCACCATGCGCGGGTCGAGGTCGCTGCCGAAAAAGCACGCGCGCAAGGTTTTCAGGCCGGCTTCCGCACGCTGCCTTGCCGCGTCCAGCACGTGCTGCCACAGCGCCACGTCGTGCTGCTGCCAACCGAGAAAGCCGTAGTAATCGCGGTGCAAACCCGGCGCCGCATCGGCCGCCATCAGCGCGGCCTCGATCAGCAGCGTGCCGGAACCGCACATCGGATCGAGCACGGCACCGCCGGCGGCGTAGATTTCCGGCCAGCGCGCGCGCAGGAGAATCGCGGCGGCAAGATTCTCCTTGAGCGGCGCCTCGCCCTGCTGCTTGCGCCAGCCGCGGCGGTGCAACGGCGTGCCGGCAAGGTCAAGCGAGAGCGTGGCGCGATTACGCTTCAGATACAGATTCAGGCGCACGTCGGGCTCGTCGGTGTCCACGTCCGGGCGCGTGCCGACGCGCTGGCGGAACTGGTCGACCACGGCGTCCTTCACCCGCTGCGCGATGAACTGGCTGTGCGTGAGCTGGCTTTGCGCGGTGTGCGCATCCACCGCCAGCGTGGCGTGCGCCGCAAGGTGCGCCGACCAGTCGATGGCACCGACGCCGGCGTACAGGGCCTCATCGTCCGCCGCGTCGAACTCCGCCAGCGGCAGCAGCACGCGGCTCGCGAGGCGCGACCACAAACAGGCACGGTAGGCGGTTTCCAGCGGCCCCTCGAAATGCACGCCGGCCAGCGCCTCGTGCACGCCCTGCGCGCCCAGCGCGGCCAGCTCGTCGCGCAGCAGGTATTCCAGCCCCTTGGGGCAACTGGCGAACCACTGGCTCATGCGAGGCGGCCCAGGAACGCGACGAACTGCGCGGTGATCATGTCCAGACTTCCGGCCAGCCGGTGGTCGTCGTCGACCAGCAGCAGCGGCAGATGGCGCGCCGCCGCGAACGCCTGCACCGCCGCTACCGGGCACAACTCGTCGCGCCAGCCATGCACCAGCACCGCCGGCACGCCGGCGCGTACGTCGAACGCACGCTCCGCGCCGGGGATCATCGGCGGCGTCGCCATCAGGAACAGGGCGGCCACGGGCGCGTCGACCGAAGCCAGCGCCGAGGCGAACGCCCCCATGCTGGACCCCACCAGCACCGGCGGGGTGTCGCAGGCGGCGATCAGCGTAACGAGCTGCGCCACGCGCGGCGCGACGGCAGCCGCGTAGCCGTGCGCGTCGTGGACGCGGAAATCCGGCCGCTGCGTGCGCCAGCCGAGTGCCTCGGCGCGCGCCGCCAGCGCGCTGGTCTTGACCGCATCCGGACCGGAGCCCGAGCCATGCGAAAGGATGATCTGGCCGCGCACGGCGTGCTCCGGTGGATGAACCAAGGCCGCCATGATAACGGTCGCCGCGTGCGACACTGACCGCATGCCTGCCCTGACCATCCACGACCAGCCGCTGCCCTACGTCGCGCAACTCGCGGAACGCCCGGCGAGCGCGGTGACGCTGGTGGTAATCCACTGCACCGAGCTGCCCGACCTCGCCACCGCGCGCGAGTACGGCGAGAGGGTGCTGTACCCCAGCGGCACCGGCAACAGCGGGCACTACTACATCGACCGCGACGGGCAGGTTTACCGCTACGTGCCGGCCACCCGGGTCGCCAACCACGTGCGCGGCTGGAACGACGTGTCGGTCGGCATCGAGCTGGTCAACCGCGGGCGCTACCCGGACTGGTTCGATACCCGTCATCAGGCGATGACCGAGCCCTACACCGCCGCGCAGATCGCCGCGCTGCGCGCCCTGCTTGCGCAACTGCGAAGCGAGCTGCCGAACCTCACGGCGATCGCCGGCCACGAAGACCTGGACACCACCCGTGTGCCGGCCAGCAACGATCCTGCGCAAACCGTGCCGCGCAAGCGCGACCCCGGCCCGCGGTTTCCGTGGCAGGAAGTCCTCGCCGGCAGCGGGCTGACGCGCGCGCCCTGACGCCGGAGCCAGCAGGCGGCGCCGGCTATAATTGCCGCTTTCGGGCCTCCAACCGGCAGCCATGCACCAGGAACACGTCAAGGAACTCATCGCGCTGCTGCAACTGGAGCGGCTCGAGGACAACCTGTTTCGCGGGCAGAGCCGCGACATCGGCACCAAGTTCGTGTTCGGCGGGCAGGTGCTGGGCCAGGCGCTGTCCGCCGCGCAGCAGACCGTCGACCCGGTGCGCGAGGCGCATTCGCTGCACGCGTATTTCCTGCGCGCCGGCGACGTCAACGCGCCGATCATCTACAACGTGGAGCGCACGCGCGACGGCGGCACGTTCTCCTCGCGGCGGGTGGTGGCGATCCAGCACGGCGCGCCGATCCTGAACGGCTCGGTGTCGTTCCAGATTCCGGAAAAAGGCTTCGAGCACCAGACCGCGATGCCGGAGGTCCCGGCGCCGGAAGACGTCGAGCCGATGCGCCCGATGCCGCTGGAAGAAATCGCCAAGCTGCCGGCGAAATTGCAGCGCTGGATGGGCATCGACGGCCCGTTTGAGTTCCGCCTGGTATGGCCGCGCAACGAGCTGCACCCGGTCAAGCGCCCGCCGGTGCAGCACATCTGGTTTCGGCTTACCGCCAAAATCGACGACGCCGCGGTGTTGCACCGTGCCCTGCTGGCCTATGCGTCGGATTTCCACCTGATCGGTACCGCCACGCTGCCGCACGGCATTTCCTACCTCACGCCAGGCATCCAAATGGCCAGCCTCGACCACGCGCTGTGGTTCCATCGCCCGTTCCGGGTGGACGAGTGGCTGCTGTATTCGTTCGACAGCCCGACCGCCCAGGGCGGCCGCGGCCTTGCACGCGGGCAAATCTTCACCCGCGACGGCGTGCTCGCGGCATCCACCACGCAGGAAGGTTTGATCCGCCTGCACGGCAGCCAGCGGTAGGCCGCCATGCGCCAGATCTACAGCTCGCCCCGCCCGGAAAACATCGACCGTCTGGTGGCCTTGATGGCCGAGCACGGCATCGAAACCATCATCCACAACCGCTCCAACTATGACCGCCCCGGCCACCGCCGCTTCAGCTACCTGGAGCCCGACACCGCGCGCACCAACTGGGAGCAGGTCTGGGTAAGCCGCCCCGACGACTACACCCGCGCGCGCGAAGTGATGCGCGACATGGGGCTGGAACCCTCGGTGAAGTTCGAGGCCGACCTCACCGCCTGGCGCAACCGCACCCCGGCCGAAAAGCGCAAGCGCACCGTGGCCTGGACGCGCCACCTCGTGCTGCTCGCCGTGCTGATCGTTGCCACCTTCGTCGCCCTGCGCAATCTCGGGTGGATGTGACGACCGCCGGGATCGGGGCTACGGGATTCGGGATTCGAAAAAGCGGCGGACTGTCGTGAGTCGCGCTTGATCGGGCCGACAGTAGCTGCAAGGAAGTCTCGTCGCTTGCCGTAATTCGCCCTGCCGAATCCCCCATCTCCAATCCCGGCTCCTAGAATCAGGGCATGCGTTCCGAAACCGTCCGCCTGTTCCAGACCCTGCCGCACGCGTGCGGTTACTTCGCGGATCGCACGGCACAAAATCTGGTGATCGATCCCGCGGCACCGAACCTGCGCGAGTTGTACGGGCCGGCGCTCACGCACGGTTTCCGCCGCGCTGGCGGACAGCTCTACTTGCCGCGTTGCGGCGCCTGCCATGCCTGCACACCATGCCGCATTCCGGTGGAACGCTTCGTGCCGGACCGTTCGCAGCGACGTTGCCGCAAGCGCAACCGCGATCTTGCCGTGCGCGAATGCACGGCCGAATACACCGCCGAGCGCCATGCGCTGTATCGCCGCTATCTGCAGACGCGCCATCGCGGCGGCGGCATGGACGAGGCCAGCGCCGAGGATTTCCAGCGCTTCCTGACCGCACCGTGGAGCCCCACGGTATTCCTCGAATTCCGCGAGCACGAGCGCCTCGTCGCCGTCGCCGTCACCGACCTGTGCGCGGAGGGCGTGTCGGCGGTGTACACGTTTTTCGACCCCGACGAACACGCCCGCGGGCTTGGCACCTTCGCCATCCTCACCCAGATCGACTACGCCCTGAGCCACGGTCTGCCGCAGGTCTATCTCGGGTTCTGGATCAACGGCCATCCAAAAATGGATTACAAGCGGCGCTTCCGGCCGCTGGAAATCCGTACCGCAGCCGGTTGGACGACGCTTGCGTAAAGGCCATCAGGCATGCGTTGGCCGGTAGCCGGCCGGGTACGGAAACAGCTTTCCCAGCGGCACTGAAATGCCGTCGTCGCCCATCACGCGGCAATGCGTGCGGTCAAGCTGGCGCGGGTCGTCCACGCCACAGCTGTGCGCAATGATGCCCACCTCGTGCATCACGTTCTTGGCGTAGTGCGCCACCTTCTCGCATTTGTCGCTCACCACCAGCCCGCGCTGCAGCTTCGGGTTTTGCGTGGTGATGCCGGTCGGGCAGGTGTTCTTGTTGCATTGCAGGGCCTGGATGCAGCCGAGCGACAGCATGAAACCGCGCGCCGAGTTGACGAAATCCGCGCCCATCGACAGCGCCCACGCCACGTCGTAGGCAGTGATGCACTTGCCCGAGCAGATCACCTTGATGCGCTCACGCAGGCCGCGCTCGATTAGCGTGTTGACCAGCATCGGCAAGGCCTCGTGCAGCGGCAGGCCAACGCCTTCCATCAGCGTCTGCGGCGCCGCGCCGGTGCCGCCTTCGGAGCCATCGACGATGATGAAATCCGGGGCGCTCTCGATGCCGCGCGCCTGCACTTCGTCGCACAGGGTCTCGATCATGCCCATGCTGCCGAACACCGCCTTGAAGCCGGTCGGCTTGCCGGTCAGCTCGCGCACGTGGTGGATGAAATCCAGCAGCTCGCGCTCGTTGGCAATATCCAGGTGGCGGTTCGGGCTCTGCGAATCCTGCCCCGCCGGAATGCCGCGGATCGCGGCAATTTCCGGCGTCACCTTGGCCCCCGGCAGGAGGCCGCCCATGCCCGGCTTGGCGCCCTGCCCCAGCTTGACCGACACCATTTTCACCTGCGGGTGCGCACACACTGCCTTGAGCTTCTCGTCGTCCAGCTTGCCGTCCGGCGTGCGCACGCCGTATTTCGCGGTGCCGATCTCGAAAATGATGTCGCAGCCGCCTTCGAGGTGATACGGCGCCAGCCCGCCCTCGCCGGTGTCCATCCAGATGCCGGCCTTGGCTGCGCCGATCGACAGCGCGCGCACCGCAGGCGCGGAAAGCGCGCCAAAGCTCATCGCCGAAATGTTGAAGAACGCGGCGTGGTCGTACGGCTCGCGTGCGTACGGCCCGAGGCGCACGGGTTTGGGTTCCACGTGCGTGTTGCCCAGCGAAGGAAACGCGGCATTGACGAAGAACGGCATGCCCTCGGTGCGCAGGTCGCGGGTGGAACCAAAGGCGCGGGTGTTGTCGGCATCCTTTGCCGCGCGATAAACCCACACCCGCTGCGCACGGTTGAACGGCAGCTCCTCGCGGTCGTTCGAATACAGGTACTGGCGGAAAAACTCGCCCAAATGCAGGAACCAGTAACGGAAGTGACCGATCAAGGGAAAGTTGCGCAACACCGCGTTGCCGGTCTGGTTGCGGTCCACCACCCACACGGTTGCCAGCACCACCACGGCAAGCAGCAGCAACAACACGAACAATGCCGTGAACGTTTCCACCAGCACGATCAACCAGTGGGAAAAACCCGTGGTCTGCATGGGGCGCCTCCTCTCGATGCGGAACTCGCCCAAGGGTATGCGCTGGGCGCGCGGAAATGAACCGCTGCGGCCGCCGCCCCACAGGGGCTTCGGTGCTTGCATGTGATATCCATTTGATATCTACCTGTCGCACATCCAACGAGGACCAGCCAGGCACGAACACAAGGGCTTTTCGCTTGCCGGCATTCCCATGGTCGGGCTCGCCCTGCTGTTGCTGGTCTTTGCCGGCTGGCAGCTCTTTGCTGCCGTCGGACAGGTCGAGACCACCACCGGCGCGGGCGTCGGCATCGGCCTGGTCGTGCTCGTCGCCATCCTTGCCGGCGGTTTTTTCAGGTCGCGCCGAACGAAGCGCGCGTGCTGCAGCTCTTCGGCAAGTACGCCGGCAGCGTGCGCGAGGAAGGGCTGCGCTGGACCAACCCGCTGTGCACGAAGCGGAAGCTCTCGCTGCGCGTGCGCAACTTCGAGAGCGGCAAGCTCAAGGTGAACGATCTCAACGGCAACCCGATCGAGATTGCCGCGATCGTCGTCTGGCAGGTGGTGGACAGCGCGGAAGCCGTGTTCTGCGTGGACGACTACGAGAACTTCGTGCACATCCAGAGCAAATCGGCGCTGCGCCAGATGGCGCAAAGCTACCCCTACGACGCGCATGCCGACGGCCAGCCGGCACTGCGCAGCCACGGCGAGGAGATCACCGCGCACCTGCGCGACCAGATCCAGGAGCGCCTCGGCAAGGCCGGCGTGGAAGTGACCGCAGCACGCATCAGCCATCTCGCCTACGCGCAGGAAATCACCCAAGCTATGCTGCAGCGCCAGCAGGCCGGCGCGTCGTGCTGTGCGGCGAACGTGGCAGCCAGCCGGTCTGAGCACCGGGTCGCTGTACTGAGTGCGCCGTGGCAGGCGGGAAAAAAGCCTACCCGCTGCGCATCAGCGCCGCCGTGCTCGCTGCCATGCAGCGCTGGGCCGACGACGACCTGCGCAGCGTCAACGCACAGATCGAGTACGTGCTGCGCGACGCCCTGCGCAAGGCCGGGCGGCTGAAGCCCGGCAAGTCCAAACCCATCGACGACGAAACCGAATCATGAGCCCGCAATGGGAATACCAGGTGCTGACCGTGCGGCGCGGGGGGATGCTCAAGCTGAGCAACACGCCGCAGGACGCCGAGCTCACCGCCATCCTTAACCGCGAAGGCGCGCAGGGCTGGGAGCTGGTCAACGCGATCACCCCGGACGACCCGATGCCGACCACGCCGTACCTCAAGCGGCCGCGCTGAACCGCGTACGCCGAACGCTTCAACCTGTTGGTCGCAAGGAGCAACCCATGTCCGCAATCATCGTCGTCCTCATCGTCATTGCCGTGCTCGCCGGCACCGCCTACCAGCCACGCCGCCGCAAGCCATGACGCGGCCACCCGAACGTTGCGCGGCGCGTGCCGTATGCTGTGCGGCATGTCGTCTCGAGGTTTGCCGATGAAGCCGTCTGGATTGCTGCGTGCCGCGCTGGTCGCTCTGCTGGTTGGCACGGGCTTGCTGTTGGGAAGCTGCTCGCGCGGCGGCCCGGCGTTCAAGCTCACCAACATCACCGGGCACATGCCCGACCTCAAGTTCCAGCTGACCAATGATCAGGGCAAGGCGGTGACCGCCGCCGATTACCGCGGCAACGTGGTGTTGCTGTATTTCGGCTACACCCACTGCCCCGACGTGTGCCCGCTGACGCTGGCGCATATCCACGCCGCGCTGAACAAGCTGGGGGCGGAAGCCGATGGTGCGCGCATCCTGTTCGTCACCGTCGACCCGACGCGCGACACGCCGAGCGTGCTGCACGCCTATGTCAATGCGTTCGACCAGCGCGCCGTGGGACTCACCGGCACGCCGGCCGCGATCGAGGCGCTGAGCAAACGCTACCGCTCGGCGTTTTCGCGCGAGCCGGGCGATGGCCACGGCAATTACGAAGTAAGCCACAGCTCCGGCATCTACGTATTCGATCGCAAGGGCCATCCGCGCGTGCTCTCCACGCCGGGCACACCGCAGGCCGATCTGGTGCACGATCTTGATCTGCTGCTCAACGAAAAGGTGGCCACATGACCCGCATGCTCGCCGCGTTATTGCTCAGCCTCGCCGCAACTGCGACATGCGCCAGCGAGGCCGCCAACATTCGCGCCAGCGCCGCATGGATTCGCGTGCTGCCGGGCGACCTGCCCGCCGGCGGCTACGTCACTTTGCAGAACCCCAGCACCCAGCCCGCCACACTGGTCGGTGCCAGCTCACCCAGCTACGGCATGGCGATGCTGCACGAAAGCTCGCGCGCCGGCGGCAT
Organism: Rhodanobacter sp.; assembly: GCA_004298045.1. GTDB lineage: Bacteria > Pseudomonadota > Gammaproteobacteria > Xanthomonadales > Rhodanobacteraceae > Rhodanobacter_A. The sequence continues at coordinate 83,872 of SCRM01000005.1, read as the reverse complement.
GAACCGCATGCGCATGGTGGAGAAGCTGGTCATCCCCGCGCACGGTAGCCAGATGCTGGCGCCGGGCGGCTACCACCTGATGCTGATGCACGCGAAAACGCCGGTGGCGCCCGGCGCCACGGTACGCATCACGCTCACCTTTGCCGACGGCAGCGCGTTGCCGGTGGACTTCGCCGCGCGTCCGGCGGGCGCGCTCGGCCCCCACGACTGACGCTCAGGCGCGGCGCGGCAGCGCCTTGCCCCAGCGCTTGCCGGGGATGCGCCCGTTGCGCGACAGCCGCATCCACTGGCGCAGCGCGAACAGCGCGCCCACCGATTCGAGCAGCGCCGCCGGCACCCAGGTGATCAGCCCGCCGACCATCTGCCCGGTCAGCACGTTGAAGGTGAACGCACGGCCGCAGATTTCGAAGATCGGGTACAGGTCGGTGCGCGAAAACGCGACGATTGCGCCGGCAAGGATCTGCGGCGCCATGGTGATGCCGGGCGACAGCACGCGCAGGCCGGCCGCCATGCGCCCCGGCGGATGCGGGCGGTGGTCGAGGATCAGCGACCAGTAGGCGAACCCGGAAAGCAGCATCGTCCAGTTCATGAAGCGGTACACGCGCCAATCCAGCATGGCCAGCGTCTGCATCGACGGCACCAGCCAGATCAGCACGAAAAACACGAACATCGCCGAGGCGAACAGCGGCTGGAACAGCACCCCGCTGGTTGCGCGCCACAGCCGTGAACGACGCAGCCCGGCGAACCGGCGCACGCGCCAGCGGCGCGGCAAGCCGGCGCGCAGCACACTGGCCGGAAACGAGGCGCAGATGATGAGCGGGACGAGATGGTGCAGCACGAGTTGCTGCAGGCGATGCACGAAAAACTCGTGCTCGGCGTAGAAATCCAGATACGTCTGCAGACTCAGCCAGATGATCGCCATGCCGGCCCAGAACGCGAGCCGGCGCGCACGCGGCACGTGCAGCCGGCGGCTGCCGCGCCAGTACAACGCACAGGCAACGAAGAAGCTCGCGAGAAACACCCACGAAAACTCCCACGGCACCAGCCATTTCAGCAGTATTGCCATCACACCCGACATCGCAGCAAACCCGGCCAGCATAACGGCAACACCGCCGGCACCCCAGCGGCGCATTGCCGCCGCCGATGCTTCAGCGCCGCCGATTGCGCCGCGTGCGACGCCAGCCGAGCAACAGGCCGATCAGCGCGACCAGGGCCGGCATCACCACGATGTTGATCACCTTGAGGCGCAGGCCGAGCGCGTCGATCTCGGCGTTGAGCTGGTGCTGCACGTCGCGCAGTTCCTTGTTGATGGCGAGCTGGCGCTGGCGGAATTGCTCCACCTCCTGCCGCTGCTCGCGGCCCGCGTGGCTGCCGTCCTTGGCGGATTGCAGCTCGGCCAAGCGCTGCCGGGTTTCCGCCAGCTCGCCTTCCAGCTCCTGCTCCTTCTGCAGGAATTTCTGGTCGGCGACGTTGCGCAAGGCCTGCACGCGGGTGAACGGTCGCTGCGAGCCGATCCGGCCGCGGATCGAGAGCAGCGCGGAGGAGCCGCTGAGGTTGTCGACGAGATTGCTGACCAGGCCGCCGTTGTTGGCGAACGGCCGCATCATGCTTTGCCCCAGCACGGTTTGCGGCTCCAGCCACAGGCGGTCGCTGAGCAGGTCGGTATCGGCCACCAGCACGACCTCGCCACCGCCTGCCGAATGCGCCAGATGACCCGGAGCCTTGGCACGTTCGGGAAACGCGCTGGCAAAGCGGCCGCGCAAGCGTGCCGCAAACACGTAGCGCGTGTTGTCGGCGCGGTAACCCTGCAGCAGCAGCGAGGGGTTGTCGTTCACCTGCTGCACCCGCGCCACCGGCACCGCCTCGGCATCGGTGCTGCTCTGCATCAGCGGAATGAGCCGCAGGGTGGCATCCGGCGCCAGATCAAAATGACCGGCAGTGGAGAGATCGATGCGCTGCAGGCTGGCCGTCACCGGGTCGGCACGATTGAGCAACGAGCTGTCCAGCCACAGCATCGCGGGGTGACTCACGCTGGCGCCGCCAAGCTCGATGGTCAGCGCATGCGAGGGGTCGAGCACCACGCGTTGCGGGTCGTAACGCACACCCCATGCCTTGAACAGGCGCGGCAAATCGGAGCTGGCGGTGGTCGCCGGCGGCGCGGACGAGGCGCCGGCCGGGGCCTCGTCGATATCCGCCATTTCGGCGTCCGGATCGACGAACACCACGAGATGGCCGCCGCGCAGCACGTACTGGTCGATCGCGTACAGTGCATCGTCGGGCAGGTTTCGCGGCTGGATCAGCAGCAGCACGTGGATATCCGCGCCGATGGCTTTGAGCCCGGCAGGGTCGAGCGTACGCACGTCAAATTGCTGCGCCAGCTGCTGCATCACCATCCACGGCGGCTGCCCCAACGCCGGGTTGCCCTCGACCGGCAGCGAGCTGATGACGCCGATCGGCGGCTTCGTGGCCTGGTTCAACTCGTAGATCAGCTTGGCGACGTCGTATTCGAGAAACGCCTCGCGCGCGGGGTCGAAAAACGCGATCGACAGCGACCGCTCCGGTACCGTCGTCTCGTCGGCCTCCTCCTGCCCGGCTTCGAGCACACTGCCGACAAGGCCGAAAAACACCCGCTCGCCGTTGGTGCCGCCGCCGGCCGAGATCAGTCCGGCACCCTCCGCGCTGGCTTCGTCGTCGGAATACGGCACCGGATCGATCAGGTTGAAATGGATGCGCCCGTGCGCGCGCGCGGTCATCTCCTGCAGCATGTCGCGCACGCGCTGCTCGTAGCTGTGCAGCTTGGGCAGATCGCGCGTGGCGTGTTCGGAAAAATACAGCGTGAGCCGCAGCGGGCGTTGCAGATGTTCGACGATCGCCCGCGTGCCGGGGCTCAGCGTGTACAGGTGATCAGTGGTCAGATCCACCCGCCGCGCGCGCAGCCAGTGGCCGCTGGAGACGATGAGCGACACCGACACCAGCGCGACGGCCATGAGCGCCGCATTCAGCAGCAAATGCCGCGTCAGGTGCAGCGGCGTGGTGAACAGCGCGGGCAGTTTCCAGCGCATCGTCAGCGCACCCGCTTGAGTTCAAGCAGCAGTACGCCGGTGGTCAGCCAGCCTGCCGCGCTGAGCAGGAAATACGCGAGGTCGCGCAGGTCGAGCACACCGCGCGCGATCGCCTCGAAGTGGCGCAGCATGCTGAGGTAAGCCAGCGCGTTCACCAGCCGTCGCGGCAATGCGCCGGAGAAGAAATCCACCACCTGCGGCTGACCGACCAGGATCAGCAGCACGCACACGGTGGCGGTCAGCACGAACGCCACGACCTGGCTGCGGGTGAGCGCGGAAAGGCACGCGCCGATCGCGACGAAGCTGCCGGCCATCAGCCAGCTGCCGATGTAGCCGGCAACGATCACGCCGTTGTCGGGTGAGCCGAGATAATTGACGGTAAGCCACAACGGAAACGTGAGCGCCAGCGCCAGCCCGATGAACAGCCACGCGGCAAAAAACTTGCCGAGCATGGCCTGCCACAGGGTCACCGGCAGGGTGAGCAGCAATTCCAGCGTGCCGCTCTTGGCTTCCTCCGCCCACATGCGCATCGTCACCGCCGGCACCAGGATCAGGTACAGCCACGGGTGGATCACGAAAAACGGTTGCAGATCGGCCTGCCCGCGCTCGTAGAAATCCCCGGTGTAGAACGTGAGGATGCCGGCCAGCACGAGAAAGATGACCAAAAACACGTAGGCCAGCGGGGTCACGAAAAAGCTGCGCAACTCGCGCCGCAGCACGGCAAGCACCGCGCTCATGCGCCCGCCTCCGCGGCTTCACCCGTGGTCGTGATGCGCCGGAAAACCTCGTCCAGACGCCCGCGCTCGAGCTGGATCTCGGACACCTCCAGCCCCTGCTCGCGCAACAGCTGCTCCACGTCTTCGAGAATGCGCGTGCCTGGTCGGGGAAACACCGTGACGCGGCCATCGAGCGCATCCACTTCGATCGCGGCGACGTTCGGCAGACGTCCGAGCATCTCCTGCGCCAGGGCGCTGCCGGGAGCGCTGAACGACACTGCACCGTGGTAACGCGAGCGCGCTTCGAGTTCGGCCGGCGTCGCGTCGGCAAGCAGTTTGCCGTGAGCGATGATGACCACCCGGTTGCACAGCGCGTGCACCTCTTCCAGCAGGTGGGTGGACACCAGGATGGTGCGCTGGCGCGCCATGGCGTCGATCAGCTTGCGCACCGCGTGTTTCTGGTTGGGGTCCAGGCCGTCGGTCGGTTCGTCGAGCATCAGCACCGGCGGGTCATGCAGGATCGCCTGCGCCAGCCCCACGCGCCGGCGCAAGCCCTTGGACAAGGTGTCGATGCTGGCTTCGAGCACGCTTTCGAGTTGCAGCCAGCCGACCACTTCGTCGAATCGATGCCGCCCGCGCTCGGCGTCGAGCCTGCGCACGCCGATGATGAAGCGCAGAAACTCGCGCACCGTCATCTCGCCGTAGCTCGGCGCCCCTTCGGGCAGGTAGCCGAGCGCGCGCCGTGCCGCCAGCGGCTCGCGCTGCACGTCATGCCCGCACACCCGCGCGGTGCCGCTGGTGGGTGCGAGGAAACCGGCAATCATGCGCATCGCGGTCGACTTGCCGGCGCCGTTCGGGCCCAGCAGGCCCAGCACCTGCCCCGGTTCGGCGCGAATGCTCAAGCCATCCACGGCGGTGAGCTGGCCGTAACGGCGGGTTAGCTGGTCGGTTTCGATCATGGAGACGCTGGTGAAAACACTGCCCGCAATGTAACGCAAAGACGCAAACGAAACGGCCCTTCCGAAGAAGGGCCGTGGCTGGATCGAAGTCGATGGCGGAAACGCTCAGCGGCGCTTGTGCTCGGTCTTGCGGGCCGGTTTGTGCACAGCCTTGCGTTCGGCCTTTGCGGCCGGCTTCTTCGCCACTTCGGGTTTGGCGGCTTCCGGTGCCGCGGTGGTGGACGCCGGGGCCGGTGCTGCATCGGCGCTGGGCTCCGGCGCTTCCAGCACCGGCTGCTTGATGCCGGCGTTCTGCTCCGGGGTCTGCTCCGGTGCATGGCTGAGCGGCAGGTAGACGTCGAACTCGGCGTAGCTGGTGATGTTGCCCTGCGCGTCCTTGACCTCGGGCTTGACCTCGATGTCGTACGGGCGGTTCACCACTTCGTCAAACTTGTAGCCATGGGTCAGCGAGTAGGCCTTGAGCATGTCCCGGGTCTGCGGCACGCCGGCGGCAGTGCCGTTCCACGGGGCCTCGAGCGCGGCACCACCGAACGCCAGCGTGGCGCGCACCGGGCCATCGACGATCAGGCGGCCGAACTTGTCGTGGTCGCCGACCTTGAGCGCGGCATCGGCCGCGGCCTGCTTCGCCGAATTGTCATCCTCCGAGGAGTCGGCATTGATTGCCGGCGGAATCGGTGCCGTGAGCTGCTGGGTCTGGCCGTTGACGTTGAGCGTGCTGGAGTCGATCGGCATCGCCACGTCGAAGGTGTAGGTCTCTTCGCCGTAGTTGGTGGTGAAGACGATGCGCGGGCCGGTCACGTTGACGCCGAGCTTCTTCGCCGTGGCTTCGATCTGGGCGACCGCCTTGCCGACGGTGGCAGCCAGGCCTTCGATGCCGTCCTTGCGCTGGATCGACGCCGGCACCAGCAGCACCGGGGTCTGCTCGGTCCGGCGGATATACGGAATGAGCTGGCTGTAATCGACATTCGGCACCGAGGCCAGGATGTTCTGCATCGTGTTCAGGCCGAACTCGATGAAGGAATCCGGATCGCCGTGGATATACAGGTTGGCGAAGCGGTTGTAGAGGTTCCAGCCGTACGTCACGTCATACGACCAGGTGACGTTGGTGAACTGGTTGCGGTTGCCCTGACGCTCGAGGTCCAGGGTGAAGGTCTTGTCGTAGCCCTTCCAGCTGTTGGTGAGATCCCAGACGATCTTGGCGCTCTTCACCGTGCCGTCGATCTTGTCGAAGTTCGGCGTGGCGCTGTCGATCGTCAACGAACCATTGCCCACGCGCGGGTCGGCGCTGGTCCAGTTGATCTCCGCGCCGGGGCCGTAGGCCTTGCCCGCATACGCGTATTTGATGTCGCGGTCGTAGGTGCCGAGCACCGAGTACTCCGGCAGGCGCTGGAAATTGTCCAGCACGTCGTAAACCTGACGCATGTCCTTGCTGATGACCTGCGAGCGCTCGATGTGTCCACTGCCCGGCATGATGATCGCGGCGAGGATGCCGATGCCGACGACGATCGCCAGCGCCACGAGAAATTCAAGAACACGAACACGCATGATTCCAAGGTCTCCGAGCGTCTGTACGCGGTACTCTCAGGGGTGCCCCAGCCAGCGCGCGAGTCGTGCCGCGGCTCGATGGCGGTGAAGTGCACCGGGGGTCGGCATACGCCGAAGGAACGGATGGTAACCGCTCAAGGGCCGGAACGCCATCACGCCCATAGGCGATATTTGGACGGCCACAAACCCGCGTGACGGCGTGCTTTGCGACCGGCGCCAAAGCATGCGCCGGCGCATGGTTCGCGCAGCCCGCGGCTCACACGATGCCCAGTTCCAGCGCCTTGAGCACGGCGCGCGTGCGGTCGCGCACGCCGAGTTTGGAGAGAATGTTGGACACGTGGTTTTTCACCGTGCCCTCGGCCACCTTGAGCGAATTGGCGATCTCCTTGTTGGAGTAGCCGCCGGAAAGCAGGCGCAGGATCTCGGTCTCGCGCTCGGTCAAGGGGTCCGGCTGCTGCAGGCTGGTGAACTGGTTCTGCATGCGGCCGACCCCCGCCATCAGGCGCTGGGTGACCATCGGCGCCACCAGCGAGCCGCCGCCGGCCACCACGTGCACCGCTTCCACCAGCTGTTCGAGCGAGACGTCCTTCAGGAGATACCCGCGCGCGCCAGCCTTGAGCCCCTGCAGCACGAGCTGGTCGTCGTCGAACGTGGTGAGGATGATGGTGGGCCGCAGCTCGTTGCGCGCCGACAGGGTCTGCAGCACTTCGAGCCCGCTCATGTTGGGCATGCGCAGGTCGAGCAGCACCACGTCGGGCTTGATGCGCGGAATATCCAGCACTGCCTGCGCGCCATCGGCGCACTCGGCGACCACGCGGATGTCCGGCGCCAGATCGAGCAGCGAGCGGATACCCTGGCGCACCAGATTTTGGTCATCGACGAGACAGACGGAAATCATCACGGGTCCTCGCTGCGGTGGTCGTCGCGGTCGCGCTGCGGCAGGCCGGATGCAGTGCATCGGCCGGGCGAGCCATGCACGTTCGCGCCGCGCACGGCCGTCGAACCCGCGCATTCTTGCACGCGGCATCGGTGCCATGGGTGGCCCGCGGTCACGGCACGCCCAATGCCGGCGGCTCCACCCGCAACGGCGCGTGCGCCAGCGCCAGCTCCTCGCCCAAGGGCAGGCGCACGGTGAGCGCAAAGCCTTCGCCCGGCGCGGTTTCCAGCGCCATGCTGCCGCCAAACTCGGCCAACCGCTCGCGCATGCCGGAAAGCCCGTTGCCGGCCTCCGCCTGCTCCGCGCCGCGGCCATCGTCGCGCGCGTGCAGGCCCACCAGATTTGGCCCGGCAAACGCGAAAGTGAGCCACAGGTTGCGCGCACCGGCGTGGCGCGCGGTGTTGGTGATGATCTCCTGCGCGCAGCGCAGCAAGACCTGCGCGCGGCGCGGGTCTTCCACGCTGAAACGCGGCGGCATCACCACGTGCACCTGCAGCCCGGGCACACCTTCGACCAGGCTGCGCAAGGCCTGCGTGAGATCGATGGCGTCGTCCTGCCGCAGCTCGCTCACCGCTTCGCGCACGTCGGCCAGCAAATGCTTGGCGGTGGCCTGCGCCTTGCGCACATGCACGTTGGCTTCCTCGTTGCACACGTGGCTGGCCACCTCGAGATTCAGGCTGAGCGCGGTCAGGTGGTGGCCGATGAGGTCGTGCAGCTCGCGCGCGATGCGCATGCGCTCGGCGATCCGGGTGGATTCGGCGAGCAGCGCGCGCGTGGCCCGCAGTTCGGCGTTGAGCCGGCGCTGCACCTCGCGCTCCTCGGCCTGGCGGCTGGCGACCAGCGAGGCGATGAACGCCATCGCGCAGATGCCGAGGTACATGCACACCTGCAAAAACGCGGTGCCGAGCGACCAGCCCATGTAGCTGGCGATCAGCGGCATCAGCAGGAAGTTCTGGCCGAGCATCCACACCACGCCCACCAGCGTCGGCAACTGCCACGGCAGCACCACCGAGATCACCACCATCAGCATCGCCGACAACCCGCTGCGGCTGGCCCAACCCATGACCAGCGCCGAGCCGGTCAGCACCAGCAGGCCGGCCAGCCGCACGCTCATCGCGCGCCACCCTTGCGCGGTCATGCCGGCGCGGCTGGTCAGCGCGAGATAGGTGATGGCAAATACCACGTCGGAAAGAATGCTCACTTCGGGCGAGCGCACGCCCACGCGCACGCCCCAGTTGTTCGGCAGGAGCTGCAAGAGCGGCAGCGACACACACACGCAGGTGAACAGCCCGGTGTAGCGCAACAGCCGAATGTGGTTGAAGTTCATCCACGACATGCCGGCATGATAAGCGCTCGTTCGCGGCGCGATATGCGCAAAAAGTCACCCGTGCCGAACGCGACGGGCGATGGCGCGAATCCGGCGTGGGTCGGTGTGCCGCCCGGGTGCACATGGCATAATGCGCCGTTGCCGAAGCGCGCCAGCGCGATCGGCACTGTCCCACCCTTGCGGAGCAACGCATGGCCCTCGCCATCCGCGACGTCGGCGAACACGATCTGGACGCGGTGCTCGCGCTCAACAACGCCGCCGGTAAATCCATCCTTGCGCTCGACGCCGTGCGCCTGCGCTATTTCTTCGACCATGCGGACTACTTCCGCGTCGCCGAGATCGACGGCCGGCTCGCCGGCTTCCTGATCGCGTTGCGCGAGGGCGGCGGCTACACCAGTCCCAACTACCGCTGGTTCGGCAAGCGCTACGACGCCTTCGTCTACATCGACCGCATCGTCATCGCCAATGCCTACCGTCGCCACGGGCTGGGCCGGGTGTTTTATTGCGACGTCACCAGCTTTGCCGAGGTGCGCGTGCCGCTGTTGGCCTGCGAGGTGTTTCTCGAGCCGCGCAACGACGTCGTCATCCTGTTCCACGGCACCTACGGCTTTCAGGAAGTGGGCCAGCAACGCATGGGCGACGATGGTCCGCTGGTGAGCCTGCTCGCCAAGGAGTTGCCGAGCTTCGCCTATGTGCGCGATCGTTGGCTGGCCCACGACGGCCTGCCCAAGGTGCCGTGGCTGGCCGAACGCTCCCATACTTCCCCCGCGTCGCTGCCTACCGGAACCCCTCGCGCATGAGCACCACCACGGATACCGCCGATGCCTGTGACCTGCGCTTTGGGCAAGTGGGGCTGGCCTGCGTACGGGTGTTTCGCGCCGACGCCGCGGCACTGTGCGCCGAGCTGGAACACCGCGTGCACAGTGCGCCGCAGCTGTTCACCCGCACCGCCGTGGTGCTTGACCTGAGCCACCTGTCGGCACTGCCGGATGACGGCGCCGTGGACGCGCTGCTCGAAGCGGTACGCAGTGCCGGCATGCTGCCGGTCGGCCTCGCCTACGGCACCAGCGAGACCGAGGCGCTCGCACGTCGCATGGGGCTGCCACTGATTGCCAAGTTCCGCGCCGCCTACGAGCCGGCAACCGCGGCACCCCAATCCACGCCACGGCATGCGACCGCGCCGGAACTGCCACCGCGCGAGCCCACCGAGCCAGCCGCGTCTCTGGCCAGTACGCTGCACCACGACGGCACCGTGCGCTCGGGCCAGCAGGTGTACGCGCAAGGCGGTGACTTGGTCATCACCGGCACCGTCGCCAATGGCGCCGAGGTGATTGCCGATGGCGACGTGCACATCTACGGCAGCCTGCGCGGCCGGGCCATGGCCGGCGCCCAGGGCAACACCAGCGCACGGATCCACGTGCACGATTTCCACGCCGAACTGGTCGCCATTGCCGGCCATTACCGCGTGTTCGAGCAGATGCAGAAAGACCTCGAAGGCCAATCCGTGCGATGCTGGCTCGACGGCGAGAAACTTCTGCTGGCCAAACTGTAAGTGGCCGCAGGTGCAGCAAACACAACGACAAGAACACCCCGGGAGATGGATCCTTGACTGCTGAAATCATTGTTGTCACCTCGGGCAAGGGCGGCGTCGGCAAGACCACGACCAGCGCCTCGCTCGCCACCGGCCTCGCGCGCGCGGGCAAGAAGGTTGCGGTGATCGACTTCGATGTCGGCCTGCGCAACCTTGATCTCATCATGGGTTGCGAGCGCCGCGTGGTGTACGACTTCGTCAACGTGATCCACGGCGAAGCCACGCTCAGACAGGCGTTGATCCGCGACAAGCGCCACGAAAACCTCTACGTACTGGCCGCCAGCCAGACCCGCGACAAGGACGCCCTGACGCAAGAGGGCGTGCAGAAGGTGCTCGATGGCCTCTCCGAGGATGGGTTCGACTACGTCGTCTGCGACTCGCCGGCCGGCATCGAAAAAGGCGCCCACCTGGCGATGTACTTCGCCGACCAGGCGGTGGTGGTGGTCAACCCCGAAGTGTCCTCGGTGCGCGACTCCGACCGCATCCTCGGCCTGCTGGCCAGCAAGACCCGCCACGCCGAGCACGGCGACCCCACCGTCAAGCAGCATCTGCTGCTCACCCGCTACAGCCCGGCGCGGGTCGCCAACGGCGACATGCTGAGCATCAAGGACGTGGAGGAAATCCTCGGCATCAGCGTGGTGGGGGTCATTCCCGAGTCCGAGCGCGTGCTGGCGGCTTCCAACGCCGGCGTGCCGGTGATTCTCGACGAAGCCTCGAACGCCGGCCAGGCCTATAGCGACACCGTGGCCCGCATTCTCGGCGAGGAGCGCGCGATGCGTTTCCTCGAAGTACCGAAAAAGGGCTTTCTGCAGCGCGTATTCGGAGGCTGAGGCCATGGGTATCCTGGACTTTCTGCGGCGCAAACCCGAAAACACCGCCGGCGTGGCGCGCGAGCGCCTGCGCATCATCGTCGCGCAGGAGCGTTCCAACCGCGGCGCCCCCGACTACCTGCCGCTGATGCGCAACGAACTGCTCGAAGTCATCAAGAAATACGTGCACGTCGACATCGAGGCAATCAACATCAACCTCGAACGCGACAGCGGCCACGAGGTGCTTGAGCTTTCGGTCGCCCTGCCCGAAGGCAAAACCGCGCCGACACCCGCCGCCACCTGATCTGCCGCCGTGCCGCTACGGCGCGGCCTGCCCCATGACCGACTCCACCGCCGACGCCGCCGTGTTGCGCCTTGCCGACATCGGCTTCGATGCGCCGCGCGCCCTGCTTGCGCGCTACCACCTCACGCTGCATGAAGTACCCGCCGACGCGCCGATCCCCGGCAGCTACTGGGGCGACGACGAGGCTGGCATCATCGCCAGCAACGTCTACGCGCGCGCTGCCACGCCGCTGCATTCGCTGTTGCACGAATCCTGCCACCTCATCGTGCTGCCGCCCGAAGTGCGCGCCAAGGTGCACACCGACGCCACCGACTCCCTCGCCGAGGAAGACGCCACCTGCTACCTGCAGATCGTGCTCGCCGACGAGCTGCCCGGTTTTGGCCGCGCGCGCGCCTTCGCCGACATGGATCGCTGGGGCTACAGCTTTCGCCTCGGCAGCGCGCGCGCCTGGTTCGAGCACGATGCCGAAAACGCCCGCAATTGGCTGATCGAACACCGCCTGCTCACCGTCGAAGGCGCACCGCGGGTGCCGTGATGCTGGAATGCCGGGATTCGGGATTCGGCATTCGGCATGCGGCATTCGGGAAGGACTGACCGCGCGAGTTTGCTGCTGCCCGCCTGACCCGCCCGTAGGCCGGAATTCATTCCGGCGAGCCGGGATGGTGGATACCGGATGGGGGATACGGCAGATCAAAAGCGTGGTGCACGCAGGCGACGCCTTCATGGACCGAATGCAGATCGGGTTCAATCCGCCGTGCCGGCAAAACCCGCTACGCTTCCGCCATGCGGCTCGGGCTTTCGCCCGACCACCGGGAGGCGGTCCATGGCCACGCGCAACCTCGTCGCGCTGTTTGACGGCACCTGGAGTCGGCCGGAATCCGGCACCAACGTCGAGCGCTTCTGCCGGTTGATCGCGCCGCGCGACGCCGCCGGCAACCCGCAAGTGGTCAATTACCTGCCCGGGGTCGGCACCGGACACGGCATCGGCCACCTGATCGGCCACCTCATCGGCGGCGCGTTCGGCTATGGCCTGTCCGCCAACATCAAGGACGGCTACCGCTGGCTGAGCGAAACGTTCGCCCCCGGCGATGCCCTCTACCTCATCGGCTTCAGCCGCGGCGCGTTCACCGCGCGCAGTCTGGGCGGCATGATTCGCAAATGCGGCCTGCTGCGCAGCGCGGATGCGGCGGGCGTCGACGCGGCCTACGCGTTCTACCGCGACACCCAGGTCAAGCCCGGCGACGATGCCGCGCGGGCCTGGCGCGCGGCACGATCGGTCGAAACCCGCATCCGCTTCATCGGTGTCTGGGACACGGTCGGCGATCTCGGCATCCCCGACACCGCCGCGTGGGTACCGTTTTCGCGCAAGCGCTACCAGTTCCATGACACCGACCTCTCCCGCATCGTGCAATACGCCTATCAGGCGTTGGCGCTGGACGAACATCGCGCCAATTTCAAACCGACCAAGTGGATGCGCTACCCCGCGACCATGGCGCCGGGCGAATCCCGCACCGCCAGGAAACCCGAACAGATCGACGTCGAACAGCGCTGGTTCGTCGGCTCCCACAGCGACATCGGCGGCGGCTACGCCCACGACGGCGCCGGCCACACTCCCGACCTCCTGCCCGATCTGCCGCTGGCATGGCTGCAAGCCAAAGCCCAAGCCGCTGGCCTCGCCAGCACCGCTCCGCTGGTTCCCGCAGACGCCGTTGCCGCCATCCCGCGCAACTCCTATGCCGAATTCCTGGGCGGCCTTTACCAACTTTTCCACCGCCCCTTCAACCGCACCTTCGGCACCGGCGTCAACGAAACCGTCGACCAGTCGGTATGGGCGCATGTGCGGGCGTTGGCGGGGTATGCGTCGGGGACGTTGGCCAATGCCATTGGCGACGACCTGGTGGCGCCACCTGCCGGTATCCGATGGCCGCCGACAACCGCGTGACTTGCCACCTTACGATTCCGCCCCAGGCCACCAACTTGTCGAGCGAGCTGGAGCCACGGCGCCGCGCAAGCGATTGCCCATCCAGGGCCACACCGATACCTTGCGTCACCAGCTGGGGCGGACGTTCGATCTGCGCAGCGATGGTCGATCCATCGCCAGTCGTGCCGGCGCCAATTCGGTGTTGCAAGGATCATCCAGGGCCATCCCGAAACGGTAGCCCCACTCGCTGCGGACAGCCACATCCCACGTGTGTCCGACCGCCAACCGTTCTAAGCTCGGCCCTCCACGGAGATGGCATGCCTCCGGTTCCCTCGGGAACGAACCGCCACGGCTTGACCTCGGGTCACCGCCTGCGCTGATGATGCCTGCGCCACCGGGTTCCGGCGGGGCAGGCGCGCCTGTCGTCGCGAACCCGCCACTTCGCACACAGGAGAGATACACACGTGAACATGGCTGGTTTTCTTGCCGTCGGGTTGGGCGGCGCGATCGGGTGCTGGTTGCGCTGGATCCTGGGCACTTTGTTCAACCCGCTGTTTCCCACGCTGCCGCTGGGCACGCTGGCCGCCAACCTTCTGGGCGGCTTCATCATGGGCTGCATGATGGGGGTGTTTGCGCACTTCCAGGCACTGCCGCGCGAGTTGCAACTTTTTGCGATCACCGGTTTTCTCGGCGGCCTCACGACGTTTTCGACATTCTCGGCAGAGGCGGACACGCTCCTGCTGCGCCAGCAATACCTCTGGTTCGGCACCCACGTGGCCGTACATCTGGTGGGCACGCTGAGCATGACGCTCGTGGGCCTGGCTCTTACCCGCAGTCTGCTGCGCGCCTGATACGGAGGATCGCACCATGACCACCGAAGTCACGCTGGACGGCGCCTACCTGCGCTTTTTCATGCACCAGAGCGCGCGCCAAGGGGGTCTGTTGGTTTCGCAATGGCTGCTGGAATTGGCGAAGAGCCACAAGCTCGGCGGTGGCTCGGTGTTTCGCGCCATCGCCGGCTACGGCCGTCACGGCGTGCTGCACCATGAGGCGTTTTTCGAGCTCGCCGACGACTTGCCGGTGAAGGTGGAGTTTCTGCTGCGCGACGGCGAAGCCGACACGCTGTTGCAACTGGTGCGCGAAGCCGGCGTGGAGCTGGTGTATGCGCGCACCCCGGCGCATATCGGCATCCTCAGCAAGGAGTGAACCGAACGATGGCTGCCATCTCCATGAAACAACGTGCCGAAGCCCTGCTGAAGCATGCTGGCATCCGCATCGACGGCGCCGCGCCCAGCGACATCCAGGTGCACAACTCGCGGCTGTACGCGCGGGTGTTTGCCCATGGCCCGCTCGGGCTCGGCGAGGGTTACATGGATGGCTGGTGGGACGCCGCCGACCTGCCCGGCTTCCTGACTCGCCTGCTCGGCGCGCACCTGGACGAGCACCTGCACACGCTGAACATGCTGGTGGCGCATCTGCGTGCGCGCTACTTGAACCGCCAGCGCGGCAAACGCGCCTTCGTCATCGGCAAGGCGCATTACGACCTGGGCAACGAACTGTTCGCGGCAATGCTGGGCAAGTACATGATGTATTCGTGCGGGTATTGGGCGCAGGCCAACACGCTCGACGACGCCCAGGCGGCCAAGCTCGATCTCATCTTTCGCAAGCTGCGGCTCGCTCCCGGCCAGCGCGTGCTGGACATCGGCTGCGGCTGGGGCGTGGCGCTGAAATACGCTGCCGAGCATTACGGCGTGGGCGGCGTCGGGGTGACGGTGTCGCACGCACAGGCCGCGTACGCGCGCGGGCTGTGCAAGGGTCTGCCGATCGAGATCCGCCTGCAGGATTACCGCGAAGTGCCGGAGACCTTCGATGCGGTGTATTCGATCGGCATGTTCGAGCACGTCGGCGGCAAGAACTACCGCAACTACTTTGAAACCGTGCGTCGCTGCCTGAAACCCGAAGGGCTTTCGCTGCTGCACTGCATCGGATCGAACAGCGCGCCGGCGCAGACCGACCCGTGGATCGAAAAGTACATTTTCCCCAACTCGATGATCCCGGCCGCGAGCCAGGTCACGGCCGCGCTTGAGGACCTGTTCGTGGTGGAGGATTGGCACAATTTCGGCGCCGACTACGATCGCACGCTGACCGCGTGGCAAACCAACTTCGACACTGCATGGCCGCAGCTTTCCGTTCATTACGACGAGCGGTTCCGGCGCATGTGGCACTACTACCTCGCCGCTTCGGCCGCGGTGTTCCGTTCACGCCGCGACCAGCTCTGGCAACTCGTGCTGAGCCCGCATGGGGTGCCGGGCGGCTACCGCGTACCGCGCTGAACCCCGCATGCGGCACCGCCTGGCCCGCCTGCTCCTCGCACTGTTGCTGTGCGGCCCGCTGGTCGCGCTCGCGCACCCGGCGTTGTGGGTAGTGCGGCAGGGCGCCACCACCGTGTACCTGTTCGGCACCATCCACGTGCTGCCGGCAGGCACCGCATGGCGGTTCCCCGCACTGGACGCAGCGCTGGCCAAAAGCGATGCGTTGTACGTGGAGATCACCGACGACAACGCGGCGAACATGGCGGCGCTGGTGCTGCGCTACGGGCTGGACACCACCCAGTCCCTGTCCAGCACGCTGCCGCCGTTCGACCGCGGGCGGCTCGAACATGCGGTGCGCCTCGCGCAGGTGCCCGGCGGCATGCCGGCGGTGAACCTGATGCGCCCGTGGCTGGCGGCGTTGACGCTCACCGTCACCCCGCTGCTCAAGGCCGGCTTCGACCCGGCCCTGGGCGTGGATCGGCAACTGCGCGCGCAGATGCAGGCTGCCGGCAAACCGGTGCGTGGGCTGGAAACGGCGGAGGAGCAGATCCGCTACCTCGCAGACATGCCCACCGCGCAGCAGCTGGCGTTTCTGCGCGCCACGCTGCGCGACCGCGACCATGCCGGCATGGACGTGCGCAAGCTGTTGGCAGCCTGGCTTGCCGGCGACACCGACACCATTGCGCAGCTGGAAAACACCGAGCTGCGCGAAGGCCAGCCCGCGCTTTACCAGCGTCTGCTGGTCACCCGCAACGCCACCTGGGCCGCGCGCATCGCGCATCTGCTGGATACGCCCGGCACCGTGTTCGTGGCGGTCGGCGCGGCGCATCTTGCCGGCCCGGACAGCGTGCAGGCGCAGCTCGAAAAGCGCGGTATCCGCGCCCAGCGCGAGTAGCCGCGCCCGCCGCGTCAAGCTGTTGCGCCCCGGCGCAAGCTGGCATCATCGGCCGGTTACGGGCAACGCGGCGCGACACCAAGCATGAATCTGCAGGCCAATTGCGAACAAATCCCGCTCAAGGAATACGTGGAGCGGGCCTATCTCGACTACTCGATGTACGTGGTGCTCGACCGCGCCCTGCCGTTCGTCGGCGACGGCCTGAAGCCGGTGCAGCGACGCATCATCTACGCGATGAGCGAGCTCGGCCTCGCCGCCAGCGCCAAGCCGAAAAAATCCGCGCGCACCATCGGCGACGTGATCGGCAAGTTCCACCCGCACGGCGACACCTCATGTTACGAAGCGATGGTGTTGATGGCGCAGCCGTTCTCCTACCGCTACCCGCTGGTGAACGGCCAGGGCAACTTCGGCTCGCCGGACGACCCCAAAAGCTTCGCCGCGATGCGCTACACCGAGTCCAAGCTGAGCCCGATCGCGGAAGCGCTACTGGGCGAGCTCGGCCAGGGCACGGTGGACTGGGTGCCCAACTTCGACGGCACACTGGAAGAGCCATCGTGGTTGCCGGCGCGCGTGCCACACGTGCTCCTGAATGGTTCGATGGGCATCGCCGTGGGCATGGCCACCGACATCCCGCCGCACAACTTGCGCGAACTCACCACCGCCTGCATCCGCCTGCTGGATGAGCCAAACGCCACCGTGGCGCAGCTGTGCGAACACGTGCAGGGCCCGGATTACCCCACCGCGGCCGAGATCATCACCCCGCGCAACGAGCTGCTCGCCATGTACGAGAGCGGCGTCGGCTCGGTGCGCGCGCGCGCCGTGTACACCCGCGAAGAGGGCAACATTGTCATCACCGCGTTGCCGCACCAGGTCAGCCCGTCGAAGATCCTCGAGCAGATCGCCGCGCAGATGCGTGCGAAAAAGCTGCCGATGATCGAAGACCTGCGCGACGAATCCGATCACGAAAACCCGATCCGCCTGGTGCTGGTGCCGCGCTCCTCGCGCGTCGACGCCGACGAGCTGATGCCGCACCTGTTCGCCACCACGGACCTGGAAAAGAGCTTCCGCGTCAACCTCAACATGATCGGTCTGGATGGCCGTCCGCAGGTGAAGGATCTCAAGAAGATCCTCATCGAATGGTTGAAATTCCGCACCGACACCGTCACCCACCGGCTGAACCATCGGCTGGAGAAAGTGGAGCGCCGGCTGCACCTGCTGGAAGGCCTGCGCATCGCCTACCTCAACCTCGACGAGGTGATCCGCATCATCCGCACCGAGGAGGAACCCAAGCCGGTACTGATGGCGCGCTTCAAGCTCTCCGAAGAGCAGACCGACTACATCCTCGAAACCCGGCTGCGCCAACTCGCACGGCTGGAAGAGATGAAGCTGGACGCCGAGCGCGAACAGTTGGAGGAAGAGCGCGCGCGGATCAACGTGCTGCTGAAATCCCCGGCCAAGCTCAAGGGGCTGATCAAGGACGAGCTGCGCGCGGACGCAGAAAAATACGGCGATCCGCGTCGCTCGCCACTGGTCGCGCGCGAAGCTGCGCACGCGCTGGACGAAAGCGCGCTGGTGGCGAGCGAACCCGTCACCGTGGTGCTGTCGAAGATGGGTTGGATTCGCGCCGCCAAGGGCCACGACGTGGACGCCGAAGCGCTCGGCTACCGCGAGGGTGACGGCCTGCTCACCGCGGTCAACGCGCGCACCACGCAACAGATCGCGGTGATCGACTCCACCGGCCGCGGCTACTCCACGTCGGCACACACCCTGCCCTCTGCGCGCGGCAATGGCGAGCCGCTGACCGGCCGCTTCACGCCGCCGGGCGGCGCCACGTTCGATGCGCTGGCGGCCGGCGACAACGACACCCGACTGGTGTTGGCCACCGACCTTGGCTACGGCTTCGTCACCCGCTTCGAGGCGCTCACCGGACGCAACAAGGCCGGCAAGCAGGTCATTACGCTCGGCGACGGCGCCAAGGTGCTGGCACCGCGCACCAGCAGTGACCCCGCACGCGACCGCATCGTGGTGGTCACCAGCGAGGGGCATCTGCTGATGTTCTCGGTGGCCGAGCTGCCCGAGCTCGATCGCGGCAAGGGCAACAAGCTGATCGAGATTCCCAAGAAACAGCTGGCCGAAGGCGAGCGCGTGGTGGGCATCGCCGTGGTCGCCGAAGGCAAGGGCGAAGTCACCCTGCACGCCGGCGCGCGCAAGCTCACCCTGCGCTGGGCCGACCTGGTGGAATACGGCGGCAACCGCGCCGGGCGCGGCGGCGTACTGCCGCGCGGGCTGCGCCGAGTGGAGCGGATCGACACCACGGGCTGAGCGCCTGAACCTCTGCATGCCGGTCGCGGTCAAATGACAGTTACGCACGGCAGGCTTGTGCACGCGCACGGCCTGCCGCGCGTTTTACCCGGCATCCCCGGAGCCTTTGTCATGCACCTGACCCGCATCGTCCTGATCGTCGCCGCCAACCTGATTGCTGGCGCGGCCTTGGCGCAATCCGCGCCGACCGCACCGCTCAACACCAAGCTGCCCCCGCAAACCGACCTGCCGCCGACCAGCCTGCCGGCCAGCGCGTCTACCGCGCCGGCACCAGCCAGCGCGCCCGGTGTGTATTACGGCGACACCAGCGGCGCCATCAGCCGCCCGCGCGATACCGAATTGGCCGACGCCCGCCGCTGCGACGACAGCACCTACGACAAGCCGCAGGTACACGGCAGCGTCGGCATGGGCGCGATGGGCGGCAGCCACATGAGCGGCAACTATCAGACCGGCACCATGAGCGTCGGCAAAAACCTCGGCAGCTGCGACGACCCCAAGGGCTCAGTCAACTTCTCCATCGGCGTGGGACAAGGCAACTTCCACGGGCGGCGGTGGTAGGAGCCGGGATGGGGGATGCGGGATTGGGGATTTGGCTAAGCGCGATGCGGCGAGTTGGCAGTCCGCGGCAAAACCGGACTGCCGATGATCCGCTGGATTTGCCGCTGGTGCCCTGGCCAAAACCTGCCATCGTGCGGATGAAGTTGCGACTGCTTCAAACCGACGGGCGCCCATCACGCCGAGCTAATCCGGTTGCGGATCAAATCGCCGGATTGATCTGACGGGCGCCTATCCGCGATGAACGCCACACCAGAAAACACAGCCATGGCAGCGTTGGCGCGGCTTCCAGGCCTGTTGCCGGATCTGGAGCAGCTCTACACCGACATCCACGCGCATCCGGAACTGTCGATGCAGGAAACCCGTACCGCGGGTATCGTCGCGGCGCGGTTGCGCGCAGCGGGCTTCGAGGTCACCACCGGCATCGGCAAGACCGGCGTGGTCGGGCTGCTGCGCAACGGCGATGGGCCGACGGTGATGCTGCGGGCCGACATGGATGCACTGCCGATTGCGGAAGCCAGCGGCGCGCCTTACGCCAGCACGGTCACGGCAACCGACGCGGAGGGCCACACGGTGCCGGTGATGCACGCCTGCGGGCACGACCTGCACGTCACCTGGCTGGCTGGCGCCACCGCGCTGCTGGCGCAAACGCGCGACTCGTGGAAAGGCACGCTGATGGCGGTGTTCCAGCCGGCCGAGGAAACCGCCGCCGGCGCGCAGGCGATGATCGACGACGGGTTGTTCAAGCGCTTTCCAAAACCCGACGTGGTGCTGGGCCAGCATGTGATGGTGGGGCCGGCCGGCGCCGTCGGCGGACGCACCGGCACCATCACCTCGGCGGCGGACAGCTTCCAGATCCGCCTGTTCGGGCGTGGCGCGCACGGCTCGATGCCGCAGACCAGCATCGATCCGGTGGTGATGGCCGCGGCCACGGTGATGCGCCTGCAGGGCATCGTGGCGCGCGAGATCGGTCCGACCGAAGCGGCGGTGGTTACCGTCGGCGCACTGCAGGCCGGCACCAAGGAAAACGTGATCCCGGACGAGGCCATCATCAAGCTCAACGTGCGCACCTTCGACGCCGGCGTGCGTGCGCGTGTGCTGGCCGCGATCACCCGCATCGTCAACGCCGAAGCGGCCGCCTCTGGTGCACCAAAGCCCCCGGAGATCACGCCGCTGGATCGCTACCCGCTCGTCAGCAACGACGAGGCCGCGACGCAGCGCGTGGCTGCGGCCTTCCGTGGGCACTTTCCTGCCGAAAGCGTCCACACGGTTGGGCCGGCTGCGGCCAGCGAGGATTTCGGCTCGTTCGGCACCGAATGGGGCGCGCCATCGGTGTTCTGGTTCGTCGGCGGCACCGATCCTGGGGTCTACGCGAAAGCCAAGGCCGCCAACCGCATCAACGAGATTCCGAGCAACCACAGTCCACACTTCTTGCCGGTGTTGCACCCGACGCTGGAAGCCGGGGTGGCAGCAATGCTGGTGGCGGCCTGCGCATGGCTGGCGGCGTGATCGCGCCCGCCTGCGGGTGGGTGCTGGAACGGACCACCGCGCATGCATGACGAGCTGATCCGCCTGCTGCTGGCCGTGCTCGATCTGGGTGGCACCTTCGTGTTCGCCATCAGCGGCGCCGTGGTGGCCGTGCGCAAGCGGCTGGATATTTTCGGCGTGATGGTGCTGGCGTTCGCGGCCGGCAACGCCGGCGGCATCACCCGCGACCTGCTGATTGGCGTGGCGCCCCCGGCCGCCATCGCCAGCTGGACGTATGTCGGCGTCTCCGTGCTCGCCGGCTTCATCGTGTTCTTCTGGGATCCGATCGTCACCCGCCTCAACCACCCGGTGCAGTGGTTCGACGCGATCGGCCTGGCCTTCTTCGCCGTGGCCGGTACGGAAAAAGCGCTGGTGCACGGGCTCAATCCGTTGATGGCGGCGCTGCTCGGCATGCTGACCGGCATTGGCGGTGGCATGCTGCGCGACGTGCTGGTGGGCGAGATCCCGGTAGTGCTGCGCGCCGACCTGTACGCGTTGGCCGCGCTCGCCGGCGCGGCAGTGGTGGTGGGCGCGCATCTGCTCGGCATCTCGCCGGTCGCCGGTACGGTCGTTGGCGGGCTGGCGTGTTTCGCGCTGCGCTACGGCGCGATCCGCCATGGCTGGCATCTGCCCACCGCGCCAGCAGACGACGCACGCCGCGGCACCCGCGGGCGCTGACGATCAGCCGAACTGCACGCTGAGCATCGACATCGAGGCGCCGTCGATGCCGCCGGTCGGGAACGTCGCCGGTTCTCCCGCATCGCTGGCACCCAGCACGTACAGCAGCGGCAGGTAGTGGTCGGGGGTCGGGATCGCGAGTGCGGCGTCCTGCCCCAGCGCGGCGTAGTTCACCAGTGCCGCATGATCGCCCTGCGCGATCAGCTCGCGCACCTTGGCGTCGAAGCGCAGCGTCCAGTCATAGGGCGCGGTCGACGGGTTCTTCCACGCATAGGCACGCAGGTTGTGCACCACGTTGCCGCTGCCGATGACCAGCACGTCTTCGTCGCGCAGCGGCCGCAGGCGGCGGCCAAGCTCGTAGTGGAACGCGGGCGGCTGCGTCGCGTCGATCGAGAGCTGCACCACCGGCACGTCGGCCGCTGGAAACACGTGGCGCAGCACCGACCAAGTGCCGTGATCCAGACCCCAGTCGAGATCCGCGCGCACCACGGTCGGATCGAGCAGCGTGCGCACGCGGCGCACCAGCTCCAGATCGCCGGGCGCCGGATATTCCACCTCGAACAGCTCGCGCGGAAAGCCGCCGAAATCGTGGATCGTCGGCGGTTTTGCCATCGCGGTCAGCGCCGTGCCCGGCTGATACCAGTGCGCGGAAACCGCCAGTACCGCGCGCGGTCGCCGCGGCAGCTTCCGGCCCATCTCGGCCCAGCCGCGGGTCCAGTCGTTGGGATGCAGGGCGTTCAACGGATTGCCGTGCCCGAAGAAGATCGTCGGCATCGCCGACGCACCGTGGTTTGTCATCGGGAAAGCTCCTCGGGCCAGCAGCCGGTGCGCTGCCCCTGAAGTCTACGGCGCAGCGCGACCCGCGACAGGGGATCTCTCGGACTCAACCGTGTGCGTGTGCCGGCACGCCGGACACGTGGCTGTCGCGGACTTGCGCCGCCGGCCACTGCCCTGCCAGCCAGTGCCCGAAGGTCATGGTCGCGACGAAGCCGACGACGGGCCACATGCCGCTGGCGAGGGCGGCGATGGCCGGGCCCGGGCAGAAGCCGCCGAGCCCCCAGCCGATGCCGAAGATCGTCGCGCCGCCGACGAGGCGAATGTCGATCACGGTGCGCGTGGGCAGATCCCAGTCGGCAGCCAGCAGCGGCCGGTAGCGGCCATGCATGGCGAGCTGGAACGCGGGCAACGAGACCAGCACCGCGCCGCCCATTACCAGCGCCAGGGTGGGATCCCAACGGCCGGCAAGGTCGAGGAAGTTCAGCACCTTGGCCGGATCGAGCATGCCCGAAACGCCAAGCCCGAGACCGAACACGAGACCCGCCGCCAACGCGATCGGGCTCCGCCATTTCCGTGCACCGTTCATGTCAACCTCCCACCACGTGCCGCACGACAAACACCGTCGCGAACGCCGCCAGCATGAAGGTGCCGGTGGCGACGAACGAACGCTTGGACAGCCGCGCGATGCCGCATACGCCGTGGCCCGACGTACAGCCGCGCCCAAGCCGGGTGCCGACGCCGACGAGGAATCCCGCCGCCAGCAGCACCGGCCACGATGCCTGCAGGTCGACGCTGAAATGCGTGCCCGGCAGGCCGTGCCGCGTCAGCCACTCGTAGCCGAACACGCCGCCGATGAGCCCGGCGAGATACCACGCACGCCAACTGCGATCGCCCGCGGGCTCCTTCAATACCAACCCGCCGAGGATCCCGCTGATGCCGGTAACCCGGCCGTACAACCACAGCCACGCAACGGTGGCAATGCCGATCAGCAAGCCGCCGACGAGGCCCTCCCAAGGGGTGAAACTGGTGATGCTCATGATTGCCTTTCCTGCCCCCTCATATGGGGGCTCACAGCCGCCATCCGTAGCCGATGCCGATCGAGTCTTCATGCATGCGCAAGGTTTCGCTCGCCATCGGATCGATCAGCGAAACGCCGCGCACGCGGTTGCTGAACGCGTGCAGGTACGACAGCGACAACTCGCCGCCGGCCGTGCGATATGCCAGCCCCAGCGTCGCGTGATCGCGGATGACGCCGGGCGCGAGGATGTTGAACGTGACGTTGGCGGCGGTCACCGGGTTGGTGCTGTGGTTGTAGCCGGCGCGCAGCGTCCAGCGGTCGTCCACGCGCCAGGCCACACCCAGCTTCCACACGTTGGTGTTGCGCCAGCCAAAGCCGGGGCCTGCCGGAGAACCCAGCGGCGCCTGCACGCGGCTCGTGCGGCCGACGCTGGGCACATCGCCATAGTTGATGCGCTGGTAGTCGGCAGCGATCAGCCAGCGGCCGTTCGGCCTCAGCGCCACGCCGACATTCCAGTTTTCCGGCAGATCGAAACTGCCGTGGCCGGCGAACAGGCCGCGGTAATCATCAAACCGGCTCATGTGCAGCCGTGGCGAGTAGGCGGCGCCCAGGGTCACGTGGTTGCCCACCTGCGCATACCAGCCCACGCGCACGCCCACGCCGGTGGAACTGCTGGTGCCGCGGTTGGTGAGGTGATCCGGCGCCACCGACATGCCGGCAAACGCCTGCAGGCCATAGGCCTCGAACCGCTGGTAAGCGAACAGCGGCGAGAAGCCCAGCGCCTGGTGTTCGGTCAGGCGCAGCGCAAACGTGGGCGCAACCACGAGCTGCTGGAGATTCACCCCGAGATGGCCTTGGCCACACAAGAGGTTGGACGCCGGCGCACCGGCGCCGCAGGTGTTGGCCGCAAGCGCATGGCCGGGGTAATCGGTATTCATGCCGCCATTGCCGTAGACCGTGACGCCCAGGGCGTAGCGGCCATCCACCACGTGGTTCCAGCCAAACGACGGCACCGGAAAATAGTTGCGCCCGCTGGCGGCCGCACCGACCGGCCCGGGGAAGGCGCTGTCGCGACTCGCCCGTCGACGCGGACTGAAGGCCACCAGCCCGGCATCCAGGCGGTTTCCGGCAAACAGCATCGATGCCGGGTTGTTCGCGCCGCCCATGGCGTTGTCGGCCACCGCAGTGGCAGCGCCGCCCATGCTCTGCGCCTCGATGCCGTAACCGTGTTGAAAATAACCGTCAGTGGCGTGCGCGGCCGGTACCGCCAACACGGTCATCGCCACCCACCAGAACTTGCTTGCCAACATCTTGTCCTTCATCCGCTGTGCCGCCGCCAACTGCGCAAAACGGCTAGCCGGTCGTCACGACAACATGCGCAGCAACGCCAAGTTAGTGCGGCGCACCATGCCTGCCCAACTCCCTCCCGTCATGTACTTATGCCGTGCGTGCATATGGCATGCGCGGCATTGGCCGGGCCTGCATCACGCATACCGGGAATCGGGAATCGGGAATCGGGAATCGGGAATCGGGAAAAGCATGACGCGGGTAGCGCTTTGCACGGCGGGTATGGCAAAGGCGTCGCTTTGACGCCTGCGCCCTATACCCAAGCCCGAACCGACCGCCCTACGCGCCGCGTGGACGCTCGCTGCGGAACAGACGCAGCGCCAGCGCCGCTGCCAGCCACGCGGCTGCGGCAAACACACCCAGGGCGACGGCAAAGCCGGCGACCAGTACCGCCTGGAACACGAGGCTGCCCAGCCCGAACCCGACAAACAGCGAGAATGCCATCAGCGCCACCGCCTGCCCGCGGTCGCCCTTGAGGTCGGTGGCAATCGCCGCCAGCTGCGGGTGGGTCAGGTCGAAGCCGAGCGAGAGCAGCACGATCGCCACCCGCACGCCGTTCAGCGGCAACGGCAGCGCCAGCAGCAGCGCGCACACGCCGGTCAGTGCCACCCCGGCAGGCACGATGCGCGAGCGGCCGTAGCGATCCGCCAGCTTGCCGATCAGCGGGCCAAAGATGAGGCCGGGAATGCCGTAACCCAGCATCACCCAGCCGATGCCGGCCTCGCCCAAACCGAAACGCTGGTGCAGGTACACGCCCAGCCAAGTGAACACGCCGGAGATCAGGACCGCGTTGATCAGCACGTAGGCATACGTGCGCCGCGCCCTGCCCTGCGCCAGCAATTGTCCATAACCGCGAAACACGCGCGACCACGCATGCGCGATGCGCGACGCCGGCAGGCGCGGCAAGGCATCGGCGGCGACGGCATAGCCCAGCGCCAGCGCGCACAGCGCCGCCACGCCGAGAAACAGCGCCCGCCAGCCGACCAGCGGTTCCAGCAGCGCGCCGATCGCGGCACCGGCCGCGGTGCCGCCGGCAATTGCGCCGAACAACCAGCCCACCGCCTTGCCGCGCCGGGTGAACGGCACCACGTCGCCGATCAGCGTGAGCGAAATCGGCACCACGCCGGCGGCGCTGATGCCGGCAACGACGCGCCAGGCGATGAAGGTGCCGACGTGGGTCGCGCTCACCGTCAACGCGGTGATCGCGGTGAACAGCGCCAGCGAGGCGAGGATCACGCTGCGCCGGCTGAAGTGGTCGGACAACGGCCCGCTCGCCAGCGTGGAAATGCCCTGCGGTATCACGTACGCCGGCACCGCCAGCGCCACCCACGCGATCGGGCTGGCAAACACCGCGGCCAGGCGCGGAATCAGTGGCGCGACCATGAAGGTCTGCACAAACACGAGAAAGGCGGCAGTACAAACCAGCGCCAGCATGCGGCGCTCGGCGCGCAGCGACACCGCTGGCGCAACAGATTGAGAAGAAGGCATGGAAGGGTCGAAGGGCATGTGAGATGCGGGTGCACGGTAGCGCTGTGCGACCCAAGCTGCGAAGCATGCGCGCGTCTGCGGCACGGTAGTGTGTAGATGTGCCGGAAGCGTGTGCGGCCACAACGCCAGCGACAGCGGCCACGTCGTTTTGGCCATCTTTCCCGCCAGTTCTGGGTCCTTGGAACCGCCATGAGCCGGCAAACCGTCGCGCAAGCGGGCTCAAAACGACGCTGCCTCGCCTGCCCGGTTTCCCCCGCGCACGCTCCTGGATCAAGAGCCGGCGCGCCGTGCTTGCTAGACTTTCCTGTCTGGTCCGCCTGCGCGGACGCCAACGAGGCAAGCCATGCACGGTGAATACAAAATGCCCGGCGGCAAGCTGGTCGTGATCGACCTCGCGGTGCGCGATGGCCGGCTGGATGGCGTGCGTCTGAGCGGCGATTTTTTTCTTGAACCCGACGCCGCACTGCCGGCGATCGACGCCGCGTTGAACGGCCAGCGCGCCGACGCCGACGACGCCGCGCTCGCTGCCGCCATCCTCGGCAAGCTGCCCAAGGACACTTCGATGTACGGCATTTCCCCGGAAGCCATCGTCACCGCCGTGCGCCGCGCACTCGCGCCTGGAGAAACCGCATGAGCCGCAGCATGTGGCGCGACCACGACTGGCAGTTGATCCACACCGCCCCGCAGGCGCCGCTGCTGCACATGGCGCTCGACCAGGCGCTGCTCGACGAAGTGGCCGCCGGCCGCCGCCAGCCGACGCTGCGACTGTGGGAATGGGCCTCCTCCGCAGTCGTCATCGGCCGCTTCCAGTCGCTGCGCAACGAGGTCGACGCCGAAGCCGCCAGGCAGCACGACATCGAAGTGGTGCGCCGCATCTCGGGCGGCGGCGCCATGTTCATCGAGCCGGGCAACACCATCACCTATTCCATCTACGCCCCGCTGTCGATGGTGGAAGGCATGAGTTTCCAGGAGAGTTACGCGCTGATGGATTCCTGGGTGCTGGCCGCGCTGGGCGAGCTGGGCATCAAGGCGTGGTACCAGCCACTCAACGACATCACCTCCGCCGGCGGCAAGATCGCCGGCGCCGCGCAGACCCGCAGCCGTGGCGCGCTGCTGCACCACGTCACCATGGCCTACGACATCGACGCCACGAAGATGCT
Organism: Rhodanobacter sp.; assembly: GCA_004298045.1. Lineage (GTDB taxonomy): Bacteria > Pseudomonadota > Gammaproteobacteria > Xanthomonadales > Rhodanobacteraceae > Rhodanobacter_A. The sequence goes on along the minus strand of SCRM01000005.1, from coordinate 56,622 downwards.
CGACGTGCTGCGCATCGGCCGCGAAAAACTCTCGGACAAAGGCACCGCCAGCGCGGCCAAGCGCGTCGACCCGCTGCGCAGCCAGACCGGCCTGCCGCGCGCCACCGTGGTTGAACGCATGCTGGCCACCTTCCGTCGCCTGCATGGCCTGGCCGACGACACCTTGCGCGATGCCGAACTGGCGCGCGCCGAGGCCCTGGTCAAGGAAAAATTCGGCACCTCGCAGTGGGTTGCCGACGTGCCCTGAGGCGCGTGCCGCTCACAACCGCGTGCAGGCCCACGACTGCATGTGGCCGTCGCGATACGGCATCACGCCGTGGAACGGGCGTGGATCGGCGTCGAACACCAGCGGCAGGAAGTGGCGGTCGCCGTCCCACATCGGCAGGGTGAATGCCAAAAGGTCGCTGCGCGCGACCCAGCGCAGCGTGCCTTCGTGGTTGCCGGGCAACGGCGTGCCGGTGAACCCGTCGATCAAGAAAACGAAGCCGAGCCAATCCTCGCCATGCTTGCCGAAGCCCGGCCAGTTCAGCGTGCCGCGCAATTGCATCGAGGTGATGGCGATGCCGGCTTCCTCGCGAATCTCGCGCCGCATGCAGCCGGCAATGTCCTCGCCGGGTTCCATCTTGCCGCCCAGGCCGTTGTACTTGCCGTAGTGCTGGTCGCTCGGCCGCGTGTCGCGGTGGATCATCAGCACCTGCGTGCGATCCGGCGACAGCACGTAGCCGAGCGAGGCGACGATGGGCGTGTAGGGCATGGCAACCGGCAGGCGAAAACATTGATTGTAGCGACGCCGGCGAACGACACGGGCGCGCTTGCCACGAACGGGGTGCCACGGCGACCATGCGCGCATGCGTGTTCCCTCATTTCCCCCTCGCCGCATCACCTGCTGGCTGCCGATGCTGGCCTTCACGCTTGCCGGGTGCGGCGCCGCCGCACATGCGCCACACGGCAGCGAGGTCAACCTCGACGGCCAGAGCTACCGCGTGGTGCGGCTCGATCTCAAGCATGAAACCCTGAGCCTGCACTGGCGCGACCCCGCCACCGGCGCGCCGTTCGCCAGCATCGACGCGCTGCGTGAGTGGGCCGGCGCACACGGCCAGCGTGTGCTGTTTGCCACCAACGCCGGCATCTACGATGCCAACGCCGCGCCGCTCGGCCTGCATGTGGAAGACGGCAAGACACTGGTGCCGCTGAACCTTGCGCACGGCAACCCGGCGTCCGGCAATTTTTCGCTGCTGCCCAACGGCGTGTTTGCCATCGACCGCCACGGGCACGCCAGCGTCGAGACCAGCGCCGCGTTCAAGGCCGCCGGCAAGCCGGTGCGCTGGGCCACGCAATCGGGGCCGATGCTGGTGATCGACGGCGCGCTCAACCCGCACTTTCTCGCCGATTCCGGCAGCCTCAAGTGGCGCAGCGGCGTGTGCGCAAAAACGCCAAACGAAGTCGTGTTTGCCGCCAGCGAGGTGCCGGTCAACTTCCACGATTTCGCGCGCCTGTTCCGCGACCAGCTGGGCTGCCGCAACGCGCTGTACCTGGACGGCACCATCTCCCAGCTCTACGTGGACGGCGAAGGCTACGCCGGCGCGCCGAGCTTCATGGTCAAGCCCTACGCCGGCATCTTTGCGGTGCTGGTGCCGCAGTAGCTGCGCTGCGCCACCGCGTCACGCCGCTTGCGTGGCGCCGGCCTGCGCCAGCGTCACCGCAATCCCATGGCGCCGGTGCAGCTCTGCCGCCAGCGCGCGGCGCGCGTCGTCCTCGCCATGCACCAGCACCACCGGTGGCCGGTCGCCGGCGCTGGCGTACCAGTCGAGCAGGCCGCGCTGGTCGGCGTGGGCAGAGAGGCCGCCCACGGTGTGGATCGCCGCGCGCACCGGGATTTCCGCGCCGAACAGGCGCACGCGCGGTGCGCGGTTGACCAGGGTGCGGCCCAGCGTGCCGGCGGCCTGGTAGCCGACAAACACCACGTGGTGGCGGGCAAAGGCAAGGTTGTTGGCAAGGTGATGGCGCACGCGCCCACCGTTGGCCATGCCGGAGCCGGCAATGATGATCGCGCCGCCGTGGATGCGTTTGATCGCGCGGCTTTCCACGGTGGTTTCGCACACGCGCAGGTTGGGCAGCTTGAACGGCCGCCGCCGGCCGCGCCACAGCTTCTCTGCCCTGGCGTCGAACAGCGCCTCGTGACGGTCGTAAACCGCCATCACCTTGGCCGCCATCGGGCTGTCCAGAAAGATCGTCCACGACGCGAGCTGCCAGCGGTCGAAATACTCGGCAAACCAGTACAAAAGTTCCTGGCTGCGGCCCACGGCAAACGCGGGAATGATCACGTTGCCGCCGTCGGCGCGCGCGTGGGCGAGAATGTCGCCCAGCTCGGCCACGGTGGCGGCGCGGTCGCGGTGGTTGCGGTCGCCATAGGTGGACTCCAGCAGCACCAGATCGGCCGCCGGGCGCGGTGCGGGGTCGCGCAGGATCGGCGTGCCGCGCACGCCCAGGTCCCCGCTGAACACCAGCGTGCGGCCTTCGGCACGCAGCTCGACCACGCTGGAGCCGAGGATGTGCCCGGCTTCGTGCAGGCGCAGCATGACGCCGGGCAGGATTTCCACTGGCGTGTCGTACGCCTGCGGACGCAAACGCCGCTGCGTGGCGGCGACATCGACCGGCGTGTACAGCGGCTCGATCGGCGGCAGGTCGGCGCGGCGTTCGCGGTTCTCACGCTCGGCGCTGCGTTCGGACAGCGAAGCCGCATCGCGCAGCATCACCGGCAACAGGTCGCAGGTGGCAGTCTGTGCATGGATGGCGCCGGCAAACCCGCGCTTGAGCAGGATCGGAATCCGCCCGCAGTGGTCGATATGCGCGTGGCTCAGCACCAGCGCGTCGATCGACGCCGGATCAAACCCGAACGACGCGCGGTTGCGCGCTTCGACATCGCGGCTGCCTTGCAGCATGCCGCAGTCGAGCAGAACCCGTTTGCCGGCGACTTCGACCAAGTGGCAGGAGCCGGTGACCTCGCCGCCTGCCGCTCCGTGAAATACGACTCGCATGTGCGCCTCCGTGGCGTCGGTGTCAGCGCAGCAACTGCCGGCAAATGGCTTCGTACACATCGGGCAGACGTTCCAGCTCACCCACGTCGATGCATTCGTCCACCTTGTGGATGCTGGCGTTGACCGGCCCGATCTCGACCACCTCGGCGCCCAGCGGCGCGATGAAACGGCCGTCGGAAGTGCCGCCGCCGGTGCTTTGCTCGGGCTCGATGCCGCACAGTTCGCGGCACACCCCGATCACCGCCTCGCGCAGGCGCCCGCCGGGCGGCGTCAGGAACGCCGCGCCGGAGAGGTTCCAGTCGAGCGTGAAGCGCACCCCGTGGCGGGCGAGGATGGCTTCGGTGCGTGCGCGCAGATCCTCGGCGCGGCTCGCCGTGCCGTAGCGGAAATTGATCAGTGCCACCAGCTTGCCGGGAATCACGTTGTTGGCCCCGGTGCCGGCATTCACGTTGGACACCTGGAACGAAGTAGGCGGGAAATCCGCGTTGCCATCGTCCCAACGCTCGGCGGCGAGCTCGGCCAACGCCGGCGCAAACGCGTGGATCGGGTTCAGCGCCTTCTCCGGGTAGGCGACGTGACCCTGCACCCCGTGCACCGCGAGCGTGCCGGAGAGCGAACCGCGACGACCAACGCGCACGCGGTCGCCGAGCCGTTCGATGGCGGAGGGTTCACCCACCACGCACCAGTCGATCCGCTCGCCGGTGGTGCGGAAGTGCTCGGCCATGCGCCGCACGCCATCCAGGTTGGTCGGGCCTTCCTCGTCGCTGGTCAACAGCAGCGCCACGCGCCCGGCGTGCGCGGGGTACGCCGCGACAAACCGTTCGAGCGCCACCGTCATCGCCGCGACCGCGCCTTTCATGTCCGCCGCGCCACGGCCGTATAGACGGCCATCGCGCACGGTCGGCGTGAACGGCGGACTTTGCCACGCAGCCTCCGGGCCGCTCGGCACCACGTCGGTATGGCCGAGGAATGCGAGCGTGGCGCCGCCATCGCCGTGCACCGCCCACAGGTTGTCGACTGCACCGAAACGCTGCCGCTCGATGCGAAAACCGGCTTGCGCGAGGCGTGCGGCCAACAGCGTCTGGCAACCGGCGTCTTCCGGCGTGGTCGAACGCCGAGCGATCAGCTCGCGCGTCAATGCAAGCACTGCGGACATCCACCCACCTCGCCGTTGGCGCCAACCCGCAGCATAGCAAGCCCCCGCGCTCAGCCCGTGAGCGTTACGCCCAGCACATGGCCCACGCCCCAAGTCACCGCCGCGGCGCCGAGCGTGATGCCGAACTGGCGCGCAATCGAAAACAGCATGTTGCGTCCGGTGAACAGGGCCGTGCCGACGCCGATCAGGCTGAGCCCCACGGCCGTGGTGGCCGCGCTCGCAGCGAGCGCGGTACCGCCACCGGTGAAGAAATACGGCGCCACCGGAAACAACGCACCGCAGGCAAACAGGAAAAACGACGAGATCGCCGCGCTCCACGCCGAACCGCCGAGCTCGGCGGGATCGACGCCCAGCTCCTCGCGCACCAGCATGTCCAGCGTGGCGCGCGGCGAGGCGGTGACATGGCCGGCGAGGTGCTCGGCCGCCGCCGGGTCGAGCCCCTTGTCGCGATAGATATCGGCAATGTTCGCCAGCCCTGCTTCCGGCACCGCCGCCAGGCGCTCCGCGCGCTCGGTGATCTGCGCTTGGTAGAACTCGCGCGAGCTGTTCACGCTGAGCCATTCGCCCAGCGCCATCGAACAGGCGCCGGCCACCAGCCCGGCCAGCCCCGCCAGCAGCACCGCGCGGTCGCCGGTGGCGGCGCCGGCCATGCCCATCACCAGCGACACGTTGGAGACCAGCCCGTCGTTGGCGCCGAGCACCGCGGCACGCTGGGTATTGCCGCTTTGCGCACGATGCCGGTGGCCGGCCCCAGCGAGCAGACCCGGTGACGCAAAGTGGTCGCGATGGCCGCTGCGGTCGACCGGCGTGGCGAGGTAATCGGCGTGGACCCGGCGCACCACGGTCGGCATGACAAATTCGGTGCCGAAGTGACGTGCAAACCAGCCAAGCACGCGTACGCGCGCTCCGATGCGCACCGGCGGCACCACCGCCCCCAACGCGCGCAGCCGCGCCTCCCAAAACGCCGCATTGGCCTTTTCGCCCGCCGCGATGCGGCGATAGACCTGAGCCTGCGGCGCATCGCCCGCCAGCGCCGCCAGCCGCGCGTAAAGCGCGGCGTTGTCGCGCTCGATGCGCAGATTGTTGCGGACACGGCGGGTGCGGGGATCGCCCATGGGGTGTCAACCAGTGGTGACGCGGCGGTCTGCCGCGTCGTGCAGCTTACGATGGGCCGCCGCAAACCACCTGCGCCAAGGTTCGCGCGGCCGCAACCGCCGCCAGCAACTGGCAAGCCATTTGCTTGCCAGCCTTCGAGGCAGGCGCTTCGAGCCTGCCGCTACCACTGAGGATGTAATGGGGCAGCCGCCCATCGCCGGACACCATTGCACCGGGCCACACCCGGGCCAGTGGTGCGCCTGCGTCGTTTTGTGCCTTTTTGCGGCGTGTGCGCTGGCCGCCGTACCCACCGGAGCTGTGTCCGCGACGACAGCCAGCAACGCCGGTTTGCCGTTCGTGCACAATTTTTCGCCTTCGGAATACGGCGGTGGCGCGCAGAACTGGGCGATTGCGCAAGACCGCGACGGCGTCATCTACGTGGGCAATGTGGAAAGCGGCATCCTGGTGTTCGACGGGGCACGCTGGGAGACCATCGCAGTACCCGACCACGCCACCGTGCGCTCGCTGGCACTCGGCCCGGACGGGCTCATCTATGTCGGCACCGTCGGCAACCTCGGGTATTTGAAACGCGACGCGGCCGGGCGCCTGGTGTTTGCCTCGCTGCTGCCAGCCGTGCCCAAGGCTGAGCGTGGCTTTGCCGACGTGTGGAACATCCACGCCACAGCCCACGGCGTGTATTTCGTCACGCTCTCCAGCATTTTCTATTACCAACGCGGCACCATGCAGGTGTGGAAACCAGCCACGAGTTTCCACTTCAGCTTCATCGTCAACGACACCCTCTACGTGCGCGAAGTCGGCCGCGGGCTAATGCAGATGGTGGCCGGCAAGCTGCAACTCGTTCCCGGCAGCGGGCGCTTTGCGAACGAAAAGATCTACGCGCTGCTGCCGTGGCGCGGGCCTGGCCATTTGCCCGGCGAGCTGCTCATCGGTACCCGTTCGCAGGGCTGGTTCCTTTACCACGCCGGCACCTTTACGCCGTGGGCGCTGGACGTCGCGGCCGAGATCCGCCGTGACAACCTCTACGGCGCCACCTGGCTCGCCAACGGCCAGCTCGCGATCAACACCTTGCGCGGCGGGGTGTACGTGGCGGATGCCTCGGGGCACCTTGCCTACACCCTCGACTACGCCACCGGGCTGCGCAGCAACCTGATACTGGCCACTCTCGTTGATCGCGACAACGGGCTGTGGCTGGCCACCGGCAACGGTATCGCGCGGGTGGCGACCGCCGCGCCGCTGACTGTGTTCGATACCCGCAATGGTCTGCGCGGCGAGGTACAAACCATCCGCCGCTACGCCGGTGCGCTGTTCGTCGGCACCACCGAAGGCCTGTTTCGGATGACGACCGGCGCCAATGCCCATTTCACCCGGGCGGAACCCTTGCCGGGGCAGATCTGGGATCTCGACGAGGCCGACGGCGAGCTGGTGGTGGCCACCGATGACGGCGTGTTTGCCTACACCGACCGTGGCAACGGCCAGCCGCCAGTTATCACCCGCATCACGCGCGGCACCGCGGCATTGGCGCTGCAGCGCTCCCAGCGCGACCCCAACCGCCTGTTTGTCGGCTATCAGGACGGCTTCGGATCGATCCGCCGCACCGCGAAGGGCTGGTTGGACGAGGGCCGCATCGCGGCGGTGCAAGGGCAAATCCGCAGCATTACGGAACACCGCGATGACCAGTTGTGGCTCAGCCCGTGGGTGGGCGGCCTGCTGCGCGCGCGCGTTGCGCCGGATACCGTCGATGGCGGTCGTGGCGCCGTCCGCATCGAGCGTTTCGGCCACCACGACGGCTTGCCGGATGGGCTGGTGCAAGAGGCGCGTATCGACGGCACCATCCGCTTCATCACCAACGCCGGCATCTATCGTTTTGCGGCAAACCAACGTTTCGAGCCGGACCCTGGCGCCGCCGGATTGGTACCCCACAGCACCCTGCCGGTGGACAGCCTGTATCAAGACCACCACGGCGAGGTGTGGACCACCATCACCGACGCCAAGGGGTTGAGGCATACCGGACGCGCGATCCGCACCCCAAACGGCTGGCAATGGAAGGAAACGCCGCTGCAACTCATCCAGGGCGCCGGCGCCAATACGTACCTCGACGAGGGCGACGACGCGTTGTGGATCGGCAGCGACAACGGCTTGTTTCGCTATCAACGCAGCCACCGCAGCACACCGGCAGCAACGCCCGCCACCCTGCTGCGCATGGTTGCCGAGCAAGGCGACATCGCCTTGTTCGGCAATCGCCCGGCCACCGATAAGCTGGCCGTGCCGTACGCTCACAACGCGCTGCGCTTCGAGTTCGCCCTGCCCAGCTTCGACAAACTCGCCGGCAACCGCTACCAGGTGTGGCTGCAAGGTCTTGCCCGCGACTGGTCGCCGTGGGCGGCCGCTGCCTATCGCGACTACACGAACCTTGCGCCGGGGGTGTACCGGTTTCACGTGCGTGGTCGCGATGCCTACGGCCGGGAGGCGCGTGCGGTCACGTTCGATTTCCGCATCCTGCCGCCGTGGTACGGCACCTGGTGGGCGTGGTTGACCTGGCTGCTGCTGGCCGGCACTGCGCTGTACCTGCTGCTGCGTTGGCGCGTGGCGCGCATGCAACAACGCAACCGCGCGCTCGAAGCCGTCGTGGCACTACGCACGGCAGAACTCGCACATGCCAACGATGCGCTGCGCGAAGCCAATCAGGCGCTCACCCAGCAGGCCGTCACCGACCCGCTGACCGGGATGAAAAACCGGCGCTACCTGGATGAATCCATCCAGCACGACATTCAGGCTGCGCACCATGTGGACACCGGGCGGCTGCTGTTCCTGATGATCGACATCGACCATTTCAAGGCGATCAACGACGCCTGGGGGCATGCGGCCGGCGACCGCGTGCTGCAGCAACTGCGCGACATCCTGCTGGCCGCCATCCGCAGCACCGACATACCGGTGCGCCGCGGCGGCGAGGAGTTTTTGATCGTGGCACGCAACGTGCCGCACGACGACGGTTCGCTGTTGGCCGAACGTATCCGCGCCACCGTCGCCAACCACGTGTTCGACCTGGGCGAAGGGCGCCGGACCCACGTCACCTGCTCGATCGGCTTTGCCTGCTACCCGTTCTTTGCCGATGCGCCCGACCAGCTCGGCTGGGACCAAGTGGTGAACCTCGCCGATGCGTGCCTGTACGCCGCCAAGCACGGCGGCCGCAATGCGTGGGTTGGCATTGCGCCGATGCACGCGCCACTGGCCGAGGATGTGCTGGGCACGCTGCGCGCGATGCTGGCACGCCAGAACGCGCCCGGCCCGCTGCCGATCCTGACCTCGTGGACACCGGCACCGGCCCCGTAAATCAGCGCGGAAACAGCTTCTTGAAGCCGTTGTCGCTGAACCCGACGCTCACGCTGCCATCTTCGCGCACCACCACCGGGCGGCGGATCAGCGCCGGGTATTCCTTGAGCAACAACGTCCACTCCGGATCGCTGCCAGGGCCGGGGTTCTTGCGCTGCGGCAGCAGGTTGCGCCAAGTGGTGGAGGACTTGTTGACCAAGTGCTCCCAACCGCCCAACGCCTGCGCCCACGCTTTGAGCGTACCGGCCGGCACCGGGTTCGCGCGGTAATCCACAAAGGCGTAGGCCACGCCAAAGCGATCGAGCCAGTTGCGTGCCTTGCGGCAGGTGTCGCAGGTGGACAGGCCATACAGCGTGACGCTCATGCCTCGCCCCGCAAGAGTTCATTGATCGAGGTCTTGCCGCGCGTCTTGGCATCGACCTGCTTGACGATGATCGCGGCATACAAGCTGTGCGTGCCGTCCTTGGCCGGCAGGCTGCCGGCCACCACCACGCTGCCGGCCGGCACCCGGCCGTAGCTCGTCTCGCCGGTCAGGCGGTTGTAGATGCGCGTGGACTGGCCGAGGAACACCCCCATGCCGATCACGCTGCCGCGCTCCACCACCACGCCTTCGACCACTTCCGAACGCGCGCCGATGAAGCAATCGTCTTCGATGATGGTCGGCCCGGCCTGCAACGGTTCGAGCACGCCGCCAATGCCAACGCCGCCGGACAGGTGCACGTGCGCACCGATCTGCGCGCATGAGCCGACCGTGGCCCAGGTGTCAACCATCGTGCCCTCGCCGACGAACGCGCCGATGTTGACGTAGCTCGGCATCAGCACCGCGTTTTTCGCCACGTGCGCGCCACGCCGCACCAGCGCGCCGGGCACCACGCGCGCGCCGAGGTTTTCCAGCTCGGCGGCCCGCGCAAACCGCAGCGGCACCTTGTCGAATGCGAGCGCCGCGCCACCGTCCACCACCCGGTTGCCACTCAGGCGGAAATACAGCAGCACGGCTTTTTTCAGCCACTGGTTGACCACCCAGCCGCCGTGCCCGTCCGGCTCGGCCACCCGCCGCTGCCCGGATTCGAGCAGATGCAGCGCCTCCTCCACCGCGCCGCGCGTGCGGGTTTCAAGCTCGCCGCCGACAAACGGCTCACGGTGCACAAACGCCTCGTCGATCAGGGCCTCAAGATTCTGCATGGCAAACGGATGTCCAAACGGGAAAGAGCTGCTGCATTGTGGCGGCCCGGCGCGCGGGTTGCCAGCTCGGAACCCGACACTCACGCCAAAGGTCGGCCCGCGGTACAGCGCCCGCGCGCTGCTGGCGAGCCTGGCGGCCGCCAAGCCAAGCGAAGACCTGACCTGCCGATCATTCGGGCCCCTCATTCACAACGAGGATGAGCTGGCGCAACGCGAAACCGCAGGGATGACGACCGGCCGCGCGATTAGACCAGGCCCCTCCGGGAATGCAGAATCTCCCGGCTGGGAAATCGGGAATCGGACACAACGGGTACCCGCAGGGTGATTGCCCTTGTGGGTCGGGCCCAAGCCCGGCAACCGCCGCCAGCAAAGCCACCAGGCCCGCCCTCGCATCGGCTCGCTCTTCCTGTTCCCGGCCCCACTCAACTTTCCTCCCGTCCCGCCGATGACCCAGCGAAGTTACGCTCAGCGCGCCGACCACCCCGTGACCGATGGTGCGATCGACTCGCGAGGTGTCCGCGAGAGGAGGTGCCCAACATGCCGCAACCACAACCCGCTCCCGACCGGCCGTACCGGCCATGAAGTCACGCGATTTCGACCCCAATGACCTGACCGTAGGCCAGGTGCTGCCGCGCGATGCGTATAACGGCAAGGGCCAATTGCTGCTGCGTCACGGCTCGATCATCCGCAACACCTTGCAACGCGACCTGATTGCGGAAAACGCGTTGGCAACAACGGCGCCGTCCCCTGGGCGCGCGGAGCAGGAAACCACCATTCCGGCGACGCCACTGGGCATGCTCATCGCCGCCCGCTGGCGTCTGATGGCGCTGTTCGAGCAGGGTTCGAGCTATTTTCCGGCCGACCTGGTGCGCATCGCCGCACTCGTGCGCCGCGCCTGCCGCGCCAACGCCGACCTCGCGCTGGCTGCCGTGGTACTGATGCGCGACGCGCCCTACGCGGTGCGCCACGCAGTCAACGTTGCCACGCTGTGCCAGGTCGTCGGTGCCACGTTCGAGTGGGACGACGACCTGCTCGCCTCGACCACGGCCGCTGCCTTGACGATGAACATCGGCATGCTCGAAGTGCAGCAGCAGCTGTACAAGTCGCATGCGCCGCCGACGCCGGAACAGCAGGAGATCATCCGCCGTCACTGCGAGCGCGGGGTCGAGATGCTGCGCGAACTGGGCGTGGACGATCCGGTGTGGCTCGCTACCGTGCGTGACCATCACGAACGCATCGACGGCAGCGGTTATCCGGCGGGTCGGCGCGGCAGCGCCGTTGCCCAGCCGACCCGCCTGCTCACGCTCGCCGACATCTACTGCGCGCGCATCTCGGCACGCGCCTATCGCCCCGCCATGGTACCTACGCCCGCCCTGCGCCAGTTGTTCTTGAATGAGGGTGGCCAGATCGACGAAACCCTGGTGGCGCAATTCATCAAGGCGATCGGCGTGCACCCGCCAGGCACCGGTGTGCGCCTGCGCAACGGCAGCATTGCCATCGTCACCCAGCGCGGCACTGGCAAACACGGCCCGCGGCTGGCGGCGATCACCAACGCGGTCGGCATGCGCCTGCCCACGCCGCTGCGCCACAACGGCGATTCGCCGATGCACGCGATCCAGACCACCGCCGATCTCGAAGCCCTGAAAATGCCGGTAAGCATGGCTGCACTGTGGGGCGCCGACGCGACGTTGTGAGGGTCCGGGATTCGGGATTGGAGATTGAGGATTCGAGGGGAGCGCAGCCCGGCAAGCAGGGACTCGGAATGCAAGATTCGGGATTCGAAAGAGCGCGACTCGGCGAGCACCGTGCTTGTGGACCGGGCTTCAGCCCGACGGGTATCGACGCGGTCGCGTTTCAAGGCTGCCCACACTGCGTGGCGAGACCAACACCCTCGAAAGCAGAAAGCAAAGCGACCCGATCCACGCGCGCAAAAAAACCGCGATACCAGACGCCAGCAATTCCGATTTCCGATTCCCACTCCTCCGCCCGACACCCCCTTGGCAGCAAAACGCGTCAGCCATGTGGCGCGCCGATACGGGCGACCAGCACGGTGCGCAGGCGCTCTTGTGCCGCGTCGTCGAGTGGCCGATCGTTGCGGTCGGAGACGAGGAAAAAATCCTCGGCGCGTTCGCCGAAGGTGGCAATGCGCGCATCGTGCACGCGTACGCCGGCTTCGAGCATGCCGCGCGCGACCGCCGCCAGAAGGCCGGGGCGATCGGTGGCCACCAGCGCCAGCTGGGTGCGATTGCCGGCAGCGCTGAACGCAATCCGCGGCGCGCTCTGGAAGTGTTTCAAATGCCGCGACATGCTGCGCCGGGCCGGCGCCACCGGCGCGGTCTGCGCCAGTGCGCGCTGCATGCGCACCCGTAGTTCGGCGCAGCGTGCAGCGCTTGCCGGCTGCTGGGTATCGGCTTCCAGCAGCAAAAAGGTGTCGAGCGAGCGCCCGTCGCGCGAATTGAGGATGCGCGCCTCCAACACCGAAAAACGCATGCGGTCGAGCATCGCCGTCGCCGTGGCGAACAAGCCGTCGCGGTCCGGTGCGCAGATGAAAAGCTCGGTGGTGCCGCGCACCGACAGCGGATGCACCTCCACCAACGGTGCGCTGTCGGCGTGCCGCAGGAGCGCTGCCGTCTGCCACGCGATCTGCTCCGGCCGGTGGCGCAAAAAGCTCGGCTCGGAAAAACTCGCCCACAAGGCCTGTGCCGCAGCGGCGTCGATGCCGTCGGCCGCGAGCAGCGCCAGCGCGCGATCGCGGCAGGCCTGCGCGCGCAAGGCCGCACGCTGGGCGGGCTCTTCGCCACTGCGCAGCGCATACCGCGTCGCGGTGTAGAGGTCGGCCAGCAGGCGATCCTTCCACGCGTTCCACAAGCGCGGGCTGGTGCCGATGATGTCGGCCACGGTCAAGAGGTAGAGATGATCGAGCCGCGCCCAATCGCTGACGACATCGGCAAAGCGCTGCACCACGGCCGGATCGGTGATGTCCTGGCGCTGTGCGGTGGCACTCATCAACAGGTGTTGGCGCACCAGCCATGCCACCAGCTCCACGTCGTCCGGCGGCAACCCGAGCCGGATGCAGAACGCGCGCGCCTCGCCTTCGCCCAGCACCGAATGGTCGCCGCCGCGGCCTTTCGCGATGTCGTGAAACAGCCCGGCCAACAGCATCAGCTCGGGCTTGTCGAGGCTCGGCCAGATATCGCACGCCAGCGGAAAATCGCTGCGCGCGGCCGGGTCGGCAAACCGCGCCAACTGGCGCAGCACGCGCAGCGTGTGCTCATCCACGGTGTACACGTGGAACAAGTCGTACTGCATGCGCCCGAACACCTTGCCGAACGCGGGCAGCAATGCGGCCAGCAGGCCGTGACGATTCATCCGCCACAACGCGTCCACCGCCGGTGCGCCACGCTTGAGCAGGCGCAAAAACGCGGCCAGCGCCGCCGGGTCGTCGCCGAGTTTGCTGCCCAGCGTCGCCGTGGTCTGATGGATGCGGCGCATGGTGTCGGCGCTGAAGCCGACCAGCCCGGCCTGGTCCAGCCGGGCGATGAAAATCTCGATCAACGCCTGCGGCCGACGCGTAAACAACTCGGGATCGCGCGCCGCGAGGCGGGTACCGTAGCGGATGAAGTCGGCGCCGACCGGCACGCCGTCGCGCGGCGGCTCCAGCATTTCCACAAAGCGCTCGGAAATCTGCACACCAAGGCGTTCGACCACGCTGGCGGCGCGGTAGTAGCCCTGCATGAACTGCTCGACGCCGAGGTTTTTCGCGTGCTCGTCCTCGAACCCCAGGCGGGTCGCCAGCGCACGCTGGTAGTCGAACAGCAAGCGCTCTTCCGGTCGCCCCGCTTCGAGATGCAGCGCAAAACGGTAGCGGCGCAAGGTGCGCTCCGCCGCGCACAGCGCGTCGCGCTCGGCCGGATCGAGCAGGCCTTCCAGTTGCATCTCGCCAAACCCGCTCGCATGCGCCAGCCGCTGCCCCAGCCAGCGCAACGAATCCAGCGTGCGCAGCCCGCCGGGGCCATCCTTGAGGTTGGGTTCGAGGTTGTACGCAGTGTCGTCGAAGCGTGCATGGCGCGCGTCGCGCTCGCCCAACCGGGCGGCGAGATACGCCTTGGGCGGCCACAGCGCGGGATCATTCACGATGGCGCGCAGGCTCGCTTCCAGTGCGCGGTCACCGGCAAGCCGGCGCGCGTCCAGCAGGCTGGTGAACACGCTGGCGTCCGCCGCCGCAAGCTTGCGGCACTGCTCGGCATCGCGCACCGCGTGACCCACCTTGAGGCCGACATCCCACAACGTCGCAAAACACTGTTCGAGCGCGCGCAAACGCGACGGCTCGGAGCGTTCGGCCAGCACCAGCAGATCCACATCCGACTGCGGAAACAACAGGCCGCGGCCAAAGCCGCCCACGGCAAACAACGCCGCGCCAGTCACCTCGCCCAGGCAGGCATTCCACACATGCACCACGATGCGCGCCACCGCCTCGCCACGCCGACGGGCCAGCGCCTCGGCGTCGCCACCATCGCGAAACGCCGTCGCCAGCGCGCGATCCACGTCCCCCAGCAATTGCCGCAACGCGTGCCGCGCCTCGCCGGACACCCCGGAACGGGGCACCGTTGGCGGCAGACGCGGCAGCGGTGGCAGCTCGACACTGGCGGCAGTCATTCGCGCAGCCTAGGAGCGTGGGCGGCAGAAACCAAGCCGGTGCGGTACCGCCTCACCCGGCTCTTTCGAATCGCGATTCCAGAGTCCCCGCTTGTCGGACTGCAGTCCGCCCCACGAGCATCACGCCCGCCCAATCGCGCTTTTTCGAATCCCGAATCCCGAATCCCCAGTCCCGGCAATCAAGCATCCGGCCACGGCGTGAGGATCTCGAACCCGTCCTTGGTCACCACCAGCGTGTGCTCCCACTGCGCCGACAGCGAGTGGTCCTTGGTGACCACCGTCCAGCCATCGGGCAGCTGCTTGGTGTTCGGCTTGCCGGCATTGACCATCGGCTCCACGGTGAAGGTCATGCCCTCCTTGAGCTCCAGCCCGGTGTGCGGCTTGCCGTAATGCAGCACCTGCGGGTCATCGTGATAGATCTTGCCGATGCCGTGGCCGCAGTATTCGCGCACGATCGAGTAGCCCGCCGACTCCGCGCAATGCTGCACGGCGTGGCCCACGTCGCCCAGCGTGGCGCCGGGGCGCACCGCGCGGATGCCGGCCATCATCGACTCGAACGTGGTATCCACCAGGCGCTTGGCCAGCACCGACGGAGTGCCAACGAAATACATGCGGCTGGTGTCGCCGTGCCAGCCATCCTTGATGACAGTGATGTCGAGATTGATGATGTCGCCATCCTTGAGCACCTTGGATTCGCTCGGGATGCCGTGGCAGATCACGTGGTTGACCGAGGTGCACAGGGTCTTGGGGAAGCCGTGGTAGCCGACGTTCGCCGGAATTGCCTTCTGCACGTTGACAATGTGCTCGTAGGCGCGACGGTCGAGCTCTTCGGTGGTGACGCCGGGCTTGACGTATTCCTTGAGCAGCGCCAGCACTTCGGCCGCCAGCTGGCCGGCCACGCGCATGTGCTCGATGTCTTGCGGGGATTTCAACGTGATGGCCATGATCGAGTCCTGATGGGCGGCACAAGCCGTCGCACCGGGCCATGGCTCGTGCCGGCAACTTGCCGCGTCGCCGGCGTACCGGCTACAATTTCGAAGTTTTGCAGCGCATTGCAGCCACTTCACGTGGGCAACGGTTGCAAGACGAAAACGGGATGATTGTAACCGCGCCGCGGTGCAACACCCAAACCAACGCCACACACGCATCGGCACCGTCTTCGGGGTGCTGCGCGGCTGCCGCCTGGCAGCCGACGCGGTCGAAGCCGGGGATGCGTGGAGGTCCCAACCCCCGGGCCACACCTACAAGGCCCACTGCAAGGAGTCACCCATGGCACAAGTCACCATGCGCGAAATGCTCGAAGCCGGCGTGCATTTCGGTCACCAGACGCGTTACTGGAATCCCAAGATGGCGCCGTACATCTTCGGTGCCCGCGGCAAGATCCACATCATCAACCTTGAAAAGACCCTGCCGCTGTTCACCGACGCGATGAACTTTCTGTCGGGCCTGGCGCAAAAGCGCGGCACCGTGCTGTTCGTCGGCACCAAGCGCTCCGCGCGCGAGGCGGTGGCCGATGAAGCCCGCCGCGCCGGCATGCCGTTTGTCGCTGCGCGCTGGCTGGGCGGCATGCTCACCAACTTCCGCACGGTCAAGCAGTCGGTCGGCCGCCTGAAAGAGCTGGAAGCCGCCGAGACCGACGGCACCTTCGACAAGCTGGTCAAGCACGAAGTGCTGTCGCTGCGCCGTGAGCGCGACAAGCTCGAGAACTCGCTGGGCGGCATCAAGGACATGGGGCGCCTGCCCGATGCGCTGTTCATCATCGACATCGGCCACGAAAACATCGCCGTGCAGGAAGCCAAGAAGCTCGGCATTCCGGTCGTGGCAGTGGTCGACACCAACTACAACCCGGAACTGGTCGATTACGCCATCCCCGGCAACGACGACGCGATCCGCGCGGTACAGCTCTATACCCGCCTTGCCGCCGACTCCATCCTCGAAGGCAAGGCTGCCGCACCGGCCGCTGCGCAGGGTGACGGCGACGAGTTCGTCGAACTCGACGAGGAAGGCAACCCGGTGGCCAAGGCCGAGCACGCCGAACGCAAACCGGCACCGCGCAAACACGCCCCGCGCCGCGATGGCGCACACGCTCCGCGCGACGCCAAGTAATTCGGCCCGGCAGCCCCGCTGCCGCACCGATCCGCCACACCGGCGTCGCGATGCCCGTCATCGCGACGCTTTCAAGCATGCGAGGAATACCGATGAGCAATATCACCGCCCAACTGGTCAAGGAGCTGCGCGAACGCTCCGGCGCCGGCATGATGGAGTGCAAGAAGGCACTGGTGGCGAACGACGGCAACATCGACGCCGCCATGGAGTACCTGCGCAAGTCCGGCCTGGCCAAGGCTGACAAGAAGGCTGGCCGCGTCGCCGCCGAAGGCCGCATCGTCACCGCCCACGCCGGCAGCACCGCGGTGCTGGTCGAGGTCAACTGCGAAACCGACTTCGTCACCACCAACCCCGATTTCGTCAAGTTCAGCGACACGGTTGCCGAGCTCGCGCTCAAGACCAACGCTGCCGACGTCGAGGCGCTGAATGCCGCCGCTTATCCCGGCGGCAACACTGTGGCCGATGGCGCCAAGGCGCTGATCGCCACCATCGGTGAAAAGATCGAGGTGCGCCGCCTGGCGCGCGTCGTCCATGACGGCGTGCTGGCCAGCTACATCCACGGCGGCCGCATTGGCGTGCTGGTGGCGCTCGAGGGCGGCAACGAGGAATTGGCCAAGGGCATCGCGATGCACGTCGCCGCCATGAACCCGGCCTACGTCCACGCCGAGGACGTGCCGGCCGACTTCATCGCCAAGGAAAAGGAAATCGCGCTGGCCGCGATGTCCGAGAAAGAAAAGCACAAGCCGGCCGAGATCCTCGAAAAGATCATTACCGGCAAGGTGCACAAGATCATTTCCGAAGCCACGCTGGTCGGCCAGACCTACGTGATCGACACCACGGTCACCGTGGCCGAAGCCCTGAAGAAAGCAGGCGCCGAGATCGTCGCCGTTGCCCGCCTCGCGGTTGGCGAAGGCATCGAGAAGGTGGAAGAGGATTTCCATGCCGAGGTGATGAAGCAGGCCGGGCTGGCCTGATTCCCCGCAAGCCCGGAGTTCGGGGTGCCCAGCGGCACATGAATGTGCCGCTCGTAAGGCCTACGGGCCCCACGGAGCCTGGCACGCTCTGCGGGCCAGGTGAGTCAAAAACGGGCAGGAGCCCGTTTTTGACTATCGGACAAACTGGCTCTTGCCCTAATCCTGCGCCACACAGAAAAGCCACGGGGGACCGTGGCTTTTTCGTATCACGAAACACCAGAGCCAGAGCGCCGTTACCGATGCCCGAAAAGGGCCCCTGCCTTTTTCGGGCTCGCATGGCTCGCTACCGTGAGCCATGCTCCGTTGGCCGGGCCTCCGGTCCGGCCAACGTGCGCCCATCCATGGGCGCAGCTCTGTACCGCACCTTCTCGTAACCCCACACGCTATCCGGCGTGCAAAACCTCAAGCGCCCCCGCCACTTGGGCCTCTCGCCCCAGCGCCCGGCTCACGGTCTCCAGCCGCGCAATCATCGTCGCGGCGTCCGGTGCACACACCGTGGCGTGGCCCACCTTGCGCCCCGGCCGTGCAGCTTTTCCGTAGTCGTGCCAGTGGGCATCGGTGGCGCGCAGCAGCGGCGCCGGGTCGGGCAGCTCACCGAGCCAATTGAACATCACCGAGAGGCCACGCACGCCGGTATCGCCCAGCGGGATGCCCATCACCGCGCGCACGTGGTTCTCGAACTGGCTGGTATAGGCGCCCTCGATCGACCAATGCCCGGAGTTGTGCACGCGCGGCGCCATCTCGTTGCCCAGCAGTTCGCCATCTTTCACGAACAGCTCGAGTGCGAACACGCCGACGTAATCGAGTTTTTCCGCCAGCACACACGCCAGGGCGTCCGCCTTGGCCTGCAGGTTGCCGAGGTCTTCCGCGGGCGCCAAGCTCAGATTCAACACGCCGTCGACGTGCCAGTTGCGCGTCAGCGGCCAAGTGCGGAACTCCCCATCGGCGCCGCGCACGGCAATCACCGACAGCTCACGCTGGAACGGCACGAAAGCTTCGAGGATCAGGCCGTTCGGGCTGGCCTGCGGGCCGAGTGCCACCCACGCCGCATCGGCATCGGCCAACGATTTCAGCCGGAACTGGCCCTTGCCGTCGTAGCCAAAACGACGGGTCTTGAGAATGGCCGGCGCACCAATTTGCGCCAACGCGCGGTCAAGCTCCTCGCGCGTTGCCACTGGCGCGAAATCCGCGGTGGGGATGCCGCATTCGCGGAACGTGGTTTTCTCGATCACGCGGTCCTGGGCGACCGCCAGCGCATGCGGGTTTGGCCGCACCGCAACCCTCTCGACCAGATGCGCCGCGGTTTCCGCCGGCACGTTCTCGAAGTCGAAGGTGACGGCATCCACTTCGTGCGCAAACGCTTCAAGCCCGGCGTAGTCGTTCCACGGCATCACCCGCAGCGGCGCCACCTGCCCCGCACAGGCGTCGGGCGAGCCATCCACCACCACCGTCCTGACGCCGAGCGGCGCGGCCGCAAGCGCCAGCATGCGCGCCAGCTGGCCGCCACCAAGAATGCCCAGCACGGGCTGCCGATGCGCGCTCATGCGCGCGGATCCGGCCGGTCGAGAACGGCTTGCGTCTGCTGCGCCCGCCAGTCGCGCAGGCGCTGCGCCAGCGCAGGGTCGCCCAGCGCCAGCACTGCTGCCGCCAGGAGCGCCGCGTTGATCGCACCAGAACGGCCGATCGCCAGTGTGCCCACCGGCACACCCGCCGGCATTTGCACGATGGAGAGCAGCGAATCCATGCCATTCAGTGCCTTCGACTGCACCGGCACGCCAAACACCGGCAAGGCGGTCTTTGCCGCCAGCATGCCCGGCAGGTGGGCGGCACCACCGGCGCCGGCAAGGATGACCCGAATGCCCCGTGCCGCCGCCTCTTCCGCGTAGCGAAACAGGAGATCGGGCGTACGGTGGGCCGAGACCACGCGCACCTCGTTGGCGACCCCGAGTGCGCTCAAGGTCGCCACCGCATGCTCCATGGTTTCCCAATCCGAACGCGAACCCATCACCACGCCGACGCGTGGCGTTTCGGTGCCGGCCATCATGGCTCCATCGTCGAAAAGCCGTTATTGTACGGGCTTTCTCGCACGATCACGCCTTCCCGCCATGGACAAACGCCTGCTCGATATTCTGTGCTGCCCGGTAAGCAAGACGCCGGTACGCCTGCTGGTGCGTCCCGAGCTCGAAGCCGTGAACACCGCCATTGCTGCTGGCGGCGTGCTCACCACCGCCAACACGCCCGTCCGTGAGCGGCTGGACGAAGGCCTTATCACCCTGGATCGCAAGGTAATTTACCGGGTGGAAGACGGTATTCCGGTGATGTTGCCCGAAGAAGGCATCGGCACCACACAGTTGAACGATTTTCCAGCCGCCGCATAACCCGCACCAACGAGGTACGCGGTCGCCAACCCGAGGGTACCGCTCTCGTGCCACAAGCGCGGCACGACTTTTGCTGCGCTATATTGCGAACCAGACTGCCGGTGTGGCCATGAACGACGCCTTTGAACCCTCCAAGCCCAAGATCGTGCCCCTCGGGCCACGCATCGAGGCCGCTTCCGGCGAGCGCGTTGGCGAATTGCTCAACGGCGTGCGCGGCATTGCGGGCAAACATCTGCAACAGTGCATTGCCAACCTGTTCGAGCATGTCGACGATGCGTTGTTCGACCTGGCCGAAAAGGCCGAGAACAACGCCACCCAAACCCATTACTTCGACGGCATGCGCGAAGTGCGCAAGCGGCGCCCGGTCATCGAGCGTGCATTCCTCGCCCGGGTAAACCGCGAGCTCGGCAACCTGGCTGGGCACGGCGCATCCAACGCTGCCGGCAGCGGCTCGCTGCCGGTGGAACTGTCGTTGCTGGACGATGCTGACCTCGAGGAATCGTTGGCCATCACCAGCATGAGCAGCAAGCACGACAGCCGTCTGGCGCGCGTGCTGTACTCGGTCAACCAGCGGTTGTCGGTCATTTGCGGAGGCCGCAAGATCGAGGACGCCAGCAACCCGATGGCGCCCGGGGCGTTGTCCCAGTCGTTTCGCATCGCGCTCAAGGAGCTCAACGCCGACCTGCGCGTGAAGCTCTTGATCTACAAGTTGTTCGATCGCTACGTGCTGTCTGCGCTCGAAGAGTTGTACGCGGAAACCAACGAACAGCTTTCGCGTGCCGGCGTACTGCCGCAGCTGCATTTGCACCATGCCGGCAACGCCGAACACAAACCAAGCGCCACCGGTACGCGCGCGAGTACCGGCAACGCCACCGCGGTGACCGTGGCCGAGGAAGCCATCGACCCGGCCACCAGCGAGATCCTGCAAACGCTCCACAGTCTGTTCGTCGCTCGCCGTGGCAACGCCCGCGGAAATGCCGCGGGAGTCACCGAACCCAGCGGCCCGCCCCCGTCCGCCAACGAGTTGCTGGGAGCCTTGAGCCTGCTGCAGACCCAGTTCGCCACCGGCGGAGTTGCGCACCCGGCGGGTGCCGAAGCGGGCGATTACCCGACCATCACCGCCGCCGAGCTCAAAGACCAACTGCTGGCCCAGCTCGGCGCCTTGCGCGGCAGCCGCCCAAACCAGGTGGCCAGCGTCGACGAAGACACCATCGACCTGGTCGGCATGCTGTTCGAGTTCATTCTCGAAGACCACACGCTGCCGGCGGAAATGCAGGCCATGCTTGCACGCCTGCAAATTCCCTATCTCAAGGCGGCCATCATCGACCGCAAGCTGTTCTCGCACCGCCAGCATCCGGCACGGCGGCTGCTGGATGCCATGGCGGAGCAGGCCAAGGGCTGGTCACACGATTCCGATCGCGATGGCCACCTGTACGCCACGATCAAGCACATCGTGCATCAGCTGCTGCACGACTTTGACGATGACCTCGGCATCTTTGACCGCCTGCTCGCCGAATGGCAGCAGTTCATCGATACCAACCGGCGGCGCTCCGAAATCGTCGAACAGCGTGTCGCCGAAACCGCGCGGGGCCGCGAAAAACTCGATCAGGCGCGCCGCCGCGCGGCCCGCGAGATCATCGAACGCATCGATGGCCGGCATCTGCCGCCGCTGGCCAACGAAGTGCTGACGCGCGCATGGGCCAACCATCTGGTGCTGGTGCTCTTGCGCCAGGGTGAGGATTCCACCGAGTTCCGCGATGCGTTGCACTTCGTCAACGATTTCGTCGCCAGCACGCAACCGGTCAAGGACGAACTCGCCCGGCACCAATTGCGGCAGCTCTTGCCCGGCATCGTGCGCGCGCTGCGCGGCGGCCTCGCCAACATCGCTTTCCAGCCGCAGGATACCGAGCGCCTGCTCGCCCAATTGCGCGATTGGTACGGCCAGCAGCTCGGCGAACCGATCCGCAACGAGGCCCCCCACGCCGATCCGGCCAAGCCGGTGCAGCCGATCATTCCGGAGAGCATCCAACCGATCGCGGAAACCGTGCCCGCGCCCGAAGAGCTGCCCGATGAGACGGTGGCGGTTGCCACCGACAGCCCGGAGTGGCGGCAGGTCGAAGCGTTGCAGCCGGGCGTGTGGCTGGAGTTCCAGCTGCCGAACGAGCCGATGGTGCGCGCCAAGCTGTCGTGGATCAGCCCGATGAGCGGCCGCTACCTGTTCGTCAACCGACGCGGCCTCAAGGTTGCCGACTACGCACCGCAGGAGCTGGCGGTGCTGCTGGGCAGCAAGCACGCGCAGGTGCTGGCCACCAACGCGCTGTTCGACCGCGCAATGAGTGCCATCGTCAACCGCCTGCGCCTGGACGAAAACGCCGCACCGGGTACCCCTTCCGCATGAACCCAGGTCTTGTTGTTGCACCGCCGGCCATCGAGTCGATCAACGCCGATGTCGAACACGCCTTCGCCGAGGATTTCGGCAGCGGCGACGCCACGGTGAGCTTGTTGGCCATCGATGCCACGGCAACGGCCGCCCTCACCTGCCGCGACGACGCGGTGCTGGCCGGCACACCATGGTTCGACGCCTGCTTCCGCCGGCTCGACCCAGCGGTGCATATCGAATGGCACGCCCACGACGGCGACTCTGTCGCCGCCGGCAGCATCGTTTGCCATGTCGCTGGCCGCGCGCGCGCACTGGTCGGCGCCGAGCGCTCCGCGCTCAATTTCCTGCAACTGCTGTCGGCCACGGCAACCGTCACCAGCCGTTACGTCGCGGCCGTGGCAGGCACCCGCACACGCGTGCTTGATACCCGCAAGACCCTGCCGGGCCTGCGCCTGGCCCAGAAATACGCGGTGCGGTGCGGCGGCGGGCACAACCACCGCATGGGGTTGTACGACGCCATCCTGATCAAGGAAAACCACATCATCGCCGCCGGCGGCATCGCCGAGGCGATTGCCGCAGCGCGGCGCCTGCACCCGGAACTGCTGCTGGAAATCGAGGTGGAGAATCTCGACGAATTGCAGCAAGCCATCGCTGCCGGTGCGGGACGCATCATGCTCGACAACTTCACCGTACCCCTGATGCGCGAAGCGGTGGCGCTCACCGCCGGCCGTATCCCGCTGGAAGTCTCCGGCAACGTCGACCTCGCCACCATTGCCGAATACGCCCGCACCGGCGTCGACTTCATCTCGGTTGGCGCCCTGACCAAACACGTGCACGCCGTGGATCTGTCGCTGCGCTTGCAGGTGGGGTAAGAGCCGGGATTCGGGATTCAAAAAGAGCGTGCGGCGCTTGTCGTGTTCGCGCGAGCTCGGCGTCAATCCAGCAACCCGTAGCCGCTGGGGATGCCCACGACACATGCATCACCGCGATGCGCTGTGACGAATCCCATATCCCCAATCCCAGCTTCTAACGCACCCTTGCACGCACCCTGCACCACCCGCACACTGGCTGGCATGAGCAATCTCGACGAACTGCTGGTACTGCTAGGGTTGGCAGCGCTGGTCGGCTTTTGGCTGAAGCAGAGTGGTGCGCGCGAGCGCGCCACGCGCGTGGCGCGTTCCCAGTGTGAGCACTACGGGTTGCAGCTCCTGGACGAGACGGTGGGGCTGCATGCGTGGCGGTTGCGTCGCCGCGATGGGCGACTGGGCCTCGAACGCGGCTACGGCTTCGAAGTCAGCATCGATGGCGCCGACCGCAACACCGGCATGCTGTGGATGCACGCCGGCACGCTGGTCGAGTTGCGTCTGCCGACCGTGGTGCTGGCAACCACCCCCGGCGAACCTGGCGCCGGGCACGATGGAGAGGCGATCACCCTGCCGCCAGCCATCGCACTGCCACCGGTGACGCGCGACAACATCATCCCATTGCACCCGCGTCGTGACCCCGGCGACCGCTGAGTATTGATTATTTGACGATACGCAGGTGCGGTGCACCGCGTTTGGGCGGTTCGCCTTCGCCGTCGGTGGTGTCATCGGGCGCCGGTGGCGTCGGTGGTGGCGTTTCACCGCCCTCTTCGGCGGGAAACATCATGCCCTGGCCGTTTTCCTGCGCATACAGCGCCAGCACGGCGCCAACCGGCACATGCACGGTATGGCTCACGCCGGAAAACCGCGCGGAGAAGTTGACCCAGTCGTTGCCCAGCTCAAGGTTGGCCACCGCGCGCATGGCGATGTTCAACACCACCTGGCCGTCCTTGACGACATGCGCTGGCACGCGCACACCCTCGAAGCCGGCGTTGACCAAAAGATACGGGGTCAAACCGTTGTCGCTGATCCAGTCGTAGATCGCCCGCAACAGATACGGGCGGTTGGAACTCATCGTGGCGGGGGTATCGCTCATCAGGGTCGCATTGCCTGTTCTTGTTCGGTCATGCTGCGCGCAAAGCCCTGGCTGTGGAACAGGCGCTCGCCGTAATCCATTACCGGGTGCCCTTCGCGGCCAAGATCGACGCCCAGCCACGGCAACCGCCACACCACCGGCGCCACCAGACAATCGAGCAGGCTCATCTCGGGGTTCAAAAAGAACTTTGCGGCCTTGAACAGCGGCAACGCGCCCAGCAATTGCGCACGCAAGCGCTTGCGCGCCGGCTCAGCGCCGCGTCCGCCGGCGCGGATGGTGTCGATTTCGGCGAGCCAATCCTTCTCGATGCGCACCGCGGCGACCCGCAGGCGTGCCCGGGACAACGGATCGATCGGCATCAGCGGCGGGTGGGGGTAGCGTTCGTCCAGGTACTCACATACCACGTTGGTGTCGTACAACGTGAGGTCGCGGTCGACCAGCGTGGGCGTGGTGGCGTAGGGATTGAGGTCGATCAGATCCTCGGGCGGCTTGGTCGGATCCACGATCACGCGATCGTAGCTGACGCCCTTGGCAGCCAGCACCAGCCGCGCCCGATGACACTGGATGTCATCGGCGCTGGTGTAAAGGGTAAGTGCGTTTCGCGAGCGAGCGCTTGGAACCATGCGCGGTGTTTCCCATTTGCGGTTGCGCGAACGCGGCAGCCTGCGCCGCCGCATTCGTGGGCGCCCCTCTGAAACTCAGTGGACGTCCTTCCAGTATTCCTTCTTGAGGAAATAGGCGAGCAAGGTGAACAAGGCAAGGAACAGGATCACCCACACGCCGTAGTGGTGGCGCTGCAGCGCTGCCGGCTCGGAAGCGTAAGTGAGGAAGTTCACCAGGTCACGGGTGGCCTGCTGGTACTCGACCGGAGTCAACGACCCCGGCGTGGTGAGCTGCAGTTTTTCAACCTCGTGCGTGCCCGGCTTCATCACCGCGGTCTGCTCGCCCTGCAGCTCCCACAACGGGAACGGCATCGCGGCATTCTTGAGGGTGGTGTTGTTCCAGCCGATCGGGGTCGACGGATCGAGATAGAAGGTGTTGAGGTAGGTGTAGACCCAATCCGCGCCCTTCGCGCTCACTTCCAGCGACAGGTCGGGCGGATTCTTGCCGAACCACTTGGTGGCGTCCGCCGCGGGCATGCTCGACACCACCGGCTCCTGGAACTTGGCGCCGGTGACATTGAGGTTGTCCATCACCTGCTTTTCGGTCAGGCCGAGATCGTCGGCCATGCGCGAGTAGCGCAGGTACTTGAGCGAGTGGCAACCCGCGCAGTAGTTGAAGAACAAGTGGGCGCCGCGCTGCAGCGAGGCCGGATCGCGCACGCTGGCGTGCGCCGACATCAACCCCTCCCCTTCCGCCTGGGCAGCGGGCTGGGCGCCCAGCAGCAGGCCGAAGGTCAGCGCAATGGCCGGGAGAAACCGTTTCATCAAGAGCGTCCGCTTAGTCATGCATCGTCACCCGTTCCGGAACCGGCTTGGTCTTTTCCCAGCCAAGATGCGTGTACAGCCACAAGAACACGAAGTACCCGAAGTACACCAGCGTCCAGAACCGGCCGAACACGTTGTCCCACGTGGTGAGGTCGATGCCGCTGCCGAAGATCCGCGGGAAATACTCGTCGGTCAGGTCCATGCCCAGCGCCATCAGGCAGAAGAACGAGAGGACGAACACCATGAGGCCGACCTTGTAGCCAGTGCCGCGGTAGCGGATCGAGCGCACCTTGCCACCGTCGATCCACGGCAACGCGAACAGCAGCGCGATCGAGCCGAACATGCCCAGCACGCCCCAGAACGCGGTACCGAACGCTGACGGCACCATGCGCACGATCGCGTAGAACGCGGTGAAGTACCACACCGGCTTGATCTGCGCCGGCGTCAACAGGTTGTTGGCCGGGATCGAGTTGTCGTGCTCGAGGAACCAGCCGCCGAAAGTCGGTGCAAAGAAAATGATGAACGCGGCAACGATCAGGAACACGCCGACGCCGACCAGATCCTTGAGCGTGTAGTACGGATGGAACGGGATACCGTCGACCGGCGCGGTCGGGCTCCAGCGATTGCCCTTGGGACCGTGCTTGACGTCCACGCCATCGGG
Source organism: Rhodanobacter sp. (assembly GCA_004298045.1). Lineage (GTDB taxonomy): Bacteria > Pseudomonadota > Gammaproteobacteria > Xanthomonadales > Rhodanobacteraceae > Rhodanobacter_A. The sequence continues at coordinate 30,259 of SCRM01000005.1, read as the reverse complement.
GTTGTTCGAGCCCACCTCGTGCAGCGCGGCAAGGTGCAGCACCACCAAGAGCAGCAACACGATCGGCAACGCCACCACGTGCAGCGCGAAGAAGCGGTTGAGCGTGGCGTCGGCGGGCAGGAAATCGCCCATGATCCACTCGACCAGATCGTTGCCCACTACCGGCACCGTGCCGAACAGCGACACGATCACCTTGGCGCCCCAGAACGACATGTTGCCCCACGGCAGCACGTAGCCCATGAACGCTTCGGCCATCAAGGTCAGGAAAATCAGCATGCCGAGCAGCCACACCAGCTCGCGCGGCTTCTGGTAGGAGCCGTACAGCAGGCCGCGGAACATGTGCAGGAACACCACCACGAAGAACAACGAGGCGCCGGTGGTGTGCATGTAGCGGATCAGCCAGCCCCACTGCACGTCGCGCATGATGTACTGCACCGAGTCGAAGGCACCGGCCGCGCTCGGGTTGTAGTTCATGGTGAGGAAGATGCCGGTGACGATCTGGTTGATCAGCACCAGCAATGCGAGCGAACCGAAGTAGTACCAAAGATTGAAATTCTTCGGTGCGTAGTACTCCGTCATGTGCTTGCGATAGGTGGCGTCAAGGCCGGGGGCCCGCTCGCCGATCCACGCGGAAAACTTGGACATCACGCCTCCCCTTTCGGCCCGACGCCGATCTGCACCGTGGTGTCGTCAATGAAGTGGTACTTGGGAATCTCCATGTTTTTCGGTGCAGGTACGCCCTTGTATACGCGCCCGGCAATGTCGTAGCGCGAGTGGTGGCACGGGCAGTAGTAACCGCCGGCCCAGTTCGGGTCGAACGGCTCGGGCTTCATCTCGCCGTGGTAATCCGGCACGCAGCCCAGGTGGGTGCAGATGCCGACCATCACCAGCCACTGCGGCTTGATCGAGCGGGTCTCGTTCTGCGCGTACTCGGGCTGCTGGCCAGACGAGGTGCCGTCCGACTTGGGGTCGACCAGGCGGTCATCCTGCTTGGGCAACGCGGCAAGCTGTTCGGGCGTGCGGTTGACGATGAACACCGGCAGGCTGCGCCAGGGCACCACGATCTGCTGGCCCGGCTCGATCTTCTTCAGCGACTGCGTGACCGGCGCACCGGCCGCCAGCGCGCGGGCACTGGGTTCCCACGACTTGATGAAGGGCACAGCTGCCGACACGACTCCAATGCCACCAACCACGGCTGTGGTTGCTGTCAAAAAGCGGCGGCGGCCATGATCGACGACTTCGTTCGCCATCAGGCTCTCCGGTACTGGCTACGTCAGACAAGGGCTCGCGCCCCGGAAGGAATTCGGAACCCTTGAAAATCGCGCTAGTCTAGCGACACGCCCGGCGCCGTTACAATAAACCGGATGCCGCGCCCCGCCAGCGACCGCCTGCGCGCCAGCCTATCCCACCCGCCCGCTCTCGCGTCACGGACTGCAGCTCGACATGAAACCGGCCGCCGGCACGCTCGCTTTTCTCGCCCGTTGCGTCGTCGTTGGCCTGGCGCTGGCGTTTGTCGTCGGTCTGTTCTGGCCCGGCCTCGGCAACCGGCTGCGCCATCGCCTTGGCCTGCCGGGCGCACCGGCCGCGGCGACGCAGGCGCGCACGACACCAATGTCCTACGCCAATGCCGTCGGTGCCGCGGCGCCGTCGGTGGTCAACATCTATGCGGACAAGATCGTCAACGAGCGGGCGATCAAGATGTACGACAACCCGATCCTGCAGCAACTCCTGGGCGGCACGCTCACCACTTACGCCCGGCGCGAGCAGACCTTGGGCTCCGGGGTGATCGTGAGCTCCAAGGGCTACGTGCTGACCAATTTCCACGTGATCTCGCAGGCTACCGACATCCAGGTGCTGCTCTACGATGGCCGCGTCGCCAAGGCCACGGTGATCGGCTCGGACGAGGAAACCGATCTGGCGGTGCTGAAGATCAACGCCGGCAACCTGCCAGTGATCCAGCTTGCCGAGCAAAAGCCGCGGCCGGGCGACGTGGTGCTCGCCATCGGCAACCCGCTGGGACTCAACCAGACGGTGACCATGGGCATCGTCAGCGCCGTCGGCCGCCAGCTCAACACATCGAGCGCGGAAGACTTCATCCAGACCGATGCGGCAATCAACCTCGGCAATTCGGGCGGTGCGCTAGTCAATGCCGAAGGTCGGCTGGTGGGCATCAACACGCTCCTGATCGGCAAGGCGGCCAATGCCGAGGGCATCGGTTTTGCCATCCCGGTGAACACCGCCAAGAAGGTGCTGGACCAAATCGTCACCACCGGCCACGTCGTGCGCGGCTGGCTGGGCGCCGATTACACCTTCGTGCCGGTGGCCGCCAACAGCGGCCTGCCGGCGGCGGCGCGCGGCGCGCTGGTGACCGATGTCTACCCCGGCAGCCCAGCGGCGCTGGCCGGCATCCAGCCGCGCGACATCCTGCTGCGCATCGGCGACACCAACATCCGCGACCCGGCTGACCTGCGCCGGCGCGAAGCGGCGATCAAGCCGGGCACCAAGGTGCACCTTTCCGGCCTGCGCAACGGCACGCCGTTCCACGTCGAGGCCACGCTGGCCGAACGCCCGCCGGCCAGTGCCGAGGCCGGCGGGATGGAGCCGTAGCCATCAGCCAGCAGGCAAGCCGTGCACCGCGGCAAGCGGCTCGTGCAGGGCAGTTTCGTAGCGCTTGCGCAAGGTATCCACGCGCTGCACGTAGACCTGGGTCTCGGCATACGGCGGCACGCCGTTGTAGCGCTGCACGGCCTTCGGCCCCGCGTTGTAGGCGGCCGCGGCGAGGTGCTGGTTGCCGTTGAAATCGCGCAGCAGCAGGGCAAGGTAGCGCGCGCCGCCGCGAATGTTCTGCGCGCTGTCGAACGCATCGAGCACGCCCATGTCGTTCGCGGTGCCGGGCATGAGCTGCATCAAACCCTGCGCGCCCTTGATCGACAGCGCCCGTGGATTGAACGCGCTTTCCGCGTGGATCACGGCGCGCAAAAACGCCTCGTCCACGCCGTACTCCGTGCTCGCCGCGCGAATGGTGTCGGCGTACGCCGTGAGGTTGAGCGGCACGCTGCCCCAGCGGATGGTCGAGTGCAGGTCGCAGGCAAAGCAGGTGGCGATGTAGCTGAACAGCATCTTTGCCGCCTGCGCGGCGCGCCCGGCCGGGCGGATGTTGGTGTACTCCACGCTACCGTCGGCGCGCGCAATACGGTACACCGCGCCGCGCAGCACGCGATCGCCCGGCGCCTGCGGCGCGGGCACGTCGGGCAGCACCGCCGCGGCGCCGGCTGCCTGGTGGTAGGTCCAATGCCCGCGCAGCGCGGCCGGCACCACGGAAGCGGGCGGCAACGCCGGTGCCGGCGGTTTCGCCGTGGTTTGCACGCTGCCTTGTACCGCGGCAAGCAGCGTGGCCGCGGCATCGAACGCACTCTTGGTACCCACTACCGTGCCCTGCACGTGCTGCAGCGTGGCGGCCTTGGTCGCGCGACGCGCCGGGGCGCGGCCATAGACGCCGAGCTTGCGGCAATCGCGATAACCGACGGCACTGCTGGTGAAGACCGCCTCGCCGCCGGGGCCCAGGCAGCGATACAGCGTGCCGGCCTGCGCGCGCGGCAGCCACAGGGAACCGGCCAGGAGTACCCCGGCGAGCGCGGCAAAACGCAGCATCGCTGACAACTCGGAAGCGGCGACCCGGGCGGCGGCGTCGCTCCCCTGCGGGCGCACGGCATGAGGCATGCCGAAAGTGTGCCGCCCCGCGGTCCGCCCGCCAAGCACCGGCTGTTGGTTTCGTGCACCGGCGCACTCCGCGCCAGACATTCAAGTCATTGATCCTGCAACGCTTGCTGGAACAAGCGGTGGTCAGCGCGTAAACTGCACGGTTCAGCGCACGTGCGCCCCGCCTCCACCACGGTACCCGCACCATGAGCGGCAAGCTTTTCATCAAGACCTACGGCTGCCAGATGAACGAGTACGACTCGTCCAAGATGGCCGCTGTGCTACACGCCTCGCACGGGCTCGAACTGACCGAAAACGAGGCCGAGGCCGATGTGATCCTGGTCAACACCTGCGCGGTGCGCGAAAAGGCGCAGGAAAAGGTCTTCAGCCAGCTCGGCCGCTGGCGCGAGCTCAAAGACGGCGGCAAGCCGGTGCTGATCGGCGTCGGTGGCTGCGTGGCCTCGCAGGAAGGCGACACCATCGTCAAGCGCGCGCCCTATGTCGACCTGGTGTTCGGCCCGCAAACCCTGCACCGCCTGCCGCAGATGCTCGACGCCACGCGCGCCACCGGCAAGCCGCAGGTGGACATTTCTTTCCCCGAGATCGAAAAGTTCGACTGCCTGCCGGAGCCGCGCGCCGAAGGTCCGACCGCATTCGTGTCGATCATGGAAGGCTGCTCGAAATACTGCAGCTACTGCGTGGTGCCCTACACCCGCGGCACCGAAATCAGCCGCCCGTTCGACGATGTACTGGTGGAAGTGGCGCAGCTCGCCGAGCAAGGCGTGCGCGAGGTGAACCTGCTCGGCCAGAACGTCAACGCCTACCGTGGCCCGATGCACGGTGGCGGCACCGCCGACCTCGCGGTGCTGATCCACGCCATCGCGCAGATCGAATCGATCGGCCGCATCCGTTTCACCACCTCCCATCCATTGGAGTTTTCCGACTCGCTGGTGGAGGCGTATGCGAACGTGCCCAAGCTCGCGAACTTCCTGCACCTGCCGGTGCAGTCCGGATCCGACCGCATCCTCGGGCTGATGAAGCGCGGCTACACCGCGGCCGACTACCGCCGCAAGATCTACCAGCTGCGCGCGGTGCGCCCGGACATCTGCGTCAGCTCGGATTTCATCGTTGGCTTCCCCGGCGAGACCGACGCCGATTTCGAGGAGACGATGACGCTGATCGACAAGGTCGGCTTCGACCAGAGCTTCAGCTTCATTTTCTCGCCGCGCCCCGGCACGCCGGCCGCGAACCTGGCCGACCCGACGCCGATGGCCGTGAAGCACACACGGCTCGAACGCCTGCAGGCCAAGCTCAACGACAACGGCCGCAAGGTAAACGAGGCGATGGTGGGCAGCGTGCAGCGCGTGCTGGTGGAAAAGCCCAGCACCAAGAACCCGCGCGAACTGGCCGGGCGCACCGAAAACATGCGCTACGTGAACTTCCCCGGCGACCCGCGCATGATCGGTCGCTTTGTCGATGTGGTCGTCACCGAGGCGATGACCAACTCGTTGCGCGGCCGCGTGCATGCGCTGGCGGAGGAGCTCGCCGCGTGAGCGCCTTGCACCCCGCCCCGGTCGCACGCCGGCAACGCGACTTTGCGCTCGACCCCGAGGACAACGCCCGTCTCGCCAACCTGTGCGGACCGCTCGACGAGCACCTGCGCCAAGTGGAGCTGCGCCTCGGCGTGGAGATCGACCACCGCGGCAACCTGTTTCGCGCCACCGGCGACGAGGTCGGCACGCGCGCCACGGAAAAGCTCCTGCGCGCGCTCTACGCCTGCACCGAAAACGAAACCTTGAACGGCGCCAAGATCCATCTGCGGCTGGCCGAATCCGGCCTCGATGCGCTCGCGCACGACACCGGCGGCACGGCGCAGGAAGTGCTTATCAAGGTCAAGCGCGGCGTGATCAAGGGCCGCGGCCCGAACCAGGCGCGCTACCTGCACGCCATCGCGCGTCACGACATCAACTTCGGCATCGGCCCGGCCGGCACCGGCAAGACCTACCTCGCCGTCGCCAGCGCGGTGGAGGCGCTGGAAGCCAACCGCGTACAACGCATCCTCTTGGTGCGTCCGGCGGTCGAGGCGGGCGAAAAGCTCGGTTTCCTGCCCGGCGACCTGTCGCAAAAGGTCGACCCCTACCTGCGCCCGCTGTACGACGCGCTGTACGAAATGCTTGGCTTCGAGAAAGTGGCCAAGCTGATGGAGCGCAACGTGATCGAGATCGCGCCGCTGGCGTACATGCGCGGACGCACCTTGAACGATTCGTACGTCATTCTCGACGAGGCGCAGAACACCACCGTCGAGCAGATGAAGATGTTCCTCACCCGCATCGGCTTCGGCGCGGTCGCGGTCATCACCGGCGACGTCAGCCAGGTCGACCTGCCGCGCAACGTGCGCTCCGGCCTGCGCCATGCCATCGACGTGCTGAAGGACGTCGACGGCATCAGCTTCACCTTCTTCGACTCGCACGACGTGGTGCGCCACCCGCTGGTGGCCAAGATCGTGCGTGCATACGAGGCGTTCGAGGCGGAAGCCGGGATTGGCAATACGGGATTGGGGATTGGGGAAAAGTCAAAGCCCGCACCCTGATAACCCTTGCCGCCACGGATACGCATCAATGCCCGCTGCTCGCTCGAATCCCGAATCCCGCATCTCGAATCCCGTGATCGTGCATCTCGGTTACGCGGTGCCGCGCGCAGGCATTCCCGCGGCGGCGAGTTTTCGGCATTGGGTGGCAGCGGCCTTGCGCGGGGCCAGGCGGCGGCAGGCGGCGGAGGTGTCGATTCGCATCGTCGGGGTCGAGGAAGGCCTTGCGCTGAACAACCAGTACCGCGGCAAGCATTACGCCACCAACGTGCTGTCGTTTCCGGTCGAATTGCCTGCCGGCGTGCGCTCGCCGCTGATCGGCGACCTGGCGATCTGCGCACCGGTGGTGGCGCGCGAGGCGGCCGAGCAAGGCAAGCCGGCGCGCACGCACTGGGCGCACCTCACCATCCACGGCACGCTGCACCTGCTCGGCTACGACCACGTTATCGACGCGGAAGCGGAAGCCATGGAAGCGCTGGAAACCCGCGTGCTCGCCGGCCTCGGCATCGCCGACCCGTACGCGCCTCGCGCCTGAATCGACACGCCTTTTCCGCTAGACTGACGGTTCCGCCCGTCTCGGGCTGTGCTACATCGAGTAATGAACGACGACCCCGGCAGTACCAGCGGCCCGGCCCATCGCACCTGGTGGGACAAGCTGGGCCACCTGTTTTCCGGCGAGCCGCGCAGCCGCGCGGAACTGATCGACGAGCTGCGCACCGCCCAGGTCAACGGCCTGCTCGGCGCCGAAACCCTGCCCATGCTCGAGGGCGCGCTCAAGGTCACCGAGCTGTCGGTGGATGACGTGATGGTGCCGCGCGTGCAGATCGTGATGCTCGCCGCCGACACCCCACTTTCCGAGATCCTGGCCGCGGTGGTCGAATCCGGCCACTCGCGCTTTCCGGTGCACGGCGAGGACAAGGACGACATCCTCGGCATCCTCCTGGCCAAAGACCTGCTGAAGTTCTTCGGCAACGGCGACAACTTCGACATCCGCACCATCCTGCGCCCGGCGGTGCTGATTCCCGAGTCAATGCGCCTGAACGTGCTGCTCGAAGAATTCCGCCGCAGCCGCAATCACATGGCGCTGGTGGTGGATGAATACGGCGGCGTCGCCGGTCTGGTCACCATCGAGGATGTGCTCGAACAGATCGTCGGCGACATCGACGACGAGCACGACGACGAAGACGAACCCGCGCAGATCGTCGCCCAGAGCGACGGCTCATGGCTGGTCAGCGCGCTCACCCCGATCGAGGATTTCAACACCGAGCTCGGCGCCGCGTTCTCCGACGAAGAGTTCGACACCATCGGCGGCCTCCTTACCGCGCAATTCGGGCACCTGCCGGAAGCCGGCGAAGACGCCGCTGCTGGCGATTTCCGCTTCCATGTCACCGCCGCCGACGACCGCCGCGTGCAGCAGTTCCGGGTCACGCGCGACGCCCCCGCGCTTTCGTAGGAGCGGCCCTGGCCGCGATCATTCCGCATGCACCACGCACCCGCGGCAGGCTTTGCTGTCGCCACGATCCGCCTGATCCGCTGCCTCGCGGCTTGCGTGCTGCTGTGGTGGCTGCCGGCGTCTGGCGTCCGCGCCAGCGTCGCCAACGCGCCCGGTGCCAACCTCGAGGTCTACCTCGTCACCTACGGCCCCGGCGACGTGTACTGGGAGCGCTTCGGCCATGACGCGATCGAGTTGCGCGACGCCGTCGGTGGTGAAGCGATCAACTTCAACTACGGCATGTTCGATTTCAACGCGAAGAACTTCTTCCTGAATTTCGCGCGTGGCCGCATGCGCTACCTGATGGATGCGGAACCAACCGAGCCCGAAGAAGCCGACTACGTCGCCGCCGGGCGCTCGATCACCCGCCAGCGCCTGGCGCTCTCACCGCAGCAAGCCGGTGCGTTGCGTGATTTCCTGCTGTGGAACCTGCGCCCGGAAAACGTCGGCTATCCGTACGACTACTACGTCGACAACTGCACCACGCGCGTGCGCGACGCGTTCGACAAGGCGCTCGGCGGCATCATCCACACCCAGCTCCTGACGCAAACCGGCAGCATGACCTACCGCCAGCAGACCGTCCGCCTGATGCGTGCGCAACCGTGGCTGATGTTGGTGCTCGACCTCGGCCTCGGCCCGTATGCCGATCAACCCATGAACGGCTGGACCGAAAGCTTCCTGCCCGAAGTGCTGCAACACCAGCTGCGCAGTATTCGCGTGCCCGGCGCTGCCGGCGGCAACCAACCGCTGGTCGAAAGTGAGACCGTGCTGGCGCCCAGCCGCGTCGTCGCCCCGCCCGCGAGCGCCCCCGACCTGCGCCTGCCGCTCGCTGCCGCCGGCCTCGCCTTGGCACTCATCCTGCTCGCCACCGCACGCTGGTGGCGCACCGGTTACGCCCTGCTCGTCAGCATGTTCTGCATCGCCGCCGGCCTGGTCGGCGTCATCCTGATCGCGCTGTGGACCCTCACCGCCCACCACTCCGCCTGGGCCAACGCCAACCTCCTGCTGTTCAGTCCGCTCGCTTTCCTGCTGTCCCGCGCCGCCTGGCGCCTGCGCCACGGGCACGCGCCCTCGCGTCTCGCCGGCACCGCGCTCAGCATGCAACTCCTCGCCGTACTCGCCGCCATCGCCCTGCACGCCCTGCCCGGCACCGTGCAGCAAAACCAACCATGGATCCTGTTCGCCCTGCCCGTCTGGTTGGCCGTAGCGTGGACCCTGCGCCAGGAGCGGCGCGCCGTTACCTGACGACGGGTTTGCCGCTGCAACCACTGCCGCGGCATCATGCCCGGCATGAACAGCATTGCTCCCGTGCGGCCGCCCGCCGATCCACAGGCCATGGTGGTGAACTGTGTCGGCTACCGTCGCGACGGCACGCGTACCGGTGATGTCAGCATCGACGCAATCAGCGACGTGCTGCAGCAGCCGGACACGTTCGTGTGGGTCGGCTTGAACGAACCGGACGAAGCGCTGCTGCTCAAACTGCAGGAAGAGTTCGATCTGCACGACCTCGCCATCGAGGACGCGCAAAGTGCGCACCAGCGCACCAAGATCGAGGCGTATGGCAACTCGTTGTTCATCGTGGTGCAGACCGCGCAGCTTGAAAGCGGTCACATTGCCTTTGGCGAAACGCACCTGTTTCTCGGCGCGCGCTATCTCGTCACCGTGCGCCACGGTGCCTCGCTCTCGTATGCCCCGGCGCGCCGCAGTTGCGAACACTCGCCCGAGCTTCTGGCGCTTGGACCGAGCTACGGCATGTACGGCGTGCTTGATTTCATCGTCGACAATTTGTTGCCGATCGTGCGCGATTTCCGCGAAGAGCTGCAGGAGCTGGAGCAGGACATCTTTGCCGCCAGATTCAACCGCGACACCGTGCGCCGGTTGTACGACATGCAGCGCGACCTGATGACGCTGCGACTCGCCGCCTCGCCGCTGCAGGATGTCATCAGCCAGCTGATGCGGCTGCATCCGCAGTTGATCCCCGACGAACTGCACGCGTATTTCCGCGACGTGCACGACCACGTGACGCGGGTGAACGACGCCATCGGCGCGATGCGCGAAATGCTCTCCGCCGCCATCACGGTGAACCTTTCGCTGGTCACCTTCGGCCAGAACGAGGTGATGAAAAAACTCGCCGGCTGGGCCGCCATGCTCGCCGCCCCGACGCTCATCACCAGTTGGTACGGGATGAATTTCCAGCACATGCCGGAGCTGGCGAAGCCGTGGAGTTACCCGGCCATCATCGGTGTCGTCGCCTGCGTGGTGGGCGGCATTTTCGTCGTGCTCAAACGCTCAAAGTGGCTTTAGCCGCGCGGGCGGCAGGAAACCAGGTTGCGTAGCTGCGCTGGCTTGGCCCGCCCTCCGCGCCAATTCACTCCACCGGCGTGTGCCGGTAGCGCGCCACGTCCTGCGGGCTCACCGCACCGGCACGATTGCCCCACATCGCACGCACATAGCTGACGACGCTGGCGACATCGACGTCATCCAGCGTCTGCTGGTAGGGCGGCATCGAATACGGACGGTGGTTGGTGACCGTGGTCGGCGCAAAGCCGCCCAGCAGTACGATGCGGATCGCGTTGATGCCGGAAGGCTCGGTGACCGATGCGTTGCCAGCCAGCGGCGGATAGACACCGGCAACGCCGCGGCCATCGTCGCCGTGGCAATCCGCGCAACGCTTGCGGTACACCTCCTCCCCATGCGCCACCAGCCGGCGCGCATCGAACAACTGCCAACCCGGCCCCGGCACCTGGCGCGGCGGCAACGCAACGAGATGGGCGGCGATGGCGTTGAGGTCGGCGGCGGTCAGGTACTGGGTACTGCCGCGCACCACGTCCGCCATCGGGCCAAACGCGGCGCCGCGCGCGGCCTGCCCCATCTTCAGCAAATCGACGATGTCCCGCTCGCGCCAACCTGCCAACCCGCCATGCGGGCTGGCAGCGAGGTCGGGCGCAAACCAATGCTGTGCCGGGATCTCGCCCCCGGTCAGCAACGCGCGGTGGCGGGTGGCGCCGAAACGGTTGCGCGGCGCGTGGCACTCCGCACAGTGCCCGATGGCGTCGACCAGATAGGCTCCACGATCACCGGCCACCGGTGCCGCCGGACCGGGGCGAAAATACAGCGCACGCCACAGGCGCAGCAGCCGGCGCTGGTCGTAGGGAAACGCCAGCTCGCTCGACGGGGCTGCCTGGCGTACGGCCGGCAGCGACTGCAGGTAGGCGAAGATCGCCAGCGCATCGTCCCGCGTCATGCGCGTGTACGAGGTGTACGGAAACGCCGGATACAGCGGCTGGCGATCGCGTCCGATACCGGTGTGCAGTGCCTGCCAGAAATCCTCGAAACTCCACGCGCCGAGACCGGTGGCCGCATCCGGCGTGAGGTTGGGCACGGCGACATTGCCGAACGGGGTCGGTAGCCGCCGCCCGCCGGCATACGCGGTGCCACCCTTGGCGGTGTGGCAGCCGGCACAATCAGCGGTCAGTGCGAGATAGGTGCCACGCGCGATGAGCGCCGGATCATGCAGGCTTGCCGCACTTACGGTGCTTGCCGCGCGCGCGACCGGCGCGTGCCCCAGTGGCCGCAACCACCACCACGCGCCCATGGCCAGCGCCGCCATTACAACTGCGCCAGCAACCGCACGACGCGCCTTCATGTGCCGGTCTGGCTGCCGGCCAGCACGCCGCAACGCAGCGGCGGGTCGACGCTGCCAGCCGGTTGCGCGTGCATGTCAGCCGGCAATTCGCGACTGGCGATCCACGCCGCCACGGCGCTGATGTCGGCGGCATCCAGGCGGCCGGCGATGTGCGCCATGCAATCCGGCGCTACCGTGGCGCGGGTATGCGTGCGCCACGCGCCGAGCTGTGCACTGAGGTAGTCGTACGGCAGGCCGACCAGGCCGGGAATGTCGGGCTCGACGCCGGTCAACTGCTTGCCATGGCAACGCTCGCACGCCGGGATGCCGCGCCGTGCGTCACCCTCGCTCACCAGTTGCGCGCCGCGCGTAAGCGCAGCCGGCGGCAGGATCGGCAACTTGGAACGCACGTATGGCACCTGCTGCGCCGAGAAGTAATCGGCAATCTCGCGCAAATAGGCCGGGTCGAGCCCGCGCACGGTGTATTCCATCGGCGCGTACTTGCGCAGCCCGCGCTGGAAATCGGTCAGCTGCCGCGCCAGATAGCCGGCCGGCTTGCCGGCCAGGCGCGGAAAGAAGCCGCTGTCCGGCGTGCCCTCGCCATGCTCGCCATGGCAGGCCACGCAGGCCGCAATGCGCTGCTGCAAGGTGTTCGGTACCGGCGGCGCCGGGGCCAGGGTTGGTGCGTCCGGCGCTGCCGCCCAGACGGTGGCGACGCCACATGCAAGCACCAACGCCGCAAGGCGGCGCACGATACGGCCGGCGGCGTGGCGCGGCCGGCAAGATGGGCACGGGTTCATGCTTGAAGTATAGGCATCCCGCCCCACCGGATGCGCGGCTATGCTGCCAAGAGAACGTCTCACAGGGGAATGCCATGTCGAAGCATCTGCCGGCCTGCACCTTGCTCGCCGCCACCTTGTTTGCCTGCACGCCGCTGGCGGCGCAGAAGGTGGAAACCGCCTACGCCTCCATCGCCACGCTGCAGCAGCGCATGGATGCCGGCAAGCTCACCGGCAAGACGCTGACCCAGGAATTTCTCGACCGCGTCGACCACATCGACCGCCATGGCCCGACGTTGCGCGCCGTGCTGGAAACCAACCCTGACGCGCTCTCCATCGCGGCAAGCCTTGACGCCAAACGTACGCCGCAACACGGACCGTTGTACGGCATCCCGGTGCTGCTCAAGGACAACATCGACACCGGCGACCGCGAACACACCACCGCCGGCTCGCTCGCGTTGATGGCCGCACCGGCGCCGCGCGATGCAACGATCACCGCCAGGTTGCGCGCCGCCGGCGCAGTCATCCTTGGCAAGACCAACCTGAGCGAGTGGGCGAATTTCCGCTCCAATCACGCCTCCAGTGGCTGGAGCGGTGTCGGTGGGCAAACCCGCAACCCCTACATGCTCGACCGCAACCCGTGCGGATCGAGCGCCGGCTCGGCGGCCGCGGTGGCCGCTGGGCTCGCTACGGTGGCGATCGGGACCGAAACCGACGGTTCGATACTCTGCCCGGCGTCGATGACGGGCCTGGTCGGCATCAAGCCCACGCTGGGTCTGGTGAGCCGCGCCGGCATCGTGCCGATCAGCGCCAACCAGGACACCGCCGGCCCGATGGCGCGCGGCGTGGCCGATGCCGCCGCGCTGCTCACGGTGATTGCCGGCAGCGACCCGCGCGATCCGGCTACAGCGGAAGCCGACCGGCACGCCACCGACTACACCCGGTTTCTCGACCTGAATGGACTCAAGCGCAAGCGCATCGGCGTGGTGCGCGAGCTGGCCGGCAACGAGCCGAACGCCGACCGCGTGCTGGATGCCGCCATTGCCGCCATGCGTGCGCAAGGCGCGATCGTGATCGACCCGGTGACGCTGCCGCACCTGCGCGATCTCAGTGCACCGGAAATGACCGTGCTGCTGTACGACTTCAAGCACGACGTGAACGCCTACCTCGCCACGCGCACCGGGTTGCCGGTGCACGCGCTCGCGGACCTCATTGCCTTTGACACGACCCATGCCGCGCAGGAGATGCCGTGGTTCGGGCAGGAGTTGTTCGAGCAGGCCGAGGCAAAGGGGCCGCTCACCGACGCCGCCTATCGCACGGCACTGGCGAAAGCGAAAAAGTTCGCTGGCCCGGAAGGTATCGACGCCGCACTCAAGGCCCACCACCTCGACGCCTTGCTGGCACCCTCGTGGGGGCCGGCGTTCACTACCGATCTCATCCTTGGCGACCACGTGGTGAGCGGCGACCCGACCATCGGCGGCGTTTCGCAGCCAGCCGCCGTTGCCGGCTACCCGTCGATCACCGTGCCCGCCGGCTGGGCCCATGACCTGCCCGTCGGCATCGTATTGTTCGGCGCGAAGTGGAGCGAGCCGAAGCTGATCGAGATCGCCTACGGTTTCGAACAGCACACGCATGCGTGGCAGCCGCCGAAATTCCTCAAGGGACCTGGAATCGGGAATGGAAAATAGGGAATCGGAAAGTCAGCCAGTGACGCCGATTACCTACCCGCGCACCGACTTGCGCACGATCAGCATCGCCAGCTCCAGCGACTGCTCGTAGTTGAGCCGTGGGTCGACCATCGACTTGTAGGCCCGTTCCAGATCGGCCTCGGACAAGCCGCGCGCGCCACCGGTGCACTCGGTGACATCCTCGCCGGTCAGTTCCAGATGCACGCCGCCCAATTGCGTACCGGCCGCGGCGTGGATGTCGAACGCCTGCTCGAGCTCGCCGCGAATATTGTCGAAGCGTCGCGTCTTGTAGCCGTTCGAGGTGTTTTCGGTGTTGCCATGCATCGGGTCGGCCACCCACAACACGCGCCGGCCGGAACGCTTCACCGCGTCGAGCAGCGGGGGCAGCGCCGCCGCAATTTTGGCGTTGCCCATGCGGTGGATCAGCGTCAGCCGCCCGGGCTCGTCGTCCGGGTTCAGGCGCTCGATCAACGGCAGCAACAGTTCCGGCGTGACGCCCGGCCCGACCTTGACCCCGATCGGATTGCGGATGCCGCGGAAATACTCCACATGCGCGCCATCCAGCGCTGCCGTGCGCATGCCGATCCAGGGAAAGTGCGTGGACAGGTTGAACCAGCCGGGGTTGCGCGGCACCAGTCGCGTCTGCGCCTGCTCGTAATCGAGCAGCAGCGCCTCGTGCGAAGTGTAGAAATCCACCTTGGAGAAACCGGCGATCGGCCCAGCCAGCGTCTCCATGAAGCGCAGCGAATCGCCGATGGCCTTGACCATCTGCCGATACTCGGCGGCGAGCGGCGAGTGCTCGACCCAGGCCAGATCCCAGTACTCCGGGTGCCGCAGGTCGGCAAAGCCGCCACCGATCAGTGCGCGCACAAAATTCATCGTCAGCGCCGAGTGCGCGTGGGCGCGGATCAGTCGCTGCGGATCAGCACGTCGTGCCTGCGCGGTGAACGCCGCGCCGTTCACCACATCACCGCGAAAACTGGGGAGCGTCACGCCATCACGCGTTTCGGTATCCGCCGACCGCGGCTTGGCGTACTGCCCGGCAAACCGCCCGACGCGGAGCACCGGCTTCTGCAAGCCATGCACCAGCACCAGACTCATCTGCAGCAGCACCTTGAGTCGGTTGGAGATGATCGGGCTGGTGCAGTCGGCAAAACTTTCCGCGCAATCACCGCCCTGCAACAAAAACCGCTTGCCCTCCTGCGCCTCGGCCAGCCCCTGCTTGAGCGCCAATACTTCCCACGAGGTCACCAGTGGCGGTTGCGCCGCAAGCTTCGCCAACGCCGCGGCCAGTTCGTCAGCATCTTCGTAATGCGGTTGCTGCAGCGCCGGGCAGCTGCGCCAGGAACTTGGTGCCCACTCGGCCGGACGCATATCGGGCACCCCCGCCTTCATGCGCCGACTCCCTTCGCCCGGTTGCGGCCGGCAACAATTGCCCAGGCGCCAAGCAGCACGAACCAGATCAACGACCACCACGGCATCGACAACCCCAGAATCGGTTGTACCGCCGCGCACTCGCCCGAGCCGGACAATACCTTCAGCAGCACGGCAACAAGCCCGCCGTTGCTGGCACGGGTCTCCAGCAGATAACCAAGCGGCGCGCCGCAGCTCGCCACCGCACCCGGCGGTAGTGATTGAATCCACAGATGGCGGACGGCAATGCCGGCACCAATGATGGCAACGGCCGCCGTCAGCACCGCGTACACCCAGCGTCCACCGCCGCGCGGCGCGTGCAGGCCACCGATCAGGAACACGACGCCGAGCGCAATGAAGACCACGCGCTGCAGGATACATAGCGGGCAGGGATCCATCAGCAACACGTATTGTGCGTACAGCGCAAACGCGATCAGCCCGGCACACACGAGAAAGCCCGCCAGGAAGCTGAAGCGGAACGACCAACGCAAGGGATTCATGCTCAAGCCACGACCGGAAAACTGCGACGTTAACCGCTTTGCCGCATGCTGTCAGCACTCGCGCTCGTGCCGTGCCGGCACAAGGCGAAAAACCCCGGCCAGTTGCCCGGTCGGGGTCTCGTTCGGACGTATAAACGTCCGCATATGGTGCAACCTTACTCGGCTTCGGCTTCCGCCTGTGCCTGCGGGCGACCGACCAGTTCGACGTAGGCCATCGGCGCATTGTCGCCGTCACGGAAACCGCACTTCAGGATCCGCAGGTAACCGCCGGCACGCTCGCGGTAACGCGGCCCCAGCTCGACGAACAGCTTGCCCACCGCTTCCTTGTCGCGCAGGCGCGAAAACGCCAGGCGACGGTTGGCGACGCTGTCGGTCTTGGACAACGTGATGAGCGGCTCGGCAACCCGGCGCAGCTCCTTGGCCTTGGGCAAGGTGGTACGGATCAGCTCGTGCTTGAACAACGACGACGCCATGTTCTTGAACATCGACTCACGATGAGCCGTAGTGCGATTGAGCTTGCGTCCGGAGTAAAGGTGGCGCATGGGAATTCTCTCTGTCTGTTGTTATGAAAGGCCGGCACTTGTGTCCGACCTCCCGCGGTTGCCCGCTTATGAAACCTGGGATTCGACGTGGGGGATTCGAGATTCGAAACAGCCACGCACTCGCGAGGACATGCTTTGTCGAATCCCCAATCCCTACTCCCGAACCCCGGCTGTCAACCCAACTGCATGCCGTGCGAAATGCCGGCCGGCGGCCAGTTTTCGAGCTTCATGCCCAGTGCGAGGCCACGCGAGCCAAGCACATCCTTGATTTCGGTGAGCGACTTCTTGCCGAGGTTTGGCGTCTTGAGCAACTCCACCTCGGTCTTCTGCACCAGATCACCGATGTAATAAATGCTCTCGGCCTTGAGGCAGTTGGCCGAACGCACGGTGAGCTCGAGATCGTCGATCGGACGCAGCAGCAGCGGATCGAAACCGCTCTTTTCCGCCTTGTCGGTCGCGCTCTCGCGATGCGAGAAGTCGCCGAACACCGACAGCTGGTCATTGATGATCTCGGCTGCCTTGCGCACCGCGTCCTCGGCACCGATCGTGCCGTTGGTCTCGATGTCCAGCACCAGCTTGTCGAGGTTGGTGCGCTGCTCGACGCGCGCGGCGTCGACCTCGTAGGCCACCTTGAGGATCGGACCGAACGAGGCGTCAAGCTGCAGACGACCGATCGGACGCGCCTCGTCGTCCGGATGCTGGCGCATGCTGGCCGGCTGATAGCCGATGCCGCGCCGCACCTTGAGCCGCATGTTGAGCGTGATGTCCTTGGTCAAGTGGCAGATCACGTGCTCGGGATTGATAACCTCGACCGTATGATCGAGCACGATATCCCCGGCCGTAACCACACCCTTGCCTTTCTTGCTCAAGGTCAGCACCACCTCTTCACCGGTATGCTGGCGAATCGCGATGCCCTTGAGGTTCAGCAGGACTTCGATGACGTCCTCCTGCAAACCCTCAAGCGTGGTGTACTCGTGCAGCACGCCATCGATTTCAACCTCGACGATCGCGCTGCCCGGAATGGACGACAACAACACCCGCCGCAGTGCATTGCCCAGGGTGTGTCCGAAGCCGCGCTCCAGCGGCTCGACCACCACCTTGGCACGATTGGCTCCGAGCTGTTCGACGGTAAGGCCGCGCGGACGCAGCACGCTAGTTGACGAAACTGCCATGCAGAGCTCCGATGATTACTTCGAATAAAGCTCGACGATCAACGATTCATTGATGTCGGTCGGCAGATCGCCGCGATCCGGCACTGACTTGAACGTGCCCTCGAATTTCTTGCTGTCGACCTCGACCCAGCCCGGACGCAGGTCCATGGTGTCGAACACGGTCGCCGCTTCCTGCACGCGCAACTGGTTGCGCGCGCGCTCCGTCAGCGCCACCGCGTCGCCCGGCTTGATCTGGAACGACGGAATGTTGACCTTCTTGCCGTTGACCAGCACCGCCTTGTGGGCGACTAACTGGCGCGCCTGGGCGCGGGTCACCGCGAAGCCCATGCGGTATACGACGTTGTCCAGGCGGCACTCCAGCAGGCGCAACAGGTTTTCGCCCGTGTTGCCCTTGATGGTGGTGGCCTTGGTGTAGTAGTTGCCGAACTGGCGCTCAAGCACACCATAGATGCGCTTGACCTTCTGCTTTTCGCGCAACTGCACGGCGTAGTCCGACAAGCGCATGCGCTTGTTCGCGCCATGCTGGCCGGGCTTGTTTTCCAGCTTGCACTTGGAGTCGACCGCGCGGGCCGGGCTCTTCAGGCTGAGATCTGCGCCTTCGCGACGCGCGAGCTTGCAGGTAGCTCCACGATAACGGGCCATGGGTATGCTCCTTCAGACTCGACGCTTCTTGGGGGGACGGCAGCCGTTGTGCGGAATCGGCGTCACGTCAATGATGTTGAGCACCTTGTAGCCCAAGGCGTTCAGCGAACGCACCGCAGATTCGCGGCCGGGGCCGGGGCCCTTGATGCGCACTTCGACCGTCTTCACGCCGTAATCGCCGGCGGCACGCCCGGCCTTTTCGGCGGCGACCTGGGCGGCAAACGGCGTCGACTTGCGCGAACCGCGGAAACCCGCACCACCTGCCGTGGCCCACGACAATGCATTGCCCTGGCGATCGGTGATGGTGACGATGGTGTTGTTGAAGGAGGCCTGCACGTGGGCCACGGCATCCGTGACGACACGCTTGATCTTCTTCTTGGTCTTGACTGGCTTGGCCATGATTCGATCCGTTTACTTTTTGATGGCGCGACGCGGACCCTTGCGGGTACGTGCGTTGGTACGCGTGCGCTGACCGCGCACCGGCAAGCCGCGACGATGACGCAGGCCGCGATAGCAGCCCAGATCCATCAGGCGCTTGATCGACATGCCCACCTCGCGTCGCAGATCACCCTCGACCACATACTTGGCGACTTCTTGGCGGAGCTTTTCCACCTCGCCTTCGCTGAGCGACTTGATCTGGGTGGTCGGCGCCACACCAGCGTCGGCACAAACCTTCTTGGCCCGGCTGCGACCGATACCGAAAATACTCTGCAGGCCGACCCAGACATGCTTCTGGACCGGCAAATTGACACCCGCGATGCGCGCCATGATGCGTACTCTCCGATGCGTTTCGTGCGCGGTAAACGCGCAATCTTAACCAAAAACAGCTTGACAGGGAAGCCACGCGGCATCTACCGCCCGCGCGTATTCCATCCAACGACCTGTCCCATGCGCCCCAGCAGCCACTAGTTGCGTCGGAGATTGGCCTTCTTGAGCAGACTTTCGTACTGGTGACTGACGAGGTGTGCCTGCACTTGCGCGGTGAAATCCATCACCACCACCACCACGATCAGCAGCGACGTTCCGCCGAAGTAGAACGGCACATGCCAGAATTTCTGCATGAACGACGGCACGAAACAGACCAGCGCGAGGTACAGCGCGCCAACCGCCGTCAAGCGGGTCATCACCGCGTCAATGTAGCTGGCGGTCGATTTGCCCGGACGAATGCCCGGAATCAACGCGCCTGAACGCTTGAGGTTGTCGGCCGTCTCGTCGGCGTTGAACACGATCGCCGTGTAGAAGAATGCGAAACCAATCACCAATGTCGCCGAGACGATCTCGTACACCGGCTCGCCCGGCGTCAGCATCTGCCCCAGGCGCTGCAGCGTGCTGCCAAACCAGCCCGCGTCGGTACCGGAGCCAAACCAGCTCGCCGCCGTCGCCGGGAACATCAACAGGCTTGACGCAAAGATCGGCGGGATGACGCCCGACATGTTGATCTTGAGCGGCAGGTTGGAGCTTTGGTTCTGGTAGGCGCGCGCGCCGCCCGAGCGGCGTGCGTAATTCACCGTTATCCGCCGTTGCGCGCGTTCCATGAACACGCAAAACGCGGTCACGCCAAGCACCACCACCACCACGATCAGGAGCATCAGCACCGACAGCTCACCGTTGCCGGACATGTTGAGCGTCTGCACGACCGCACCCGGCAAACCCGCCACGATGCCCGCGAAGATCAGCAGCGAGATACCGTTGCCAATGCCGCGCTCGGTCATTTGCTCGCCAATCCACATCAGGAACATGGTGCCCGCCGTCAGGCCCACCACCGAGGCGAACACAAAACCGAAACCGGGCGTGTAGACGACTGGAGCGCCACCCGCCGCAACTTGCTTTTGCAGCGCCACCGCAATGCCGAACGATTGGAACAGTGCCAAGCCAACGGTGCCGATGCGGGTATACATCGTCATCTTGCGTTTGCCGGCCTCACCTTCCTTGCGCAGCTGCTGCAAGCTGGGCACCACCGACCCCATCATCTGCACCACAATGGATGCCGAGATGTACGGAATCACGCCCAAGGCAAATACCGAGAACCGCTCCAGCGCGCCACCCGAGAACATGTTGAACATGTCCATCAGGCCGCTGCCGTTCACCAGGTTGCTCATGGCGTCAGGATTGACACCCGGCACCGGAATGAAGGAGCCCAGACGAAACACAGCGAGCGCGCCCACCACAAACAGGATGCGCTGGCGCAGCTCCGTGAGCTTGCCCAGTTTGCCGAGTGCGTTGTTGCCCTTGGCTTGAGCCACCGCGATTACTCCACGCTGCCGCCGGCCGCTTCAATCGCGGCCTTGGCACCCGCCGTCGCCAGCAGACCGGACAACTTTACCGCGCGCTTGATCTCGCCCTTCAGGACCACCTTGACCTTGCGTGCGTTGCTGTCGATCAACCCCGCCTTGTGCAACGCGATCGCGTCGATGACGTCGTCCTTCAACGCGGCGATCTGGTACAGGAACACCTGCTGGCTCTGTGCCTTGAGCTTCGAGCGGAAACCCACTTTCGGCAGCCGGCGCTGCAGCGGCATCTGACCGCCTTCAAAACCGACCGTGTGGGAGCGGCCCGTGCGCGCATGCTGGCCCTTGTGGCCGCGCCCCGCCGTCTTGCCGAGGCCGGAGCCGACGCCGCGACCCACACGCAGTTTGGACTTGCGCGAACCGGCGGCGGGTTGAATGTTGTTCAGACGCATCGGATTACTCCTCCACCCGCACCAAGTAGTAGACCGTGTTGATCAGGCCACGCACCTGCGGGCTGTCCTTCAGTTCGCGGACATCGTTGGTCTTGTTGAGGCCCAACGCCTTGACGCTGAGACGATGCCGCGCCTGCACGCCGCGCAGCCCCTTTACCAAGCGCACGCGCACGGTACCGGAAATTGCCGCTTTCTTAGCCATTGCCCAACACCTCCTCCACCGACTTGCCACGCTTGGCGGCCACCTGTTTCGGCGACGCTACAGCCTGCAGACCCTTGATGGTCGCGCGTACCAGGTTGATCGGATTGCGCGAACCGACGGCCTTGGCCAGCACGTTCTTGACCCCGACCACCTCGAGCACGGCACGCATGGCGCCGCCCGCGATGACGCCGGTACCTTCAGAGGCCGGTTGCATGTAAACGCGTGCCGCACCGTGGTTCGCCTTGATCGCGTACCACAACGTGCCGTTGTTCAACTCGACGCTGACCAGGTTACGACGCGCCCGATCCATGGCCTTGGAGATGGCCACCGGCACTTCACGCGCCTTGCCATAACCAAAACCGACCTTGCCCTCGCCGTCGCCAACCACGGTCAGGGCAGTGAAACTCATCTGGCGGCCACCCTTGACGGTTTTGGCCACGCGGTTGACGGCAATCAGCTTTTCGAGCAGACCGTCAGAACTTTCGCGATCGTTGGAAGCCATTTCTCGATTCCGTGTGCCCGGACCATCCGGGACTTTTGCTTGCGGCGAAGCCGCTTGTAGTTGTGTTTACCGCGGGGATTCGAGAGACGGAATTCGGGATTCGCAGAAGCGGGCTCTTTCGAATCCCGTATCTCGAATACCCAATCCCGGCTCTTCAGAACTTCAAACCTGCCTCGCGGGCAGCGTCGGCGAGCGCCTTGACGCGGCCGTGGAAGCGGAAGCCGGAGCGGTCGAAGGCAACCGACTCCACACCGGCCTTGAGCGCACGCTCGGCGACTGCCTTGCCAACCGCAGCTGCCGCCGCGAGATTCTTCTTGCCCTTCAAGCCTTCGACGACGGCTTTCTGTACCGTCGATGCTGCGGCCAGCACCTTCTCGCCGTTGGCGTCGATCACCTGGGCATAAAGATGCTGGTTGGTGCGATGCACCGACAAGCGCGCCACATTCAACATGCGGATGTGCGAGCGAGTCGACTTGGCGCGCCGCAGACGAGATTCGTTTTTGTTCATCGGTGTTGTCCCTTGAAAGCGGATCGGCTTACGCCTTCTTGGCTTCCTTCAACGTGATCGTCTCGCCTGCATAGCGCACGCCCTTGCCCTTGTAGGGCTCTGGCGGACGGAAGCCGCGAATCTTGGCAGCGGTCTGGCCCACGGCCTGCTTGTCGGCGCCCTTGACCAGAATCTCGGTTTGCGACGGCGCCTCCAGCGTGATGCCGGCCGGCGGCTCGAACACCACTGGATGCGAAAAGCCCAGGCTGAGGTTGAGCGACTTGCCGGCCATCGCCACGCGATAACCCACGCCGACCAGCTCGAGCTTGCGCTCGTAGCCCTCGGAAACGCCCTTGACCATGTTCGCCAGCAGCGCGCGCGCCGTGCCGCCGAACTTGTCGTCGGCGCCTTCGGCCAGCTCGATATTCACCGCATCGCCGCTGGTGACAATCGACACGCCCGGCAACGCATGCACCGACAACGTACCCTTGGCGCCCTTGACGGTGATGACGTCGGCGGCGACCTTCAGTTCCACGCCCTTCGGCAGGTGGATCGTCTTTTTGGCAACTCGTGACATCGTCGACTCCTTAGGCGACCTGGCCGATGATTTCGCCGCCAACGCCCTTGGCACGTGCCTGGGCATCGGTCAGCAAACCAGCCGACGTCGAGATGATCGAGATGCCGAGGCCACCGAGCACCTTCGGCAGTTCACCCTTGCCGCGATAGACCCGCAGGCCGGAACGGCTGACCCGCGAAATCGACTCGATGGCCGGGCGGCCTTCGAAATACTTGAGTTTGATCTCAAGCACCGGCTTGCCCGCTTCCTGAGCAACCTGTGCGTCGAGAACGTAACCCTCGTTCTTGAGAAGGTTGGCCAGCGCCACCTTCAACTTCGACGACGGCATACGCACCGTCGGCTTGCCCACCATTTGGGCATTGCGGACACGCGTAAACATGTCGGCGATGGGATCAGTCATGCTCATGAAAACTTCCTTCAGAGTGCACCGATATCCGAGAAACCGGAGATCAATCAGATTGTGAGGCGACAGAGCCGCCTTCTGCGTTGCGCAGACCGGCGAGTCTATCAGCCTTTCCAGCCAATTGCGAATATCAATGCGGACTAGCGGTACGACGCCCAAGCGTCGCCTTGCGACACGGCACGCTGCCGCGCCGTCAACGATTTACCAGCTTGCCTTGCGCAGCCCTGGCACGTCGCCGCGCATGGTGGCTTCGCGCAGTTTGCTGCGGGCCAAGCCGAACTTGGCATACACCGCGCGCGGGCGCCCGGTCAAAGCGCAACGTGTGCGCTGCCGGCTCGGGCTCGCGTCACGCGGCAACTTCTGCAGCTTGCCCTGAGCTTCCATCTTCTCGTCGTAGGACGACTTCGGGCTGAGCACGATGGCTTTCAGTTCCGAGCGCTTGGCGGCATACCGCTTCGCGATCTTGAGCCGCTTGAGGTCGCGGTTGACCATTGATTTCTTTGCCATGCGATTCTCGCGTCTCTCAGTTGCGGAACGGAAAGCTGAAAGCTTCCAGCAGCGCTTTGGCTTCGGCGTCAGTCTTGGCCGTGGTGGTGATCGAGATGTTCATGCCGCGCAGGGCGTCAATCGCATCGAACTCGATCTCCGGGAAGATGATCTGTTCCTTGATGCCGAAGTTGAAGTTGCCCCGGCCATCGAACGCACGGCCGGAAACACCACGGAAGTCGCGCACACGGGGCAGCGAAATATTGATCAGACGATCAAGGAACTCCCACATGTTCGCCCGGCGCAGCGTGACCTTGCAGCCGATCGGCCAGCCCTCGCGGATCTTGAACGAGGCCACGGAAACCCGTGCCTTGGTCGTGATCGGCTTTTGCCCGGCGATCTTGGTCATGTCGGCAACGGCGTTTTCCAGCACCTTCTTGTTGCCCGCCGCTTCGCCCACGCCCATGTTCAGCGTGATCTTGGTGATGCGCGGAACCTGCATCACGTTCTGGTAGGCGAACTTCTCGGTGAGTTTCGCCACGACCTGTTCTTGGTAAACCTTCTCAAGGCGCGTCATGTCATTGGTCCTTACGCGTCCACGACCTCGCCGCTGGAGCGGAACACGCGCACCTTGCGCCCGTCTTCGAGCGTCTTGGTGCTTACGCGTTCACCCTTGTTGGCGGCGGGGTTGAACAGCTGCACATTGGAGAGATG
The DNA here is from genome assembly GCA_004298045.1 of Rhodanobacter sp. Classification (GTDB taxonomy): domain Bacteria; phylum Pseudomonadota; class Gammaproteobacteria; order Xanthomonadales; family Rhodanobacteraceae; genus Rhodanobacter_A. The sequence goes on along the minus strand of SCRM01000005.1, from coordinate 6,069 downwards.
GATCGACGCCTCACGCTCGACGATCCCGCCAGCCTGCTGGGCCTGCGGGTTCGGCTTGGTGTGGCGCTTGACCAGGTTGACGTTGGAGACGAACACGCGCTCGCCTGCAACCCGCAGCACTTCGCCGCGCTGGCCCTTGTTTTTGCCGGCGATCACGATCACCTGATCGCCCTTGCGGATACGGTTCATGTCTGGCCTCCGCTCAGATCACTTCGGGAGCCAGCGAGACGATCTTCATGAACCGCTCGCTGCGCAGCTCGCGCGTCACCGGCCCGAAAATGCGGGTGCCGATCGGCTCGAGCTTGTTGTTGAGAAGTACCGCCGCATTGCCGTCGAAACGGACCAGCGACCCGTCAGCGCGACGCACGCCCTTGGCGGTACGCACCACCACGGCGTTGTACACCTCGCCCTTTTTCACCTTGCCACGCGGAATCGCGTCGTTCACGGCAACTTTGATGACATCGCCGATCGTCGCGTAGCGTCGCTTGGAACCACCGAGCACCTTGATGCAGGTGAGTTCCTTTGCGCCACTGTTGTCCGCGGCCGAGAGCGTGCTTTGCATCTGGATCATGGCTGCACCCTCCTCAAACGTTCGCGCGGACGACGATTTCGACCACGCGGTGATGCTTGGTCTTGGACAACGGCCGGCACTCGGCAATCCGCACCAAGTCACCTTCCTTCGCACCGAGGTCATCCTGTGCGTGCAATTTGGTCGACCGCCGCACGATCTTGCCGAGCAGCGCATGCTGCACCTGGCGCTCGATCAGGACGGTAACCGTCTTGTCCATCTTGTTGCTGACCACGCGCCCTTCGAGGGTGCGCACCTGCTTTTGCTTGTCACTCATGTCGGCGGTCCCTTACTTCTTGCCGCCGAGCACGAATTTCGTGCGGGCGATGTCGCGCCGGACGCGGCGCAGCTGGTGCGGCTGGCCGAGTTGCCCGGAACCCTTCTGCATGCGCAGGTTGAACTGCTCCTTGCGCAGGTCGAGCAGGTGCTGCTTGAGCTCGTCAGCCGACTTGGTTGTCAGATCTTTGATGGCCATCACATCACCGCCCGGGTCACGAACTGGGTTTGCACCGACAGCTTGGCGGCAGCCAGGCGGAACGCCTCGCGTGCCGACACCTCATCGACGCCTTCGATCTCGTACAGCATGCGGCCCGGCTGGATCTGGGCCACCCAGAACTCCACGCCGCCCTTGCCGGCGCCCATACGCACTTCGATCGGCTTCTTGGTGATCGGCTTGTCGGGGAACACGCGGATCCACAACTTGCCGCCGCGCTTGACGAAGCGGGTCAGGCAACGGCGGCCGGCTTCGATTTGGCGCGCCGTGAGCTGCCCGTGGGTAATGGCCTTCAGGCCGTAATCACCGAAACTGACCACATTGGCGCGCTGCGCCAAGCCGTCATTGCGGCCTTTGAACTGCTTGCGGAATTTGGTTCGCTTGGGTTGCAACATGGCAACTCTCCTTACTTCGCCGCGCGCTCGCGACGGCCTTCGCCATCACGACGCGACTCGCGGTCACGACGACCTTCGCCACCCTCGCGACGCGACGGGGCCGGGGAGTCGTCTTTCGCTTCCTGGCCGATCTGCGTCACGTCGAAGACTTCGCCTTTGTAGACCCACACCTTGACGCCGATCTTGCCGTACGTGGTGGCCGCCTCGGCAAAGCCGTAGTCGATGTCGGCGCGCAGTGTGTGCAGCGGCACCCGACCTTCGCGCGACCACTCGGAGCGGGCAATCTCGGCGCCATTCAACCGGCCCGAAACGTTGATCTTGATGCCCAGCGCGCCAAGGCGCATGGCGTTGCCGACCGAGCGCTTCATGGCGCGGCGGAACATGATGCGGCGCTCAAGCTGTTGCGCGATCGACTCGGCGACGAGTTGGGCATCCAGCTCCGGCTTGCGCACCTCGTTGACGTTGATGTGCGTGGGCACGCCCATCAGCGCCGAGACTTCCTTGCGCAGCTTCTCGATGTCCTCGCCCTTCTTGCCGATCACCACGCCCGGACGGGCGGTGTGGATCGTGACGCGCGCGGTCTTCGCCGGGCGTTCGATCAACACGCGGGAAATACCCGCGGCGGCAAGCTTGGTCTTGAGCATCTCGCGCACCTTGATGTCGGCAACGAGATACTTGGCGTAATCCGCCTTGTTGGCGTACCACTTGGCATTCCAGTCCTTGGCAATGCCGAGGCGGATGCCGGTGGGATGAACTTTGTGACCCATCGTCTGTGTCCCCCGTCAGTTGCCAACGACCACGGTGATGTGGCTGGTGCGCTTCAGGATCCGCGAACCGCGGCCCTTGGCGCGTGCATACATACGCTTCATCGCCGGGCCCTCGTCCACGAACACGCGGGCGACTTTCAACTCGTCGACATCGGCACCCAGATTGTTCTCGGCGTTGGCGACGGCCGAGAGCAGCACCTTGCGCACAAGGTGGGCACCCTTCTTGTTGGTGTATGCGAGCACGTCGCTGGCCCGGCCCACGGGAAGCCCGCGGACAAGATCGGCCACCAGGCGCGCCTTTTGCGCCGAAATGCGGGCGCCACGCAGGATCGCTTTGGCTTCAGTGCTCATCACTTGCCCTTCTTGTCGCCGACATGGCCCTTGAAGGTACGGGTCACCGCGAACTCGCCGAGCTTGTGCCCGACCATGTTCTCGTTGATCAATACCGGCACGTGCTGACGGCCGTTGTGGATGGCGATGGTCAGGCCCACCATGTCGGGCACGATCATCGAGCGGCGCGACCAGGTCTTGATCGGGCGCCTGTTATGAGTGGAAACCGCAGCTTCCACCTTCTTGACGAGGTGAAGGTCAACGAATGGACCTTTCTTCAGAGAACGCGGCATGTCGGTTTCCTGTTACTTGCGACGACGCACAATGAAGTGCTGCGTGCGCTTGTTGTTGCGGGTCTTGTAACCCTTGGTCGGCTGACCCCACGGGCTGACCGGATGACGGCCACCCGAAGTCTTGCCCTCGCCACCACCATGCGGATGGTCCACCGGGTTCATCACCACGCCGCGAACGGTCGGGCGAATACCCAGCCAGCGCTTGACGCCGGCCTTGCCGAGTTTCTTCAGGCTGTGCTCGCCGTTGCCCACTTCGCCGATGGTTGCGCGGCAATCCACCGACACCCGGCGCATTTCGCCCGAACGCAAACGCAACGTGGCGTAACCGGACTCGCGGGCGACCAACTGCACCGAAGCCCCGGCGCTGCGGGCGATTTGCGCGCCCTTGCCCGGCTTCATCTCGATGCAGTGAATCGTGGAACCCACCGGAATCGAGCGCAGCTGCAGGCAGTTGCCCGCCTTGATCGGCGCGTCGCGCCCGGACAACAGACGGTCGCCAACCTGCACGCCCTTGGGCGCGATGATGTAGCGGCGCTCGCCGTCGGCATAGCACAACAACGCGATGTGGGCAGTGCGGTTCGGATCGTATTCGATACGCTCGACCTTGGCGGCAATGCCTTCCTTGTCACGCTTGAAGTCGATGATGCGGTAATGCTGCTTATGGCCGCCACCGCGGTGACGCGTGGTGATGCGGCCGTAGTGATTGCGGCCACCGGTCTTGGACTGCGCCTCAGTCAACGCCGCGTACGGCGCGCCCTTGTGCAACCCTTCGGTGCGGACGCTGACAGCGTCGCGGCGACCCGGCGAGGTCGGCTTGTGGTTGATTAGTGCCATCTCGAAAACTCCTGGCTCAGGCCTTGGCTGCCACGTCGATGGTCTGCCCATCGATGAGCCGCACATACGCCTTGCGCTTGCCCTGGCGGCTGCCAGCGCGGGAACGGAAGGACTTGACCTTGCCCTTGCTGTTGACGATGTTCACCTGCTCGACCTTCACCTCGAACATGTGCTCCACCGCCGCGCGGACATCGGCCTTGGTTGCCTCGGGGGCCACCACGAACACGTACTGGTTGTGCTCGCCGATACGGGCAGCCTTTTCGGAGATGTACGGCGCGCGCAGCGTATCGTGAATGCGTTCGTTGCTCATGCCAGCCACTCCTCGATCTTCTTCACGGCGTCGACCGTCAGCACGACATGGTCGGAACCGACCAGGTTGACCGGGTTCAGCGCCATCACGTCGACGACATGCAGGTAGGGGATGTTGCGCGCGGCGAGGTACAACGCCTCGTTCGAGTCTTCCGACACCAGCAGCACGCGGCCGTTGGCCTCGAGCTCGGCGAGCTTGGCCACCATCGCCTTGGTCTTCGGCTGTTCGATGCCAAAGCCTTCGACCACCTTGAGGCGGCCCTGGCGATTGAGCTCGGACAGAATCGAACGAATCGCAACGCGGTAGGCCTTGCGGTTGACCTTCTGGTCGAAGCTACGTGGGCGCGCAGCAAACGCGATGCCGCCGCCGACAAAGATCGGCGCGCGATAGTCGCCGTGGCGTGCACCACCACCCTTCTGCTTCTTGAACTTCTTGGTGGTGCCGGAAATCTCGCTGCGCGTCAACTGCGCCTTGGTGCCGGCGCGTGCGCCAGCCTGATAGGCGACCACGACCTGATGCACCAGGGCTTGCTTGAATTCACCACCGAAAACACTTTCGGACACGGCGAGCGGCTTGGCGCCAATGACATTGAGTTCCATGGCGTCTCTCCTCAACCCTTGGTGGTCGGACGGATCACGACGTCGCCACCGGTTGCACCCGGTACCGCGCCCTTCACCGCGATCAGATGGCGCTCGGCGTCAACCCTGACCACTTCCAGACCCTGCTGCGTGCGATTCACATTGCCCATCTGGCCGGCCATCTTCTTGCCCGGGAACACGCGCCCCGGGGTCTGGCGTTGACCAATGGAGCCTGGCGCACGATGCGACAACGAGTTGCCGTGCGTCGCATCGCCCATCTTGAAGTGCCAGCGCTTGATCGTGCCCTGGAAACCCTTGCCCTTGGACACGCCGGCAACGTCGACGATCTGCCCGGCCTTGAACACGTCCTCAGCCTTGATCTCGGCGCCGACGCTGTACTTGCCGAGATCCTCGTCGCTGACGCGGAACTCCCACAACCCGCGACCCGGCTCGACTTTCGCCTTGGCGTAGTGACCCTTGGCCGGCGCGGTCAGCAGGTTGGCGCGCTTGGCACCCGTGGTGACCTGTACTGCGCTGTAGCCATCGTTGTCCGTCGTCTTCAACTGGGTGACGCGATTCGGGGTGGCCTCGATCAAGGTCACCGGGATCGAGCGCCCGTCCTCAGTGAAGAGTCGGCTCATGCCGCATTTGCGGCCTACCAGTCCGATACTCATGTTCGTATCCTGTCTATCGCTCAGCCAAGCTTGATTTGGACGTCCACGCCAGCGGCGAGGTCAAGCTTCATGAGCGCGTCCACGGTCTTGTCGTTGGGGTCGACGATGTCGAGCACGCGCTTGTGGGTGCGTGTCTCGTACTGGTCGCGCGCGTCCTTGTCGACGTGCGGCGAAACCAGAATGGTGTAGCGCTCGATCTTGGTGGGAAGCGGGATCGGACCCAGCACCGTTGCACCGGTACGCTTGGCCGTCTCAACGATCTCGCTGGCCGAGCGGTCGATCAGGCGATGATCGAATGCCTTGAGGCGGATGCGAATCTTCTGGTTCGCCATAAACCGTGTCCTGTTATCGAAAGAACCTGGATGCACAACGATGCGGCTTCTCGCCCCATCGCACTGCCCGTTGCTGCCACTGACGGAACGTCAAGCTCCGAATCTCAAAAACGCCAAGCGAGCTCATTCGGGCTCGCCTGGCGTAAAACCGACTTCGTGTTCCGATGACGAGCCATGCCCCGTCGCCATTAGTTTCACGATGGCCGTCCACGGCCAGCGAACTCGAAGTGCTTCCTGCACCTCATTTCGCGGTAGGGAGGCCAGGTTTTAACTGTCCTCACAAAGGAGCTGCGAAGTATAGCGGCATTTCATGCCGCTGGGAATAGGGATGCGTGATTCGAGATTCGTCCAGACACAGCCTTGCGAGCCGCCGCTCTTCCGAATCCCGAATCCCGCCTCCCGAATCCCCGCTTGTTACTTGATGACCTTCGCCACCACGCCCGCGCCGACGGTGTGGCCGCCTTCGCGGATCGCGAAGCGCAGGCCGTCGTCCAT
>SCRM01000022.1 GCA_004298045.1 Rhodanobacter sp. | reverse complement strand
AACATGCCGGCTTTGCCCGGCGGAACCGTGGACGGACTGAAAGTCCGGCGTACGAGTAGCCGCCTCGGCGGGTGCGCGTCGGCCTCCCCCCGCATGGTGGTTTGCTGCGGCAGACGCAGTACGGTCGGCATCGCTTGATGCCTTCCCGCTCGTCTGGCCGCGCTCCGTTTGTGTTGCCCGGCACGAAGGCCAGGTTTGAGGGATGACACCGGATGCGATATCCGGAACAGTAACCCGGTCCAGCCCAGGAGCTCGCCTGCCGTGTTCGTCCACGTTGAAACCCGACGCAAACATCAATGGCTCTGGGCCACCACGTTTCTCGTGTGTCTTTGCGTCGTGGCGTTCATCTGGCTCGCCGTGCTGCCGCTGCCACGGCGCATCGCAGTCCTGCAGGAATGGGGCACGGTTCCGGCCAACGTGTTCGATGCCCACGAGGCGATCTGGCCGCAGCTGACCGATCCCTCGCTGCTGCGGCTGTTCACCGCGCTGTTCATCCATGTCACCTGGCTGCACCTGCTGAGCAACCTGTTGTTCCTGGTGATTTTCGGCCTGCCGGGCGAACGCGCGCTGGGCTCACTGCGGTTTTTGTCGCTGTTCGTGATTGGTGGCGTGGTGGCGAACCTGATCGGGGCGCTGTCGCTCGCCGGAGTGCGCCTGCCCATTATCGGCTGCAGCGGCGCGGTTTCTGCCGTCGTGGGCACTTATGTCGCACTGTTTCCGCGGGCCCGGCTTGGACTGGTGCTGCCGCTGGGCCTGTACTTGCAGTTTGTGCGGGTGCCGGCCTATCTCTTGATTGGCATCTGGGTATTGCTGCAGCTGCTTTTCAGCTACGCCGGCGCCAGCTACGGCGCCTACGTCTGGTGGGCGCACATCGGCGGGTTCCTGTTTGGACTTGCCTTTGCGCTGCTTTCGCGCGATGCGATTGCGCGCCGCTTGCGCCGCTGAAGTCAGCGCCCGCGAGGTATCTTGCCGAGCCCGGGGCGGAGCGCAAAGCGCTGCAGCAGGCGGCGCGCGATGGGCGTTGCCGCGATGTCGCGATAGACCCGCTGCGGGTCGCCGCCTTCGCGGCGCATCGCTTCGCGTTTGCGCACGACGTAGGCGCGCATCACGTCGGCGCTGAACTCGGGGTGGAACTGCGAGCTCAGTGCCTGCGGGCCGTAGCGCAGCAACTGGTTCGGATCGCGCTCGGAGCGCGCCAGTACGACCGCGCCCGGTGGCGGTTCCAGCACGCTTTGTTCGTGGGTGGTATGCGCGCGGAACTGCGGCGGCAGGCTCGCGGCGAGGATGTCGCCTTCGGCGGCGGCGAGCCTGGTGATGGTCTGCGTGCCCATTTCCCGACCACCGGGCAAATAATCGACCTTGCCGCCAAGGGCGTGGGCCATGAGCTGGTGGCCGAAGCAGACGCCGAACATGGGCAGCTCGGCATCCATGGCGGCGCGGATCCAGCCGGCGGTGCGCTCGCTCCACGCGGCGCGCTCGGTCACCATTGCCGCGGAGCCGGTGATGATCGCGCCGGCAATGTCCTGGGGTGGCGGCAAAGTTTCGCCGGACTCGACATCCACGCTGCGCGTGCGGGTGCTGGCGAGGCGGGCGGCGACGCGAAACCATTGCGGGAAATCTCCGAAGCGGCCGCGAATGTGCGCTGGTGCGCGGCCGGTGCGGATGATGAGGATCGGTTTCATGCGGCGTCCGTGGCAGCTCCGCGGATGGGCGGCGCCGGTTCGACGGTTTCGATCGGCGGCAGCACGGCAAGGACTTCCTGCACCGTGGTCAGGCCGCGGGCAACCTGGGTTGCGGCGGAAATGCGCAGCGGGCGCATGCCTTCGGCAAGTGCCTCGCCACCGAAGCCGCCAAGGTCGAGCTGCGCCGAGATAAGCCCGCGCAAACGTGGCGACACCGGCATCATTTCGTAGATGCCGGTGCGGCCCATGAAGCCGGTATTGCGGCACTCGAGGCAGCCGACCGGTTTGCAGACTTTTTCCGGCAGCGGCGTGGGCCAGCCGCGCGTGAGCGCCGCCCATTCGTGTGGATCCTGCGCGGCCTCCACCTTGCAATATGGGCACAGGGTGCGCACCAGGCGCTGGGCGACGACGCCGGTCAGGGTCGACTGGATGAGGTAATGCGGCACGCCCAGATCGAGTAGGCGGGTGACCGCGCTGGGCGCGTCGTTGGTATGCAGCGTGGAGAGCACCAGGTGGCCGGTGAGCGACGCCTGCACCGCCATCTGCGCGGTTTCGAGGTCACGAATTTCGCCGATCATGATGATGTCCGGGTCCTGCCGCAGCAGCGTGCGCACGCCGGAGGCGAAGTCCAGGTCGATCGATGGTTGCACCTGCATCTGGTTGAACTCGGCCGAGACCATCTCGATCGGGTCTTCCACCGTGCACACGTTCATTTCGGGCGTGGCGAGGTGCTTGAGCGTGGAGTACAGCGTGGTGGTCTTGCCCGAGCCGGTCGGGCCGGTCACCAGCACGACGCCGTGCGGACGCTCGACCATGTGCCGCCACTGGCGGGTTTCCTCCGGCGAAAAACCGAGCTGGGCGAAATCCTTTACCACGAGGTCCGGGTCGAAGATGCGCATCACCACTTTTTCGCCAAACGCGGTCGGCATGCTGGAAATGCGCAGCTCGATTTCGCGTCCTCCCGGCGAGCGCGTCTTGATGCGGCCGTCCTGCGGGCGGCGCTTCTCGGCCACGTCCATGCGCGCGAGGATCTTGATGCGCGCGGTGACCGCGGCCATCACCGGCGGCGGCAACTCGAACACCTTGTGCATCACGCCGTCGATGCGGAAGCGGATCTGCCCGGCGTCGCGCCGCGGTTCGAGGTGGATGTCCGAGGCACGCTGCTCGAAGGCGTATTGCAGCAGCCAGTCGACGATGTGCACCACGTGGCGGTCGTCGGCGCCAACCTCGCCGCTCTTGCCGAGCTCGACCAGCTGCTCGAAATTGAGGATCGCCGCGCTGTTCTCGTAACCGCCGGCATTCTTGGCGCCCTGCGCGAGCTGGATCGAACGCTGGACGCCGTAGAACTCCTGCAGGTAGCGGTTGATGTCGATCGGGTTCGCCACCATGCGGTGCACGTCACGCCGCAGCATGTGCGAAAGGTCAGTCGCCCAGGCCGCATCGAACGGCTCGGCGGTGGCAAAGGTCACCTCGCCGGTTGCAGCCGCCACCGGCAAGATGCGGTGCCGCTTGGCGTAGGCGTGGCTTACCACCTGGGTGACGACGGCGACGTTGACCTTCATCGGGTCGATCTTGAGATACGGCAAGCCAGCGTGGTCGGCAAGCCATTCCACCAGGTTCTCGAGGCTGAGCGGGCGCCCGGTGTCGCGCTGGCTGGCCAGGCGCGCGTTGGCGATGATCACCAGCGGATGCAGCTCGACCGTGGTGCGCCCGGCGCGCGAGCCCAGGCGCACCTGCTTGGCATCCTCGGCCGCCACCAGGCCGTCGACGACCAGCGCGGCCAGCAGTTCGTCCAGTTGCAGTCGACCGCGGCGGCCGAGCAGGCTGGCGATTTCAGGGGATGCAGCCATCCGCAGGGATCTCCTCGCGCATTGCGGCGAGCGCGGACGGCGCTGCGACGCACGCTCGCTATACTAACGCGCTTTGTTCCCGATCACGGCACGCCATGTCTGCACCCACGTTTCAGGATGTGATCCAGACCCTCAATCGCTATTGGGCGGCCCAAGGTTGCGTCCTGCTGCAACCGCTCGACACCGAAGTCGGCGCGGGCACTTTCCATCCGGCCACGTTCCTGCACTCGCTCGGCCCCGAGCCGTGGGCGGCCGCCTATGTGCAGCCGTCCAGACGCCCCACCGATGGCCGCTATGGCGACAACCCGAACCGCCTGCAGCATTACTACCAATACCAGGTGGTGATGAAGCCGAACCCGGAAAACATCCTCGACCTCTACATCGGGTCGCTGAAAGAGCTGGGCATCGATCCGCTGGTGCATGACCTGCGGTTTGTCGAAGACAACTGGGAATCGCCCACGCTGGGTGCGTGGGGACTCGGTTGGGAGGTGTGGTTGAACGGCATGGAAGTCACTCAGTTCACCTATTTCCAGCAGGCTGGCGGGATCGAATGCCGGCCGGTGACCGGCGAGGTCACCTACGGGCTGGAACGCCTGGCGATGTATCTGCAAAACGTGGACAACGTGTACGACCTGGTGTGGACGCACGCGCCCCACGGCACCGTCACCTATGGCGACGTGTTCCATCAAAACGAGGTGGAGCAGAGCACCTACAACTTCGAGTACGCGAACGTGCCCGAACTGTTGCACTGGTTCGACGTGTGCGAAGCCACGGCCAACCAGTTGATTGCCGCAAATCTGCCGTTGCCGGCGTATGAGCAGGTGACCAAGGCGAGCCACACCTTCAACCTGCTCGATGCACGCCGCGCGATCAGCGTGACCGAGCGTCAGCGCTACATCCTGCGCGTGCGTACGCTGGCGCGCAGCGTGGCCGAGGCGTATGTCGCGCAGCGCGAACGGTTGGGTTTCCCCGGCCTCCGGAAGAACGCAAAGGAGCTGGCGGCATGAGCGCGTCGAAGTCGCTGCTAGTGGAACTGGGTACCGAGGAACTGCCGCCGAAGGCGCTCGACGAACTGTCCGCCGCATTTGCGCATGGCGTGTGCGAAGGCCTGGCCAAACGCGGCATCGAGGCTGCGGTGGACGCCGCGCATGCGTATTGCTCGCCGCGGCGTTTGGCCGTCCATATTCCACGCGTTGCGGATACCCAGCCGGAGCAGACCATCGAACGCCGCGGGCCGGCAGTTGCCGCCGGCCTCGACGTCGCCGGCCAGCCGACCAAGGCGCTGCTCGGTTTCGCGCACTCCTGTGGCGTGGACGTGGCGAAACTCGAAAGGCTCGATACCGGCAAAGGCGCGTGGTTCGTGTTCCGCGCGGTGCAACCGGGGCACACGCTGGCCGCGCTGTTGCCGGAGGTCGTTGCCGAAGCGCTCAAGGCGTTGCCGATTCCGCGCCCCATGCGCTGGGCCAGCCACGAGCATACGTTCGTGCGTCCGGCGCATTGGCTGGTGATGCTGCATGGCGCCGATGTCGTCGATGGCGAGGTGCTGGGCATCCGCAGCGGCCGGCAATCGTCCGGGCATCGCTTCATGCATCCGCAGCCGGTGCACGTGGCGGATGCCGACGGTTGGCTGGCGGCGATGCGCGGCGCCAAGGTCCTGGCGGACCCCGACGAGCGCCGGCAGCGCGTGCGCGATGAAGTGGCGCGCGCCGCGCGGGAAACCGGCGGCGTGCCGCGCCTCTCCGACGAGCTGTTGCACGAGGTGGCGAACCTGGCCGAGTGGCCGGTGGCGATCGCATGCAGTTTCGAGCGCGAATTCCTCGCGGTGCCGCACGAAGCGCTGGTCACCACGATGGAGACCAACCAGAAGTTCGTGCCGGTGTTCAGTGCGAGCGGCGAGCTCACCGAGCACTTCATCGGCATTGCCAACATCGAGTCGAAGAATCCGGCCGAAATCCGCAGGGGCTACGAGCGCGTCATCCGCCCGCGGTTTGCCGATGCCAAGTTTTTCTGGGACGAGGACCTGAAGACGCCGCTGGCGAGCTACCAGGATCAACTCAAGGGCGTCACCTATCAGAAGACGCTGGGCAGCCTGTGGGACAAGAGCTGCCGCGTCGCGGAAATGGCGCGCATCATCGCCGGCCGGGTCGATGTCGATGGCGGGCTTGCCACCCGCGCCGCAGCGCTTGGCAAGTGCGATCTGCTGACCCGCATGGTGGGCGAGTTCCCCGAGCTGCAAGGTGTCATGGGGCGCTATTGCGCCGCGCATGACGGCGAACCGGCGGCGGTGGCGGCCGCGATCGACAGCGCCTACCAGCCGCGCTTTGCGCGCGATGCGATCGCCGCCGACAAGGTCGGTCAGGTCGTGGCCGTTGCCGAGCGGGTGGACACGCTGGCCGGCATCTTTGCCGCCGGCCAGAAGCCGAGCGGCACCAAGGACCCCTTTGCGCTGCGCCGCGCGGCGCTTGGCCTGGCGCGCACGCTGATCGAAGGCAAACTGGAACTCGACCTGCGCGCGGTGTTCATCGAGGCGCTGGAGCTGCTGCCCGATGCCGTGTTTGCCGCTGGCGTGAAAGCGGGCAAGGACGGCAAGCGGCCGCCGGTCGATGCAGGCAAGCAGCGCGCGGCGCTGGCAGTGGAGCTGCATGCCTTCGTGCTCGAACGCCTGCGCGGCTATTACGCCGACCAAGGCTTTGCGGCGGACGTGTTCGATGCGGTGGCCGCGGTCGACCCTGAGCACCTGCTCGATTTCGATCAGCGGATGCATGCCGTGGCCGAATTCAGCTGCTTGCCGGCGGCGGCCAGCCTGGCTGCCGCCAACAAGCGGGTGGCGAACATCCTTCGCAAGCAGGCCGAGGAAGATGGCCAGCCGCTCGCGATCGGCAAGGTCGACCCCGTGCACTTCGAGCAACCTGCGGAGCACGCGCTGGCCGCCGCGCTCGATGCGGCCAAGGCCGAAAGCGCAGCCGCGTTGGCGAGCGGCGACTATGCGGTGGTGCTGAAGCGGCTGGCCGCGTTGCAGCCGCCGGTGGACGCATTCTTCGACGAAGTGCTGGTCAATGCCGAAGACCCGGCAGTGCGGCATAACCGCCTTGCATTGCTGGGCCAGCTCAAGGCCGCGTTTGGCGCGGTGGCTGATATCGCGTTGCTGCGCGGCTGATTGTTGGCGGCGTGCAAAAACGGCAGCCCGCAGGGGCTGCCGTCTGGCGTGCCGCCAGGTGGCGGCGGTTCAGGCCAGCGTGCGCTGCTTGGCTTGCAGAATGCGCGTGGTGAGCGCGCGGTTGAACTTGAGCATCGCCATCGCGTTGACGTTTTCGCCGTTGCTGCCGAGCACCTCGTAAAGTTCGCTCAGCAGGTCGGTGTTGTCCGCCAACGTCAGGTTGCTGCCGGCCAGTTGCAATTCCGATTGCAGGATCTGCATGGCCGTGTTGAGGCGATGCGGGTCGACGCCGGCGTCCGCATGCGTGGTGGGGGGGACCAGCGTGTGCGATGGGCCCGCCGCATGCCACCGTGTGCGTGTGGTTTCGCTGCTGAGCTGATTGTCGTCGTTGCCGGAGAGGGTGGGGTCGATTTGCAACGCGCCTTCGCCCGCCACCAGCCATACCAGCGAAATGCCCAGCGTACGGGCCAGGGTGACGCAGCGCGCACGCGAAGGGTCGGTGTGGCCGTCGCGCCAGCTGCGCACGACGCCTTCGGAAAAGCCGCACATGCGGGCGATCTCGGTGGCGCTGCCGACGCGCTGGATGAGCAGCTTGATGCGCTCGGCGAAAGTGGACTGAAGGGGATCGTGCGGAATTTTGTGCGAGCTCATGGGGACTGCCTGAAAACGTGAACCTGGATTCGCAAGATTGCGCGACCATCCGTGGAAACCGTGCAGCAGCCACGCGACAACCGTGTGACGTGGGCAACGCGTGGTGCACCGACGGGGTCCAAAACCTCACGTCGTACACTTGATCTAGAACAAGTTCTTGCAACGCGAATCATAAATCCGCGTTTACCGTCAAACGGGCGCTTGGACAGTGATATTTCGGCGGCGTTCACGTAGCAGGTGGTGATGGTTGCCCTTGACTTTCCCGTGGAGTCAGTTTTGCACTATCCTCGGCGTTTCCCCCGCGTCGAACCGCCGTGTTCTAGCCCGGCGGTGTCCGCGACCCGTTCCACGAGAAATGAGGCTTTCCCATGCGCAAGTTGGTTTTGTCGTTGCTGTCGATGGCCGTGCTGGCCTTGGCCGGCTGCGGGTCGTCGTCGTCAACGGCGGAGGGTGGTGCAGCCGGCGTGGGCTCGGCGGCCGCCGCGGCAAGTTCGGTCAGCGGCACGATCTCGGTTCGCGGCGCGATCCAGCCATCCCCGAATGCGCAGTTGACGATCAACCTGGTGGACGCGTCGGCGGGTCAGGGCGGCGCGGCGCCGTTGGCGAGCAAGACGGTGGACGGCGGCGTGACTTTTCCCTATGCGTTCGAGCTGAACTTCAAGCCCGCCGACATCAAGTCGGCTGACCTGTACGTCGTGCGCGCGATCCTGACCGATGGCAACCGGCACTATTCGATGCCGATGCAGGCGCCGGTGCTGACCAATGGCAACGCGAACCAGACCAAGATCGAGTTGCAGGCCGATCCGACGCCGGCGGAGAAGGATCTCGCTGCGTTCAAATCGTTGGTCAAGCAGATCGGCGGCATGAAGGTGACCAGCGGCACCAAGCTCGACGCCGACGCGTCGCGCAGCTGGCAGGTATTTCGTGACAATGGCCAGGTGAAGATGATCCGCGAGTTGGTGGATTACGGCGACAAGGGGTTCACCAGCACCGATTTTGCCTACAACAACGGCGCGCCGTGGGTGGCCGAGCAAAAGAAGAAGGCCAGCCAGAACGCGGCGCCAAGCCAGATCGAACGCGCGAGCTGGACCCAGAACGGCATGCTGGTACTGCATGAGCAGCAGAGCGGCAGCGATGTCGGCGACCTGGGCTCCGACGCGGCGGCCACGCTGCTGCGGCAGGCCAAGGCCATCTACAACCTTGCCGGTGGCAACAAGAAGTAAGTACGCCGCGGGCATGTGGGCAAAGAAAAAGCCGTCCAGCGTGGACGGCTTTTTCTTTGCCCGGTGAAAGCCGTGGATCAGAACGCGTACTTCATGCCGAGATTCACGCTGTTGTACTTCTGGCTGTTGTCGCTGAACCGGCCGCTGTAACCCACCCAGCCGCTGAGCCGCTGGTTGAATTGCGCACTGAGTCCGAGGTCGGCGGTACCCCAGGTCTTGTCCGGTACATAGCCGGCGAGGGCGAAGTTGCCGTTCATCGAATTGAGGCCGGCGCTGATGGCGCGCGGGTCGGCCTTGCTGTCGTGGTTCCACGCCAGCTCGACATACGGTGCCAGCGTGGCGGCGCCCGCCTGCCAGTGCCCTTGCAGGCGCCAGCCCACGGTGCCGATCAGCGCGTTGCGCTGCTGGCGACCGAACCACATCGCGGTGCTGTCGTTGCCGTTTTCGTTGTAGCCGCTGACCTTCACCGTCTGCCACTCGGCGGTGGCGAACGGCCCGGTGCGCAGCGTGCCGAAATCAAACCACCAGCCGCCGGTGACACCACCGCCCAGGCGCGAGCCGTCGGTCTTGCCGCTTTCGGTACGTGCCAGCGCGCCAATCTGCAGGCGACGGTCGATGTCGGTGAAATTGGCCTGGCCGAAGTCGGCGTAGCCGCCGACGTAACCGCCGCCGTTGTGGTAGGTGAGGTAGCCGATGCCGCTGACGTCCTGCGACTTGTAGCCGCCACCGCCGGCGAAACCGGCGTTCTGCTGGCCGACGCCGAGCGCGATGCCGCCGGAAACGTGGTCGGCGAGCTTCGCATCCACGCCCAGCGTGAGGTTGACGTTGTTGCTGGTGGTCTTCGGCGAGTTGGCCTGCGCGTCGAAGCGCTGGTGCGCGTAATCGACGTTGACGAACACCCGCGTGGGGCTGCCGTTGCCGTCGGCCAGCATCTGGTTGCGCACCGCGCGCGTCTGCGCCGCGTTGGCCGCCAAGGGCGCCTCGCCCAGCAGCGAGATCTGGCCCGGCGCCGCCAGTTCGGAGAGCACCACCTGCGCCAGCATGGCGTGCGCCGCCGTGGTCGGATGTACGCCGTCGGCGAACAGGTAGCTCTGGTCGGTGCCCGCGGCGTAGGTGTAGGGCAGGCCGGAGCCGGCCGGGCCGCATTGCACCGAGCTCGAACCCGCTCCGCAAGCCGGCGTGTTCACGTTGGCAAAGCCGAACGCACTGGGGTTGGCCACGACCTCATTGATGAGCGCGTAGGTGTTGACCGGAATGATGCCCTGGCCCATCTGGCTCAAGCCACTGTTGAGCGTGGTGTTGAACAGCACGCTGAGGCCGGTCAATTGCGCTTGCGCAGTGGACCCCTGGGCAATGCCGTCGGGCGTCATGCCGATGTTGGGCAGATTGAAGACCAGGAGGTTTTTGACGCCAGCGCCTTGCAGCTGACCAATCAGCTTCACCTCCTGCAGCGCGGCGGCGCCGATGGCGGCCTGTACCTGGTCGGCGGTCATGAAGCCGGACACACCTGCAGCCGCCAGCACCTGCTGGGTGACGGCCGCGGTCACCTGCTGGGTGATCGTTGGCGTCAGCGCGGTGATCTGCGCCGCGGTCATGCCGGCGGCCTCGAGCTGCGCGATTTGGGTGGCGACGTTTTGCTGGATCAACTGCTGAGCCAGTGCGCCGGCGCCGGCGGCGGTAGCCGCATAGAAGATGTCGTTGGCGCCGCCCCAGATCGAGTACAGCGCATTCGGATCGACGCTGCCCGCGGCCAGGTAAGCATTCACCTGACTGGTGAGGGTGGGGACGGCGCCGGGAGTGCCAGGCGAGTTGGTGAGCACGCCGGCGCCGCCCCAGGCGTAGTCGGTGCCGCCTGCCAGCGATGGTGTCAGCGTGTAGCCGAGGCGGCCGGCGAGGTCCTGCACGGACACATGGCCGGGATTGGTGGTGAACTCCAGCGGCGGCTGGATCGACGGCGCGGTTGCCAGCGAAATGTTGCCGGCATCGCTCAGGCTGTCGCCGAACACGACGACCTTGCTGAAGGTGGCGGCACTGGCGGCAGTGCTGAACAGCAGGGCGGCGGCGATCGCGCCGGCCAAGTGGCGGGTACGCAACATGGGAATACTCCTTGGCCGGGATGGCCGCGTTAACCGGGTGTTACGGTACGGCATCCCATACGGAACCGCATGCTGCACCGCATGGTCGCGGGCGCCGCCGGGTTTCAGTGCTTGGCTGCTCGCGCGAATGCATCGGCAAACGCGCTGTTGGCGGGCAGTGGCGCCGGCTTGGGCGCTGCGCCGCCGCGTGCATGGCGCGAGCCACCGCGATCATTGCCGGCGACCGGTTTGGCCTGCGCCTGGCCCGGCTCGTCGTCGAGCCGCATCGACAGGCCGATGCGCTGGCGCGGCAGATCCACCTCCATCACCTTGACCTTGACGACGTCGCCGGCCTTGACCGCGTCGCGCGGGTCTTTGACGAAATGATGGGCAAGCGCGGAGACGTGCACCAGGCCATCCTGATGCACGCCGATGTCGACGAACGCACCGAACGCGGCCACGTTGGTGACGCGGCCTTCGAGGATCATGCCGGGCTTGAGGTCCTTCATGTCCTCCACGCCTTCGGCAAAGTTCGGCGCGACGAATTCCGGGCGCGGGTCGCGACCGGGTTTTTCCAGCTCCTTGAGGATGTCGTGCACGGTCGGCACGCCGAACTGGTCGTCGGTGAAGGCCTCGGCTTTCAGTCCGCGCAGGAAAGCGACATCGCCGATGATCGCGGCCACCTTGCGCCCGCTGCGCTCGATGATGCGCTCGACCACCGGATACGCTTCCGGGTGCACGGCGCTGGCATCGAGCGGGTTGTCGCCGTGCGCCACGCGCAGGAAGCCGGCGCACTGCTCGAACGCCTTGTCGCCGAGTCGCGGCACTTTCAGCAGCGCCTTGCGGTTGGCGAACGCGCCGTGCTCGTCGCGGAACTTGATCACGTTTTCGGCGACCGAGGCGGAGAGCCCGGCGACGCGCGCGAGCAGCGCGGCCGACGCAGTGTTGACGTCGACCCCGACGGCGTTGACGCAATCCTCGACGCGGGCGTCGAGCGCGCGCGCGAGCTTCACCTGGTTCACGTCGTGCTGGTACTGGCCGACCCCGATCGCCTTGGGCTCGATCTTCACCAGCTCGGCAAGCGGGTCCTGCAGGCGGCGCGCGATGGAGACCGCGCCGCGCAGGCTGACGTCGAGCTCGGGGAATTCCTTGGCCGCGAGTTCGGAGGCCGAATACACCGAGGCGCCGGCTTCACTGACCACGATCTTCGCCAGCTTGTGCTCCGGGTGGCTCTTGGCCAAGCCCTTGATGAGCTCGCCGGCCAAACGGTCGGTGTCGCGCGAGGCAGTGCCGTTGCCGATGGAAATGAGATCGACCGCGTGCTTCACGCACAGGTGCGCCAGTGCGGCGAGCGATTCGTTCCACTGCCGCTTGGGCTCGAGCGGATAGATCGTGGTGGTGGCGAGCAGCTTGCCGGTGGCGTCGACCACCGCCACCTTGCAGCCGGTGCGGATGCCGGGGTCGAGTCCCATCACGGTTTTTGCGCCAGCCGGCGCAGCCAGCAGCAGGTCCTTGAGGTTGGCGCCGAACACGCGGATGGCCTCGTCCTCGGCGCCTTCGCGCACGCGGCCGAACAGGTCGAGCGTCAGGTGCAGATGCAGTTTCACCCGCCAGGTCAGGCGCACGGTTTCCCGCAGCCAGGCGTCGGCGGCGCGGCCGCGGTCGGCGATGCCGGCGTGCACGGCCACCCGGCCTTCGGCTTCGAGATGGCCCTGCTCGGCGTCCGTGCCGGGCTGCAGGTCGAGGTCGAGCACGCCTTCGTTGCGCGCGCGCATCAGCGCCAGCAGCCGGTGCGAGGGAATTTTCGCGATCGCCTCGACGTGGTCGAAGTAGTCGCGGAATTTCGCGCCTTCGTGCTCCTTTCCGGCGATCACCTTGGCGCGGATCTGGCCCTTCTCCCACAACCAGTCGCGCAACTCGCCGACCAGGTGCGCGTCTTCGGCGATGGACTCCATCAGGATCGCGCGTGCGCCTTCGAGCGCGGCGCGCACATCCGCCACGCCTTTGCCCGCATCGACGAACGCCTCGGCGAGAGTTTCCGGCACCTGCGTCGGGTCGTCGCGCAGGCTGGTGGCGAGCGGTTCCAGGCCGGCCTCGCGCGCGATCTGCGCCTTGGTACGGCGCTTGGGCTTGTACGGCAGATAAAGGTCTTCGAGCGTGGCCTTGGTGTCGGCCGCGAGAATGTCGGCCTTGAGTGGCGCGCTGAGCTTGCCCTGTTCCTCGATGCTGGCGAGGATCGCGGCGCGGCGCTCCTCCAGCTCGCGCAGGTAGCGCAGGCGTTCTTCGAGCAGGCGCAATTGGGTGTCGTCCAGGCCGCCGGTGACCTCCTTGCGGTAGCGCGCAATGAACGGCACGGTGGCGCCGCCGTCGAGCAAATCCACCGCCGCGCGCACTTGTTCGGTCTTGGCGGCAATGTCCTGGGCAATACGCTGTTCGATGCTTGGCATGGGGTGAAGCGAATCCTTCGGTGGGATCGAGCCGCCGATGATAGCAAGCGGCCTGGTGCCGACGGCCAGCACAAAAACCGCAGACGGCCGTGCATTTACCCGCGCGAATCCACGGCAAACCCGCAGCGTCTCCACTTGCCCCCCGATGCAAACCCGCAAGCTTGGGCTGAGGCGTCGACCTATGGTCGCGCCACGGACTCTGGTGTCCGTGTGGAGGAACCCATGAAACGTACGATCACTGTCATCGCCCTCGCGTTGACCCTCGCCGGTATCAGCGGCATCGCCTGTGCACAAGACCGTCCGGACAGCGCCGACATGCAGCGCGTCACCGTTACCGCGTCGCCGGGCCAATATGAGACTTACGAGATGGACCTGGATGCCGGGTTCGGGCTGCAGGCGCGGGTTGGCAACACGCATCGGCAGTTCCTGCAGGCGTCGCGCGCCACCGCGGAGTTGGAAACCCTGCGCACGCACGGCAAGGCAGCCACCCCGTTCGTGACCGTCGCGATCGACAACTCGGCGCGCGCCGGCAGTGCGTGGCAATACGTCCTGACCGACCGCGGCAACCGCACGCTGGCCATCGTCAACGTTTACTGCAAGCGCGCGGCGAGTGCCGGCAGCCAGTGCCGGATGGTGTCGTTGCCGGTGGCGGGTGCACTCGAGCAGGCCGGCCTTGCGAACCTGCCGAAAGGATCGGTGCCACTGGCGCAAATCCAGGCCATGCCGGCGCACTGAAACGGGCATCCTGCACGCCGCGGAAGGACGACGGCTGTCGTCCGCCCGCGGCGTGGTCGTTACAGTTCGGGCGGTGAGGGGCGCGGCGAGGTGGCGATGGTTGGCACGTTGCCGAGCCGCCGTTGCTGGCGGCAGAAGTCCGGATCGCCCGCCAGCGTGCGCCAGGCCAGGTCGCGGCGCAGTGCCAGCTCGTCGCACGCGCCTTCGTCGATCGCCAGGCCGAGCGCGGCCAGTGCGGTCTGCCGATCACCCGCCAGCGCCGCCAACACGGCTTCGTTATACAACAGCGTCACCGGCGCGGCACCGCCGGCGCGCAGCCGCGCGTACTCCAGCTGCAACACGGTGAGAATCGCCTGCCGCAGCGTATCGCCCGGCGGCAACAATGCGGCCCAGTTGGCGAGCTGGTTCAAGCAGGTTTGCAGGTCGATGAACTGCAGAAACGTATCGCCGTCGGCGAACCGGCGGCGATACGGCGCCCGTGCGTCGAAGGCGGGCGGGGCGCTGGCCACGACAGGCGGCGGGGGTGCGGCCGGTTCGTTGTCGACGACAGGCGCGGCCGCCGGCGCCGGTTGCAGTACGCCGATAAAGCGGTATCCCAGGCTGTGTACGGTGGCGATGTAGCGCGGTTGCGCGGGCGAGTCGCCCAACGCGCGCCGCAGTTGCGAGACCACCCGATTGAGCACGCCGGTACTGACGTGGTGGTGGCCCCATACGCTGTCCAGCAGGGTGTCTTTGCTGACCATTTCGCCGGCGTGGTGCAGCAGCGTCAGCAACACGGTGTAGGCCTTGGGTTCCACCGGCACATCCCGCCCGTCGCGCTGCAGCCGGTGCGCCGCTGGCTCGACCAGAATGTGGTCAAACCAGTAGATGATGTCGTTGTCGGGTTCGGTTCGAGGCACGGCGACAGCTATGCGCAGGAGTGACTTAGCCTAGTCGCGCATCCATAAAGTGGATGTGATGTCGGAGCCTGCACGCCGCACCACGCCTTTCTATTCCCTAATCTCGATTCCCGAATCCCGGCCCTCAAGCATTGAGCGACCCGTTGCCGGCATCCGACTTCGGCTGCGCGTCCTTGAACTCGCTGGCGCGGCCGTTGAGCACCAGGGTGCTGGCGATGAGGTCGTGCAGGCCCTGCTTGCGCGCGGTGAAGCCGATCATCAGGAAACCGATCAGCAGGATCAGGTAGCTGAGGAACTTGGCGGCGTAGCGGCCCAGCCCGCGCGCAAAGCTGATGCGGTGGCCGGCAAGGTCGGTCACGCGCACGCCGAGCGCGAGCTTGCCGACGGTGGCCTGCCAGGCCGAGCTTTCCAGCGAGGCGAAGTACAGCCAGGTGATGGCCGTGGTCAGCGTCGAGTACACCCAGGTGTTGAGGTAGAACCCGCGGTAGGCTTCGAGCAGCGACATGCCGCCGAGCATCTGCTGCTTCATTGCCTCCTCGGCGGCGGAGACGCCGAAGAAGGTGCCGAGCAGCTTGAACGCGATGCTGAGGATGATGGTGTCGATGATGAACGCCGCGAGGCGCTTCCAGAACCCGGCGTAATCCTCCAGCGCGGCGGCGTTGGTCTGCGGCAGGCTGGATGCGGGGGCCACAGGTGCCGCGTACGGGTTGTCGACGGGTGGTGGTTCGCTCGGCACTTCATCGGGAAACAGCACCGACAACGGTTGCCAATCGGCGAGGCCTTCGCGCCAGCCGAGATCGTCGCGGCTGACCTTGCCGCTGCGCAGCCACTGGCGGATGTCTTCCTCCTTGTAGGGGCCATGGCGTTCGCCATTGCGTCCGATCCAGATTTCCATCGTGCCGCTCCTCGCCCGGTTGACTGCCGGCATCATGCCATGGACGCGTGGCGGCATGAGGGGCCCGAATGACCCAGGTCGCTTTTCCGGGAAGCGTCGCGGTCCGCAACGTTGCGCCGGACGATGGCATGTCCGGCTTGCGCCACCCGATGAACCGGGCAGCCTGCGAATCCCGGATGATGTCCCGGGGTTTCCGGCCTGCATATTTCGCGGGCGGGTTCACGACGTTGCATCAGCGAATCTACGCCCATCCCTCAGGGAACCCTCAAGCAGGCGCCGTTACATCGGTCTAGGTTCAAGCGACGGATGTGGGAGTCTGCTTGGAGGTTCCTATGAAACGCACGATCATCACCTCAGCCTTCGCGTTCGGTCTTGCCTGCATCAGCGGTGGTGGCATGGCCCAGGATCAGTCGCAAACCGCCAACTTGCAGCATGTCACCGTTACCGCGGAACCCGGCCAGTACGAAACCTACCAAGTCGATCTGAACACGGGATTCGGCTTGAAGGTTCGCGTCGGCAACCGGCACGGGCAGTACCTGGCGGCACGACACGCGACGGAGAGGTTGGAAGCCTTGCGGAAGCACGGCATGACCGAGTCGCCGTTCGTCAACGTGGCCATCGACAACTCATCCGGCGAACGCCACGTTTGGCAGATTATGCTGTCCGACCGCGGACAGCGGACGCTTGCCGTCGTCGACGTGTATTGCAAGCACTTCGTCAGGGATGGCGGCAGACGGTGCCGGTTGGTTCCCCAGCCAGTTTCAGGGCGTGCGAACGACCAGGGACTGGCATCGCGGGGGACGGGCGGCGTATCGCTTGCGCAGGTGCAGGCAGGTTCTCGTTGAGCCTGGAGTGCCATGCCTGCCCAATGCGGCACGAAGCGTTGGCGATGCGCCTGGTGAGGGCGGATCAGCGCAACGGATGAGGGTTGGTGCCGTCACGGCACCAGCCGCCTGTGGCGTGGCGAGTTGTCCACCGTGCGGGCTGCTGCACGGATCGTTGCGCGGGTGGCTCCGTCGCGCGGACGGCGCCTCTACCGGTTGCCTGACGAGAGGGTCGCTCAGGCGGCGTGGCGCTTGAGGTGCACCAGCAGCAGGGAGATGGCCGCCGGGGTGACGCCGCTGATGCGCGCCGCCTGGCCCACAGTGGCCGGCTGGCTGCGCTTGAGTTTCAGCAGCACCTCGGTGGAAAGCCCGCGCACGCGGTCGTAGTCGAACCCACTGGGGATGGCGGTGGACTCCTGCCGGTGCAGGCGCGCAATCTCCTCGCGCTGGCGTTCCAGATAGCCGGCGTATTTCGCCTGTACCTCGACTTGCACCGCGACATCGGCGCGCGGGCTGGTCGGGCCCAGTTCGGGCACGGTGGCGAGCTTGGCGTAGTCGAGCTCTGGCCGGCGCAGGAGGTCGAGCGCGTTGGTTTCGTGGCTGAGCGTGATGCCGAGGTGGCGTTCGATGGCGGTGCCGGCGGCGTTGTTGGGCGCTGCCCACAGCGTTTTCAAACGAGCGGTTTCGCGCTCGACGGCGTCGCGTTTCGCGCGCAGGGCATCGAACCGCGCCTGCGGTACCACGCCCAGTTCGTAGCCTTTTTCCGTGAGTCGCAGGTCGGCGTTGTCCTCGCGCAGGTGCAGGCGGTACTCGGCGCGCGAGGTGAACATGCGGTAGGGCTCGATCGTGCCGTTGGTGGTGAGGTCGTCGATCAGCACGCCGAGGTAGGCCTCGTCGCGGTGCGGATACCACGGTGCTTCGCCACGCGCGCCGCGGGCGGCGTTGAGACCCGCGAGCAGGCCCTGCGCCGCGGCTTCCTCGTAGCCGGTGGTGCCGTTGATCTGGCCGGCAAAGTACAGGCCGGGAATGGCCTTGGTTTCCAGCCACGGGTGCAGGCCGCGCGGGTCGAAGTAGTCGTACTCGATGGCGTAGCCGGGGCGGATCAGATGCGCGTGCTCGAAGCCGGGGATGGAGTGCACCAGGTCGAGCTGCACGTCGAACGGCAGCGAGGTGGAAATGCCGTTGGGGTAGACCACCTGCGAATCGAGGCCTTCGGGCTCGATGAAGATCTGGTGCGAGGTCTTGTCGGCAAAACGCACCACCTTGTCCTCGATCGACGGGCAGTAGCGCGGGCCGATGCCGTGGATCTGGCCGGTATAGAGCGGCGAGCGGTCGAGCGCGCCGCGGATGATTGCGTGCGTGCGCTCGGTGGTGTGGGTGATGAAGCAGGTGGTCTGGCGCGGGTGCTCGGTCACATCGCCGAGGTAGGAAAACACCGGCAGCGGGTCGTCGCCGAATTGCTCCTGAAGTTGGCTGAAGTCGATGCTGCGGCGGTCGAGCCGCGCCGGGGTGCCGGTCTTCAGCCGTTCGGCCGCCACCGGCAGCTCGCGCAGCTTCGCCGCCAGCGCGCTGGCGGGCGGGTCGCCGGCCCGGCCGCCGGCGTATTGCGTGGGGCCGATGTGGATTTTGCCGGCGAGGAAGGTGCCCGCCGTGAGCACTAGCGACCGTGCGCGGAAGGAAACGCCCATTTGCGTCACCACCCCCACCGCGCGGCCGCCTTCGAGGATCAGGTCGTCGACCGCCTGCTGGAAGGTGTCCAGACCGGGCTGGGTCTCCACCAAGTGACCGATGGCGGCACGGTAGAGCTCACGGTCGGCCTGGCAGCGCGTGGCGCGCACCGCCGGCCCTTTCGAGGCGTTCAGCGTGCGCCACTGGATGCCGGCAAGGTCGGCGGCATGCGCCATCGCGCCGCCCAGGGCGTCGATCTCCTTGACCAGATGCCCCTTGCCGATGCCGCCGATCGCCGGGTTGCAGCTCATTGCGCCGACCGTGGCGAGGTTGTGCGTGACGAGCAGGGTGCGCGCGCCGCAGCGCGCCGCCGCCAACGCGGCCTCGGTGCCGGCGTGGCCGCCGCCGATGACGATGACATCATATGGGGTGGGGTGAAGCATAGGTGCGACTTCTCTGGGTTGTGTGTGCGGCCACGACGGTGACTAGGCGCGGCCATCCTGGCCCCGCCGAGTCACCCGGCCCTCGGCATCCTGCCTCGGGCGCTCACCGCTTGCGGCCTGCCACCGGCAGTCCGCACGGCCTGCGGCCGTCGCGGTTCGCCCGCTGCCGATGACGATGACGTCGTATGGGGTGGGGTGAAGCATGGGGGCGTCTCTGGTGCTTGGTATGGCCGTTGGCGACTCGAGGGGGCGAGTGCTGTCGGGATGAATCCCGACAAGGGAAGCGAGCGATTGTCGGGCCGAAGCCGGGTCAACGGGGTTGCCGGTCGGCATGGTATCGCGAGTGCCTGCCGGCGGCATTGGCATGTCGATTGCATCTCGAACCCCGCACTTTCATGGACACCGATCGCGCATGCGCGTCGGGGTCGGGCGGACAGGGGCTCGATCGCGTGCCGTGGAGGGAAGCTAGGCGGCGTCCTTCGGGGCGCCGCCGTTTTTATGCGGCCAATCAAACAAAACCCCGCTCGAAAGCGGGGTTTTGTCGTTTAGATCTGGCGCCCGACGGTCTCAGGAACAGGGGGAATCCAGGATGACCGTATGGCCGGGCGCCAGAAACCGTGAAGCCTTTGGACGGCCGAATGTGTTGCCGCAACGTGTGCCGATATTTGCCGCAAACGCGTGAACCTTCGGTGACTGAAACCGAAGATCTGGTTAATGTGCGACACGAGGTGACGCGGGGCGTCACCGCACTGGTGACGCGCCCAAACGGCAAATGTGATGCGAGTCACAGCTTGGCACGCCGCATGCTTTTCCTCGGTCAGGACTTCCCGGAGAGCAGCCATGAGCACCAATGTCGACTTCACCAAGTTCTTCCCCCATCACGATCTGTTGATCGAAATCGGCCGCATCGAGATGGCGATGGAAAACCTGAAAGTGCGGGCCGACGACGAGCGCGCCACGCTGCAACCGCGGCTGGAATCGCGCATGGTGCGTCTGCGCACCGCGCTGAAGGGTCTGCCGGCTTGAAGCCAAACGGAGCCGCGCAGCGGCTCCGGTGAGACACGGCGACGGCGCAAGGCCGTCGCGGCGAATGCACGGGCACAGATGGCAGGGACCAAGTGGCGCTTTGGCCGCCACCCGCATCGGTTTCCAGCGGATGGATCCGGCCGGCCATCACGCAACCCGCTTCAACGCCGGTTGATCGCGTGCCCCTATCCCTTGCGGACGTTGCCGATGATTTCGGCCAGGTTGCGCGACAACGCGGGGTGCGCGGCCAGGGTTTCCAGTGCGGTGCGCGCAGCTTCGCGCCGGCGCGGCTCCAGCCGCTGCCAGCCGTTGAAGGCGGTGGCCAGGCGCGCCGCGATCTGCGGGTTCAAGGCATCGAGGTCAAGCAGCCGATCGGCGTAATGGCGATAGCCGGCGCCATCGGCGCGGTGGAAGCCGGTCGGGTTGCCGGTGGCGTAGCCGCCGAGCAGCGCCCGCGCGCGGTTGGGGTTCTTGAGGGTGAAGGCCGGATCGGTCTCGAGTGCCGCGACGCGCGCCAGCGCGCCTTCGCCCGGCAGTTGCGCCTGCAGGGTGAACCACTTGTCCAGCGCGAGCGGATCGTTCGCGTAGCGCGCGCGGTAATGCGCCAGCGTGGCGGCGCCGCGCACGGCGTCATGCCGCGCCAATACGGCCAACGCACCAAGCCGGTCGGTCATGCCCTGTGCGGCGTGGTATTGCGCGTGGGCAAGGTCGCTGGCATGCGCCGCGTCGAGGTGGGCAATGAGCTGCAGCACGCGCTGCTTGAGCCGCCGCGCCGCCTGGCTTGGTGCATCCAGTGCGGCGCTCGCGCGGGCGGCCAGTGCCGCGTGGCGGGCGTCGAGCCGCGCCGCGCCGATACGGGTGGCGAGCCGGGCCAGCAGGGTTTCGCGCAGGACATGGATCGCCTGCGGGTCGACGCTGGTTTCACGCTCGGCCAGCTCCACCTCGCCCGGCGGGGTGAGCAGGTCGGCCAGCAAGGCGGCGTCGAGCGCGTCGTCGTCGAACAGCGCCGCCAGGGTGTCGCACCAGGCATCGAGCGCGGCTTCGCCGGCGTGGTCGCGCAGGTTGCGGAAGGCGTGCGCGGCCAGCTGCTGGCTGGCTTCCCAGCGGTTGAAGCCCTCGCTGTCGTGGCGCAGCAGCAGGGCGATGTCCGCCGCGGTGGCGTCGCTTTCCAGTACCACCGGGGCGGAAAAACCACGCAATAGCGAGGGCACCGGCCGTGCCGGCACGGCGTGGAACACGAATTGCTGCTCGGGCTGGTCGAGCACGATCACTGTTTCATCGCCCGCGACAGACGTCTGGCCGTCCAGATGCAAGGCGAGCTTTTGTCCGTCGGGGCCGAACAGGGCGAGCCTGACCGGGATCGGAAGCAGCAGCTTGCGCGGCTGGTCGTGGCTCGGTGCGGTGTGCTGCGCGAGGGTCAGCGTGTAGGTGTGCGCGGTGGCGTCGTAGTGGCCGCGCGCCCGGACGTGCGGCGTGCCGGACTGGCCGTACCACGCGAGGTAGGGCGTGAGGTCGGTGGCGTTCGCGCTGCCGAGCGCGGCGAGGAAATCCTCGATTGTCGCGGAGCGGCCGTCGTTGTCCGCAAAGTAGCGGTCGGTGCCGCGGCGGAAGCCCTCGGTGCCGAGACGGCCGGCCAGCATGCGCACCAGTTCCGCGCCTTTTTCGTACACCGTCGCGGTGTAGAAGTTGTTGATCTCGCGGTACTGCGCCGGGCGCACCGGGTGGGCGAGCGGGCCGGCATCTTCGGGAAATTGCGCGCGGCGCAGCAGCGACACGTCCTCGATGCGCTTGAGTGGGCGCGAGTTCATGTCGGCGGAAAAACTCTGCTCGCGAAACACGGTGAAGCCTTCCTTGAGCGACAGTTGGAACCAGTCGCGGCAGGTGACGCGGTTGCCGCTCCAGTTGTGGAAATATTCGTGCGCGATCACCGCTTCCACCCGACGGTACTCGTCGTCGGTGGTGGTGTCCGGATCGGCCAGGAGGCACTTGGCGTTGAAGATGTTGAGGCCCTTGTTCTCCATCGCGCCCATGTTGAAGTCATGGGTGGCGACCACGTTGAACACGTCGAGGTCGTAGTTGCGGCCGTAGGTCTGCTCGTCCCAGCGCATCGCGCGGATCAGCGCGTCCATCGCGTACGCACAGCGGTCGATGACGTTGGCTTCCGACCAGACGCGGATCGCCACGTCGTGGCCGTCCGCGGTGCGGTACGGGTGCTCGATCTTTTCCAGCCGCCCGGCAACCAGCGCAAAGAGATAGCTTGGTTTGCGGTGCGGGTCGACGAAGCGCGCCCAGTGACGGCCGTCGGCGAGCTCGCCGGCGCCGTCGGGGTTGCCGCCGGCGAGCAGCACCGGGAATCGCTCACGATCGGCGCGCAGGGTGACGGTGAAGGTGGCCTGCACGTCCGGGCGGTCCGGGTACCAGGTGATGTGCCGAAAGCCCTGCGCCTCACACTGGGTCAGCAGGAACCCGGCTTCGCGACTGCCGGAAAGGTACAGGCCTTCCAGCGTGGTGTTGGCTGCGGGATGCAGGCGCACGCGGGTTTCCAGCACGCTGCCGTTGCGCGCGCCGTCGATCTCGATGCCGCCGTCGATGGCGCGCCAAGCGTCGTCGGGCAGCGGCTCGCCGTCAAGCACGAAGGCGAGCGGTTCCAGCCCTTCGCCATCCAGTTGCAGCGGTTGCGCCGGCGTGCCGGCGCAACGCAGCGTGAGGCGCGCCGTGACTTCGGTTGCGTCGATGCCAAGGTCGAACACGAGATCGGCATGGTCGACGTGCCAGGCAGGTGGCTGATAGTCGGCCAGGCGAACGGGAAGGGGAGCGGTTTCAGTGCGGGCAGGCATGGCGACAACATCGGGGGGTGGGGACGGAAAAGGCTACCATGCAGGCGGTTATCGACCCTTGCACGGAGTCAGGCAATGACGCGTTTTCAAGCGGCTGAAGGCACGCTCGGCACCCAGCGCGTGGTGCAACTGGAGGACGCCGTGGCGGGGCGCCGCGTGCGGATTGCGTGCTTCGGCGCGGTGCTGACCAGCCTGGTGGCGCGCGAAGCCGGCGGCTGGCACGACTATGCGGACGGTTACCGCAACGCCGCCGAGATTGCCGCGCGCAAGGGCTCGCGTTTTGCGGTGATGGTGCCGTTTGGCGGCCGCATCCAGGATGCGCGCTACACGTTTGACGGCACCGCGTACGACCTGGCGCCTGGCGTGACCGGCGAAGCGCGCGCCGTGCGGCACGGCTTCGTGCGCGACGCGCTGTTTGCGGTGACGGATCTCGTGGCCGATGCGGATGGGGCGCGGGTGACGCTGGCCACCCAGGCGATCCGCCCGCGGCCGGGGTATCCGCATGCAATCGACCTTGCCGTGAGCTTTGCGCTGGAGGCCAGTGGTCTCGCGCTGGACGTGGCAATGCGCAACGTTGGCACGCAACCCGCGCCGTGTTTTTTTGGCTGGCACCCGTATTTTCGCGTGACGGACGGCGTGGTCGATGAGTGGGAGCTGCAGATCCCCGCGCACGGCCTGATCCGCACCGGCGCGGATTTGCTGCCGCTTGCCGGCGCGCAGGCGCAGGTGGCGGCGGACGATGCGCCGGCGCTGGATTTTCGCGTGGCGCAGGTCATCGGCAACCGCATCCTGGACCAGGGTTATGCCGAGCTGGACGCCGATGCCGATGGCCGCATCCGCACGCATCTGCGCGACCCGGTCGGCGGCCGCGCGATCGCGGTGTGGCAGGAGCGCGGGCTGATGCACGCGTTCACCGGCGACACCATCAGCCGCGATCCGCGCCGGGCGATCGCACTGGAACCGATGGAGTGCATGGCCGACGCATTCAACCGGCCGGAGTGGGCCGCCGCCATCCGCCTGGAACCGGGCGCGACGCGCCATTTCCGTTGCGGCGTGGAGATCCTGACCGCATGAACGCGCTGCCTGAGTTGACGGATATCCGCGCCGCCGCCGCGCGCATCGCGCCGCACGCGGTGGTGACGCCGGTGCTGCGCAGCGCGGCGCTGGATGCCCTGGCCGGTGCGCACCTGCATTTCAAGTGCGAGCAGCTGCAGCGCGGCGGCGCGTTCAAGTTTCGTGGCGCGTGCAATGCGGTGTGGTCGCTCAGCGACGAGGAAGCCGCGCACGGGGTAGTGACGCACTCCTCCGGCAACCACGGCAACGCGCTGGCCTTGGCGGCCGCCACGCGCGGCATCCAGGCGCACGTCGTGGTGCCGGAAGGTGCGGTCAAGGCCAAGGTCGACGCGATTGCGCGCGCTGGCGCCACGCTGCACCGCTGCGCGCCGACCCAGGCCGCGCGCGAGGCGATGTGCGCCGCGGTGCAGGCGCAGACCGGTGCCACGCTGGTGCACCCGTATGCCGATGCGCGGGTGATGGCCGGGCAGGGCACGATCGCGCTGGAACTGCTGCGGCAGGTGCCATCGCTCGAGGTGATCGTCGCCCCGGTGGGCGGCGGCGGGCTGATGAGCGGCATCGCCATCGCCGCGCACGCTTTGAATCCCGAGCTGGGCCTGGTTGCCGCGGAGCCCGCCGGTGCCGACGATGCCGCGCGCTCGCTGGCCGCCAATACCCGCGTGACCAGCGTGGTACCGGACACCGTGTGCGATGGCCTGCGCGCGCTGGTGGGCGAGCCGAACCTTGCGGCGCTGCGCGCGCACCAGGTTTCCATCGTCACCGTCACCGACGCCGAGGCAGTGGCGGCGATGCGTCTGGTGTGGAGCGAGCTGAAACAGGTGGTCGAGGTGTCGAGCGCCACGGTGCTGGCCGCGGTGCTCAAGGCCCCCGGGCGTTTTGCCGGGCGCGAAGTTGGTCTGGTGGTGACTGGCGGCAACGTCGATCTCGACGCGTTGCCGTGGTGAGCACGCCTACGCGGTCACCGGCTTGTCGGTAGCGGCGGTGGGCGCCGGGTGCCCGGTGGTGGCGCCGGGTTGGTGCGCCGCCAGCGCGTGCACATCCAGCTCGCTGACCGGCACCGGGTGCAGGTCGACCGGGTCGAACGCCACTTCGCCGGGCTTCCAGCCGGCCAGGCACCACACCGAGGCCCAGAAGCGCTTGAACGACACCCACTGCAGGCCGATCACGCCGCAGCGGTTGTCGGCATCCACCACCGGGTCGCCGACGCCGGTCGGGCGCGGCGGCTCGCCATACAGCGCGGTGCCGAAGATCACGTCCCAGATCGAGAACACCTGGCCGAAATTGCAGTTGTGCAATTGCGGCCGGTCCGGGTCGATCAGCATGTGGTGCAGGCGATGGAATTTCGGATCGACGAAACAGTGGTTGAAGACGCGCCCGAAGCCGAGCCGGGTGTTGGTGTGCGAGAGGTTCTGCACCAGCTCGCCGATCAGCATCAGCCAGGCGAACTCGTCCGGGTCGACGCCGATCACGAGGCCGACCACGGCGAGAATCATCGACTGGATGAAGCCGTCGACCAGGCTGCCGCGATCGTTGGTCCAGCAGCTCATCTGGTGCGTGCTGTGATGCATGCTGTGCAGCGCCCACCACCACGGGATGGCGTGCTGGGTGCGGTGCATCCAGTAGTACACGAAGTCGTAGATCACGTAGTACGTGCCGAACAGCACGTACGGGTGTGCGTCGAACCACGGCATCCAGGTGGTCAGCGCCAGCGACGAGCCGGTGCTGGCGGTGCTCGCGTCGCCGCCGCCGAAAAGGTTGCTGAACGGCATCAGGATCAGGTACGTGAACAACGGGAAGATGCCCAGCAGCATCGCCAGCGTGTAATTGCGATCCGGCAACGTCAGCTTGCGGTCGGTCCACTTTTCGGCCGGGAAAAAGGTTTCCAGCGGACGGAACAGGCAGGTAATGATCGCGATTTGCAGCGCCGCGATCAGCAGCGCCGCGGCAATGTCACGCGGGTCACCGGAGAGCTTGCCCAGATGCAGGACATCCAGCGCCGGTGCGACCGCGTGCGTGCTGACGGCATCCACCAGCGAAGACCATACATGCGGCAGCGAGAACATGACCGACCAACCATGAAAACCTGTCGCGGATGGTAACGCCGTTGCCGCCGCGCGACGCTGAATGCGTCAATGCCGCCGCAGGCGCACGCCGCTCACCGCGCACAGGCCGACCAGCACCAGTGCAATGCCCAGCCATTCCGACGGTGACGGCCGCTCGGCAAGAATCCACCACGCCAAGAGCACGCTGACGATCGGCACTCCGAGGCTGCCCACGCTGGCGAGCGTGGTCGGCAGGCGTGCCAGCACGATCGACCACAGCCACCACGCGAGGCTGGAGGCAAACAGCACGCAATAGGCCAGCCCGGCAATCAGCGCGCCGGTCCACTGCGTGGGCCGCTGCGGTACCGCCAGCGCCAGCACCCCCAGCGCAATCCCGCCCACCAGCATTTGCCACGCGGTCAGGCTGAGTGCCGATACGTTGCGCTGGCGAAACAGTTTCTTGCTGAGCACGGTGCCGGCCGCCCACATCGCGCCGCCGACGATCGCCAGTACCGTGCTGGTCGGGTTGCCGAGGCCATGCCACGGTTCGATGATGAAAACCAGCCCGGCGGCGGCAAAGCCCACGCCCACCCAGTGTGCACGCGTCGGCCGGTCATGCAGCACCACCCAAGCCATGAGCACCGCCCAGAACGGCATGGTGTATGCCAAGAGCGCCACGTGCCCGGCCCCGCCGTGGACCAGCGCGAGCTGCTCGAAACCCTGGAACGCCGCGGTCTGGAACAAACCGATCAGGATCGTCGCGACCAGCGGCGGCGGACGCAGCGACTGGCGCGCGGCAAGCAGCGCCACAAACAGCACCAGCGCGCCGAGGAAATAGCGCAGTGCGGAAAAATTGAACGGGCCGATGTACGTCAGCACCTGTTTCATCACCACCCAGCTGTAGGCCCACAGCAGGATGGTGGCGAGCAGCGCCAGCACGGCGCCGCGTTGCGGCGAGGAGGGGGTCATCGAAAGCGGCGCGAAGGGAGGCCGCGATTGTAGCCGTGGCGCCGACCGGCACGCCGGCGGCTTGCGCGATCCGGGGCGGGGCGGTTCACTGCGGCTTTGCCGGAGCGATTGCATGCACCGCTGCGAATGGGCCCGGGCCGACGACGCGTTGATGTGCGCCTACCACGACCGCGAGTGGGGCGTACCGCTGCACGATGACCGCCTGCTGTTCGAGTTCCTGTGCCTCGAAGGCGCGCAGGCCGGGCTGGCGTGGCGCACCGTGCTGGCCAAGCGCGAGCACTACCGCGCGGTGTTTCACGGTTTCGACATCGCCCGCGTGGCGGCGCTGACCGATCGCGACCTGGAGCGGTTGCTGCTCGATCCGGGCATCATCCGCAACCGGCTCAAGGTGAACGCGATGCGCGACAACGCGCGCGCCGCGCTGGTCGCCAGCGCCGAGTTCGGCAGCCTCGATGCATACCTGTGGTCACTGGTGGGCGGTGCGCCTCGCGTGAACCGCTGGCGCACGTCGGCGGAAGTGCCGGCCACCACGCCGGTCTCCGACGCCATGAGCAAGGCGTTGCGCAAACGCGGCTTCCGCTTCGTCGGCAGCACTATCTGCTATGCGCTGATGCAGGCCACCGGCATGGTCGACGACCATCTCGTTACCTGTTTCCGGCACGCGCGCGACCGCTGAGGAGTGGCCGGCGAGAAAGTACGTGTTCTCGCCCTGTCTCCGGCGCGCGCGCGACCGATTGAGTGGCGCGGCGGCACGGGGTTCCGCAACTTCTTGCAACCTGACGCAGCGCACATTTCCTGCGGAATGCCCGCTGAATCCGGAATCCCGGGTGGCTTGTGCGCGCGACCCATTCGCGCAAACTTGGGGTGTCACGTCGCTGCGTCGGTCAGCTCGCAAGGGTTGTCGATCGGCGGCGGCATCCATACCCGTGGCAGGACGCCGGCGGATCGCACTGGCCAGTCCGGCCATTCCACGTTTCGGGAGGGCTTAGCATGAACACGCGTCGCTTCACCACCACCCTGCTGGCTGCTGGCGTACTGGCTGCGTTCGCCGCCACGCCGGCGCTGGCACAGACGACCGGCACCGCCACCACGACGACGACGACCACATCCACGACCCGCGAGTCGACCCAGCTCACTACCGAGTTCACGACCTTCGCCGGTTCCGACACCAACGCGCAGGCGCTGGTGAACGGCCTGCGTGATGGCAGCGCGATCACGCTGACCGAAACCGTCGCCGGCACCAACGGAGCGCCGAGCACCACGACCACCAGCACCTTCACGCCGGCCACCGGCAAGATGGGTTACGGCAACGTAAAGATCGCGCTGTCGCTGGCCGAGGCCAGCCTGACCAAGGCGGGCATCACCGATCCCACCGCGGCCGAGCTCGAGGCGGCGCTCAACGGCGGCACGCTGGTGCTGGCCGACGGCACCAGCATCGACCTGCAGGGCGTGCTTGCAGCGCGCGCGTCCGGCGAGGGTTGGGGCCAGATCGCCAATAGCATGGGCTTCAAGCTGGGCGACGTGATGCGCTCGCCGAATGCCGCCGGCCACGGCGCCGAGGGTGCGCGCGCAAACACCTCCGTCGCGCAGGTGGATTTCGGCAAGAGCCACATGGACAGCCATCCGGATGCGGGCGACCACGGCGGCCGTCCCGACATGGCGGGCAAGCCCGACTTTGCCGGCAAGCCGGATTTCGCCGGCAGGCCCAACCTGCCGGAGCGTCCGCAGATTCCGGATCATCCTTCGCACGCCGGTCGTCCGGGCGGCTGATCCGGGACCCCCGGGCGCAACCGCCGGGCGAACCCGGCGGTTGCGCCCGGTGATGCACTCTGCTGCGCGGCCGACGGTAGGCCCGGCCGCGCAGTGTCGTATCTACCCATCAGGACTTTCCACGCATGAGCAACAAACCTTATTGGATGCTGGCCGGTGGCCTGCTGCTGGTCGGTGTGCCGGTGGCGTACGCGGCTGACGCTCCGGACCAGTTCAGTGTTTCCGCCGGTGCCAACTACAGCAGCGGCAAGTACGGCACGAACACCACCACCGACATCTGGTCGGTGCCGATCACCGGCGAGTACACCACCGGCGATTGGACCTTCAAGCTGGTGGTGCCGTATATCAACATCAGCGGTCCAGGCGACGTGATCCCCGGCGTGGGCCAGGTGCACAACAACAACCCGAAGTCGCGTGGTCGCGGCAATGGCACCGGTGGCCCGGTCGGCGGGCCCGGCACGTCCACCGTCACCAGCGGCTCGGCCTCGGGCCTGGGCGATGTGGTGGCGTCGATCGGCTACCAGGTGTTCACCAGCGCCGACCAGACCTTTGGCGTGGACCTCACCGGCAAGGTCAAGTTCGGCACCGCCAACGAGAACAAGGGCCTCGGCACCGGCAAGAACGATTACGGCGTGGCGCTGGACACCTACAAGGTGGTCGGCAACTGGACCGCGTTCGGCGGGGTGGGCTGGATGAAGTACGGCAGCTCGCAGTACATCCAGCTCAAGAACGGCTTCAATGCCAATGTCGGCGCCCAGTACAAGCTCGGCCCGGCCGATGGCATCGGCGTCTACTACTACTACCGCGAGCGGATCGCCACCGGCGGCGCGGCGCAGAGCGAACTGACCGGCTACTGGAACCACAAGCTCGGCAACAGCTGGCGGATGCAGGCCTACGTGATGGGTGGCTTTGCCGACGGCAGCCCGGACTACGGTGCGGGTGCGTCGCTGAAGTACACGTTCTGAGCCGATCCATGACGCCACGCGTGGCGTCGGTGACGCAGCAAACGGCCGGCACTCCCGGCCGTTTGTCGTGATGGCGTCCGTGCGACCAGGTGCTTACCGGGCGTTGGTTGCTGTCGGCGCTTGAGGAGGGGAAGCAGGCAAGCACGAGCGGTGCGGTTGACCGACGCCCCACTTTCCCCGCGCGCCAAGCGCCTCCGTGCGCGCCTGATACGATGCGCGCACGGGCGCGTGCCGCGCGCACCCAGCAGCGGAGCCGCGATGAAGGGCAAGGCCACCTCGTTCGATATCGCCCACCTCGCCGGGGTGTCGCAGTCCACGGTGTCGCGTGCCTTGCGCGGCAGCCCGTTGGTGAGCGAGGAGACCCGGCGGCGCATTCGCGCGGCGGCCGAGGAGCTCAATTACAAGGTCGACAAGAACGCCTCCAATCTGCGACGCCAGCACACCGGCACGCTGGCGCTGCTGTTGTTCGAGGATCCGACCGCCGACGATTCGCACATCAATCCGTTCTTCCTGTCGATGCTGGGCTCGATCACGCGCGCCAGCGCGCAGCAGGGGTATGACCTGCTGATCTCGTTCCAGCAGTTTTCGCGCGACTGGCATGCGGATTTTGCCGGCTCGCAAAAGGCCGATGGGCTGATCCTGCTCGGCTACGGCGACTATCAATCGCATCGCGACAAGCTCGAAAAGCTTGTCGCGCAGGGCACCCGTTTCGTGCGCTGGGGTGCGGTGCTGCCGGGCCAGCCCGGGGTGTCGATCGGCTGCGACAACTTTGCCGGCGGGCGGCTGGCCACCGCGCACCTGATTGCCCAGCACAGCCGGCGCATTGCCTTCCTGGGCGATGCCACACCGCACTACCCCGAGTTCCACGAGCGCTATCGCGGCTATGCGGCGGCGCTGGCGGATGCCGGGCTGGCGGCCGATCCGGCGTTGCAGGCGGATGCGGAAACCACCGAGCGGGCCGGGTACGAGGCGGCGGAACTCCTGATCGAGCGCGGCGTGGCGTTCGACGCGGTGTTTGCCGCCAGCGACCTGATCGCGATCGGCGCCTTGCGCGCACTGGCGGAGCATGGCCGCGCGGTGCCGCGGGACGTGGCGCTGGCCGGCTTCGACGACATTTCGATGGCGAGCTTCGTCAACCCGGCATTGACCACCGTGCGCCAGGATACCGGCCGCGCCGGCGAGGTGCTGGTCGAGCAATTGCTGCGTGAAATCCGCGGCGAGCACGCCGAGAGCGCGATGCTGCCGGCCGAGCTCAAGGTGCGCGCGTCGAGTGTGCGCGGGGCACGCAAGCGCGCACGGTAGGCAGCCGGGGTTGGGGTGGGATCGGGCTTCGGGATTTGGTAAAAGCAGGCTGCGGCAAGTTGCTGGCGCCGGTGGGATTCGGTCCGCCGCAAAGCCCGGCGGGGCGGAAGCCCGACCATGGACGTTTTGCCGCTGCGTGACGGGTCCGCTTCTCGACAAAACGTTCATGTTGCGGCGGGTGGGCGGCGGGCATACGCTGTTTTCCCGCGTGCAGCAGGGTCATGCTTATCCATGGCGCACACTTCGAGTGGATCGACGTCGCAGCAACGCGCGCTTGCGCGCGTGACCGATGCGTTTGTCGCGCTCGATCTCGACTGGCGGTACACCTACGCCAGCCCGGTGGCCTGCGAGTTGCTGCACAAGGCGGCGGATGAGTTGCCGGGGCGCCATCCGTGGGAGGTGTTTCCGGATGTTTCGGAGGCGGGCTGCCGCGAGCGCTACCAGCACGCGCTGGCGGCGCAGCGGCCGAGCAACCTGGAAACGTGGTTCCCAAGTCTCGATCGCTGGATTGAAAGCTGCCTCTACCCCGCGCCCGATGGGCTGACCATCCACTTTCGCGATGTCACCGAACGCAAGCGCACCGAGCAGCATTTGTTGCAGCAGCAGCGGCAATATGACCAGGTGCAACAGTTGGCGCAGGTCGGCAGTTGGAGCTGGGAGGTGGCGAGCGGCCAGGTCGCGTGGTCGGATGAGCTCTACCGCATCTACGCGCTCGACCGCAGCACGTATGCCCCTACGTTCGAGGGTTATCTGGCGCGCGTGCATGCGGATGACCGCGACCGCGTGCGGCAGGCGATCGAGCACGCCGTGGCGACCGCAGCGCCGTTCGTGTTCGAGGAGCGCATCGTGCGCCCGGATGGCGAGCAGCGGGTGCTGTCGAGCCGCGGCCTGGTGGAAACCGATGGCACTGGCCGGGTGGTGCGCCTGCTGGGCGCTTGTCAGGACATCACCGTGCAAAAGCGCGACGAGCGCATGGCCAGCGGCCAGCACGAGATCCTGCTCGGGATTGCCGCGCAGCGGCCGCTGGTGGAGAGCCTCGAACGCATCGCACAGTTGCACGAGGCGCTGAACCCCGGCGCGCTGTGCTCGCTGCTGCGGATGGATGCAACCGGCCGGCGCGTGTTGCAGGGGGCTGCGCCGAGCTTGCCGCAGGCCTACAACGAAGCCATCGATGGCCAGGAGATTGGCGAGGCGCGCGGCTCCTGCGGCACCGCGGCGTGGCGGCGTGAACGGGTGATCGTGGCCGACATCGAGCACGATCCGGCGTGGGCTGCGTACAAGCAGCTGGCGCTGGCGCACGGCTTGCGGGCGTGCTGGTCGACGCCGGTGTTTGGCAGTCGTGGCGAAGTGCTTGGCACCTTTGCCGTGTACTACCGCGAAGTGCGCGCACCGAGTGCCGGCGAGCTGGCCGGCATCGACCGCATGTTGCCGCTGGCGGGCATCGCGCTGGAAAGCGAGCGGCTGCTCGTGCGGCTGCGCGAGCGCGACCAGTTTTTCGAGATGTCGCAGGAGCTGTTCTGCATCTTCGACCGCGCGCACCAACGGATGGTGGAGTTCAACCCCTTTCTGCAGCGGCTGACCGGGCGCAGCGCCGACGACCTCAAGGCGCGTGACTACACCGACTTCCTCAAGCCGCTGCCGGGTAGTCGCGAGGCATGTTCGATTCCGGGCAACCTCGCGCCCGGGCGTGCCGCCGGGTTCACCAACCGCCTGATTGCGGTGGACGGCAGCGAGCACGTGCTCGAATGGACGGCGTTCGCCACGCCGGATGGTTTGCTGTACGCGGTGGCGCGCGACGTCACCGCACGCCGCGTGGCCGAGGCCCAGTTGCTGGAGGCTGCCACCCACGACGCCATCACCGGACTGCCACGGCGCAGCATGCTGGAGGACGCGGTGGGCGACTTGCTCGCTGGTGGCGAGGCGCCGGTCTGGGTGTGGGTGGTGGGGCTGGATCGCTTCCAGGTGGTCAATGAATCGGTTGGCCACGTGATCGGCGATGACGTGTTGCGCCGCGTGGCCGGGCGCCTGCGCAGCGCGCTCGATGCGGCGTGGCCGCTGGCCCGCGTCACCAGCGACAAGTT
This sequence comes from Rhodanobacter sp., assembly GCA_004298045.1. Lineage (GTDB taxonomy): Bacteria > Pseudomonadota > Gammaproteobacteria > Xanthomonadales > Rhodanobacteraceae > Rhodanobacter_A. The sequence continues at coordinate 57,412 of SCRM01000022.1, read as the reverse complement.
TGCCGCCACCGCCAGCGGCATGGATCGCAGCGCGGCGCTGGGCGTGGCGCAGCGGCTGCGCGAGGCGGTGGCGCGTCCGATCGAGGGCGACGAGTACCGTCTGCTGCTGACCGCCAGCGTCGGCATCAGTCATGCACCCGAGCATGGCAAGACGCCGGGTGCGCTGTTGCGCGGCGCGGAGGCGGCGCTCAGCCTGGCCAAGCGCGAAGGCCGCGACCGCGTGGCCGAGTTCACCCGTGAGCAGGGCCGCGCGCTGGACGAGCGCGTGGTGCTTGGCCGGCATCTGCGCGACGCCGTGCGCCGGCATGAGCTGGAGCTGTACTACCAGCCGCAGCACAACGCACTCGATCATTCGCTCACCGGCTTTGAAGCCTTGCTGCGCTGGAACAGCGCGGAGCTGGGGCGGGTCATGCCGGCGCGCTTCATTCCGGTGGCCGAGGCACTCGGGCTGATGCCGGAGATCGGCGGCTGGGCGCTGAACGAGGCTGCGCACCAGTTGCGCAGGTGGCTGGATCGCGGTTTTCACGGCCTCACCCTGGCGGTGAACGTGTCGGCCCAGCAGGTGCAGTACGCCGGTCTGGTGGAGCAGGTGGCGCGCGCACTGGCGCGGCACGCGGTACCCCCGGCGCAGTTCGAGATCGAGATGACGGAAAGTGCGCTGATGCAGAACATCGCGCGCATCCGCACCACGCTGGCCGGGCTCAAGGCGCTGGGCCTGCAGATGGCGCTGGACGATTTCGGCACCGGCTATTCCAGCCTCGCGTACCTGAAACAGTTTCCGATCGACAAGCTCAAGATCGACCAGAGCTTCGTGCGTGAGTTGCCGGACAACGTGGGCGACGGCGCGATCGCGCAGACCATCATCGAGCTCGCGCACCAGTTGCGCATGCTGGCGGTGGCCGAAGGGGTGGAAACCCCGGCGCAGGCCGCGTTTCTCACCAGCCTCGGCTGCGACGTGCTGCAGGGCAACGACTTCGGCGCCGCGATGCCGCGGGCCGAAGCCGAGCGTTACCTCGGCTCCGCGCGCAGCGCATCGGCCTAGGCGAGCGTGCGGCAAAAACCAGACGGCGCGGTCTCGCTTGCTGGTTCCTTCCGCTCGCTACTGAACGCGCTCCTCGCGCACCCGCAGAGTGAACACGCCGGCAAGCAGGAGGCTCGCGCCGCCGAGCGCCAGCGCCCAGATCGGGTCGTCGCGGAAGAACCATTTCAGCAGCACGCCCAGCACGCTGGCGGCGAGCAGCTGCGGGATCACGATGAAGAAATTGAAGATGCCCATGTAGATGCCCATCTTCGCCGCCGGCAGGTTGTCCGACAGCATCGCGTAGGGCAGCGACAGGATCGACGCCCACGCAAAGCCGACGCCGATCATCGAGGCGATCAGCCAGTGCGGATCGCGCACGAAGAGGAACGAGATGAGCCCCAGCCCGCCCAGCCACAGGTTGATGAGGTGGCTCCAGCGCAGCCCGAGCGCGCGCACCAGCGGCGGGATGAGCAAGGCGGCGAGCACGCCGACGCCGTTGTAGGTGCCCATCAGCACGCCGGCCCAGTTCGCGCCTTCGTTGTACGCCGCGCTGGTGGGATCGCTGCTGGCGTAGAAGTGCGCGGCCACCGCCGGCGTGGTGTTGATCCACAGCGCGAACATCGCGAACCACGAGAAAAACTGCACCCAGTTGAGCCGGCGCATCTGCGGCGGCATCGCATACAGATCCCCCATGATCTGGCGCAGCGCGCCGCGCGTACGGGTGCGCGCCAGCCAGCCGAACAGCAGGCCGGCCGCGGCGAGACCGCCGGCCAGCAGGTACAGCTCCGCGCGTAGCGCGTAGTGGTGGATCACGCCGGTGAGCGCGAGGCCGGCGACGAGGAACAGCGCGCCGATCTTCCACGCGTCGCGCACGTCGACCACCTGCGCTTCGGGGCCGGCATCGGCAAACGCGTGCAGCTCTTCCGGGGGGTACTCGCGCGTGGTCGCGATCGTCCACAGCATGGTGCCGAGCAGCACCACCGCGCCGAACCAGAACGCGTACATCACCGAGTGCGGCACGCTGCCGGCCGGTGCGGTGTTGGCGACGCCGAAGCGGGTGAGCAGCCACGGCAGGAACGAGGCAATGACGGCGCCAATGCCGATCAGGAAACTCTGCAGCGCGTAGCCGAGCGGACGCTGGCGCGGCGGCAACTGGTCGCCGACAAACGCGCGGAACGGCTCCATCGCCACGTTGAACGACGCATCCATGATCCACAGGAGCCCGGCCGCGATCCACAACGTGGGCGAGGTCGGCATCGCCACCAGCGCCAGCGTGGCGAGCAGCGCGCCGGCGAGAAAATACGGCCGCCGGCGACCGAACCGGCACCACGTGCGGTCGGAGAAATAACCGATCAGCGGCTGCACGATGAGCCCGGTGAGCGGTGCGGCGATCCACAGTACCGGGATCTGGTCGACGTCGGCGCCCAGCGTCTGGAAGATGCGGCTGACGTTGGCGTTCTGCAGCGCAAAGCCGAACTGGATGCCAAGGAACCCGAAGCACATGTTCCAGATTTGCCAGAACGTGAGCTCGGGTTTGCGCGTGCTCATTCGCCCTCCAGCGGCACGATGCGCAGCGCGCCGATCGTGGCCTCGTTCAGTGGCCCGCCCGCACCGCCGCTGCCGCCGGTGTAGTGCGCGTTGTGCGCGAGGTAGCTCATGTTGAAGCCGTCGTCGAGCGCGAACGTGCAGCGCGCGCCGGCCTTGGCGTCGAAGCGCGCGGTGGTCGAATCCTCCGCGCCGACGCTGTGCGGCATCACCATCGTCGCGACCTGCAGCGGCGCACCCGCGCAGGTGACCCGCAGACGTTTCACCGCGGCAGTGATGCCGGTGTTGATCGGGCCGTGGTCGTTCGTGTAGCGCAGCGACACCTGGTAGGTGCCGTTGGCTGGCGCCGTCCACGCGCGCGGCCAGGCGCCGACGACTTCGGCAAACGGGCCGACGCAGCGCGGCGCGCTGGGCAGGGATTCGAGGCCGTTCGCGCCGGTGGTGGTGAGGCTGAAGCATTGCAGCGCCGCGCGCGCCGGCACACTGCGCGTGCCGTCGATGGCGCCCAGGCGCTTGCCGTTTTCATACAGCGTGCCGGCCACGGCGGCCTGCACCTGCCACTGTGCGCCGGCGCGGGTGACGGCCGGCGTGGCCGGTGCAACCGGCGCGTATAGCGGCGCATCCAGGCGCAGCGCGAGTGCGAGTACCGTGATGGCCTTGAGCGTGACGCGTGCCTCGGTGCCGCGGCGCTCGACGTGGTCGGCCACCAGCAGGTTGCCGGCGAGGTTTTGCGGCCGCACCAGCGTGATGCGCTGGCCGGGCGTGGCGAGGCTGATCGCGTCGCGGTTGCCGAACAGCATCGGCACCAGCGCGGTCGGCAGCTTGGGTGCGATGCGGCCATCACTTTCCAGCCCGAACACGCCTTCGCCCACCATCGCCAGATAGCCCGCGACCGACCACAGCTGGCGCGGCGAGTTGACCACCGGGCCGGAAAGCTTGCCATCCTCCACGTGCACCGCCTGCGTCGTCAGCTCGTAGTTCTCCATGTTGGAGCCGGCCAGCGCGGCGCCGCGCATCAGCGATTCGATCTCGAACGCGATGTGCGCGGGGTCGTCCAGCTTGCGCGCGGCGCGCAGGGCGTAGGCGCTGACGAACGGCCAGATCGCGCGGTTGTGGTAGATCGGCTGCTCGCTGCGCTCGGGCCAGATCACCGGGCTGCCGGCCGGCCATGCCGGGTACTTCGCCAGCGCTTGGCGTGCCTGCGCCGTGTCGGCGACGCCGCTGTCGATCGCCAGCGCGATGCCGAGCAGGTCGTAGGTGGCATACGGCAGGCCGTTGCCGCCGAGGTAGCTCACGTACAGACCACTCCCGGCCTGCCAGAAATGCGTATTGATCGCGGTCTTCAGCGCATCGGCCTGCGCCTGGTACATCGTTGCGCGTGCATCGTGGCGCGCGCCCGCCATGCGCGCGGCAAGCACCAGTGCCTGGTAGTGCAGCACGTTGGTGGACAGTGCGAACGCCTCGCCGATCGGCACTACGTCGTTCGCCGTCCACGCCGGGTAGCTCTGCTCGCGCCAATCGAGGAACGAGGTCTCGCCGCGGTACAGGCCCATGCGGGCGTCGAATGCGTATTCGCGATCCTGCGCCAGCGTCGCGGTCAGCGCCTGCCAGGTGGTGGCGGCAAACGCGGTGTCGCCAGCGAGGTGGCGCGCGGCGAGAAACCACACGATGCGGTCGGTGCTGATCGGCCAGCTGCCGCCCGAGCCGGTGTCCTGCATCACGAACGGCCCGCGCGGCGTGCCGGCCACGCGCGAGTCGGACAGCTTGAACAGGAGGCCGTTGCGTGCGCGCGTGGCGTCATAGCGCCACAGGCCGAGATCGACCGCATAGGAAAGATCGCGAGTCCACACGTACGGCCATTTTTCGCCGGTCGCAAAGCAGTCGCAGGCAATGGCCTTGCCGTGGTCGTACGCGCCGTCGCGGATCGCGGTGACCGAATCCTGCTTGAGATCGTCCTGCGCCATCGCATACAGACCATCGAACAGTGGGCTTGCCGTAGCCACCGTGTAGCGTGGCGCCGGGATCGCGCGTGTGCCGTGCGCGGCGTGCAGCAGGAAACCCGGCCCCTGGGTTTCGATGCGGGCCCGCTGGTCGCGCCACTGCAGTTGATCGTGCCAGAGCGGGGGTTGTGCGCCCGCGGCCAGCGCCAGCGCCAGGCTGCCAAGCAGAATCATGACGCAAGCCTCCGCGCATCGGCCGGCATTGGCGTGGCGCCTGCCATGGTCTTCTTCATGTTGCTTGTTCCTCGTTCCGGTCGATGGTCGGGTGCCGTGCTTTCGCCGGCACGTTCATGCCTGTTGGCGGGCCCGGATGGCCGCATGGCCAGCATGCGGCAATCCGGGGGCAGTGTGCACGGATGGCCGCACTGCCCGGTTTGCAAAGCCGCGGCGGTTACTGCGCGAGGATCACCCCGTAATGACCCAGGACGTTCACGGTGACATTGCCGCCGCTGACCGTGTACTTGTTGCCGGTGAGCAGATCGGTGACCTGGCTGCCGTTGGTCATGCTCTCCGCGTACACCGGCACCGTCACGGCCTTGGTGGTGCCGGTGCCGTTGAGCACGACCGCGATGCGGTTGGTCTGGTCGAAGCGGCCGAACGCGTAGATGTCGTTGGTGTCGTCGGTGATCAGGGTCATGAACGAGCCGGTACGCAGCGCCGCGTAGGTGTTGCGGATCCGCACCAGCTGCTGGGTCAGCGCTACCGCGGTGTTGCTGGTGGTGGCCTGGCTCCAGTCGAAGCTGCGCCGATTGTCCGGATCGGCGCCGCCCTGCATGCCGTATTCGTCGCCGTAGTAGATGGTGGGCGTGCCGACGTAGGTCATCTGGAAGATCAGGCCCAAATAGGTTTTCCAGATGTCGCCGCCGCAGCGGGTGGCGAAGCGCGAGGTGTCGTGGCTGCCCAGGAAGTTGGTCATGGTCTGCTGCACGTCGGTCGGCAGGTCGGCGCGCGTGCCGTGCAGCCAGCTGTCGAGCTTGCTCGGAACCAGCGAGGCGGCGTTGCCGCTTTCGTCCACGCCGCAGATCCACTCCGACGCCGGCTGGGTGAAGCCGTTGTAGTTCATCGCGCTGTCCCACTCGGCGCCGTTGGCCAGCCAGGCCGAGGCATCGCCCCAGTATTCACCGACGATGGTGGCATTCGAGTTCGCCGATTTCACCGCCGTGCGCAGCTCCTGCATGATCTGGTGGTTGGTGGCGTCGCTGCCGTTGTTGCCACCGGCATCGAGGTACTGCGCCGCATCCAGCCGCCAGCCGTCGATGCCGTAGGGTGGCACGAGGTAGGTCTGCACCACCGAGCCGGTGTTGGCGTAGATCTGGCTTCGCGTGGCCGAGCCGCTGGCGCCGTAGTCCAGCTTGGGCATGCTGGAAATGCCGAAGAACGTGGAGTAGCTGCCCGGCCAGGTCTGGAACGTGTAATAGCGGTAGTACGGGCTGGCCTGCGACTGGTAGGCGCCCTGCTGGGAGCAGGTGATCGAGGCGTAGCGCACCTTGCCGAACCAGCAGTTGCTGTCGCCACTGTGGTTGAACACGCCGTCGAGGACGAGGTAGCCGTGCGGCCCGTTGCCGCTGCTGTGCACGTCGGTGATCAGTTGCTGCAGCGTGGCGTTGCTGCCGAAGGCCGGATCGACGGTGTAGTAATTCTGGGTGTCGTACTTGTGGTTGGTGGGCGAGGAGAAGATCGGGTTGAGGTAGAGGATGTCGGCGCCCAGCGTGTTCTTGATGTAGCCCAGCTTCTGGTCGATGCCGGCAAGGTCGCCGCCGAAGAACACCTCGCTGTTGCAGCCACTGATATTGGCGACCACGCTGCTGCCCCAGGCATGCTGCTCGGTGGCGCAGCCGGCATAGGTGTACTGCCCGTTGGTGACGTCGTTGGACGGATCGCCGTCGTAGAAGCGGTCGGGGAAGATCTGGTACATCACGCCGTTCTTCATCCAGTCCGGCGTCTTGAAACCGGGGAGGATGAAGAAATCGCCGGAGGACGGCTCGCTGCTGGTGATGCCGGCCGCGTTGTACCAGGCGGTGGCGGTGCCATCGTTGATCTGGAAGCGGTAGTACTTCTTCGAGCTGCTGGCCGGGATGGTGCCCTGCCAGAGGTCGTAGGTGCCGGTCGCGTCGTTCGCCGTCCAGTGCATCGCCACCCAGTGGAACAGGCCGTCGGCACTGTCGTAGTACTTGATGTTGGCGCTGCTGATGTCGCCCTTGAAGGTGCGGAACGTGAGCGTCACCGGCGTGCTCGCGGTGGGCTCGGGGGCGCTGTCGTACAGCAGGCCCTGGTCGTGGAACAGGCCGGCCCATTCCACGTTGTTGTCGTTGCTGGCGGCGGTCGCCGCGGTGCTCCACAGTGCGGCGCCAAACCCGCTCAGCGCGAGGCACAAGGCCAGCGGCAGCTGGCGCAGACCGTGGCGGCCGGCTTTCATTGCATGTTGCATCGAAACCCCTCCTGGATCGGACTGGGCGGATGCCGCCGCGCTCGCCGGTGCCCAGGGCCGGCATTTCCTCGCGTGGTGACGTTCAGCGCCGCATCCGGCGGCAGCACGGCTCCCTTGCGCCGCGCGCACCGGCGCGCGGCGGCGTCGTTCCTCAGTGCGTGGCGTTGGCGTGCAGCGTTACTGCGCGCGCCGCACCGGCGTCGAGCTTGAGCACGGTGAGTGCGCCGTAGCGGTCGCTCGCGGTGCTCCAGCCTTCGCCGTCGGCGGCCGCGAGCGCCGCGGGCGTGGCGTAGCGCTTGAGCGCGCCATCGACCGTTTGCGCCGCGATGCCATGCACGCGTACCAGGTAATGCCGCAGTGCCGGTTGGTAGCTGCCTTCTGGCGCGGCGACGCTGAAGCTCACCGTGTCGCCGGCCTTGTGCGTGGTGAGCCGCTGCGCAAAGTATTCGCCGTGCTGGTAGCCGTAGGTTTCGCCGTCGTCGTCGTAATAGGCGAAGTGCGTGGCCGTGGCGGCGGGGAACACGTCGACATCGACCGTTGCGACCGGGTGCTCGCTGGTCCAATCCATCACCGGCTGGGTCGGGATGATCGCGCCGGCGAGGACGAACAGCGGAATGTCGGCCCAGGTCTTGGCATCCACTGCGTAGTCGACGCTCTGGCCGCCGGCGTAGTGCTTGCCGCTCCACCAGTCGATCCAGTCGCCGGCCGGCAGGTAGATGCGTTTGGACGTCTGTCCTTGGGCGACCACCGGCGACACCAGCAGCCAGTCGCCGAACAACCAGCTCTGCACGTCGTTGCGCGCCTGCGTGTCGTGCGGCCAGACGAAGGCGAGCGGCTGCACCAGGCCCACGCCCTGGGTGCTGGCGCGGTGCTGGTAGCTGTAGATGTACGGCATGAGCGCGTAACGCAGGCGGATGGCCTTGGTGGCCGCGGCTTCGGCGACCGGGCCGTACACCCACGGCTGGCGCTTCTCGTTCTGCGTGCCGTGCACGCGGAAGACCGGCGTGAAGGCGCCAAACTCGATCCAGCGCGCGTAGTTTTCGTCCGAGGGATGGCCTTCGAAACCGCCGCCGTCCATGCCCCACTGCATCTCGCCCAGGGCGATGGCGCTGAGCATGCGCGGACGCTGCGCGGCCATGCTGGCAAAGCCGGTCTTGATGTCGCCCGACCACAGGCCGTAGGCGTAGCGTTGCGCGCCAAGCCAGAAATCGCGGTTGAGCGACCACACGCGCAGCGGCGAGTGCGCGCGCTGGCCGTCATAGGTGGCGCGCTGCATGTTGAGGAACTGGGTGTTGCTCTGGGTGGTGTCGGCCTCGTCGTTCCACCAGCCGACGATGCCGGTCTCGAAACTGTGCTGGAGCTGCGGGTTCCACCACCACGCGCGCGCGGCGGGGTGGTCGAAGTCGATGTCCTTCACCATCAGATGCGAGAAGTAGTCCGGGCTTGCCTTCTCGCCCGGCAGCCACAGGTCATGCGCCGTGGCGTAGCGGCCCTCGATGGTGTCCACATGCACGCGGGGCTTCATGATGCCGGTCATGCGCACGCCGAGCGCGTCCATGTCGGCCTTGAGCTTGCCGCTCGGGCCATCGGGGAATTTCACCGGGTTCCAGCTGAACTCGCCCCAGTCCTTGCCCCAGTCCTTCCAGTCGAAGTCGAAGGTGAAGGCGTCGAGCGGGATGTGCTTTTCACGATAGGTGGCGACGATCTGGCGGAATTCCTTTTCGTCGATGCCCCACTGGCTGTTGATGAAACCCGATGCCCATTTGGGGAACAGCGGCGCGTGGCCGGAGAGCTGCGCCAACTCGGCGAACAGTTGCGGCGGTGTGCCGACCAGGAGATAGACGTCCACCGCCGGCTTGGAAAGCCTGGTGACTTCGAGACGCGCGGAATGCAGCGCAAAGTCGGCGCCGTCGGTATCCACCAGCATGCCCCAGCCGGCGGTGCTCCACACGAACGGCGCGCCGGCATGCCCCTGCTTGCCGGCCTTGGCCACCCAGTGACCGGTGCGCAGCAGGCCGCTGGCGGCATCGGCGTCCTTGTCGTAGCCGGCGATGCCGTACAGCGCATCGGCCGCGGCATGGCCGAGCGCCACATGGCCTTGCGCCAGCGCGGCGAGATCCAGCGTGAGTAGCGGATGGTGTTGCGCGCCCTGCAAGGTGAGCGTGTTGGCCTGCCGGTTCCAGCGTGCCGTGAGGCGGGCGTCGTCCAGTGTGCCGCCGTCGTGGTCGCTGCGTACCTGTGTGGCGCGTGCATCGAACGGGGCGGCGTGCGGATCCATCACCAGCGTGGGGCGGTCGGTGGCGCCGGCCGGCAGGGCCTGCACGTGCAGCACACCGGGGCCGGCGAAGCGGATCGACACCTGGGTGGCGCCGAGGCGGAAGTCCAGCGCCGATGCGTCAGCGCCCTGCGTGGTTGGTGCGGGCGGAGCGACCGCCGCCGCGGTGGCGGGCAGGGCGACCAGCAGGCCGAGTGCGAGGGTGAGAGCGCGGGGAAGCGTGCGTCGATTCGTCATTGCAGCACCACGCTGGTGTAGGCCGGCACGCTGAGCGTCGTGCCGTGGATGGTGGCACCTGGGCCGGTCTGTTCGATCAGGCGTGCGTAATGCGGTTCGCCGGGCACGTCGAGCGCCATCGTCTGCGTACTGCTGGAGAGGTTGTGCACCACCAGCACGCCACCGCTGGGTGCGGTGCGTTGCCACGCGGCCAGATGGTCGCTCGCATGCGGGTAGGCACGGAAACCGCCATCGCGCAGCGCGGGTACCGCGATGCGCCAGTGGATCAGTGTGCGGTAGCGGTTGAGCAGCGACTGCGGATCATCCGCTTGCGCCTGCACCGAAATGGCCGGCCCGTTCGCCGGATCGACCGCCTCCCACGTGGTTTCGCCCTTGGCGGTGGTGGCACGTTCCCAGCGCATCGGCTCGCGCAGCGCGGGGTCGGGCTTCTTGCCCAGCGTGCCCAGCTCCTCGCCGTAGTAGATGTACGGCTGGCCGGGCAGGGTGAGCAGCATCGCGGCCGCCGTGCGCATGTGTGCGGCGTTGCCGGCGAGCTGGCTCATCACCCGCTCCTGGTCGTGGTTGGAGAGGAACGGCGCATCCTTGATCGCGCTGCCGCCGGTCACCGCGCGGTAGCGCGCATAGGTGTGTTCCAGCGTGGCGGCGAGGCTCTGGTTGCGCTCGCTGCCGGCGGCCTTGATGAGCTCGATGGCGAGCGGGAAATTGAACGCGGCATCCAGCGGCTTGAACCACGGCGCGAGCTCTGAGGCGAGCGGTCGCGTTACCTCGCCGACGAGATAGGCGTGCGGATCGACGTGGTCGATGCCGCGGCGGAATTCATTCCAGAACGCGAGGTTCTTCGCCAGCGCCTGCGGGTTGTCGTCGTCGGAGGCGAAGTTGTCGTACAGATGCCGCGCGGCATCCAGCCGGAAGCCGTCGGCGCCCTGTTTCAGCCAGAACTTGCCGACGTCGATCATCGCGCTGCGCACGGCCGGGTTGTCGTAGTTGAGATCCGGCATTTGCGCGACGAAGATGCCGAGGTAATGGCGCTTGCCGTCCGGCGCTGCGTGCCACGACGGCCCGCCGGTGGCGCTCAGGGTGTCGAGGTCGGTGTACTGGTTTGCCCACACGTACCAGTCGTGGTGCGCGTCGCGCGGGTCTTGCGCGGCCTTGAACCACGGGTGCTCGTTGCTGCTGTGGTTGGCGACCAGATCCACGATGACGCGGATGCCGCGTGCGTGCGCGGCGGTGGTGAGCTTGCGGAAATCCGCCAGCGTGCCGAACTGCGGGTTCACCGCCTCGTAGTTGGTGACGTCGTAGCCGTGGTAGCTCGGCGAGGGGTTGATCGGCGTGAGCCAGATGCCGGAGACACCGAGCGACTTCAGGTAATCGAGCTTGGCGGTGACGCCGTTCAAGTCGCCGATGCCGTCGCCGTTGGTGTCATACCAGCTGCGCACGAAAACCTCGTACCACACGCCGGAGTTGGCGGGGGCCGAAGTGGATGGTGCGGTCGGCGTGGCGGGGGCCGCCACGGCAGGTGCGGCGATGCCGAGCGCGAGCAGCGCGGCGAGCAGGGTCGGAACGAGACGGCAGGTCATGGCAACTCCGGACGCTACAAAAAGAATGCCCCGCCGAAACTTGCACGACGGGGCATGAGGGGAGGATCAAGCGGTAGGAGCGTGGACGGTGGAAAGCAAGTAGCCACAGCCGCTTGGGTTCCCACCGCCCACGTTCCCCGGTGCTTATTGGAACTTGTACGACACGCCCAGATCGTAGCGGCGGCCGTAGCGTTCCCACATCTGCACCTGGCGCGGGTCGTTGTTCTGGAACGTGGTGAAGATCTTGTTGGACAGGTTGGAGCCCTGCGCAATCAAGGTCAGCCCCTTGAACGTGCCGCTTTCAAAGGTGTAGCTCACCTGTGCGTCGTAGGTGCTGCCGCCCTTCAGCGTCTGCTCGATGCGCGAGGCGCTGATGCCGGACACTTCGCCCAGGAAGTTGGAGCGGTAGCTGTCGCTCACACGCGCCTCGAAGCCGCCATGCTGGTAGTACAGCGTGCCGTTGGCGACCCACTTGGACAGGCCCGGCACGGTGATCGGCGTCGGGTTGCCGGGGTACACCAGCGAGCTCTTGGTGCGGTTGCCGGTGAGGATCAAACCGAAACCGTTCAGGGTCGGGGTGAGCAGGTTGAACGGCAGGTTCAAGGTGCCCTGCAGGCCCTTCACGTAGCCGCGGCCTTCGTTGGTCGGGCCGGAGACGACGCCCTTCGTGGTGCCGAGCTGTGCCAGATCCGACGGGGTCAGGCCGAACGGCAGGAACGAGCTGAAGTCGTACAGGTAGGCCGAGTTCGGGTTGATGTAGTCCTTCAGCTTGATGTAGTACCCGGACACCGCAAAGTAGCCGCCACCGCCAGTGCGGCACAGGTCGGAGTTCTTCGCATCGGTGCTGCTGCACTCGTAGCCGTTGCCGCCGGAGAAGTAGTGCTCGTAGCTGACGTTGTAGTTGTCCGCCATCGTCGGCTTGAGCTTGGCGTTGCCGCCCGAGGCGCTGAAGTACGCCAAGTTGGGGTCAGTGTTAGTGAGATGCAGGATGTTGCCGCTCACCCCCATGCTCGCGTTCATCTGGTCCATGCGCGGGCGGGCCAGGGTGCGGGCGGCGCTGACGCGCAGGTCATCGTTGTCGCTGAAACCGAAGATCAGGTTGGCGCTGGGCAAGTACTTGTTGTAGCTGGTGTGGCCGGTGACCGGGATCAGCGTGATGGCGTTGCCGGTGATCGCGCTGCCCGGTGCGACGCGCTCGCCGATGGCATCCTGCGAGGTGTGCTGCATCTGCACGCCGAAGTTGCCGCGCAGGCTGACGTTGCCGAGCATGGTGTCGAGGTTGAACTGCACGTATGGCGTCAGCACCTTCTCGCGCGTCTTCCAGTTCGGCGGCATCTGCAGCGAGGAGCCGAAGGTCGGTACGCCGACCAGGGTGCCGTTGCCGATCAGCGCAAACGGGTTGTAGCAAAGCTGCGAAGGCACGCCCATCCAGGCCAGCGGGCTGCACGAGGTGCCGGAGAATGGGGCGTTCAGAGTTGGGCTGTTTGTAGCGGTGAAGCTCCCCCCACCCAAAGTCAGGAAGGTCTGGTCGATGTGGTAGGTCTTGTCACGCTGGCTGTGCGCCACGCCGAACTCCATGCTGGAGAACGGGCCGCTGGCAAAGCTGCGCACCGCGGCGAGGCGGAAGTTCGCCAGCCAGTCGACCGTGCGCGGGGCGTTGATGAAGCCGGCCTGCACCAAGTGGTTGCTGCGACCCCACCCCTGCGGATCGGTCAGTACCATGCCGTTGGTGTAATCGAGCGTCGGGTTGACATAGAGCATGCCGTTGCCGAGCTCGGAGAACCCGAGGGTATCGCTGGGGCGATCGCCGCTGCCCACCACATTGCCATCTGCGTTCAGATGCGCGTCCGAACCGTAGTAGTAGCCGGTGCCCGAGTAGCTTTCGAGGTTGATGTCGCGCCGGGTGGCGCGCGAGTAGTTGGCGACCGCGTTGATCGTCCAGTTCTCGTTGATGGTGAACTTGTTGTCGAAGTTGAGGTTGTAGACGCGTGCCGTGGTGCTGTTGTAGTCGTTGCGCACGACCGGGTTGATGTTCTGGTAGGTGCCGCTCTGTACGAAGCCGTCAACGACGTTGCCGGGGACCACCGCCGGGCCGGGTTTGATATCACTGTTGCCCCACCACAGCGGGAACTCGATGCCCTTGGCCTGCTGTACTTCCTTGAACGCGTCATAGGTCAAGTCGAGCGTGCCGGTGTAGAACTCGTTCGGCTGCCACTGCAGGGTGGCCAGCAGACCGTTGCGCTTCATCGAGTCGGTGATGCCGAAGTTCTTCGCACCGCCGACGACGAGGTCGCCGTTCTGGTCGTTCGGATAGCCCCACGGCGCCTGGTGCTGGATCTGGGTCGGGTTGTTCTCGAGGTCGACGCCCAGCGTGACGCCGATGGTGTGGTCGGCAAACTGGTTCACCCACACGCCGTTGACGTTGTAGCCGGTGTTGCTCACGCCGCGTCCGGGCGACAGCTCGGACATGTCGTTCCAGATGTAGTGCGCGTTGAATGCCGCTTCCATGCCATTCTTTTCCAGCGGGCGGATGGTGTGCATGTCGACCGTGCCGGCGAGGCCCTGGCCGATCAGGTTGGCCTCCGGCGAGATGTGCACCACCACGTTGTCGAACCAGCTCGACGGGTACTGGTCGAACTGCACGTCGCGGTTGTTGGAGGTGGACACCTGCTGGCCGCCGTTGACCAGCGCGGTGGAGAAGTCGGGCCCCAAGCCGTGGATGGTGAGCACCTGCGGGCGACCGTTCATGGTCTGCACCGCAAGGCCGGGCAGGCGGCCCAGCGAATCGGCGATCGACACGCCCGGCAGCTTGCCGACCTGCTCGGCGGAAACCGCCTCGACGATGGTGCTGGCATTGTGCTTGAGCGCGGTGGCGTTCTCGATCGAGCTGACGAAGCCGTTGACCGTCACCGCCGACATTTCCTGGGTTTTCCCCTTAGTGGTGTCGTCGGCCTTCTTGGCGGCCTTCTTGGTCGTGGCGGGCGTGGTGGTGTCCTGCGCCTGGTCCTGCGCGGTTTGCGCCGGTGCCGGTGCGGCGATGGCCCCGGCGGTGGCACCGATGCTCGCGGCAAGCAGCGCCATCGCGAGCAAATTGCGTTTCATCAGCATGTTGGTTCTCCCCACAAGAATGTCGAATGCCGTCATGGCGGCGCGAGCCGGTTCAGCGCATCCCGCGCGATCGGCGTAATCGGCCTTAGCGGCCGCTTGATCGCATGGTAGGGCGGGGGTTCCGTGCCGAACCGTTTGTGCATACGTATTCATTGCGCGCACTACGTGGTGTTGCTGCGCTGCCACATCAGTGTCACGTAGTGCCGTGAAAACATGGATGCGAACGGTGGTGCGCCGCGGTGCTGTGCGTTCCGTGGCGTTTTTCGATCCATGGCGAACGGCCGTATGGACGTCCAATTGGTTACGTATGCATGTCGCACCTGCAGCACCCATGAATACGTATGCAGGTTTCCACTGCCGCTCGCGGGGCTGCCCTAAGCTGATGGCCGTTTTCAAGGCAGCGGCGCAGATCGCTGCGCGCTGCATCGGACCGGGGCCGGCAATGAGCGAGACACCTTGGTGGCGCGGTGCCGTCATCTACCAGATTTATCCGCGGAGTTTTCTCGACACCGATGGCGATGGCGTGGGCGACCTGCGCGGCATCATCGACCGGCTCGATTACATTGCCGCGCTCGGCGTGGACGCGATCTGGATCGCGCCGTTCTTTCGTTCGCCGATGGCGGATTTCGGCTACGACATTGCCGACCCGTGCGATGTCGACCCGCTGTTCGGCACGCTGGCCGATTTCGACCAGCTGCTCACCGCGGCGCATGCGCGCGGCCTGAAAGTCATCATCGACCAGGTGCCCAGCCACACCTCGGCCGAGCATGCGTGGTTCAAGGAGAGCCGGCAGGACCGCACGAACCCGCGCGCCGATTGGTATGTGTGGGCGGATGCCAAGCCCGACGGCACGCCGCCGAACAACTGGTTGTCGCTGTTTGGCGGCCCGGCGTGGAGCTGGGAGCCGCGGCGCGGGCAGTATTACCTGCACAACTTTCTCGCCAGCCAGCCCGATCTCGATTTTCACCACGCCGACGTGCGCGCGGCGGTGCTCGGCAACCTGCGGTTTTGGCTCGACCGCGGCGTCGATGGCTTCCGGCTGGATTCGATCAACTTCTGCTATCACGACGCCGAGCTGCGCGACAACCCGGCCAAGCCGCCGGCCGCGCGCAGCGGGCGCGGCTTCAGCGCGGCCAACCCGTATGCGTTCCAGTACCACTACTTCAACAACACGCAGCCGGAAAACCTCGGCTTTCTCGCCGAACTGCGGGCGGTGATGGACCGCTACCCCGGCAGCGTCACGCTGGGCGAGATCTCCTCCGAGGATTCGCTGGCGACGATGGCGGAGTACACCGCCGGCCATCGCCTGCACATGGGCTACAGCTTCGAGCTGCTCACCGACACCTTCAACGCCACCTACATCCGCGACACGGTGCGCGCGCTGGAGGCGAAAATGACCGAAGGCTGGCCGTGCTGGGCAATCTCCAACCACGACGTCAAGCGCGTGCTGAGCCGCTGGGGCAGCGGCTACGCCTCGCCGACGATGGCCAACCAGCTCACCGCGCTGGTGTGTTCGCTGCGCGGCTCGGTGTGCGTGTACCAGGGCGAGGAGCTGGCGCTGACCGAGGCCGAGCTGCCGTTCGAAGCCTTGCGTGACCCCTACGGCATCGCGTTCTGGCCCGAGTTCAAGGGCCGCGACGGCTGCCGTACGCCGATGCCGTGGACGGACGGCCCGAACGCCGGCTTCAGCGTGGCCAAACCGTGGCTGCCGGTGCCGTCCGAGCACCGCGTGCTGAACGTGGCGCGGCAGGCCGCCGATGCGCACTCCGCGCTCAGCGGCTACCGCCGTTTCATGCACTGGCGCCGCCGCGTGCCGGCGCTGCGCCTGGGCGGCATCCGTTTTCTCGACACCGCCGAGCCGGTGCTGGCGTTCGAGCGCGAGCACGCAGGCGAGCGGGTGCTGGCGGTGTTCAATCTGGCGGCAACCAACGCCACGCTGGAGTTGCCGCAGGACGCGGCGTGGTCGGTGCTTGACGGCCACGGTCTCGCCACCGCCACCCGCGAAGGCAACCAGCTGCAATTGCCGCCGCACGCAAGCTGGTTTGCGCGCGCGGAATAGACCGGGGTCGGCGTGGGCCGCTGTCGCGCGCTCAGATCAGGTCAGGTGCCCGGCATCACGCATATCGCCAGCCATCCAGCTCCACCAGCAGCTCGCGACGGCAGATGTCGCCGTGCAGCAACAGCACCGGTACGCCGGGCAGGCGTTCGGCGAGGATCGCGCGGACGCACTCGGCGTCTGCGGCATGCCGCACGTAGGCCTTGAGCGGCGCGGTGGTGTCGAACCCGGTGGGCAGCCCGGCCTGGCCAAGCAGTGCTTCGAGATTGGTGAGGATTTCGCGCAGTTGCGCGGCCACATCGCCCACGTGCGCGGAGGCGTGGCCAACCACGGCCGCGGTACCCGAGATCGCCAGCGCGTCGCGCGCCGGCAACAGCATGGCGCGCGCGAAACCCGGTGCCGTGCGGCCGTATTCGCGGGGATAACGCCATGCGCTGACTTGACGCGGGTTTTCCACCGCGGTGCCGGCGCCGATGCCGGCGAGTAGATAGACCTGCAACCGATCGCGCGCGGCGTGGTGGCCAATGGCGGTGGCGGCGGGATAGCCGGCGGCAAAGAAATTCCCGCTGCCGGCGGCGCGGCCGTCGCAAAACCGGCGATAGCGCTCGGCGTCGCCGTCGCCCTCGTTGATGGCGCCCTGGTAGTTCCAGATGCGCAGCACGCGAAACGCCGGGTAGCGGCGCATGAAGGCATGCAGCGCCGCGTACGCGGCCTGGGCGGCGCCAGCCGGGCCGCCGTATTCGCGCTCGTCGAGTTCCAGTGCCGCAAACAGCCAGCCGCCGCCCTGCGACCAGCGCAACGCGCCGACGCGGCCGTGCGTGATCGGTGCCGTCACCCGCCACACTTCATGCGGCGCAGTTCCTTCCAGGGTTTCCAGTGGCACCTGCAGGTGGCGCGGATCGGCGCTGCCGGCGGCGGCGTGGCCAAAGTCGAACACGGCCAGGGTGCCGGGCTCGGCGAGCAGTTCGGCCGCGCTTTGCTGGCGATAGCAGATGTACGGGGCAGGCACCGGGGTGGCGGCCGGGCCCGGGTTTTCACCAGCTTGGATCATGCGCAACACCGGGCAAACGAGGACAGCATGTTACACTCGCTGGCCTAGTTGCAGGTTTTCATGGCGTTTTTCCGGGTGTTTCTTGCATGACGCAATTGACTGACGCCCAGCGCGAGCTGGCCACCTTGATCGTCGAGTGCCTGAACCTCGAAGACGTCGACCCGGCCGCGATCGATCCCGACGCGCGGCTGTTCGGCGGCGAGCTGGGGCTGGATTCGATCGACGCGCTGGAGATCGCCTTGGCGGTATCCAAACACTACGGGTTCCAGTTGCGTTCGGACCACCCGGACAACCGGCGCATCTTCACCAGCCTGCGCGAGCTGGCGGCGCACGTCGAAGCGCACCGCGCCGCAGCCTGAGCTGTCCCACGCCGATGATCGAAGCCACCCACTGGCGCGAACGCCGCGAAGGCGGCGGGCGGTTTGCGTTGTGGCTGATCCGCACTCTGGCCCTGTATGGCGGCCGCCGCTTCGGGCGCGCGTTGCTGTATCCGATCACGCTGTATTTCTTTCTGCGCCGCGGCGCGGAACGCCGTGCCTCGCGCGATTACCTCACCCGCGTGCTTGGTCACCCGCCACGGGTGACGCAGATGCTGCGTCAGTTCCATACCTATGCCGCCACCACGCTCGATCGGGTGTTTCTGCTGGCGCATGGCGAGCGTGATTTCGAGATCACCATCGAGGGGTTGGCGCTGCTGGAGCAGCACGTCGCCGCTGGCCGCGGCGTGCTGTTGGTGGGCTCCCACCAAGGCAGCTTTGAAGCCTTGCGCGCGGTGCGCGCGCGCCGACCGGACGTGAGCCTGCGCGTGGTGCTGGACAAGGGCAAGACGCCGGCGTTGACGGCCCTGCTCGAAGCGCTCGCCCCGGACGTGGGGGCCGCCGTGATCGATGCCGAGCGGGGTGGCGCCGCCATCGTGCTGGCGGCGGCCGAGGCGTGTGCGCAGGGCGCCATCGTCGCCATGCTCGGCGACCGCGCCGGAACGTGCGAGGCACAACGCGCGGCGCCGCTGCTGGGTGCGCCGGCGTTGCTGCCGGTGGGCCCGTGGCTGTTGGCCGCCGCGCTCAAGGTGCCGGTGATGTTGTGCTTCGGGCTGTACCTCGGCGGTAATCGTTATCGCCTGGTGTTCGAGCCGTTTGCCGATCCGCTGGTGCTGCCGCGCCGGGGCCGCGACGCGGCGCTGGATGGCGTGCTGGCGCGCTACGCGGCACGGCTTGAGCACTACGCCCGGCAGTGGCCCTACAACTGGTTCAACTTCCACGAGTTCTGGGCGCCGGGTGCGTCCACCGTGCCGATCACGCAGGGCGCGCAGCCGTGCGAGCGCCGGTAGCTGCGCACGATGTCGCGGTAGTGCAGCACGCGCGCAATCGTGTACAGCGTGATGCGGGTGATGTCGCGCACCGGGCGCAGGTGGCTGGCGCGGCGGTTGGCCGGGTAGCGCGAGGCGATCGGTACCGAGACGATCGGCATGCCTAGCTCGCGCGAGGCGGCGATCAGCAGCGCCGCCTCGAACACGAAATCCTGCGCGGGCAGGTCGACCAGATCGAGCGCCGCCCGCGGATACCAGCGTTGCCCGCTCTGGGTGTCGGCGACTGGTTGTCCGCAACCCCAGGAAATGCCCCAGTCGGCCACCGCGTTCGCCCTTCGCCGGGCTGATGGCTGCTGCGCGCGGTTGAGCAGGCGTGCGCCGATCACCAGCGCATCGGGGTGGGTTGCCGCCGCCGCCAGCAGGCGCGGAATGTCGGCCGCGCTGTGCTGGCCGTCGCCATCCATCGTCAGCACCGCGGTGTAGCCCTGGCGCAGCGCCTCGCGAAAACCGTGGCGCAACGCCTGGCCCTTGCCGTGCCGCGTGGCGTGGCGCAGCACGGTTACCGGCAGCGCGGCAAGGATTGCCGGCGTGGCATCGGTCGAGCCGTCGTCCACCACGATCACCGTCGCGCCCAGCGCCAGCACCGACTCCACCACGCCGCGGATCGCCACCGCTTCGTCCAGGCACGGAATCACCACGCACCAGCGCGGCAGTGGATTGGTGCGCGTTTCGAGGCGCGCATCTGGCGCGGCCATTTCGGTGGGGGGCAGAGGGGTTTTCGGCGTTGCCATCCGGCAAGGTTACTCAGCGGCCTACGGGCTGGCTAGGCGCGTGGGCGGCGCAACACGAGCGGCTGCGGCCACGCCGTTCTGGTCGTCTTTCGCACCGGGTTTTGGCCCACGGGCCGACAGCGGTCGGCACGCTAAAGCGCACGCTGCCTCGCAACGGCTGTGCCCCGCCTTTGATTTCCACCGTGCACGCTCACGGCCGGTGGCGCGCCTTGATCCAGTGCAGGCTGGCGCGGCGCCGCGCCACAGGAGCGCGCGCAGCGCACTTGCTAAGCTCGTTCCATTCTTGCGGAGTACCCAGATGAGCGACCAAGCCGATCGTGCCGAAGCCTTTTTGCGAGAGCTGCAGGACCGCATTTGCGGCGAGCTGGAGCGCCTCGACGGGGGCACGCGCTTCGTCACCGACGCGTGGATGCGCCCGGCCGGCGGCGGGGGCCGCACGCGTGTCCTGCGCGATGGTGCGCTGTTCGAGCAGGCCGGCGTCAATTTCTCGCGCGTGTCCGGCCATCAGCTGCCACCCAGCGCCACCCAGCACCGGCCGGATCTGGCCGGCGGCAGCTTCATCGCCACCGGGGTGTCGCTGGTGCTGCACCCGAAGAACCCCTACGTGCCCACCACGCACGCCAACGTGCGTTATTTCGAGGCGAGCAAGCCCGGCGTCGAGCCGGTGTGGTGGTTTGGCGGCGGCTTCGACCTGACGCCGTTCTATCCGTTCGACGAGGACATCGTGCACTGGCACACCGTTGCCCGCGACGTGTGCGCGCCGTTCGGCGCGGACGTCTATGCCCGCTACAAGAAATGGTGTGACGAGTATTTCTATCTCAAGCACCGCGACGAGACGCGCGGCATCGGCGGCTTGTTCTACGATGATTTGAACGCGGGCGGCTTCGAGCGCTGCTTCGATTTCACCCGCGCCGTGGGCCAGGGTTTTCTCGATGCCTACCTGCCGATCGCCGCACGTCGCCGCGACACGCCCTACGGCGAGCGCGAGCGCGAGTTCCAGCTGTACCGCCGTGGCCGCTACGTGGAGTTCAACCTGGTCTACGACCGCGGCACCCTGTTCGGCCTGCAATCCGGGGGGCGCACCGAATCCATCCTGATGAGCCTGCCGCCGCGCGTGCGCTTCGAATACGCCTACGCCCCGGAAGCCGGATCGCCGGAGGCGCGTTTGGCCGCCTATCTCAAACCGCGCGAGTGGGTCTAGTCTGAACCTCGTGGGTCGGGCTTCAGCACGACAGGCTTCTGCGGAATGACCGCGTGTCTGGTGGAGTGGCTGCGCTGGATGCAGCGTCAATCAGGAATCCTGTGGCCCTGCCCCAAAAGGACTTCGCGCAGTGCGAGTGCGGCCCGAGGCTGGGTTCATGCCGTCGAGGACGGCGTCGGGTTTGACGCCTGCGGTGCCGCGCTGCACCATCCCGCTTTCGGCCCCAAGGAAAATCCTCGTCATGCACAAGCTCGTCCTGATCCGCCACGGCCAGTCGCAGTGGAATCTCGAAAACCGTTTCAGCGGCTGGGCCGATGTGGATCTCACCTCGCAGGGCGTGACTGAGGCACGCGAGGCGGGCGAGCTTTTGCGGCGCGAGGGTTACACGTTCGACGTGGCGCATACCTCGGTGCTCAAGCGTGCCGCGCGCACGCTGTGGCACGTGCAGGATGCGATGGACCTGATGTGGCTGCCGGTGCATACCGACTGGCGGTTGAACGAGCGCCATTACGGCGGCCTGACCGGGCTCAACAAGGCGGAGACCGCGCAGAAGTTCGGCGATGCGCAGGTCAAAACCTGGCGCCGCAGCTACGATGTGCCGCCGCCGCCGATGGATCACGCGACCAACCCGTCGCGCAGCGACCCGCGCTACACGCGCCTGGCGCCGGCGCAGATTCCGGATACCGAATGCCTGAAAGACACCGTGGCGCGCGTGCTGCCGTACTGGCATGAAGTGCTGGCGCCGGCGATCAGTGCGGGCCAGCGCGTGGTGGTGGCCGCGCACGGCAATTCGCTGCGCGCGCTGGTGAAATACCTGGATGGCATTTCCGACGCCGACATCGTCGAGCTCAACATCCCCAACGGCGTGCCGCTGGTCTACGAGTTCGACGCCGCGCTGGTGCCGCAACGCCACTACTACCTCGGCGATGCCGCTGCCATCGCCGCCAAGACCGCTGCCGTCGCCAACCAGGGCAAGGCGAAATAAGCACCGCACCGCGGCCGTTGCATCAGCCAAGCCTGATTGGCAACGATGTTCACCGGGTTTCCCCGTTCCCCCACCGGGAAGACACATCGGCAGGGCTGGGTGAGGTGCCGGGGTCTGGGTTGATGTTCATCGAAACGCTGTGGTGTTGGGCCTTGGCGATGCCGGCCCCTCACCCCGCCCGCTGCAAAGCAACTCTCGCCCGCGGCCCTTGCAGCAGCCGGCCCGCGTCACCGCGCCTGCCGCGCCGCGCGTTCCCCAATCCCGATTCCCCAATCCCTAATCCCCGCCCTTCACACTGAAATCAATCTCCAGTGGATACGGCACCGGGCCGGCCGGTGGCTTGGGGAAGGTCCAGCCGGCAAACACCTTGGCCATGCAGTCGGCGACCGGAATACCCGGTTGCACGGCAACGCGTTGCGGCTGGCCGTGGGCGTCGAGCGCCAGTACCAGGGTGAAGGGAGTTTTGTCGGGCGGGGTGGTGGCGGCCAGGCAGGTTTTGTAGGCATCGCCGGTGGCGGTGCCGATCTGCGCCCAGAACGCTTTCTGGTAGACCGGGCCGGTGGTGGCGGCTTCGGCGAGTTTGGCCTGCTGTACGCGTGCCGCAAAGTCGTCGCCGGCGTGGGCGGCGGCGGTGGCAAACAGCAAGGCAAGGACGGCAAGTGCAGGGCGTGTGGTCATGGGCTGGCCGGGGTGGCGCCGGTGTTGAACTCGCCGACCCAGTAGGGCACGGCGGCGGCCGGCAAGGGGCGGGCAAGGTGAAAGCCTTGTACCACGTCGCAGCCGATGCCGCGCACGAGGGCGTACACCGCGGCGTTGTCCACGCCTTCCATCACCACCCGAAACCCCAGCTCGTGGCCGAGTGCGGCGATGGTGCGCACGATGGCGGCGTCGTGCGGGCGGGTATCCAGCCCGCGCACCAGCGATTGGTCGATCTTGAGCGTGGTTGCCGGCATGCGGCGCAGGCCGTCAAGGTTGCTGTAGCCGATGCCGAAGTCGTCGATGGCGATGCCCACGCCGGCTTGCCGCAGGGTGCCGAGCACTTCGCGGGTGACCGTATCGTGGTGGATCGCGGTACTTTCGGTGAACTCCAGCTCCAGGTGGTCGAGCGCAATGCCGTGGCGGTGCGCGGCAGCGCGCAGGCGCGGTTCGAGCGTGGCGTCGAGATCGACGCTCGCCACGTTGAGGGCGATCCGCAGGTCGAGCCCCTCGCGCTGCCAGGCGGCCATTTGCGCACAGCCGCGGTCGAACACCCAGTCGGTAAGCGTGCGCATCAGGCCGGATTGTTCGGCCAGCGGCACGAACACGTCGGGCGGCACCGTGCCCAGGGTGGGGTGGTGCCACCGCGCCAGCGCCTCAAGCCCGGTACAGCGGCCGCTGGCGAGATCCACCTGCGGCTGGTAGTGCAGCTCCAGCTCGGCGCCGTCGGTGAGTGCGGCGGCCAGCTCGGTGACGAGGAAAAACTCCTGACGCTGGCGCTCGTCGGCCGTGTGGTCGTAGCGCGTCCAGCCGCGCATGCTGCCCAATGCCTGGATGGAAGCGCTCATCACCCGGCGCAACGGGTCGCCGCCGCGCAGCTCGCCGGCTTCGATCTCGAGCAGGCCGACGCCGGGTTGCAGGGTGAGCGGCACGCCGAGGCAGTCGATCGGCTCACGCAGTGTCGCCACCAGCGCATCGAGCGCAGCCGCTTCGGGTTCGGCGCCCGTGCGCAGTACGGCCAGCCGGGTGGGCGCCACACGGTAGAGCTGCATGTCGGCCGTCATCCATTGCTGGACACGTTCGGCCACCGCGCGCACCAGCGCGTCGGCATAGGCATAGCCCATGGCGCGCACAAACGCCAGATAGCGGATGACCGGCGAAACCTCGATTGCCACCAGCCACGCGGTGTCGTCGGTGTGCGGCAGGCGCGCGTGCAGGTCGGCAAAAAAGGCGCCGCGGTGGGGCAGGCGGGTCGCCGGCTCGATGCGGTTGAGATAACCGCGCAGCGCGGCGCCGGTGGCGGCCAGCGCGGCGGCATCGCGCAACGCGGCGCGCTCGCTGTCGCGCAGGGCGACGCGCGGCACGCGGCCGATCGCGAACAAGGCGCCGAGCTGCTGACCGTCCAGCCCGAACACCGGTTCGCACACGTACAGCGCCACGTTGGCGTGCGCCGGGTCGCCGCCGGGCGGCAGGAAGCGCGGATCCTCACGTGCGTCGAGCACGGTTTCGGGCCGACCGCGGCGTACCGACTGGCGGCAGGCGGCCAGCAGCCGCGCGTCCTCCAGCGGCAGTGCGCCGGTGCTGGCGGGGGGCGCGTACCAGAACGCGCTGCCGTCGGTGAGCAGCAGGGCGACCAACGGCACGTTGAGCGCACCGGCGGTGAGCCGCGCCACGGCGTCGAAACCGGGCAGGGCGGGTGGCTCGCCGTTGGTGCCGAGTGAGTGTGCGTCCTGCGGAAATGCGCCGTCTGCTACTGCCATCGTTGCCCCCTGGCCGCCGCGGTCACACGGGTCATCGGCAAGCTAGCGCGGCAGTTGAGGCGCAGCAAGCCGGAAAATGTCCCGGGCCGGGGTTCAAGCCGATTCGGGGCGGTGCGGCAACGCGAGGTAGTCCTCGCTTTGCATCTCGATCAGGCGCGACTCGGTGCGCCCGAACTCCGCGCGCAATCGGGTGCCGTCGTACAGCTCGGTGATCGGCGCGGCGGCGGATAGGATCAGCTTCACATGGCGGTCATAGAACTCGTCCACCAGTTGCACGAAACGCTGCGCGGCATCCTCGCTGTAGATGCTGAACTGCGGCACGTTGGCGACGATGATCGCCGGCCCGGCCTTGGCCAGCGCGATGTAGTCGGCCACCGAGCGCGGGCCTTCGCACAGTGCGGCAAACTCGAACCACAGGATGTTGTCGGCGCGTTTGCGGCAGGCGATGTGGCGAGCGTTGATCAACAGCTCGCCGTCCTCCACCACGCTGCCATGCGCCTGGCTGGCAAAGATGCGTTCCAGCGCACGCTGTGCCTCCGCGCCGGGCGGGGTGTAGTACACCGCGGCCTGGGTCAGCGCGCGCAGTCGCCAGTCGTGGGTGGAGGCCATTTCCAGCACGTGGCAGCGGGTTTCCAGCAGCGCGATGGCCGGCAGGAAGCGCGCGCGCTGCAGGCCGTCGTGGTAGAGCTCCGCCGGTGGCGTGTTCGACGTGGTGACCAGCGCGACGCCGCGGCCAAACAGGCTTTCGAGCAGGCGCGCAAGAATCATCGCGTCGCCGATGTCGTTGACCAGAAACTCGTCCAGGCACAGCACGCGGCAATGGCTGGCGAGGTTGGCGGCCACCTCCACCAGCGGGTCCTCGCGGTCGCCGAGCGCGCGCAACTGGTCGTGCACCTCGGCCATGAAACGGTGGAAATGCCGGCGCAGCGCGACGCTGTGCGGCAGGCTGGCCACGAACAGATCCATCAGGAATGTCTTGCCGCGACCGACCGTGCCCCACAGGTACAGGCCCTGCGGCGCGGGGGTCGGGCCGTTTGCCAGGAGTGTTTTCAGACGGCCAAAAAAGCCGTCGTCCGCAGGCGGTGCGGCGAGCGCGGCATAGAGGCGGTCGAACTCGGGCAGCACCGCAAGCTGGGTCGGGTCGGACTCCCAGCGGTGGGCGGCGACGCCTTCGAGATACCGCGCGGTGGGCGTGGAGGTGGCAGGCTCGGGCATTGAAATCGTCAGGTGCGGGCGGGCGGCAGCCAGCCGGCCACGCCGGCCTGCACCGCGTTGCGCAGCTCAATCAGGCGGCGGTGGAAGAAATGCCCGGCACCGGGAAACCGCACCAGCGTCGGCGGCTGCGCCATCGCCGCGATCCAGTCGAACACTGCTTGGGGTTCCACGACCTCGTCGGCTTCGCCCATCACCACCAGCCACGGGCAAGTGGGCAGCGCGTCGATGCCGTCGGCCCAGCGCCCGACCGGCGGCGCGACGCTGACCAGTGCGGCGGCGCCGAGCCGCTGCGCATTGCGGATGGTGACGTAACTGCCGAACGAGAACCCGGCCAGCCACAGCGCATCGCCGGGATGCGTGCGGCGCATCCAGTCGACCACCGCGGCCAAGTCCTCGCTTTCGCCGCGGCCGTCGTCGTAGCTGCCGGCGGAGGCGCCGGTGCCGCGGAAATTGAAGCGCAGCGTATCCAGCCCGGATTCGCGCAGCGCGTGTTCCACCATCGTCACCACCTTGTTGTGCATGGTGCCGCCCTGCACCGGGTTGGGGTGGCAGATGACGGCGATGCCACGACGCGCGGTGGCCGGCGCGGCGGCATCGCTGATGCACTCCAGCGCGCCGGCCGGACCGCTCAGCATGAAGGTGGAAGCCGCCGCCGGAAAGCGCTCCGGGTCGGGCGGCAGTTGCGGAAGTTGCGGGGCGATCATGCGCGCCATGATAGCAGAGCGCGGTTTGTGGGCCGCCGTGCGCCATCGGCTAAGCTCTGCGGCGACCTCTCCGGCATGGAACCGCATGAGCCAGTTCGCCCTGTTCGGCCAGCGCCGCTTCGCGCCGTTTTTCTGGACGCAGGCGCTGGCGGCGTTCAACGACAACGCCTTTCGCAATGCGCTGCTGGTGCTGGTCGCGTTTCAGCTCGGGCTCGACGAGCGTGCCGCGGGGCTCTACACCAATCTCGCGCCGGCGCTGTTCATCCTGCCGTTTTTCCTGTTCTCGGCTACCGCGGGGCAGCTCGCCGAACGCTTCGAGAAAAGCCGCATCATCCGCTGGGTGAAGCTGTTCGAGATTGCCGCGATGGCGGTCGCCGCCGCCGGCTTCCTTACCCACCACGTGGCGTTGCTGCTGATCGTGCTGTTCATGATGGGCATCCACTCCACCGTGTTCGGCCCGATCAAGTACGCGATTCTGCCGCAGGCGCTGAAACCCGCCGAACTGCTGGGCGGCAACGGCCTGGTGGAGATGGGCACCCAGCTCGCAATCCTGCTCGGCATGATGGCCGGCAGCGTGCTGATGGGCGTGGCCGGCGTCGGCGCCTGGCTGGCCTCCGGGCTCACCATTGTCGTCGCCGTGGCCGGTTACGTCGCGTGCCGCTTCATTCCGCCGGCGCCGGCCACCGCACCGGGGCTCAGGATCAACTGGAACCCGTTCACCGAAACGGCACGCGTGGTCGGCATCACGCGCGCCAACCGCGCGGTGTGGAACGCGGTGCTCGGCATTTCGTGGTTCTGGTTTTTCGGCACCGTGCTGGTGGCGCAATTGCCGCTCTACACGCGCGAGACGCTGGGCGGCGACAGCACGGTGTACGCGCTGGTGTTGGCGTTGTTCTCGATCGGCAGCGGGCTTGGCGCGCTGGCCTGCGAGAAGCTTTCCGGGCGCCGGGTGGAGATCGGCCTGGTGCCGCTGGGCGCGTTCGGCATCACCGCGTTCGGCGTGGATCTGTACTTTGCTGGCCACGGCACGGCCAGCGCGCACGGGCTCGACTGGCTCGCGTTTCTGCATGGCGCCGGCAACTGGCACATTGCGCTTGATCTGACTTTGATCGGCGCGTTCGCCGGCCTGTACGTAGTGCCGTTGTTCGCCTTCGTGCAGTCGCGCGCGCCACGCGAAAAGCTCTCGCGCGTCATCGCCGGCAACAACATCATGAATGCGGTGCTGATCGTCACCGCCGCCGGCTTCGGCCTGGGCCTCACGGCGCTCGGCGTGAGCGCCGCCGGCATCTTTCTCGCCGCCGCGCTGCTCAACGTGCTGGTGGCCGCGTACATCTTCACCCTGGTGCCGGAATTCATCCTGCGCTTCGTCACTTGGCTGCTCACCACCACGCTCTACCGCGTGCGCGCCGACGGCCTGCGGAATATTCCCGAGGAAGGCGCGGCGCTGCTGGTGTGCAACCACGTGAGCTACGTCGATGCGCTGCTGCTGATGGCCAACCTGCGCCGGCCCGCGCGCTTCGTCATGTACTACAAGATCTTCGACATCCCGCTGCTGCGGTTCTTGTTCAGGACCGCCAAGGCGATCCCGATCGCCGGCCACAAGGAAGACCCGGCGCTGCTCGCGCAGGCGTTCGACACGATCGACGCCGCGCTCGCCGGCGGCGAACTGGTGTGTGTCTTTCCCGAAGGCGCGCTCACCCCCGATGGTGCAATGACCGCGTTTCGCCCCGGCATGGAAACCATCCTCGCCCGCCGCGCGGTGCCCGTGGTGCCGATGGCGCTGCGCGGCCTGTGGGGCAGCATGTGGAGCCGGCGCGATTCCGCCCTGCACCGCGCGCGCCTGCCACGCCGCTTCCGCGCCCACGTCGAACTCGTCGTCGGCGCCCCGGTACCCGCCAGCGAAGCCACCGCCGCCACGCTGGAAGCCCGCGTGCGTGTGTTGCGTGGGGAGATGGCGTGACGGCTGAGATTGGGGAGTCGGGATTCGGGATTTGGCAGTTCAAAAGCGTGGCGCGCCTGGGCGACATCGCGTTTGCGGCTTGGTGAGGGTCGGGTGCGGCTCCGCGGCACACACGTCCTCGCGCCAATCCGATCTTGCGACTCCCCAATCCCGACTCCCCAATCCCGGCCTTACAGCCACCCCCCGATCACGATCAGCGCCACCACGCTGAGCCATGCCAGCAGGGCGCGCATCAGGGCACTGCGCAGGCGTCGCAGTTCGGCAAGGGCGTCGCTGTGGTCTTCGGTGTAGCCGTCGCCGCCTTCGACGTCGACCTTGATGTCGGCGCGTGAGGCGGCGCCGAGAAACCCTGGGCCGTCGCGCAGCCAGCTGTTGGGCAGGGCCTGCCGATGCCAGCGGCGCCAGGCTTCGATCACGGCGTCCCAGTGGCCGACCAGCGCCAGCGTGAACACCAGCAGTTGCGCGGGAACCCAGTCGAGCAGGTTGGCCAACTGGCGGGAGGTACCGTGCGCGCCGGCATCGAGCCGCAGGCTGTCGTCGTGGCCGAGCTGGCGCACCAGGCGATACGCCAGCGCGCCGATCGGGCTGAGCACGAAATACCAGAACAGCATGCCGAAGCGCCGGCGCAGCGCGGCATACGCGGTGGCCTCGCCCAGTGCGGGCGCGTTCCACTTGATCGTCTCGCCGTCGTCGCCCAGCGCCTGGGCGGCAGCCTCGCGCTGTGCGCCGTCCGGGGCGGCGAGGATGGCTTCCAGATCGGCCTCGAACGCGTGCGGGCCGAACGCGAACAACAGCACCGCCAGGGCAAACACGAGCTGCCATAGCTGCGGCATTGGCAGGTGGCCGAGCAGCCACAGCGCCAGCGCGCACAGCACCAGCGGCACGCCCAGTGCAAGCGCCACGCGGCCGCTGCCGCTGGTGTCGCCCAGCTGTGCCACCCAGCGCCGAAACCCGGCGTCGCCGCGCCAGTGCGCAAGGCGCGGCAAGGCGTGCAGCAAGCCGAGGGCGATCAGGGCAACAAGCAGGCGGATGGCCATCAATTCACTCTCCGAAGGACCGCCGCATTGTAGGCGACGCGTGGAACGCTCAAGCGATGGCGGCGCGGGCGGCCACCAGCTCGCCCAGTTCCAGCCTGCCACGTGCGCGCAACCAGTCGGCCAACAGGTGATACGACACCGACATCGCCGCCGAGGGTACGAAGCTGCCGTCGGCGATGCCGTCGGCAATGTCGCGCGGGGTGAACCAGCGCGCGTCCTCCAGCTCGTGGTCGCGCAGGGTGATGGCGGTGCTGCGCGCGGTGGCGGTGAACGCCACCATCAGCGAGGCTGGTAGCGGCCACGGTTGCGAGGAGTGGTAGCGCACCTCGCCGACAACGATGCCGGACTCTTCGCCCACCTCACGCCGCACCGCGTCTTCCAGCGCTTCGCCGGGCTCGATGAAGCCGGCCAGCGTGGAGTAGCGCCCCGGCGGCCAGGTGGATTGCCGGCCGAGCAGGCAGGCGCCGTCGTGTTCCACCAGCACGATGATCGCGGCATCGGTGCGCGGAAAATGCAGCCGTGCGCAGGCGGTGTTGGTGCAGCGCATGCGGTGTCCGGCGGAGATGGTTTCCAACGGGGCGCCGCAAAACCCGCAGTGCCGGGTTTCGTGGTGCCACCAGGCCAGGCCTTTGGCATACGCGAACAGCGCGGCCTCGTCGACCGGCAACGTGGCCGCGGCCTCGCGCAGGCTCGCGCGGCGGGCACCCAGCGTGCGCTCCAGCGCCAGCGCGTCGGCGGTCTCGTCCAGCTCGATCACGAAGTGCGCGTGGCCACCGGCGATGCCGAGCAGCCACGTCGGCGCCTTGCCGCACAGCCGCGTGCGCTCGTCGCCACCCAGCCAGCGCAGCGCGTCCTCGCCGGCCAGCACGTAGGCGCGTTGCTCGGCGTCCAGCAGCAGGAACCGCGTGCTGGCGGCGGCGGCCTGGGCCGCCACCCACGTGCTGTCGTTGCGCCGCTCGGCCTTGCGGTCGAGCGTGAGGCTCAAGCCGGCAAATGCGTTCGCCACCGGCACCGGCATGTCAGGCATCCGCCGAGGAGCCGCAACCGCAGGTGGTTTTCACGTTTGGGTTGTGGATGGTGAACTGCGAGCCGCCGAAGTTTTCGGTGTAGTCGATCTGCGCGCCGGTGAGGTATTGCAGCGACAGCGGATCGCACACCAGCGTGACGCCGTGGCGCTCCACCGCAAAGTCTTCGGCTTCGCGCTCTTCGTCAAAGGTGAACCCGTACTGGAACCCGGAGCAGCCGCCGCCGTGGATGTACACGCGCAGCATCAACGCCGGGTTGCCTTCTTCGGCAATCAGGTCGCGCAGCTTGATCGCGGCGTGGTCGGTAAGCCCCATCGTCGCGCCGGTGTGGTAGTCGGGCGTGGCGGGTGCAGCGGCGGTATCCATGGCATTCACAAAGTGGCGGACAGATGCCGCAAGGATACTTCGGACGCGCGTGTGCAGCGTGTTAGGCTCGCGCCCACGCCGTGCGGCGCCACATGAAGGAGACAACGATGGGCTTGCTGATCCTGCTGGTCGTCATCGTGGCGATCGTGTTGTATTTCGTCGTGCTCTACAACGGGCTGGTCACCGCCCGCAACGGCTACAAGAACGCGTTCGCGCAGATCGACGTGCAGCTCACCCGCCGCCACGACCTGATTCCCAACCTGGTGGAAACCGCCAGGGGTTACCTCGCGCATGAGCGGCAAACGCTGGAAGCCGTGGTCAGCGCGCGCAACGCCGCGGTGAGCGGGCTGGCCGGCGCCAAGGCCAACCCCGGCGATCCGGCCGCGATGCAGCAGCTTGCCGGCAGCGAAAACATGCTCACGCAGACGCTGGGCAAACTCTTCGCGCTGCAGGAGGCCTACCCCGACCTCAAGGCCAACCAGACGATGATGCAGCTCTCCGAGGAGTTGACCTCCACCGAAAACCGCGTGGCGTTCGCGCGGCAGGCGTACAACGACTCGGTGCTCGGCTACAACAACCGGCGCGAGGTGTTCCCGGCGTCCATCGTCTCGCGCCAGTTCGGGTTCACCGCGGCCGAGCCGCTGGCGATCGAAAGCCCCGCCGTGCGCGAAGTGCCGAAGGTGTCGTTCACCTGATACTGCGCGGCGGAGACCGCCCGTGGATTTCTTTGCGCAACAGGCGCGCGTGCGCCGCAGCTCGCGGCAGCTCGTGGTGTTGTTCACGCTGGCCGTGCTGGCCATCGTGGCCGCCATCGATTTCGTGGTGTGGGTGGCGTTTGGCCAGCACCCCAATGCGTACGGCGAGCTGGCAGGATCGAACCTTCCGCTGCTCCTGGTGACCAGCCTCGGCGTGCTGCTCGGCATTGGCGGCGCGTCGCTGTACCGCATCGCCAGCCTGTCCGGCGGCGGGCGCAGCGTGGCCGAAGGCGTCGGCGCGGTGCCGGTGGCGGCCAACACCTCCGACCCTGCGTTGCGCCGCCTGCGCAACGTCATCGAAGAGGTGGCGATCGCCTCCGGCGTGGCGGTGCCCGACATCTATGTGATGGAGGACGAACCCGGCATCAACGCGTTTGCCGCCGGCTACTCGGTGGCCGACGCCGCCGTCTGCGTCACCCGCGGCTGCCTGGATGCGCTCAGCCGCGACGAGCTGCAGGGCGTCGTCGCCCACGAGTTCAGCCACGTGCTGAACGGCGACATGCGGCTCAACATCCGCCTGATGGGCCTGTTGTTCGGCATCCTCGTGCTCACCATCGTCGGCCGCCAGATCGCCGAAGGCGGCGCATGGTCCAGCCGCCGCCGCGGCGGGCAACTGGTGCTGCTTGGCATCGCGCTGATCGTGGTCGGCTACATCGGCTACTTCTTTGCGCGGCTGATCCAGGCCGCGGTGTCGCGCTCGCGCGAATCGCTCGCCGACGCCTCGGCCGTGCAGTTCACCCGACAAACCGCGGGCATTGCCGGCGCGCTGAAGAAAATCGCGCTGGCCGAGGCCGGTTCCTCGCTGCGCGCGGCGAACCGCCACGAAGTGGCACACATGCTGTTCGGCGAGGCCGGCAGCTTCAACGCGCTGTTCGCCACTCACCCGCCGCTGATGGAACGCATCCGCGTGCTGGAGCCGGGTTTTACCGAGGCGAGCCTGGCGCGGTTCGCGGCACAGGCGGCCGCTGGCGATGGCGATGAAGCATCGGTGCCGCCGCCGCTGCATCCGGCAGCCGCCACTGGGTTTGCCGGCGCGGCCGGCGCACCGCTTGGGGTACCGCCAGCGATCCCTGCCGCGGGGCTTGCCAGTGCACCGGCAACTGTGGCGTCCGCAACCGCTTCGGCGAGCGTCCCGCCTGCCTTGCCGGGAATTGCTGCCGGCGTCCCCGCGGATTTGCGCGCCGCCGTGCAACAACCGACCTCGGCGCTGGTCCTGGTGCTCGCGCTGGCGTGTTCCTCTGCCAACGAGCTCGCACCCGCCGAGCGCCGCGCCATTGCCAACGCGTTCGGCGATGACGCCGCCGTTGCGGTTGCGCGCCAGCTCGCCGCCATCGGCCAGCTCGATCCCGGCAGCCGCCTGCCGCTGGTGTCGCTGGCGTTCCCGGCGCTCAGGCAGTTGTCGGATGGCCAACGGCAAACCCTGCTTGATGCCCTGGACGCGCTGGTGCTCGCTGACGGCCGCGTCGACCTGGCCGAGTACTGCCTGACCCGCCTGGTGCGCGTGCAACTGCAGGAAGCCGCCGACCCACGGCACGCCCCGGTCGATGGCAAAAAAAAGCTTGTCGCCTGCCGCGCCAGCCTGGTGCTGGTGTGCGCCATCGTGGCCATCTACGGCCAGAACGGCGACGAGGTCGCCGCCAAACGCGCGTGGCTGCTCGCGATGCAGCAGGCGTTCCCTGGCGAGGCGGTGCCATGGGTGGTGCCGCCGCGCGCCTGGGCCAAGCCGTTCGAGGCTGCGCTGGATGACCTGGACGGCCTTTCGCCACCTGCCAAGGAGCTTGCCGTGCGCGCCCTGGTGGCGGCCGTCCAGGCCGATGGCGAAGTAAGCCTGGTGGAAGCCGAGTTGCTGCGCGTGATCTGCGCCAGCCTGCACTGTCCGGTGCCGCTCGGCTGAGGCCCGCGCAGTGCGCGGGCAGGGCCGTCGGACTGAAGTCCAACCCACGGCATCATGGGCTTCCGTGGGTCGGGCTTCAGCCCGACGGCCTCTTGTCGGGCGGTGGTCTCCGTCCGAGGAACTGTTTCTTGCCGGGGGCGGCGGACCAAGGTGCGGCAGTAACACCGCAAACCACACTGCGCGCCGCCTGCCACGGCAAGGGCGCGCAGTACCGCGTTCAACCCTGCATCTTGCTCTGCAGGTAGCGCTCCACGCCGATGTCCTTGATCAGGTTCTGTTGGGTTTCCAGCCAGTCGATGTGGCCTTCCTCCTCGTGCAGGATGTCGCGGAACAGGTCGCGGCTGACGAAATCACCGTGACCTTCGCTGTGGCTGATGGCTTCGCGCAGATCCTTTGCGTCGCCCAGCTCAAGGTCGAGATCGGCCTGGATGCATTCCGGCACGTTTTCGCCAATGTGCAGCTTGCCCAGATGCTGCAGGTTCGGCAGGCCCTCGAGAAACAGGATGCGTTCGATCAGGCGGTCGGCGTGGTGCATCTCGTCGATCGATTCCTTGAACTCGTGCTCGCCCAGTTCCGCATAGCCCCAGTTCTTGAACATCCGTGCATGCAGGAAGTATTGGTTGATCGCCGTGAGCTCGTTGTACAGCGCCTTGTTGAGGAACTCGATGACCTTCGCGTCGCCCTTCATGACCATTCTCCGCGTGGCAAACGCGACCGACTCTAGGCATCGCGCCGTGTACGCGGTGAGACGCGAATGGCAACGGTTTTCGGGTGGCCGCGCGCGGCAGCTCAGGCGGCGGCGAATACCGGAAGGCCGATCGGCCGCGCATCCGCCCTGGCTTCCTCGGCGTGCAGCGCCTCCTTGAAACAGGCCCGCGCCTCGCCCATGCAGCAACCGCAAGTGGTGGAACACCGCGTGCGCTGCTGCAACTCCGCAAACGTACGCACGCCCTCGGCCACGGCGCGGCGGATATCGCGATCGGTAACGGCGTTGCACATGCAGATGTACATGCAGCGCATGAAAAAGCAAATGCGAATGATTGTCAACTGTGGACGAGAACGCCCGTGGACTGGCGCCCATCGGACGCGCCCGGCACAGCCCCCGAAGGGTCGCATCCAACGGCCTCAGGCGGCGCGCCAGCCCTGCGGCGACCGGTCCGCCGCATCCGCCGCCGCGCGCGGCGGCGCATTGCCCAGCTCCACGCTGCACATGCCTTCGACCAGCGGCGCGAAATGGCGCAGCGCGCGCTCGTACACTTGGCGCTTGAAGTTCACCACGTGCACGGCGGGGTACCAGAAATCCACCCAGCGCCAGATGTCGAACTCCGGCTTGTCGCCGGCGTCCAACCGCAGCGCGTCCTCGGCGCTCACCAGCTTCAGCAAAAACCACACCTGCTTCTGGCCGATGCACAACGGATGCTGATGCTGGCGGATGTAGCGGTGCGGCAGCTTGTAGCGCAGCCAGCCGCGCGTGGTCGCCAGCACCTCGACGTGCCGCGCGGCCAACCCGGTTTCCTCTTCCAGTTCGCGGTACATCGCCTCCAGCGGGGTTTCATCGCTGTGCATGCCGCCCTGCGGAAACTGCCAGCCGTCGCGATTGATGCGGCGCGCCCAGAACAGGCGCCCGTCCGTATTCAGCAGCACGATGCCCACGTTGGGGCGATAACCATCGACGTCGATCATCTGCAAACCCTCGAGCCTTGCCGTGCGCCGGCAACCGCCAGCCATGCAGGGCGAATGACCCGATTCAACCATGCGCGTCGGCACGCATCAAGCCGCAACGCCTTGAATGTGAACGCGCAGGCCTCTACACTGCCGCGCCCCGGCCTTTGCAATGCGCCGGCCGCACGGCACGCCAACACGGCGCCCGCGCAGGCGGGTCACCCGCTAGAATTCAACCGTTTCGGCTATGTAGCTCAGCTGGTTAGAGCACGGCACTCATAATGCCGGGGTCGGTGGTTCGAGCCCACCCATAGCCACCACTTGTAAACCTTTGATCCGCCGCGCATTTTGACGACCCGCGTCACGCGTGGCGATGTCGTTTTGGGGCTCCGAACGGTTCCTGTGACACTTCTGTGACAGAAACAGGTGTCACAGCAATTGCCGAAAAACGAAAAATGACCCCGGCACCCTTGTGCCATCGCGTTGGCGTGCATGCCCTTCGTGCGCGTCCTGATTCGATTCCATAGCTCCACGGACTCCGTCACGTATCATGCGGCGAGATCGGCCGCAGCCATGCTGTGCATGAGCGCACCGGTTGCGCGGTCGCCCGACGATGTGGGGTGACTGCCGATTCGCCGGGCCATCGTCGTCAGGGGTGTTCATGGACGTATTCGCGCTGCGCACGCAGCTGATCGAGGACTACAGCGCGTTTGCGCGTTCGTTTACCAGTATTCGTGCGCACGACCTCGCCGAGCGCATCGACGAGGCGTATGCCAGCAAGCGCTATTGGCCCGAACCTTTGGTGCAGATCAACCCGCGCTACCGTTCCGGCCGACACACCTCAGAGCTTGCCGCGGCCGGCACCTTGCTGCCGGCAACCGCCAGCGCGTTTGACCTGCGCCTTTATACCCATCAGGAACAGGCCATCGATTTCGCTCACCGTCGCCAGAGCTTCGTGGTCACCACGGGCACCGGCTCCGGCAAGTCGTTGTGCTTTTTCATCCCCATCGTTGACGCCGTGTTGCGCGCAAAGGCGCCCGATCCGCGCCCGCGCACCCGCGCCATCGTCATCTATCCGATGAACGCATTGGCCAACAGCCAGCGCGAGGAGTTGACCAAGTACTTGAGCAACGGCAGCGGCGTCAGCTTTGCGCGCTACACCGGGCAGGAGAGCCAGGACGAGCGCGCGCGCATCAAGGACAACCCGCCGGACATCCTGCTTACCAACTTCATGATGCTGGAGATGTTGATGACGCGGCAGGGCGAGCTCGATCGCGCCGTCATCGACAACTGCCACGACCTGCAATTCCTGGTGCTGGACGAGTTGCACACCTATCGCGGGCGGCAGGGGGCAGACGTGGCGATGCTGGTGCGTCGCGTGCGCGACCGGCTCGCCGCGAACGACCTGTTGTGCATCGGCACTTCGGCCACGATGGCTTCCGGCGGCAGCGAGGCAGATCGCAACGCCAAGGTGGCCGAAGTGGCTTCCACATTGTTTGCGACGGCTATCCCGTCGTTCAACATCGTTACCGAAGAGCTGGAGCGCGCAACCGACCCGGCGCAAACCGCCGAATCCGTGCGCGGCCGCCTGCGCGACGTCGTCGCCAAGCCGAACCTGGAACGCATCACCGATGCCGCGCTGACAGCACACCCGTTGGCCATCTGGATCGAGACCCGCCTTGGCCTGTCGCGCGCAACGCCTGCGGCAAAGTGGGAACGGGCCAAGCCGCGAACGCTCGCCGTGGCCAGCCGGCAGCTTGCCGATGAAGCCGGATGCGATCCTGCCGATGCCGAAGCGGCATTGCGCCAGTTGCTGCTGGTTGCCGCCATGCCCGAACGCGAGCGTTGCGGCAGCGGCGCCGAGCTCCCGTTCTTTGCATTCCGTCTGCACCAGTTCATCAGCGGCGCCGGCAATGCACTGACCACGCTGGATGCACCCGGCACGCGGCCGGTCGAATTGGAAGGCCAGCAATTCCTGCCCGCGGATGAAACCAAGCGCCTGTATCCGGTCTACTTCTGCCGCGACTGCGGGCAGGAGTACCTGAGCGTTCGCCTGGTCAAGGGACCTGACGGCCAGCAACTGTTGGCACGCGGCATCGACGACATGCGGCGCGCGGTCGACCCGGATGCCAGCGAGGATGCCGACGATGCGCATGGCGAACGCGTTGGTTTTGCGATGCCGGTCGACCCGGCCGATCCGTCCGAATTTGAAGGTCGCATCGAGGACTACCCCGAGGCCTGGGTCGAAACCACCAAGCGCGACGGGCCGCGCCTGAAACGGACGTATCAGGCGCGTGCTGCGGAACCACTGCAGGTTGCGCCGGATGGTCGCGTCGGCTCGGGGCAGGGCGTGTGGTTTTCCCCTGGCAAGTTCCGCTACTGCCTGCGTTGCCGCACGGTGCATGGTGCACAGGGCAAGGACATTAACCGCCTCGCGTCGCTGTCCGGCGAAGGCCGCAGCTCGGCCACGACGCAGTTGGCAACCAGTGCCTTGCGCTGGTTGCATGGCAAGACGGCCGGGGTCGATCCCTACAAGCGCAAGTTGCTCGGCTTCACCGACAACCGCCAGGACGCTGCGCTGCAAGCGGGGCATTTCAACGACTACACCTTTGTCAGCCTGCTGCGCGGCGCGGTGTACCGCGCGCTCGAACAGGCCGGCGGCGGCTTGGCTGACAGCCAGTTCGGCAACGCGATCTGCGCGGCGCTCGGTTTCGACCGCGGCATACCGCAAGGCGGAGACCCTGCCGACAGCCATCGCGCCGAATGGATGCAGGATCCATCGGCCACCGGGCGCGATCTGGCTCAGGCCGAATCCGTGCTGCGTTTCGTGCTGGCCTATCGCGCCTGGTTCGACCAGCGGCGCGGCTGGCGCTACACCAATCCCAACTTGGAAGAGCTGGGTTTGCTGCGGGTCGATTACGTTGGCCTCGACGAGTTCTGCGCCGACGAGTCGCGCTTTCGTGCGAGCCCCGACTTGCTGCGCTCGACCGTGCCCGAAGTTCGTGCGGCGGTGTTCCGCGCCTTGTTCGACTATATGCGGCAGGGGCTGGCGGTCGATGCCGCCGTGCTCGATCCGCAGATGCTCGAACAGCACCGCCAGGATGCCCGTCGCCTACTGCGCGACCCTTGGGGCTTCGCCCGGGAAGAGCAACCCTACGGTTGGCGCTGGCTTTACCTCGTGGCGCCAGCACGGCGCAGCCTGACCGCGGCGGATGAGGAATTGCTGCTGCGTGGCGGCTCGCAATCGCGGCTTGGCAAAACCCTGCGCGATACGGACTTGTGGCGGTCACCGGCGGCCACCAACCTCAAGCAAGCCGACTATCAGCATCTGCTTGAAGCCATGATCCACGCCGCGCAACAAGGCGGTTTCGTGCGCCGCGACGAGAGCACCGGCTTCAACGTGCCCGGTTACCGGCTCAACGTCGGGCGTGTGCGGTTTGCCGTAGGCGATGGGCAAGGCAAACGCCACAACGATTTCTTCGCGCAGCAGTACCGCATGCTCGGCGGCCTGCTCGCCGACCGCAATCGCTCGCTGCTGGTGCTAGAGGCCCGCGAGCACACCGCGCAGGTGGATGCCGACCTGCGCGCCGTGCGCGAAGGTCGTTTCCGTTACGGCCCGGATGAGCGGCACGATTTGCTGGAGGGTGCTCCCGAAAGCATCGGCGCCAAGGCCCTCGCGGCCGGCGAGTCCACCCGCTTCCTGCCGCTCATGTTCTGCTCGCCCACCATGGAGCTGGGCGTCGACATTGCCGAGCTCAACGTCGTCTACCTGCGCAACGTGCCGCCCACGCCGGCCAACTACGTGCAGCGCGCCGGTCGTGCCGGCCGCGGCGGCCAGCCGGCGCTGGTGGTCACCTATTGCGCCGCGCGCAGTCCGCACGACCAGTACTTTTTCCGCGAGCCCACCGCCATGGTGCATGGCGTGGTCAATCCGCCGCTGCTCGATCTTGCCAACCAGTCCCTGATCGAGAGCCACCTGCAGGCCATCTGGCTGGCTGCAAGCGGGCAGGCGCTGGACAGTTCCATCGCCAACATCGTCGACCCTGCGCACCCAGGCATTCCGCTGCGCGCCAACCTGCAGCAGGCATTGAGCCAACCCGCCGTCACCGCCGAAGCGCAGACCCACATGCAGCGCGTGCTGCAGCAGGTGCTGCCGTATCTGACGGCCGAGGCTGCACCGTGGTTTCCCGGCATCGACGCACTGGCAGCCACGATCTGCGCCGCGGCGGCGGATCGTTTCGCGCATGCCTTCGACCGCTGGCGCGATCTGTTCACCTCGGCGCAGAGGCAAAAAACGCTGGCAGCCGAAACGCTGCGCGACTACAGCATTACCGATGGCAGGCAGCGCAAGGATGCCCAGCGCCGGCAGCAGCAGGCGGACAACCAGATCGACCTGCTGCTCCACGGTCGCGAGTCCTTCGCCAGCGACTTCTATACCTACCGCTATCTCGCCACCGAAGGCTTTCTGCCCGGCTACAACTTCCCGCGCTTGCCGCTCATGGCCTATGTGCCGGGCAGCAGCGGCAGGCGCGGCCGCAGCACCTTTCTGCAGCGGCCGCGCTTTCTCGCGCTCTCGGAGTTTGGCCCGCGCAGCCTCGTGTATCACGAGGGCCGCGCCTACCGCGTGGTGCGGGCGCGCATTGCGCTCAGTGGCGCCGATTCGGCGCAGCCGGGCACCACGCTGGCGGTGCAGGGTGTGCGTATTTGCCAAGGCTGCGGCGCCGCGCACTTTGAAGCCAGTTGGAACGATTGCCATGCCTGCGGTCGCTCGCTGGCGGATGCCGAGCTGGTGAACGGCCTGTACCGTATCGAGAACGTCGACACCGAACCCACGGTGCGCATCACCGCCAACGACGAGGATCGTCAGCGCCAGGCCTTCGAGCTGCAGACCACGTTCCAGTGGGGCACGCGCGATGGCCACGTCGATGCGCGCACGGTGCAGGCCGGCGATGCGCAGGGCGACATCCTGCAGTTGCGCTACGGCCCCGGCGCCACCATCACGCGCATCAACAAGGGGTTGCGCCGCCGGCGCAACCTCAAGCAATTCGGTTTTCTCATCAACCCGCGCACCGGCTGGTGGGCGAAGGAAACCGCTGACGACGATGCCGGCAGCGACGACGGCGACCAGACCACCCCGCAACGCATCGTGCCCTACGTGATGGATCACAAGAACGCCTTGCTGTTGCAGCCGGCGTCTGCGCTGGACGAGGTGGCGCTGGTTACCCTGCAACACGCGCTCAAGCGCGGCATCGAGGCCTGCTATCAGCTGGAGGAGGCCGAGCTGCTGGCCGAGTCCCTGCCCAGTCCGCGCCAACGCACCGGGGTGTTGTTCTACGAAGCCACCGAAGGCGGCGCCGGCGTGCTCACGCGCCTGGTCACCGATCCCGATGCCTTGGCGCGCGTCGCCCGCGCCGCGCTGGACGTGATGCACTACGAGGTGCCGCTCGATCCGGATGCCGACTGGCCGGCCATCGAGTCGCATCACGACCAGCCCGATACCCACTGCGTCGCCGGCTGCTACCGCTGCCTGCTGTCCTACTACAACCAGCCCGACCACGAACTCATC
This sequence comes from Rhodanobacter sp., assembly GCA_004298045.1. Classification (GTDB taxonomy): domain Bacteria; phylum Pseudomonadota; class Gammaproteobacteria; order Xanthomonadales; family Rhodanobacteraceae; genus Rhodanobacter_A. The sequence continues at coordinate 17,191 of SCRM01000022.1, read as the reverse complement.
GACCGTCGCAACCAGGCCGCGCTGCAAGTGTTGTGGCGGCTGGCCACCACGCGCACTGCGTTGGTCGCCGAGGCGCCGGCCGCCGTGCCCGCAGCGCCGGCGCAACCCGCAGGCTGGCTGGTCCGCTGGCAGGCGGCCGCGGCCGGCATCGAGCCACCCTTGCCACCATTCGCCGTTACCACGGAAGCCTCGCCATTCGCGCATTGGCCGGCGCTTTACGTGGCGGCCGCCTTGCCCGACACCCCGCGCACGCTGCAAAACGCATGGGAAGATCGTGGCTACACCTTTGTGCGTTTTCCCGAGGACGCTGCCGCGTGGACGGTCTTGTTTGCGCGCCTCGCCAAGCTTTTGAGTTGACCTGATGAATGCCTTGCCTGAATACCCGCCCGGCACCTTGCTGCACGCGCGCGGCCGCGACTGGATCGTTGCCCCCGGCAGCGTCGCGCCGCTGCTCAGGCTGCGCCCGCTCGCCGGCAGCGACGAGGACACCTGTCTGATCCACACCGGCCTGGAGCCGAATATCGCCTCCACGCAATTTCCGCCGCTCGACCCCGCGCACGAGGGTAGCCAGCACGATGCGCTGCTGCTGACCGACGCGCTGCGCATGGCCTTGCGTCGCGGCGCCGGCCCGTTTCGCAGCTTCGGCAACATTGCCGTGGAGCCGCGCACCTACCAGCTTGTGCCGCTTTTGATGGCGCTGCGCCAAGACCCGGTGCGTCTGCTGCTGGCCGACGACGTCGGCATCGGCAAGACCATCGAAGCCGCGCTCATCGTGCGCGAGCTGTACGACCGCGGCGAAATCAGCCGCTTTGCCGTGCTGTGTCCGCCGCATCTGGTCGAACAGTGGATCACCGAGCTGGCTGCGCGCTTCCACCTGCATGCCGAAGCCGTTACCGCCAGCAGCGTGGCGCGGCTGGAGCGTGGGTTGCCGCAGGGCGAGTCGCTGTTCGAGGCGTTCCCCTTCACCGTGGTCAGCCTCGACTACATCAAATCCGAGCGCCACCGCAGCGACTTTCTGCGCGCTTGCCCCGAGCTGGTCGTGGTCGACGAGGCCCACACCTGCGTCAGCGCCGGGCGCGAGCGCCAGCAGCGTTTCGCCTTGCTGCGCGATGTTGCCGCCGGTGCCGAACGCCACCTGCTGTTGCTCACGGCCACCCCGCACAGCGGCGACCAGGACAGCTTCTTGAGCCTGCTTGCGTTGCTCAAGCCCGAATTTGCCGAGCTCGCCACGGCGCAGGGCGCGCGCAAGGACGCATTGCGCGAGGCGCTGGCCGCGCACTTCGTGCAGCGCCGGCGCATCGACATTGACGAGTGGCACGACAACCGCATCTTTCCGCGCCGCGAAACCAGCGAGCTCACCTACACGCTGGATGGCCCGTGGGAGGTGTTTTTCCGCAACGTGCTTGAGTACTGCCGCGAGGTCACCGCGCGTGGCGGCGATGCATTGCACCAGCGGCTCAATTTCTGGGGCACGCTGGCGCTCATGCGTTGTGTGGCCAGCAGCCCGGCGGCAGCGGTGCAGGCGCTGCGCACGCGCCTCGCCCATACCACCGAAAGCGAGGCCGAAACGGTCGAGACCAACCTTTTCGATGGCAGCGAGGATGAGCTTGCCACCGACGACGTGGCGCCCGCCGCCGATTCCGGCGACCCGGCGCTGCAAGCCCTGTTGCACCAGGCCGAGCACCTGGCCGGCGCCAACGGCGACCCCAAGCTGCGCATGCTGGAAGGCCACCTTTCGGCGCTGATTGCCGATGGCTTCAACCCCATCGTGTTCTGTCGCTTCATCGCCACCGCGCACTACCTCGCGGCGCAGCTCGAAGGCCGCTATCCCGGCGTCAGCGTGGCCTGCGTCACCGGCGAATACCCCGCCGAGGAGCGCGAACGCCGGGTGGCGGAAGCCGCACAGGCCGGGCGCCGTCTGCTGGTCGCCACCGATTGCCTCTCCGAAGGCGTCAACCTGCAGGATGGTTTCGACGCCGTGGTGCATTACGACCTGTCGTGGAACCCCACCCGCCACGAGCAGCGCGAAGGCCGCGTGGATCGCTTCGGCCAAAGCTCGCCCGTTACCCGCGCCACGCTCATGTACGGCGCCAACAACCCGGTCGATGGCGCGGTGCTGGAAGTGATACTGCGCAAGGCCGAACGCATCCGCAAAGAGCTGGGCGTGCCGGTGCCGATCCCCGACGACGACCACGCGCTCACCAAGGCGCTGATGCAGGCAGTGATGCTGCGCGGCGAAAGCCGCCAGTACGCGCTCGATTTCGATACCTTGCCCGAAGCGCAAGCGCTCGATGTGTGCTGGGTGGATGCCGCCGAAAAAGCCAAGAAAAACCGCACCATCTTTGCCCAGCGTCGCCTGAAGCCCGACGACGTCCTGCCCGAATGGCAAGCCATGCAGGCGGTGCTTGGCAACGGCGCCGATGTGGCGCGCTTTGTGGAGCGCGCCATGGCGCGTCTGGGCGCTGCGCCTGCGCCGCGCACTGGCGACGCCATGCGCCTGCCGGTAACCGCCTTGCCCGCCAGCTTGCGCGAGCGGCTGGAAGGCGAGGGCGTCGACGCCGACTTCACCGCCGGCTTCAGCCAGCCCGTGCCGCGCGGCGCGCGCTTCGTGCACCGCAGCCATCCACTTGTTTCCACCCTTGCCGATGAGCTTCTGGAGCGTGCACTTACCGGCGAGGTTGGCGACGGCCGCGAGCTGGCCACGCTTGGCCGCATCGGCGTGTGGCGCAGCCCGGCGGTCACTCAACTCACCAGCGTGGTGCTGCTGCGCCTGCGCCACCAGATCAGCGCCCATCGCGGCGGGCGCGACAGCGTGCTGCTGGTGGAACAAGCCGTACCCGTGCTTTGGTGCGGCCGCGACGCCAACGCCGTGGTGCCGGGCGACGACTGGCTGGCCTTGCTGCAAGCCCCGGCCGCCGGCAACCTGCCCGACGCCGTGCGCCAGCGCGAAATGGCCAACCTGCTGGCCGCACTGGCCGATCGCGCCGACGGCTTTGCGCAATTGGCAACGGAGCAGGCAAACCGGTTGCTTGCCGACCACCGCCGCGTGCGCGCGGCCGCCGATGCGCGCGGCCGCTATGAGGTGCGCGCGTTGCAGCCGGTGGATGTGGTCGCCGCGTTTGTGTTGCTGCCGGAGGTGGCCTGATGGCGCACAACCGCAACCCCGTGCTCGCCTTTGACGCCATCACCATTGAAGGCGCGCTGCTGCCGGCCGAATGGCTGGCCAAGGTGGCCAAACTCGGTGCACCCCAGCAGGCTCCCGCCGACTACGCCGTGCCCAAGGGCCTCAAGCTGCGCGACGAGCTGGGCCGCTACTGGCACATGGCCAAGGCCGAGTGGGCCGACTACCTCGCCGCGCGCGAGGCGCATCCCGCCGAAGCCTCGCGCAACCTCATTACCAAGCTATGGCGCGTCGTGTTTGGCGCCGACGACCTTGTGCCGGTCGAGCCGCGCCTTATCGGCGACAACGTTTATCCCATTACCGCGCTGGCACTGGGCGGCCGCCTGCCCATCGTCATCGCCCCGGCAGGGCACGGACTCGATCAGCGCGATCTCCGCTTTGGCGACGGTCACCGCCAAAAGACCCCGTTCGGTCTGCTGCAGGATTACTTGAACGTGGAGGACGCCGCGCTCTGGGGCTTGTGCAGCAACGGCAACACGCTGCGCCTGGCGCGCGACAACGCCAGCCTCACCCGCCCGGCGTGGATCGAGGCCGATCTGGAACGCATCTTTGCCGAGGATCGCTTTGCCGATTTCTCCGCGCTGTGGCTTTTGATCCACGCCAGCCGCTTCGGCACCGCCAGCAACCCGCCCGCGCAATGCGCGCTCGAAGCCTGGCGCGACGCCAGCCGCGAAGAGGGCATCCGCGCGCGCAACGATTTGCGCCAAGGCGTCACCGCTGCGCTCAAGGCACTGGGGCAGGGCTTTCTTTCCGCGCCCGGCAACGAAGCACTGCGCGCGCGCCTCACTACCGGCGAACTGGGCAAAGACGCCTACTTCCGCCAACTGCTGCGTCTGGTCTACCGCTGCCTGTTCCTGCTCACCATCGAAGAGCGCGGCCTGCTGCACCCCGAGGGCGCCGACCCTGCGGCGGTGCGCACCTACCGCGAGGGCTACGGCCTGCAGCGCCTGCGCGATCGCGCCCGTCGCCGTCGCGCCTGGGATCGCCACCGCGATCTGTGGCAGGGCCTTGCCCCGGTGTGGCGCGGCTTGGCCGAAGGCCAGACGCTATTGGCGCTGCCCGCGCTCGGCGGCCTGTTTGCCGCCGACCAGTGCCCCGACCTCGATGCTGCCGAGCTGCCCAACGCCGCCCTGCTTGAAGCCGTGTTCCATCTGGGCTGGCTGCGTGCCAATAGCGCGCTGGTGCGCATCAACTGGCGCGACATGGGCCCGGAGGAGCTGGGCAGCATCTACGAAAGCCTGCTGGAACTCGTGCCCGTCATCGCCGAGCACGGCCGCCGCTTCGGCTTTGCCGATGCTGCCGCCAGCGCCGGCAACGAGCGCAAGCAATCCGGCAGCTACTACACGCCCGAAGCTTTGGTGCAACAACTTTTGGATTCCGCGCTGGAGCCGGTCATCGCCGCGCGCGTCGCCGGCGCCAGCGATGCGCAGGCCGCGCTGCTCGCCATCACCGTGTGCGACCCGGCCTGCGGCAGCGGGCATTTTCTGTTGGCCGCAGCGCGCCGCCTCGCTGGCCATCTTGCCCGTGTGCGCAGCGATGGCACGCCATCGGGCATGGAGTACCGCCATGCGCTGCGCGACGTCATCACCCATTGCGTCTACGGCGTGGACGTGAACCCCATGGCGCTGGAGCTGGCGCGCACCGCGTTGTGGCTGGAGGCGATGACGCCCGACCGCCCGCTTGGCTTTCTCGACCATCACCTGCACTGCGGCGACGCATTGCTTGGTGTGCTCGACTTTGCCGTGCTGGAACACGGCCTGCCGGACGACGCGTACAAAGCCCTCACCGGCGACGACAAGCCAACCGCTTCCGCGCTCAAGAAGCGCAACAAGTTCGAACGCGACAGCGCGCAGCAGGCGCTGGCGCCAAACGATCTGTTCCGGGTCGAACGCCTGGCCACCGACACCGATGCGGTCGAGCGGCTGGGCGACGACAACCTCGCTGCCGTCAGCGCCAAACGCGACGCTTGGCAAAAGGCCGAGGACGTCGCGCGTGATTCCCGCCTCGCGCGCTTGGCCGATCTCTACCTCGGCGCCTTTCTTTTGCCCAAGGACAAAGGTGCCGAAGTCCCCACTTCCAGACACCTCTGGGCCGTGGCGCAAGGGCAGGGCGAGGCCACGCTGGCCGTTGCTGAAGCCGCAGCTCGTTCGGCCTGTGCCGCCGCCAACGTGTTGCACTGGTGGTTGGCCTTTCCGCACATCCACGCCCAGGGCGGCTTCAGCGTGATGCTGGGCAACCCGCCGTGGGAGCGCATCAAGCTGCAGGAGCAGGAGTTTTTTGCCAGCAAAAACGCTGACATCGCGCTGGCCAAAAACAAGGCGGAACGCGGGCAGCGTATCCAGTGGCTGTCCGAGGGCATGCTGGCGGTGCAGCTCGACCCGACGTTGCCGCCCAGCGATGCGCAGGCCATGGCGGAAAAGCGCCTGTATGCCGAGTTTGCACAGGCGCGGCGGGTGGCCGAAGCCGCCAGCGCCTTTGCTCATGTGGAGCGCGGACGCTACCCGCTTACCGGCAGGGGCGACGTTGACACCTATGCGTTGTTCGCGGAGACGTTCACGCGCGGCATCAGCGATCGCGGTCGTACCGGGTTCATCGTGAAATCGGGTATCGGCACCGATGACACGTACAAATACTTCTTCCAATCCATTGTCGGAACCGGCCGCCTTGTGTCGTTCAAGGGATTCGATAACACCGACGGTATCTTTCCGGCCGTCCACACCGACACACCGTTTGCACTTGTCACCATCGGCGCAACGCGTAGATCGCCGTCGTTTTGTCACTACATTCTCGCGTTGCAGGATCTGGATGACTCACGTCGTTGGTTCACTCTGCAGCCGGATGAGCTTTCGCTGGTCAACCCGAATACGAAAACGTCGCCGGTATGCCGTAGCCAGTGCGACGTCGAGCTCACCAAGGCCGTCTACCGCCGTGTGCCGGTGTTGATTCGTGAGGCGGAAAAAGACGCCGACGGCCACGTTACGGCGCCGGGAGTGAATCCGTGGGGCATCGCGTTCCAGCGCATGCTCGACATGTCCAACGACAGCCACCTGTTCCGAGATGCGCCGCGGGCCGGGGAGCGCGACTTGCCGCTTTACGAAGCCAAGATGATCCACCAGTTCGACCACCGCTGGGCCACCTATGTGCCCAAAGCCGGTGGCGGGCTGGAAACCATAGATTGCACCGACGCGCAAAAGGCTGACCCCGCCTTTGCGCCCGTACCGCGCTACTACGTCGCTGAGCGTGAAGTGCTGGCGCGCATCGCCCGTGTGCCGCGCGCGGTGGCCAATGCTTGGCTTGCCTGGCACAAGGCAGGACCTGCAGAACGGTCGGATGCCGCCGCCGCGCTCGATGCCGCGCTGGCCGCCTGGCTCGCCGGGCAATGGTTCCTTGATGCCGGCGGCGAAGCCGCGGCCGGTACGCCCGCTGCGCCCCAGGCGCGTGCCGCCGAGACCGTGGCCCGGCGCCTCTCGGCCGATTGCCCGGCGCTCTCCGCCGCGCTGAACCTCGCCCGCCTGAAGCCTGCCAAGCGCATCGAGCTGCTGGCCAAATGCGCCGCTCAAGCCCTCGCCACGCCCTTGGGCGAAGCCGAAGCGGCCACCCTGCGCGGGTTGGCGCAAGCCGGCGATACCTTGGCCCACGCCGCCCGCCTCGCCGCCGAACTCGATGGCTGGATGGACGCGCGCAGCCCACGCTGGCTGATGGGCTGGCGCGATGTCACCAATGCCACCAACGGACGCACCGTGATCGCTTCGGTGCTGCCCCGCAGCGGCGTAGGCAATAACCTGCCGTTGATGCTGTTCGATACGGCAGTCGAACCACGCCGCTATGCGGCGCTACTCGCCAACCTGAGCGCGCTTGCGTTCGACTTTGTGGCACGGCAAAAGGTTGGAGGCACGCACGTAAATTACTTCATCTACAAGCAACTTCCCGTGCTGACCCCCGACCGCTACACCGAAGCCGACCTCGCCTTCATCGTCCCGCACGTGCTCGAACTCACCTACACCACCCACGACCTCGCACCCTGGGCCCGCGACCTCGGCCACGCCGGCGCGCCCTTCGCCTGGAACCCGGAACGCCGCGCCCAGCTTCGCGCCGAACTCGACGCCTACTACGCCCGCCTCTACGGCCTCACCCGCGACGAACTGCGCTACATCCTCGACCCCGCCGACGTCGAAGGCCCCGACTACCCCAGCGAAACCTTCCGCGTCCTCAAGAACAATGACGAGCACGCCTTTGGCGAATACCGCACCCGTCGTCTCGTCCTCGCCGCTTGGGACCACCTGCCACAATGAGCAGTTGCCGCTTCAATGAGGCATTGCCTGTACTGGATGAGGTAGCCCGGCAATGAGCGGTCCGGTATCGCCCGCGCACCTGGCAAAATCCGCCCGGACGCCACGCCAGCGCAAACGAGCTTCGGAAGCGCGCCACACGACATCGGCGTTGTTGGCGGAGCAACCGCCTCGAAGGAACCTGCGCGCATGACGAGGCTCGGCACGATCGACTTTGACGACAGCATCTTTGACGCGCTGCGCGATGACCGCCTCGTCATCTTCGCGGGCGCCGGCGTTTCGATGGGGGCGCCATCGAACCTGGCAAGCTTCTGGGAACTGGCCGCCTCAATCGCCCGAGGTACGGGGACCGATCCGGTCGAACCGCTGGACCAATTCCTTGGACAGTTGAACGACCACGGGGTGAATGTCCACGAACGCGCCGCCAAGCTCCTTTCGCCCGCGGGGAGCACCCCGAACGCACTGCACCGCGATCTGTTGCGGCTTTTCCAGACCGCCGACCGCGTCAGGCTGGTGACCACCAATTTCGACCTGCATTTCGAGACGGCTGCCGATAGCTTGTTTGGCGCTACTCCCAACGTATACCGGGCGCCGGCTTTGCCCCGGGGCAGTGACTTTTCCGGCATTGTTCACGTCCATGGCGCGTTGCCAAGTGCGAAGGATTTGGTGCTGACCGACGCGGATTTCGGTCGGGCCTATCTGACTGAAGGCTGGGCCCGGCGCTTTCTCGAGGACACCTTCCGCCAATATAGGGTGTTGTTTGTCGGCTACAGCCACGACGATGTGGTGATGAACTATCTGGCTCGTGCGCTGCCGGCCGACCGCCTTGCTGGAAGGTTCGCCTTGACCGAAACCAATGGCGACTGGGAATTGCTCGGGATCAAACCCATTCGTTTTGCAAAGGGCGATGGGGCAGACGCATTCAGGGAGCTCTACGACGGTGTGGGACGTTTTGCTGAGCGCGCGACGCGTGGAGCGCTGGACTGGCAATCACGCTTGGCTGAGCTTGCCAACCGTGCACCGCCGACCGATGAGGACGCGATCAGCGAGATCGAGCAGGCACTGCGCCAAGTACACACGACGCGGTTCCTGCTCGACGCAGCACGCGATCCGGAATGGCTCCGATGGCTGGATGCCCGCAAGCATCTGGATTCCCTATTTGGCTTGGCCAACCTCAACGAGCGGGAATCACTGCTCGCCAACTGGCTGACCCGGAACTTTGCAGTCGAACACCCACAGGATGTTCTCGAAATCGTTGCGGCGCATGGACTCCGGTTGAATCCCGAACTGTGGCGCGACATTGGACGCGAGATAGGGCTCACAAACGACAAACCATTGGACGCATCGGTGCTGAACCGCTGGGTAAGCGTCCTGTTGGCGAACGCGTCGACAGGGGCACAACCTCACGTGTTGATGTGGCTGGCCAAGCGCAGCTCAGATCAGGGATGCGTCGAAACGGTACTTGCGTTGTTCATTGCCATGAGCGAGTACCACCTCCGCGTCAAACGTGGCTTTGTGTTGCCCGGTGGCAGCGATGACCAGCGTAGACGATTGGACGCAGAGTGCATGATGCGCGCCGATCACTGGTCGCTGAATGAGGTCTGGACCAAGTACCTGAAGCCGAATGTGGCGCAGGTTGCACCGTCGCTCCTGTGGGGAGTTGCGCAGCATCTGGAGGAAATGCACCGGGAGTTGGTGGTCTGGGGAAACGCGTCGCGTGACTGGGATCCGCTCAGCTACAGACGCTCGGCCATCGAGCCGCACGAGCAGGATGAGCATCCAGAAGCGGTCGATGTGTTGGTCGATGCTGCACGCGATTCGCTTGAGTCGCTGGCACACCAATCCTCGCCGCTACTTGACGGCTGGATTGAGAGGTTGGCTGCGTCCGACGTGCCCTTGCTTCGCCGGTTGGCGATATATGCGGTAACGATGCATCCAAGGCGAACCCCGGAAGAGCGCCTGACGTGGTTGCTCGATCGAGTGGACATTCACGCGCTTGCTGAGCACCACGAGGTTTATCGGGCTGTCGCCCAGGACTATGCGGTGGCCGGTGACGCCGCGCGGAGAAGCGTTGTTGACCACATCTTGGCGTATAACCGGGCCGCGGCCGGCGATTACACCGCTGAGGAAATGACTGAGCGCGAGCACTTCGACTGGCTGTCTTGGTTGGTCCACGCGAAACCCGATTGTGCCCTCGCTTGCGCGGCTATCGCCCCCATCAAGGCAAAGTATCCAAAGTGGGGACCGTCAGACCATCCGGACTTTACACACTGGACTGGCGTAATGGATTGGGGGAGGAACGAGAGTCCGTGGTCGATCGAACAGCTCCTTGACAGACCAGCACCCAGCCAACTTGACGACTTGCTGAGTTTCAAAGGCGATCACTTCGACGGACCAAGTCGAAATGGATTGTTGGCGAACATTCGTGAAGCCTGCAAGCAGGACGTTAAATGGGCCCTATCGTTGGCGCAATCGCTGGCTGGTCGGCAACTGTGGTCGGCTGACTTGTGGCCGGCGTTGATGCAAGGGCTACAAGACTCCGACATGAAAGTGGACGGCTGGCGGATATTTTTGGCACACGTATCCAATCCAACGCTCCAATCGTCCTACGCTTATGACGTGGCAAACCTCCTTCACGCGGTGGTGAAGAACGACGGCAAACCCTTTGCGCTCGAAATACTGGAAGATGCAAACGCCATTGCGCTTGCCATGTGGCAAGCTCTGGAGGTCGAAGACGAGGACGTCGATGACTGGCTGTCTCGGGCGATAAATCGCCCGGCGGGCGTCATAGTCGAGTTCTGGCTCAACGGACTGTCATTAATTTTACGTGGCAAAGTGGATGCTGAGCGTGCCATGCCTGCTGACTACCGGGACTGGTTCACGATGGTTGTGGACGAAGGAGGTCAAAAAGGGGGGATGGGGCGAAGCCTGCTTGCCAGCCGAACTGCATTTCTGTTTGGTTTGGATGAACCATGGACGCGCCTTCATATCATTTCTCTTTTTCGCGACCCGGACCGTGTGAAGTTTTTACAAGCCTGGACTGGCTTCTTGATGTGGGGCCGTTTGTATCCAGCCCTGGTCGATGCTTTGCTGCCGGCTTTTATTGCCGCTACGTCGCGGCTTGATACCGACCTGGGCAAACACCGTCCGCGATTTATGGAATTTTACGTGGCACTTGCGGTTTTCCACGTACCTGATTCTACGCAAGACATGCTGCCTGCGCTTTTTCAACACGGTTCGCTGGATGATCGTGAGCTGTTTGCATCACAACTCGAATACTGTCTGCGCGAGATGCAGCCACCAGCCAAACGCCAATTGTGGGAAAGGTGGTTAGGTCGCTATTGGCAGGACCGGTTGCAGGGGGTGCTTGCCAGGCTGGAGGACACTGAAATCCAAAACATGTTGGGTTGGCTACCCCACCTTGGTGACGTTTACCCGGATGCCGTTGCCTTGGTAGTTCGCTTCCCTGCAATCGAAATTGGTAACAGTGATGGTACCTTCGAACTGCGCGAAAGCGAGCTGGTCACACGGTTCCCCAATGAGACGGCGGAACTGCTGATTTATTTTGCGGGCTGCAATCTTGGTTACCACAAGGACGACTTGGCTGTGATCGAGGCGCGCTTGCCTGCTATCTCCGCTCAGCTTCGCGCGCGTCTCGACGAGGCGTTCGCGGTCGCCGGCGTGGGGAAGCTGCTGAAGTGACCACTGATCTTTCGGCGCTGGCTGCTCGACTGAGCGTTCGAGCTGCTCCTTCAGGCCTGGGCTGACGAGTGCTCCGCGGTGTATGGGGGCCACGATGGGGCTTGGTTCCAGAGCGGTGGCCGGTTGTCGCGGGTGGCCGTCCGCCGGGTGGTGTCAAAGGGCAAAGCGTGGTAGTGATGTAAGTGCTTGATACGACGGAAGTTATTAGCGAATCTTGGAATCATGGAAGTGGTAATTTGCTTGCTTGTTCACATTGATGACATCATGGGTAGTGTCAAATGAGCGCAGGGCAGCTTGAAGAGGCGATTCATCGGTTGGACGGTGCAGGTGCGTCGGTGCGCTGCCGGGAGTTGGCCGGGCTGTTGGAGGGCTTAGGTTTCACCGTGCGCGATGGCAAGAACGGGGGGCACAAGGTGTTTGTCCATGCTGGGCTCGCCGACTTCAGGTCGGGCAGCTACAACTGTGACCACGGGCGTGATCCCGAGATCAAGCGCCCCTATATCAAGAACGTGCTGCGCATCCTGCGGCAGTACGAAGCGGAACTGAGCCGCTACCTGGAGAACGAAGATGATTGACCCGCACGCCTATGGCATCGAGCTGCAGCGGCGCGTGATCGACGGCGAGACGGTGTTCGAGGCACGCGTGCGCGAACTGCCGGATCTGACCGAGTACGCCGATACGGCGGAAGAGGCCTATGCGCTGGCGCTCGACGCCATCGAGACCACGACGACAGCGTTTGCCGAGATGGGGCGCGAGATGCCGGTGCCCATGGAGCCGATGGATGAGTACAGCGGCCGGGTGACGTTGCGCGTGCCGCGCTCGCTGCACCGTGCGTTGGCGATGGCGGCCGATGAGGAGGGCTGCAGCCTCAACCAGCACATCGTCAACTTGTTGAGCTATTTCACCGGGTATGCGCACGCCGAGAAGGCGGCCGAGGCGCATTGGCGGCCAGTCGGGTCGGACGACGTCGTTGCATCGCGTCAGCCCGATTTGAAACTGGTCAAGTCGTTTACGTACCCGGTTGACGTTGGCCGGTACGCCAAGGTGGCGTGAGGCGATGGACAAGACGCTGATCCGTGCCGCACAGGATGGCCTCGCCATCGTGGATGTGGTGCTGCGCTCGTCGCGGTGCGAGCTGGTCGACGGCTTTGATCCGCGCTACTCGCGGACCGGCTTAGACGTGCAGGTGATGCAGCGCGTCGCAAGCTCGCAGGTGCTGGAGATCGAAGCGCCGGACCAGCCACCACGTCGGCTGTTCAGGGTCTTCGTTAGTGTCGGCATACGGTGGGTTTCGCCGGTGGTGGCCACCGGCAAGCGCAAAAAGAAGGCTGGCGCCGCCGAGCCGGCGCCGGAAGTGCGCGCCACGATCGAGGCCACCTTCGCCGCCGATTACCGGATGAAGGGCGAGGTGGATAAAACGGCCTTGGATGAGTTTGCGCTGTACAACGCTCCGTTCAACGTGTGGCCGTTCTGGCGCGAGTACGTCAGCACCCAAGGCAATCGCATGGGCTTGCCGCGTACGGTCATGCCGTTGCAGTGTCTTTCGGCAATGAAAGCCGCATCGTCGGCCGACGTCGAAACCACCGCTCCGCTACCGCGGCGCCGCTCTCGCACGCCGAGCCATCAGTGATGTGCCCGCGCACTATTTCCACTGACCAATAGCGGTGATTGACGATGCCGTTGCCCACGCTCGCCGCCAAAGCCCTCGCCGACGCTGGTTACGACCTGGTCGATGCGGTCGACGGCTCTTGGTTCCGCGCCCACGTGAGTGGTGGCGCGCCAGGGGAAGTGTGGATAGCCGAGGTGCAGCCTGGTTTTCTGCTGGCCGTGGGGCAGCCGGGTACCGTCCAGCGGCTGGGGCTTGAGTCCGTTGTGGTTGCGCCGCCTGCGCCAGCAGCCGAGGTTGGGCAAGCCGATACCCCGGAGCACCTGTTCCGTGCGCTGCATGCCTTGCACGCTTTGCAGGCCAACCCGGTGGAGGCGCTCAAGCGCGAGCTGGGAGCGCGTCTTGCCCGATTGGATGCCACCGAACGCACGCGCAAGGTGCGCGAACGCATCGGTCAGGACCTTTACCGCGGAGCCTTGATGCAGTTCTGGGGCGGTCGCTGCGCACTGACCGGGATCGAGTTACCGCCCGGCCTGCTGCGCGCCAGCCATGCCAAACCGTGGGCTGACGCGAGCGACGACGAGCGCCTCGATCCATTCAACGGTCTGCTGCTGACGGTGCGCTACGACGTCTTGTTCGACCAAGGCTGGATCAGCTTCGACGACGCCGGCAAGTTGCTCGCGTCACCGGCGCTCGATGCGCCCATGCGCAGCTTCCTCGGCCTTGTGCCCGGCATGGCCCTGCGTTTCGTCCTGCCGGGACATGTTCCCTACCTGCACTACCACCGCGAGCACATCGCACGCAGTTGAGTGCGTTCGTGGCGTGGCTGCACCGGCGTGTCGCCCTGCAGAAGTGCGCTCAGCGTTGGGCTCCTACTGAGGGCGTGTTTGGCCTCGCGGGCACATCCCATCTACGCCCAAAGGCGGCTCCAATGTCGCCCTCCCTCCATACCGTCACGCTCGGACGCGGGGGGTTCATGGGAACCGTCTGCTGTGGATTCTGCGCGACCGGCGGAACCCCGAAGGTTCCAGCTACCTTTTGTTGTGCCATATCGTCCACGGTGGACACGCAGATGGGATGGCGTGGCTGCCTCTTGACGCGAACGGGGGCACTCAGTTGTGTGCAGGCTGTCCGGTATCCGTGGAGCAAAGCGGCGGAAAGCTCAGCTCCAGAGCCACATGCGGGGTGTCGCGCCACTGTCCTCATTCGCTGTGCCGCTGAAAAAGTGCGACACCGTCGTGGCCGGACAGTGAGCAAAAACCAAATGATTTTCGCGGTTTCAGGGCGTCATGGTTTGCCAATCGCGGGGCCGCGCTTGCGCAAATGGACGTCTGTGTTTTCTTCGAATCAAGCCCCAGCCGCGGGGCGACTTCGAAGGAGACATCCATGGAAGCAACCTACCTCACTACCGATCAGCTGGCCGACCGTATTCACTACGACGCGCGGACGATCCGCTCGCAGCTGAAAGATTCCGTGCTGCTGGAGGGAGTGCATTACATCCGCCCGTTCGGCGGCCGGAAGCTGCTTTTCATCTGGGAGGCGATTGCCCGCGATATCGGCAACGCATCCGCCGAGCGCGCGCCGTCGATCCCGATGGCGAACGGGAGCGTGCTCCATGGCTAAGGTTCGGGTGCGCCCAGAAACCGGGGCTCTGTATCTGGATTTCTTCTACTGCGGCGTGCGCTGTCGCGAGCAGACGACACTACAGGACAGCAGTGAGAACCGTCGTCGCGTCGAAGCGCTGCTCAGCCGGATCGAAAAACAGATCAAGCAAGGTCGCTTCGATTACGCCGCGACTTTCCCCCACAGCCCCAAGGCGGCAGTTTTCGCGAAGACGGACGCTGACCGTGGCGTCTCATTCGCGGGGGTGCCAGCCGCTGCCCCGGCTCGTATCTCCACTCCTACCTTCGCCGACTTCTCCATCACGTGGCGCGCGGAGATGGCGCCGCAGTGGCGGCGCCTGCATCGGGAAGGGGTGGATGCGATTTTCGACGCGCACCTGCTGCCGGTGTTTGGCGAGCGCCCCGTGGGCGAGATCAACAAGGCGGACGTGTTGGGGTTCCGCGCCACATTGACCAGCAAGCCGGGGCGTGGTGGTCATGGGCTGACGGCGGCGCGCATCAACAAGATCGTCGGCATCCTGCGCCAATGCATCACCGAGGCGGCGGATCGCTACACGTTGCCGGATGCCTTCAAGGGTGTGCGCCGCTTGAAGGCGCGGCGGCCGGACGTGCATCCCTTCACGTTGGAGGAGGTCGAGAAGATCCGCACCACGATCCGCGCTGATTTCCGCACCTACGTGACGGTGCGCTTCTTCACCGGCATGCGCACTGGCGAGATCAACGGCCTCAAGTGGAAGTACGTGGACTTCGACAAGGGCTTGATCCTCGTGCGCGAGACCTTCTCCGCGGGCAAGGTCGAGGAGGATGCCAAGACCGAAAGGTCGCTGCGCGAAATCCCGATGCTGCCGCAGGTAAAGGAGGCGCTGCTTGCCCAACGCGAGCATCGCCACCCGACCAGCGACTACGTCTTTGCCAACCGCGATGGGCAACCACTCGACGCCCACAACTTCACCAACCGCGTGTGGTATCCGCTGCTGCGCTACCTCGGGCTGGAACGCCGTCGGCCGTACCAGACGCGCCATACCACGGCGACCCTGATGCTGGCCTCGGGTGAAAACCCGGAGTGGATCGCGCGCCTGATGGGCCACGCGAACACCCAGATGCTGTTCACCGTCTACTCGCGCTTCGTGCCCAACCTCACACACCGCGACGGGCTGGCGATTGCCGGCTTGCTGAGCCGGCACGCGGAAACGGCCAAGCCGCCTGCAGCAACCACTGATATCGACCTGAATGCGATGACCGCAGCGCAGCTGCGCGAGGCGCTCAAACAACTCCTGGTTTCCCCACCAGCGAAAGAAGGAGGTCCTGCCATGTAGACGGCAATGTTCGATTCACCCCCCCTTGTTTCCTCCTATAGGTACACAGCAATGAATATCAGCACCACTGTTCCTGCCGAGGCACGCACCTCGGGTCGCTATCACTGCGAAGCCGCCATCAAGGAGGTGGAGCCGGGCAAGGAAGACTATCTCCCGAGCCGCGTCCGGTTGATCGCGAACGACGGCGTGCACGAAGCGTTCTCTTACGTCTCGCCGTTGTTCCACTCGGAACCGGGCAAGGTCGATATCGCCCGGCTGACGTTGTTCGCTTCCAGCGACTCTCTGCCGTATGTGGTCGAGGCCGATTGGAACGTCAAGGTCCTGCCATTGATGGCGGTGCCTTCCACGTGGGGCGGTGACGCCCGCTTGGTCGAGCGCACCTACGAGCTTGCCGAGTCGGTGCAGCACGAGGCGCTGCGTGCATTCGTCCACGAGGTGTTCGGCCTCAAGGCGGTGTTCTACGACTTCTGGACCAGCACCGCGGGCCGCATGCATCACGCCTGGGGTGGTGGTCTGGCCGCCCACAGTGTGGAAGTGGCCGAGGCCGTGAACCGCATGATGGCGAGGTCGCATGCGCCGGCGCCGGTGTTTGCCGAGGCGGAATGCGAACTCGGGCGGGTCGCGGCGCTCCTGCACGACATCGGCAAGACGGTGAGCTACACCGCTGATCGCCGTTGCACGGCGCGGGCGCTGGCGGTGGGGCATGAATATCTCGGCCTCGAACTCCTGCAACGTCCGCTCGACACCTTGCGCCAGCAGGACGAGGCAATGGCCGACGCACTCGTGTCGCTGCTTCTCAGTCGCACGCGCTACACGCACGGCCCGTACCGCTGCGAGGCGATCCGCGAGGTCATCAGCCTTGCCGACAACGCCAGCGCCCGGCGCCACTTCGCCGGCTTTCCCGCCCGCGGCTGATTCATTCGCTTCCCGTCGAATGGCCATTCGATGACGAAGCGTTTGAGGCGGTGGCCATGGGCCCGTGGCCACCGGGTTTTTCCAAATACATGCATAGACGCAACAGGAGACGAGCCATGAGCGGATTTTGGAAGGCGATGTGGAAGGGCATGAAGGAAGGAGCGCGTGCGGCGCCACGGGATTTCTTTTTCCCGGTAACCGCTTTCGCCCACTGGGTGGATCGGGTGCAGACCGACGAGCTGCGCCGGCAGGGGCCGTGGTCACCGTCCCGCATGGTGCTAGTGCTGCGGGACAGCCACCGAGACCTGAAACGCGCACGTCGGTTGGTGTTCGAGCGCTTCGCCCGGCTTGATCACGACCTGCATCGGCAGGTACTCGAGGTCATGGGCGATCCCGACACCGCGGCCATCTGGATGGACGAGCCGCTGGGGCCCGGACGTGGCACGCCGTACCACTACCTCGCCGCCCACAACCGGAACGTGGTGTGCAGCGGGCTGGAGGCTTGGCGCCAAACGCACATGGCCGGTGCGGTCATCGGCCACGACCACTCGAACTGATTT
>SCRM01000021.1 GCA_004298045.1 Rhodanobacter sp. | reverse complement strand
GACTCTTGCGCGACGGCGAGGTCGCGCCGGTACAGAAATGGACGGCTGATATTGATGGCAAGAGCGAGCAAAGCATCTACAAGCTCGATCAGTTGCCCAAAGCGTTGGTGAGGGAGCTGCAGGCCGCTCTCCCCGGTATCCGGGAAGTCGAGGTGGCCTACGTCGCCGGGCTCAAGTGGGCGAAGGGCACCGAGCCGGACAGCCTGGTCATCGCGCTAGGTGGTGACCAGAAAGTTGCGGAGCGCAGCGTTCGCACCCTGTTGACTGCCCTGTACGATGTGTCTCGACGCATCGACCGGCCGATCGATGTGATGCACTTCGACAGCCACGATCCGCAACCCGAGTGGATCGACAGGTTCAGGATACAGCCGGTCTACCGGCGCCAGCCGATGAAGCCCAATCCGGCGCATGCTGGTTACAACTGATGAGGTCGCCTGCTTGCGCGAGGGCTTGGTGACAGGCAGGATTCGACCGGTTGCGGATGTCCATCTGGCGGCCTGGCCGATGACCTAAGGGCTTACGCGTCGCGTCCGAACTAGGTGCGGGCGACGGGTCTGGACAGGAGTTCGTGCGGTCAGGCTCCTCTCGGCCGAAGCCTGGGTGATTAGGCCAAGTTATCGAGGGTAGAGAAACTGTCTATCCGACATCCGCCAAGGTGCCCTCAAGGAGGGCGCGGTGCGGATATCTGTGCTCGGTAAGGCGCAGATGGAAAGGTCGAAACTTCCGCCATTCGGGCCTATGATCCGTTCGTTGCAGCGGTGTCGGAAGGACAGGGGCCATGGGAATCTCTATCGATGGGATTGTCAGCACCAAGTTGGGGCTGGCATCGCATCAGAACGCCGTACCGCTGCTACGGCAACTGACCATCACGAGTAACGACCAAGCAGGTCTTGACGACCTGACTCTAGAGCTCGAGCCAAGCCTACCGTTCGCTGCTGCGAAGACATGGCGTATCGACAGACTCGGCCCGGATTCCTCGTTAGCGATTACGGATCGCGATGTTGATCTTAAAGAGGGCTATCTGGCGGATCTGACCGAAGGGATGCATGCGTCGGTGCACCTTCGCCTATGCTCACAGAGCGCCGTCGTCGCCGAACGTCACTTCCAGATCGAATTGCTTGCTCGGAATCAGTGGGGTGGCGCTGGCAGCATGCCGGAGCTTTTGGCCGCATTCTGTACGCCCAACGATCCCGCGGTCGACAGGGTGCTCAAGAGTGCGTCGGATGTTTTGCGTCGTGCGGGCCGACCTGACGGCATTGACGGATATAAGGAGGGCTCCCGCCAACGCGCCTGGGAACTGACATCCAGCGTTTGGTCTGCTGTCTGCGGGTACCGAATCAGTTATGCATTGCCCCCGGCAAGCTTCGAGCAGGAGGGGCAAAAGATTCGGTCACCGTCGCGAGTGCTCGATGGCTGCGTTGGTACCTGCATGGATACCGCACTCTTATTTGCAGCTGCCTTGGAGCAGGCAGGACTCAATCCTATTGTTTTGTTGACTAAGGGACATGCATTCACGGGTGTCTGGCTACAGCCACAGGAGTTTTCACAGGTACTCAATGAAGATGCCTCATCGGTGCGAAAGCGCATTGAACTTCAGGAACTGCTGGTCTTCGAAACTACGTTGGCCACGCAATCGCCCGCTCCAGGATTCAGCCATGCGGTAGATGTCGCCAAGCGGGAGCTGACCGACGATGACTTCGTGATGGCAGTCGATTTGCGCCGAGCACGTATGCAGAAGGTGCGGCCACTGACCGTAACTGCAAAGGTCGCCTGCGAGACACATGGCGAGCAAGCTCCGAAGGTCAGCGATGCTCTGGAATCGGCGCCCGAACTGCCGGCCTTTGACGTCGAGGTCAAAGAAGAGCCTGCCACCGCAGCAGACAAGCTGGAGCTTTGGCAACGAAAGCTGCTCGACCTGACTACACGAAACCGCCTCCTGCATTTACCTGAAAGCGCCAAAGCAATTCGCCTGATCTGTCCGGATCCGGCAGAACTCGAGGACGTCCTCGCAGCCAACGTGAGCATTCGCATTGCCCCCATGCCTGACCTCGAAGTGGGCGGTCGGGATAGCGAAATCTACGAGAAGCGCAATCGTGAAAGTCTCGAGGAGGCAGCCTCCCGGCAGGCCATGACACGCCATGAGGTGCTCTCCCGAATGGAGAAGGACAAACTCGATGCGGCTCTCGTCGATCTTTACCGTAAAGCACGCTCGGATCTCGAAGAGGGAGGGTCCAACACTCTCTTTCTCGCTATTGGTTTCCTGCACTGGAAAAAAAGCAAAGACGACCCCAAGAGCTACCTTGCCCCTCTGATCTTGCTGCCCGTACATCTGGAGCGGCGCAGCGTGTTGTCCGGTGTGAAGATGTCCATGTTGGATGATGAGCCGCGGTTCAACTTGACACTTTTAGAACTGCTTCGTCACGACTTCCAGCTCAATATTTCCGGCCTGAGCGGCGACCTACCAACGGACGAAAGCGGCATTGATGTCGAGGGAATCTGGAATATCGTGCGCCGCGCGGTGCGCGATATGCCCGGCTTCGAGGTCACCACCGAAGTCGCCCTGGGGACGTTTTCCTTCGCGAAGTACCTGATGTGGCGCGACCTGATCGATCGTTCCGAACTGCTGATGCAGAACGACGTGGTGCGGCACTTGCTGAACCACAAACTTGGTGGGTCCATGCTGGAGTCGGCGGGGGAGTTCCCTAAGCCCGACGATCTGGATAGAACCGTCGATCCCCGCGAGCTGTTCACTCCTCTACCCGCTGACTCTTCGCAATTGGCGGCCGTAGTTGCATCCGCTAAGGGGCACAGCTTCGTGCTGGACGGACCACCAGGTACCGGTAAGTCGCAGACCATCGCCAACATGATCGCGCACAACCTCGCGTTAGGGAGGCGCGTGTTGTTCGTGGCCGAGAAGATGGCTGCATTGGATGTAGTAAAGCGGCGGCTGGAAAACAAGGGCATCGGCCAGTTCTGCCTGGAACTGCATTCAAGCAAATCCTCCAAGATGCACGTGCTTCAGCAACTTGACCGCGCATGGACGTCTCGCGACACCCTGTCGGAAGCGGAGTGGGATACGCAGGCCCAAAGGGTCCGATCACTTAGGGACCGCCTCAACGAAGTGGTCCAGGTGCTACATAGGCACTGGCCCAACGGCTGGTCGGTATATGAGGCTATCGGTCGAGTCGTAAAGGATGCCACGCCGGCCACTCCTCGACTGTCGTGGCCCGAGGGTACGGATCATGACGCCGCTCAGATGGAACATTTGCGGGAGGTTGCCCGGCGCTTGGATCTAAACAGAGACGCCGCCCGCGGCGTCGGCGCACGAATGACGCTGGTAACTCGGACCGAGTGGTCCAATGCCTGGCAAGAAGTCATGGTAGGAGCGGCTCATCAGGTACAAGTCGCACTCAAGGCTTGCGATGAAGCTTGTGCACAGGTCGTACAAAAGACTGGGCTGTCGGTAGGCGGTTCGGTGCCCGCGGCCGCCAAACTGCTCGAATTTGTCCGCCTTCTGCCAGACGCGCATGGCATAGATCTGCATTTCGCCTTCTCGCCGGCGTTGAAGTCGATTCGTTCAGCTGCTCAGCAGGCGGCGTCGCTACTGAAGGACTATGGGGCTCTGGAGGATCGATTGTCGCAGCGCTACGCGCCGGAGGCCGTCCGCCGCATCAACGTCGAATCGCTACGAAGTGAATGGGCCGAGGCGTCAAGGAAGTTTTGGTTCCTTGCCACGCTGGCCAAGAAAGGAGTGGCCAAAGCGCTCGCAGGTACTGCAGGAACGTCCGCTCCACTCAACGTGGAAGCAGACCTCCCACGGCTCGTCGCGATGGAAAAACTTGTGGCCAAGGTTGACGCCCTGGGATGCACCCTCCGGGATGTGCCAGGGTGGTCTGCACTGGGCACCGATGTGACGCGCATGGCGTGTGCGACCAAATTGGCGGATAGCCTTTGTGCGAATCTAATTCCGCTGGCCAATTCACCTGAGCAGCTGGTGAAGCTTCGCCACGTAATGCAAAACCTGGTGATTGACGGTAATGACCTGTTAGCGCCGAATGGTCCCGTTGCCGAGGCTATCGGCCAGCTCTCGGATCGGTACAAAGCTCTTTCCGATGCAACCGAGCGATTTAACAAAGCTGCGGGCAGTGAAGTCGACCTTTATCGACAGGTACCGGAGCTGTTCGCCAACGTCCAGGCGGTGGTCGAGGGCGAGAACGCCCTTCATGCTTGGTGCAGTTGGCGTCGCGTACGCCAAGAGGCAATCACTTGCGGATTACAACCTTTGGTTGAAGCGGTAGAGCAAGGGACGCTTCCTGAGGGTTCAGTTACCCATAGCTTCGAGGCAGCATATGCCCGCTGGTTTGCTTCCAAGATGATCGATGCGGAGCCGCTTTTGTGCCACTTCGTGCCGGCCGAACAACAGAGTGACATCGACGCATACGCTGCCGCCGTGGACGGCTTACGCGCACTCACCTCGGCTTACATTCGCGCCAAGCTCTCAGGCAACATCCCGGACAAAAATGGAGTTACAAAGCGCGGCGGCTTTGGCATCCTCAAGTATGAGTTGCAAAAGCAGCGTCGTCACAAGCCGGTTCGACAGCTGGCCCAAGAGATGGGCCAGGACTTCACAGTCCTGGCGCCGTGCATGTTGATGAGTCCAATGTCGATTGCTCAGTACCTGCCAGCTGATCACGAGCTGTTTGACCTGGTTATTTTTGATGAAGCTTCCCAGATAGCTCCTTGGGACGCGGTGGGTTCTATCGCACGTGGCAAGCAAGTGGTCATTGCGGGCGATCCACGACAAATGCCGCCTACCAGCTTCTTCAATCGAGGTTCGAGTACGGGTGAGGACGATACCGACGAGGATCTGGCGAGCATCCTTGACGAATGCATCGGTGCCGGTGTGCCACAGCACAGCCTGACCTGGCATTACCGTAGTCGGCACGAAAGCCTTATCACGTTCTCCAATTATCACTACTACGATGGAAGTCTGATCACCTTTCCGGCGGCTGATACACGCGCGAGTGCCGTTTCCTGGCACAAGGTCGATGGCATATATGCGCAGGGTAAGGGTGGACGGCGGAATCAGATTGAGGCCAAAGCTATCGTAGCGGAGGTGGTCAAGCGGCTTACAGACCCTGAATTTATCGCATCCGGCCAGTCCATCGGAATCATTACCCTTAATGTCGAGCAGCAACAGTTGGTCGATGATCTTCTCGACCGAGCGAGGTGCGACCATCGGGAGATCGAACCGTTCTTCAAGGGCGATCTGCCCGAACCCGTTGTCGTCAAGAATCTGGAGACCATGCAGGGCGACGAGCGTGACTTGATCATCCTGGGTATCGGAATCGGTCCTACCGAGCCCGGCGCTAGCGTGATGTCCATGAATTTCGGGCCGCTCAATCGCGAAGGCGGCTGGCGCCGTTTGAACGTTGCCGTGACGCGTGCTCGTCGCGAGATGATGGTGTTCACTTCGTTCGATCCCTCAATGATTGACCTCAACCGTACGTCGGCGCAGGCCGTACATGATCTGCGCCACTTCATCGAGTTTGCACATCAGGGGCCGAAGGCCATCGCCGCCGCCGTGCGTGGCTCCGTGGGAGGTTACGACTCGCCGTTCGAACGGTTCGTTGCCTTGGGGCTGCAGGCGAAGGGGTGGGAAACCCATTCTCAGATTGGCGTGTCGCGCTTCAGGATCGATCTGGGCATCGTGCATCCGGATCGACCCGGCGACTATTTGGTTGGCATCGAGTGCGATGGCGCAACTTATCACAGTGCAGCGACGGCGCGGGATCGCGACAAGATTCGGAGTGAGATCCTGCGTGGTCTCGGCTGGCAGCTGATACGTGTTTGGTCAACCGAATGGTGGGTTGATCGCGACGGCGCCCTTGAACGACTGCATAGAGCCATTGGCTCTGAACTGGAGAGGCAACGTTCTCGGACGGCTGAATTGCAGCGAGCCAGAGCGCTCGAAGCGGCGGCAGCAGCGAAAGCGATGGAAGCCGAAGGCGCCGCGATTGCGGACAGAGATGCAGAGCGAGACCAAGATACTGAAATACTTGCCTGTAAGCCAGAGGTGAAGAAGGATGATGGCGGCCTGGCGGTAGAAGCCACGCGTTTGGTTGCTCGCGGTCCGAGCGCAGATGAGGCCGCGCCTATAAAAAAGGTCTACCGCATGGCCAATCTCTCCAGCCTGAAATCATCACTACAACCGAGCAACTTCCACGATGCGTCCTATGAATCTACGCTCGAGAAGTGCATCCACGAAGTTCTGGAACAAGAGGCCCCGATTCTGGACAAAGTACTTGTTGATCGGGTCGCACGCGCGCACGGTTTCAAAAGGTCAGGCCGCCTTATTTCCGAGCGTGTCCTCGACTTAGCTCGGTGCCACTGTCACTTTCAGCCGGATCCAGAGCCGGAGCATGGATATTTCGTGTGGCTGGCCGCTGACGATCCTGGTCGCTGGAACATCTATCGTGTACCAGAGCAAGAGGAAGACGTTCGCGTTATCGAGGAGCTGGCGCCTGAGGAAATCATCGCTGCAGCGAGATCGATCCGGACCGGTGACCTCGTCGTTGAAGTTGCGAGGACTTTCGGGATCCGAAGGCTTTCCGCCGCCGCCAGAGGCCGCCTTGTGAGGGTACTAGGCCCAGGCGCCGAACCCTAACAGCTCACGCCCCAACGCTTGAGAAGGAGCGGATTGGCCCGTGTTATCGAAGGTGCGCATCCCGGGTTCCGACTGTGCGTGCCAGAATATGCAGTCTCGCAGTATGCGACAAGCATCAAGCAAGCTTAGGACACTGAATCTGGAGAGCGACCATGATTTTCGTATCGATTGCCAGTGACGAGCGTTCCCTGCAGGATGCCAACCCCGACTGGATCACTCAGCAAGTAGAGCGTCGTCGACGGGATGGCTTGCAGGTCTGCGTGACAGTGATCATCAAATCAGGCGGGCTTGATATGCGCTTGTCGACGCCCGAGTGTGTCAGCCGCGGAGGCAGTCGCGCTCCAACCGCTCAAGAGGCTCACGTTTTCAATCTTTGGACCAAGTTTCATTTGAACCAGCCCGGTTGGTCCCCAGGGAACCTCATCGCTTTCTTGCGGCAGCTAGATCGTTGACGTATCGCCTACAAGGCTTTTAACAAGTGCTGTACCTTTTTGGGCGCAACACAGCGCGGCCAGCATGTCCGGCAGCATTGGCATGACATCATCAACCACCTCTACTTCCGGCCGATTCGGAAGAACGAGGACGCTTCACTAAGCGGCCAGCCGGCCCGGCTCGAACCGGTAGCCGTTGGCGCTGACCAGCTCACCGCGCGTCGTTAGCGGCCAGCCGGCCCAGCTGGCATGGAGCGTCCGGTAATCCCCCCATTTTTAGCAGACGCCAGAAGTGGGGCTATGCGGCCAAGGCCAACTTCTGCATGGGGTGATCCCGCCGAGCGCCATGTTCGGCCGCTCATGGTTGTAAGTCCATAGCCAACGCGTGGCAGTGGCCTGGGCCCGACCATCTGCCGCAGCATCATCCATCTGCACAATGGACGTATCCATGCCGAGCCACGTGCGGAGGGCAGAGGGCTACGCGTGGTGTTTGAGCTGCCTGCTAGCGATGAACGTGTACAGAGTCTCGTGTAGACCAATGTCCTTTCTAGGAGGAAGAGTGGGTGATTAGCCTGTGTTATCGAGGGTAGGCCAGGGCCATGGAGTCCGAGTGGCGTAGCCGCTAGGTCGCGCCGTGGCCGCTGCCCGTCATCGAAAAGTTCTGCCACCCACTTCATGCACACGTTATTGAATGCGTCGCTGCAATCGCGAGCCAAGGGCGAAGACTAGTCGCGCTGTCACCGGTCGCCGGACCGCCATCTGCGCGAGCTCACCGGCACGCGTCGCTGTGTCGGTGGTGCGGTGGTGGACGTGCAGGGCACCAGCTACCGGCAGGTGGGCGCCATTGCCAACCCGGTGCATTGCGTTGGCGATATGGCCGACCGGCTGTTGCGCTAGAACAGCGACAGTTGCCGCCGCGCGGTGTCGCGCCTCTGCCATTCGGCGGCTTGGATGACGTGTTGCAGGTAGTGCTGTGAGATGCGGCCGCGCTGCATTGAGCCACCCGGGGCTATCAGGAACTGCTGGCGCACGCGCCAGCCGTTCCATTGCCGCGTCAGGTCGGCCGCTCCTTGGTACAGGTCTTCTTGCCACTGCCGGATATGGGCCAGCTTGAGTTGCCGGCCGTTCGGCATCCATAAGGCGCCATCTTCCAAGCGCCAGTTCGTTTCACTCCATAGACCGCGCATCGTTGCCCCTGTTTTTTGCGGCCATGGCGGCCGCGGCGGCGATGGTAGTGAGCACTGCTAGATTGCGCATAATGTGTATTATGTCAATAACCAAATGCCTCGCAGCAAAACTGGCGCGAGCCTTGCTCGTGCATTCGGACTCAGCAAAGGAGCTGCGCGATATGGCACGTCACCCGAAGCGTATGCCTTGGCGGTATGACGAGAAAACCCAGACCTTCACCACACCGGCCGGCAAGGTCACATTGCAAGAGCTGGCCGAAGCGCGATACGCGCTAGGCGTTGGCCGGGTCGGATCGATGCCCATTCCCCCGGGTTTCCGACCGGCCAGATTGAATTGATGGAGTCCGGCGCCCCGTTATTTTGGCGTGCGGGCTTTGCGGCGCGCTTCGCGCAGCGGCAACAGCTTGGCTCGCAACTGGATTTCCAGGCCGCGGTCGACGGGTTCGTAGAACACGGTGCCGTCGAGGGCGTCCGGTAGGCATTGCTGATCCAGCGCGATGCCGCCTTCGACGTCGTGGTCGTATTGGTAGCCCTTGCCGTAACCCAGGCCTTTCATCAGTTTGGTTGGGGCGTTGCGCAGGTGCATCGGTACTTCGAGCGTGCCGGTATCACGCACGGCGGCACGAGCCTTGTTCCATGCCTGGTAGGCGGCGTTGCTCTTGGGCGCGACGGCGAGCCAGATGGCGAGTTGCGCGAGGCCGAGTTCGCCTTCCGGGCTGCCGAGGCGCTCGTAGGTGTCCCAGGCATCGAGCGCCATGCGCCACGCGCGCGGCTCGGCCAGGCCGACGTCTTCGACGGCCATGCGCGTCATGCGACGCGCGAGGTAGCGCGGGTCGCAGCCGCCGTCGAGCATGCGCGCCAACCAATAAACCGCGGCGTCCGGGTCGGACGAACGCACGGATTTGTGCAGCGCCGAGATCTGGTCGTAGAACTGTTCGCCCTGCTTGTCGAAACGGCGGGTGCGGTCGGCAAGCACCTGCTGCAGCGTGGTGTCGTCGATGCGGCCGCCGTGCGCCAGCTCGGCGGCAATTTCCAGCAGGGTCAACGCACGGCGCACATCGCCGTCGGCGGCCTCGGCAATGAGCTGCAGTGCAGCTTGGTCGACTTCGAGCTGCAAGGTGCCCAAGCCGCGTTCGGCATCCACCAGCGCATGCTTGAGCGCCGCGACAATATCGTCGACGCCGACCGGTTCCAGCACATGCACGCGGCAACGCGAAAGCAGCGCGGAGTTCAGCTCGAACGAGGGGTTTTCCGTAGTGGCACCGACAAACAGGATCACGCCGCGTTCGATATGCGGCAGGAAGGCATCCTGTTGCGCCTTGTTGAAGCGGTGCACCTCGTCGACGAACAACACCGTGCGCCTGCCCTGCGCAAAGTTGGCTTCGGCTTCGGCCAGCGCCTTGCGGACCTCGGGCAAGCCGGACAATACGGCGGAGATGGCACGGAAGTCGGCATCGGCGTAACGGGCCACAAGCAGGGCGAGCGTGGTTTTGCCGCAACCCGGCGGTCCCCACAACACCATCGAATGCAAGCGGCCGGCTTCGATCGCGCGCCGCAAGGCGCAATCGGGGGCGACCAGCCGACGCTGGCCGACCACTTCGTCGAGGGTGCGCGGCCGCATGCGCTCGGCAAGCGGTTTCAACGCCTCGGGCTCGGCAAACAGGGAATTGCTGGGCTGGGCGGGATGCGGCATGCGGCCATGATACGGCAGCCTCGGCGGCGTACCGGGCGAGGCGCTTGGGCGAATATATCGTCCCTGCCCCACGTCGGCTTGGGCGACTGCCTGCGGCAGCCGCATGCACCTCGACAATGGCAGGAGTCGCAACACTCGGCCGCGCTTTCTGCGCCACTCGCCGCCGACCGACTTGGCCCACTCTCGTCGTCAGTCGTCTACCCGCTCCGCCGCAGGCACGTATTGACGGTAGAGGCCGTAGCCGAGGCCGCAGATGCCGGTCAGTGCCGCGGGTACCAGCAGGCTGTGCTCTTGCATTACGCGGAACAGCAGCGCGCCCGCGGCACTGCCCAGCACAAAACCGGCAGCCACCATCACGCACACCCGCAGTCGCAGGCGATCCACCGGCAATCCACGCAACAGGTGCCCGATGTAGATGCCCAGGTCGGTGAAAAAGCCGGTGAGGTGGGTGGTTCGGATCACCATGCCGCTGTAGGCACTGACCATGCCGTTTTGCAGCCCCACCGCGCCCGACGCCAGATACAGGCCGGTGTCGCTTGCGGCGTCGAGCAGCGGCACCGCGGCGAACAGCAGCGCCGATTCCAGCAGCAACGCCACGCCGTAGCGGCGGCCAAGGCGCAACGTGCTCTGCTGCACGATCAGGCCGCTCAGCATGGCGCCGAGGATGAAAGCCAGGATCGCCAGCGACCAGTGCCACAGTTCGTTGGTATTGGCGTCGCCCAGTGCGATCCCGAGCAGACTGGCGTTGCCCGTCATGTTGCCGATGGATTCGTGCCGAAAGCTCAGGTAGCCGACGGCATTGACGAGACCCGCGATCACGGCCAGTACGAACGCCCCGAACCAGGCCCAACGTGGCAGACGCCGCAGCACCGGCATGGGGTCAGCCTCCGGGCCGCGGCTGCGCGCCGTCGCGGGCGTCAACGCCCGACAGCGGCCGATGATGCGGAACGGCCGTCACCACCGGCCTCAGTCCTTGAGCGGCTGCACTTGCAGCACCGGGGCATCACCAATCACGTCGGCGCCTTTCGGCGGCACGAAGGTGAACACGGCAGGCGCAATATCCACGTTGCGCTTCCAGTTGGAAAAGTTGATGACGGTGGTGGAGCCGAGCTGGTCCTTGAACGTCATGCGCGCGAGCCCGCCTGCGTTGAACCCGAGGTCCGCGTAGGCGAACTGCGGATCGCGCGCGGTCGAGGTCAGGCGCAGCCACGCCAGGCCGTCATGCTCGCCGCGTTCGGCCACCTTGAATTCCTTGTCCATCTGTTTGAGGTCGGTCAGCACGGTCAGCGGACTGTGTGCCTCTTCGCTGGATTGCACGCGCACCGTGACCTGCTCCAGCTCGGGGTCGTACATCCATACCCGGCTGCCGTCGGCAACGATGGTCTGCTTGTACGGCATGGTGGTTTCCCAGCGGAACTGGCGCGGCGCCTGCAACGCCAGCGTGCCTGAGCTCACCTTGCCGGCGTGCCCGTTGGGATCGATCAGGGTCTGGGTGAAGTTGCCGGTGAGCGAGTGCAGGTTGCTGGCAAAAGTGTCGAGCCGCGCGCGGGCGGTGCCGGTGGCAGCCTGCACGGCAGCGGCGGCCAACATGAGGCCGACGGCCAGGGCGAATTTCAGCGGTTTCATCGAATGTCCGTGCGGGGTGGCAACGCGCTATTGTGCCGGGTTGCGGCTTAATCCATCCGCCCTGCCCTCAATCAGGCACCGGCAGGCATGAGGTCTCTTTGACCTCCTCCATCACGATGTAGCTCTTGGATTCGCGCACGTGCGGCAACGTGAGCAAGGTGCTCCCCAGGAGCTTGCGGTAACTCGCCATTTCGCTGATGCGCGCCTTGATGAGGTAGTCGAAATCGCCCGACACGAGGTGGCATTCGAGCACGTTCGGCAGGCGCAGCGCGGCGCGGCGGAACTCCTCGAAAATGTCGCCCGATTTGTAGGCGAGGCTGATCTCAACGAACACCAGCAGGTTTGCCTTGACGTATTGCGGATCGAGCCGCGCGTAGTAGCCCATGATGACTTTTGCGCGCTCGAGCCGGCGCACGCGTTCGGTGCATGGGGTGGTCGACAGACCCACGCGTTCGCCCAGTTCGGTAAACGACACGCGACCATCCTCTTGCAGGATACGCAGGATTTTGCGGTCGATCTTGTCGAGTTCGCGCGGATGGGGGGGCATCAAGACTTCCTGCAACAGTATTGGCAGGTGGTGTATTTCACCACAACCGAGCTAGCCTGTCACTCGACAGATGCAGGAGATGCTGCGCCGGGGGGCGCGAAGGAAAGTCATGCGCGTCTTGATCCTGGGTAGTGGTGTCATTGGCGTCACCAGCGCGTGGTACTTGCGCCAGGCCGGGCACGAGGTGACGGTGGTGGATCGCCAGCCGGCGGCAGCGCTGGAAACCAGTTTCGGCAATGCCGGTCAGCTGTCGTTCGGCTACACCTCGCCGTGGGCCGCGCCAGGGGTGCCGTTCAAGGCCATCAAGTGGCTGTTCCAGAAGCACGCGCCGTTGTCGATCCGGCCGCGGCTGAGCTTCGTCGAGTATCGTTGGCTGTGGCACATGCTGCTCAACTGCAACGCGAAGAGTTACGCAGTGAACAAGGCGCGCATGGTGCGCATGTCCGACTACAGCCGTGCGTGCATCAACGCGCTCGCGCAGACCGCCGGCATCGATTACGAAGGCCGCCAGCTCGGCACCACGCAGCTGTTTCGCACCCAGCACCAGCTCGACGCGGCAGCGCAGGACATCGCGATCCTGCGCGACTACGGCGTGCCCTACGAAGTGCTTGATCGCGCGGGCATCGTCAAGGTGGAGCCGGCGCTGGCCACCACGGTCGACAAATTGGTCGGCGCCTTGCGCTTACCGGAGGACCAGACCGGCGATTGCCAGTTGTTCACCACCAAACTGGCCGCGGCATCCGCTGCCGCGGGCGTCGTGTTCGAGTTCGGCAGGACGATCCAGGCGCTGGTGCACAGTGGCGACCGCATCGACGGCGTGCGCATCGACGGCCAGACGCGCAACGCCGATGTCTACGTGGCAGCACTTGGCAGTTACACTCCCGCGTTGGTTGCGCCGCTGGGCCTGCCGTTGCCGGTGTATCCGCTCAAGGGGTACTCGCTTACCGTGCCGATCACCGACCCCGCGCAGGCGCCGACATCGACCATCCTCGACGAGAGCTACAAGATTGCCGTGACCCGTTTCAACGACCGCATCCGCGTCGGCGGCATGGCCGAGGTGATGGGCCACGACCTGTCGCTCAATCCGCGCCGGCGGGCCACGCTGGAAATGGTGGTCGACGACCTCTACCCGCATGGCGGCGACCTGTCCAACGCCACGTTCTGGACCGGCCTGCGCCCCGCCACGCCGGATGGCACGCCGGTGGTCGGCGCCACGCCCTACAAGAACCTTTACCTCAACACCGGCCACGGCACGCTCGGCTGGACGATGGCGGCGGGCTCGGGGCGTTACCTCACCGACCTGATCGACGGCAAAGAGCCGGAAATCAGCACCGAAGGCCTGGACATCTTCCGCTACCTCGGTTCCAACACGGCCCGCCACTGATGCGCCCCGCCAAGGCCCTGATCGACCTCGACGCCCTGCGGCACAACTACCGCCTTGCGCGCCGGTTGAACGGCGGCAAGGCACTGGCCGTGGTCAAGGCCGACGCCTACGGGCATGGTGCCGTGGCCTGCGCGCGTGCGCTGGCCAACGAGGCTGACGGCTTTGCCGTGGCCTGCATCGAAGAAGCGCTGGAGCTGCGCGCCGCCGGCATCCGCAACCCCATCCTGCTGCTCGAAGGCTTCTTCGGGACGGACGAGCTGCCGCTGATCGTGGAACACGATTTGTGGACGGCGGTTGCCTCGCCGCAGCAGGTGGAAGCGGTGCTCGCCTATCGCGGCGAGGCGCCGCTGCACGTGTGGCTGCTGCTGGACAGCGGCATGCACCGACTGGGCCTGATGCCAGATGCGTTCCGCGCGGCACACGCAAAGCTTTCGGCCCAGCCGAACATCTCGCCGCTCACGTTGATGACCCACTTTGCGCGTGCCGACGAGCTGGACTGCCAGCGCACGTTGGAACAACGCGAAACCTTCCTGCGCGCCACCCAGGGCCTGGCTGGCGAGACCAGCTTGTGCAACTCGGCGGCTTCGCTGGCCTGGCCGCAGGTGCGCAACGACTGGGCGCGGCCCGGACTGATGCTGTATGGCGCCGATCCCTTTTTCCCGCAGGCCAACACCAACGCCGCGCAGCTCAAGCCGGTCATGACGGTGAGCTCGCGGGTGTTCGCTGTGCGCGAGATCCCGATCGGCGAGCCGGTAGGTTACGGCGCGCGCTTTGTCGCCGAACGCCCGACCCGCGTGGGCGTGGTGGCCATGGGCTACGCCGACGGCTACCCGCAGTTCGCGCCCAACGGCACGCCGGTGATGATCGATGGCCTGCCCGGCCAGCTGATCGGCCGGGTATCAATGGACATGCTCACCGTCGACCTTACCGACCACCCGCTGGCAGGCATCGGCAGCAGCGTGCAGCTGTGGGGTACGGCGCCGTTGGCGGTCGATCTTGCACGGCGCTGCCATTCCAGCGCCTACGAACTTTTGTGCGGGTTGAAGCGCGTGCCACGCACGTATCTCGACGCCTGAACGCGCCAAGCAGACCAGAACGCCGCTCTCGGCTTGAAGCTTGACCACGCGCCCGTGGAGCGGGCTTCAGCCCAACAGGTGTCTCGCCAAAAGCCTTGGTCGGGACGAATCCCGACCCACGCTCAATCGCGCGGCGGTGGCGGCGCCAACACCTCGCGGTTGCCGTTGTGCTGCGGCGCGCTGACCACGCCGTCGGTTTCCATCTGTTCGATCAAGCGCGCCGCGCGGTTGTAGCCGATGCGCAAGTGGCGCTGCACGCCCGAGATGGACGCCCGCCGGGTCTGGGTGACGATCGCCACCGCGCGATCGTAAAGCTGGGCGTCGCCGCCCTCGTTGCCGTCGCTCTCCTGCGGCAGCCCGGCCTCGTTGATGAACTTGCCGTCGGCGGTGGCCTGCACCTCTTCCAGCACGCCTTCGATGTATTGCGGCGCACCCTGCGCCTTGAGCCAATCGACCACGCCGTGCACTTCGTGGTCGTCGACGAACGCGCCGTGTACGCGCTCGGGGGTCGCTGTGCCGGGCGGCAGGTAGAGCATGTCGCCATTGCCGAGCAGCGCCTCGGCGCCGGACTGGTCGAGGATCGTGCGCGAGTCGATCTTGGACGACACCTGGAACGCGATGCGGGTCGGGATATTGGCCTTGATCAGGCCGGTGATGACATCCACCGAAGGCCGCTGGGTGGCCAGCACCAGGTGCACGCCGGCGGCGCGCGCCTTCTGCGCCAAGCGCGCAATCAGCTCTTCGACCTTTTTGCCGACGATCATCATCATGTCGGCGAATTCGTCGATGAAGATGACGATGCTGTACAGCGGCTCAAGCGGTTCGGCGGCGAGGTTCGGCGCCTCGGGGTTGGGTCGGAACAGCGGATCGAGCAGCGGCTGGCCGGCGTTTTCGGCCTCGCGCACCTTCTTGTTGAAGCCCGACAGGTTGCGCACGCCGACCGCCGCCATCAACTTGTAGCGGCGCTCCATCTCGGCCACGCACCAGCGCAGCGCGTTCGCGGCCTCCTTCATGTCGGTGACCACCGGCGCGAGCAGATGCGGGATACCCTCGTACACCGAGAGTTCCAGCATCTTCGGGTCGATCATGATCAGCCGCACGTCCTTCGGGCCGGCCTTGTACAGCAGCGACAGCACCATCGCATTGACTGCCACCGATTTGCCCGAACCGGTGGTGCCGGCCACCAGCAGATGCGGCATCTTCGCCAGGTCGACCACCACCGGACGCCCGCCGATGTCCTTGCCGAGCGCCAGCGCCAGCGGCGATTTCATCTGGTCGTACTTGTCCGAGCGCAGGATCTCGGAGAGATACACGATCTGTTTCTTCGCGTTGGGGATCTCCAACCCGATCACGTTCTTGCCGGGGATCACGTCGACCACGCGCACGCTCACCACCGACAGGCCGCGCGCAATGTCCTTGTCCAGGCTGGACACCTGCGAACCGCGTACGCCGGCCGCCGGCTCCAGCTCGAAACGGGTGATGACCGGGCCGGGGTAAACGCCGACGACCTTGGCCTCGACGCGGAAGTCGTGCAGCTTCAGCTCGACCTGGCGCGACAAGACTTCGAGAGTCTCCTCGGAATACCCCGGCCCCTGCTCCGGCGCTTCGTCCAGCAGCGACAGCGGCGGCAGCTCGCCGGGCACGGATGGCCCGGTGAACAGCGGAATCTGCGTCTGTTGCTTGGCGCGCTCGCTTTTCGCCACCGGCGCGGGGGGCGTCTCGATCCGCACCGGCTCACGCTTGGCCTGCTTGCCGGCGTCGAGCTTCTTGACCACCTCGCGCTCGGCACGCGCCTCGCGCGCCTTGAACGCATCCGGCGCCTGGCGCACCTTGCCGCGCAACCAGTCGCTGGCCGCAAGGGTGAGCTTGCCGGTCCAGTCCATCACCTTGAACCACGACAGCCCGGTGGCCACGGTGACCGCACCCAGAAACAGCGCAAACAGCAGCAGCGGCGCGCCCGCTCCGAAGGCCGCGTGCAGCCCGTGCGCCACCGCGCGGCCGATCACGCCGCCGGCGCCTTCCGGTGCCATCAGGCTGCGCGGAAAATTGAATTCCCACAGCCCCGGCGCAATCACGAAGAACGCCACGGCGCCGATCAGGCGCAGCGAGGATTCCCACGGATGCTTGGGCTGCACGCCACGCTGGCGCAGTACCTCGACCCCAGCCAGGAGCGGCAGCAAGGGAAAGAAATAGGCGATGCCGCCAAACAGGTAGCGGAGCAGGTCGGCCACGTAGGCCCCTACCGTGCCGCCCCAGTTGTGCACTTGCACGGCGCTGCCGGCGTGCGACCACCCGGGATCCTGCTCGTGATAACTGAACACGCACACCAGGAGATACAACGCGACCGGCAACAGCAGCAACGCGCCCGCCTCGCGCAGACGCCGCTTCGCCTCGTCACTCAGGGCGATCTTGGGTTTTGAGGTCTTGCTGTCTGCGCCGTGCGCCACCGTCGACGACTTCCTGCGAATCCACGTGCGGGCAAGTCTACACAGGCCGTGCACGCTGCAGTAGTGGCGGCATCGCCGTTTTGACCCGGCGGCTTGAATCGGGGCGCGCCGCTCCCCATGCTTGCGGGTCGATGCGGTCGCTGCGGCGACTGCCCAACTGCAAGGATTTTGCGCATGACCAACCCCACCAAGCACGCCCGTTTGCTGATCCTCGGTTCCGGCCCGGCCGGCTACACCGCAGCGGTGTATGCCGCGCGCGCCAACCTCAAGCCGGTGCAAGTCACCGGGTTGCAGCAGGGCGGCCAGCTCACCACCACCACCGACGTCGACAACTGGCCGGGGGACGTGGAAGGCCTGCAGGGTCCGGAGCTGATGCAGCGCATGGCCAAGCATGCGGAGCGCTTTGCCACCGAAACCGTGTTTGACGAGATCAGCAAGGTCGACCTCTCGCAGCGGCCGTTCAAACTCACCGGCGACTGGGGCGAGTACACCGCCGATGCCCTGATCATCGCCACCGGCGCCACCGCGAAATACCTCGGCATTGAGAGCGAGGAGAAGTTCAAGGGCAAGGGCGTCTCCGCTTGCGCCACCTGCGACGGGTTCTTTTTCCGCGACCAGGAGGTCGTCGTGATCGGCGGCGGCAACACCGCGGTCGAAGAGGCGCTGTACCTCGCCAACATCACCAGCAAGGTGTACCTGGTGCACCGCCGCGACAGCCTGCGCGCCGAGAAGATCATGCAGGACAAGCTGTTCGAGAAGGCCGCCGCCGGCAAGATCGAGCTGGTGTGGAACCACACGGTGGAAGAGGTGCTGGGCGACGACAGCGGCGTCACCGGCGTGCGCGTCAAGGACGTGCACAGCGGCGCCACGCGCGACATCGCCGCCACCGGTTTCTTCGTCGCCATCGGCCACACGCCGAACACCAAGATCTTCGAGGGCCAGCTTGAGATGCACAACGGGTACCTGAAGATCCACAGCGGCCAGAACGGCATGGCAACGATGACTTCGGTCGAAGGCGTATTTGCCGCCGGCGACGTCGCCGATCATGTTTACCGGCAGGCGATCACGTCGGCCGGCTTCGGTTGCATGGCGGCACTGGATGCCGAGCGCTGGCTCGATCAGCAGAAGCCGGCGGCATAAGCGTGGACGCCGCATGCCCGATCTGCGGGCAGGTTCATCCCGATGCCCTGCCCGAACTCGCGTTTCGCCGCCCCGACGCGGTCGAGGCGCTGGAGCCGGACGAACGCGACGGCGCCGTGCAGGAGTCCGACTACTTCTGCGCGCTGCGCGGCGAGCGCTATTTCGTCAGCGCCGCGCTGGGTCTGCCGGTCGCCGGCCGCGCGGACTACACGCTGCGCGCGTGGGCGGAACTGGACGAAGACAACTTCTATCGCGTGCTGGCATTCTGGGAGGACGAGGGCCGTGTGGATCGCCCCACGTTTGATGCCGTACTCGCCAACGCCATCCCCGGCCTGCCGGAGACCACCGGCCTTGCCGTGGCGTTGACCGTCGTCGGCCCGGCGCAACGGCCGACGCTGCGCATCATGGACGCCGCCCACCTGCTGCACGCCGAGCAGACCGCGGGCATCACGCCGCATCGCGCCGGCGAATACGCGGCGATGATCGACGGGCGCCTGCGGGTGGATGCGCCGGCCGTTACGCCGGCGGCCAACGACTGACCCGCACGCGTCGTGATCGAAGCCCGCTTTCACGACCAGCTTGCCGACATCGACGCCACTGAGTGGAATGCGCTGGCCGCCGACCCCAACCCGTTCACCACCCACGCGCTGCTTGCCGGCATGGAAGCCACGGGTTGCATCCAGCCGCACTGGGGCTGGCAGCCGCATCATCTGACCCTGCACGAAAACGGGCGCCTCGTCGCCGCCGCACCGCTGTACCTCAAGACCAACTCGCACGGCGAGTTCACCTTCGACTGGAGCTGGGCCGATGCCTGGGAGCGTGCCGGCGGACGCTATTACCCCAAGCTCCTGTGCGGCGTGCCGTATTCGCCGGTAGCCGGGCCGCGCCTGCTGGCATGCGGCGACCCGCGACTGCAGCGAGCACTAGTGCAGGCCATGCGCAACGAGGCCGAGCGCCTGCAGCTGTCTTCGGTGCACGTGCCGTTTCTCACCGACATGGAAGCTGCCGCGTTCGACGACGACTGGCTGGCACGCAGCGATGTGCAGTTCCAATGGCGCAACCGCGGCTGGGCCACGTTCACCGAGTTTCTTGCAGCGCTCAACCACAAGAAACGCAAGAACCTCATGCACGACCGCACCGGCGTGGCGGCCAGCGGCCTGCGCATCGAATGGCGGGCTGGTGCCGACCTTCCCGCGCAGGACTGGCGCGAAGTGCACGCGCTGTACCTGCACACGTTCCAGCAGAACGGCAACCGCGCCACGCTGACGCCCGAGTTTTTCGCCTACCTCGGCACGCTGGGCGACACCGCGCAACTGGCGCTGGCACGCGACGGGCATGGCATCGCCGCGATGGCGCTGTTTCTGGTGGGCGGCACGGTACTTTATGGCCGCTACTGGGGCTGCCGGGTCGAGGTGCCGGGGCTGCATTTCGAGCTGTGCTACTACCAGGGCATCAACTACGCCGTCACGCACGGCCTGCAACGCTTCGAGCCGGGCGCACAGGGTGAACACAAATTGGCACGCGGCTTTCTGCCGACCCGCACGCATTCGCGGCACCTGATCCTGCACACGGGTTTTCGTTCCGCCGTGCGGGCGGCGCTACGCCAGGAAGCCGCGGCCGTCGACCGTTACGCCGAGGAGTGCATGGCGCGCAGCCCCTATGCGCAGGAACCGCCACCATGATCCATCTGCCGCAACTGGACGCGCACGTGGCACGCTTTCCCGATCCGGACACCGCGTTGCGGGAGCCAAATGGCCTGCTGGCGATCGGCGGCGACCTGAGCCCCGAACGCCTGCTCGCGGCCTACGCCCAAGGCATTTTCCCGTGGTTCGGGCCGGACGAGCCGCTGCTGTGGTGGTCGCCCGACCCGCGCTGCGTGTTCCGTACCGAAACCTTGCGCGCCGACCGCAGCCTGCGCCGACAATGGCGCGGCAAGCACTGGCGGCTCACCGTCGACCGCGCGTTTCGCAC
Organism: Rhodanobacter sp.; assembly: GCA_004298045.1. Classification (GTDB taxonomy): domain Bacteria; phylum Pseudomonadota; class Gammaproteobacteria; order Xanthomonadales; family Rhodanobacteraceae; genus Rhodanobacter_A. The sequence goes on along the minus strand of SCRM01000021.1, from coordinate 395,648 downwards.
GGTGATGGAAGCCTGCGCGGCGCCGCGCCACGGCGAGCCGGGCACCTGGATCGTGCCGGAGATGATCGACGCCTATTGCCGGCTGCATGTGCTGGGCCACGCGCACAGCGTCGAGGCGTGGGACGGCGAACGCCTCATCGGCGGCGTGTACGGCGTGGCCATCGGCAAGCTGTTCTGCGGCGAGTCGATGTTCAGCGCGGTAAGCGGCGGCTCGAAAACCGCGTTGATGGGCCTGGCCACGCTGCTGCGTGCCTTGGGTTGCCCGCTGCTCGATTCGCAGGTGGCCAACACCCACACGTTGCGCCTCGGCGCTGTCGAGATTCCGCGCGCCACCTATTTGCATGAAGCGGCCCGACTTGCCGCCCTGCCGGGTCGCGTCGGAAGCTGGGCCCGGTATGCGTCACAGCTTGCACCGCCGGACGCGGCCCACCGGTAGCCCCGCTCCGGCCTTTTGCTCGCGCCACCTATACTGCCGGCATGAATTACCGCCATGCCTACCACGCCGGCAATTTTGCCGATGTCCTGAAACACGTCGTGCTGCTGGCGCTGCTCGATGCGCTCAAGGCCAAACCCGCACCGTTCGCCGTGATCGATACCCATGCCGGTAGCGGCCGCTATGCGCTGGGCGGCGCCGAAGCCAGCAAGACCGGCGAATACAAGGATGGCATCGCGCGCCTGTTGTACCCCGACTTGCACGCCGGCCACGCTCCGTCGCCCGCGTTGCCGTCGCTGCTTCGCCGCTGGCTCGACGGCATCCTTGCGGTGCCCGGCAACGAGCAGGGCTTGGCGGTTTATCCCGGCTCGCCGTGGCAAATCGCGGCCGCCTTGCGTGACGGCGACAGCGCGCAACTGTGCGAGCTGCAGCCGGAGGAAGCCGCGCGCCTGCGCAGTGCGCTGCACCACGATCACCGCCTGCACGTGCACGAGCGCGACGGTTACGCCGCACTCAAGGCGCTGCTGCCGCCGCCGGAACGCCGTGGCCTGGTGTTGATCGATCCGCCGTATGAGGCACAGGAAGCCGAGTTCGACCTCATCACCCGCACGCTGAAGGAAGCGCTGGTGCGGTGGCCCACCGGCATCTATGCGGTGTGGTACCCGATCAAGCGCCGTAGCCAGGTGCAGCCCTTCCTGCGCTGGCTTGGCCATTGCAGTGCCAAACGCGTGCTGCGCGCCGAACTGTTGGTGCATCCGGACGACACGCCATTGCGTTTGAACGGCTCGGGCATGGTCGTGCTCAACGCGCCGTGGAAACTGGACGAAACCCTGCGCGAACCGCTGCGTGCACTGGCCCGGCTGTTGCAGCAGGATCGCCCCGCCACCGTCACGCTCGACTGGCTGCGCACGGAGGCAAGCGATGCCGCTGCTCCCCCGCCGCTGTCGCGCGCGCCGCGCCGCCGCTAAGCTGCGGACATTGCGCTCAAGGAGTACCGCCATGCGTCTTGCCGCCCTGCCCTTACTCCTCGCCCTGCCGGTGTCGTTGCTCGGCCTGGCGGCCTGTGCGCCGGCACCGATCTACAAGGCCACGCCCGCCACCATCGTCGCCACGCCGGCGCAGGTGGCGCAGACGCCCGAACGCTACGCGAGCGCACAAGTCATCTGGAGCGGGCGCGTGGTCGGAGTGAAAAACTTCGCGGACCACAGCGAAATCGAAGTGCTGGCCTACCCGCTCGACAGTTCGCAACGACCCAAATTCGGCGCCGGCGGCAGCGGCCGTTTCATCGCCACCGCCAAGGGCTACCTCGAACCGATGAATTACCCGGAAGGCGCGCCAATCACGGTCGAAGGGCAGCTTGCCGGTACCCGCGGCGGCAAGGTCGGCCAAGCGGATTACCTGTTCCCGCTGGTGCAGATCACGCAATCGCACGTGTGGACCGCCGAGGAAATGCGCGGCGGCCATCCGAACGTGCATTTCGGTGTGGGCCTGGGAGTGGGGATTCGCTGAACCGGCGAGTCACCCGGAGCAATATCCGCAGGTGGGTGACGTTGTCGGGGGAGCCGGCCTGACTGGGTCGCTTTCGGCGTGCCGACGGGTGGCACCGCGACCATCACGCGGGAGACCGGTGATCGATCAGGGGTGGCGTGCACGCCACACGTCGACCAGCAACAGCACCCCTCCTGGCAGGCAGGCGACCAGGCTCAGCAGGCCGTAGGCGGTGGCGATGGCGACGCCGCTGGCGGCGCCAAGCCCGGTCGCCGCGAACAGCCAGCCGGCGGCGCCTTCGCGCGGGCCGAAACCCGCGATGTTGAGCGGGATCGCCGCCGCGGCCAGTACCACCAACGCAAGCGGCAGCAAATCATGGGGGGCATGTAGCGTGCCGGTCGCTGCCGCCGCCACCCAGAAGAGCAGCACATAACCGCCGATCGCCAGCACCGAGGCCGCGGCGCCGGCAGCCCATGCATGCCAGCCGATGCGTCGCCATGCGGCGACGATGTCCCAGCGGTGTTCGCTTCCGTGGCGGCGGTGGGCCAGTTGCCAGGCCAGCGCCACCGCCAGCATGCCGACGGCAATCCACGGCCACAGCGCACGTTGCACCGGCAGCGGCAACGCTAGCAGCGCGACCAGCGCCAGCATCGACTGCACGACCTGGCCCAGCACGCGTTCCAGCAGCACGGCCTGCAGCGCACGCGGCAGGTTGCCGATCGCCTGCCCGCGGCGCAGCCCGCGATGGACATCGCCCAGCACGCCGCCGGGCAACGTCGCGTCCAGGAACTGCGAGCGGTAGTACGCGCCGATCGCCGCACACAGCGTCAGCTCGCCGCCCAACGCCTGCACCAGCCGCCGCCAGCGCCATGCGCACAGCACCGTCGTGCCCGCCGTGACCGCCAATGCGATGGCGATCGGAACGACACCGAGCGCACGCACGCCGGCGAGGAACGGCCCGGTGCCAAGCCGGTCGACGATGACGGCGAGGATGCCGAGGCCGATGGCGAGGCGCAGCCGCTTCCACCACCGCGCCGGCAGCGGGCTCATGCCAGCAAGGCCTGCTCGATCTGCGCGACCGTCGTGTCCCAGCGCTGCAGCGTCGCACGCCGAACGCGCGCGGCCTCCTGCCAGCGCCGGCGCAACGCAGGGTCGGCGAACCAGCCGCGCAGGGCGTCGGCCAGTGCGGTCGCCTCGCCAGCCGGGACCAGCTCGCCGGGACGCCGGCCATCAGCGGTCTGTCCCAGCGCCTCGGAAACACCACCGACATTGCTCGCGATCACGGGCACGCCATGTGCCAGCGCCTCGGTCACGACCATGCCGTAGGACTCCTTGCGCGAAGGCAGCACCAGGAGGTCGCTGCCCGCCCATGCATGTCCGAGTGCGGAACCATGCAGGGCTCCGTGCCACGCGACGCGCCCGGCCATGCCTTGCGCCGTCGCCCGCTGCTGCATCGCCTGCGCGAAATCCGGCGCGGTATCCATGCTGCCCACGCATGCGAGTCGCCACGGCACGTCGCGCAAGGTGGCAAGGGCATCCAGCAGCACGTCGTGCCCCTTGAGTGCGGTAACGGCCGCCAGGCACAGGAGACGGGTTCCGTCCCTGCCGACCGCGACCTGCGGCGCCGGATCCACGCCCGGCAGCGCGACGACGACGTGCTCCGGCGCCACGCCGCCCTGCGTGCATGCCCAGTGCCGTGTCCAGTCGCTGGTGGCGATGACCCACCGCGCGCAGGCAAGTGCCCGCCGCTCGCGCGCCGCGACCATCGCCGCGTCACCGGCCACCGGCGGCACCCCGAGCGGCATGTGCAGCAGCACGACGATGCGCAGGCGCGCAGCCTGTGACGCCAGCACGTCGGGTACGCACGAGGCGATCAGCCCGTCGATCAGTACCACGGTGCCCGCCGCGAGGCCGGCGAGACGGCCCGCCAGCGTGTCACGGGCTTCTTCGTCAGGCTCCGGCCAGGTGCCACCGCACGCCATCATGCGTACCTGCCAGCCACGCGGCCGCAAGCCATCGCGCACGCGCTGGTCGTAACGATTGCCGCCGCTCGGACGCTTCACGTCGTCGATGCCAGCCGGCACGACGAAGACCAGCTCGCTCACAGCGGGCGCTCGTAGCTCGCCCACGCGATGTGGGATTCGTGCAGGGTGACGACCAGGCCCGACAGGCCCTTGGCCCCCTCGCCCAGCTCGCCGGCGGCAATGCGCGCCGCCAGCCGGTCGGCAACCACCTGCGCCAGCGCCTCGGTGGTGGTGTTGCGCCCGGCGAGTTCCGGCAGTTCGTCGAGGTTGTGGAAGTTGAAATCGGCCAGCACCGCACGCAGCGCCTCGCCCGCCCTGCCGATGTCGACGACGAGGCCGTCGACATCGAGTTGCACCCGGCGGAAGGTTGCATCGACCACATAGGTGGCCCCGTGCAGCTGCTGTGCCGGGCCGAACACGGCGCCGCGCAGGCTGTGCGCAATCATCATGTGGTCACGAACGGTCACGCTGAACATGGCGACTCCTCACGGGTAGGCGATGACGTGGCACAGTGCCGGCAGACTGCGGTCGGCGAGGCGCGGCATCACCGCCGGCAGTTCGTCAAAGCGCGACGTGCCAGTGAGCAGAACATCGAACGCCGGGTCGCGCAGAATCTCCAGCGCCAATGCCAGGCGCTGATGCAGACTACGATGGCCGCGGCGTGCTGGCGCAACCTGGCTTACTTGGCTGGCGACGATGCCAAGTCGGCGCGAATGGAAGGCGCCGCCGAGCGCCAGTTCGACGGTGTGGTTGCCGTACCAGCTCAGCTCGACGACACGCCCCTCGAAGCCAAGCAGGTCGAGCGCGAGCTGGAGCCCGGCACTGCTCGCGCTGGCGTGGAACACAACGTCGCATTCATGCGGCGCGTCCGTTGGCAGCGCGAAGCCGACGCCCAGCGCCTGCGCTACCGCCGCGCGCGACGGATCGACATCCACCAGCGTCACGTCCGCACCCGGCGTGTTCGCTGCGAGGCGGGCCACGCAACAGCCGACCACGCCGGCGCCGACGATCGCGATCCGGTCGCCGACCAGCGGCGGCACGTCCCAGACCGCGTTGACCGCGGTTTCCAGCATGCCGGCCAGCACCGCGCGACGCAGCGGCACGCCCTCGGGCGCCGGCACCACCGCCGACGCCGGCACCACGTAGCGATCCTGATGCGGGTACAGGCAGAACACCGGTTTGCCGCACAGCGCCGATGGTCCCTGCTCGACCGTGCCGACGCTCAAGTAGCCATATTTGATGGGGCCGGGGAAATCCCCCTGCTGGAACGGTGCACGCATGGCGGCGTACTGGTCAGCCGGAACGCCGCCGCGAAACACCAGCGATTCGGTGCCGCGGCTCACTCCGGAAAACCGGGTGTGCACGAGCACTTCGTCCGTGCCGCAGGCCGGCAGCACCTCGGTGCGGATCTCGCCGGTTCCCGGCGCGCTCAGCCAATAGGCCCGCGCGACTTGCTTGGCAGAGTTCATTCGTTCGTCCGTCTGCGCTCACTACACTGCAACTGTAGCGATGGCGTGTGTGCATCGACAGAGGTTTGCGGCCCATGCGCGGGTCCCGGGATAGCGGCGCGACGGTCACGGTGGTCGTCGGCCTGATCGTCGGCGGTGCGTTGCTGGCGGTGCTTGCAGCGACGGTCGGACTGTCGCCGTCTGGATGGCTGATCGGCATCGCGTCCACGTTGGCGGTTTTCTTGCTGTACGCCAGCGTGCTGGCGCGCAGCGGCCGCAGGTGGCCGACACCGGCCGATCGCGTGACCGCACTGCGGGCGGTGCTGGTTGCCGGGATATCGGCGCTGGTGGCGAGCCATTGGCCGGTCGGCGGCGATCCACGGGCGCTGGTGGGCCTTGCCATCGCCGCGCTCCTGCTGGACAACGTCGATGGTCGGGTGGCGCGGCGCACGCACCTGGCGACGCCGTTGGGCGCCCGCTTCGACATGGAGGTCGATGCCTGGCTGATTCTCGCGCTGAGCGTGCACGCGATGCCGCGTGTGGGCGCCTGGGCGCTGGCGATCGGTGCGGCGCGCTATGCGCTGCTGCTCGCCGCGCGCGCGTGGCCATGGCTGCGCGCGGAAATGCCGCCGCGGTATTGGAACAAGGTGGTGGCCTCGATCCAGGGCATCGCGCTGGTGATCGTGGCGGCTGGCGTGCTGCCGCGTGCGGGCAACCAGATCGTGCTGATCGTGGCGGGGGCCCTGCTTGCAGAGTCGTTCGGCCACCAGGTTGCGTGGCTGCGTGCGCACCGCGCTAGCCAGCTTGCAGCCGATGTCGGGCCACGCGCACCGACGGGCACGGCGGGCTTTTTCGTCGCCGCCGGTGTGCTGTGGCTGGCGTTGATCCTGCCGGACTGGCCGCACGCACCCGTACCCGCGGCGCTGCTGCGCGCGCCGGTGGCCTTGATCGCCCTTGCTGCGCTCGCACTGATGTTGCCGCGTCGTCTGCACGGCTGGCTGGCCATGCTGTTTGGCCTGGCGCTGGCGGCCATGGCGTGGCTCAAGCTGCTCGATCTCGGTTTCCAGCAGGCATTCGAGCGGCCATTCGATCCGCTTGCCGATGGCGCGTACGTGGTGCCCGCGTTCGGCGTGCTGGTGGATACCTTCGGGCGCCTGGCCGCGATCATTGTCACTGCGGCGGTCGGGCTGGCCGTCATCGCGATTCCGGTGGTGCTGGTGCACGCGACCCGTCGTGTCGTCACCGCCGTGCGCCGGTGGCCACGTCCAACGGCCGCGCGCGCCGTTGGCGCCCTGGGCGCGCTGTGGCTGGTGCTGGCGGTGGCGGACGTGCGGGTGCCGAACGCGCCGGGTCCGGTGGCATCGGCCGATACGCTGACGCTCGCCGCCCACCACGTTCGCGGGGTGGCAAGTGGCTTGGCCGACCATCGGCGCTTCGCGCGCTCGATCCGTGCCGACCGCCACGCGACCGTACCAACGAGCTGCCTGCTTGCCGGCCTGCGCGGCAAGGATGTGCTGCTGGTGTTCGTCGAGAGCTACGGCCGGGTCGCGGTATCGGGAACCGCGTTCTCCCACGATGTCGATGCGAGGTTGCACGCGGACACCGCGACCCTGGCAAACCGAGGCTACGCGGTGCGCTCGGGGTTCCTCGTCTCGCCCACGTTCGGCGGCGGCAGTTGGCTCGCGCATTCGACGCTGCAGTCGGGCCTTTGGGTCGACAGCCAACGCCGCTACGACCAGCTCATGGCGAGCCAGCGCCTGACCCTTGCTCGGGCATTCCGGCAGGCCGGCTGGCGCACCGTGGTCGACGCCCCTGCAGACACCGGCCGGTGGCCGCAAGGCCTGCTGTTCTACCGGTACCAGATGCTCTACAACGGCCGCAACGTCGGCTATCGCGGCCCGGCTTTCAGCTACGCGCCGATGCCGGACCAGTACACGCTGCTCAAGCTGCGCGACAACGAACTGGCAAAAACCGCACGCAAGCCGGTCTTCGCCGAGGTCGACTTCGTCTCCAGCCATCACCCGTGGACGCCACTGCCGCGGCTGGTGCCGTGGTCCGCGGTGGGCGACGGCAACGTGTTCGCTCCGATGCCGGCGCAGGGGCTGACGCCCGATGCCGCGTTTCGCAACCCGGCGACGGTGCAGCGTCTCTACGGCGCAAGCATCCGCTACAGCATGGATGCGCTGGTGTCCTGGCTCGCGCGCTGGCCCGATCCGAACTTGGTCGTCATCGCGCTGGGCGATCACCAGCCGTGGGGCATCGTCTCGGGCACCGACCCCGGCCACGAAGTGCCGGTCAGCGTCATCGCGCAGGATCCCGCCATCATGTCAGCCATTGCCAGGTGGCACTGGCCCCCCGGCCTGCTGCCCGCAACAGACGCACCGGTGTGGCCCATGAGCGCATTCCGCGACCGGTTCTTTGGCGCGTTCGGTACCGCGTGCCCGGCCCCGGCTCAGCCGGCGCAGCGGTCGGACAAGGCGTAGCGCAGCACGGCGACGTCACCGAGCGCGGCGACATCGAGCAACCGTGCACGGCGCCCCGGGCACCATGGGAAAGCACCAGCACGCACGAACCGTGGCGCCCGCGTATCGCCGACGAAGACCGGGGCCACGGCAATTTGCAGTTCATCGGCCATGCCCTGTTGCAGAAACTGCGTGAACACGCGCCCGCCACCTTCGACCAGCAGGCGCTGTACGCCGCGCGCGTGCAGATCGGCCGCCACGGCCGTCATCGCGGGTTCCGCACCCAGGTCGACCACGATGGCGTCGGCACCGAGAGCGCCACGCAAACCATCGGCTGCCGCATGCGCGGCATACACCAGCGCAGCCGCTCCGGCAGCCGCGAAGAAGTTTGCGTGCGGCGACAAATCCCCACTGCGGGTCGCCGTCACCCGCAACGGCGTAGCGGGCAGGCCGCGGATCGCCCGCGCCTGGCGTCGCGCAGGGTCGCGCAATTGCAAGTGCGGGTTGTCGCGGCGCAAGGTGTTGGCACCAATCAAGATCGCGTCGCATTGCGCCCGCAGCGCATCGACACGATCGAGATCGACGGCGTTGGACAGCAGCAGGCGGCGTGGACCTGCATCGTCGAGGTAGCCGTCAAGGGACACGGCACAGCTGAGCAGGATGTATGGCCGCGCTGCCACGGATTGCCCCACCAGGCGGCGCGTGTGCGCCATCGGCACCCATTCCACCACGTCGCCCGCTACCCTATGCGGCAACGCCGCGGAGAAACATGACAAAACCGCGCTTCCCTTGTATTTTCGCTGGTAGTGCACCATGCTGCACTGCACACAGTACGCTAGAGTATTGACATGATTTCAGCGAGCATGCGCAGCTACGCTTCCCGTTCTTCATTGCCCCCGCGCAGCCGTGAACGCTTCTCGGCGCCGACGCTCACGGTGCACACCGCACGCGGTGAGCAGGTGAGCAGCCGGGATGGCCGTGAGCTTTGGCTGCGCGAAATTGCGCCAAGCGACGAGGCCGCCCTGCAGCGCTGTTTCCACCGGCTGTCGCCGGAGGACATCCGGCGCCGGTTCCTGCATGCGATGTCCGAGCTGCCGGCGCCGATGGCGCGTCGCCTGTGCAACATCGACACCGCGCGCGAGACCGCGCTGGTACTGGTGGACGAGACGGTCCGGCCGGCCGAGATTCGCGGCGTCGGTCGCATCTACGTCGACCCCACCACGGATAGCGCCGAGTTCTCGGTGATCGTCGAGCGGGCGTGGAGCCGGATGGGCCTTGGCGCCCTTTTGATGCAGCGACTGGTCGACGACTGCCGGCTGCGCGGCCTGGCCGAGATCTGGGGCTACGTGCTGCAGGAAAACCGCCCGATGCTGGATCTGTGCAAGGAGCTCGGCTTTACCCAGCACCTGATTCCGGACGAACCCGGCACCGCGCAGATTCGCCTGCGGCTGTAACCGGGGGCAGGTGCACGCTGCGCGCGCACTACAATGATCGGCTTTGATTCTGCGGCCGCCACATGCGGCCCTTGCGTGTCCATGTCCGAGCCGATTCCGCACCCGCCGCTTCCCGCTACTCCCAAGCAACGCCGCTATTGGACGCCACCGCACGGTTCCGGCCGTGCGTTGCTGCTGGCCGAAGCCGCGCGCGCGCACCATGGGCTGGTGGTGGCCGTGGCGCGCGACACCCAACGCGCCACCGCGCTGGAGGACGAGCTGCGGGTGTTTGCCGGCGAGCTGCCGGTGCTGCATTTCCCGGATTGGGAAACCCTGCCCTACGACGCCTTCAGCCCGCATCCGCAGGTGGTGTCGCAGCGCATTGCCACCCTGTACCGCCTGCCCAGCGTCGAGCGCGGCGTGCTGGTGGTGCCGATGGCAACGCTCATGCAGCGCATCGCCCCGCGCAGCCACATCGACGGCGCCGGGCTGGTGGTGGCCAAGGGGCAGAAATACGACCTCGGGGTCGAACAGCGTCGGCTCGAAGCGGCCGGCTACCGCAACGTGCCGCAGGTGACCGAGCCGGGCGACTTTGCCGTGCGTGGCGCGCTGATCGACATTTTTCCGATGGGCGCGCCGCTGCCCTATCGCATCGAGCTGTTCGACGACGAGATCGACTCGATCCGCAGCTTCGACCCGGAAACCCAGCGTTCGGCCGATATCGTGGAACGGGTCGAGCTGCTGCCGGCGCACGAGTTTCCGCTGACCGACGAAGCGGCAAAAACCTTCCGCACGCGCCTGCGCGAGCGTTTCCCGATCGACGTGCGGCATTGCCCGATCTACCAGGACATGAAGGAGGGCGTGACGCCGGGCGGCATCGAGTACTATTTGCCGCTGTTTTTCGACGCCACGGCCACCGTCTTCGACTACCTCGCCGGGGACGCGCTGTTCGTGCTGGGTGAAGGCGCCAACGAAGCCAGCGAAGCGTTCTGGACCCAGGCCGCCGAGCGCTACGACCAGCGCGCGCACGACATCGAACGCCCGGTGCTGCCACCCGCCGAGCTGTATTTGTCGCCCGAGCAGTTGCGCGCCGAGCTCAACCAGCGCCTGCGGGTGGAAGTGGTGGCGCCGGAGCACCCGCACGTGGTCGACAGTGGCACTCTGCCGGCGCCTGAGCTGCCGCTCAACCGCAAGGGCGAGGAACCGGGCACCGCATTGCGCACGTACCTCGGCAGCTACCCGGGACGGGTGCTGATCGCCGCCGATTCCGCCGGCCGCCGCGAAGCATTGCTGGATGCGTTCTCCGGCATCGGGCTTGCGCCGCAACCGGTCGAAGGCTGGCAGGGTTTTCTCGATGGCGCCGTGGCGCCACCGCGCTTTGCCATCACCCTCGCCCCGTTGGAGCAGGGGTTTGCGCTGAGAAAACCGGCGCTCACCGTGCTCACCGAGCGCGAGCTTTACGGCGAGCGCGTACGCACCGAACGCCGCCGCCGGCGCGGCGCCACGCGCGATCCCGAAACCATCATCCGCGACCTGACCGAGCTGTCGGTGGGCGCGCCGATCGTGCACGTCGACCACGGCGTGGGCCGCTACCAGGGCCTGCAGAGCATGACGCTCGGCGGCATGGAGGGCGAATTCCTCGTCATCGAATACGCCAAGGGCGACAAGCTCTACGTGCCGGTGGCGCAGCTCGGTCTGGTCAGCCGCTATTCGGGCACGGCACCGGAACTCGCGCCGCTGCACTCGCTCGGCGGCGATGCCTGGGAGCGCGCGCGCAGGAAGGCAGCGGAAAAGGTGCGCGACGTCGCTGCCGAGCTGCTCGCGATCTACGCCCAGCGCGAGGCACGTGGCGGTGAGTCGATGACGATCGACCGCCCGCTGGTGGATGCCTTCGGCGCGAGCTTCCCGTTCGAGGAGACCCCCGACCAGGAACAGGCGATCGACGCCGTGCTCAGGGATCTCGCCGCGCCGCGCGCGATGGATCGGGTGATCTGCGGCGACGTGGGTTTCGGCAAGACCGAGGTCGCCCTGCGCGCCGCGTTCGCCGCCGCCACCGCCGGCAAGCAGGTGGCGGTGCTGGTGCCGACCACGCTGCTCGCGCAGCAGCATTACCAAAACTTCGCGGACCGCTTTGCCGACTGGCCGGTGCGCGTCGACGTCCTCTCACGTTTTCGTTCCACCAAAGAGGTTGCCGCGACGCTCAAGCGCCTCGCCGCAGGCGAGCTCGACGTCATCATCGGCACCCACAAGCTGCTGCAGGGGGACATCCACTTCAAGAATCTCGGCCTCGTCATCGTCGACGAGGAGCAGCGTTTCGGCGTGCGCCAGAAAGAACAACTGAAAAAGCTGCGCGCGGAGGTGGATCTCCTGACCCTCACCGCCACGCCGATCCCGCGCACGCTCAACATGGCGATGAGTGGCCTGCGCGACCTCTCGCTGATCACCACCCCGCCGGCACACCGCATGGCGGTGCGCACCTTCATCACCACCTGGAACCCGGCGACCATTCGCGAGGCGTTCCAGCGCGAGCTGCAGCGCGGCGGCCAGGTGTATTTCCTGCACAACGAGGTGGAATCGATCGAGCGCGTGGCACGCGAGCTCGGCGAGCTGGTGCCGGATGCGCGCATCGGCGTCGCCCACGGCCAGATGCCCGAGCGCGGGCTGGAACAGGTGATGGCCGATTTCCACCGCCAGCGCTTCAACGTGCTGGTGTGCACCACCATCATCGAGACCGGCATCGACATCCCCACCGCCAATACCATCGTGATCGACCGTGCCGACCATTTCGGCCTGGCGCAATTGCACCAGTTGCGCGGCCGCGTCGGGCGCTCCAACCACCGCGCCTATGCGTATCTCATCGTGCCCGACCACCGGGCGATCACGGTGGATGCCCAGAAGCGGCTCGAAGCGCTGGCCTCGCTCGAGGAATTGGGCGCCGGCTTTACCCTGGCCACGCATGACCTGGAAATCCGCGGCGCCGGCGAGTTGCTCGGCGAGGAGCAATCCGGCCAGATCCAGGAGATCGGTTTTGGCCTGTACACCGAGCTGCTCGACCGCGCGGTGCGTGCCCTGAAGAGCGGCAAGGTGCCGGACTTCGACCTGTCCTCCGAGCACGAAACCGAGGTGGAATTGCACCTGCCGGCGCTGATCCCGGACGACTACCTGCCCGACGTGCACACCCGGCTGACGCTGTACAAGCGCATCGCCAGTGCGCCGGACGACGAGCGCCTGCGCGACCTGCAGGTGGAAATGATCGACCGCTTCGGGCTGCTGCCGGAGGCGACCAAGACGTTGTTTGCGCTGTCCACGCTGAAACTGATGGCGACGCCGCTGGGTATCCGCAAGCTCGACTTCGGCATCAACGGCGGGCGCCTCACCTTCCGCGACAAGCCCGACGTCGACCCGATGGCCATCATCCGCCTGATCCAGCAGAAGCCGCGCGTGTACAAGCTGGACGGCAAGGACAAGCTGCGCGTCACGCGCGAATTGCCCGACGCCGCCGAGCGCATCCGCGCCGCACAGGACGTGCTGATGGCCCTGGGGGCGCGACGGCCAAGCTGACCGTCACGCGATGCCGGGCTCAGCGGCGTACGGCTGCGCTCGCGTCGCGCGCCGCGCGAAACTCCGAGTCGGTCGGCCAGTTGGGCCACTGCCGCGAGTTGGCCAGCTTACTGCCGAGGTCGTAGAGCACGCCGAGATCGTGCGTCATGCCGGCGAAACTCCAGCTTGCCTGCCACTCGTCGGAAGGCTGGTGGTAGTGCTCTTTGGTGTACACCGCGGCCTGCGCCTCGCCCGCGGCCTTGCCGCCATCGACGAGATCGTCCCCCGAGGCGAACGACAGCGCCGGCACGCCGCGTTTGGCGAACGAAAAATGGTCGGAGCGGAAAAAGTATCCGGCCTCCGGGTGCGGATCGGGCGAGTAGTACAGGCCATGCTGTTTTGCCACCGCGATAAGGTCATCCAGCAGTTCGAACATTGCACTGCCGGAAATCGAGAAGTTGCGCGCACGACCGCCCGGGTCGAGCGCATCCATGTTGATCACGCCCACGGTGGTTGCCAGCGGATACAGCGGATGGCTGGCGTAATACGCCGAGCCAAGCAGGCCCTTTTCCTCGGCGGTCACGGCGAGAAACACCACGCTGCGCTGCGGCCGCGGCGCATGCGCAAACGCGCGGCCCAGCTCGATCAGCGCCGCGGTACCGGTCGCGTTGTCCACCGCGCCGTTGTAGATGCGGTCGCCCTTGGCGTCCGGCGCGCCAATGCCGAGATGATCCCAGTGCGCGCTGTAGATCACGGTTTCATTGGGGTGCCGGCTGCCTTCGATGCGGCCGACCACGTTCTGCGAAGTGATGCGGGTTGCCGCCACGTCATAGCGTGCCGAGAAGCGCTCGCCCTTCAGCGTTACCGGGCGGAATGCACGGGTCTGCGCCTGCTTTTTCAACGTCTCGAAATCGAGGCCGGCATGCTGGAACATCGCCACCGCGAGATCGCGCGTGATCCAGCCTTCGAGCCGGGGGTGCGCCGCCGCCGGGTCGTCGCGCACGATGTCGAACTGCACATTGGTGTTGGAGTTCTTCACCGTGGCCCAGCCGTAGGACGCCGGTCCGGTTTCATGGATCACCAGCATGCCGAGTGCGCCCTGGCGCGCGGCTTCCTCGTACTTGTAGGTCCAGCGCCCGTAGTAGGTCATGGCCTTGCCGCCGAAATCGCCCTGGCCGGTTTCGTAATCGGGGTCGTTGACCAATACCAGCGCGATCTTGCCCTTGAGATCGACGCCTTTGTAGTCGTCCCAGTGCCGCTCCGGCGCATCCACGCCATAGCCGACAAACACCAGCGGGGCGTCCTTGACGTCGACCGTGCGCGAGCCATCCATTGCGGCACAGATCGCGATCTCCTTGCCCTGCGTCAGCGTTTCCGCCTTGCCATCAATATTCAGCGCAACCTTCGGCGTCCCGGTGATCTCGAACCGGCCGAGCGGCACCGGTTGCGTCCATGTGCGTTTGCCGGCGACCAGCGCGCCGCCAGGCTGCAAACCGGCCGCCTGCATCTGCGCGATGAGGTAGGCGACGGCCTTCGTTTCACCCGGCGTGTTCGGGCCACGGCCGGCAAACGCATCGGAAGAAAGGGTTTTCACTTCGGCGGAAAGCCGTTGCGCATCAAACGCCGAGGCACTGCTGCGGTCGGCCGCCAGTGCCGGCGCCATCAACGTCAACGCACCAAGCGCGGTCAAAAGCCATTTCACGGTGGCAACTCCGAGGTGGGTGTGGGGCGATGATGCGGCACAAGCCCACCGGGTGTCAGCCGCATCGGGCACACTGCCGCCTGATGCGGCAACCACGAATGCCGGGCAAAGCGCGTCACGGCATCGACGCGCCAAGGCGGGTGCCATTGCATCGTCGGCAGCGCGCCACTCTCGCCACGCACTTCGCACCAGTGCTCGCCGGTACGCCGCTGACGACAGCGCGGTACTGCTCATCGATGCGGGTTGGAGGAACTTGAGCAGCCCGCGTTCGAAGGGCGGCAGTTATTTCGGTTTGCGGAAGCGGTAGATGAACTGGTCGGTGTGGCCGCGGATCGACTGGTCGAACACGTTCTTGGTGTGCGGGTCATTCGGGTTGTGCAGCGCTGTGCTTTCGCCGTCGAACACGAACCCCGCCGCTTCGACCTCCTGCTTCACCGTGGCGGGGTCGATGCGATGCAGGGTGTTGGTGTCCGCCAGGCCGGTACCCGCGGCGGCCGCGTGGTCGATCACGAGAAACACGCCGCCCGGTTTCAGCACGTCATAGATCGCCTTGTCGAACTTGGCGATATCGACCGGGCCCATGAAGGGATCGTGATAGTCGTGGTAGTTCTGCGAGGTGAACACGACATCCACCTTGGTCGGCGCAGTCGGCGTTTGCGCCGGCTGTTTCAGCAGGCTGACGTTGCCGTAGTGCGGCGTCGCGGCGAGCTTCGTCCATTGCGCGAACCCCTTGGCCGAATACTTCGCCGTCTCATTTGGCCACACCGTATACACATGTCCCTTCGCCCCCACGATGCCGCTGAACACGCGCGTCCAGTAACCCGCACCGGGGTCCAGCTCGAGCACACTGTCACCGGGCTTGACGCCGGAAAACAGCATCACCGCCGTCATCTGGCGGCGCGCGTCATCCTTGGTGTCGCTGGCGCGCGCAGGGTCGGCGATGGCTTTGGCGACATAGCCCGGCACATTGCCCGGAGCCGCCGCCTGTGGCTCGGCAGGTACCGCCCATACCGGGAGCGGCGACAACAGCATGGCAACCAGCAAAGTGAAACGCATGGCAATCTCCTGCACCGGCACCGGGGGCTCGATTGTGCCTCGGATAGCATCGCCGATACCAACTCCGGCCCATGCGCCGTGGCTGGCACGCGCGTCCGCTTCGTACGCCATGTTGCCCGGTCGCCAGGGTGTCGCGCCGCAGCACGCCACACCTCACCTTCGGCGCATCCGTCAAGCACGTCGCCAGCAAGAGCGTTGTGCAGCACATCACGATCGGCAGCGGGCGGTGCCAACGTTTGCTTGCGCCCGCTGGTCTGGTTAGAGTTCGTTCATGGTCGCGGGGAACGGCCGTTGGGGGTACTCATGCACATGCTGCCTACACGCTCTGCGGTGGAACGCGGGGTTCGACAGGTTGCAGGGATGCTTGGCGGGAAGCTGTTCGGCCACCAGGTGCCGATGAGCGTCATGACTTGCGCTTCGGCCCTTGCCTCATGGCAGGACGGCGCCCGTTCGCGTCGCGCCGACGAGGACGCACGGCGTACGCAGCGGTCCCGGGTGGGCGACTGAATCAGTCTTCCTTGGTGTCCAACACGGCCACGCCGTGATCGGGCTGGTGGCGCGGCAAAGTCAACCGCACCAGCACGAAAGCGGCCGTGGCGCAGCCGGCAATGCCGGCCACCATGGGCAGCGCGCCGTTGCCGGCAAACGGTGATATTGCCGCAATGACTACCGCACCGGTAACGAACTGCAAGGTGCCCATCAACGCGGAAGCCGTACCGGCAATCGGGCCGTGCCGATCGAGCGCCAACACGGCCGTGATCGGTATGGTCAGGCCCAAAAATCCGTAACCGATCAGGAGCAGACCGAGCAACAGGTCAAGGCGGTCGAACCCGATCAGGTACAGGCCGAACAGCCCGAGCATGGTCGCCACGTGGCCAACCACCGCAACGCGCACCACCCGCCGCAGCCCGTAACGCGTACCGAGCCAACCCGTGCATTGGGCCGCGCCGATGAACGAGGCGGCGTTGAGCGAAAACGCGATGCTGTACTGCGTCGGCGTCAACCCGTAGTGCCCGATCAGCACGAACGACGAGTTCGCGAGATAGGTGAAAAAGCTCGCCGTACCCGAGGCCCCAATGAACACCAGCCCGATGAACGTGCGATCACGCAGCAGTAGCCGGTACCCGGCCAACGCCGAGCGCAGGCTGCTGCGTGTCCGCTGGGCGGCGGGCCGCGTCTCGGCCAACGCAGCGCGCACGAGCAGTACGCCAAGCAGTGCGGCCGCAGCCACGACCCAGAAAATGCCGCGCCAATCGGCCAACCGGATGACCATGCTGCCGGTGAGCGGCGCGAGGATCGGCGACACGCTGAACACCAGCATCAACAGCGCCATCAGCCGGGCGGCGTCGACGCCGGTGTAGAGATCACGCACCACGGCGCGCGGGATCACCATGCCGGCGCATGCGCCCAGCCCCTGCATGAACCGGAATGCGACCAGGCTGTGGATATTCGGCGCCAGCGAGCAGCCGATACTGGCGAGCACGAACACGCCAAGTCCGACATAGAGCGGCGGTTTGCGGCCAACCATGTCCGACAACGGACCATAGACCACCTGCCCCAACCCGGCAGCCACGAAAAACGCCATGAGGCTCGCCTGCGCCCCTGCCACGTCGGTGTGCAGCCCGCGCTGGATCGCCGGCAGCGCCGGCAGATACATGTCGATCGCGAACGGGCCGATAGCCGACAGCAGGCCAAGCACCAGGGCAGCGCCGAACAGGCGGCGGGAAGGAGCAGCGAAGGTCAGGGCGTCGTATCCGTCAGGGTGCCGGGGAGGCCGGGGGGCATGTGCTGTCGGCGGATTGCCGCAGTGCTCCATCTTGTCACAGCTGGCATGGCGCGCCGCCCCGGCCCCGGCGTCCCTCAGTGCCTCGCCGCAATGATCTGTCCGAGGTAATCCGCCGTGCCGGCAATGCGCTCCAGGTGCGGATAGCGCAGCCCGTCGTGGTAATCGATGCTCACCGTCTGCAACTGGTCCTGATACTTCAGCAGCAGCGCAATCGGCGCCTGGTTGCCCTTGGCGGCGGCAATGGCCTCCTTGAGCGCGTCACGCGAATACGCCTGCCCGTTCACCGCCACCAGCTTGGCGCCGGTACTGATACCAGCCTTGAACGCCGGGCCATTCCAGCGCACGTCGTTGATCTCGCCGTGCTTGTCCAGCGTGAGGCCGATCGACCACGCGAAGTTGAAGAGGTGGCGCGGCGATTCGCGGCGCGCGTCGTACTGCTTCTCGTAGGCGCTCGGCGTATCGGTGTACACCAGCTTCCAGCCGGCGGCGGCCAGCCCTTCGGTGAGCGGCGGGTCGAGTGCATCCACGCGCGCCTTGAGGAACCCGGCCCAGTCGAATGGCGCGACCGCGTTCAAAGCCGCAACCACGTCGTCGAAGGTGTAGGTCCTGGTCACGTAGCTGCCGTTGTCGACGCCGAAGAACGCTCGCGCGAAATCGTCCAGCGACCGCTGGTCATGCGTGAGCGCACGCAATTTCGCATCCACCGCCAGCCACATCATCTGGCCGCCGGAGTAATAGTCCTCGCTCATCTGCCAGCTGCGGTATGGCAGGGACTGGCGATGTGCGGCGGTGGCGTCGTTGGTGGTGTCCTCCAGCGTGCGCCACTGGAAGCCCGGGCGGTTCACGTCGTAATTGGCCGCCACCATCGCCAACGCATCGCGGAACTGTTCGGGCGTCCACAGACCGGAACGCGCGGTGAGCACGAAACCCCAATACTGGGTCTGGCCCTCGTAGACCCACAGCAGCGAATCGCCCATCGGCACGTTGAAGTTCGGCGTGGCGAGATCCGCCGGGCGCCGGAACTTGCCGTTCCACGAGTGCACGTATTCATGTGCCAGGAGATCGCGATTGGGCGCGTTGTCGGCCCATGCAGTGAAGTAGTCCGCGCCCATGCCGTCTTCGCTCGACTGGTGGTGTTCCAGCCCGTTGCCGGCCAGTACGTCGGAGAGCGAGAACAGGAAATCGTAGTGGTCGTAATGGTGTGAGCCGAACAGCTGCACCGCCTGCATCGCCAGCGCCTGATGCGCCTTGAGCTGCTCCGGCGTGATCGCGAGGTACTTCGGTGCATCCGCCACCACGTCCAGATGCACTGGCGCACCATCCGGCGGGGTGAGATTCACGCGCTTGAAGTAACGGCCAGCGTAGATCGGGGAGTCGACCAGGTTGTTGTAGCTCACCGGCTTGAACGTGGTGGTGCCACCAGTGTGCGTAGCGGTTTCCAGCGCACTGCCGAACTGCCAACCGGCCGGCAGCGTCACGCTTGGTGCCACCTTGATGTCCCGCGAGTAGTACCCCGCGGGATACAGGCTGACCTTGTCCCATTCGAGCATCAGCATGCGATCGGTCATTTCGAACCCGCCGCGGCGCGGGGAGAGGTATTCGAACGTGGCGTCGAGGCTGCTCACCCCGGCCGGCACATCGAGGTGAAAGGCATACACGTCGTATTTGTCGCGCATCCACGCCACCGGCTTGCCGTTGGCGCTGAGCTTCAAGCCGGCCAGCATCGCGATCGGGCCACTGGGCGAATGGTTGCCCGGGATCCACTGCGGGTACAGCAGCGTGAGCTTGCCGGGTTTGACCGGAATGGTCTCGTGCACGCGGAAAATGCCTTGCCGGGTGTCGCCGGCGTCCACACGCAACGTGATGGTGCCGGGGTACGGCGCGTCCTGCGGGGCCGGCACCTGTGCCTCGCGTGCCACCTGCGCCGCTGCGGGCAGAGTCGTCATGCCCATCGTCACCGCCACGGCAAGACACGCGGCCAGCGGCGAGCGCAGCAAGGATGCAAACGACATGACGATCCCCTCCTGGTATGAAAGATCGCGCCAACTTAGCACCGCACCACCGGCGAGCGCGGGTGCCATGAGGCATGCCATCATGCCGACAGGTCTTGGCTGCGCGAGGAGCATTTCCATGTCGCACAGTGCCACTGATGTCGTGGATTTCTGGCGCACCGCAGGCGCCGGCAAATGGTTCGCGAAAGATGATGCCTTCGACCAGGCCTTCCGCACGCGATTTCTCGACCTGCACTTCGCGGCCGCGCGGCGCGAGCGGGACGACTGGCTGGCAACGCCGCCGGGCGCCCTGGCACTGCTGATCCTGCTCGACCAGTTTCCGCGCAACGCCTTTCGCGGCACCGCGCACATGTTCGCCACCGACCCGCTGGCGCTCGGCTTTGCGCGACTGGTCGTTGCACGCGAACTGGATCGGCAGGTCGAGCCCCTGCTGCGCGTGTTTTGCTACCTGCCCTTCGAGCACAGCGAAGCGGCGGCCGACCAGGAGCGTTCAGTGGTGCTGTGCGACGCCCTGCGCGGCCACGACCAGTGGGCGCACATGCACCGCGACATCATCCGGCGCTTCGGCCGTTTCCCACACCGCAACGCGGTGCTCGGGCGCGAGACCACGCCCGAGGAACAAGCCTTTCTGGAGGCCGGCGGCTTTACCGGCTAGGAACGTTTGTGTGGGTCGGTACTTTTCGAATCCCGAATCCCTTATCGCTCCAATCCCGGCCTTCAAGCCAGCTCGTGCGCCGCGGCCACGACGTCGGCCTCGCCGGGCAGCACCAGGAATGCCGCGCCGCCAAGCGGCGTGAAGGTGTCGGCGCCAACCACGCGGCGTAGCGGCGTGGCACCGAGCCCGGCTTCGGCAACGGCGGTGATGATGCCCTCGCCCACGCCGGCGCTCTTGCGGCCTTCGTCCAGCACGATGATGCGCTTGGCACCTCTTGCCTGCGCGGCAATGAAGTCATCGTTCAGCGGCACCAGCCAGCGCAGGTCGACCACGCGCACCTTCCATTTCAGTTCCTGCTCGATGGTCCGTGCCGCGCGCAGCGCCATCGGCACGCCGTTGCCGTAGGTGAACACGACGAGGTCCTTCGCCTTGGGCGCGTACACGCGGCCAGCGCCGAGCGGCATCGCCTCGCCGGGCGCCGGCCAGGCGAACTGCCACGCGCCGTCGCCGGGTTCGTACAGATCCTTGGTCATGTACAGCGCGATCGGTTCGAGGAACGCGCATACGCGACCGTCGACCTTGGCCAGCGCCATCAGCGTGCGCAGCATGGTGGCCGCATCGTCGCCACGGCTCGGACAGCCGACGACGATGCCGGGAATGTCGCGCAGCGCGGTGATCGAGTTGTCGTTGTGGAAGTGTCCGCCAAAACCGCGCTGGTAGCCGAGGGATGCCACCCGCACCACCATCGGGTTGCGGTATTGGCCATTGGAGAAGAACTGCAGACTGGCCGCTTCGCCGCGGATCTGGTCGGCGGCATTGTGCAGGTAGGCGAGATACTGGATTTCCGGGATCGGCAGGAACCCCATGTTCGCGTAGCCCTGCGCCAGCCCGAGGATGGTGGTTTCGTCCAGCAACGTGTTGAAGATGCGCGTGCCGTGGAAGGTTTTGTAGAGGCCCTTGGTGACGGTGTACACGCCGCCCTTCTGCGCCACGTCCTCGCCGAAAATCAGCGTCTCCGGGTATTTGGCCATCAGATCGTGCAAGGTCTGGTTGATCTGGATGGCCAAATGGCGCGGCGGCTGGTTCTCGGGCAGGTGCTCGGTGCCGCCGAATGCTTGGTTGCGCGCGTCGGCGTAATCGGCGCGCTCGGCCTCGGCACGCACCGCATCCGCCGTGTACGGCGCAAGCGGCGCCATCACTTCGTCCAGCGTAGTCAGCTTGGGGCAGTGGTCGGCGGCTTCGGCCGCGGCAAAACAACGCTTGCGCGTGGCCTCGTACAGCGCCAGCAGTGCCTCTTTCGTATACAGCCCCGATTCGAGCGCCATCGTGGCCGAGCGCAACAGCGGGTCGGTCGCTTCCAGCGCCACCAGCTCCTCGATGCTGCGCCATTCGATCTCGAAATCGGTACCGGCGTGGCCGGTGAGGCGCGTGGTACGCAGGTGCAGGAACGTGGGACGACGGGTGCGGCGGCAGTGCTCGATGGCGGCCTGCACCTGCGCATAACCGGTGGCGAGATCGAGGCCGTCGGCAAAGAAATAATCGAGGTTGTCGCGGTGGCTGAAATTGCTCGCCACCCAGCCGCTCGGCGTCTTTACCGAAATGCCGATACCGTTGTCCTCGCACACGAACAACACTGGCGCGGGCAGTTTCTGGTAGGCCGTCCAGCCCGCGGCATTGAAGGCAGTCTGTGCGGTGGCGTGGTTGCTCGACGCATCGCCGAACGAGCACACGACGATTGAATCCTCTGGAATGGGAAGCCGGTGGTGCATGCGCCTGGCGTGATCGATCGCGATGGCAGTGCCGAGCGCCTTGGGCAGGTGCGAAGCGATGGTCGAGGTCTGCGGCAGTACCCACAGGGGTTTGGAACCCCACACCTTGTGCCGGCCGCCGGAGGCCGGATCGGCTGCGCTGGCCGCAAACGACAGCGCCGCGTCGTGCACCGGGTCAATGCCGGACACCTGGCGCGAGCGCTCGACCATGAATGCGCCTGAGCGGTAATGCAGAAACGCCGGGTCGGTGTGCCGCGTGAGCCGCGCCACCATCGCGTTGCCTTCGTGGCCGGCGGATCCGATGGTGTAGAACACCTTGTTTTGCACGCGCAGCACGCGCGCCATGAGGTCGAGATGGCGCGAGATGAGTTGCGATTCGAACAGTTCGCGGAAGCCCCCGGCGTCCAGTGCGCTGTCCGGCTGGATAGGTGCGTCGTCCGCCGGACGCATGCGTGCCTCGCCGTGCCAGCTTTCGACAAACTCGATGAAGTTGCGGTCGACGATCTCGGCGCGATTGAAACCTTTTTGGCGCGCGGCAACGGGCGTGGACATGGATGACACCTGCAATCGGGAAACGCCGCCACGCGGCGGCGAGGAGAATGCCGGGTAGCGTGGTCAACGACACCCGGCGCAAGGCACGTTGTACGGTGGTGTCAGAACGCGTTGACGCCGGTCAGCTCACGGCCAACCACCAGTTGGTGCACCGTCTGCGTGCCTTCGTAGGTCACCACCGATTCCAGATTCAGTGCGTGCCGGATGGCGGCGTGCTCGGTGGTGATGCCGGCGGCGCCGAGGATGTCGCGGCACTCGCGCGCGACGTCGAGCGCCATGCGCACATTGTTCCACTTGGCCAGCGACACCTGGGTCGCAGCCATCGTGCCGGCATCCTTGTAGCGGCCAAGCTGCAGCGAGAGGAGCTGCGCGGTGGTGATGCGCCGCGCGATGTCGGCCAGGCGCAACTGGATCGCCTGGTTGGCAGCCAGCTTGCGGCCGAACAGCTCGCGCTCGGCGGTGTAAGCCAGCACTTCGGCCAGACACGCCTGCGCGGCGCCGATCGGTCCCCAGCTGATGCCGTAACGCGCCTGGTCGAGACACGAAAGCGGACCGCGCAAGCCCTTAACGTTCGGCAACCGGTTCGCGTCAGGCACACGCACGTTGTCGAGGAACAGCGCGCTGGTGACCGAGGCGCGCAGGCTCATTTTCTTGTGGATTTCCTGCGCCGCGAAGCCCTTGGTGTCGGTCGGCACCAGGAAACCGCGGATGCCGTCGTCGGTCTGCGCCCAGACCAGCGCGATGTGCGCGAGGTTGCCGTTGGTGATCCACATCTTGGCGCCGTTGATGACCCAATCGTCGCCGTCGCGCCTGGCGCGGGTTTTCATGTTGGCCGGGTCGGAGCCACCGTGCGGTTCGGTCAGGCCGAAGCAACCGATGATCTCGCCCGCGGCCATTTTCGGCAGGTAGTGGCGCTTCTGCTCTTCGCTTCCGAACGCGAAGATCGGGTACATCACCAGCGAGCTTTGTACCGACGCGAAGCTGCGTAGGCCGGAATCCCCGCGTTCCAGCTCCTGGCAGATAAGCCCGTAGGCCACTCCGCTCATCCCGGCGCCGCCGTATTCACTCGGGATCGTCGCGCCAAGCAGGCCGAGGCCAGCGATGTCCGGAATCAGTTCGGCGGGGAAGCGTGCCGCGTCGAAGCAGTCGCCGATGATCGGCAAGACCTTCTCGTCGATGAAGCGGTGCACGGTGTCCTGCACCATGCGCTCCTCGTCGCTGAGCAGCGAACGTACGTCGTACAGATCAAGCGGGTTCAAGCGGGCAGCGGCCATGGACGGCACATCCGGAAAGAGAGTCTGCCAATTTTATCGGCGCATGCCTCGCGGGTCATGCCGGGGTGCAGCAGGCACCGGCGTGCAACGTGCGATCATGACGCGCCTCCCCGCCCTGCCCGCCTCGCATGTTCAAAGGTGTCTTGCTCGGTTTTGCGTGTTTTGCCGCGTTTTCCATCAGCGATGCCTTCGTCAAGGCGATCCGCGGTGGCGTGCCGCCGTATGAATCGGTCTTCATCGGTGCCGTGCTCGGTTTGTTGGCACTGCCGTTCATCAAGGGCGAGGGCGACCGCTGGCGCGACACCTTCGTCTCGCGCCGCCCGGCCATTTGGTGGACGCGGGCGCTGACCGGCGCGATCGGCAACATCACTTCGGTCATCGCCTTCACGCTGCTGCCGATGGCCGAGGTGTTTGCGCTGATCTTCCTGATGCCGATCTTCGTCACCCTGCTGTCGGTGGTGTTTTTGCACGAGCGCGTCGGCTGGCGCCGCTGGACGGCGGTTGTCGTCGGCTTCATTGGCGTACTGGTGGTGCTGCGCCCCGGCTTTCGCCATCTGGGCGTGGGCCACTTCGCGGCGATTGCCTGCGGGCTGGCAGGCGCCGTCTCGTTGGTGGTGCTGCGTCTGGGCGGTGCGGATGAGAAACGCGTCAGCCTGTATGGCGCCAGCATGATCGGCCCGATCGTCGCCGGCGGCGCCTTGATGGTGCCGCAACTCATGGCCCCCGACACCGTGCAGTGGGGTTTGCTTGCCGGCTATGGGTTGTTGTCCGGCCTGGCCGGCGTGCTTTTGATGTACGCGACCAAACTTGCCCCTGCCAACCGGGTTGCGCCGACCCAGTACAGCCAGATGCTGTGGGCCATCGCCTTCGGTTACTGGCTGTTCGACGACCACCTCGACTGGCCGATGGCGATCGGCATTGCGCTGATCCTCGGCAGCGGGTTGTTCACACTGGTCCGCGAGGAGCGCCGGACAACCTGGTGGCGTCGCACGAAACTGCTCTGATGCCAGCCGCGGCATACTGGTGCTTTCGATGACCTGCCCTGCATGACCATGCCCACCGACTCCAGCGTGACCTGCCCCATTGTTGCCGGCCTGTGGCGGCTGGCCGACTGGCAACTGGACGTGCCGTCCCGCGTGCGCTGGATCGAGCAGGCGCTGGATCTCGGCATCACCCGCTTCGACCACGCGGACGTCTACGGCGATTACCGCGTGGAAAGCCTGTTCGGTGAGGCACTGAAGGCCGTGCCTTCGCTGCGCAAGCGGATGCAGATCATCACCAAATGCGGTATCCGCCTGCACACGGATTCCCGTCCTTGCCGCGTCGACTACTACGATTCCTCAGTGGGCTATGTGCGTGCGCAGGTCGAGCAATCGCTGCGCAACCTGCACGTGGAGCAACTGGACCTGGTACTGATCCATCGCCCCGATTACCTGATGGATGCCGACGCCCTGGCCGACACGTTCCGCGCGTTGACGCGCGAGGGCAAGGTCGCGCGCTGGGGCGTGTCGAACCATTCGGCCAGCCAGTTTGCCCTGCTGCACGCGCACCATCCGCTGGCGACCAACCAGATCGAGCTGTCGACACTGGCAACCGGCGCCCTGGACGACGGCACGCTCGATCAGGCCCAGCAACTCGGGTTGCCACCGATGATCTGGTCGCCGCTGGCGGGTGGACGGTTGTTCACCGGGACGGATGCACAGGCCGTGCGCGTGCGCGCGGAAATGACGCGCATCGCGGCACACCTCGACATCAGCCTCACTACGCTGGCGTTCGCCTGGCTGCTGCGCCACCCGTCGCATCCCCAGCCGATCACCGGCAGCCGGCGCATCGACCGCTTGCGCGAGGCGGTTGCCGCGTTGGACGTGAAACTTGACGCCGAGGATTGGTACGCGATCCTGATCGCGAGTCGAGGTTGTCCAATGCCGTGAGGCCGGTACCCAGGGCCCCACCCACAACGATCAGCTGTTGCCCACGCCGCTTGGCACGTGCCCGGTCGCCACATGCTTGCGTGCGGACTCCACGTTGGCCGGCGAATCGTCGAAAAAGATGTCGGCGCCGAAAGCGTCGAGAAACGGCCCCTTGTCGCGTCCGCCGAGGAACAGCGCCTCGTCGATGCGCACGCCCCAGCGGCGCAGGGTAAGAATCACCCGCTTGTGCGCCGGCGCCGAGCGTGCAGTCACCAACGCAGTACGGATCGGCGAGTTTTCTGCCGGAAATGCTGCCTGCAGGTGATGCAGCGCGGTGAGGAAACCACGAAACGGGCCGACCGAAAGCGGCTCGGTGGCATGTTCCACTTCGTTGCGATGAAACGCTTCGAGGCCTTCCTCGCGCGACACCCGTTCGCCTTCGTCGCCGAAGATCACCGCATCGCCGTCGAACGCCACGCGCAGCTGTTCGCCGGCCCGCGACGGCGCCGTGCCCGGCAGGATGGTGGCGGCCGCCACGCCGGCCTTGAGTGCGCGCGCCACGTCTTCCGCGTTCGCCGACAAGAACAGGTCGGCGTTGAACGGCGCCACGTAGTCCGACGTCGGCGCCCCGCTGGTGAACGCCGCGCGACTGATGTCCAGCCCGTAATGCTGGATCGCGTTGAAGATGCGCAACCCGGTGTCGCCCGAGTTGCGCGACAGGAGGATCACTTCCACCGGCGGCACATCGGCCGCGAGCTTGTTCAAGCCCAAGAGCTTCTGCACCAGCGGAAACGCCACGCCGGGCTTCAGGATCTCGTCCTCGTGCGCAATCTGGAACGACCGATAAGCGTCCAACCCCTCGCGCTGGAACAGCGCGTGGCTCGCGCCGAGGTCGAACAGCGCGCGCGAAGAAATTGCCACCACCAGGCGCTTGTCGGCGCTGGCGGCCGGGTCGTGGACGGAGATCTGGGCCATGCCGGCATTCTGGTTGCGCGGCGAGGGGAAGTGCAAGGAGCTGGGATTCGGGAGTGGGGATTTGAGATTCGTAAAAGTGGCCGCTCGCGAGTTTGCACCTTGGTGGGTCGGGCTTCAGCCCGACTGCCGCCGCATGGGCAGGCTGGAACCCACCGCCACGAGGACAACCCCGCCTCGCGGGGGAGTTGTTCTTCCGAACTCCCAATCCCACTCCCGAATCCCGGTCTCCCAATCACTCCACCGCAAATTGCTCGTCCAAGATGCGTTGCTCCAGGTTGTGTTCCGGGTCGAACAGCAAGCGCACGCCGCGGCCTTCGGCCTGCGCCACGATGACTTCGCGCACGTCGCGCACTTCGTGGAAATCCGCGGTGGCGCTGACCGGGCGTTTGCCGGGGTCAAGAATGCGCAGGCCGACGCGGGTGCGGTGCGGCAGGATGGCACCGCGCCAGCGGCGTGGGCGGAACGGGCTGATCGCGGTGAGCGCGAGCACGTTGGCGTCCAGCGGCAGGATCGGGCCGTGCGCGGAAAGGTTGTAGGCGGTGGAGCCGGCCGGCGTGGCCACCATCAGGCCATCGCAGATGAGGTTGGGCAGCTTCACGGCGTTGTTGAGCCGCACTTCGAGGTGCGCGGCCTGATTGCTCTGACGCAGCAGCGAGACCTCGTTGAACGCGATCGCCTCGCGCTTGTCGCCGTCGGCGGAAAACGTCGTCATTTCCAGCGGGTGCAGCTCCGCCGTATGGGCACGCGCAATGCGCGCCGGCAAGTCGTCGACGTGATGCATGTTCATCAGGAAACCAACGCTCCCAAGCTTCATGCCATACACCGGCACTTCAAGCGTGTGGTAGGCGTGCAGCGTGCGCAGCATGAAACCGTCGCCACCCAGCGCGACGATCAGCTCCGCTTCCGCAATCGGCGTCTCCCCGTAACGTTTGGCAAGCTCGCGTCGCGCCTGCTGGGCAACGTCGATGTCACTGGCAACGAAGGCGATATGCATGGGGGCCGGGATTCGGGAGACGAGATTCGGGATTCGGAAAAGCAAGCATCCCGCGGTTGCCATCGCTTCGGCAAGGCAGCCTCATTGGCGACACGCGAGGCGCATCGCCACAACCTGCTCCGCGCCGCTCAATCCGGCGCGGAGCAACCGCTGTCACGAATCTCGCATCCCCCATCCCGAATCTCCGCCCTCACCCCACCTGCGCCAGCTGTGCCAGCCGGCGGACGGCGACCGAGGCGATCGGATAGTCGGCGTCCTGGGTGAGGATTTCGGCAAGCATGCCGCGGGTGTGCTTGAGCGTCGGGTCGTCGCGGTTGAGCCAGGTCTGCACCGGCGAGGCATCGTGATCGGCGCCGGCGAGCGACAGTACCTGCTGCGCCAAGGCGCGATGCTGGTGGCTGAGCTCGTCCAGCAGCGAGCCGCGGGCCTGGGCGTGCCAGTGGCCTTCGACCGGCAGCGCCTCGATCTGGCCGCGCAGCCATTCGAGGTCGAGCACTTCGCCCAGCTCGTAGAACACGTGGGCCACCTGCTCCATCGGACGCTTGGCCTGCTCGGCGACATCCACCATGTCCAACGCCGCACGCAGTTCGGGCAGGCGCGCCATGCGCAGGGCGAGTTCAGCCGGCAGGCCAAGGCTCTCCCATTTCTCGCAGGTGCTCTTGAAATCGACCTTGCCGGCGTCGGTCAGCACCGCCGGCAGCGCCTTGCGCAACGTGCTGACGCCCGATTGGAAGCGCGCGACGTTGGCGGCGATATCCAGCGTGCCGTTCGGCCGGTTGAGCAGCCAGCGCGTCATGTGGCGCAGCTGCGACCACACCTGCATCACCGCGTCGATCTGGGTATTTTCCGCCACCTTGCTGTCCAGCGTCTCGATCTGCGCCCACAGGTCGCGCGCTTCGAGAATCTCGCGCGCGGCGGTGTAGGCCTTGGCGATCGCCGCCGGACCTTTGCCGGTGTCCTCCTGCATGCGCAGCATGAAGGTGGCGCCCATGCGGTTGATGGTGGAGTTGGTCACCATTGTGGAGATGATTTCGCGCTTCAGGCGGTGGCGCTGCATGTGCGCCGCATATTTTTCATGCAGCGGCTCGGGGAAGTAGCGCACCAGCTCCTTGGACAGATACGGGTCCTCCGGCACATCCGAATCAAGCAACTGCTGGAACAGGCGGATCTTGTCGTAGGACAAGAGGATCGCCAGTTCCGGCCGGGTCATGCCCAGCCCGTGCGCCTTGCGATCCTGCAGCTCGGCGTCGCTCGGCAGGTTGGTGACCTGGCGATCGAGCTGGCCCTCGGACTCCAGCGTGCGGATGAAGTGCGCCATCGAGCCGATGCGCTTCACCGACTGGTGCTCCAGGAGCGTGATCGCCTGGTTCTGCCGGTAGTTGTCCCACAGCACGAGGTGCGCCACCTCGTCGGTCATCGCGGCAAGCTGGCGGTTGCGATCGTCCTCGCTCATCTCATTGCGATGCACCGCGTCGTTCAACAGGATCTTGATGTTCACCTCGTGGTCGGAGGTGTCGACACCGGCGGAGTTGTCGATGAAGTCGGTGTTGAGCAGCACGCCTTTCTGCGCGGCTTCCATGCGGCCCTTCTGGGTCATGCCGAGGTTGCCGCCCTCGCCGATGATCTTGCAGCGCAGCTCGCTGCCATCCACACGCAGGCCGTTGTTGGCGCGGTCGCGGGCATCGGCGTGGGTTTCGGTGCTGGCCTTGACGTAGGTGCCGATGCCGCCGTTGAACAGCAGGTCGACCGGCGCCTTGAGCAGCGCGTTGATGAGCTCGTTCGGGGCCATGTGCTCGACGCCTTCCGGCAAACCGAGCGCAGCACGCGCTTCGGCCGAGACCGGGATCGACTTCAGGCTGCGCGGCCACACGCCGCCACCGGCGGAGATCAGCGACTTGTCGTAGTCGTCCCACGAGGAGCGCGGCAGCTTGAACATGCGCTGGCGCTCGGCCAGTGTCCGCGCCGGATCGGGGCTCGGGTCGATGAACACGTGGCGATGGTCGAACGCGGCCAGAAGCTTCATGTGCGGCGACAGCATGGCGCCGTTGCCGAACACGTCGCCCGACATGTCGCCGATGCCGACGCAGGTGAAATCCTCGTTCTGGCAGTCGCGGCCCAGCGCGCGGAAGTGGCGCTTGACCGACTCCCACGCACCGCGCGCGGTGATGCCCATGCCCTTGTGGTCGTAGCCGTGCGAGCCGCCGGAGGCGTAGGCATCGCCCAACCAGTAGCCATGCTCGATCGAGATCGAGTTGGCGATGTCGGAAAACTTCGCCGTGCCCTTGTCGGCGGCCACCACCAGGTACGGGTCATCCGCGTCGTGGCGCACGCAGTCATGCGGATGCACGACCTTGCCTTCGACCAGGTTGTCGGTGATGTCCAGCAGGCCGTTGTTGAACAGCTTGTAGCAGGCAATGCCTTCGGCCTGCACCGCGTCGCGGTCCCCGCCTACCGGCGACTGTTTGACGAAGAAGCCGCCCTTGGAACCCACCGGCACGATCACGGTGTTCTTCACCATCTGCGCCTTGACCAGGCCCAGCACCTCGGTGCGGAAATCCTCGCGGCGGTCGGACCAGCGCAGGCCGCCGCGCGCCACCGGCCCGAAGCGCAGGTGGATGCCTTCGACCCGCGGCGCGGACACCCAGATCTCGCGGAACGGCACCGGCTTGGGCATGCCCGGCACGGCGTGGGAGTCGAGCTTGTAGCTGATGTAGTCGCGGTACTGCCCGTCCCACTGCTGGAAATAGCTGGTGCGCAGCGTGGCGTGGATCAACGCGACGTAGCTGCGCAGGATGCGGTCGTCGTCGAGGCTGGCGACGTTTTCCAGCAACGTGTTGATCGCCGCCTCGTAGGTCTTGACCTGCTCGGCGCGCGGCTGCGCCAATGCGGCAACCAGGTTGTCCACCAGGTTGGGGTTGGCCGTCTGCACGTTCCGCGGAATCAGCGCGGACATCTCGCCACGCAGCAGCTCACCGGCGGCCTTGAGCGCGGAGGCATCCAGCGACTCGCGCTGCGGGTCGAACTTGGCGAGAAACAGCTCGACCAGCAGGCCGGCGATGGCCGGGTAGCGGTTGAGCGCGCTTTCCATGTAGGCCTGGGAGAACGTGGTGCCCACCTGCAGCATGTACTTGCAGTAGCCGCGCAGCATCGCCACCTGGCGCCAGTCGAGCTTGGCGCCGAGCACCAGGCGGTTGAAGCCGTCGCTCTCGGCCTTGCCGCGCCAGACGTGCTCGAACGCGTGCTCGAACAGCGAGCCGACCTGCTCCGCCGTGAAGGTGAGCTTGCCGACCGGCTGCACTTCGAAATCCTGAATCGACAGCGCGAGTTTTTCGCCGCCAATCTCGTACACGTGCTCGGTCAGCACGCGCAGGCCGAGGTGCTCAAGCTGCGGCAGCACTTCGGACAATGCGATGTCGCCCGCCGAGCGGTAAACCTTGAAGCGCAACGTCTCGGGCGCCTTCGGCGGATGGTAGAACGACATCCGCAGCGCGTCGTCGCCTTCCAGCAGCGAGAGCTGGTAGACATCCTCGGCAGCCACCGCGGCGCTGGCATCCTCGACGTAGCCGGCCGGCAGCGCGGCGACGAAACGGTTGGCCAACACCACGCCGTCGTGTTCGCCACGCGCGCGGATCAACTCCTCGCGCACGTCGTCCTGCCAATTGCGCACGATCGCGGCCACGCCCTTTTCCAGGGCGGCCAGATCGTACTGCGGCAGATCGCCCACCTTGGGACGCAGCACGATGTGCAGGCGCGCCAGCGGGCCTTCGCCCATTTGCACCGAGGAGTCGATCTGCCCCGCCCGCAGGGTTTCGCCCAACAGGGTTTCGATCCGTTCGCGCACCGCAGTGTTGAAACGGTCGCGCGGTATGTACACCAGGCAGGTGAAGAACCGGCCGTAACGGTCGCGGCGCATGAACAGCCGCGTGTGCGCACGCTGGCGCAACTCGAGGATGCCGTTGGCCAAGGCATACAGCTCATCCTCGCTGGCCTGCATCAGCTCCTCACGCGGCAACGTTTCCATGATGTGGCGCAGCGTCTTGCCGGAGTACGAATCGCGTTTCAGGTTGGAACGCGCCAGTACCGCCTCGACCTTGTGGCGCAGCAGCGGCACATCCTGCGGGCGCGTCATGTAGGCATTGGAGGTGAACAAACCCAGGAAGCGCTGCTCGGCCACCGAGCGGCCATCGGCGCCGAAACGCAGCACGCCGATGTAATCCATGTAGCCGGCGCGATGCACGCGCGAGCGCGCATTGGTCTTGGTCAGGATGATGGCGTCGGTCGAACCGCTTTGCGGCAATTCGCTGGCAGCCAGTGTCTTCAGTGAGCGCGGGGCCATCGCGCGCTCGCTCTTGCGCAGGATGCCGAGACCGGAGCCGTCGACGGCACGCAGCACGCGATCGCCATCGGCGTCGGCGACTTCGTATTCGCGATAGCCGAGGAAAGTGAAATTGTCGGCCGCGACCCAGCGCAGGAATTCGCTGGCCTCGCTGGCCGAATCGGCGTCCATCGCCGGCTTGCGCTGCGGCAGCTCGCCGGCAATGGCCAGCGCCTTGTCGCGCATCGCCGACCAGTCGGCCACGGAAGCGCGCACGTCGTCCAGCGCCGCCGTCACCCGCGCGATCAGCGCCGATTGCTCGGCGGCATCGGCCACGCGGTCGATCTCGAAATGCATGACCGACTCGGCCTGCCCGGCCGCATCGAAGCCGGCCAGCTTGCCGGCGCCATCACGTCGCACCTTCACCACCGGGTGGATGACCGCGTGGATCTGCAGCCGCGTCGCAATCGCCATGCTCACGGTGTCGACCAGGAACGGCATGTCGTCGGTCACGATCTGCAAACGGCTGCGTCCGACGTGATTCGCTTCCGGGTTGAGCACGCGCACCGTCGCCTGCCCCGGCGTGCGCTGCTGCATGAAGTCCAGCAGGCCACCCACCAGGGCGGCCCACTGCGCCGGCGTGTGCAGATTGCGATCGCCCTCCGTACTGCGCGCAAAGAACGCGCCGATAAAAAATTGCGCCTCTTCAAGGCGCTGGGGGGAGAGCTTGGCTTGCTTCAAGACCTCGAGTACGGCGGTCTCCAGCGAAGCATCGTGGGCTGCGCGAATGGCATTCATGGCATCTACTGTGGAGTGGGAACGAATTGACGCGATAAAGCCCCAAAAGGATACGCTGTGCACAACGGTGAATCCACCGCGCAAGGCTGTTGTGCATAGCCGCATAAACCCTGCAGATTCTTGCTGTTGCGCAACATGTCTGTGGCCGTGTGGAGACGCTAGATCGCGGCTGGTGTGGCCTGCGTGTTTTGACGCCACGCAGCGAGCACGCCTGAACCGTGCCGGACTTCACTAAATTGTGTACTGTGCAGTATAGTTGGTGGCTCGTTGGCACCGCGCCCATCGACTTGCAGGCTTTCGCAACGAGCCCTTGACCTTCGGCACACGACATCCGGCTGGCGGAGCCGCAACGTTTACCTTTCGACGGACATGCGCGTTCCGCCGGTGATTCCCCCTTCACGCTTCGGTTTGGAGTCCCCATGAAATTTTCCTTTCTGCGCGCATCCGTCCTGTGCGCCGGTTTGTTTGCGCTGGCCGCTTGCGGCAACAAGAACGCCGGGCCGGCGCAGGCTCCAGCGCCGGATGTCGGTACGCTTGCGGTGCAGCCACAGAGCGAGCCGCTGACCAAGGATTTCGTTGGCCGCTTGTCGGCCTACCGCAGCGCCGACGTGCGTGCCCGCGTGGCGGGCCTGGTGCTCAAACGCAACTACATTGAGGGCAGCGACGTAAAGAAGGGCCAGCTGCTGTTCGAAATCGATCCGGCAACGTATCAGGCGGCGCTCAACGCCAGCCTCGCCAACCTTGCTGCGGCAAAGGCCACCTATGCGAATGCGCATGTGATCGCCGAACGCGACCGCAAGCTGGTGGCCAAGGGTTATGTGTCGCGCGCGCAGTTGGATACCGACGAGGCCGCCGAACGCAGCACCGCGGCCGCTGTGCAGCAGGCCCAGTCGAGCGTGGCCACCGCACGCATCAACCTCGGCTACACCAAGGTCACCGCGCCGATCGACGGCCGTGCCGGTCAGCAGCAGGTGACCGAAGGCGCCTTGGTCGGCAACGGCACCAGCGACGCCGGCGCCAACGCCACCTTGCTGACCACGGTCGACCAGATCGACCCGTTGTACGTGAACTTCACGATGAGCGTGGGCGACATGGAGCAGCTGCGCCAGTCGCAACAAAAGGGCAGCGTGACCCTGACGCAGCCCGATCAGTCCAGCGTGCAGGTGACCTTGCCCGACGGCAGCATTTACGGCCAGCCCGGCAAGCTTGATTTCACCTCTGCCACGGTCGACCCGGCCACGGGCTCGGTCAATTTGCGGGCACTGCTGCCCAACCCGCAACACACGCTGCTGCCGGGCATGTACGTCACGCTCAACGCCCGCCTGGGCGAACGGCACAAGGTGTTTGTGGTGCCGCAGCAGGCGGTGTTGCGCGACACCGTCGGTGCCTACGTCTACGTGGCCGGCCGCGATGGCAATGCCAAGCGGCATGACATCACGGCGGTGAGCATGCACGCCGGCAGCTGGATCGTGACTTCCGGCCTCGCCGCTGGCGACCAGGTGATTGTCTCGGGCGTGCAGAACGTGCACGACGACGCTCCGGTCAAGGCCTCGCCATGGAAACCGGAACCGGCCACCTCCGGCACCCCGGCCGGCGGCAAGTAACGGAGATCGACCATGCCGAGTTTTTTCATCGACCGCCCGATTTTCGCGTGGGTGGTGGCCATCCTGATTTCACTGGGTGGCGTGCTCGCCATCCTCAACCTGGGCGTGGAGTCCTACCCCAACATCGCACCACCACAGGTGACGGTGACGGCGAGCTATCCCGGCGCCAGCGCGGATACCACGGAAAAAACCGTGACCCAGGTGATCGAGCAGCAGCTCACCGGCGTCGATCACCTGCTCTACTTCAGCTCCTCATCGGCGTCCAACGGGCGTTCGCACATCACCCTTACCTTTGCGACCGGTACCGACCCCGACATCGCGCAGGTGCAGGTACAAAACAAGGTGGCGCTGGCCACGCCGCGCCTGCCGAGCGAAGTGACCCAGCAAGGCGTGGTGGTGGCCAAGGCCAACTCCGGCTTCCTGATGCTGGTGGCGCTGAAATCCGACAACCCGTCGATCAACCGTGATCGGCTGAACGACATTGTCGGCTCGCGGGTGCTCGACCAGATTGCCCGCGTGCCGGGCGTAGGCAACACGCAACAGTTCGGCGCCGAGTACGCCATGCGCATCTGGCTCAACCCGGACAAGCTGCAGGGCTATCACCTCTCCGCCACCCAGGTGCTCGCCGCCATCAAGGAGCAGAACGTGCAGTTCGCCGCCGGCTCGATCGGCGCCGATCCCGCGCTGCCAGGCCAGGGCCTGACCGCCACCGTGAATGCCGAAGGGCGGTTCACCAGCCCCGATGAATTTCGCGACATCATCCTGCGCGCCAATCCGGACGGCACCACGGTCAAGCTCGGCGACGTCGCCACGGTCGGCTTTGGGCCGCAAACCTACGGTTTCGACACCACCTACAACGGCAAGCCGATCGGCGCGTTCGCCATCATGCTGTTGCCAGGCGCCAATGCACTCGACGTTTCCACTGCGGTGCGCGCCAAGATGGACGAGCTGGCGGCGAGCTTCCCCGCGGGCGTCACCTGGTTCACGCCATACGACAGCACCACGTTCGTCAACATCTCGATCGACGAGGTGGTGCGCACGTTGATCGAGGCCGTCATCCTGGTGTTCCTGGTGATGCTGTTGTTCCTGCAGAACATTCGCGCCACCATCATTCCGACCCTGGTGATCCCGGTCGCGCTGCTGGGCACCTTCCTCGGCATGCTGGTGCTCGGGTTCACCATCAATCAGCTGACCCTGTTCGGCATGGTGCTGGCGATCGGCATCGTGGTCGACGACGCGATCGTGGTGATCGAAAACGTCGAACGCATCATGACCGAGGAGGGCCTCTCGCCCAAGGAGGCCACCCGCAAGGGCATGGGCGAGATTACCGGGGCGGTGATCGCGATCACCGCCGTGCTGGCCGCGGTGTTCATTCCGTCGGCGTTGCAGCCGGGCTCGTCGGGCATCATCTACCGTCAATTCGCGCTGACCATCGCGGTGTCGATGCTGTTCTCCGCCTTCCTCGCGCTGAGCTTCACTCCGGCGCTGTGCGCGAGCTTCCTCAAGCCGGAACACGAGAAGAAGAAAAACTTCGTGTTCCGTGCGTTCAACGCCGTGTTCGAGCGCGCGCGACGCTCCTACACCGGGCACGTTGGCAGCACGGTCAAGCATGCGCCGCGGTGGATGCTGGCGTTTGTATTGATCACCCTCGTGGCCGGGTTCCTGTTTACCCGCCTGCCTGGCAGTTTCCTGCCGGAAGAAGACCAGGGTTACGCACTGGCGATCATCCAGTTGCCGCCGGGCGCCAGCAAGGCGCGTACCAGCGCGGTGATGACGCAGGTGCGGCAGATCTTGAGCAAGGATCAGGATTTCGACGGCATCGTGGTGGTGACCGGCTTCAGCTTCATCGGCTCCGGCGAAAATGCGGGCATGGGCTTCATCAAGCTCAAGGATTGGTCGCAGCGCAAGGACACCGCGATGGACTTCATCCAGCGCGCCAACCGCGAGTTGCACGTCATCCGCGACGCGCGCATTTTCGTCAACAACGTGCCGACCATTCAGGGCCTCGGCCAGTTCGGCGGCTTCGACATGTACCTGCAGGATCGCGGTGGGTTTGGCCGTGATGCGCTCACCGCCGCACGCAACACGCTGCTGGCCAAGGCGGCGCAGGATCGCAACCTGATCGGCGTGCGGCCCAATGCGCTGGAGGATGCACCGCAGCTCAAGTTCAGCGTGGATCGCGTGCAGGCGCAGTCGATGGGGTTGTCGGCCACCGACGTCTACAACGCGATCAGCCTGATGTTGGCACCGGTGTACGTGAACGACTTCACCTACGGCGGACGCGTCAAGCGCGTGATGATGCAGGCGGATGCGGCCTACCGCATGAGCCCGGAATCGCTGCAGCACTTCTTCGTGCCGAGCAGCAGCCGGAAGGATGCCAGCGGCCTGCCGGCGATGATTCCGCTGTCGAACGTGGTGCACGCGAAGTGGCAAATGGGCTCCCCCTCGCTGACCCGCTACAACGGCTATTCGGCGGTGGAGGTTGTCGGCTCGCCGGCGCCCGGGCACGCCTCCGGCGAAGCGATGAACGAGATGCAGAAGATCGTCACCAGCGATTTGCCGCAGGGCTTCGGGTTTGACTGGACCGGCCAGTCGTACCAGGAAATCCTCTCGGGCAATGCGGCGACGTTGTTGATGGTGTTGTCGATCCTGATCGTGTTCCTCGCCCTGGCCGCACTGTACGAAAGCTGGTCGATCCCGGTGGCAGTGCTGCTGGTGGTGCCGCTGGGCCTCCTGGGCGTGGTGGTGTTCACCATGCTGCGCGGCCTGCCGAACGACCTCTACTTCAAGATCGGTCTGGTGACGGTGATCGGCCTGGCGGCGAAAAACGCGATCCTGATCGTGGAATACGCGGTGGCCGAGCAGGCTGCCGGACGCACGTTGCGCGAGGCAACGGTCGACGCCGCCCGCCTGCGCCTGCGCCCGATCCTGATGACCTCGCTGGCCTTCATCCTCGGCGTGTTCCCGCTGTTCGTCTCCAGCGGCGCCGGCGCCAACGCCCGCCACGGCATCGGTACCGGCGTGATCGGCGGCATGCTGTTCGCCACCTTCCTCGGCGTGCTGCTGATCCCGGTGTTCTACGTGGTGGTGCGGCGCCTGCTGGGCGACAAGCTGGATGGCGACACGGTGCCTGCGCCTGGGCCGCAGGTGTTTGATTCGGACCCGCGGTAGCGGGCGGGATACGGGATTGGGGATTCGGCACAGCAACAGCATCGCGTCCCCGAATCCTGTACCACCTCCCGATCAGAACAAGAAAGCCCCGGCCTTGCGGTCGGGGCTTTCTTGTCACTCAATCGCGGCACGCGCAGCGGTGCATGGCCCTGCACCAGCTGCCACAGGGCCGCTACGCTCTTGGGTGCCACCCATCCCGTATCCCGAATCCCGGCCTCACCGCAACCCGGTCTCGTTGCGCGCAATTACGATGCGCTGGATTTCGCTGGTGCCTTCGTAGATTTCGGTGATCTTGGCGTCGCGGAAGTAGCGCTCCAGCGGCAGCTCCCTGGAGTAGCCCATGCCGCCGTGGATCTGCACCGCCTGGTGGGCGATCCACATCGCGGCTTCCGATGCCGTGAGCTTGGCAATCGAGGCTTCGGTCCCGAAGCGGCCGCCGGTCTTTTCGGCTTCGCCCTTGGCCCAGGCCGCGCGCAGCGTGAGCAGGAAAGCGGCGTCAAGCTTGCATTTCATGTCGGCAATCTTGGCCTGCGTCATCTGGAAGCTGCCGATCGGCTTGCCGAACGCCTTGCGCTCGACAACCCACTTGAGCGTGGCCTGGTACGCCGCACGGCCAATGCCGATGGCCTGCGAGGCGATACCGATGCGACCGGCATCAAGCACACTCATGGCGAGTGAAAACCCCTTGCCTTCGGTGCCGAGCAGGTCATCCTTCGACGCCACGTAATCGGTGAACTCGATCTCGCAGGTGGCCGAGGCGCGGATGCCGAGCTTGGGCTCGGTCTTGCCGGCGCGGAAGCCGGCCTTGTGCGTGTCGATCAGGAACGCCGACACGCCCTTGGCGCCGACGCCCGGCGTGGTCACCGCAAACAGCAGGATGTAGCGCGCGACCGGGCCTGAGGTGATCCAGCTTTTCTTGCCGTTGATGACCCAGTCGCCATCGGCGTTTTTTGTGGCGCGGGTGTGCATCGCCGAAGCATCGGAGCCCGATTGCGGCTCGGTCAGCGCATACGCGCCAATGGCCTCGCCTTGCGCAATGGCGCGCACGTAGGTCTGTTTCTGCGTTTCCGTGCCGTGTTTCAGAATGGCGTTGCAGAACAGCGAGTTGTTGACGCTCATCACCGTCGCGGTGGCTGCGTCGGCGCTGGCGATCT
Source organism: Rhodanobacter sp. (assembly GCA_004298045.1). GTDB lineage: Bacteria > Pseudomonadota > Gammaproteobacteria > Xanthomonadales > Rhodanobacteraceae > Rhodanobacter_A. The sequence goes on along the minus strand of SCRM01000021.1, from coordinate 357,093 downwards.
CGATCATCGCCAGCACGTAGCCGATCGGGTCCATGCCGGCGCCGCCATATTCGGTCGGCACCTCGATGCCCATCAGCCCGAGCTGGCCCATCTCGCGGATGTTGTCCAGCGGGAACTCACCCTTGGCATCCAGCTCGGCTGCCACCGGCGCAATGCGCTTCTGGGCAAAATCACGGGCGATGGCCTGAATGGACAACTGGTCTTCGGTAAAACTGAAATCCATGGGGACTCCGATCCACAACGCGATGAAGAAAAGTCCCCGATTTTAGCGTTGCGCAACGCTGAACCTTGTGCGGATGCAGCACGCACGCCAAATCTCGCAACGGTTTCCTGGGCCACCGCCACTGCACCATTCACCTTGACGCACGTCAGGCTGCGGTCTAGCCTTCGTATCTCTTTATCGCGATAGATATAAAACGATGGACTTGGCGACCGCCTCCGCCGTACTGCGCCTGCTCGCCGACCCTACGCGCGTGCGCCTGCTGGCCCTGCTCGAAAGCGAAGAACTGACTGTGGCCGAACTGGCGGCGGTGCTGCATCTCGCGCAACCCCGCGTTTCCACCCACCTGGCCAAGCTCAAGGAGGCCGGCCTGGTGCGCGATCGCCGCGCCGGCGTCTCGGCGTACTACCGCGCCAACGTCGACACCGACGACAGCGACGCCGCCGAGCAATCGCTGATCGCGTCGCTGCGTACCAACATCAATGATGCACTGCTGCGCGAGGATGCCGCCCGCCTGCCGGTGGTGCTGGCCAGCCGCGCGCGCGCCGAAGGCTGGGCCGACACCGTGGCCGGCGACATGGAGCGGCATTATTCACCGGGCCGCACCTGGGAAACACTCACCCGCGCCCTGCTGCAGTTGCTCGGCACCGGCGACGTGCTCGACATCGCCTCCGGCGACGGCATCACCGCCGAGCTGCTGGCGCCGCATGCGCATTCCATCGTGTGTGTGGATTCCAGCGAGCGCGTGGTCGAAGCCGCGAAAAAACGGTTGGCGGCATTTACCAACGTCGAGGTACATCGCGGCGACATGCACGCCCTGGAGCTGGGCGAGCGCCGTTTCGATTTGGTGCTGATGCTGCACGCGCTGACCTACACCAACCACCCGGCCAAGGTCGTGGCCGAGGCCGCCCGCCTGCTGCGCCGCGGCGGCCGCCTGCTTGCCGTCACCCTGGGCAAGCACGACCACGGCACCGCGGTGGCCCCGTTCGACCACAAAAACCTTGGTTTCACCCGCGCCGAACTGGAGCGCCATGCGCTCGCCGCCGGGCTCAAGGTAGTCAGCTGCAACCGCCTGAGCCGCGAGCGCAAGGCCCCGCATTTTGAAGTCATCAGCCTGCTCGCCAGCAAGCATTGAGGAACCCGATGAACACCCTGCCCTGGTTGCACCCCGACCGCGTTGCGTTGCTCGAAGCCGGGCTGGCACGCCGCATTCTTATCCTGGATGGCGCGATGGGCACCATGATCCAGGCCCATCGCCTGGATGAATCGGGCTTCCGCGGCGAGCGCTTCAAGGATGGCCTGGATAGCCATGTCCACCACGACCACGCCGGCGGCTGCGACCTGAAGGGCGACAACGACCTGCTGACGCTGACCCACCCCGACGTCATCCGCGAGATCCACGAAGGCTATTACGCGGCCGGCGCCGACTTGGTGGAGACCAACACCTTCAACGCCACCCGCATCAGCCAGACCGACTACCACCTGCAGCACCTCGCGCGCGAGCTGAACCTCGAAGCCGCGAAGCTCGCGCGCAGCGCCGCCGACAAGTTCAGCGCGCAAACGCCGGACAAGCCGCGCTTCGTCGTCGGCGTGCTCGGCCCCACCAGCCGCACCGCGTCGCTGTCGCCCGACGTCAACGACCCCGGTTTTCGCAACGTCACCTTCGAGGAACTCGCCGAGGGCTATGCGGAATCGGCCGGCGGCCTGATCGACGGTGGCGCCGACGTCCTCATGGTGGAAACCATCTTCGACACCCTGAACGCCAAGGCTGCGCTGTACGCGCTCTCCGAGGTGTTCCGCACGCGCGGCGCGCGGCTGCCGATCATGATCTCCGGCACCATCACCGACCGCTCGGGGCGCACGCTCTCCGGGCAGACCGCCGAGGCGTTCTACTACTCGGTGCGCCACGCCAACCCGCTCGCCGTCGGCTTCAACTGCGCGCTCGGCGCCGAAGACCTGCGCCCGCACATCCAGACCCTGGCCGGCATTGCCGACTGCCGCATCACTACCCATCCCAATGCCGGCCTGCCAAACGCGTTCGCCGAGTACGACGAGACACCCGAACACATGGCCGGCGTGATTGGCAGCTTTGCCCGCGAAGGCCTGCTCAACATCGTCGGCGGCTGCTGCGGCACCACCCCGGCGCACATCGCGGCGATTGCCACCGCAGTCGCCGACTGCGCACCACGCGCCCTGCCCGCGCTTTCCACGGAGGCCGCGTAATGCCCCGCTACACCTGCCTTTCCGGCCTCGAACCGCTGGTCATCACGCCGGACATGCTGTTCATCAATATCGGCGAGCGTACCAACGTCACCGGCTCGGCCCAGTTCAAGAAGCTCATCAAGGAAGACCGCTACGCCGAGGCGGTGGAAGTGGCGCGCCAACAGGTGGCCAACGGTGCCCAGATCATCGACGTCAACATGGACGAGGGCATGATCGACGCCGAACAGGCGATGGTGAAATTCCTCAACCTGATCGCCGCCGAGCCCGACATCGCGCGCGTGCCGGTGATGGTCGACTCCTCCAAGTGGAGCGTGATCGAAGCCGGCCTGCGCTGCCTGCAAGGCAAGGGCGTGGTCAATTCCATCTCGCTCAAGGAAGGCGAGGAACCGTTCCTGCGCGAGGCGCGGGAAATCCTGCGCTACGGCGCCGCCGCGGTGGTGATGGCATTCGACGAGAACGGCCAGGCCAGCACGGTGGAGGAGCGCCTGCGCATCTGCGAACGCTCCTACCAGCTGCTCACGGAAGAAGTCGGCTTTGCGCCGGAAGACATCATCTTCGACTCCAACATCTTCCCGATCGCGACCGGCATCGAGGAACACGCCAACAACGCGGTCAACTTCATCGAAGCCGCCAAGCTGCTGCGCCAGCGCTTTCCGCTGTCGCACCTTTCCGGCGGCGTCTCCAACGTGTCGTTCTCGTTCCGCGGCAACAACACCGTGCGCGAGGCGATCCACTCGGTGTTCCTCTACCACGCCATCAAGGCAGGCATGGACATGGGCATCGTCAACGCCGGCCAGCTCGCGATCTACGACGAGCTGGAGCCCGAGTTGCGCGAGCGGGTGGAAGACGTGGTGCTGAACCGCCGCGCCGACGCCACGGAACGCCTGCTGGAAATCGCCGAGCGCTACCGCGCGCAAAAAGGCGAGGCCGCGGTCGAGACGCTGGCGTGGCGCGAAAAAGATGTGCGCGACCGGCTCACCTACGCGCTGGTGCACGGCATCGACCAGTACGTGGTGGAAGACACCGAAGAAGTGCGGCAAACCTGCAAGCGCACGCTCGACGTGATCGAAGGCCCGCTGATGGACGGCATGAACGTGGTCGGCGACCTGTTCGGTGCCGGCAAGATGTTCTTGCCGCAGGTGGTGAAATCCGCGCGCGTGATGAAAAAGGCCGTCGCCTACCTGTTGCCGTTCATGGATGAGGAAAAGAAGCAATCCGGCAACACCAGCCGCTCCAACGGCAAGATCGTGATGGCCACGGTCAAGGGCGACGTGCACGATATCGGCAAGAACATCGTCGGCGTGGTGCTCGCCTGCAACAACTTCGAGGTGATCGACCTCGGCGTGATGGTGCCGGCGCAGAAAATCCTCGACACCGCGATCGCCGAGCACGCCGACATGATCGGCGTCTCCGGCCTCATCACGCCGTCGCTGGAGGAGATGGCCAACGTCGCCAAGGAAATGAAGCGACGCGACTTCCACATTCCGCTCCTGATCGGCGGCGCCACCACCTCGCGCGTGCACACCGCGATCAAGATCCAGCCCAACTACGACACCGCCACCGTGTGGGTGAAGGACGCCTCGCGCGCCGTGGGCGTCGCGCAGTCGCTGGTGTCCAGGGATCTGGTCGACGGCTTTCTCGCCAAGGTGCGCGCCGACTACGCCGAAGCGCGCGAGCGCCATCGCAACCGCGGGCCGGCCAAGAAGCTGGTGACGCTCGACGCCGCCCGCGCACATCGTTTCAGTTGCGACTGGGCCAACTACGAGCCGCCGCAACCGCTGAAACCCGGCATCACCGTGTTCGACGACTACGACCTGGCCACCATCCGCCAGTACATCGACTGGACGCCGTTCTTCAAGGCGTGGGAACTCGCCGGACATTTCCCGGCCATCCTTACCGACCCCGTCGTCGGCAAGCAGGCCAGCGAGGTGTATGCCGACGCGCAAAAAATGATGGATCGCATCGTCAACGAGAAGTGGCTCACCGCGCGCGCGGTGATCGGCTTCTGGCCGGCGGCGAACACCGGCGACGACGTCGAGGTGTACACCGACGACACCCGCAGCGAAGTGCTCGCCACCCTGCACAGCCTGCGCCAGCAGGCGGACAAGCCGGCCGAGCGCCCGGACCTCTGCCTCGCCGATTTCATCACGCCAAGGGAATACTGCAAGCGCGACTGGATCGGCGGCTTCGCCGTCACCGCCGGGCTCGGCATCGAAGAGCACCTGAAGCGCTTCATCGCCGAGTACGACGACTACTCCTCGATCATCCTGAAAGCGTTGGCCGACCGCTTGGCCGAAGCCTTCGCCGAACACATGCACCAGCGCGTGCGCCGCGAGTTCTGGGGCTTCGTGCCCGACGAAACCCTCGACAACGACGCGTTGATTGCCGAAAAGTACCAAGGCGTGCGCCCGGCCCCCGGCTACCCCGCTTGCCCCGACCACACCGAAAAAGCCACGCTGTTCAAGCTGCTCGACGTCACCGCGAACACCGGCATCGAACTCACCGAAGGCTTCTCGATGTACCCGGCCGCCGCGGTCTCCGGCTGGTACTACTCCCACCCTGACAGCCAGTACTTCGTCGTCGGCCGCCTCGGCAAGGACCAGATCACCGACTACGCCAAACGCAAGGGCTGGACCCTCGCCGAAGCCGAGCACTGGCTCTCATTCAATCTGGACTATGAGCCTGAGTAGCCGTGATCCGGGAGTCGGGATTCGGGTAGAGCAGAACCGCGCGAGATGCGGAGCGTCGCGTGCTTTGCCGAATCTCCAATCTCCAATCTCTAATCACGAATCACGGCTCACGGCTCACGGCTCACGGCTCTTCAATCACTCTCTTGTGCCGAAGATGCACCACGAGGTTGTACCCCGACACGAACACCGGGAAGAGGTTCGACAGGATGCCGACGGAGTCGTTCTTGCCGATGGTGAAGTAGGCCAGGAGCATCACGCTGCCCAGCACGGACAGCCACCAGAACGCCAGCGGCATCACGACTCGCTTGTACTTGCGGGTGTAGTAGAGCTGCACGAACCAGCGGCTGGTGAACAGCGCCATGCCGGTGTAGCCGACGATTTTCCACGGCGTAAGGTGGAACTCCTGCAAGGCTTGCAGGATCTGGGCAAGGTCGTGGGGCATGGTGCGTGGCGCCTGATGTAAAGGCCGGCATTTTACGGCACGCGGCCTCCGCGGTTGACCGCGGTCGATGTGCCCCGTATAGTTGCGCGCTCTCGGCGGGCGGTTAGCTCAGCGGTAGAGCACTGCCTTCACACGGCAGGAGTCACAAGTTCGATCCTTGTACCGCCCACCACCGAATCGACGACGCGAGGCCCGGTTTATCCGGGCCTCGCGTCGTCTTGCGCGTCGCCGGCATGCAGCCGCCGCCACCGACGACCACGGCGCGCGTACTACAATGCACGACTTGCTTCACGGCGCGACGCTGTTTCGGGCAGGTCGTGTGCAGGGGCTGATTCGGCCGCGGGCAACTGGCGGCCACCCACCGATGCCTGCGGGCAGTTTTCCTTGGAGTTGTCGCAGCAATGATTTTTGAAACCATCGCCGGCACCGGCCACGAGCAAGTGGTGTTCTGCCAAAACCAGGATGCGGGCCTCAAGGCCATCATCGCGATCCACAACACCGTGCTTGGCCCCGCGCTGGGCGGCCTGCGCATGTGGCCGTACAAGACCGAGCAGGAAGCCGTGAACGACGTGCTGCGCCTGTCGCGCGGCATGACCTACAAGAACGCGGTGGCCGGCCTGAACCTTGGCGGCGGCAAGGCCGTGATCATCGGCGACCCGGCAAAAGACAAGTCCGAAGCGCTGTTTCGCGCGTTCGGCCGTTTCGTCAACTCGCTCGGCGGGCGCTACATCACCGCCGAAGACGTCGGCATCGACGTCAACGACATGGAATACGTGTTCCGCGAAACCGAATACGTCACCGGCGTGCACCAGGTGCATGGTGGCTCGGGCGACCCCTCGCCGTTCACCGCCTACGGCGCGTTGCAGGGCCTGATGGCCACGCTGCATTTCCGCCACGGCAACGAGGACGTGGGCAAGTACAGCTACGCGGTGCAGGGTTGCGGCCACGTCGGCGGCGAGCTGATCAAGCTACTGCGCGAACAGGGCGCCAAGGTGTTCGTCACCGACATCAACAAGCAGGCGGTGCAGCGCTGTGTGGACGAGCTGGGCTGCGAGGCAGTCGGCATCGACGAGATCTACGACGTCGACGCCGACGTGTTCTCGCCGTGCGCGCTGGGCGGCACGGTGAACGAGAACACCATCGACCGCATCAAGGCCAAGATTATCTGCGGGCCGGCCAACAACCAGCTTTCCACCGACGCGATCGGCGATGAGCTGAACCGCCGCGGCGTGCTGTACGCGCCCGACTACGCGGTGAACGCCGGCGGCGTGATGAACGTGTCGCTCGAAATCGACGGCTACAACCGTGAACGCGCGATGCGCATGATGCGCACGATTTACTACAACCTCGGCCGCATCTTCGAAATCAGCAAGAACGAAAACGTGCCGACCTACCGTGCGGCAGATCGGCTGGCCGAGGAACGCATCGCGGCGGTTGGCAAGATCAAGCTGACCTACATGGGCAACAACCATCCGCGCTTCCAAGGGCGCATGCGCGGGCAGTAACCCGATTGGCTGCACAGAGTAAGAGGCCGCCGCGGGGCGGCCTTTTGCATTTGCATCCGCACAAAAGCCGGCCTTCACGTCTCTGTTACAATTGCTGGGCCTGTCCAGCGCGCGTTCCACAGGGGGAACCACGGCCGAGCATGCGTCGCATTGCGCTCGCAATCGCCTCGGCCTGCCGCTGTCACGACACCTGCGGCGCCCGTGCGCTGCGTCCAGGAAGGCCAGCCGTCAGCATGGAACATCAGGAGCTACACCGCGCATGAGCACCCTTCTTGCCGCCGACATCACCGACAGCGACCTTCTTGCGCGCCTGCGCGAAGTGCTGCAGGACATTTTCGAGGTCGAACCAGCCCAGGTCACGCCGGCGGCCAACCTGTTCACCGACCTCGGGCTGGACAGCATTGACGCGGTCGACCTTGCCATCCAGGTGCAGGAGATGACCGGCATGCGCATCAAGCCCGAGGACTTCAAGAGCGTGCGCACCGTGGGCGACGTGATCGGGGCGGTGCGGCAACTTCTGGTGCGTTGAGCGGGACCTGCACATGCCTGACGTCATCGGCCACTGCGTTTCCTGTGCCGTGATTCCGGTCTACGACCACGGCACCACGGTGGGCGCCACAGTCGACGCGCTGCTTGCGCATGGGCTGCCGGTGATCCTGGTCGATGATGGCAGCCACATGGCAACCCGCGCCGTGCTCGACGCATTGGCGTGCCGCGACGGTGTGGCCCTGCTGCGTTTGCCGACCAACTGCGGCAAGGGCGCGGCCGTGGCCGCCGGCCTGGGTGCGGCCCGCGAGCGCGGATTCAGCCATGCGCTGCAAGTGGATGCCGACGGCCAGCACGACACTGCCGACGTGCCGCGCTTCCTGGCCGCGGGCCACGCGCAACCGGAAGCGCTGATCTGCGGTGTACCGCGTTACGACGCCAGCGTGCCGCGCGGGCGCCTCTATGGCCGCTACCTCACCCACGTCTGCGTGTGGCTGGAAACCTTGTCGCTGGCGATCAAGGACTCGATGTGCGGTTACCGGCTTTACCCGCTCGCTGCCAGTTGTGCGGAAATCGCGGCACACACGCCACCGGCACGGATGGATTTCGACACCGAAATCGCCGTGCGGCTGTATTGGCGCGGGCTGTCCATCGTCAACCTGCCGACGCGCGTGATCTACCCTGCGAACGGGTTGTCGCACTTTCGCCTGTGGCGCGACAACCTGCGCATCTCGGCCATGCACACCCGCCTGCTGCTTGGCATGCTGCCGCGCGCCGTGCGGCTGCTGCGTCGCTGTCCACTTCGGGAGCCTGCATGCGCCGCCTGATCCTTGTCCTGCTCGCCTGCCTGCTTGCCCCGTTCGCGCAGGCACAAGGCAGCGCGCCACTGCTGCACCAGGTCCTGGACGAACTGGGCCAGCACCCGGCCGTACGCGCCGATTTCATCCAGACCCGCACCGCCCCGGCACTCGATCAGCCGCAGGTCAGCACTGGCCACCTGTTGTTCGTGCTGGGCCGCGGCATGCTGTGGCAAACCGTGACGCCCTTTGCGCAGACCCTGGCGCTGACTGGCACACGCACGGCCAGAGTTGATGCTGACGGCCGCCTGCATGCGATGCACGGCGACCGTGGCGTAAGCCAGGTGTCGCAGATGCTGCAAGGCATGCTGGGTGGCAAGGTGGACGCAGCGCTGCGCCAGTTCGACGTGGTGGCCAGCGGCACATCTGCCGACTGGGTGCTGCGGTTTACCCCGAAGCAGGCGCGTGTGGCGCGGGTGCTGACCAGCATCACGCTGATCGGCGACCGCTACCTGCAAGGCATCACGATCGACATGCAGGACGGCACCCGCACGCAGATCCGGTTCGCCAGCACGCGGGCCGCGGGGGCACTCAGCACACTCGAAAGCGGGGCGCTCAGCGCGCCATGAGCACGCCGGGCATCAAGCTGCGCGCCGGGGCGTTTGCGCTGACCACGCTGCTGGTCGCGGCAGTCGGCGCATGGTTGTTGTTTGGCCGTGGGCCGCTGCCGATCCAGACCGACCTGCTCGCCATGCTGCCGGCCACCGAACAAAACCCGCTGGCCGAGGCCGCCGTGGCGCGCCTGGCGCATGCCAACGGCGACCGCATGGTGCTGGTGGTCGCCAGCGCCGATGACGCACACGCGAAGGCGGCCGCGCGCGCCCTCGGCCGGGCGCTGGCCGCGCACAAAGTGTTCGCCAGCGTCGCCGCCGAGCTCCCGCCGTTCGACCTGGCGCAACTGAGCGCCCCCTATCTCGCGCATCGCCATTGGCTTTTGACGGCCAGTGATCGCACCGCGCTTTCCCAGCCCGGATTCGACTTGGCACAGGCGCTGGCGCAGCGGCTGAACGAGCCGTTTCTCACTGGTGTTGGCGTGACGCTGGCGGAGGATCCCTTCGGCACCTTGCAGCACTTCCTCGCCGCCCAGCCGTGGAACCGCTCGCCGCTGATGCCGGAGGATGACCTGCTGGTGGCGCACGCCGGCGATCAAACGCAGGTGCTGGTGACGGCGATGCTGGCGGGTTCGGCCTACGCCAACGACGTGCAGCGCCGTGCGCTGTCCGCACTCGCCGACGCCGAAGCGCAATTGCGCGCGCACTGGCCCGATGTGCGCCTGCTGCGCACCGGGGCCGTGTTCTATGCCGCCGCGGCGCGTGCCGGCGCCGAGCACGACGTGCACATGGTGGGCTGGATTTCCACCGCCGGCATCGCCCTGCTGCTGCTTGCGGTGTTTCGCACCGTCGGCCCACTCGCGCTCACTTTCCTTTCGACTGTCGTGGGCGTGGTGGCGGCCACCACGGTAACCTTGCTGGTCTTTGGGCAGGTATTCCTGCTGACGCTGGTGTTTGGTGCCGCACTCCTGGGGGAGGCGGTGGATTACTCCATCCAGTACCTCACTGCACGCGCCAACGCCGGGACACGCTGGCAAGCAGGAACCGGCATCCGCCAGGTACGCAGCGCGCTGCTGCTGGCCCTGGTGACCTCGCTGCTCGGCTACGCGCTGCTCGGCCTGGTGCCCTTCCCGGCGCTGCGCCAGATGGCGGTGTTTGCGCTGGCCGGCATGAGCGCCGCGTGCGCCAGTGTGTTCTGGTTGTTGCCGGCGCTGCTGGCGCACCCGGCCAAGCCGATGACGCCGCTGCTGGTGCGCGGCGCGCATTCCCTGCAGCAGACCCTGGCACGGCCGGCCCGTGGTTGGCGTGGTGCCGTGCTGGCCGTCATCGTGCTGGCACTGGCCATACCCGGCTGGCTGCGGCTCAAACACGACGACGACGTGCACAACCTGATCGCCCAGCCGGCAAGCCTCACTGCACAGGAAGTCCGCATACGGGCCATCACCGGCCTGGGCAACGCCAGCCAGTTCTACCTGGTGCAAGGTGCCGATGAGGACGCCACGTTGCGCCACGAGCAGGTGCTGGAGACGCGGTTGCAACAGCTGGTGGATGACGACCAGCTCGACGGTTTCCTCGGCCTTGCCAGCATGGTGCCGGCAATGAGCCAGCAAACGCAGAACCACGCGGTGTTCGCGCGCTGGTTCGACCACCCCGACAGTTTGCGCAAAACCCTTGCCGACGCCGGCTTCCGCGCTGCCGCGATCGACGCCTGGCTCGCCAGTTGGCCCGGCACCCCGCTGACCCTCGACGCTTGGCTGCGCACGCCGCTGGCGACGCCATTCCGACAGTTGTGGATGGGCTGCAACCAGCACGGCTGCGCCTCGCTGGTGCTGCCGCAAGGCGCTGCCGGTGAACGCGTGCTGGCCAGCGCCGCAGCGGGCCTGTCCGGCGTCACGCTGGTGGACAAACCCGCCAGCGTCTCCGCGCTGTTCGGCCGCTACCGCGGCTACGCCAGCCTGTGGCTGATCGCCGCCATGCTCGCCATCGTGCCGGTATTCGGCTGGCGTTACGGCTGGCGGCATATGCCGCGCGTGATGGCGCCGCCGGCGCTCGGCATTGCATTGACACTGGCGACGCTCGGTTATTTCGGTCAACCGCTGACGCTGTTCCACTGGATGGCGCTGATGCTGGTGCTTGGCGTGGGTGCGAATTACGCGGTGTTCCTGTTTGAAGGCGAACCGCACACCGTCGACCGTCCCGGCGCGATGTACGCCAGCGTGCTGCTTTCCGCCCTCACCGCCCTGCTCTCCTTCGGCCTGCTCTCGCTCAGCTCCCTGCCGGCGCTGCGCGATTTTGGCCTGACCTTGTTGCTGGGCATCGGCTTCACCGCTCTGCTGGTGCCGGTGAGCCGGGCCAACCTCGGCCCTTGCCATGGAGACCCGGCATGAAGCGCGTCGTCGTTACCGGCATGGGGGGCATTTCGCCGCTTGGCCACGATTGGCCCACGATTGCCGCCCGCTTCCATGCCCGCCGCAACGCCGTGCGACGCATGCCCGAATGGGATTATTTCGACGCGCTGAACGGTCGCCTTGGCTGCCCGGTGGACGACTTCGCCGCGCCGCCATGGCCGCGTCAGAAAACCCGCTCGATGGGTCGCGTGGCACAGCTCGCCGTCGCTGCCAGCGAGCGCGCGTTGCGTGACGCCGGGCTGCTCGACGATCCCGGCATCCGTGATGGCAGCATGGGTGTCGCCTACGGCTCTTCCGGCGGCAGCGTCGAGCCAGTGCGGGTAATGGGCCACATGCTGGAAACCGGCTCGATGCAGGGCGTCACCGCCACCACTTATATCCAGATGATGAGTCACACCACGGCGGTGAACATTGGTGTGTTCTTCGGCCTCAAGGGCCGCGTCATTCCCACCTCCAGCGCGTGCACGTCGGGCAGTCAGGCGATCGGCTATGGCTACGAGGCGATCCGCTACGGTAAACAAACGTTGATGCTGTGCGGCGGCGCCGAAGAACTCTCCGGACCCGGCGTCGCCGTGTTTGACACCTTGTTTGCCACCAGCACGCGCAACGACACCCCGACCCTGACGCCGCGCCCGTTCGATGCCCACCGCGACGGCCTGGTCGTAGGTGAAGGCGCGGGAACCTTGATCCTCGAGGAGTACGAACACGCGAAGGCACGCGGTGCCCGGATCCACGCTGAAGTCGTGGGTTTCGGCAGCAATGCCGACGGTGCCCACATCACCCAGCCGACCGCAGCCACGATGGCGGTGGCGATGCGTCTGGCTCTGGACGACGCCGGCCTGCCGGCGAACGCGATCGGCTATGTCAGCGCGCATGGCACGGCCACCGACCGCGGCGATGCCGCAGAGAGCGAAGCCACCGCACAAGTGCTTGGCGCCCGGGTACCGATCAGCGCGGTGAAAAGCTACAGCGGCCATACGCTGGGCGCCTGTGGCGCGCTGGAGTCGTGGTGGGTGATCGAGATGATGCGTGAAGGCTGGTTTGCGCCCATCTTGAACCTCGAACAGCGCGCGGCAGACTGCGCCGAGCTGGATTACATCACCGGCGACGGGCGCACCCTGGCAACCGGGCTGGTAATGAACAACAACTTCGCGTTCGGCGGCATCAATACCTCGCTGATCTTCAAGGCGGTCGGCTGATGGCCGTGCACGACGCCAACGGTTTGCAGCGCGTGGTGGTGACCGGCATCGGCGCGGTGTCCTGTGTCGGCGTTGGCAGCGCGGCATTGCTGGCGGCGTTGCGCGAACGGCGGCATGGCCTGCGCCGCATGCCGGCTTTCGCGTCGCTCGGCATGCGCGGTCGGGTAGGTGGACCGGTCGACGCAGTCGCGTTGCCGGACGAACCACCGCGCAAACTGCGGCGGTTCATGGGCGCCCCGGCGCGTTATGCCTGGCATGCCGCAAACGAGGCGATCGCCCAGTCCGGCCTGGTGCCCGCGCAACTCGCGCAGCCCAGTGTCGGGGTCGTCATCGGTGGCGGTGCCGCGCTCAGCGAACACGAACGTGCGCTGGCCAGCCATCGCGCCAAAGGCATTGCAAAGCTGTCGCCGTTCATCGTGCCACTCGGCATGAGTTGCGCGCCTTCGGCCAGCCTGGCTTTGGCCTACGGTCTCCGCGGCGTCAGCTACACCCTGAGTGCCGCATGCAGCAGCGGTGCCCACGCCATCGGCCACGCACTAGACCTGATCCGCCTCGGCCGGCAGGAGGTGGTCATCACCGGCGGCACCGACGAACTGCATCCAAGCACCGCGATGTGGTTTGACGCAATGGGTGCACTGTCCACTCAACTTGATCCCGCGCACGCCGCGCGGCCGTTCCACCGTGATCGCGACGGCTTGGTGTTGGCCGCAGGTGCCGGTGTGCTGGTGCTGGAATCGCTGGCGCATGCGCAAGCGCGCGGTGCCCGCGTGCTGGCCGAACTTGCCGGCTACGGCAGCGCGACGGATGCCGACAACATGGTGGCCTCGGGCAGCGCCGGCATTGCACACGCCATGCGCAGCGCATTGGCGGGAGCGCGCCATTCGCCGGATTACCTGAACGCCCACGCCTGCGGTACCGCGGGCGATCTTGCCGAGTGGCAGGCGATCGCGCGGGTGTTCGCCGAGCGCCAGACGCCAGTACCGCCGATGTCTTCGCTCAAGGGCTTGCTTGGCCACGCGCCGCAGGCGGCGGGCGCCCTGGATGCGGTTGCCTGCGTGCTGATGTTGCAACATGGCCTGCTCGCCGCCGGCGCCGAGATCGACGCCCGCGACCCGGCCTTTGCGGCCGCGCCGCTACTCGAAGCCAACCGTGCGGCCCAGATCGAGAGCGTGCTCAGCACCAGCTTCGGTTTCGGTGGAAGCTGTGCGGCGTTGCTGCTGCGCCGCTGCGCGGAGGCTGGTACATGACGGCATTTCGCATCGAAGGCTGGCAAGCCTGGGCACCGGGGCTCACGGATGCCGCTGCGTGGCAGGCCTGGGTAGCGGCACCCCGCGCGGTGGCAGATGACGGCACGCTGCAGCCCGATTGCGCGTTCCTGCCACCGCTGCAGCGCCGTCGCCTGAGCCGCATGGCACGCATGGTGTTCAACACGGCGTGGCCGCTGTGCGCTGCCGGCGAAGAATTGCCCTTCGTGTTCGGCTCGCACTACGGCGAAACCACGCGGATCTGGCAATTGCTGGGGAACATTGCGGCTGGGGAACCGTTGTCGCCGACGGCGTTCGGGCTTTCCGTCCACAACGCCATTGCCGGCCAGTGGTCGATCCTGCGCGGTCAGCACGGGGAATCCACCGCCATTGCCGGTGCCACGGACACTTTCGAACATGCGGTGCTGGAAGGCGTCTTGCAACTGGCTGCTGGCGCGCCCGCGGCGCTGGTTGTGGTGGCCGAGGAATTGCCGCCGGCTGCGTATGCGCCATGGGTGCGCGACGTGCCGTTCTCGCACGCGCTCGCCCTGCGCCTTGGCCACGGTGACGACTGGCGCCTTGAGCTGTCGCACCGCGCGGAAGAGCCGCCTTGCGCGTGGCCACACGCGCTGGATTTTCTGCGCGCCATGCTGCAGGCACAAACCGGGATTCATCATGCTTGCGAGGGTCGCCGATGGACTTGGCTGCGCACGCATTGACCGCTCGCCGCGATGCGTGGGCGTGGCGCCTTTTGGCGACCGGCGCCAGCTTCGTGCTGTTCGGCCTCGGTGGCCTGCTGCTGGCCGCCATGTTGCCGCTGCTGGCCTGCGTACCTGGCCATCCGGTGCAACGGCGGCAGCGGGCCCGCGCAGCGGTCGGTGGCGCGTTCCGCCTGCACGCGTGGTTCATGCGCGCGACGCGCGTGCTGGACATCAGCATCGAAGGCAGCGCACGGCTTGGTCGCCCCGGCCAGCTCATCGTCGCCAATCATCCGTCGCTGATCGACGTGGTGTTTCTGCTCGGGCAGGTGCCGCAGGCCAATTGCATCGTGAAGGCCGCGCTGCTGCGCAATCCGTTCACCCGCGGTCCGATGCGTGCTGCTGGATACATCGGCAACGACGGCGAGCTCGAAACGCTGGAACGCGCGGCCGCTGCGCTGCACGCCGGCGAATGCCTGCTGGTGTTTCCCGAGGGTACGCGCACGCCACCCGGCACCGCGCCCCGCTTCCAGCGCGGCGCCGCCGCCATCGCGCTGCGCGGAGCGCGCGAGGTGCTGCCCGTATTCGTGCGCGTTGCCCCCACCACCCTTACCAAGGCGGAACCGTGGTATCGCATCCCGCCGCGACGCGTGCAGGTGCAACTGCGCGTGGGCGTGCCGTGCCGGCCGGTCGACTTTGCGCAAAATCTGCCGCCACCGATCGCCGCGCGTCACCTGACCGACCATCTGCACCGTCTGTATGCCAAGGAGCTTGCCACGCCATGAGTCTCAACGCCCCGATTGCGCCTGAACGCGACCATGCGTGCCGCATCGTCGGCACGCCCAACCTCGAAGGCAGCGCCAACACCGCGCCCAGCCATGCCGCCTTGGCCACCCGCACTCAAAGCCCATGCATCGCGTCCTGAACATTGCGCTGCCGCTGGCAGGCGTGCTGTATCCGTTTTTTGTGTATTACGGCATGGACCACATCGCGCCGCCGGTGTTTGCGCTGGCACTCGGCGCGGTGTGGCTGATCCGCGCCCCGAGCCTGTCGCGCGAACCGGGCGGGCGCTGGATGCTGGGTGCGGCGCTGGCCTACTGCGCGCTGCTCGCAGCCAGCGGCGAGGCGATGCTGCTGCGCTGGTACCCCACGCTCATCAGCCTGCTGCTGCTCGCCGCGTTCGGCCTCAGCCTGAAGTTCGGGCCGCCGTTGGTGGAACGCATCGCGCGCGTGCGCGAGCCAGCACTGCCGGACGTCGCCATCCCGTATACGCGCAAGGTGACCTGGGTCTGGGTCGGCTTCTTCGTGTGGAACGCTGCCGCTTCGGCCGCGCTCACGCTGTGGGCACCGCTCACCTGGTGGACGCTGTACAACGGCTTCCTCGTGTACTTCATCATGGGTCCACTGTTCATTGGCGAATGGCTGATCCGCAAGCGGGTGCGGGCACGCGCATGATCGAGCTGCCCACCATCCTTGGCGTGCACCGCGATGGCGACGATTGCACCGTGACGGTACTGATACGTCGCGACCTCGCCTTTCTCGTCGGCCACTTCCCGGGCCACCCGGTGGTGCCCGGCGCGGTGCAGGTCGGTTGGGCACTCACGCTCGCGGCGCAATACCTCGGTACCCCTGCTGCCTGTCGTGACATGGAGGCGCTGAAGTTCCAGCGCCTGCTGCTGCCCGGTCAGCAAGTCACGCTGTCGCTGCGCTTTGACCATGCGCGCAACAAGCTGCATTTCTCGTGGCTTGACGGCGCCACGGCGTACTCCTCCGGACGCCTCGTGCTGGAGCAGCCGGCATGACCACAACACGCCACTGGGCGGGTGAACGCGAGCACGGTGGGCCCCCCGCCGTTACCCGCAGCGCCTTGCCAACTCGCGCCGACCTGCGCAAACACCCCGTTGATGCTCGCGCGCAACGTCATGCCGACCGACTCGGCCAACGGTGCCCGCATGCGCCGCTGCAGCGGTTCCCCTTCCCCCCTTGTCGGGAGGCCGCCGATGCGTAAGCCCGGTGTACTGCACGTCGATACCGCGCTGACGGTGCCGTTTTTCGATGTCGACTCGATGCACGTGGTGTGGCACGGGCATTACGTGAAATATCTTGAAATTGCCCGCTGTGCGCTGCTCGACCACATCGGCTACGGCTACCGCGCGATGCAGGAGGCTGGTTATCAGTGGCCGGTGATCGACCTGCAACTGCGCTATGCGCACGCGGCGCGTTTTGGCCAACGCCTCAACCTGCGGGCCGACCTCGTCGAATGGGAAAACCGGCTGAAAATCCATTACCTCATCAGCGATGCCGAAAGTGGCGCGCGGTTGACCCGTGCCAGCACGGTGCAAGTTGCGGTGAGCCTCGCCGACGGCGCCATGCAGCTGGTTTCGCCCGCGGCCTTTGTCCACGCCGTCGAACTTGCCCTCACCAAGCCATGAATTACGCCAGCCCCACCTATGTCCCGGACACGCGCCTGGGGTTTCGTTTTCTCGCCAGCCGCACCTGGCAACGCCACGTGTTGCGGGTAGCCATTGAAGACCTGGCCTGGCTCGCCGGCGCGTTGCCGCATACCGACACCTTGCTTGATGTGGGTTGTGGCCAAGGGCGGTCATTCCGCCTGCTCGATCGCGTGTTTTCACCAAGGCGCCTGGTGGGGCTGGATGCCGACCCGGTCAGCATCGAACGGGCGCGCGCCGAAGCTGCGCGCGAAGGGGTGGCGGTGGAACTCGTGCTGGGGGACTGCGCCGCCATCGATCTGCCCGATGCCAGCGTGGATGTGCTGTTCTGCCATCAGGTGTTCCATCATCTGGTGGAGCAGGAGGATGCGTTGGCGGAGTTCTGGCGCGTGCTCAAGCCCGGTGGAACCCTGTTGCTTGCCGAGTCCACCCGTGCGTACATCGACACCTGGGTGATCCGCTGGTTTTTCCGGCACCCGATGCAGGTGCAAAAGAGCGCACCGGAGTACCTCACCATGCTGCGTGCACAAGGTTTTGTTTTCGGCGATGCCCAGGTTTCACTGCCATACCTGTGGTGGAGCCGCGCGCGGGATTTCGGCCTGCTTGAACGCCTGCACCTGCGCCAGCCGCCACCGCCCGGACGCCGGGAGGAGACACTGGTGAACGTGGTTGCCCGCAAACCGGCATGAGTACCGCCTACCTCAACACGCTCGGTATCGTGTGCGCCCTCGGTGCCGACCGGGCTGCCGTGGCGCAGGCGCTGTTTGCCGGCGACACCGATCGCCTTGTGCCGACGCCCGGCTGGATCCCAGGCTTCACGCCGCCGGTTGGCCGGGTGCACGCCGAGCTTCCCGCATTGCCGGCAACGCTGTGGGCCCACGACAACCGCTGCAACCGTTTGTTGCTGGCGGCGGCACACCAAATCGAACCGGACTTGCAGGCGGCGGCGACGCACTACGGCAGGTTGCGCATCGGCGTCGTGCTCGGCACCAGCACCGGAGGCATCGAAGAGGCCACCGTCGGACACGCGGGTTACCGGCAGACCGGCGCATGGCCGCGCGGTTATCACTATCGCGATCAGGAGCTTTCCGACCCGGCGCAGTGCCTTGCCGACTGGCTCGGCAGCGAAGGCCCGTGCTACGTCATTTCCACGGCCTGCACCGCGGGCGCGCGGGCACTGATCAGCGCGCAGCGTCTGCTCGATGCCGGGGTGTGCGATGCCGTGGTCTGCGGCGGCGTCGATGCCTTGACGCGCTTGCCACTGAATGGCTTTCATGCGCTCGGTGCGCTGGATGGCGAGCACTGTCGCCCGTTCGCGGCCGATCGGCACGGCATCAACCTGGGCGAGGCGGCAGCGCTGTTCCTCATGACCCACGAGCGCGGCCCGGTGCACCTTGCCGGAACAGGCGCCAGCTCGGACGCCTATCACATGTCATCGCCCGAACCGGGCGGCACCGGTGCCCGCGACGCGATGTTGACCGCTCTCGCCCGGGCGCAACTCGGCCCCGGGGCGATCGACTACGTCAACCTGCACGGCACGGCAACACCGCTCAATGACGCGATGGAAGCGCGCGCCATGGCGGCAGTGTTCCCACACGGCGTGCCGTGCTCGTCGACCAAGGCGCTGACCGGCCACACACTGGCCGCCGCCGGCGCACTCGAAGCCGCCTTTTGCTGGCTGGCGCTGGATGCTGGCCGGCTGCCGCCGCACTGCACCCAAGGCCTGCTCGATGCCAGCTTGCCCGCGCTCGACTTCGTTGCACCCGGCACCCGGCTGAAACCCGGCCAACCGCACTGGTTGATGAGCAATTCGTTTGCCTTCGGCGGCAACAACGCCAGCCTGATCTTCGGGGATACGCCATGAGCCCTTGGCCGATCGCCGAACTGATCCCGCACGCCGGTGACATGATCCTGCTCGACGCCGTGCTCGAACACGACGCCGACCATGTGCGCTGTACGCACAAGGTGGCGGCCGATGGCTTGTTGCACGCCGCCGACGGGCGATTGCCCGCATGGGCGGGGGTGGAGTTGATGGCGCAGGCCATTGCCGCGTGGGCAGGCTGCACGGCGCGTGCCAAAGGTCGCCCGGTGCGCCTCGGCTTGCTACTCGGTACCCGGCAATACCGCTGCAACGTCACGGGCTTCCCGCCAGGCAGCACCTTGACGGTAAGCGCACGCCGCGAATTCAGCGACGCCACCGGCATGGGCGTGTTTGTCTGCCGCATCGAGGCCCCCGGCGTGCTGGCCGAAGCCAAGCTCACGGTTTTCAGCCCACCCGATGCCACCGCTCTCTTCGCCACGGCGCTTTCCCATGACTGACCGCATTCTGGTGACTGGCTCCAGCCGCGGCATCGGTCGCGCCATCGCCATGCGGCTTGCTCGCGACGGCTATGACATCGCACTGCATTGCCGCACCCGGCGCGACGCTGCCGACGCTGTCCACGCCGAGATCGTTCAAGCCGGCCGCAGCGCGCAGGTGTTGCAGTTCGATCTTGCCGACCGCGATGCGTGCCGATATGCCCTGGAGGCCGACATCGCCGCGCACGGCGCGTATTACGGCGTGGTGTGCAACGCCGGCATCACCGCCGATGCGGCCTTCCCCGCACTCACCGACGCGGACTGGGACCGCGTGCTGCGCACCAACCTCGACGGTTTCTACAACGTGCTGCACCCGGTAGTCATGCCCATGATCCGTCGCCGCGCACCCGGTCGCATCGTGTGCATCACCTCAGTCTCCGGCCTTGTCGGCAACCGCGGGCAGGTGAACTACAGTGCGTCCAAAGCCGGTGTGATCGGCGCGGCCAAGGCGTTGGCGGTGGAGCTTGCCAAGCGCCGCATCACGGTGAACTGCGTCGCACCCGGCCTTATCGACACCGACCTGCTCGCCCCCGAGGTACCCGTCGCCGAGATCGTGCAGATGATTCCCGCCGCGCGCGCCGGCACACCGGCAGAGGTGGCTGCGGCGGTGGCTTTCCTCGTCAGCCCGGACGCGGGCTACATCACCCGGCAAGTGTTGGCCGTCAATGGCGGCTTGTGTTGATCGCAACTTCAGGCGAGCCGCGTACCGTTCGGCACCGGACGCTCGACGGCGGCAAGCACCACACCCTCGTCGGTGGGAAAGCCGGTAAGCAGAAACTGCGAACGGAACGGACCGATCTGCTTTTCGGGAAAATTGATGACGCCCACGACCTGCCGGCCGATCAGATCCTCGGGGCGATACAGCGCCACGATCTGGGCGCTGGTCTTCTTTTCGCCATAGGGGCCGAAATCCACCCACACCTTCCACGCCGGCTTGCGTGCCTCGGGGAAGGCTTCGACTTTCGTCACCGTGCCGGCCACGATCAGCACTTTCTCGAAATCGGCCCAGCTGAGGTCCGCGTCGTCATTCATGCTTCCAGCCTCGTCTTGAGCGCATCGCGCAACTCCTGCCACCAATAGCTGGCTTGGGCGGCGGCGAAGCCGAACGGCTTGCCGGCCGACACCAACCCGAAATCGTTGAATTGCTGCCACCCCGTGTCACCGTCGGCGATCGCCGCCGCCACCAGTTCGCCCGCAGCGCAGGTCGGCGCCAGGCCGTGCCCGCCAAACGCCTGCGCATGCCACAGGCCGTCTGCGCTGCGGCCGATCTGCGGCATCTGGTGGCGTGCATAGCTCATCAGCCCCGACCAGGCATGTTCCACCTGCACGCCCGCCAGTTGCGGAAACACCTTGAGCAGATCACGCAGCAACCGCCGCTGCACCGCGTGCGGGGATCGATCGCGCACCGAGATGCGGCCGCCCCACAACAGCCGGGTATCCGGCAGCGGCCGGTAATAGTCGAACGCAAACCGCGAGTCGTACACCGCGGCCCGCGTCATCAGGCACTCGGCAAGACGATCGCCGAGCGGCTCGGTGGCCAACACATAGGTGGCGATCGGCAGCACCGCGGCATCGACGCGGCGGTCAAGCCGGCCGAGATACCCGCCACAGGCAAGTACGACGTGCTCGGCCTGGACTTCGCCTGCCGGTGTTGTCAGGTGCCAATGCGCGCCCGCGCGGTGCAAGTGCGTCACGGTGCTGTGTTCGTGGATGGCAACGCCTTGGGTACTCGCCGCCGCCGCAAGCCCGAGCGCGTAGTTGAGCGGGTGCAGGTGCAGCGCATTGCGCTCGTACAGACCATCGTGATAACGCATGCTGTTGACGCGCGCACGCAAAGCCGCTTGCGGCAGCCACTCCCACGTGACACCGAAGCTATCCGCCAGCAGTTGCTGGCGCGCCCGCAACACCGCCGGATCGCGAAACCAGTTGGCCCAGATGACCCCGGCGTCCACCGCATCGCAAGCGATGGCGTAGCGCTGGATGCGTGCACGGATGCGTTCGACCGCCGCCGTCGTCAACGCGAACAAAGCGCGCGCACGCGCAAGGCCAACGCGATCCACCAGCGCCTGCTCACCGAGAGAATAACCGGCAAACACGAAGCCGCCGTTGCGGCCGGACGCACCGAAACCGATCTCATCGCGCTCCAGCAGCACCACGTCGCGTACACCGTGTTCGGCCAGACTCAGTGCCGTGTTGAGTCCTGCAAAACCGCCACCCACGACGGCGACGCGCGCCTCGACTCTGCCGGCCAGCGGCGCATACGGTGCATGACGCGTGGCGGTGGCACGGTAATAAGACGAAACGACGGCGGATTTCATGCGCGGGCGCCCCTGTGCGTCGGCGAAGGGCCCGAGATTACCGCAGCAAGCTCACATCAGACACCCTGCAGGCATCGCGCAACGACCAGCAACCTCTGCGGCAGACCGTCACAGCGTGGCAGCGATCTCGCGCACCACCGGTGCCAAGGCAGGGTCCTGCATCGCCATATGGATGGTTGCGCGCACCAGGCCCGCCTTGTTGCCGCAGTCGAAGCGCGTGCCCTCGAAGCGATAGGCGAGCACCTTGCCCTGTTCCTTGAGCAAGGCCTCGATCGCATCGGTCAACTGGATTTCGCCGCCAGCGCCGGTCGTCGTGTGCTCGAGCAGGTCGAAGATGCGCGGCGGCAGCACGTAGCGCCCCACTACAGCCAGGTTGGACGGGGCATCGGCGGGTTTCGGCTTTTCCACCATGTGCCGGATCCGCGCGCTGCGTTCGTCGATGGGAGTGGCGTCGACAATGCCGTATTTCTCGGTTTGCTCATGCGGCACTTCTTCCACCGCGATCACGCCGGCATCCTCGCGCGCGCCGAGCTCCGCCATCTGGCGCAACGCGCCTTTTCCGGAACCGTTCCAGATGAGGTCGTCCGGCAGCATGATGCCGAATGGTGCGTCGCCGATCACCGGCTTGGCGCACAGCACCGCATGGCCGAGGCCGAGCGCCTCAGGCTGGGTGACGAAGATGGCACGCACATGGCCGGGCAAGGTGCCGCGCACCATGGCCAGGAGCGCGTTCTTGCCTTTCTGCAGCAGCTTGGCTTCGAGCTCGTAGGCCTTGTCGAAATAATCGGCGATGGCGTGCTTGTAACGGTTGGTGACAAAGATGAGCGTGTCCGCGCCGGCTTCGACGGCTTCATCGACGGCGTACTGGATCAGCGGACGGTCGAGTACCGGCAGCATTTCCTTGGCGACTGCCTTGGTGGCCGGCAGAAACCGGGTGCCGAGTCCGGCCACGGGAAACACGACCTTGCGCAACGGTTGGCTCACTTGCCTTCTCCGGATTCCTGGCGACGGATCGAAACGACGTTGTCTGGCTGGGTGGTTTCGCTCCAGCGGAACGACGGCAGCAGGCTCGACACGCAGCGCCGCAACTCGGTGTCGTCGCCAACGGAAACCACGCCGTCGGCCTTGCGCAGCAAGCCCTGCAGCAGATCCCAAGACACCTCGCGGTGTTGCGCGAGGAAGATCTTCGAATGCGCCGTTGCGCTGTAGTGCTCCTGCGGGTGGAACAATTCCTCGAACAGTTTTTCACCCGGCCGCAAGCCGGTGTACACGATCGGAATCTCGGTGCCCGGCTTCTTGCCCGCCAGGCGGATCATCTGCTCGGCGAGATCGCGGATCTTGATCGGTTCGCCCATGTCCAGCGCGTAGATCTCGCCGCCGGAGCCGAGCGTGGCGGCCTGCAGGATGAGCTGGCAGGCTTCGGGGATGGTCATGAAGTAGCGCGAAATCTCCGGATGGGTGACGGTGACCGGCCCACCCTCGCGGATCTGCTGCCGGAACAGCGGCACCACCGAGCCGGCCGAATCGAGCACATTGCCAAAACGCACCGTCATGTAGCGCGTCCGTGCGTGCGCATCGAGGTTCTGGCACCAGATCTCGGCAATGCGCTTGCAGGCGCCCATGACGCTGGTCGGGTTGACCGCCTTGTCGGTCGAAATCATCACGAAGGCGTCGACCCCGGCTTCGTTGGCAAGGTCGGCCACCGTCCGGGTACCAAGCACGTTGTTGCGGAACGCGGCGCGCAGTTGATCCTGCAGCAACGGGACATGTTTGTACGCGGCGGCATGGAACACCACCTGCGGCTTCGCTGCCGCCAGCGTGCGGCGCATCAGAACCTCATCACCGCAACTGCCAAGCACGCCATCGAGGATCAGGTCGGGGAAGTGCTGGCGCAGCTCGCGCGTGATCCGGTACAGGTTGAACTCGCTGTGATCGACCACCGTCAGCGCTGCGGCACCCAGTCGCGCCACCTGCCGGCACAATTCGGAACCGATCGACCCGCCACCACCAGTCACCAGCACCCGGTGCCCACTGATGGCCTCGCGAATGGCAGTCCAATCCAGCTCCACCGTCTCCCGGCCGAGCAGATCCTCGATCGCGACTTCCTTGATCTCGTTGACCTGCGCCCGACCGGCCACCACGTCTTCCAACCGCGGAATAGTGCGATACGGCAGATCGGTCGCCGCACACGCAGCGACGATGACGCGCATCTCGCCAGCTTTGGCCTCCGGCAGGGCGATCAGCAGCATGTCGGCCGCGGTTTCACGGGCAATATCGGCCAGTCGCGCAGTATGGCCGAGCACCGGCAACCCATTGATGCTGGCCCCACCCATGGCGGGACGGTCATCGAGAAACCCGACCACCGAGTACGCACTGTCGCGTTGGAGGTCGCGCGAAAGTGCCTCGCCGGCGCGGTCGGCGCCAATGATGAGTACGCGCCGAACCGTCGCGGAGCCGGCCAGGCCGACGCGGCTGTCCTTCCAGTAGCGGTAAAGCAGGCGCGGTGCGCCCAGGCCAACCGCCAGCACGACCGGATACAGCACCAGCATCGAACGCGGTACGCCGTCGAGGCGGTTGAACATCGACAATGCGAGCCAGATCGCAATCGAACCCAGCGCCACCGCGCGAATGATGTTCCACAGATCGGGCAAGCTGGCGAAACGCCATACGCCGCGATACAAGCCAGTCCAGCGAAAAATCGCGCCTTGCGCGACGAGCACCACCGGAAGCTCGAACCAGCGGAATTGGATGATGTCTTCCGGGCGTACCGTGTAGCGCAGCCACTTGGCGATCAGCCACGCAAGTGCTGCCATGGCGAGATCATGTCCGATGACCGCCATGCGTGGATGAACCACCGCAACCAGTTTACGCAACGACATCGAACATCCCTGAAGCCCTGCGCCGCAGACAACGGTGCTTGAAGACAAACCACGCCACGATGGTAAGCAGATAAGCCAACACCACGGCACCATAGGCAAGCATGGATGAACTCCAGGCCAACCACGCCAAAGGCACCAATACCAGCAGGTTCCAGCCCATAAAAAGCGCACACACCCTTGCATGGCTGTGCAGGCGTCGCGCCAGCCACTGGTAAAGGTGTTCGCGGTGCGGAGTGTACCAGCGGCGACCGCGGCACATGCGTGACAGCAGCGTCAAACTGGCATCGACGACAAAGGCCGCGGACAGCACCAGGACCGCCGGCAAAGTACGCGGTGCCATCGTCGCGCACACGGCAGACAACGCAAACAGCAACAACCCGACACTGCCGCTGCCGGCGTCGCCCATGAAGATCCGTGCTGGCGAGCGGTTGAAGTACCAGAACCCCAGGCAGGCCGCGAACACGCACACCGCCGCCAGTGAAAGGCCAGGCTGCTGCGCCAACCACCCCAGCACGCCCAGACCAGCCGTGACGAACATGGCTTGCTGCGCCAACAAGCCGTCGATGCCATCCATGAAATTGTGCAGGTTGATGCTCCAGGTGCCGGCCAGCACCAATGGCAATGCCCACCAGTAGCTGAGCCCTTCCGCGATCAGTGCCAACGCCAGCAACGAGCACGCCGCAAGTTGCACCAGTAGCCGCGGCAAGGCCGGCAACGCGTGACGATCATCAAGCCAGCCGACCGTGGCTACCATCGCCACGCCCGCCAGCAAGGCATCGCGCACTACGGTGGATGGCGCCTGGTCGCCGCCACCCCATGCCCATGGCAAGGTGACCAGGCACGCCACGACGATGCCGATACCGCCGCCGCGCGGCGTCGCCACGGTATGTGAGCGTCGTCGGCCCGGTTGGTCGAGCATGCCGTGGCGCATTGCGTACCAGATCGCGCCCCGCACCGTGGCGATGGCGATCGCCAACGACAGCAGCGGCCAGGCAAGTACCGCCGACACGCCACTCATTCGTTGGCCACGCCATGAATCGGGCGGATCGTGCTCCAGCTCTTGCAACTCGGGCACTGCCAGTGGTGCGCCTTCGCACCGAAACCGCAGCGGCTGCAGCGGTACATCGCCTGCCCTTCAAGCAGCTTTTTCGTCAAGTCACGCAGTATCAGGAAATTGTCGCGCGCTTCGCCCTGGATGCTGTCCATCGTGGCGTCGATCAAGGCCATCAGACCGCGTACCGATGGCCGTCGCCGCAGCTGTGCAGTGAGGAAATCCACCGCGGCGTGCTTGCCATCCCGCTCCGCGTACAGATGCGTCAGGGCCAGCACTGGCGAGACGCCGTGATAACGCTCGAGCAGCCCGCGCAAGAAGCGTTCGGCGCGCTCCATTTGGGCCGAACGCGCGTAACTGTCCAGCAGCGGCGGCAGGATCTCGGGTACGAAGGCCACGTCGGCGGCCACGGCAGCCTCGTACGCATCCACCGCTTTCGCATGGTTGCCGGCATCCGCTTCGATCCGCCCGGTCAGCATCCATGCCCGCACGCAATCGCGCTGGCAGGCAAACGCCTGATCCAGATACTCGCGTGCCTCGACCTTCGCGCCGTGCTGGCGCGAGCGCTCGGCAAGCTCGCAGTAAAACTGCGCCATGATCGGCGTCTGGTCCTCGCCGGTCATGGCTTCGAGCCGGCGGGCGTGTTCGATCGCCTGGTGCCAATCGCGCTCGTGCTGATAGATCGAGATGAGGTGGCGCAAGGCGGATGGCGCATGCGCATCCAACGCCACGAGGTCGCAGAACAGGGCTTCGGCGCGGTCGAGCAGCCCGGCGCGCATGTAGTCCTCGCCCAATTCAAGCAAGGCAACCGTCTTCATCGGTTCGGACAAGTCCGGGCGTGAAACCAGGTGCTGGTGCAACCGGATCGCCCGATCCACCTCGCCGCGCCGGCGGAACAGATTGCCCAGCGCAAGGTGGGTCTCGACCGTGTCGCGGTTGTATTCGGCGAGGCGCAGGAAGACCTCGATGGCCTTGTCCTGCTCTTCGTTCAAGAGGTAATTGAGGCCGCGGAAATAGTCCGACGACAACTCGTTGACCGCCGCACCCGAGCGGCGTGCCGATAGCCAGCGCGCCAGCCACCAACCCGCCGCAAACGCGACAGCCACCGCAGGAATCACATACCAGGGCAACATGGTGCCGGCTTACTTGCCGGCCTCCTTGCGCACCCGCTGCCGGCGCCGACGCACACCCATGCCAAGCCACGCGGTAAGCCCGCCAAGGAGCCAGCCGAGCACCAGCGCGGCAAGCAGGGCGGCGCCCTTTGGCAACTGCACGCGTGCGAACGCGAAGTCATAGCCGACCAGGTCGGCATTGAGCGCGCCGACGACGATACCGGCCGCGACGAAGAACCCGAGCAGAAGAATGACGATCAATCGCATGCGTGGACTTTACCTGATCGCTCGCTTGCTGCAGCAAAAACACAAAAGGCAGGCCGACTCGCGCCGCCTGCCTTCCGTCCCGAGCCCCCGCACATCAGGATGCCGAGGTTTCTTCCAGCCGTTGATTCACCCGCTCGCGCAATTCCTTGCCCGGCTTGAAGTGCGGTACATGCTTGCCAGGCAACGCGACCGAGTCTCCGGTCTTGGGGTTGCGGCCCATGCGCGGTGGGCGGAAATGCAGCGCAAAGCTGCCAAAACCACGCACCTCGATGCGCTCGCCAGTAGCCAGTGCCTGGCTCATTTGCTCAATGATGCTTTTGACCGCCAGCTCGACATCGGCAAACGCAAGATGGGTTTGGCGCCGTGCCAGCGCCTCGATCAATTCGGATTTGGTCATGGTCCCCAGGTCCGCGACGTACGCTCCCACCATCGTGAGGCGCGAGGCGGCACAACCCGCCCCGCGCCACATCCACGATGCCTTACTCCGCCTTGTTCAGCTGCTCCTTGAGCAAGGCGCCCAGCTTGGTCGTGCCGCCCGCGGCCGAAGAGTACTCGGCCATGGCTTCCTGCACATCGGCCTCGTCCTTCGCGCGGATCGACAATGCCAGCTGACGCCCCTTGCGATCCATGCCGGTGAACTTGGCTTCCACGGAGTCGCCCACCTTGAGGTACTGGGTGGCGTCGTCGACGCGTTCCTTGGCGATGTCGTTCGCACGCACGTAGCCTTCGACCCCGTCGCCGAGGTCGATCACGGCGCCCTTGGCGTCCACTTCCTTGACGCTGCCGGTGACGATCGTGCCGCGCGGATGGTTGCCCATGTACTGGCCGAACGGATCCTGTTCCATCTGCTTGATGCCGAGCGAAATGCGCTCGCGTTCCGGATCCACCGCCAGCACCACGGCCTCGATTTCGTCGCCCTTCTTGAAGTTGCGCACGAGGTCTTCGCTGGAGGTCTGCCAGGAGATATCGGACAGGTGCACCAGGCCGTCGATGCCGCCTTCCAGGCCGATGAACACGCCGAAGTCGGTGATCGACTTGATCTGGCCGGAAACCTTGTCGCCCTTCTTGTGCATGGCGGCAAAAGCTTCCCACGGGTTGGAGCGGGTCTGCTTGATGCCCAGCGAGATGCGGCGACGCTCTTCGTCCACGTCGAGCACCATCACCTCGGTCTCGTCGCTGACCTGCACCACCTTGGCCGGGTTGACGTTCTTGTTGGTCCAGTCCATCTCGGAGACGTGCACCAGGCCTTCGACGCCCGGCTCGATCTCGACGAAACAGCCGTAATCGGTGACGTTGGAAACCTTGCCGAACAGGCGCGAGCCCACCGGGTAGCGCCGCGAGATGTTGACCCACGGATCATCGCCGAGCTGCTTCAGGCCCAGCGAGACGCGGTTGCGCTCGCGGTCGAACTTCAGCACGCGCACTTCCAGCTCGTCGCCGACATTGACCACCTCGGACGGATGGCGCACGCGCTTCCACGCCATGTCGGTGATGTGCAACAGGCCGTCGATGCCGCCCAGGTCCACGAACGCGCCGTAGTCGGTGAGGTTCTTGACCACGCCCTTGACCACCGCGCCCTCGACCAGCCGCTCCAGCAGCGCCTCGCGCTCGGCGGAGAACTCGGTCTCGACCACGGCGCGGCGGCTGACCACCACGTTGTTGCGCTTGCGGTCGAGCTTGATGATCTTGAACTCGAGCTCCTTGCCTTCGAGATAGGTCGGCTCGCGCACCGGGCGCACGTCGACCAGCGAACCCGGCAGGAAGGCGCGCACGTCGTGGATGTCCACGGTGAAGCCGCCCTTGACCTTGCCGGAGATCATGCCCTTGACGGTTTCTTCCTTGTCGAATGCCGCCTCGAGGTCGTCCCACACCATCGAGCGCTTGGCCTTCTCGCGCGACAGCTTGGTTTCGCCGAACCCGTCTTCGAGTGCTTCGAGGGCCACCTTGACCTCGTCGCCCACGTGCACTTCGATGGCACCACTCTCGTCCTTGAACTGCTCGATCGGGACAATGCCCTCGCTCTTCAGGCCGGCGTTGATGACGACGACGTCGTTGCGGATCTCCACCACGATGCCGGAGACGATGGCGCCGGGCTTGAGCTTGGCAATGGCCTGTTGGCTCTGTTCAAACAGTTCGGCAAAACTTTCGGTCATGTTGATTCCAGAATGAAAAAGGACGGTCGCGATGCGTGATCCAGACCTTGCACCGACAACGGTCCACCGGTTGGGGTGCTTCCAGCCGCCTCTTTGAAGAGACAACCTTCCTCACCATGATTGAACCCCGGCCGCCCTGGCCGAGGAAGAAAAACCGCAATGCAACCGCTATTGCGGCTGCACGACGGCGAGAACACGTGCAACGACTTGATCGATGCGCATGCCGGTGGAATCCACCAGCACGGCTTCCGGCGCGGGCTTGAGAGGCGCCACCGCACGCGATGCATCACGGTGGTCACGCGCTTCGATCTCGCGTTGAAGGCTCGCAAGTGTAACGTTTAGCCCCTTTTCTTTCAACTGCTTATAGCGCCTTTTCGCACGTTCCGCGGCGCTTGCCGTAAGGAACACCTTGAACGGCGCATCGGGGAAGATCACGGTGCCCATATCGCGTCCGTCGGCGACCAGCCCGGGGCTCTTGCGAAAGCCAAGCTGCAGGTCGACCAGCGCCTGGCGCACCGCAGCAATCGAGGCGATGGCGGACGCCGCCGCCCCCGCGGTTTCGGTACGCAGCTCGTCGGTCGCATCGTGGCCATTGACGAGAATGCGGGTATCGCCACCATCGGCGCTGGCCTGGAACCGGATCTTGGTCGACTGCGCGCAACGGGTGACGGCCTCGGCATCGGTGAGATCGAGCCCGGCGGCGCCCGCCGCATAGCCCACGGCCCGATACAGCGCGCCCGAATCGAGCAACCGCCACCCCAGGTGCTCCGCCACACGCCGGCTCACCGTGCCTTTGCCCGAGCCGGACGGGCCGTCGATGGTCAGCACGGGAACAGGGGCAATGTGATTCATGGCCGGCTCGGCAAAAGCGTGGAAATTCGCATGGTATCGCGGCATGGGCCTATCACACAGCTGACCGCAAACACAGCGGCGTGCGCCACCCAAACGGTTTGCCGCAGACGCAAAACGCCCCGCAAAGCGGCGCATCGATCCAGCCCAAGGGGGAGTTGACTGGATCGTTTGCAGCACCACCGCGGGGCGGGGTCACCGCCATCGGGAGGGGTGATGACGGGACGGGGAGCATTTTATGGGCGCCTCGTTCAGTTATCTAATATATATTTACCCGTACTCTTAGATGCATAGCGACTATGTTTGACCTGCGCCAGTTGCGGTACTTCATTGCGGTCGCCGAAGAATTGAGCTTCACCCGCGCGGCGATCCGCCTGCATATCTCGCAGCCGCCACTATCGCAACAGATCCTCGCGCTGGAGCGTGACCTTGGTGTCACCCTGCTGGAGCGCAACAAACGCAAGGTGGCGCTGACCGAACCGGGACGCGTGTTTTTCGAAGAAGCGCGCCAAATCCTCACTCAGACCGAGCTGGCGCGCAGCCGCACCACGGCCACCGCGGCTGGCCAGAGCGGCCAATTGCGCTTGGCGTACTCGGTGTCGGTGTCGTTTCACCCGTTTTTGCCACGCGCCCTGCTTCGCCATCGGCAGGTGGCGCCAGCGGTCAATCTGCAGCTTTCGGAGCTGTACACCGAGCGCCAGTTTGCCGCCCTGCTGGCGAACGAGATCGACGTGGGCTTTGTGCGCAATGAACCGCATCACCAGCGCGACGCCCGGCAATTGCATTTGCGCGTGATCGACCGCGAGCCCCTGATGTTGGCGCTGCCCGCCAGTCATGCCTTGGCCACCCGCGAGACGGTAACCATGCGCGAAGTCGCGGAAGAGTCCTTCGTAACCCAGCCGCGTCAGCTCGCCGCCACCCTGTACGACCGGCTGGCAGCGCTGGCCGACGCCGCCGACTTTCGTCCGCGCATCGTGCAGCAGGCGCAGCAGGTCAACGGTCTGCTGGCCCTGGTGGCAGCCGGGCTTGGCCTGGCGCTGGTGCCAGCCAGCATGCGCGCAGTGCATCTTGCCGGCGTGCGCTATGTGCCCCTGGTCGACCCACTGGCGCACCTGCTGCTGGCGGTGGCGAGCCGTACGGGCGATCATTCACCGGTACTGGCGCAGTTCCTCGCCACCGTGGAGGACGCCCTGAGCGAGTTTGGCAACTTGTGATACAGCGACAGCACCTATATACTTGCGCGCTACGTTTTTTGTCTGCATCAGGAGCTGGCCGTGAAGGTGCTTAACTCGTTGAAGTCCGCCAAGGCGCGGCACCGCGACTGCAAGATCGTGCGTCGTCGCGGCAAGGTGTTCGTGATCTGCAAGAGCAACCCGCGTTTCAAGGCCCGTCAGCGCTGATTGCCAGTGCCACGTGGCATCGAAGAGGCCGCTGCGAGCGGCCTTTTTGTTGCCCTGGAAAATGAAAGGCCCCGGATCGACGGGGCCTTTTGCGTGCGCGTGCCACACGCCACTCAGGCATAGCGCACGGCGATGATCTCGTAGTGCTTCACGCCATTAGGCGCGGTGAACTCCAGGCTGTCGCCTTCGAGTTTGCCAATCAACGCACGGGCAATCGGCGAGGACACGGCGATCAGACCCTGCTTGATGTCGGCCTCGAGATCGCCAACGATCTGGTAGGTCACCGCCGTGCCGCTGTCCTCGTCCTCGAGGTCGACCACGGCGCCAAACACGACCTTGCTGCCCGGGTTGAGCTTGCTGACGTCGATCACCTCGGCGTTGGAAAGCAGGCCTTCGAGCTGGGCAATGCGCGCCTCGATCAGCCCCTGCAATTCACGCGCCGCGTGGTACTCGGCGTTTTCCTTGAGATCCCCGTGCTCGCGCGCTTCGGCGATCGCCGCGATGATGTGCGGGCGGTCCTCGGATTTCAGCTTGGTCAACTCCGCCCGCAGGCGGTCGGAACCGACTTTGGTGATCGGTGGACGATTGCTCATGCCTTCAACTCCTTGTGCAGCTCCTGCAGGCTGTGTACCTCGTGGCTGCCGTGAAAATCCAGCGAGTGCACCAGCGCGCGGGCGCCGGACACCGTCGTGGAATAGGTGACGCGCTGCTGCAACGCCTCCCGCCGGATCGAGAACGAGTCCGCAATGGCCTGCTTGCCCTCGGTCGTATTGACGATATAGACGACCTCGCCATTCTTGATCATGTCGACGATGTGCGGGCGCCCTTCGAGCACCTTGTTGACCCGCTCGCAAGCCACGCCGTGTTGCAGCAGATACGCCGCGGTGCCGGAAGTGGCCACCAGCGTGTAGCCACGCTGCAGGAGATCCTGCGCCACCGGCACCAGTTGTTCCTTGTCCGCATCGCGCACCGAAACGAACACCTTGCCCAACGGCGGGATCTTGATGCCGGCCGCATCATGACCGCGCGCAAACGCGGCGCCAAAGCTGCGGCCCACGCCCATCACCTCGCCGGTGGAACGCATTTCCGGACCGAGGATCGGATCGACGTTGGGAAACTTCACAAACGGGAAAATCGCTTCCTTGACCGCGTAATACCCCGGAATCACCTCGCGGGTGGCGCCCTGCTCCGCCAGCGTCTTGCCGGCCATGCAGCGCGCGGCGATCTTGGCCAGCGGCACGCCGGTGGCCTTGGACACGAACGGCACGGTGCGCGAGGCGCGCGGATTCACCTCCAAGATGTACACGGTATCGCCCTGGATCGCGAACTGGGTGTTCATCAGGCCGATGACCTTGAGCTCCTTGGCCATGGCGGTGACCTCGCGGCGCATCTCGTCCTGGATCGCCGGCGGCAGCGAGTACGGCGGCAGCGAGCAGGACGAATCGCCGGAATGCACGCCGGCCTCCTCAATGTGCTCCATGATGCCGCCGATCACCACGTTGCCCTCGTGGTCGGCAATCACGTCCACATCGACTTCGGTGGCGTGGTCGAGGAAGTGGTCGAGCAGCACCGGGGAGTCGTTCGACACGCGCACCGCCTCGCGGACGTAGCGCGCGAGATCGGCGTCGTCGTACACGACTTCCATCGCGCGGCCGCCAAGCACGTAGCTCGGGCGCACCACCAGCGGGTAACCGATTTCGCGGGCCAGCACCAGCGCCTCGTCGGCATTGCGTGCGGTGCGGTTCGGCGGCTGGCGCAGGCCGAGCTTCTGGATCATGTGCTGGAAACGCTCGCGGTCTTCCGCGAGATCGATCGAATCGGGCGAGGTGCCGATCACCGGCGCACCGGCAGCTTCCAGCGCGCGCGCCAGCTTCAGCGGCGTTTGTCCGCCGTACTGCACGATCACGCCCTTGGGCTTTTCGAGATCGACGATTTCGAGCACGTCTTCCAACGTCAACGGTTCGAAATACAGGCGATCGGAAGTGTCGTAGTCGGTCGACACGGTCTCCGGGTTGCAGTTGACCATGATGGTCTCGTAGCCATCCTCGCGCAGGGCGAGCGCCGCGTGCACGCAGCAATAGTCGAACTCGATGCCCTGACCGATGCGGTTCGGGCCACCGCCGAGCACGATGATCTTGTCGCGTGCGGTCGGCTCGGCCTCGTTCTCCTCGTCATAGGTCGAGTACATGTAGGCCGTGGTAGTGCCGAATTCGGCCGCGCACGAATCCACCCGCTTGTACACCGGGCGCACGCCAAGCATGCGGCGCAGGTGGCGCATGGCGGCTTCGTCCGAACCCGTCAGCTCGGCCAGCCGGGCGTCGGAGAACCCCAGGCGCTTGAGCTCGCGCATGCGGTTGGCATCGAGTGCATCGACCCCTTGTGTACGGACGTCCATCTCGGCCGCGACAATGTCCTCGAACGCGGCGAGGAACCATGGATCGACGTGACTGAGCGCGTAAACCTGATCCAGCGACAACCCGGCGCGGAACGCGTCGGCAAGGAAAAACACCCGTTCCGGCCGCGGCTCGCGCAACTCGCGCTTGAGCGTGGCCAGTCCGTCGCTCGTGGCGTAGTCGAGCCCGCTGGGGTTCAGCCCGGTCTTGCCGATTTCGAGCCCGCGCAAGGCCTTCTGCAGCGATTCGGCAAAGCTGCGACCGATCGCCATGACCTCGCCCACCGACTTCATCTGCGTGGTGAGCCGCGGGTCGGCCTGCGGGAACTTCTCGAATGCGAAGCGCGGGATCTTGGTGACCACGTAGTCGAGCGTCGGCTCGAACGAGGCCGGGGTCTTGCCGCCGGTAATGTCGTTCGCCAGCTCATCCAGGGTGTAACCGATGGCAAGCTTGGCGGCGATCTTCGCGATCGGGAAGCCGGTAGCCTTGGAGGCCAGCGCCGAGGAACGCGACACGCGCGGGTTCATCTCGATCACGACCATGCGGCCGTTGTCCGGGCTGACGCCGAACTGCACGTTGGAGCCGCCGGTGTCGACGCCGATCTTGCGCAGCACGGCGATCGAGGCATCGCGCATGCGCTGGTATTCCTTGTCGGTCAGCGTCTGCGCCGGCGCCACCGTGATCGAGTCGCCGGTGTGCACGCCCATCGGGTCGAGGTTCTCGATCGCGCACACGATGATGCAGTTGTCCGCACGGTCGCGCACCACCTCCATCTCGAACTCTTTCCAGCCAAGCATCGACTCGTCGATCAGCACCTCGTGCGTGGGCGACATCTCGAGCCCGCGCTTGACGATGGTTTCGAACTCTTCCTTGTTGTACGCAATGCCGCCGCCTGAACCACCGAGCGTGAAACTCGGCCGGATGATGTTGGGAAAACCGAGCGTCGCCTGGACCCGCACGGCTTCCTCGTAGCTCTTGGCCACCGCCGAACGCGGGCTTTCCAGCCCGATCGCAGTCATTGCCCCCTTGAACAACTCGCGGTCTTCCGCCATGCGGATCGCGTCGCGCTTGGCGCCGATCAGCTCCACGCCATACTTGTCCAGCACGCCGTGGTCGGACAGCTCGAGCGCGCAGTTGAGTGCGGTCTGCCCGCCCATCGTCGGCAACACCGCGTCCGGGCGCTCCTTGGCGATGATGCGCTCCACCGTCTGCCAGTTGATCGGTTCAATATAGACCGCATCCGCCATGTGCGGGTCGGTCATGATCGTCGCCGGGTTGGAGTTCACCAGCACTACGCGGTAACCCTCCTCGCGCAGCGCCTTGCACGCCTGCGCGCCGGAGTAGTCGAACTCGCAGGCCTGGCCGATGACGATCGGGCCGGCGCCGATGATGAGGACGCACTTGAGGTCGGTACGCTTGGGCATGTCAGCGTGCCTCCTGCATCAGTTTGGCGAAGCGGTCGAACAGATAGCGCATGTCGTGCGGCCCTGGAGAGGATTCGGGGTGGCCCTGGAAACAGAAGGCTGGACGGTCGGTCAACGCAAAACCCTGCAACGTGCCGTCGAACAGCGAGGTATGGGTTACCCGCACGTTGGCCGGCAGCGTGGCGGAATCCACTGCAAAGCCATGGTTCTGGCTGGTGATGAGCACCCGGCCATCATCGTGGTCGCGCACCGGATGGTTGGCGCCGTGGTGGCCGAATTTGAGCTTGATCGTCTTCGCGCCCAGCGCGAGTCCCATCAACTGATGGCCCAGGCAGATGCCAAACAGCGGAACCTTGGCGTCGAGGAACGCGCGCGTGGCCGCAATCGCGTAGTCGCACGCGGCCGGATCGCCGGGGCCGTTGGAGAGGAACACGCCATCGGGCTGCATGGCCAACACCTCGGCGGCTGGCGTCTGCGCTGGCACCACCGTGAGGTCACAACCGCGTTCGGCGAGCAGGCGCAGGATGTTCTGCTTCACGCCGTAATCGTAGGCCACGACCTTGAACCGTTTGGACGGCTGGTTGAATACGGTGCGGTCGAGGTCGTATAGGCCGGCATCCCAGTGGTAGGCCTGCGGGGTGGACACTACCTTGGCGAGATCCATGCCGTTCAAGCCGGGGAATGCGCGCGCCTTGGCCAGCGCATCGGTTTCGTTCGCGCCGTCGCCGGCAAGGATGCAGCCGGCCTGCGCGCCCTTGTCGCGCAGGATGCGTGTCAGCCGCCGGGTGTCGATGCCGGCAATCGCCACCACGCCGTGGCGCTTGAGATACGCGGGCAGGCTTTCGTTCCGCCGCCAGTTGCTCGCCAGACGCGGCACGTCGCGCACGACCAGCCCGGCGGCATGCACCTTCTCCGACTCGTGGTCTTCGGGGTTGCAACCGGTGTTGCCGATGTGCGGATACGTGAGGGTGACGATCTGCCGGGTGTACGAGGGATCGGTGAGGATCTCCTGGTATCCGGTCATGGCGGTGTTGAAAACCACCTCGCCGACGGTTTCGCCAGTCGCGCCCACGGCTTGGCCGTGAAACACGCTGCCGTCTTCAAGAGCCAGCAATGCAGGTGTGAGCATGAGTCCGCCTTCGGGTGCAGCAAAGCCCGCAAGCCATGCACAGCAGGCTTGGGAACCTTGGGGGTAGAGGTATCAGGGCGGGTCACAATGATAGGCAAGCGGCCCTTTCCTGTCTACCGGGAAAGCGCTTCAGACGGCCGTTTTCGTCAGCCTGCGTACCGGGATGTCGCGCTACACTTTGCGCTTCTCTCGATGGATTGAGTCGCCGCCATGAGCCCGGAAGCATTGCTCGATCCCGCGCGTCTCGAGCGCCCTGATACCGTGCTGGAGCGCACGCCGTTCCCGTTTCTGCTGGCGCACGGCCAACTGCCGGCCGAGGCCCGGCATGACCTCGAACGCGACTACCCAGCCTACCCGAGCGCCGGTTTTTTCCCGTTCGACCCCGCCGATTGCGGCCCCTCGATCAATGCCCTGGTGGAACAGCTCACGACGCCGGCGTTTGCGCGGCTGATCGGCGCCAAGCTGGGCATCGACGACCTTGACCGCTACCCGACCCTGGTCAGCCTGTGCCGGCGGATGAACAAGCGCCACGGCACCATCCATACCGACAGCGATTCCAAAGTCGCCACCGTGCTGCTGTACCTCACCCCACAGTGGCCGGATACCAGCGACGGCTGCCTGCGCCTGCTCTCCCGTCCGGACGACATCGACGCCGTGATTGCCCCGGAACTGCCGCCGCTGTACGGCGAAATGGCCGCGTTCAAGCGTTGCGGCCATTCCTACCATGGCCATTTGCCGTACGAGGGCGAACGGCGCGTGATTCAGCTCGCGTGGCTGGTGAATGAGGACGCCAAGCAGCGCAAAACCCGGCGTGGCCACTTTGCGCGCCTGCTGAAACGCCTGACCGGCAAACTCGACACCCGCTACGGCGCCGACCGCGACCGCAACGCCGCGCACTACGACTGACGCCTTCAGGCGTGGCGCCACAGCACGAACAGCGCAAAAACGCCATACAACGCCACCACCGGCAACAGCGTGCGCGCATCGGCGCGCCCACGGCGAAACAGCGCCCACAGATAGACGATGGCGATCGTCGTCAGCACGCCCGACACGATCAGGGGGGCGTCGAACACCCACGGCGTGGCAAAGATCGCCAGCGCGCTGGGGATCGTCGCCTGAATCATCATGGAGCCGGAAATGTTCGCCAACGCGAGGCGCTCCTTGCCCTGACGCACCCAGATCAGCGCGTTCAGGGTCTCCGGCAGCTCGGTGGCCACCGGGCTGAGCAGCAGCGCAACCAGGTGCGGGGACAACGACCACGCCTCGCCGATGGCTTCAAGCTGGCCGACGAACACCCGCGAGGCAAGGGCGATCACGAAGAGCGCACCGCCGGTCTGCAACCAGATGCGCGACATCGCCGGCAAGGAGGTCCCCGGATGCAGCTTGAGCGGCTCCAGCTCACCCTCCTCGTCGGTGTCCTGGGTGCGTACTTCCCGCGCCACGTACGCTGCATAAGCCAGCAGAAACGCGACGCCCAGCCACGGTTTCCACGCAAACGCGATCAGCCCAAGGCCGACTTTCACCACGAAGATGGCGAGAAACCACGCTTGGTCGCGCGCCAGCCGGTGATGGTCCACCCGCACCAGGTGATCGCTGCGCTTGAGCCGGCGGCGATTCCACCACAACGCGCCGCCCACCACGGCATAGGCGATGGTCGCCAGCACCAGCGGCCCGCCCATTGCCGCACCCACGCCGATGTCGCGCGCACCGGGGGTCTTGCCGAATATCACCGCAATGAACGTGACCGCGCTTTCCGGCAACGCGGTGCCGAAGGCGGCCAGGACGGTGCCGGTTGCGGTGCTGCCGAGGTTCAGACGCCGGCCCAACCATTCGACGCCGTTGACGAAGTACTCGCAGGCCACGTAGATCGCGCCGGCGGAAAGCAGGAACAGGGCTGCAGCAAGCATGCGGAATTCCAGCCGGGCGAGCGGAACGCTTTGGCGCAACGACGCGGCTCGCCCGGCCCGGGTCAAGCGCATCATGGCCAAAGGTCTCGCCGGGCATGCCGCAAGGCGGCTACGCCATCCGCGCCACGAGGCATGGGCCTCAAGTGTGTTGACGCGGATTCCTCAATGCATGCCGGCAAGAATACCGACGGGAGCGAGGATGGCTACTCCCCAATGACAAACGCCGCGGATGTTAACGGCTCGTGTCAGTCCCGGCAAGCGCACACATCGGCATGATGCGGGAGGCGGGTTCGCTCACTCCGGCAAATGAAGCCGCATGCGCGTGGCGAGCACGTCGTCCATGCCGTAGGCACCGGCGGGCCGCGTGGCCAGCCAACTGGCGGCTTCCAGTGCACCACGCGCGAAGATCGCGCGGTCGGTCGCGCGATGCGCCAGTTCAATGCGCTCGCCGGTACCGATCAGCATCGCCTGGTGTTCGCCGACGATGTCCCCGCCGCGCACCACGGCAAAACCGATGCTGCCGTCGCGCCGCGCGCCGGGGCGGCCTTCACGCGCATAGACGGCGGCTGCCGCCAACGTGGTGCCCCGTGCCTGCGCTGCGGCCGCGCCCAGCGCGAGCGCGGTGCCCGATGGGGCATCCTGCTTGCGCCCATGGTGGGCTTCGACGATTTCCAGATCCCAGTCGTGCAGTGCCGCAGCCGCTTCGCGCAACAGCCGCGTCAGCACCGCCACGCCAAGGCTGAAGTTCGCCGCGCGCAGCAATGGGATACGGCTGGCCGCCGCGTCGAGCCGTGCGACCAACGCAGGATCAAGTCCGGTCGAGCCGGCCACCAGCGCGGTGCTCCGCGCAAGGCAGAAATCCAGCGCAGTGGCCAAGCCGGCGGAACTACTGAAATCAACCACGACCTCAATGCCGGCAGGAGCCGCCGACCAATCGTGCGCGAAGCGGAGTGGTCGCCCCGGCCACACCGGCGCGTCCGCCTGTGCAGACTGCGGCGACACCACGGCGTAGGCGAGCTCGAACCGCGCGTCGCTGCGCAATAGCCCGATGAGCGCCTGCCCCATGCGCCCGGAGGCACCGTTCAACGCAATGCGTATCGGCGTGGTGGCCATGCTGCGGATTCCCGTGGTCGATGACTCAAGAAGTGACGCGCGACCAGAACTGTTTCACCCCATCCACCCAGTTCTTGGCGCGTGGCGTGTGCTCGGAAGCCTGATCGGCGGCAAAGCTGGCTTCAAGCTGTTCGAGCAGTTCGCGCTGCTGCTTGGTCAGCCGCACCGGGGTTTCCACCACCACGCGGCAGATCAGATCGCCTGGACGTCCGTTGCGCACCGATTTCACGCCACGACCGCGCAGACGGAAGGTCTGCCCGGTCTGGGTTTCCGGCGGGATCGCGATGGGGATTTCGCCTTCGAGCGTGGGCACCGGCAACTGCGCGCCGAGTGCGGCCTGCGAAAACCGGATCGGTACTTCGCAATAAAGATCGGTGCCGTCGCGCTGAAAAATAGGGTGCTCGCGTACGTGCACTTCGACGTAGAGGTCGCCGGCCGGGGAGCCGCTCGGACCGGCCTCGCCCTGCCCCGACAGCCGGATGCGGTCGCCATTGTCGACACCGGCGGGCACCTTGACCGCCAGCGTGCGGGTTTCTTCCAGGCGCCCTTCACCATGGCAGTGCGTGCACGGCTTTTCGATCACGCGCCCGGAGCCGCCGCAGCGCGGGCAAGCCTGCTGGATCGAGAAGATGCCGTTTTGCATGCGTACGCGACCGTGGCCGCGGCAGGTCGGGCAGGTGCTGGTCTTGCCGTCGGCCGAGCCGCTGCCGTTGCAGTGCTGGCAATTGACCTGGGTGGGGATTTCGATTTGCTTCTCGACGCCGAACACGGCTTCTTCAAGGTCGAGTTCGAGGATGTAGCGCAGGTCGGCGCCGCGGCGCTGCTGACGCCCATGGCCGGCGCCGAAAATATCCCCGAAAATATCCCCGAAAATATCGCCCATGTCGCCAAAGCCGGCACCGCCGCGGCCGCCGGCGCCGTTCTCGAACGCGGCATGCCCGTACTGGTCGTACAACGCGCGCTTCTGCGCGTCGGCAAGGATCTCATAGGCCTCCTTGGCCTCCTTGAACTTCTCCGCTGCCGTCGGATCGCCCGGGTTGCGATCCGGGTGATATTTCATTGCCAACCGTCGAAACGCTTTTTTGAGTTCCGGCTCGGATGCGTTGCGTTCGACCCCGAGAACTTCGTAGTAATCACGCTTGCTCATTGCTTGATCCGCGATTCGATGCGCCAATCAGGCAAAAACCAGATCGCAGCCACCGTGGCATAAAGAAGGCAGGCGAGCCATGGCGCGACGAACGCCACAGCCATGCCGACCAGATACATGGCGGCGGCGAAGCGGCCTTTCCAGTCCGCCCCACCGCCTGGGCAAGCAGCGGCCCGCGGCCGCCGTTTGCTGAATTGGGGGGCCTGGAACGGTTGCCACGCCAGCACGTTCAGCAACGGTGCGCCGCTGCCGAACGCCTCAAGCCGCCCCTTGTCCATCATCCCCCCCTCCCGCGGAAACGACGAGCGCCGCAAAATGCGGCGCTCGTCATCGGTCAACCCTCGGTCAAGCCGACTTGCCGTCGTTCTTGACCTCGGTGAACTCGGCATCGACGACATCGTCGGCCTTGGGCTGGCCCTGCTCGCCACCAGCCGGCTGCTCGCCACCGGCAGCGCCGCCCTGCGCAGCCGCATACAGCGCCTGCGCCACCTGTTCGAGCTTGGTGATCTTCGACTCGATCAAGTCCTTGTCGTCGCCATCCTTGACCTTTTCAAGATCGGACAAGGCGCTTTCGATGCCGCCGATCTGCGCCCCGATCTTGTCGCCGTGCTCCTTGAGCGCACTGCGCGTGGAGTGCACCAGCTGGTCGGCCTTGTTGCGCGTGCCCACCAGCTCATGGAACTTCTTGTCCTCTTCCTTGTTGGCCTCGGCGTCGGACACCATCCGCGCAATCTCCTCTTCCGACAGGCCCGAGCCCGCCTTGATCTCGATCTTCTGCTCGCGGCCGGTCTTCTTGTCCTTGGCCGACACATGCAGGATGCCGTTGGCGTCGATGTCGAACGTGACCTCGATCTGCGGCATGCCGCGCGGCGCCGGCTCGATGCCCTGCAGGTCGAACTTGCCGAGCGACTTGTTGGCGTTCGCGCGCTCGCGCTCGCCCTGCAGCACGTGCACCGTCACCGCACTCTGGTTGTCGTCGGCGGTGGAGAACACCTGCGAGGCACGGGTCGGCACCGTGGTGTTCTTTTCGATCAGCTTGGTCATCACGCCGCCCATCGTCTCGATGCCGAGCGACAGCGGGGTGACATCGAGCAGCAGCACGTCCTTGACCGTACCGCCGAGCACGCCGCCCTGGATCGCCGCACCAACGGCAACCGCTTCATCCGGGTTGACGTCCTTGCGCGGCTCCTTGCCGAAGAAGTCCTTGACCGTTTCCTGCACCTTGGGCATGCGCGTCTGGCCACCGACGAGGATCACCTCGGCGATGTCGGACACGCGCAGGCCGGCGTCGTTCAGCGCCGTGCGGCACGGCTCGATGGTGCGCTTCAGGAGGTCTTCCACCAGCGCTTCGAGCTTGGCGCGCGTCAGCTTGATGTTGAGATGCTTCGGGCCGCTGGCGTCGGCCGTGATGTACGGCAGGTTGACCTCGGTCTGGTGGCTGGACGACAGCTCGATCTTGGCGCGCTCGGCGGCGTCCTTCAGGCGCTGCAGCGCGAGCGGGTCCTTGCGCAAGTCGATGCCCTGGTCTTTCTGGAACTCTTCGACCAGGTAGTCGATCACGCGGCGGTCGAAATCCTCGCCGCCGAGGAAGGTGTCGCCGTTGGTGGCCAGCACCTCGAACTGCTTCTCGCCGTCGACCTCGGCGATCTCGATGATCGACACGTCGAACGTGCCGCCGCCGAGGTCGTACACGACGATCTTGCGGTCGCCGCCCTTCTCCTTGTCCAGCCCATAGGCCAGTGCGGCCGCGGTCGGTTCGTTGATGATGCGCTTGACTTCCAGGCCGGCAATGCGGCCAGCGTCCTTGGTGGCCTGGCGTTGGCTGTCGTTGAAGTACGCCGGCACCGTGATGACCGCCTCGGTGATCGTCTCGCCGAGATAATCCTCGGCGGTCTTCTTCATTTTCATCAGCACCTTGGCCGAAACTTCCGGCGGCGCCATCTTCTTGCCGTCGGCGGTTTCCACCCAGGCGTCGCCATTGGTGTTGGCGACAATGCCGAATGGCGCGATCTTCAGGTCGCGCTGCACCTCGGCGTCCGCGAATTTGCGGCCGATCAGGCGCTTCACCGCGTAAAACGTGTTCTTGGGGTTGGTCACACCCTGGCGCTTGGCCGAGGCGCCAACCAGCACTTCGCCATCTTTGCTGAAGGCGACGATGGACGGCGTGGTGCGGTCGCCTTCCGAGTTTTCGATGACCTTGGCGGTACTGCCGTCCATGACCGCCACGCAGGAATTGGTGGTGCCGAGGTCGATGCCGATGATCTTGCCCATGGTGTGTGCTCCTGAAGCTTGGAAGCGGCCGGCAGGCCGTGTGATGGTTGACCAGATGGGGATCGGGTGGATTGGATCAATGCCGCCCGGCCTCCGGATGGGGGGATTTCACTCTTGCGCTACGGACACCAGCGCCGGGCGCAGCAGCCGTTCGTTCAGCAGGTAGCCTTTCTGCAGCACGCTGACCACCGTGCCCGGCGCCGCGTCGGCTGCCGCGACCATGCTCACCGCGTGATGGCGTTCCGGGTCAAGCGGCTGGCCGATCGGATTGACCTGCGCCAGACCATGGTTTTCACCCACCTTGAGCAGCGCCTTGAGCGTGAGGCTCAGGCCTTCGCGCATGGCGGCCACATCGGCGGTTTCCACCGCGAGCCCGCTCTCGAGTCCGTCGAACACCGGCAACAGCTCGCTCAGGAGTTTTTCGTTGGCGAACCGCCGCGCCTGCTCAAGATCGCGATGCAGGCGCCGGCGCTGGTTTTCGATGTCGGCCTTTTCGCGCAACACGGCGTCGCGCAGCTCGGCATTGCCGGCCTCAAGCTCAGCCACGCGCGCCCTGAGCGCGTCGATGTCGGCGGCAACCGCCGCGTCGGCTGCCGCATCGACTGCGGGTGCCTGGGGATCGTTGTTCTGCATGAAGGGCTCCAAACCTGTTCCACCGCCGGCGCACGTGGCCGACCATTCCGAAAAATTGCGGGTATCCCCGCCCCTGCGCCGGTTATGAGGCCGTCGCCGCGCGATTCAAGGCATCGCTGAGCAAGCCGGCCGTGGCCTGCACCACCGGAATGACCCGCTCGTAGGCCATGCGCGTGGGACCGATCACGCCAACCGCGCCGAGCACGCGGCCCTGCGCGCCATAGCTGGCGGTGACCACGCTGCAGCCGTCGAGCGCCGCAAAACCGGATTCCTCACCGATGAAGAGCCGCACGCCGGGCGCCCGTGCGCACACTTCCATCAGTTGCAGGAGTTCGTTCTTCTGCTGGAACGCCTCGAACAACTCGCGCAGGCGTTGCACATCGGCCAGCTCGGCGTAGGTCATGAGGTTGGTCTGCCCGCTGACCAGCACGTCGTCACCACCGGTCTGTGGTGCAAACGAGGCCGTTGCCAGCTCGGTCGCCGCAGCCACCAGTCGATTGAGTTCACTGCCGGCCTCGCGCAATTCGGCCACAAGCTGCGCGCGCACCTCATCCACCCGCAGGCCGGTGCAGTGCGCGTTGATGTAATTCGCCGCCTGTTCCAGCTCGCGCGTGCCCAGCGGCCGGGTCAACCGCACCACGCGGTTTTGCACCTGGTTGTCGGAAAACACCAGGATCACCAGCACCTGCGAATCCGGCAGCGCGACGAAATCAATGTGACGCAGCGGGAAATCCGCCTGCCGCGGCACGGTGACCACGCCGGCAAAATGGGTCATCGCGGACAACAGGGTCGAGGCATTGCCCAGCAGTTCGCGCGCGGTCGTCGAGGCCGAGGGCAATTCGCGTTCGAGCCGCGCCAGCTCTTCGCGCGGAAGGGGCTGCAGTTCGATCAGGCTGTCCACGAACAAACGCAAGCCACGCGGCGTCGGCACCCGCCCGGCCGAAGTGTGCGGCGAGGCAACGAGGCCGGCCTCCTCCAGATCGGCCATGATGTTGCGGATCGTCGCCGGGCTGACATCCAGCCCCGAGGAGCGCGAAAGCGTGCGCGACCCCACCGGTTCGCCATCGACCAGATATTGCGCGATCAGACTGCGCAGCAGCCGCCGGGTGCGGGTATCCAGATCGTGACCGTGGGAGCGGGACATGCGCTGTTGCAATGGATGAGACAGTGACTAAATAGGGTTCGCGCGCCGACGATGCAAGTCGACACGCGCCGGCATTGTAGCGACAGCCCTGCCGCTACAATCATTCGTCACCTGTCGGCCGGACGCCAGCCCGCCATGCTTACCTCGCTTTACGTTCGCCAATTCGCCGTCGTCGCAAGCGCCG
This sequence comes from Rhodanobacter sp., assembly GCA_004298045.1. Lineage (GTDB taxonomy): Bacteria > Pseudomonadota > Gammaproteobacteria > Xanthomonadales > Rhodanobacteraceae > Rhodanobacter_A. Next base: position 312,388 of record SCRM01000021.1, on the reverse strand, counting down.
AGATCGGCTTCGGCCCCGGCCTGACCGTGGTCAGCGGTGAAACCGGCGCCGGCAAGTCACTGCTGGTCGACGCGCTGCTGCTGCTGGCCGGCGCACGCGCCGACAGCGGCATGGTGCGCGCCGGCAGCGAGCGCGCGGAGTTGTCCGCCGAATTTGCTCTCGCCGCAGCGCCGGCGGCACGCGCATGGCTCGCCCGCGCCGAACTGGACGACGGGGATGCCTGCCAGCTGCGCCGCGTCATCCGCGCCGAAGGCAGCTCCAAGGCGTGGATCAACGGCCGCCCGGCCAGCGCCACCCAGTTGGGCGAGCTGGCCGCGTTGCTGGTGGAAATCCACGGCCAGCATGAACATCAGGCGCTGCTGTCGCGGGCCCATCAGCTGGCGTTGCTGGACGCCTATGCCGGCAACGAAACCCTGCTCACCAGCGCGCGTCAATTGGCCGCCCGCTGGCGCGAACTTGGCGCCCACATCGAACGCCTGTCCGGCGGTGAAAACCGCGCCGAGCACATCGACCTGCTGCGCCATGAACTGGCCGAGCTGGATCAATGGGCGCTGGCGCCCGAAGCGCTGGCCGAACTCGAGGCCAGCCACAAGCGGCTGGCAAACGCCGACCGTCTCGCCGAAGGCTCCGCCAGCGTCGTCGACCTGCTGGACGGCGACAGCGAGTTCGCGTTACGCCGCGCCCTGGGTCGCGCCCACGCCGAACTTGGCAAACTCGCCGCGATCGACCCTGCCCTCGCCCCGACCGTGGAGCTGCTCGACAACGCCGCGATCCAGCTTGGCGAAGCCACCGATGCGCTCGGCCGCTACGCGCAGGACATCGACCTCGACCCCGAACGCTTCGCCCAGGTGGACGATCACCTCGCCCATTTGCATGAGCTCGCGCGTCGTCACCACGTGCCGCTGAACGAGCTGCAGACCAAAGGCGAGTCGCTGCGGACGGAATTGGACGAACTCGAAGGTGCCGGTGAAGCGCTTGGCAAGCTGGCCGCCGAGCGCGAACGCGTGCAGGCCGACTATGCGCAGGTCGCTGCGGCACTCGGTGCCGCCCGTGGCAAATCCGCGGCGCGGCTCGGCAAGGAAGTCAGTGCGCTGATGGGCGAGCTCGGCATGACCGGCGGCGTGCTGCAAGTGGCGCTGGAACCTACCGCCAGCCTGGAGCCGGATGCCCAGGGACGCGAACGTTGCGAACTCATGGTCAGCGCCAACCCGGGGCAGCCGCTGCGACCGTTGCGCAAGGTCGCCTCCGGCGGCGAGCTGGCGCGCATCAGCCTCGCTATCGAGGTGGCCACGCTCGGCAAAAGCCCGATCGGCACCATGGTGTTCGACGAGGTCGACGCCGGCATCGGTGGCGCGGTGGCCGAGGTCGTCGGCCAAAAGCTGCGCACGCTGGGCGCCCAGTGCCAGGTGTTGTGCGTCACCCACCTGCCGCAGGTTGCCGCACAGGGCCACGCCCACCTGCACGTCAGCAAGCACAGCGCCAACGGCGAAACCCGCACCTTGATCGAAGTACTCGATGCCGAAGGCCGGCGCAACGAGCTGGCCCGTATGCTGGGCGGGGTGGAAATTACCCGTGAAACCCGCGCCCACGCCAAACAGATGCTGGCGCACGCGCAAGCCGATTGAAGCGCCTGGTCAACCAGCAGCCGAGAGCAGACCGCGCTCGCTCGCCATGCGGTACAGCTCCAGCTCCGAGCCGGCATTGAGCTTGCCCATCACGCTGGCGCGGTGGATGTAGACGGTCTTCTGGCCGATGCCAAGCTCGGCAGCCACCTGTTTCGGCGTGCGGCCGCGCGCCAAGAGCAAGAACACCTCGTGTTCGCGCGCCGTGAGCCGATGCAGGGGGTCCAGCGTCGATTCCGGCTGCTCGGCGCGGCGCTGGCGCAGATCCGAACTCAGGAACTCCTCCCCCTGCATCACTGCGCGCAGGCCGGCGACCAGCTCCTCGGGCGCCACGCCCTTGGTCACGTAGCCGCTGGCGCCGCGCCGCAGGGCTTCGGAAACGTAAGGCTCACCGTCATGCATGCTGAGCACCACGATGCGCGTTGCGGGTGCCACGCTGCGCAAATGCTCGATCAGTGGCAAGCCGCTGCCGTCCGGCAGGGAAAGGTCCACTGCCACAAGATCCGGATGCTGCTGCGCCACCGCCTCCACGGCATCGTCCGCCGTGCGGCACTCGGCCACAACCTGCAGGTCGGGTTCCAACCCGATCAGGCGCTTGAACCCTTCGCGGACGATGGCGTGGTCGTCGACCAGCACGATGCTGTACATGCTTCCTACTCTACACACCGCAGCGCCTTGGCGCCGATGCCCGAAGTTAGGCTGCCGCGCCGTGTACCATCGTGCGGATGTCCCCCACGCCCTACCGCCTGCTGCAATCCGGCCCACTGCTCGGCGCGGGCTATTTCACGCTGTGGCTCCTGCTGTGGCCTACCGCCGAGCCGTATTGGATGCTGCCGTATGGCGTGCGTTTTGCTGCCTTGCTGCTATGGCCGGTGCGACGCTGGGGCTGGGTGATCGGCGCGGAGCTGACGGCCAGTGCGGTGATGAGCCTGCACCTGGGTCTGCCAATGGGATGGCGCGGTTATTTCCTGGGCGCATGGCCCGAGCCGCTGGCCACCGCTGGCGGGTTGTGGGTGCTGCGGCGGCTCAACCCGCATGCAGTCGCCAACCTGCACAACCCCCAGGAAACCGCACGCCTGCTGCTTGCGGCCGCCCTCGTGGTGTCGGGCACTACCGCGGTCGACATGGGCATCATGACCGGCCTTCACACCAGCATCGCCAACGCCGCAATGCGGCAAGCCCTGGGCTATGAGCTCCTGGGCGGATATCTCGGCGTATTGCTGGTGGTGCCGGTGACGGTGCTGTTGCTGCGTGCACCGCCGGGTCGCAGCGAGCTTGCGGCGTTGCTGCTCGATGGTTTGCTGGTGATGCTGCCGGTGCTGGCGATCCTGCTGGTGCTCTCCGACCGCCTCGCGCCGCAGCCGCAGTTTGTGCGCGCACTGTCACTCGCGCCGGTGTTGTTCTTTGCCTTCCGCCACGGCTGGCGTGGCGCCAGCCTTGCGATGGCAGCATCGGCATTTGGCACCGCCTTGCTCGATCAGCGCTTCGGCTACGATCCGTCGGCCGCCAGCTACCTGTTTTTTGCCGTCGCCGGTACCGGCATCTTGATGCTCGGTTCGGCCACCGACGCCCTGCGCCGCAGCAAGCGGCGGGTGGCCGAGCAAAACACCCATCTGGCCGCTGCCAACCGTCGTCTTGACCAGCTTGCCCGCCAGTTGCGCACGGCGGCACGCGGCAACCTGCAAGCCGACGAGGAACAGCGCCGCCACCTGGCCGCCGAGCTGCACGACGAACTCGGCCAAAACATCACCGCCATCCAGACCCACGTGAAACTGGCGCAGACCCGGCTGCAGCAAGCGGGCATGCAGGACATCAGTACTTCGATCAACGGCATCCTCGCGCATATGCGGCGCGCACTGCATCGGCTGCTGGACGACCTGCGGCCAGCCGTACTCGATGAATTCGGGTTGTTGCGCGCGCTGGATGAGGGTCCGATCCGCGACTTGTTCCATGCCGCCGGCATCCGCTACCACACTGAGCTTCACGGCGACCCGCGACTGCTTGACGACGACACCCGCACCACGATCTATCGACTGGCACAGGAAAGCGCGACCAACACGGTGAAACATGCCGGCGCCAGCGAATTTCGCCTGCGCCTGCGCGTCGGCGAGCGCGCTGGTGGGGTGCTCGCCCTGCTCGACCTGCGTGACGACGGCGTTGGTCTGCCCGGCACCCTGCGCAGTGCGCATGCCGACGGCGGACGCGGTTTGCAAGGCATGCGCAATCGGGTCACGTCGCTCGGCGGCGTATTCCGCCTGCGGCCGGAGACACGTGGTGTTCATCTGCACGTATTGCTGCGCTGCGCCACGGAGTCCGACGGCAACCTTTCGCCGATATAGGAAATTTTCCGATACACAGCCTGTAAAGGCTTCGTTACGATCCAGTCATCGATGTGGGGGAGCCGCCATCGCAAGATGGCGTACCGGGGTCCTCGTGGGGACGGTGGCCCCGGACAGATGGCAGGATGCCGTCTTGTCGTTACCTTGGATGCGTCGGCTCGTTGCGAGCAACTCGCCCTGCCGGATATCCAGTCAGGTACCGAAACGATCGCGAGGTGGACAGGAGTCCTCCCTCGCGATTTTTTTGTGCCGCGTGGCGGCCGTTCAGGCTTTGCGGGTGCGCGTTTTCGGCCGCACATACAGCACCAGGCTGTGATCCTCGATCACGTAGCCGTGGCGCGCGGCGATTTCGTGCTGCAGACGCTCGATCTCTTCGCCGACGAACTCGATCACTTTTCCGCTGTCGATATCCACCATGTGATCGTGGTGCTGGCCGCGGTCGAGCTCGTAGACGGCTTGCCCGCCTTCGAAGTTGTGCTTGATGAGGATGCCGGCTGCCTCGAACTGGGTCAGCACGCGATACACGGTTGCCAGGCCGATGTCTTCCTGATCGGCAAGCAGGCGTTTGTAGATGTCTTCGGCCGAAAGATGGCTGCCCGATTCGTCGTCGAAGATTTGCAGGATGCGCATGCGCGGGTGCGTGACCTTGAGGCCGACCCTGCGCAACTCTTTGGTTTCCTGTTCCACCGTTGCACCTCCGTCGGCTTGGCGCTGCCAAGCCGTAGTGTATCATCCGATACTTTCACGATCTGGACGTGACACGCATGCACAAGCTGTTTTCCCTGCCGGTCGTCGCCGCGCTCGCGCTGGTTGTTTCCGGTTGCCATCTGGTCTACACGCCGGACGTGCGTCAGGGCAACCTGTTCGACAAGACCATCGACCAAAAGGCGGTGGATCAGCTCAAGCCGGGGTTGACCAAGCGTCAGGTACTGGTGCTGCTGGGTACGCCGTCGGTCACTTCGCCGTTTGACCAGAGCCGCTGGGATTATGTCTCCACCTACTCGCATCGCGGCGGCAAGATAAATGTGAGCACGCTGAGCTTGTATTTCACCAGCGACACCCTGGCGCGGGTCGAAGGCAACGCGTTCATCGAAAGCAACAAGAACCTGCTCAAGGAAAGCAAGAAGTTCAACGTCGATTACCCGGTCAACGACAAGGGTGGCGACAAGGACACCAGTGACAAGGACAGCAAGGATGCCGGCACGCCCATGGGCGGAGCCAGTGGCAAGCACTGACGTCGACGCGGATCAGAGGCCGCTGGCGCGACGCCTGCGCGCAGCCATCGGATCAAACGTCAGCGAGCGGTAGATCTCGATCCGTTCTCCATCGCGCAGTACCCGGTCCAGCCTTACCGGGTGCGCGTAAATGCCGACGCGCAGCGGTTGCACCACATCGGCCGGCAACTCGACCAGCACGCCGGAGACTTCGAGCGCTTGCCCGACCGTGCTTCCCACAGCGACGTCGAGCTTGCACCGCCAGCAACGGTCGACTCCGGCATGCACGATCTCCACCGTGATGTGAGGCTCAGGCATGGGCCTGGTCCGCGACCTTGCAGAAGTCGTCCACCATGCGGTTGGCCAGGCCCTGAAAGCCCAGCTTGAGCACGCTGCCGCCGATGCCGGCGTAATCGAAGTCGAGCGCCAGTGCCACCTTGCAACCATCGCCACCAAGCGCGGTAAAGGTCCACACGCCGTCCAGCGAGCGCAACGGGCCATCGACCAGGCGGACGTCGATGCGATGCGGACGGTCGGCGGTATTGCGCGTGGTGAAATGGTGCCTGAGGCCGGCAAAACGCAGATCCAGCCGCGCCACCAGCACGCTGCCCTCGCGCTCGATCACGCTGCTGGAGGAGCACCACGCGAAGTGCTTTGGGTATGCTTCCACCCCATCGACCAAATCGAACATCTGCTCCGGCGAGTGACGCACCAGCGCGCTGCGGCGAATTTCGATCACGACATCCTCTTGATTTGTGCCCGCCTCCGTGCCGGCAGGGATCAAGCAAGCGCCCATCCCTGGACGCACTCTCAACACAAGCGTTGCCCCAGCCGGGGCGACGGGCAACGCGGCCGCCAAAGGCCGGAAGTTTAGCGGACATGGCCAAGAGCAAGGACAAGGACACCAAGGGCACCGGCACCATCGCGCTCAACAAGCGCGCGCGTTTCGAATACCACATCGATCAGCGCTTCGAAGCCGGTGTGGCCCTGCAGGGCTGGGAACTCAAATCGCTGCGCGCCGGGCGCATCAACTTCGGCGACGGCTACGCGATCATCATCAAGGGCGAAGTGTTCCTGGTCGGCGCCTCGATTCCGCCGCTGGTCAGCGCCTCCACCCACGTGATTGCGGAGGATCGCCGCACGCGCAAGCTGCTGCTGCATCGCAAGGAGATCGACACTTTGATCGGCGCGGTGGAACGCAAGGGTTACACCCTCGTGCCCACGGCCATGTATTGGAAAAACGGCAAGGTCAAAGTTGAAATCGGCCTGGCGCGCGGCAAGCAGGAGCACGACAAGCGCGACACCGAGAAGGCCCGCGACTGGCAGATCGAGAAGCAGCGCACCATGCGCGCGCACAACCGCACCACCTGACGCCACACGTCAACCCGGCGGCAATGGCAGCGCATCGTCCTCTTCGCCCGGCACCATCGCGAAGCGTCCTTCGCGCCAATCGGCCTTGGCCTGTTCGATGCGCCCGGGCGTGCTGGCGACGAAGTTCCACCACAGCCGGCGATCGCCATCGAGCGGGGCGCCGCCAAGCAACATGACGCGACTGGCTTCGCGTGCACGCAGCGGCGCCGCTCGCCCGGCAAGCTGCACCGCAAACTGATCCTCGGCCAAGTTTGCGTCACCCCACGCCACGCGGCCCTCAATCACATGGACGCCGCATTCGGGGTGTTCCGCGGGCAACGGCAATTCCGCACCGGTCTGCAGGCGCGCCTCGGCAAAGAACATCGGCGCAAACACCTTGACCGGCGAACGCTCGCCCCAGGCAGTGCCGGCAATCAGCACTACCTCCATGCCGTCACGCATCACGTGCGGCAGCTCGCCCGCCTCATGGTGATGGAATTCGGGCGCCATCTCCGCGTCCGCCTGCGGCAAAGCCACCCATATCTGGATGCCGTGCAACCGATGCGGCTGGGCCAGCACCGACGGCGGCGTGCGCTCCGAATGGGTGATGCCGCGACCGGCCGTCATCCAGTTCACCGCACCGGGCGTGATGTCGACCACGCTGCCCAGGCTGTCGCGATGGCGTACTTCACCTTCGAGCAACCAGGTGACGGTAGCCAGGCCGATGTGCGGATGCGGGCGTACGTTGATGCCGCGCTCCGGCGGGAAATCCGCCGGCCCCATGTGGTCGTAAAACACGATCGGGCCGACGCGTCGCGCCTGCAGCACCGGCAACATGCGGCTTACCATGAAGCCATCCCCCAGGTCGTGTGTTCTCCCTTGCAGCAACAGTGGTGATGTGGCCACCGGAATCCCCTCCTTCACCAGGCACGCTGATATGGCTCAGGCGGTGTGATGGGCGCGCCAAGTTCGCGCGCGGCACGGCGGGGAAAATACGGATCGCGCAAACTCTCGCGGGCCACGAGCACCACGTCCGCGCGACCGTCGGCAATGATCGCTTGCGCCTGTTGCGGTGAGTCGATCAGGCCGACAGCACCAGTGGCCACGCCGGCTTCGCGCCGAATGCGTTCGGCAAACGGCACTTGATAACCCGGCGCCACCGGTATCACCGCGTGTGGCACCAGACCGCCACTGGAAACATCCACCAGATCAACGCCCAGGGTTTTCACCTGGGTGGCAAGACGCACGCTCTGCTCGATCTCCCAACCCTCAGCGGCCCAGTCGGTGGCCGAAATGCGCAGCCACAGTGGCAACTGCTGTGGCCAGACTTCACGCACGGCCGTGATCACCTCGCGCGTGAGGCGCGTGCGGCCATCGAAATCCCCACCCCAGGCATCGTCGCGCCGATTGCTCAACGGTGATAGGAACTGGTGCAAGAGATAACCATGCGCGGCGTGCAATTCGAGCACGCGAAACCCAGCTGCCAGCGCACGGGCTGCCGCCGCACGAAACTCGTCGATGACACGTCGAATGCCATCGGCATCCAGCGTGGACGGTGCGGCATAGCCAATGTCGTACGCCAGCGCGGAAGGCGCCAACGTCGGCCATGCGCCAAGCCGCATGGGGCCACCACCTTCCCATGGGCGGCGCACGCTGGCCTTGCGCCCGGCATGCGCGAGCTGCACGCCGGGCACGGCGCCGTGTTCGGCGATGAACGCCACGATCGGCCGCCAGGCGGCAACCTGGGCATCGTTCCACAAGCCGACATCGCCGGCCGAAATCCGCCCCGCCGGCGAGATGGCGGCCGCTTCGGTAAAGACCAGCCCGGCGCCGCCCACCGCACGACTGCCCAGGTGCACGAGGTGCCAGGCATTGGGCACGCCATCAGTGGCCGAGTACTGGCACATCGGCGACACCACGATGCGATTGCGCAAGCGCACCTCGCGTTGCGACAGCTCGTCAAACAGATTCATGCGAATACCGGATCAGCGTCATCCCGTGCAAGGTGCCGGCACGCCGCGGCAACATCAAGGGGCGCGGTCGGCGGCCATCCAGCCGGCAATATGGCGCGCCACCGCTTCCGGCGCCTGCATCCAGCTGAAATGGTCGGCGGCCACGCCGTCGAGGTCGGCGGGTGCCAATACCTGGTGCCGACGGGCGGCAAGCGGCATGCGACGCAGCAGCCAATCCAGCGAACCGGCCGGGCCGAGCCAGTCGTCGCGCAAGCGCAAGCCGAGCACCGGCTGCGTCAACCCGGCGAGGCGCGCACGGAAATCCGTCGACATGCCGTGCACGACATAGCGGCCGCGCCGTCCGGAGCGCGCCCAGTCGCCGGTGACGCCACGCGCTTCGTTGCCGGCAAAGCCGAGCCATCGTCCCGGCAGGTGCCCGCATGCCGCCGCCAGCCACGGCGCCGCCACGTAGCCGAGCCCAATCCACGGTGCGCGGCGAAAACGCCGCCAATACGGCGCGCCACTGGCTACCAGGGCGATGCCGGAGACATGCTGCGGATGCAGCGCGGCGTGCAGGCAAGCGAGCTGGCCGCCGAGACTGTGTCCGCCGACACAAAGGCGAATGCCAGGCCATCGCGCGCTGGCGGTCGCCATGCCGGCGGGCAAATCCAGCTCCAGCAACTCGCGATAACCCCAATTGCTGCGCCAGCCGGCGCGCACGCTGCTGGAACCGATCCCGCGCCATTCGTGGACCGCAACGGCCACATCATGGCTGGCCAGCGCCTGTGCCAACGGCAGGTAGTGACGTGCGGAGACGCCCATCGCCGGCAGCCAGTACAACATCGCCACCGGCACTCGCCGCGGCGCCACGCACAGCAGTTCGAAGCGCGCGCCATCGGCGGGCAGCACTGGCAGGGCGGTGGGCGTGATAATCGAAAGATCGGACATGCGGCAGCCTCGGCGCCAAGAAAAAGGCCGGCGCATGCCGGCCTTTTTCCATCCGGTTTGGCAGCTCAGGCGAGCTGCACTTCTTCGGCCTGCAGACCCTTTTGGCCCTGCACCACCTTGAACGTCACCTTCTGGCCTTCCTGCAGGCTGCGGAAGCCCGTGCCGACGATGGCACGGAAATGCACAAACACGTCAGGGCCATTCTCGCGGCTGATGAAACCGAACCCCTTCGCGTCGTTGAACCACTTGACGGTACCTGTTTCGCGATCCGACATGACTCACTCCGATCCATTGCTAACACTTGAGACAAACCGACTCAGCAAGTCGGCGGCTGGCTGGGATGCCGGGATCGGGTGTAGCGACATGGAATAGCGTTTCCGTGACGGGCACGCGCGTGCCTAGCAAACACAGCGCTGGCAAGCATAGCGGAAAATTTCCGTCGCATGCGATATGTCAAGGGCACTTTCGGACTAGCCGTTTGACGACCGAAACCAGGCGCATACAACAAAACCGTTTTGCGGTAGTCCGCCCCGGTGGTTTATTGACCCTGCTGGGGTTTCATGCGCCATAAACCGGCGCCAAACCCGCTGCCACTGCAGCTGGTATTTCCGTTATCCGCGTACCTGCAGGCAACCATCCCGTCGAAGTCGCAGGCCGGGCTCAACGCCTTGTCGGTACCGGGCGGTCTGGGAGTTGGATCGATCACGGCGGCCCCTATCAACGGCGCACGACGCGCGTTGCGCCGATGCTCCCTGCCACCGCTGCCCCTATCATGGCCACCGGTTTTTCGATCTGGGTGCCCTACTTGAACCTGCACCGTCTGCTTTGTCTTTGCGGCTGCCTGCTGCTTGCCGCCTGTGCAGCGCCGCGCCCGCAAGCACCGCCGCCGCCAACCACAGCGGAAGAGACCGGTGTATCCGCTTGCGACCAGTACCTTGCGCATTACGTGGCTTGCCACCACACCGCAGGTATTTTCCCCGCCAACCAGTTGCAGGCCCATTACCAAAGCATGCGCACGAGCCTGCGTGACGCCGCCGCCGACCCACGGACACGCCCCTACCTTGCAGCGCGTTGCCGCATATTGACGACCCAGCTGGAACAAGTCTTGCAAGGACGCAGCTGCGACGCTACGCCGGTCGCGCCACCCCACTGACCCACCGCTGTGCAGAACCCGAGGCGGTCCTTCGCAACGACCACCCGCGTTCACGCGCGACGCCCCGCATGACATGACAAGGGCCGCATCAGCGGCCCTTGTCATGTAAACGATCGGTGCAACCCGCGCGTATCAGACCGCGGCGTCCTTGAGCTTCTTCAACGGACGCACCTTGACCTTGACGGTTGCCGGCTTGGCCGCAAACACCTGCTCTTGCTTGGTGAACGGATTGATGCCGGTGCGCTTCGGCTTGGCCGGCACCTTGACCGCGTTGACCTTGAACAGGCCGGGCAGCGTGAACTGGCCGGCGCCCTTCTTGTTCACGGCACCGAGCACCGTCTGCTCAAGCGCCGCCAGCACCGCCTTGACGTGCTTGGTATCGACGCCCGCCTGCGCGGCGAGATGCGTGATGAGACCGGACTTGGTCAACGTTTCCTTGATCGGTTTGACGGCAGCGGGGGCGGCTTTCGGCGCCGGCTTCGCGGCCTTGGCAGGGGCTTTCTTGGCAGTGGTCTTGGTAGCCATGGGCATCCATCGTGATAAGTCGAGACACCGCCCCCCGTGGGGCGATGGCCATGCGGCCCGCACAATCTACGCGAATTTCGCGGTCATGGCGCATTTTTCCCACACGAAATCACAATCCGCGGATCACGCGAAAGCCGACGCGGCCGCTGCGCACGTCGGCGTTGGCGCCTTGCCGCCACGCCGAGCGGGCCTGTTCGGGCGAGCTCCCCCACGAACCGCCGCGCAGCACGTGCACGCTGCACCCCGGGTTGAGCCACGCACTGCCGTCGCCCGGCGCATGCACGAAGTTGTCGTGCCAGCAGTCGGCCACCCACTCGCTGACGTTGCCCCCCATGTCGTACAGGCCGAACGGATTGGCCGCAAAGCTCATCACCGGCGCCGGCCCCCAATAGCCATCGCCGTAATCGTGAAACGCGTGGCTCCAGCGTCTGCCGCTGGGCGAACGATCCTTTGCGCCAGTGAGATTTTCGACCCGCGATGTAGGCGTGCCGTCGCCCCACCAGTAACGGGTTTGCGTACCGCCACGCAGCGCATACGCAAACTCGGCTTCGCTCGGCAGCCGATACGGCTTGCCGGTACGCTGGCTGAGCCAATCCGCGTAGGCCTTTGCGTCATTCCACGACAGGTTGACCACCGGAAGGTTGTCGGCCGCCCGCCGCGCGGCGTAGTCGTCCTTCCACGTAGCACGCCCCTCGTCGCGCATCACGCCGCTGCGCTCGTCGTACACGCTGGCGCCGCCGAGGCGCACCGAATCGGGCACGTATCCACTGACGCGCACAAACTCACGGAACTGGCCAACCGTGATCGCACTGCGCGCCATCGCAAACCCGCGCGCTACGGTAACCCGATGCTGCGGCAACTCCGCCGCATGCCGGTTGCCATCGTCGGCAGCCCCCATCAGAAACGTCCCGGTCGGAATCACCACCATCGCCGGCGATTGCCCCGGCAGGTCGACATAGCGATCAGTGAACACCTGCCCCGGCTTGTGCCCCGCGTAAACCTCGGCATCTGCAATGCGCTGCGCAAAATCGGCCAGCCCGGCGAACTGCGGATCGAGCGTGCGCACCTGTGCGGCAAGGCTCCTCGCCAACGCAATGTTGCCGGCATCGAGCGCGCTGCGCGCCTGCATGAGCACGCCTTCCGCACGCGAGCTGCGCATGCCCGCGATGCGCGCGCGCACGTCGTGCCATTGCTGGGAACCGGGGCGGATCGCCTGCGCTGCGGCCAGCACCTTGTCGGCGCCGGCAAAATCGTTCTGCGCCACCGCTGCCAGGGCACGGTCAAGCACCACGCGCTGCACATCCAGCACCCCCTGCTCCGCCACCGCATTGTGTGGATCGAGCTGCTGCACCTGACGGTAGATGTCCAATGCACTGCGCCCACGGGGTTGGTCGGCCCGACCCTGTTGCAGCAGACCGGCCGCCCGCGCGAGCAGCGGTCGCACCTGCGCCAGCGTTGCCAACGAAGCCTCTAGGTGGGCAACGTCCTGCTCGCTGGCGGGCAAGGTGCGCAACGCCGCCAGCTGTACGGTGGCATCTTCGGCATTGCCCAGGGTGATATCGCGCTCGGTCTGGGCGATCAGGCGTGCACGCACATCGATCACGCCCCGGGCAGCGCGCCGGCTGTCCGGTTTGGCCTTGGCGGCGGCCAGAAACAAGGCCGCGGCTCCCTCCTTCGCGTCGGCGAGGCGCCCTTCTGCCAGCGCCTTGTCGGCGCGATCCAGCAGCGCACGCAACTTTGGCGGGTCGGGCGTCAGCTGTCGGGGCAACGCCGGGGTACCCCGCTTCAAGCGCGCAGCGATCACCGCGGTGGGTGCCAGCGTCAGCGGCGGCCCCGCGTTCAACTCATCGGTTGCCCGCTCGTCAGGCACGGCAACCTGCGGTGCGCCACCGCCGGTTGCCACCGCCACGGAACGCTCGGGTTGCAATGGCGCCGCATGAAACAGTGACGGAAAGAAGTGATAGCCAAGACCGAACGCCAGCACGATCACGCCGACCGTACCGCCGAGCTTGCGTTGACGATCCAACGAGCGGTTGTTCGGCATGCCTGGGCGTTTCCTGATCGGCCTGTTATCGTTTTCGACCACCTTATGTCAGCACCCGCCAACGGGGCAAACCGCCACCGCCGTGAGGTGCAGGAAATCGCATGTCACCCACTGATGTCAGCGCCGACTGGATCGGCGATCGTCCCACCCTGCAAACCTGGCTTGCCGGCGTACCAGTCGGCGCCGCCGTCGGCGTCGACACCGAGTTCATGCGGCGCGATACCTTTCACCCGCGGCTCGCGCTGCTGCAGATTGGTTGCCATGGGCGCCACGCGCTGATCGACCCACTGGCGTTCGCCATCGACGACGCCCTGCAGCCGACCCTGGGCAACCGCGCCACGGCGACCATCATCCACAGCGCCGGCGAGGATCTTGAAACCCTGGCGCCGCTGCTGCCCGACGGGCCAGGCACCTTGTTCGACACCCAGATTGCCGCGGCGTATGCCGGCATGGGGCTTGGCGTCAGTTATCGCGCGTTGGTGGCCGAGCTGTGCGGCGTCGACCTCGACAAGGGCGAGACGCGCTCCGACTGGCTGCAGCGTCCCCTGACCGACAGCCAGCGCCGCTACGCCGCGCTCGACGTGGTGTACCTGGAACCCATCCACGACCAGCTCACCGAACGCCTGCAGGCCCGCGGCCGCGCGGCGTGGTTTGCCGAAGATTGCGACCGCCTGCGCCAGCGCGCCAGTCACCGCGGCGGCGATCTGCAACCACAACGCGCCACGCACGGCGCTGCCGAATGGCCCGCCGCGCAGCAAGCGCGGCTGCGCCGCATCCTGCTGTGGCGCGACCACACGGCACGCACACTCGACCGCCCGCGCCCATGGCTGCTCGACGACGCGTTGGCAATGAGCCTTGCCCACGAGCCGCCCACGAGCCTCGCCGATCTTGAGCAGCGCAGCCGCGGCCAACGCGCGTTGCACAGCCCGCAGCGCAGCGAGCTGTTCCAGCTGCTTGGCGACCCGGTCACCGACGAAGAGATCGCCAGCACTACGCCCATTGCCGCGCATCCGCAAGGCGAGGCCAAGAAGGCGCTGCAAGCGATGAAGACACTGATCGACACCGAAGCCACCGCACTCGACCTGCCCTCCGGCTTGCTATGCGCGCGCAAGGTGCTGGAGGCCTACGTCGCCACCCGCACCTGGCCCAGCGCGCTGACCGGTTGGCGCGAACCCGTCCTGCGCGAACGCCTGTCGGCGTTGTTGCCTGCATGAACCCACAAAAAAGTCTTGGCGTATCGGCGAGCCACTGCTAAGATGCGCTCCCTCGCGTGGGGCTGTAGCTCAGCTGGGAGAGCGTCGCGTTCGCAATGCGAAGGTCTGGGGTTCGATCCCCCACAGCTCCACCAATACTTCTGACGGCAACTGGCCGTTGCATGAAAAGCCCAACCCTCATCGGTTGGGCTTTTTTTATGCTGTTTACCCCGGTGATACCTCGACTCGCACCGGGTGTAGTGGTCAAGTGATCCTGGACACCAAGATGGGTGTTCATAACGCCAGGGCATCGACGACGGCTGGCGGACGTTGGCCGATGGCGGAAGCGGTGGACGCGAGCTTCCGTTACCTGACGACCGCGGATCTCGAAGCCATCGCGACGTACCTGAAAACGGTGCCGGCACGGCACGACGCTGCGGACAGCAAGCCCGTCGATGCGTGGGGTGCGGCCTATGCCGACCTCGCTGGCGTTCGCGGCCAAGCGTTGCCAAAGACGGCAGCCGACATGACCGGCCCGCAGCTCTATGACGCGTACTGCTCGACGTGTCATCAAGCGCGCGGCGAGGGCAGTTTCGATGGCGGCTTGCCGCCGCTGTTCCACAACACCGCGACGGGCCGCAGCAACACCGACAACCTGGTGATGGCGATCCTCGACGGCGTGCAGCTGCACGGCCACGGCTCGACCTTGCAGATGCCGGGTTTCGCGGGCGAGCTTTCCGACCAACAGGTCACGACGCTTGGCAACTACGTGACGCAGCATTTCGGCAATCCATCGGCCAAGGTTTCGGTCGATCAGGTACGAACGCTGCGTGCGGGTGGCGCCGCGTCGCATCTGGTGCTGATCGCGCGCGTGACCGTGGCTGCGATCATCGTGATCCTCGCCGCCATCGTCCTGGCGCTGGGGCGGCGCCGGCGGCGACCGCATGCCGAAGCGCCGCATTGACCGCGCCCGCCACCACGCGTCACGCCAGCCGCTCACCACCATGGCGAGCGCTGTGGCTCCTGCTGTGCGTTTCTGCATCGCTGGGGTTTGTGGCGCCGGCCGCGGCGCAGGAGTGGTGGCAGCGCCCCCCCTTACCGGCGACTGGGGCGGCCTGCGCACGCGCCTCAAGCAGGATGGCATCACGTTCAACGCCCACTACACCAGCGAAAGCGCCGGGATCTTTGTCGGCCCGCTGCGGCATACGGCGCGCTATACCCAGCAACTGGACCTCGAGACGGTGTTTGATCTCGATCGGCTGGCCGGCATCCACGACGCCCACATCCAGGTGACACTGACTGGTCGCTCCGGCCGCAGCCTCAGCAACGACGTGCTGCACAACCAGTTCTCCGTGCAGGAGCTGTATGGCGCCGGCCAGAACTTCCGGCTGGCGGAACTCAACTTCCAGCAAGACCTCGACGACCACAAGATCCACTATGCCATCGGCTGGTCGCCGGTCGGTGACGACTTCGCGCGACTGCCGAATTTCTGCAAGTTCCAGAACGGCGTGATCTGCGGCCATGCCAACGCGATGACCACCAACAGCGGCGCCCACAACTTCCCGACCGCACAATGGGGCGCTCGTCTCAAACTGCATGTCACGCCCGGGTTCTACATCGCGACCAGCGTGTATCTCGACAACCCGAACGCCGGAAATTCCAACCAGGGGTTCAATCTCAGATTCAAGCGCACTGGCGAGTTCGTGCCGGTAGAACTCGGCTGGCACACCAGCGGCGATGCCATGCCGGGCGACTACCAGGTCGGTGCGTACTACAACACCGCGGACACGCCCGACGTGTACACCGGCGTCGACCGCACGCCAGTGGGGTTCACGGATATGCCCTTCATCGAGCGCAACGGTCGCTCAGGGGCCTATGTCATCACCAGCCAGACGGTCTATGCCAATCAAGGCACACGGCGCCATCTGCGGCTCAGCATCATGGGTGGCACGGGCGATCGGGCCACCGCGCGCTACAGCTATTTCTGGCTGGCGGGCGGCGTGTGGCAAGGCACGTTTCCCGGCCGCAGCCAGGACTTCGTGTCGTTTGTCGTTGCGTACGCGCGCACCAATCCGCGTCTGCCCCGCTTCCAGCGCGAGCGCGACAGCGTCGTGCCGGGTACCGTGGGCATCCAGACCCACGAAAGCATCATCGAAATCGATTACGGAGCGCAGCTGACGCCGTGGTTCAAGCTGCGGCCCAACTTGCAGTATGTGATCCATCCGGGTGGCACCGGGAAAATTCCGGACACCCTGGTCACGGGCCTGTATGCCCAGGTCACATTCTGAGAGCCGCGCGGGTAGTCGAGTAATCCGGCAGGCCTTGCCGAACAGGTTTCCATTGCGGGCCCGGAGCAGCGGCCGAATGGATCAATGTCATTACTCTACGCTGGCGGATCGAACACGCGCGCCACCGTGCCGGCGTCAAGTGCGCGCCACCCACCGGGGGCAAGATCACCGAGGGTCAAGGCGCCGACGGCGAGGCGCGTGAGGGTTTCCACCCGGTTGCCGGTGGCGGCGAACATGCGGCGCACCTGATGGTAGCGGCCTTCGGTGATGGTAAGGCGTGCGCTGCGCGGGCCAAACACTTCCAGCCGTGCCGGCGCGAGTGGCGTGGTTTCGCCATCGAGCATCAGCGTGCCGCTGGCGAAGAGTTCGGTTTCCGTGCCGCGCAGGTCTTCCGCAAGCGTCGCCGCGTAGACCTTGGCCACTTCGGCCTTGGGCGAAATGACCCGATGCAGCAATCCCCCATCGTCGGTGAGCAGCAGCAGGCCGGCAGTGTCGCGGTCAAGGCGGCCGATGGTGGAGAGTGCCGGATCGCGCAGCCGGTAGCGCGGCGGCAGCAGATCGTAGACGAGGCGGCCGGCGTCCTTGCGCGAGCAGGTGACGCCGAGCGGTTTGTTGAGCATCAACACCAGCCCGGTTGGCGGATCAAGTGGTTCGCCATCGATGCGGATGTGCGCCGGGTCGGCCGAATCATCCGCATACAGCACCTCGCCGTCGGCACCGGTAATGCGGCCCTCGCGAAACATCCAGGCGACTTGTTTGCGACTGCCGTAGCCGAGGTTGGCGATCAGCTTGACCAGCTTCACGACCGCACCCCGCTTGCCTCGATCGCCTTGAAACCATCGCGCAGTGCAAGCTGGCGAACCTGGGTAAAACGCGCCGCAAGCACGCCTTCATACGGCAGTTGCCGATTGGCGACCAGCAACAGCCGTCCATCCGCGGTGAGCGCGTCGGCCGCGCTGGCAATGAAGGCCTGGCCGAGCGCCGGCAGCTCGGCACGCCCGGCAAAGTGGAACGGCGGATTGCTGACGATGGCGTCATAACGTTCCGGAAGGCCGCGCGTGACATCGTGCCAATGCACTTCAACGTCAACCTCACGCCCGCTGGATGCCACCGCGTGCACGAGGTTTTCGCGCGCCGGCGTCAGCGCCCGCGCATCGGCTTCGTACAGATCGAGGCTGCGCACCTGCGGGCAACGTGCCACCACCTGGCTCGCCAGGTAACCGTAACCGGCGCCGAGGTCGGCGACGCGGCCGTGCAAATCCGCCGGCAGCTGTGACGCCAAGAGCGCCGACGCCGGATCGACACGATCCCACGCAAACAAACCGGGGCGGCTCAGGTAACCGGCGGCCGTCATGCGCGGCGTATCCAGTTCGCCCCAGGCCGCGAGGAGCGAGGTGTCGATGGTGTCGGCGGTGGCCCAAAACACCCGGCACTTGTGCTTGGAGAGGCTTTGCACCGGGCCGAGCAGCAACGCGAGGTCGGCCTGTGCGGATTTCGCACCCTCGGCGTTGGCGACGCACGCCAGTACCACGCCGCCTGGCGACACCCGCTGCACGGCTTGTGCAAACTGGATGCGGCGCACCTCGCGCGAGCGCGCCGGCAGCAGCGCAACCACCGCGAAACGCGCCTCCGGCGCCGGCGCCGGCGCGCCGACGGCGTAGCCTTCGCGCGTCAGCGCATCGGCAAACGGCTTGAAGTCCTGCGTGCAGCACCAGCCTGGCTGCGCCATCTCACGCAAGCGCACGCCAGCACGGGCACCGAAAAACCACACCTGGCCGTCAACGGGAAGACGCAACGCGCCGGTGGCAAAGGGCAAAAACAACGCATCGAGTTCCGCGGTCGGTGCGGGGGCGGCGTATCCGGCTGGCATCACGGCAACGGTATCGGCAAAAGAAGGACGCCATTGTACGAGGCGCGCCCGTTGGGCCTGCCGCGAGTACGAGGGCTCACGCAACGCCAGCCGGGTACCGCGTCAGCCTTTGTCCCTGGCCGCCAGCATGGCGCGCAAATCGGCAAACGGATTGCTGGTGGCGGGCGCCGACGCGGGTGCCGCCAATTCGTAACCTGCTCCGCGCACATGGTCGATGAAACGGGCATGCTCGTTGTCGTGGCAGTACACGCACAAGAGCTCCCAGTTGCTGCCATCGGCAGGGTTGTCGTCGTGGTTGTGGTTGCGATGGTGCACGGTGAGCTCGCGCACGTTGGCACGGGTGAACTCGCGGCCGCAGCGGCCGCACACCCACGAGTACATTTTCAGCGCACGCTCGCGATAACCGGCCTCACGCTGCGCGGCGGCGCGCCGCGCTTCGGCAACGATGCGATCGAGCTTGGCGTCATCGGGCTGGCGCGGCGGCATGGCACGAACTCCGGCGGACGGGCGGCCATCATGCCGCCGTGCCGATTCAATGACCAGCGGCGCCCACCGGCAGCTCGTCGATCATCTGCGTGGCAAGCGGCAGGTAGCCGCCTTCGAAATGGTGGTCGCCGTTCTTGGCATGCACGGTGACCCAGTTTGGCAAACCCGCGTCGGTGCAGAGGCTGTCGTCGGCCTCCTCTTTACCGTAATAGCAAACCACCGGGAACGCATGGTCGATAGCCACTACCGGCGGCAGTGCAGCGTAGTGCGGCACCTTGTTGAATTTCTCCAGCAACGTCTTGACGAAGGCCTTGAAGCGTCCCTGCGCCATCATGTAGCCCTCGAACTGGATCTCGAAGCTGGCATCGCGGCTGGGCGAAAGCAGCACCAATTGCGCAATGCGTGCACGGTTTGCCGCACTGAGCCTGTCGATCAGCGTGGGCAGCACGTCGGCACCGAACGAGAAGCCCACCAGCCACACGCGCTGCTTGTGCCAGTCACCGAGATACTTCGTCATCAACGCGTCGAGTTCGGCGGCGGCGGTGTCGGGATCGCGGCTGCGCCAGAAATACTTGAAGGCGTTGATGCCAATGACCGGGATGCCGCGCGCGACAAAGGCATTGCCGAGCTGCTTGTCGAGGTCGGCCCAGCCGCCATCACCGGAATACAGAATGGTGAGCACGTCGCCCTCGCCCGCCGGCGCGGCGAGGGTTGCCGCCGGGGTGAGCAGCACGGTGGATCGCTCCAGGCTCGGCCTGGAAAACGGCGTCCAGATTGCCAAGGCCAAACCCACCGCCGCGACACCAATGCCTGACCACATGGCCCACCTGCCCCGCTTCGATTTGGTCATCGCCGCACCACGCCCACCAATCCGCCGGAAATCAGGCTCGCCACGTTGGCCAGGATGAGCGGCACGGCGATGCCACCCGGCGTGGCCATGTAGCGCGGCTCCCACTCCGGGTCGAATTTGTCCTTGTAACGCTTGAGGCCCTGGAAGTTGTAGAAGCGCTCGCCGCGGCCGAACACCAGCGCGCCAAAACGGTTCCACAATGGCGAAAGACGGCGGTTGGTGAGGCCCGCCAGCGGCGCCATGCCCAGGTTGAACCAGCGGTAGCCTTCCTGTCGCGCCCACTGCATGAGTTCGATGAACAGAAAATCCATGATGCCGGTGGGGCCATTGGGCAAAAAGCGCATCAGGTCCACCGAGGCCTCTTCCTTGGTGTCGGTGAGCAGCAGGTTGGCAAACGCCACCAGCTGCTCGCCCTGCCACACCAACGCCATTGGTGTGCGCGCCAGGTATTTCGGATCGAACGCGCCGAGCGAGAAACGCTTCTCGTGGGCGTGCTTGTCGCCCAGCCACGCATCGGAGATCACGCGCAATCGCGGCAGAAATTCAGGCACCCGCTGTGCCGGCAGGATCTCCAGGTGCAAGCCTTCGCGGGTGAGCTTGTTTACCGTGCCGCGCAAGGTCTTCTTGGACTTGCCATCGAGGTTGAAATCGGCCAGCGCGACGCGCGCCTCCTCGCCAATCTTCATGAGGTTCATGCCCACTTCGAGATACAGGTCGAGATCGGCCGGGCTGACCTCGTAGAACACCGGCCAGCCGCCGTCGCGCTCGCACTGTTCGAGGAAACTCCATACCAGCTCGCGCCGCGCATCTTCGTCCGCGCCGACCGGGTCGCCCAGGGCGACCCAACTGCGCCCCTCGGTGTCGTACATCAGGAACGCATCGTCATTGGGCGCAAACAACAGATGCTTGTCGCCCATGAGGGCGAGATGCGCTTGTGCGGAGTGGTACCGCTTGATGAGCGGCAGCGCACGCTGCAACTCGGCTTCGGTTGGCGGCACGTGGCGTGAGCGCTGCGGGCGAATCAGCATGGCCAGCGCAAACAGCAGCCCGGCCGCCGCGGCGCCGACCAGTGCACGCAAGGCGCGCGGTGCACCGCCCTGGTGGAAACTGAACTCCCACCACAGGCTGTTGCTGTAATCCACGTGCTTGTAGCTGAACATCACCAGCCACGTCGCACAGCCGAACACCGCGACAATGGCAAGGATCCAGCCGGGCGAGAAGCGCCCGCTGAACAACGACGCACGCCGATAGAACAGCTTGTGCGCCGGGAACAGCGCCAGTGCCAGCAGTGCCAGCAGCGTCGCCTCCTCGTAGTCGATGCCCTTGAGCAGCGAGAACACCGCGCCCGATATCAGCAGGATCAGGGTCAGCCAGTACGCCGCATCCAGCCGCCGTTGCAACCCGCGCGCGAGGATCAGGAGCAGCATGCCGACCACGCTGGCGAGCAGGTGGGAGATTTCCAGCACTGACAACGGCAACACGTCGCGCAGGATCTCCATGCGGTGCGGCAGCGCCTTGGTAGCGCCGGAAAACAGCAGCACCGCACCCGACACCAGCGTCAGCCCGGCAAAAAACGAGGGCAGCAGATTGTTGAACCACGGCGACCACAGCGCCGGCCGATGCAAGCCGCGCGCTTCGCGCTGCAGCACCAGCACCGTGGCGGCGCACAGCGGCATCAGGTAATACACGATGCGAAACGCCGCCAGCGAACCGAGGATGGGTGCAGCCAGCGCCTGGTTGCCGGTGGCGCCGAGGCCCGCCAGCATCACCGCCTCGAACACGCCGAGCCCGCCCGGCACATGGCTGATGAGGCCGGCAATCTGGGCGATCACGAAGATCGCGAGGAAATGCCCGAAGCCGGCATCCAGGCGATCCGGCATCAAGACGTACATCACCGCCGCCGCCAGCCACCAATCGGCCGCACCGACCACGATCTGGCGCAGCGTGGTGCCCGGAGCCGGAATATGCACCTGCCAGCGCCACAGCTTGAACGGCTTGCGGATGAAGCCGGCAGCCAGCCATGCCAGCGGAATCGCCACCAAAAGGGATGCCAACGCAATCCGCCAGGAACTCATCGGCAAACCGGACGGCAGCGGCACGACCAGCAGGGTCGTGCCGGTCAGCGCCAGCAGGCCCAGCCAGAACGCCACGGTGCAATACAGCACCAGCCTGGCGATCTCGCCGGTGGACAAACCGTTCTGCACATAAAAGCGGTAGCGGATCGAACCCGACACCAGGAACGACATGCCGATCGCGTTGCTGAATGCGTAGCTGATGAACGAGATCAGCGTTACCCGTCGCCACGGCAGCGTCTTGCCGATGGTGGCCAGGCCAAAACGGTCGTACAGCGACATCACACCGAAGCCCAGCGTGGTCAGCCCGATCGCGAGCAGCAGACGCGGGCGCGACACGTGCTGCAGGTACTCGCGAATCTCGTGGTAGCTGACGTCGCGCGCGAGCAGGTGCAGCGCCCACAGCGCCAGACACAGCATGCCGACCGACAGCAGTGGGCCGATGATGCGGCGCAACCACACGACGCGCGGGCTGGGGGCGGCGAGTACCGCTACCACCGGCGGTGCAACTTCAGGTTTGTCTTGCTCCACGCAGTGCTCGCATCCCCTCGGAGAGCATCAGTTTACGGCACTGGCATCCCTTGCTGACGTTGGGCATGGCTGCCGCCCGCCGCACATTCAGTGTGTCGTCGTGCCCTGCCCCATCCGCGCGATCCAGCGGTACATCAAAAACACGATGGCGGCGAACACCGTGCCACCGATCCAGATGGCTGCCTCGTGGAAGCCCTTGCCGACCAGCGCCAGCGGCGCATCGTGGTTGGCAAAACCGAGCTGCTCGGAAAACGCCACCAGCGCCGCCACCACCACGCCCAGCAGGCTCTCGCCCACGATCAGGCCGGAGGCCAACAGCACGCCAAGCTGCTTGGTTGGCTCCGCGTTGGGGCCGCGCTCGGCACGCCGGTCGAACCAGGCGCCCACCAGCGCGCCCACTACCACCATCAACGTGGTCGAGGTGGGCAGGTAAATGCCCAGGCCCACGGCCAGCGGCGGCAGGCGTACCGATGTCGCCTTTTTTGCCAGGATCTCGTCGACCACGATGATGATCACGCCGATCACGCCGCCGATGATGATCAGGCTCCAGTCGATGTCGCCGGTGATGACGCCTTGCGCCAGCGCGGAGATCAGCCCGGCCTGCGGCGCCGGCAGCGCACGCGACGGGTCGACGCCCGGTGCACCCAGGAAACCGTAGGCCTGGTTCAGGAGATCCATCACCGGCGGAATCACCAGCGCACCGGCAATCACGCCGATCACCAGCGCCCACTGCTGCAGCGACGGCGTGGCGTCCACCAGTTGCCCGGTCTTGAGATCCTGCAGGTTGTTGTTGGCGATGGACGCCACCGCAAACACGATCGAAGTGATGAACAGCGCAAACGCCACCAGCGCCTTGCCCGATTCCGCCGGCAGCAGCGGCTTGACCCCCACCACCAGCAGCAATGCCGCAATGATGACGACGAGAATGCCGACGCCGGACAGCGGGCTGTTGCTCGATCCGATCAAGCCCGCCATGTAGCCGCACACGGCGGAAACGAGAAAGCTCAGGATCACCACGAACAGCACGCCGCCCACCACCAGCAGCGTCAGCTGCGAGCCAAGGTGGCTTATGTTGGCAAAGTGGCCGAGCAGCCAGCCGACCGGGATCAGGCACAGCAGCGTGATGAGACCGACCATGCCGATCGGCATGTCGCGCTCGGTACGCGGCAAGGTATCGAGCTTGCCCGCCTTGCGCACCTTGGAGGCAGCCATGGCGCCAGCCAGCCCGCCAATCACCGGCTTGACCAGCTTGGCCAGCGTCCAGATCGCCGCCACGCCAATAGTGCCGGCGCCGACAAAGCGCACGTAATGGCTCCACGTCGCCTGCGCGGCATCCATGGTCGCGCCGCTTTCCGGGTGCAACAGCAGGAAATGCGGCACCGCCCAGCCCCAACCAATCACCGCGCCGACCAGCATCGCCATGCCGACCCACAGCCCGACGAGGTGGCCCACCGCGAACAGCGCAAACGACAGGCTGAAATCGAAACCGGTCGCCGCCCCCTTGTCGCCCACGCGAAAATAACCCGACACCATGTCGGCAAACAGCTTGGTCTGCACCACCACGTAGAACACCGCGGAAACCACCGCGCCCACGACCACCGCCTTGAGCCCCGCGCCGCCGGATTCCACCGATTCGGCCGCCTCCTTGCCGTGGCTGGAGCCGACCTTGAGCACCTCGGCACAGGCCACGCCTTCCGGATACGGCAGGTCGGAGTCGGTCACCAGCGCACGCCGCAGCGGGATGGTGTACATCACGCCCAGGATGCCGCCGGTGGCGCAGATGCCAAAACTCATCCAGAACGGGAAACCGCTCCAATAGCCGACGATGATGAGGCCGGGCAGCACGAAAATGATGGAAGACAGCGTGCCCGCGGCCGAGGCCACGGTTTGCACGATGTTGTTCTCCTGCATCGTCGAGTTTTTCAGTGCCCGCAGGATCGCCATCGAAATCACGGCGGCCGGGATCGAAGTGGCAAACGTGAGCCCGGCCTTGAGCCCGAAGAACACATTGGCGGCGGTGAACACGACGGTGATCAGGATGCCGATCACCAGGCCGCGCAAGGTCAATTCGAGCCGTGACGAGTCGGCGGACAACATCTGGGCACTCACGGGCAACTACCCCCTGCGGCGGAAACAAGGCGGCGACGATAACGTGGAATGCCCGCCGACCGTTACTGCACCGCGGCGCGACTTACCACGCCGGCAGCACCTGCCGGCTTTCAAAGTGGCGTCGCGCGCCGTCGAGCGGATCGACAAAATCCAGCGCCTGCGCCAAGAGGCGCAAGCGGTGCGCACCGTCGTCCGGCGCTTCCGCGGTCAAGACCGGGTACCACGCATCGCCGCAAATCGGGGCGCCGAGTGCGGCCAGGTGCACCCGCAGCTGGTGCTTGCGCCCGGTCAGCGGATGCAGCGCGTAGCGCCACGTGGCGCCGCCACGGTCGAGCACCTCGATGCGGGTGATGGCGTTGGGTTCGCCCGCCACTTCACGCATGCGAAAAAATGGCTCGCCGCGCTCGATGCGCGAGCAGCGCTCATGCGGAAACGCGAGCCGCGGCATCGCCGGCGCCAGCGCCTCGTAGCGCTTGGCGATGCGGCGTTCGCGAAACAGTGTTTGATAAGCGTTGCGGGTTGCCGGGTTGGCGGAAAACAGCACCAGCCCGCTGGTGGCGCGATCAATGCGATGCAGCGGTGCCAGGTCGGGATTGCCCAGCGTGCGCTGCAGGCGTCGCAGCAAGGTTTCCTCCACCCAGCGTCCGGTCGGCGCCACCGGCAGGAACGGTGGCTTGTCGGCGACCACCAGCTGCGCATCGACATGCAACACGGTTTCGGCAAACGGGATCGGCGCCTCGTGCGGCACCTCACGGAAGTACCGGATGCAGGCGCCCGCCCGATACGGGGCATCCATGGGAATCGCCTGCCCCGCCGCATCCAGCACCCGGCCACGTGCGATGCGGTCGATCCAGGTGGCGCGGTCGATCGCGGGGAACCGCGCCACCAGGGCGTCCAGCACCGTCGTCCAAGTTCCGGGCGGCAAATGCACGGTGCTCGCGACGACGGCGCCCGCGCGCAGGTCAGTCACGCGCAGCCCACGCCAGCTCGAACGAATGCCGGCGCGCGGCGTGATCGAAAATGTTGGCGGTGAGCATCAGCTCGTCCGGCTGGTGGCGCGCGATGAAATTTGCAAGACCTTCGCGCACGGTGGCCGGCCCACCGACGACTGCGCAGCCCAATGCGCGTTCCACCATCGCCTTTTCGCCCGGCGTCCAGAACGTTTCGATGTCGTCGATCGGCGGCGGAATCAGGCCCGGCCGTCCGCGCCGCAGGGTGACGAAACTTTGCTGCTGGGTGGTGAACAACCGCCGCGCCTCGGCGTCGCTGTCGGCGACCACCACGTTGACGCCAAGCATGGCGTAGGGCTTGCCCAGCCGTTCGGAAGGGTGGAAATCGCGACGGTACACGGCCAGCGCCTCGTCCATTGCATCCGGCGCGAAGTGCGAGGCAAACGCGTAGGGCAAGCCGAGCTGTGCGGCCAGCCGCGCGCCAAACAGGCTCGACCCGAGGATCCACACCGGCAACTCGCTGCCAGCGCCCGGCACCGCGCGCACCGCCTGCCCCGGCGAGGCCGGCGCGAGGAATTCGAGCAGCTCCGCCACGTCCTGCGGAAACGCGTCGGCACTGGCGAAATAACGGCGCAGCGCACGCGCCGTCGCCTGATCCGTGCCCGGTGCGCGGCCAAGCCCAAGGTCGATGCGCCCCGGATGCAGCGCCGCCAAGGTGCCGAACGCCTCGGCCACCTGCAGTGGCGAGTGGTTGGGCAACATGATGCCGCCAGCCCCGACGCGAATGCGCGTGGTCGCCGCCGCCACCGCGCCAATCAGTACCGCGGTGGCGGCACTGGCAATGCCCGGCATGTTGTGGTGCTCAGCCAGCCAGTAACGCGTGTAGCCAAGCTGCTCGGCCAGTTGCGCAAGGTTGCAGGAATGGCGAAACGCTTCGCCGGCATCGCTGCCGACGGTGATCGGCGCCAAGTCGAGCACGGAATACGGAATCATCACAGCCACCACACCTGGTCTGATGGGTTCGGCAACCCCGCAGCGAAGGCTGCGCAACGACCGCAGTACGCGCGCGCCATGCGGGGTTGCCGAAACCGGTTGGCGGCCACCGTCATGGCATGCCGCACATCTCAAGCCTACATCGCGTCATGCGCATGACCGCCTGACTGGCGACAACTATTCGCCGGGATGGCGCGCCTGCCACGCAGCCAGATCAGCCTTGTAGCGCTCGCGCTCCTCGTCATACCGGTCGTACACGCATGGCACGCAACCTTCGCCGCAGCAATCGGCCGGATCCGGCTCTGCCGGCGGCACCGGCTTCGGGTCGTTGACGGGAATTTTTGGAGAGACGACAAGCACCATGAGGCCAGTGTAGTCCGCCACGATGTCCACGCTGCGTTGGCACCGGGCATGCATAGCCACGATGATCGCCAACTGATCCTTGTGGAACCGTGATGTCGATGGCCTGATCAGCCCTATCACCGTGATGCCTGCCGGTGCCGCTGGCGTTTGCGCGGCGCACGGACGTTGCCCCCATCGCGTACTCGACTGTCGTGGACGACAAACGGCGCTGGACGCCGCGGCCAACTTCGCCAAGGCGCCGCCGTGGCGGGTTGATGCACGGGGTGCAAGGCAACTGTGGCGAACCGCTGCCCGCGGTATGGGGGAGCTGCAACGACGTCGCGCACGAATGGTGCCCCCGGCGCGATTTGAACGCGCGACCTTCCCCTTAGGAGGGGGACGCTCTATCCAGCTGAGCTACAGGGGCAAGCCGCGAATTTTGGCATGGAATGCCGCACTGCGCGAACCGGGCGCGGCGGGGCAACTGATAGAATGACTGTTTCGGGGTTTCACGTTTTCGCGGAGTCAAGCATGTCCCAGAACATCCTCAGTGCACTCGGTCTTGGCAGCAGCAATCCGGGCACGTATTTCGGCAACGGCGAGTGGTCGACCACCACCGATGCTGGCACGCTTTCGCCGGTAAACCCGGCCACTGGCGAGGTCATCGCCAGCGTGCATGCGTCGAGCAGCGCCGATTACGCCAAGCTGATGGATCACGCGCAGGCGGCGTTTGCGGTGTGGCACGCCACGCCGGCGCCGCAGCGCGGGCAAGCCATCCGCCTGTGCGCCGATGCGCTGCGCCAGCACAAGGATGCACTGGGCTCGCTGGTGGCGCTGGAGATGGGCAAGATCAAGCCGGAAGGCGACGGCGAAGTGCAGGAGATGATCGACATCGCCGATTTTGCCGTCGGCCAGAGTCGCATGCTTTATGGCAACACTATGCATTCCGAGCGGCCGGGGCACCGCATGTACGAGCAGTGGCACCCGCTCGGCCTGGTCGGCATCATCAGCGCGTTCAATTTTCCGGTGGCGGTGTGGTCGTGGAACGCGTTCATCGCCGCGGTGTGCGGTGACGTGTGCATCTGGAAGCCGTCGCCGAAGACCCCGCTGTCCGCGATCGCGGCAATCCGCATCTGCAACGACGCGCTGAAGGCCGGCGGCTTCCCGGACATCTTCTTCCTCTTCAACGATGCCGGCACCGAACTGTCGCAGGCGTTCGTCGACGACAAGCGCATCGCACTGGTGAGCTTCACCGGTTCGACCAAGGTCGGCCGCCACATCGGCGAGCGGGTTGCGCGCCGGCTCGGGCGCTCGCTGCTGGAGATGGGCGGCAACAACGCCATCATCCTTGACCGCAGTGCCGACTTGAAACTCGCCATTCCGGCGATCGTGTTCGGTGCAGTCGGCACCGCCGGCCAGCGCTGCACGACCACGCGACGGCTGATCGTGCACGAGTCGATCATCGAGGACGTGGTGCAGAAACTCACCGCCGCGTACAAGCAGATCGAAACCAAGATCGGCGATCCGACCGACGCGAAGACGCTGATGGGCCCGTTGAACAGTGCCGCCGCGGTCGAGGCGTATCTCGGTGCCGTGGATGCGGTGAAAAAGCTCGGTGGTGTCGTCGTCACCGGTGGCAAGGCGCTCACCGACCGCAAGGGCTTTTTCGTGCTGCCGACGATCGTGCGCGGGGTGAAAAACTCCGACGAGGTGGTGCAGACCGAAACTTTCGCGCCGATCCTCTACGTGATGCCGTTCAAGACGCTGGACGAAGCCATCGCCATGCAGAACGGCGTGCCACAAGGCTTGTCCGCAGCCATCTTCACCCAGGATCTCAAGGCTGCCGAGCAGTACCTCGCCACCGGTGGCAGCGACTGCGGCATCGCCAACGTCAACATCGGCACCTCGGGCGCCGAGATCGGCGGTGCGTTCGGCGGCGAGAAGGACACCGGCGGCGGCCGCGAATCCGGCTCGACGGCGTGGCAGGCTTACATGCGCCGGCAAACCAACACGATCAACTACTCGAATGCCTTGCCGCTGGCGCAGGGCATCAAGTTCGACTTGTAACCAGGCCCTTCGCAGGGATTGCCATGAACCAACCGTTGCCGCTTGCCCGCACCACCAGTGGTCTCGCCATCGCCAGCCTCGTGCTCGGCGTGCTGGCATGGTGCATGCTGCCGTTCGTCGGTGCCGTTGCCGCCGTGGTGTGCGGGCACCTGGCGCGCGGTGAAATACGCCATGCGCCGCCGGGCAGCATCGACGGCGGCGGGCTGGCGGTAGCCGGGCTGGTGCTCGGCTACCTGCAGCTGGTACTCACGGCCATCGGCCTTTTCCTGCTGGTCGCGTTTGTCCTGCTTGGCCTCGGTTTCAGCGCGCACTTCCTGCCATGGCACTGAGCCACGGTGCATCGCCCGGTCATCGGCCGGCAAGGCCGCGGCAGTCCGCACCTGCGGAAGCGCCACGGTGATCGACGCCTACCCATCGCTGCGCCCACTGCTGTTCGCACTCGATGCCGAGGCTGCGCACGGCAGCACCTTGCGCGCGCTCGACTTGGCACATCGACTGCATTTGCTGGCGTGGTTCGTGCCCCCCGTCGCCGCCGCACCGACCACCGCGTTCGGTGTCCACTTCCCCAATCCGGTCGGCCTGGCTGCCGGGCTGGACAAGAACGCCGAACATCTGGATGCGCTCGGCGCACTCGGCTTCGGCTTCATCGAAGTGGGTACGGTGACGCCGCGCGCACAACCGGGCAACCCGCGGCCGCGGTTGTTTCGCTTGCCACAGCACGCCGCCATCATCAACCGCATGGGCTTCAACAACGCTGGCGTCGACGCGTTCATGCGCAACGTCGGGCGTGCCCGCTACGACGGCGTGCTCGGCATCAACATCGGCAAAAACAAGGACACGCCGAACGAGCGTGCGGTGGACGACTACCTCACCTGCCTTGAGCACGTCTACGCGCGCGCCAGCTACATCACGGTGAATATTTCTTCGCCCAACACCAAGGGCCTGCGCGACCTGCAACATGAAGACGCCCTGCACCGCCTGATCGGTACCCTGCGTGAGACCCAGGAGCGGCTTGGCTCCCAGGCTGGCGCGCGCAAGCCGATGCTGCTCAAGATCGCGCCCGATCTGGGCGACGCCGAGCTCGACGGCATCGCCCAGGTGCTGCAAGCCACCGGCATCGACGGCGTGATCTGCACCAACACCACGGTGGACCACACGCTGGTGGCCAACCACCCGCTGGGCCATGAAACCGGCGGACTCTCCGGCCGCCCCTTGTTCGCGCTGGCCACCGACGTGCTGCGCGGCATGCGCGCGCGGCTTGGCCCGCAGATGCCGATCATCGGCGTCGGGGGCATTCTGGCTGGCGCCGATGCGGCGGAAAAAATCAATGCCGGCGCCAACCTCGTGCAGCTCTACTCCGGCCTCATCTACCGCGGGCCGCGCCTGGTCGCCGAGTGCGTCGACGCGATCCGCAACCTCGAAGGAACCCGCCGTGCCGCTTGAACCCGTACCGATGGGCGGCTACGCGCTCACCGAAAACGCTCCGCTCGCCACCCGCAACACCCTGCACGTGCAGGCTCGCGCTCACCTGCTGGCCGAACTGCACGACGCCAGCAAACTGCCCGAGCTGCTGGCTTTCCCCGCCGTGCGGGCGCAGCCTCTGCTGGTGCTGGGCGAAGGCAGCAACCTGCTGTTGACGCGGGATTTTCCCGGCACCGTACTGGCCATGCTCACGCACGGCGTGCAAGTGGAAGAGGAAGGCGATGTCACCCGCATCGCGGTCGCCGCCGGCGAGCGTTGGGACGACTTCGTACGCTGGTCGCTTGGACAGGGCTTTGCCGGACTGGAAAACCTGATCGCCATTCCCGGTACCGTCGGCGCTGCACCGGTACAGAACATCGGTGCCTACGGCACCGAAGTCGCCGAGTTCGTCGAAAGCGTCGAAGCCTGGGACGTGCACGAACACCGCATCGCCGTCATCGGCAACGCCGAGTGCGCGTTCGGCTACCGGCAGTCGCGCTTCAAGCGTGAGCCGGGGCGCTACATTGTCACCGCGGTGCGCTTCGCCCTGCCCCGCCACCGCCCCCTGCGGCTGGACTATGCCGGCATGCACGAAGAGCTTGCGCGGCTCGGCGTCGATACCCCGGCGCCGTACCACGTGGCCGAAGCGGTGGTGCGCATGCGCGGCCGCAAGCTGCCCGACCCCGCGGTAATCGGCAACGCCGGCAGCTTCTTCAAGAACCCGATCGTCGACGCCGAACGCGCCGCTGCGCTCAAAGCCACCCACCCCGAGCTGCCGGCATGGCCGCAGCCGAACGGCCAGGTGAAACTTTCCGCCGCGTGGATGATCGACCGCTGCGGGCTCAAAGGCAGTCGCCAGGGCGACGTCGGCATTTCCAATCGCCACGCGCTGGTGGTGGTCAATCATGGCTACGCCACCGGCCCGGAATTGTGGGCCTTCGCGCAGCATGTCATGGCCACCGTCGAAGCCGCATTCGGCGTGCGGCTGGAGCCGGAGCCGGTCATCGTCTGAGCCGTCGGCGAGCTACCATCCACGCCTGCCATGTCTGCTGGTCGCGTCACGATGACTTCACCCACGCTTACCCCCACCACGCCGGCGGATGGCCCCGACCTGCATGCGCGTCGGCTGTACATCAACCGCGAACTGTCGCAGCTGGCATTCAACGTCCGCGTACTCGATCAGGCGCTGGACAAGCGCACGCCGTTGCAGGAGCGGCTGAAGTTTCTGCTGATCTTTTCGCGCAACCTCGACGAGTTCTTCGAGATCCGCGTGGCGGGGCTCAAGAGCCAGATCGCGCTCGATCACGAACTGATCGGCGCCGACGGCGTGCCACCGGCACAGGTACTGGCCGAGATTTCCACCATCACCCATCGTGAGGTGGAACGTCAGTACGCAATCCTCAATGCGCGCATCTTGCCCGCACTGGCCGCGCACAATATCCGCATCGCCCGGCGCGACGAGTGGACGCACAAACAGAAGCTGTGGGTGCGCCATTACTTTCGTACCCAGGTCGCGCCACTGGTGACCCCGATCGGCCTCGACCCGACCCACCCGTTTCCGCTGCTGGTCAACAAGAGCCTCAACTTCATCGTGCGGCTGGATGGCGTGGATGCGTTCGGCCGCGACTCGGGGCTGGCCGTGGTGCCGGCGCCGCGCGTGTTGCCGCGGTTGATCCGCATGCCGGACGAGGTGGTGGAGAGCGGCGACGTCTACGTGCTGCTGTCGTCGATCATCCACGCGCACGCGGCCGAACTGTTCCCCGGCATGACGGTGCTTGGCAGCTACCAGTTCCGGCTGACGCGCAACGCCGATCTCGCGATCGACCCGGAGGACATCGAAGACCTGGCGATGACGCTGCGCGGCGAGCTTTATGCGCGCCGCTTTGGCGACGCGGTGCGGCTGGAAGTGGCCGACAATTGCCCGAAAGAGCTCAGTGCCCACCTGTTGAAACAGTTCGGCCTGACGGCCAGCGAGCTGTATGAGGTGAACGGGCCGGTCAACCTGGCGCGGCTGTTTCGCATCGCCAGCAAGGTCAGTTACCCGGCACTGCAATATCCACCGTTCGTACCGGCGTTGCCGAAGGCGCTGCGGCAGGCGGAGACGCTGTTTGCCGCCATTGCCAAACAGGATGTGCTGCTGCTTCACCCCTACGAGTCGTTCGCGCCAGTGGTAGATCTGTTGCGTCAGGCGGCACGCGATCCGCAAGTGCTGTCGATCAAGCAGACGCTGTACCGCACCGGCACCCATTCGGAGGTCGTCGATGCCCTGGTCGATGCCGCACGCGCCGGCAAGGAAGTCACGGCGGTGGTCGAGCTGCGGGCACGCTTTGACGAAGAGTCGAACCTGGGTCTGGCCGCGCGCCTGCAGCAGGCCGGTGCGACCGTCATCTATGGCGTGGTGGGCATCAAGACGCACGCGAAGCTGATCCTGATCCAGCGTCGTGAAGGCGACGAGTTGGTGCGTTACGCGCACTTGGGCACCGGCAACTACCACGCGGCGAATGCGCGCGTGTATACCGACTACAGCCTGCTTACCTCCGATCCGGCGTTGTGCGAGGACGTGCACAAGCTGTTCAGCCAGCTCACCGGCATGGGCAAGGCGCTGCGCATGAAAAAACTGCTGCAGGCGCCGTTTACGCTGAAAGCGGGCCTGCTCGGCCTGATTGCTGGCGAGGCCGCGCACGCAGCGGCTGGCAAGCCGGCACGCATCATCATCAAGGTCAATGCGCTGACCGACCCCACGATGATCCGCGCGCTCTACGCAGCCAGCATCGCCGGTGTGCGCATCGACCTCATCGTGCGCGGCATGTGCTGCCTGCGCCCCGGGGTACCGGGTGTTTCCGAGCACATCCGCGTGCGCTCGGTGATCGGTCGGTTTCTCGAACACAGCCGCGCGTACTGGTTTGCCAATGCCGGCGAGCCGGTGCTGTATCTCTCCAGTGCCGACCTGATGGAGCGCAACCTCGACAAACGCGTGGAATGCGCGTTTCCCATCACCGGCCGCAAACTGCAGCAGCGCATCCTGGGGGCGCTCGAACACTATCTGGCCGACACCAGCGGCGCCTCCGAACTGCATGCCGACGGCAGTTACACGACGCTGCGGCCAGCCACTGGTGAGCGTGTCTACGACGTGCAACAACAACTGCTGCAAAAACTCTGCGGCGCGGAGCCGTAATCGGCACTGCGCCGCACGCGCTCACTTTTTCAGGTGGTGATGCACCCACGCCGCATAGTGGTCAGCAAACCCTTGCAGGAATTTCTTCGTGCCTTCATTGGTGATGTGACCATCGGCGTCGACCGGGTCGTCATCCTTGAACTGCACGAACACCTCGGGCTGCGCCATCACCGCAAGGTCGAGAAACACCAGTGAATTGCGCAGATGCTGCTGGGCAAGTGCGCTGCCGGTGGCGCCGATCGATGCGCCGATCACCGCGCCCGGCTTGCCGCCGAAGGAGTTGGTGCCCCACGGCCGCGAGGCCACGTCGAGCGCGTTCTTCAGTACGCCGGGCACGCCGCGGTTGTATTCGGGAGTGACGAACAACACCGCATCCGCCGCCTCGATGGTTTGCTTCAGGGTGGTTGCGGCCGCCGGGTAATTGCCGTCGAAGTCCTGGTTGTAGAGCGGTACGTTGCCCAGCGGCACATACTCGAACTGGAAATCTGGCGGCATCAGGCTTTCAACCGCGTGCGCAAGACGGCGGTTGAACGAACCCTTGCGCAAACTGCCCACCAGCACGGCAACCTTGATCGTATTCATCGCGGCATGTTTCCTCGGGTGCGGTCGCCGCCCGTGCGGCGCAGGGTGGCCATGGTGTACACATGTTTGCGGCGGCGGTGCCACGGCCGGTCAAGACAAGTACGAGCGCCGTCACGCCACGCGCGGCTCATTTCGCTTGCAGTGCGTCCATCGTTTTCTTGGCCGCCGCGTGTGCCGCTTCCAGCGTCGTGGCCTTGAGCCCGGCGTTGGCGTCGGCGAGCGCGGCCTCAAGCCGTGTGGTCAAGGCGGCATCGCCCTTGGCATCGGGGATCGCACCCTGCCCCATGCCTTTGCACGGGTTGGCTGCCTTCGCGTCGAAACCGGTACCTGCAGTGCCAACGAGGCAATTCACCACGTGCTGCAAATGCGCCTCGGCGGTGGCGAGGTTGGCTGCCCCCAGCGCCATGCCCGCATGTGCACTCGCAGTGGCCGCCTGTTTCGTTGCCGCCCCCACATCCGCCGCCATGGCCGCCCCCGGCAACGCCAACACACACGCCGCCAACCCCAAGCCAACCATCCAGTGCTTGCTCATGATGTACTCCCCGCCATGCGCGGCATACGCCGCGGAGAAGGGACTATGCGACGCGGCAAGTGAGGAAACCGCAAAGCGCGACCCCGTAAACTCCACCTTTCCCTCATCCGGAGCATCTTCGTGGCGCACTACACCGGGCCGCTGCTGACGCAGCAAACCGCCACGGCACTGCACGCAGCCCGCAGTGCCGGCGCCACCACGTGGTCGGGCTCGCTCGACCTTGGACACAGCACGGACAGCGCGGTGCTGGCGACCGACGACTGGTCATGGCGCGGCACGCAGTATCCATACCCGCCCGCGATCAAGGAGCGCAGCATCCATTACTGGGATGGCGACGCGTTTGCACCGATTGCGCGTTTCTCCGGCGCGCTCATCAAGCTGGTGCCCACCGTGTGGGGCGTGCCGACCTTCGAAATCGACGGCATCAAGATGCTGCCGACGGCCAAGACCTCACCGCTGGACGATGCTCGCGCCAAGGTGACCCTGGTGGCGCCGCAAGGCAAACGCGTGCTGGATACCTGCGGTGGGCTCGGCTACTTCGCGGCATGCTGTCTTGCCGCGGGCGCGGCGCAGGTGCAGTCGTTCGAGAAAAACGGCGACGTCTTGTGGCTGCGCACGCTCGATCCGTGGTCGCCCGACCCCGACGACAGCGGTGGCCGTCTCACGCTCACCCACGCGGATATCGCCGCTGCCATCGCGCAGCTGCCCGATGCGGCATTCGATGCCGCGCTGCACGACCCGCCGCGTTTCGGGATTGCCGGCGAGCTGTATTCGGCGGCGTTCTACACCGAACTGGCGCGCGTGTTGCGCCACGGTGCGCGGCTGTTCCACTACACCGGCAGCCCGAACAAGCTGACCTCGCGCCGCGATGTGCCGCGCGAAGTGGCCCGCCGCCTGGAAACGGCGGGCTTTCGTGCCGAGTTGGCGCTGGATGGGGTGCTGGCGGTCAGGCGGTGACGCCTGATTCGGGATTCGGGGGCCACGTGGATGTGCGTTCGACCGCAGCCACAAACTGCTCTGGGGCCAATTTCAGGCCCACCGCACTGTCGCTAAAAGCCTTTCGGGATGAATCCCGACCCACGTGGGAGTTTCCGTAGGTCGGACTTCGACACGACCGTATCCCGCAAAAGGCATGTCGGATTGAAGTCCAACCTACAAATGCGCGTCGGGCTCCACCCGTTCGAGGAATTCGTAGCGCGGTGCGTTGCGGTCGACCACGCTGTGCGTATCCACGCCGATCCATTGCCGCGTGAGTCCGCCGTCCTTGGCCGTCACGGCGGGCCAGTGCGGCAGGCCGGCACCGTTCGGGCTGCCGGTCTTGATGAACTGCGCAAAGTAACCGGACATGATGCGCGACACCCGATGATCGGCGTCCGCCCACGCGTAGACGTGGTTGCTGTCGAGGTTGCCCAAGGCGTACTCGATTTCGGCGCTGTGCACGGCGCCGGCCTGCGCAGGTGCCGTGCCATCGCGGCGCGCGGGGCGCGCGCGGTCGAACCGGTAGTAGTACACCGGCACGCCGCTGCGATATTGCTGGTCCATCCAGCGCCAGGTGGCGAACGCGATGAACTGGTCGCTCGCCAATGCCGTGCCGGAAGCCACGGCCTCGGCGTCGGTGGTGCCGGGATACAGCCGCAAGGCTTCGGCGGCGTGGGCGCCGAACCGCTTTTCCACCGCGGCGCGATAGTTGGCCGGCGTGGGCGACGCCTTGCCGAGCAGGTCGGCGTCGCTGCCTTCCATGGAATTGGAGCCGACCAGCAACGGAATGTGCGCCTGCTCACCCGCCGCGTAGATCGCTTCTGGCGAGCGCGGCAGGAAATCGCCGTCGATCACGGGGCCAAAATCCGGTTCGCCCGGTGCGCCGACGGCAGCCAACAGCGTCTTGGCATCGAGCTTGCGCAACGCCGCCAGCGAGTTGACACCCAACCGCTTCAAATAGGCCTCGCCCTGCCGCTCGCCCAGCGCCAGTGTCGGCGGTTTGAGGTTGCCGAGCACGGCGCCGCTTTCGCCGATCGCGCCGTGCATCAACGCCTTCGACAACGGCGAAGCCATCAGTGCGGAGACGGCCATGGAACCGGCGGATTCACCGCCGATCGTGACCCGGCCCGGGTCACCGCCGAACGCCGCGATGTTGCGCCGGACCCAGCGCAGTGCGGCCACCTGGTCGAGCAGACCGTAGTTGCCGGCCGCGTGCTGTGGCGACTCGGCAACCAGCGCCGGCAAGGCCAGAAAGCCGAATACATCGAGCCGGTAATTCACCGTCACCGTGACGATGCCACGCTGCGCGAGGCTCGC
Source organism: Rhodanobacter sp. (assembly GCA_004298045.1). Lineage (GTDB taxonomy): Bacteria > Pseudomonadota > Gammaproteobacteria > Xanthomonadales > Rhodanobacteraceae > Rhodanobacter_A. The sequence continues at coordinate 275,445 of SCRM01000021.1, read as the reverse complement.
GCCATCGTAGCGCGGCTCCGAGCCGTCGCCGGCGAGGAAACTGCCGCCGTAGAAATACACCAGCACCGGCAGCTTGTGCGTGTGGCGCGCGGCCGGCGTCCACACATTGAGATACAGGCAATCCTCGCTCATGCCGCTGGCGCGAAACACCATGTCGCTGTACAGCGGACGCTGCATGCAACGAGCGCCGAACCGCTGTGCTTCGCGCACCCCGTGCCACGCGGCCGCCGGCTGCGGCGGCTTCCAGCGCAGCGCGCCGACCGGCGGCGCCGCGTACGGGATGCCCTTGAACTCGTCGAGCCCGAGCGGCGCCTCGTGGGTGCCCGCCAGGGCACCCGTCGCCACCGTCACCTCGGGCGGTGCCTCCGCTGCCACTGCCGCCACACCGCAACCCCACAGTACCGCCAGCGCCAACCACGCACTTGTTCGCATGCCGCACCCCATGCCGGAAACCGTACCCCATCTTCCTCACGTTGCCGCGCCAGCGCCAGCACCGAGGCGATGCACAGGATCATCCGATACCATGACCTTCCCGCGTCAAGGAACCGTGCCATGCCCATCACGCGTCTCGAGATCATCCGCCCGGACGACTGGCACCTGCATCTGCGCGACGGCCCGGCGCTGGCTTCGGTGGTGGCCGACAGTGCGCAGCGCTTCGCCCGCGCCATCGTCATGCCGAACCTCAAGCCGCCGGTCACCACGGTGGCCCGGGCACAGGCCTACCGCGAGCGCGTGCTGGCCGCCTTGCCCGCCGGCAGCACGTTCCAGCCGCTGATGACGCTCTACCTCACCGAGGCCACCGACCCGGCGGAAATCGCCAAGGCCAAGGCCAGCGGCATCGTGCACGCAGTGAAGTACTACCCGGCCGGCGCCACCACCAACTCGCAATCGGGTGTGCGTGACTTGAAACACGTGCACGGCGTGCTGGAAGCCATGGAAGAGTGCGGCCTGCCGCTCCTGATGCACGGCGAGGTGACCGATCCCGCGGTCGACATCTTCGACCGCGAGGCGGCGTTCATCGACCGCGAACTGATCCCGCTGCGCCAGCGCTTTCCGCGCCTGCGCATGGTGCTGGAACACATCACCACGAGCGCCGCCGTGCAGTTCATCGACGCCCAGCCGGCGCACGTCGGCGCCACCATCACCGCGCACCATCTGCTGATGAACCGCAATGCGATCTTTGCCGGTGGCCTCAATCCGCACCACTACTGCCTGCCGGTGCTCAAGCGCGAAACCCATCGGCGCGCCTTGCTCGAGGCGGCCACCAGCGGCAACCCGCATTACTTCCTCGGCACTGACAGTGCGCCACACGCACGCGGCGCCAAGGAAAGCGCGTGCGGTTGCGCCGGCATCTACACCGCCCATGCCGCCATCGAGCTGTATGCCGAGGCGTTCGACGAAATGGATCGGCTCGATCAACTGGAAGCCTTTGCGAGCTTCCACGGCGCGGAATTCTACGGTGTGCCGCGCAACACCGACACGGTCGTGCTTGAACGCCGGGCGTGGCGGGTGCCGGCGGTGATCCCGTTCGGCGGCGCGCAGTGCGTGCCGCTGCGCGCCGGCGAGGAGATCGCCTGGACACTGGTTTGTCCTGCCCGGCAGGTGCAGGAGGTTGCGACAGGTTCCGCACCCGTCGCTGCATGAAATTGCAGGTGGGGCGATTCGCCGCAGGCGGTACTGATACAAGTCAGGGCGCAATCGCCGTACGCTCCCAAAATTGAATCCGATGCTTCTATCGAAGGAGTGACACCGATGCGCAAACTGATTGTCCTCGCCCTGCTTGGTCTGGCTTCCTCTCCGCTGATGGCCGCCGATTGCGCGACCACGGTCGAGGCCAACGATGCGATGCAGTTCAACGTCCACTCGATCACCGTGCCGAAAGCCTGCAAGACCTTCAAGGTCACACTGAAGCACACCGGCAAGCTGCCGGTGGCCTCGATGGGCCACGACTGGGTGCTGACGACCGCGGCCGACGAAAAGGCCGTGCTGGCTGCCGATGCCGCCGCCGGTGCCGCCAAGGGCTACGAAAAAGCCAACGACCCCAAGGTCATCGCTTCCACCAAGCTGATCGGCGGCGGCGAGTCGGCCACCACCACGGTCAACGTCAGCAAGCTCAAGGCGGGCCAGGATTACGTCTACTTCTGCTCATTCCCCGGCCACGCGACGCTGATGCACGGCACGCTGACGGTCAAGTAAAAAAACCGCCGCTGGAATGCAACGCCCCGGTCGCGAGATCGGGGCGTTTTTCATGGCGCCGGCTCCGGCGCGTCGGCGTCCCATGCGCTGATCACCGTCGCCTCCGATGCATTACCAGTTGCATTCGGCGGCTCGGCCCCGCGCGCAGCAAACGCCCGCCACGCTGTCGAAGCCAATCGGCGCTTGCTACTTTTGCGTCAACACGTGTTGCACCAGCAATGCCAGAAATGCCTCGTGCGCTTCGCGATAGCGCGCGTCCGCCGGGCCGTTCTCAGCTGCGCGGTGCATCGCCTCATGCGTCGTATGCAACGCGCCGCCGCCAGCCAGCTCGTGCAGGTAGGCCCCGGGGCCGCAAGCAGCCTCGGCATGCCGTTTCCAGTATGCCGGTTCCTCCGGCAGTGCGAGAAATTGCTCCTCCCAACGCAGCTCCGCCGCCAAGGCGCCAAGGCCGGTGTGCGGCGTGCCGACCACCGTCGGTGTGGAGCGGCGCGCCAGCCAATCGGCCAACTGCCCCACCGGCATGGGTGACGCCAACGCGTACCCCTGGCCAAAATCCGCGCCGAGAATGCGCGCGGCTTCAACCAGGGCGGGAGTTTCCAGGCCCTCCACCACCACCTCGAGCCGCAGGTCGTGGCCGATGCGGATCAACTGGCGCACGAAGCGCAGCGTGCCGCGCGGATCGGTGTGGGCCTGGCCAACGATGGCCTGATCCACCTTGATGCAGTCGAACGGCCACTGCCGCAAACGGATCAGCGAGCTGTAACCGGCGCCGAGGTCGTCCTCGACCAGGCGCACGCCAAGCGCACGCAGCGTTTGCACGCCGCTGGCGTCGGGCCAATCGGGATGTCCGCCTTCCGTTGGCGATTCGAGGATCTCCAGCAACAAGGTGGCCGGATCACAGCGACCGGCGTGGATCGCCGCGGACACCGTGTCCACGTAACGCGCGTCGTGCAATGCCGTCGCTGGTACGTTGACCGCCACGTCGAGCACATGGCCCTGATCCGCGAGGCGACGCTGGCAAGCGATGGCCTGCGCCAGCCCCTGGCAAAACAGCGCCAGCAAATCGTCGCCATCCAGTGCCGCGAGAAAACGCCCGGGCGACAGCACAGTGCCGTCGATATCGTGCAAGCGCGCGAGCGCCTCGATTTCGCTGGCACGACCGTCTGCCAGATGTACCAATGGTTGGTAGTACATCTCCAGCGCTGCGGTGGCGATGCTGGCGCGCCAGCGTTCACGCACGATGAAGGGCAGCAGTTCAAAGCCCGGCCGCGGCGGCGCGAGGCGTACCAGGGCGAGTTCCAGCACGGTGCGGATCTGTTCGATGAAGGCCTGCTGGTCTTCGCCGCGAAAGCCGCCCAGATACGGGCTGAACAACGCCAGCACCACCGCCGGTCGATGGCGTGCAGGGCACAGCGGCACCGAGACGCTGGAGATCACGCCGAGCTCCAATACTGCCTTGCTCCACAGAGCCATTACCGGATCGCTGCCGTAATGGCCACAGCGTTCGATGGTGCCGGTGCGCCACGCCCGCCCGCTGGGGCCCTGCCCCTCCGGATCCTCCGCGCGCACGCCGATCGACGCCACGCTGCCGGCCGCCAACGCACGCAGGTAGCGCGTGAACGCCCCGCCCGCCGCTGCCTCGTAGGTCAGGTCGCCATCGCGATCGGGGCGCCCCACCGAGCAGGCGACCACCTCCGCGTGCGCCGCGAGAATATCGGTCGCGCCCTGGATCAGGGCGAGATAGCTTTCCGCCGACCATGCCAGCGCGTTCAACTGCGCCAGTACCGCCACCCGTTTGCGCTGCAGCTCGCGCATGCTCTCCAGCTGCCACTGGCGCTCCATGCCGAGGCGCTGCAGGACCACCATCAGCGCGCGCCGGCTGAGGCGGCCGGTGCCACCAAGCGTGGTGGCAAGCGCCACCCGCAACTCCTCGATCACTTCCAGCAACCAGACCTCTTCCAACCCGCAGGCGGCATACAGCACCCCGGCACGATAGGCGCGGGCGCGATGCACGGCGTCGGTCAACGCTGGTCGCAAAAGCAGGCGCAAATGCAGGATCAAGCGTGACCGGAGCTGCGCGAAATCCGACGTCGGCAATAGCGCGAGCAGTGCCGCGATCCCCGCGTGTGCCCGCAACTGTTCGCTGAATCCATCGACCAGTGCCGGCAGACGCAGTGCCCACTCCTCGGCGTATTCGGCCAGCGCTGCCGCTGCCGCCTCGCCATACGGCGAACTCAACGTGAGCTCGCCGGATTTGTCCGCCGAGCCGTCGACCGCCACCAGCGCCCACCAGCGCGAGCGCTGGCGTTTGCGGCTTTTCACCCGATACATCGCCTGATCCGCCCGGCGCACCAACTGTTCGCCGGTCAGCCCACTGCCGCAGGCATACAACGCCACCCCGAGGCTGGCCCCCATCGACACCGTCGTCTCGTCGATGGTCAGTGGTTGGCGCAGCGCTTCGTCGACGCGTTCCAGCAGGCCATCGACCTCCTGCCCGGTTTCCAGATCCTCGAATACCAGCACGAACTCGTCGCCGCCCAGGCGCGCGAGGTAATCGTCGTTGCGCAGACCGTGCCGGAAGCGGCGTGCCATCTCCACCAGCAGCCGGTCACCGGCTGCATGCCCGTGGCGATCATTGATGGGTTTGAGGTCATCCAGATCGAGCAAACCCACGGCCACCTGACGCCCGCGCGCGTCGGCCCGCCGCAAGACCTGTTCGAGATGCAGTTCCAGTGCGCGCCGGTTGGGCAGCCCGGTGAGGTCGTCGTGCAACGCCAGGTAAGTCTGGCGATCCTTCTCACGGCTGAGTGCGGCGCGCTGTGCGTGCTGATGCAGCGCCAGGCTGGTGGCATCGGCCACTTCATCGAGCAGGCGGCACAATTCGTCGTCGAAGGCATCCGCCTCGTTGGCCATGACCACGAACACACCACTGGGCACCGCGTGCGCCACCGCGGTGTCGCGTGGCCGCGCGAACAACGGCCAACAACCAACCGCTCCGGCGTGATCGTGCAGCAAGGTGTGAAAAGTGCGGCCGTCATGACCAACCCGGTCGGGGTGTCGGCGCACCACCGGGCGCGCCTGCATGAACGCCAACGTCGGCACCACCGCTTGGGCCTCGTCGTCGACGCGACACGGCGGGGTCGGCAGCTGGCGCACCACATCGCTGATGGCGCCCGCCAGGGCGACGCGGTGCAGCATGGACGCGCCCGGCACGGCGACAAGTACGTCAACCGCCAATGCCCCCGCGATGTCGACCAGCGCATGCGCGAGCTTGGCGTACACCGCATCGGGGCCAGGCTGCTCCAGCAGCGATTGCTGGATCGCGCGTTGCGCCGTGCGGTAGCGACTGAGGCGCAGGCTGCGTTCAAGCAATTGCTGGTGATCCCAGAACCGTGCCAGCTCGTCGGCGAGGCGCTGGGCCCAGTCGAGCACGTCCGCGCCGAATGGCGGCCCATCCGTGCGAGCGTAGGCGCTGAGCACCAGCTGCCCGTCGTCGTGGGTGGCCGCTGCCGCCACGATGATGGCCCCGAAGTCGTGTTGTTGTGCCGCGTCACGCCAGGGCGCAAACGCCGGCGTGTCCACCGCCATCGTGAGTGCATGCGCCTCGCGCAACACCATGCCGACCGGACCACTGCCGCCAATCTCCTGCGGGTCGGCGCTCAAGCGCAGCCCTTCGGTGTAGGCCGCATCCGGGCCGGCGGCGGCCAGTACCTCAACACTATACCGGCCCGGCTCGCGGCGCCCCACCCACACCAGTGGCAAATCCATCGTGGCAGCAAGAATGCCGGCGACCGCATGAATGGCCTGACGGCGATCGCGATCCGGGGTGGCATGCAGCAACGCGAGAGTCTCCGCGACGCTGCGGTAGAAGCGTTCGCGAAACGCCCCATTGCTGGTCGCATCCTGGCTGCTCATGCGTGTGCGGTCGATGCAGTGGTCAAAGGCGGACGTCACTTCACCACGGATAAGCGCATCAAATCCAGCGCGCCGTTTGTCGCGCGTGAATGCGGCAACGGCGGCCGTTCTGCACTGCGACAATTTGCGCCGGTTCCGCGGACTGAGGCGCAGCGACCCGGCTGACTTGTGGCAAGCGGGCAGCCTGGTGGATGGGCATAAGCTATGAGCCACTTTCACGCCGGTTGCAGGCGACGCCTTGCCGCCGCCCCACATCGGAGCTACCCCATGTCAACTGCCACCCCGATCATCGGCGCACCGCAGGCTGCGGAACGCGGCTGGGAACTCGCCGCGCTGGAAAAACTCTCGCAAGAGGCCGCGCGCTCGGCCGACACGCACCTGCTCAAGCTCAACTTTCCCGGCTTTGACGGCATCGACTTCTATTTCAAAGACGAATCCGTCCACCCCAGCGGCAGTCTGAAACACCGCCTCGCGCGCTCGCTGTACCTGTACGCGCTATGCAACGGCCGGCTGCACGAGGGCCAGGCCGTGGTGGACGCCTCTTCCGGCAGCACGGCCATTTCCGAGGCCTGGTTTGCGCGCCTGCTCGGACTGCATTTCACCGCCGTGATGCCAGCGGTGACGGCGCCGCGCAAGATCCACGCGGTGCAGGCGCTGGGCGGCACCTGCGACCTGGTGGAAGATGCCGGCCAAGTGCACGCGCGCGCCGCCGAACACGCTGCCCGAGGCGCCTGCCACCTCGATCAATTCGGGCTTGCCGTGCGGGCCACCGATTGGCGCGGCAACAACAACATCGCCGAGTCCATCATCACCCAGATGATGCGCGAGCCGCAGCCCGTACCAACCTGGATCGTGTGCGGCGTCGGCACCGGGGGTACCTCGACCACCATCGGGCGCTATCTGCGCTATCGGCGGCTGGCCACCCATTTATGCGTAGCCGAACCCACCGGCAGCGCCTATGTCGAAGGTTGGCGCACACGTCGCCACGATGCCGTTGCCCGCCAGCCCACGCTGATCGAGGGCATCGGCCGCCCGCTGGTCGAACCCGGCTTCACTTTTGAAGTAGTGGACGACGTGATCGAAGTGCCCGACCACGCCGCCATCGCCGGCGCATGGTTGCTTGAGACTCTGCTGGGTCGCCGCTACGGCGGCTCCTCCGGCACCAATCTCGTGGCGTGCCTGCAGCTTGCCGCCGGCCTGCGCAAGAGCGGCCAGCGTGGCAGCATCGTGAGCCTCTTGTGCGACCCTGGCGAGCGCTACGCCGAAACCCTGTTCAATCCCGACTGGCTCGTCGAACACCACATCGACATCGGCCCGGCCAGCCAGGCGCTCAAGCAGAGCATTGCCAGCGGCACGTGGCACGCGCTCGCGTCCTGAACACCGTACGGCGCTTGCCCGGAGTGGCGTCATTGCACGCTGCGGTGCAACCATTCCGCAGGCCGCTGCCGCATGGCGGTGTCGACCTGCCTCGTTTGCGGAGCCCTCCATGATTTTTGCCCTGTTCGGCTACGGCCGCTTTGGTCGTGCCTTTGCCGACTTGCTCGGCCAAACCGGCCACACCGTGCGTGTAATCGACGCACAGGCCGACGTGCCCGCCGCGCTTGCCGGCGGGTCGCCGGCTGCGGCCCTGGACGGCGCCGACTGGGTGGTGCTGGCAATGCCGGTGCCGCATCTCGAAGCCGCCCTGCGCGAGCTGCGTCCCTTGCTGACGCCGCAGCACACGGTGATCGACGTGGGCAGCGTCAAACAGCATCCGTGCCAGCTGCTGGACACCTACCTCGGCGCGGCCATCCCGCACGTGGGGACGCATCCCCTGTTCGGCCCGCTCAGCATTGCCCGCAACGAACCGCGGCGCACCGTGATCTGCGCCAGCGCCCAGCACCCGGAAACGGCAAGCCGCACCCGCGCGTTGTTTGCTTCACTCGGCTGCAGCGTGATCGACAAGGACCCGGCCGAACACGATCACGCGATGGCGAAAACCCACGCACTCGCGTTTTTCATCGCCCGTGCGCTGGTGGAAATGGGCGTGGGTGACGACCTGTCGATGGCGCCCCCCTCGTTCCTGGGCCTCGCCAACATGCTGGCGGCAGTGCGCGGCGACGCCGGGCATCTGTTTGCGGCGATCCAGCGCGAAAACCCGTATGCCGGCGCCGCGCGTACCGAGTTGATCGAACACCTGGAACGCATCCACGCCCGCCTCGTCGCCAGCGACGATGCGATGCCGATACCGCCACCGACCGGCGCCTGAATCCGCCAGCCGGCGTCAATGCGCGATCAGCGACACCACGCCGGTGCCGCCCGTTGGCACCACGGGCGCCGCGTCGGCTGCGGTTTCCAGCGTCTGCAGCAAGCCATGCAATTCCTGCTGCAAGGCTTCCCAGGTCTGTTGCCAGCGGTCTGCATGCGGTTTCGCCAGCGCAAACCGCTGCAGGCTGCTGCGCACCTGTGCCAGGCGCGCCGTCAACGCATCGCGCTCAGCCAGCACGGCTTCGTAGTCGGCCTTGCCGACCAGCTGCACCTTGCGATCCTGGCACACGCCGATACACGGCTGCGGCGCCTCGATCTTGCCGCAGCCGATGCATTGCCACGCAGTGATGTACTCCATGCCGATTGCCTCGCGAAAGCGGTTGTCGATGGCGGGTCAATGAGTGTGCGGCGTGCCCCAGCCGGGCGCCGTGAAATAATGCGGATAGGCCGCCACCGCCGTGTGCATGGCGTCGATCGGTTGTCCGTCCTGCGGCGCGGCCTTGAAACGACATGGGGACGCCCCGCAATGATGCGGCACGCTCCCACGACGACGCTTGACCAACGGCAAATGGCGGTGCGTGAGGCCGCGGCAACGTGCCGCGGTCGCCTGAGCCAGCCAGGCGTGCACGCGCCGCACCAGCCCGCGTGCCGCAAACAACTCCACGCGTCCCAGCGGGATCCGGTCGCCCGCATCGCGGCCATCCCAGGTTTCCGCGATCCGACCTTGCTCATCGATCAGGAAATCAGCCGGCATCAGGTGGGAGGTTTTGAGGCCGGCCAGCCCGACGATGCGCAGGCCCCTGATCAACGTCAGAAGCGGGTAAGCCTCGCCTTGAGCTTGCCCCAGCACGAAAACCGCCGCACGCCGTAGGCCGTGTACAGCGCGGAATCGTGGTCGGCGATCACCGAGAACGGACGCGCCGGATCGCGGAAAAAGCTGAGCAAGGTGCGCGCCCATTGCTCCCGACGTTCGCCGCGTGGCCGGCCACGTCGGTCTGCGTCAGCTCGGGCGCTTTGTCGGGAGCTGTCAATCGCACTTCACATGACCCCGGTGTCAATCCTGATGATGTCCACCGGCAATCAGACCTTCCGCCCGGGCTTTGGCCAGTACGCCAACCACCATGCGATCGCACCGCGCGCCGTCGAAGGCAAAGGCATCGCGCAGCGTGCGGTCGACCACGCTACCCAGCGCCTCGCGCATCAGCTTGCGCGCGCGGAAATAGCGCGTGCGCACCGTGGCCTCGGGAATATCCAGCGCCCGCGCCACCTCTTCCACGCTCATCTCCTCGACGCCGCGCAGCATGAACACCGCGCGAAACGCTTCCGGCAAGGCGTCAATGCGCGACTCCAGCAGCTCGCGCAGCTGCACGGCGGCGATGGCGCGTTCCGGGCTGTTGCCATGGGCGTCGGTCACGGCGGAGCGGTCTTCAAGCTCGTTCATGACGTCGTCCAGCGGCACAGACGTGCCGCGCACCTTGCGCAAGCGGGCCAGCGCCGCATTGGCCACGATGCGCACCATCCAGGTCGAAAGGCTGGCTTCTGCGCGAAATGACGGCAGCGCACGCCAAGCCTGCAGATAACCGTCCTGCAAGGCATCCTCGGCGTCCGCATCGGTATGCAGGATGCTGCGCGCGGTGCGAAACAGGCGCCGGTTGTAGCGCCGCATGATCGTGGTAAAGGCGGTTTCGTCGCCCGCCGCCGCCTGCTGCGCAAGCTGCGTCTCGTCGCTGGCTGGCGTCGGCGCGGCCGCGGCCTGCAAGGCGTCTGCTGTGTCTGTTGATTTGTTCATGGCGCACGCATGTTGCCACGGCCATGCTCAACGCCGTGCATGCATGGTCATTGGCTCTGGATGACGACCGTGTCCGGGAAGGTAAAGTGCGCATGGATACTTACGCTGCCGGCCGGCCGACCTGCGCCAGGAATTCGCGACGCAGTTCGGCGTCGTGCACCAAGGCGCCGCGCATCACCGTGTTGCGCATTGACGAGGCGTCGTCCTTCACGCCGCGCCAATGCACGCAGAAATGGCTGGCCTCCATCAGCACCGCCAGGCCGTCGGGCTTGACCCGCCGTTCGAGTTCATCCGCCAGCATCACCACGGCCTCTTCCTGGATTTGCGGCCTGCTCATCACCCAGTCGCACAGGCGCGTGTATTTCGACAGGCCGATCAGCTCCGACGACGGGTTCGGCAACACTCCCACCCACACCTTGCCCATGATCGGGCACAGGTGGTGCGCGCAGGCGCTGCGCACGGTGATCGGGCCCACCACCATCAGCTCGCCCAGGTGCGCCACGTTCGGGAAAGTGGTGGCGGTCGGCGCCGACTGATAGCGGCCGCGGAACACTTCGTCGAGATACATCTTGGCCACCCGCTGCGCCGTTTCGCGCGTGTTGTGGTCGTGGGCGGTGTCGATCACCAGCGATTGCAGCACCGCCTGCATCTTGCCCGCGACTTCCTCGCGCAGGGCGTCAAGCTCGCCGTCTTCGATGAAATCGGCAATGTTGTCGTTGGCGTAGTAACGCTTGCCGGCGGCAACGAGACGCTGGCGGATGCGCTCCGCCACGCTGGTGTCGGCCAGTGCATTGGTCTTGCGCACCGCCACGGGAACCGTTCCGAACATCTAGGGCACTCCTTGTTGGAAAGCAAAAGGGGAAACACGCTCAGCTCACCGGCTCGCAACGGCCGGCCGCCGCCGCGGATGGCCGGTCGCGATGTGCCAACGGCACATGCAGAGGGCCAGCGCTGGCCAGTCCGCCGGAAGCGATCCATGCGCGCGTTTGCGTTACCGCTCGTTCGATCAATGCCGCGGTGTGGGAAAAATCGAAAACGGATACGTCGAGCGGGCACAACGGCGGCACCACGGTGATGCGCGCTGCCGCCGCGTGGCGCTCGATGTCACGATCAAGCTGGCGCATGTTCTGCAAGCCCAGTACATGCAGCGCGAGCGCCGCCATGTTGTGCGGCGGTTCGGTCAGCGCGCAGCTGGTGCCGGTCGGCAGCACCAGGATGCGCTCGGCGCCAAGCGCAATCGCACTGGTGATCGGGGTGTTGTTGCTGACGCCGCCATCGACCAGCTGGCGCCCTTCCCACGCCACCGGCGGAAACACGACCGGGATCGCGGTGCTCGCCATGAGCGCGGTCGCCACGTCGCCGCGCGAAAGCAGCACGTCTTCGCCGCTCAGGATGTCCGTCGCCACCACGTGCAGAGCAACCGGCGCCTCCTCGATGCGGCGCATGCGCAGGCTGCGGCACACGATATCGCGCAGTGCGGCGGGCTCCACCAGATGATCGCGGCTGAATACCAACGCCTTGAGCCCGGCCCACAACGTCAGCGGAAACACATCGCGGCGTTGCAGGCTGCGCCACAGCGCGACCAGTCGCGCGGTACCCGCCGGGGTCGGGTCATCCGCGTAGAACGCGCCATTCAGCGCGCCCACCGACGCCCCGACAATCAGCTCAGCCGTGACGCCGGCCTCCGCCAATGCCAGCAGCATTCCGGCCTGCACCGCGCCGAGGCTGCCACCACCGCTGAGCACCATGGCTGTCTTGTGCTGACCCATTGCATCCTCCGGCACCGGCTTGCACCCGCTGCTTACTGTCCATTGGATGCGCTCAGGAGCCGTGGTGTTCCCGCATACACGACAACGTCGTCATGGCGCATGCTGGGCGCCCTGCAAACCGAGGTTTCGACATGATTCCCAGCTACCGCGGTTCCTGCCTGTGCGGCACCGTCCGCTACGAAGTCAACGGCAGTTTCGACTACTTTTACCTCTGCCATTGCGACTACTGCCGCAAGGACACCGGCTCGGCGCATGCGGCCAACCTGTTCTCGACCACGGCTCAGCTTGCATGGTTGGCTGGCGCGGATCGGATCGCCAGCTTTCGACTGCCAGGCACCCGCCACGCGCGCAGTTTCTGCTCGGTATGCGGCTCGGCGTTGCCCATGCAACAGGGTCGGCTGCTGGCAGTGCCGGCAGGCAGCCTGGATGATGTGCCTGCGCTATCGCCGCAGGCACATCTGTTTACCGCCAGCCGCGCGGCCTGGGATCACCAGCTGGAAACGCTGCCGGCGTTTGCGCAATTGCCGACCTGACCCGGAGCGTGGGCGGCAGAAACTCAAGCAGCTGCGGCTGCGCCGTTTTGGCCTGCCTGGTTCCTGCCGCCCACGTCCCTAGACCCGTGCAAACACCAGCGTGGCGTTGGTGCCGCCAAAGCCGAAGCTGTTGGACATGACGGTGTCGAGCTTCGCTTCGCGACTCTCGCGCAGGACGGGGAAACCCTGCGCGCGCTCATCGAGCGCCTCGATGTGCGCCGAGCCGGCCATGAAGCCGTCGCGCATCATGAGCAGGCTGTAGATCGCCTCGTGCACGCTGGCGGCGCCGAGTGAGTGGCCGGTGAGCGCCTTGGTGGACGACAGCGGCGGCACGTCGGTGCCGAACGCCTTGCGCACCGCGTTCAATTCCACGATGTCGCCGAGCGGGGTAGCGGTGCCGTGGGTGTTGAGGTAGTCGATCGGGTGCGCGACGTTGGCCATCGCCATCTGCATGCAGCGCACCGCACCCTCGCCGGAAGGCGCCACCATGTCCTCGCCATCCGAGGTAACGCCGTAACCCACCAGCTCGGCATGAATGTGCGCACCGCGCGCCTTGGCGTGCTCGTAGTCCTCGAGCACCAGCATGCCGCCGCCGCCGGCGATGACGAAGCCGTCGCGGTTGACGTCGTACGGACGCGACGCCTGCTTGGGCTGGTGATTGCTGCCGGTGGACAGTGCACCCATCGCGTCGAACTGCGCGGTCATGCCCCAGTGTTCCTCTTCGCCGCCGCCGGCAAACACGATGTCCTGTGCGCCGTGGCGGATCAGGTCGGCCGCCGCGCCGATGCAGTGCGCCGAGGTGGCGCAGGCGGCGGAAATCGAATAGCTCAGCCCGAGGATGCCGAACGCGGTCGCCAGCGTGGCCGACACGGTGGAGCACATCGTGCGCGGCACCATGAACGGGCCGACCTTGCGCACGCCCTTCGCACGCAGCAGGTCGCCGGTCTCGATCTGCCAGCGCGCCGAGCCGCCGCCGGAGCCGGCGATGACGCCGGTGCGCGGGTTGCTGACCTGCGCCACCGCCAAACCCGCATCGGCAATCGCGTCGCGCATCGAAAGGTAGGCATACGCCGCGGCGTCGCCCATGAAGCGGCGCAGCTTGCGGTCGATCGAGGCATCCAGATCCACCTGCGGCACGCCGGCCACCTGGCTGCGCAGGCCGTGCTCGGCGTAATCCGGCTTGGCGACGATGCCGCTTTTCAGGTCGCGCAGCGCGGTGGACACCGTGTCGAGCGCATTGCCGAGGCAGGAGACGATGCCCATGCCGGTGACGACGACGCGGCGCATCAGAAGTTCTCCGTGGACTGGAACAGCCCCACGCGCATGTCGCTGGCTTCGTAGATCGGGCGGTCATCGACGAACGTGGTGCCGTCGGCGATCACCAGCGCAAGCTTGCCGCGCATCACGCGGCGGATGTCGATCTGGTACCGCACCAGTTTGGCCTTGGGCATGATCTGCCCGGTGAACTTGACCTTGCCCACGCCCAGTGCGCGGCCACGGCCCGGCTCGCCCAGCCACGGCAGGAAGAACCCGGAGAGCTGCCACATCGCATCCAGCCCGAGGCAGCCGGGCATCACCGGATCACCGATGAAGTGGCAGCCGAAAAACCACAGGTCGGGGCGGATGTCGAGCTCGGCCTTGATCTCGCCCTTGCCGTGCGCGCCGCCCTCGGTGGAGATGTGGGTGACGCGATCGAACATCAGCATCGGCGGTGCCGGCAAACGCGCGTTGCCGTCGCCGAACAATTCGCCGCGTCCGCAGGCCAGCAATTGTTCGTAGGTAAAGGACGAAGGACGGGACATGGCGCACTCGCAGAAAGATGATGAAGAAGTGTGAATGGTGCGTCACGGTACACGATTGACACCCGTCACCGGAACGCGGGCGTATGGAACGCCGCGCGCACGACAGGATGTCGCACGACGAAAGTCGCATGGCGCAACCACCCTCACATCGGGCAGCCGCGATCCTCGCGGTAATGCGCGCCGAGGCTCTCCTTGCGCACGCGCATGGCGCGCAGCAGGCGCTTTGCCAGGCGCATCTGCCAGCTCGTTTCCGCTGCTGCGCGGCAGATGCGCCACGCGTCACGCAGCACGGTGGATTCACGCACCGGGCCCGCCACGTTCCACAGCATGGTGCGCAGGGTGCGCACGCCTTCGGCATCCAGCGACGGCTCGCGCTCGATCCAGTGCCAGGCGCCGTCGCCCGGGGGCGGGATGGGCGATTGCGCAAGGTCGGCACCGGTGCGCCGACCGCCGGCCACGGCTTCCAGCAGCGAATTGCTGGCCAGCCGATTGGCCCCGTGCACGCCGTTGCAGCCCACCTCGCCCACCGCATACAGGCCGGGGAGCGACGTGCGGCCGTCCAGATCGGTCGCCAAGCCGCCCATGTGAAAATGCGCGGCCGGCGTGATCGGCAACGGCGTGGTGCGCGGATCGAAACCGTGTGCGAGACAGGCCGCCAGCACGGTGGGGAAACGCCGCTGCCAATCCCCTTGCACGTCCGTCGCATCGAGCAGCGTGGCGGCGCCTTCGCGCTGCACCTCCCACACGCGACGCGCCACGATGTCGCGTGGCGCGAGGTCGCCGAGCGGGTGCACGCCGCGCATCAGCGCGTGGCCGTCGCCATCGACGAGACGCGCGCCGGCGCCGCGCAGCGCTTCGGTCAGGAGCGGCAGGCGCTCGCCGCCGACGTCGAGCGCGGTGGGATGGAACTGCATGAATTCCAGGTCGCGCGGAAACGCGCCGGCCACGAGCGCCAGCGCCAGCCCGGCGCCGTTCGCGCCCGGCGGATTGCTGGTGCGTGCCCACAGCGCGCCGATGCCACCGGTGGCCAGCACCACCGCCGTGGCCTCGACCTCTTCGCTGCGCCCTGCCCCATCGCGCGTGCGCACGCCGGCAACGCGGCCGTCGTGCACCAGCAGCGCGTCGACGTCCACGCCATCGCGCCACTCGACATGGCCGGCCTGGCGCACGCGCGCCTGCAGGGCCTGCACGATGACGGCGCCGGTCGCGTCGCCGCCGGCATGCACGATGCGCGCGGCGTGGTGCCCGCCCTCGCGGCCGAGCGCCAGCGTGCCGTCAGCGGCGCGGTCGAAGGCCACGCCCTGCGTGGCGAGCCAGCGCACCGTGGCCGGCGCCTCGCCGCACAACCAGCGCACGGCTTCCAGCGAGTTGTGCTGCGCGCCCGCTTCCAGCGTGTCGCGCACGTGCGACTCCACGCTGTCGGCCGCATCCATCGCCGCGGCAATGCCGCCCTGCGCGAGCCAACTGGCGGCGCCGGCCGCGTCGCGGCTGAGCAGCAGCACGCGTGCCGGCGCCGCCGCCAGCGCGGTCGCCATGCCGGCCACGCCGGCGCCCACCACCACGATCGGTTTCACGCCGGCTCCCGTCTCCCGATCGCCAGCATGCGGTCGAGCGCTCGGCGCGCGCCGGCGATCACGTCGGCGGGAATCTCGATCGCGTGCTTCATCTCGCACAGTGCGGCGTGAATCTTCGGCAACGTGATGCGCTGCATGTGCGGGCACAGGTTGCACGGCTTGATGAACTGCGTATGCGGGAACTGCACCTTGAGGTTGTCGCTCATCGAGCACTCGGTGATCATCGCCACCTTTTCCGGCTGCTCGCGTTCCAGCCACTTGCCCATCGCGGTGGTGGAGCCGACGAAATCGGCCTCCTCCAGCACTTCCGGCGGGCACTCCGGATGCGCCACCACTTTCACCCCGAACGCCTCGCGCACATGGCGCACCTGCTGCGCGGTGAACTTCTCGTGCACCTCGCAGTGGCCGTGCCACAGGATGATCTTGATCCCGGTTTGCTTGGCCACGTGTTTGCCGAGGTATTCGTCCGGCAGAAAAATCACCGTGTCGCTGCCCATCGCCTCCACCACCTGTACCGCGTTGGCCGAGGTGCAGATCGCGTCGGATTCGGCCTTGACCGCGGCCGAGGTGTTGGCATAGCTCACCACCGGGACGCCGGGGTGTTGCCGCTTCAGTTCGCGCACGTCCTCGGCGGTGATCGAGGCGGCAAGCGAGCAGCCGGCTTCGAGGTCGGGGATCAGCACGGTCTTCTCCGGCGCGAGGATCTTGGCGCTCTCAGCCATGAAGTGCACGCCGCACACCACGATGATGTCCTCCTTGCAATCGGCCGCCGCGCGCGCCAGCCCGAGCGAATCGCCGACCACGTCGGCCACGCCGTGGAAGATCTCCGGCGACTGGTAGTTGTGCGCCATGATGACCGCGCCGCGCTCCTTCTTGAGCCGGTTGATGGCGTCGATCCACGGCAGGTGCAGCGGAATCTCCAGGCACGGCATCAAGGGTTCGAGTCGTGCGATGAGGTCGGCGTATTCGAGCTCCATGCCATCGCGCCATGAAGGCTTGGCAAACTGGGCAGTTTCGGACATGACGATCCTTCGAAGTGGGGAAGTCGCCGGCGGCGCGCGTCGTCGAAGGCCCCGTGCCGGCAGCGCGTCAGCATGCGTGTGCATCGCCGCCCTGCCCTTGACGCGCATCATTTGGCGAAGCGTTGGCGCAGCGGATCACTCACCGGCCATCGCCGTTCGTGCGAACCCGCGTGCGGCACGCAGCACTTGCCACAGCGTCGCCGCGTGCAGCGACCACACGCCGACCTGCGCCAACGCCGCCACGCGCAGCAGCCACGGTTGCGGCCAGCATGCGGCCAGCACCAGCAGCGGCGCAGCGACGTAGTGCGCGTGCAGCACCCGGCGCTTGCGTTCGTCCTCGGACAGGCGCTGCACGCCGGGGATGCGCGTGCCGCGCGGGATGCGGTGACGCAGGTCGATCCACGCCACAAAGGGCACGATCTCCATCGCCATGCCGCCCACCATCACCGGCAGGCCGACGCCGAACGCGAGCACGCCGGCCAGCACGCCGCGGCCGGCAAGCAGAGCGGCGATGGCGGCCAGCAACGCCAGCAAGCCGAACCGCCACTCGCGATACAGCAGGGTGCGCCGCGCCCGTGCCACCGGCCATTGCAACACCAGTGCGGTGGCGACGAAGGCCAGCGCACCTGCCGCCACGGCGCCGGCAAGCCACGCGCCGCCGCGCAGCGCATGCCATGCGCCCGCCAACGGCAACAGCAACGCCACTGCCGCGAGCCACGTGCCCTGCCCGCGCGCCGGCACCATGCGCGTGCCCTGGAACATCGGCATCGTCAGCCGCGCGACGGCGGCGATCAGCAGCACGATCCAGCCCAGCGCGCCGAAACTCGCATGCACGTCGACCACGCTCGGCCACCAGCCGTGCCCGGTGGCCAGCGCGCCCACCAAACCGGCGCCCAGCGCCGCGGTGAGCACGCCGTAGGTCACCGCCGTGCCGATACCGACGCGCAACAGCTTGTCGCCGGCGCCGACGACCAGCCCCGGCAAGGTCATCGCGGCCAGCCACAGAAAAGCCAGCGGCAGCAGTACGCCGGCGGTCAACAAGCCCGTGCGCGAGCCGGCAAGCAGGCCGAACACCAGCGCCAGCACCCCGAGGTTGAACACCGCGTGCAGATACGGCGCGCCAGCGCCCCAACGCACCGACGTGCTGCCGGCGACCGGCAAAAACTGCAGCAAGCTGCCGAACATGGCGTTGCCCAGCACACCGAGCGTCCACACATGCGTGATCGCCAGCGTCGCCGGCTGCCAGCGCGAGCGCAGCGCCGCATCGGCATCCACCAGCAGCAACAAACCGCCGAGAATGCCCCAGCACGGCATCGAGAGCAGGAAGCGCAACGGCAGCGCGGCTGCCGGCGCCTCGTCAAGCCGCAGCTTCGCCATCGCCGGGTCGGCGGATCACCACGCGCACGCTGCCGTCGGGCAGCGCCGGTTCGGGCTCGGCTTCGAAACCGAGCGCAGCCAGTTCCATCAGCAACGGCCGCGGCAGCATCGGCGCCAGCACGGCGACGCTTTCGCCGGGCGCCAGCCGGTCCGCCGCTTCCAGCGCACGCACCATCGGTTCCGGCGCCGCGAGCTGGCGCAAGTCGAGTTCATCGCAAGTCATCGCGTCATTGCATCGTTTGCCGGGCGGGCCGGCGCTGATGCAAGTCAAGCACATCAGGACCGCAGTGGGCGATTCGCGACGGACGCCCCGAACCCGGACGAAGCCCCGTTCAATCCAGCGCCTGGGTGCCCGCCCACTCCAGCTGCAGCCATACCTTCGTGTCGTCACGGCCAAAGCCGTCGGCCTGATAACGCGCGGCCTTGACCAGTGCGGTGACGCCGTAACCAAGCGGGCGCCCCACGGAAGCATCCCATTCGCTGCCATAACGGCCGCCGCGCACGGCGTGAAAGTCGTGCCACGCCACATTCCACGCGAGCTTGCCGGCCGCCGGCAGGATGCCGCCAACGGCGGCGTAGCGATCCTGCAGGCCGCCGACCGGGGTCACGGTGAACTGGTTGTCCCAGCCGTTGAACACGTGTGGCGAGGTCAGCGGTGTCTGCAAGGCGGTGCGACCGTCGCCGCCCAGGTGCTCCCAGCCGAGGCGCACGGTGATGCCGGAGAGCGTCAACGCCGGTTCGATCAGCCAGTAGTTGTGGGTGAAGTGCAAGGGGTTGTTGGCGTAATCGGTTTGCCGTGCGGCTTCGAGCTGCCAGCCAAAACCATCGCCAGCGGGCTTGCCGACCCAGCGCGCGCCGTAGGTGGCCGACGAGGCGGTACGCAGGTCGAGGTCTTCGTGCAGATAGGTGTAGCCCACCCACGACTGGCGCGCGCGTTCGTATTTGACATTGAGCAGGTGGGTATCCAGCCGACGCTCGCGCACCAGCGGGCTGAGCGCCTTTTTCGTCGCCGCGCGGTGCACGCGGTCGAGCCACGCGTAGCGCACCGTCCAGTCGCCCGCCGGATGCCAGGTGAGCGCCACCGCATCGAAGGTCTGCGGGTGCCGGCGCCACGCGGCGTCGTTCACCCAGCGCTGGTTGTCGAATACCAGCGCCTGGCGACCGGCGCTGAAACCGAAGGCCTGGTTCTGCCAGCCGATCCATGCCTGGCTGAGCTCGGCGGCCTGCGGGTCGCCGATCGCCGGATACTGCGTGTGGCCGTTGGCACCGCTGTTGTAGTGGTCGTTGGCCGCAGCCACGCCGTTGCCTTCGAGAAGGCCGCGCCAGCCGTTGTCGAACTGCGCGCGCAAGCCGAGCCGCAACCGCGCGGTATCGGCCTTGGCATCCTTGGCAAAGGCGTCGCTGTCCACTTGCTCGTGGCGCACGCGCAGGTTCCATTCCAGCTGCCATGGCGACGCGCTGGAGCTCCCGGCGGCAGCGGATTGCGCGCATGCGGCGGCCAGCGGCGCGAGGGCAAAGGCGGTCGCGCAGGCCAACGCCAGCGGTCGAAGCGATACTTTCATCGTGGGGTTCCGTCGTGGAGGCGCGCGCACTTTCCATGACCATCGCCGTGTGATTTTTGACGATCGTCAGTTCCGCAAAACGCATGGCGCGAGTGTGACAAGGCACCACACGCATGCAAAAGAAGAAGCCGCCATGTCGGCGGCTTCGTGCGACATATGCGGACGTCTGGACGTCCGTTTATCAGCGTTGTTTTCCCGCCAACGTCTGCCTGATCGCCGCCACCATCCCCGGATCCGCGCGGCCCATCCTGGTGGTGCGCGCCACGATGCGGCCTTCGGCATCGAGCAGGATCAGCTCGCTGGAATGGTTGAACTCGCCATCCGGCAATTGGCGGTACTGCAGGCCCAGCACGCCCGAAAGCTGGCGCACGTCGCCGGCCTTGGTACGCGCCAGCGTCCACGGCGGGGCGACGAGCTGGCGCTTGGCGGCGTAGGCGCGCAGCGCGGCCACGGTGTCGCGCTCGGGGTCGAAGCTCACGGCAAGCAGGTCGATGCGCGAGCGGTCGCCGGCGTCCAGCGTCTTCCACGTCTGGCGCAGGCTGTCGATGATGAGCGGGCACACCATCTGGCAGGAGGTGTAGAGCATCGTGACCAGCTGCGGCCGGCCGCGCCGCGCGGCCAGCGGCTGCGTGTGGCCGGCCTGGTCGGTGAACTGCACGTCGAGGTGATAGATGGAGTCGGTGGGCAACGGTTTGTTCTGGGCGATGGCGGGCGCGGTCGCGAGCATCAATGCCAATATCAGTAGCAGGCGTTTCATGGAGAGTCTCCGTAAGGAAGGCCGGGGGGGTCTTGCAGGAGCCCGCTCGCGGGCGATGCTTGGCAGGTTGAAAAACGAGAGTGGGCATTCTCTTGAGGCGTCACGCCGGGCTCGCCCCGTTACCGATGTCTGTCGAGTGCATCCCGCACTCGACAGACTCGCCGACGCCTGCGGCATCGGCTCCGCCGCGGCGCCACTGCGCGGCACCTTGCGTGGGGTCCATCCATGGGCCCCATCGCTCCATTCCGGTCTGAGGTAATCAGGGTTTTGCACAGCGAAACCCCACGTTGTTGGTGGTGTCCGCGGCCTTCAGCGCGGAGAGCATGGCGACGCGCATCAGCACGGCGTAGTTCTCTTTTTCCTGCAGGCTGACGGCACCGGCACCACAGAACTTCAGGACATCCGGGTCGTTCTGGTCGCGGCTGTCGCTGGCGACCAGCAGCGCGTTGAAGTCGTCGGCCCACTCCCATACCGGGTGGACGATGTCGCGCACGCCGTAGACGTTGGGCCGGCCGCCGATCACCGGCAGCGGCGCGCTCGACGGGCGCGAGTACCAAGCCAGGAGATCCTCACGCCACGCCGGGTCCTTGCGCGCATCGCGCCGCGTGGCGTCGGCAGCAGCCGCATATTCCCATTCGTACCAGCTCGGCAGGCGGGCGCCTTCACTGGCGCAATAGGCCTGCGCGGCGAACCAGCTCACGCGCGTCACCGGCTGGCGCGGCAGGACGTCCTTGCCCAGCTCGACCGGGCCAGCCCAATGGCTCAGGTAACGCTGGTCGGCGAGCACGCTGGCCACTTGGTCGCGCCGCCAACGCGGGTGAGTCTTGACGAAGGCGAGGAACTCGCCGTTGGTCACCGGCTCGGTGCGCAGGCGGAACGGCGCAATGGTGGCCCTGGCCGCCTTGCCGTCGGCCGGAATCACGCTGGCGAACTGCCCTCCGGGCAGGGCGGCGTAGTCCGCCGCCGCTGCCGGAAGGGCCAGCGCCATGCCGATCCAGGCCAGTACATGGCGCAGGCACATGCTCAGTGCCCCGCCGCCATCGGCTTGGCTTCCGCCCGCGCCTTGGCGACTTCCTCCTTGCTGTACTGGCCGCCGGCGTTGCCCCAGCTGTTGACCACGTAGGTGAGGATGTTGGCCACCTCATCGTCGGTGAGCTGCGCCATCGGCGGCATCACCGAGTCGTACTCCTTGCCGTTGACCTTGATCTTGCCGCTCAGGCCGTGGGTGACGATGCTCATCGCCCGCTTGGGATCGGCCGCGAGGAAGTCGGACTTGGCCAGCGGCGGGAACACGTTGGCCAGGCCCTGGCCGTTGTCCTGATGGCAAACCGAGCAGGTGCCGGTGAAGAGCTGCTTGCCGGCGGCAATCTGGTCCGCCCTGGTCAGGGTGCCGGCCGCGTGCGCCTTGGCCGCCACGGTCACCGCTTTGAGATTGGGCTCCGAACGGTCACCGAGGTACACCGAGTCCACTTCCTTGCCGGAGTACACCAGCTTGTTCTCCGGACCGTCGACCTTGAGGATGCCCAGCGCGCCCTTGTTGAACGCGCGGAAGATCGAGTGGTCGACCAGCACGTAGCTGCCCGGCACGTCGGTGTGGAACTCCACCATCGCTGCGCCGCCGGCGGGGATCAGCGTGGTCTGCACGTTGTGCTGGGTCACCGTGCCGCCCTCGGGCTGCACGCGGTCGAAGATCTCGCCGATCACGTGGAAGCTCGACACCAGGTTCGGTCCGCCGTTGCCGACGAACAGCCGCACCGTTTCGTTGGTCTTGGCGGTGAGCGCGTTGTCGCCGGTGAGCGCGCCTTCCTTGCCGTTGAACAGCACGTAGGTCGGGCGCTCGTCGATCGCCTTCTCCATGTCGAACGGCTGCAGGCCTTTTTCGCGGTACTTGCCGATGGTGTAGAAATCGCCCTGCATCACGTAGTACTCGTGATCGACCTTGGGCAGGCCCTCCGGTGGCTCGACCAGGATCAGTCCGTACATGCCGTTGGCGATGTGCATGCCGACCGGCGCGGTGGCGCAGTGGTAGACGTAGATGCCCTGATTCAGCGCCTTGAAGGTGAACTGCGAGGCATGGCCCGGCGCGGTGAAGCTCGACGCCGCGCCGCCGCCCGGCCCGGTCACGCCGTGCAGGTCGATGTTGTGCGGCATCTTGCTGTCCGGTGCGTTCTTCAGATGGAACTCCACCGTGTCGCCCTGGCGCACGCGGATGAAGCTGCCGGGCACGGTGCCGCCGAAGGTCCAGAACGTGTAGCTCACGCCTTCGGAAATCGGCATCTCCTTCTCCACCACTTCCAGCTCCACGATCACCTTCGCCGGATAGTCGCGATGGATCGGCGGCGGTACGTGGGGCGGGCTGGTGAGCACGGCCTTGATCGGCGCGCCCTGCGGCGGGCCGAAATCGGGCGGCGCCAGCATCAGGGGTGCGGGGGCGGCATGGGCGGAGGGGATGTCTGCCAGCAACGAACGCTTGTCGGGCGACCCGCCGCTGCAGGCGGCAAGCAGCAGCGTGGCGGTCATCGCGGCAGCGCACAGTACGGTTTTCATGGAGTTGCTCCTCGTGGTCCGGGGGCATGCTCCATGGCTGAACACACACGAAATTTGATCGCAATCAATTGCGTGAAGAGCTTGCTGCAAGTGCGTCAAGCGACCACATGCGGCAACCCGTCCAGCGCGGCGTGATGCCGCACAAACGCGAACGGCCCGCGCTTGCGGGCCGTTCGTCGGAGTTCAAGAAAGGCTTAGTTGCGACGCAGCATCATGCGCCGCATGGTGTCGTCGCGCGTCCAGTAGTGATGGAACAGCGCGGCCGCGGCGTGCAGACCGATGAGGTAGTAGCCGATGGTGCCGATGGTCTCGTGGATTTCCTCGAGTTGATGGCCAAGCGGCTTGTCCGCGGCGACCAGCGGCGGCAGCTCCAGCCCGAAGAAGGGAATCACCTGCCCCTCCGCGCTGAGCGTCATCCAGCCGAGGATCGGCATCACCAGCAGGAACAGATACAGCAGCAGATGCACCAGTTTGGCCAGCTTCTCCTGCGCCGCCGCCAACGGCGGATGGATGGGCGGGTTGGCGCCACCGCCCGCGCGCGCCAGCAGGCGGATCGGCAGCAGCGCCAGCACCGTCAGGCCGAGCATGAAGTGCCAGCTCTTCATGGCCAGATAGGCGTCGCTGCCCTTGGGGTAGATGCCGCGCAGCTCGATCAGCGCGTACACCGCGATGAGCAGCAGCAAGGTCAACCAATGCAAGGCGATCAACACGCCGCTGTAGTGCTTCGATGTGTGGCGAACGAACATGCCGGCTCCTCGTGGGCGTGGGTGCCGCCGGACTCGGCGGCCAGGGCAACGCATTGGAGCACACTGCCGCCGCGGTCAGTCGGCAAGCAGGTTTTTCCCCAATGCGCGCAGTGTTTCGGGCTGTTGCAGTACCAGAGCGCGGCCGCGCAGCACGATCAGCCCCTGGCTGCGAAACCGGCTCAGCGTGCGGCTCACGGTTTCCGCGGCCAGACACAGGTAACTGGCGATGTCGCCGCGCGACATCCCCAACCGGAATTGGGTAGCCGAAAACCCGCGTGCGGCATAACGGTCGCCCAAATCGACGAGGAACGCCGCCATGCGTTCGTCCGCGCTGTAGTCGCCGGACAACAACTGGCGCATGCCGAGCCGCTGGCCGATCAGGCGGAACAGGTGTTTCTGCACCGCCGGCTGGCGCGTTGCCAGCAGGCTCATGGCGGGAAACGAGAACCGGCAGAACTGCGCGTCTTCCAGCGCGATCGCGTCGCACGGGAACTGCGCGGGATAGATCGCGTCCAGCCCGATCACCTCGCCCGGCAGATAGAAACCCAGCACGTGCTCGTGGCCGTCCTTGTCGAGCTGGCGGGTCTTGACCGCACCCGAACGCACCGCATATACCGCCTCGAACACGTCGCCTTGGTGGAACACCGCGTCGCCCGCGCGGTACGGGCCCAGGTGCTCCATCAGGCGGTACAGCGGCGACAGCTCGGGCAGGCCGTAGCCGACCATCGCGCATGCGCTGGACAGCGCGCAGGTACGGCAGAAATCCGGCGCACTGACGGCCGCCGGCGCTTCGGTGCGCAATGCGCGCTTGGCCACGGGACGCACCTCTTGCAGGGCGACGCTCATATCGTACGCGAGAATCGCCGCGGCGCCGCTTCGCGCCCCAGATAGGCGTCGAAACACATCGCCACGATGCGCAGCAGCAGGCGCCCGCGTGCGGTGACCGTGATCGTGTCCGCGTCCAGCCGGACCAGGCCGTCGTTCGCCAGTGCGCGCAGGCGCTCCAGCTCGGCGGCGAAGTACTCGGCAAAATCCACGCCGTGCTGCGCGCCGAACGTCGGCATGTCCAGCTCGCCGTGGCACATGAGCTGGCCGATCGCCTCGCGCCGTACCAGGTCGTCGTGGCTCAGCGCGATGCCGCGCGCGATCGGCAGCCGGCCGTTGTCGATGGCGGCGTAGTAGCCGGTGAGGTCGCGCGCGCTCTGGCTGTAGCTGTCGCCGATGCGCCCGATCGCGCTCACGCCAAGGCCGACGATGTCGCAATCGCCGTGGGTGGAATAGCCCTGGAAATTGCGCTGCAGCGTGCCGGCCTGCTGCGCACGCACCAGTTCGTCGTCGGCGCGCGCGAAATGGTCCATGCCCACGTAGACGTAGCCGGCCGCGCCCAGGCGTTCCAGCGCACGGCCGATCAATGCCAGCCGCGTCGCCGGGCTCGGCAGGTCCGCCGCCTCGATCTGGCGCTGCGCCTTGAACATCTCCGGCAGGTGCGCGTACGCGTACACCGCCACGCGGTCGGGCGCGAGGCCGATCACCTCGTCCAGTGTGCGGTCGAACCCGGCCACCGTCTGCTTGGGCAGGCCATAGATGAGGTCGACGCTGGTCGAGCGGAAACCGTGCGCCTTGGCCGACTCCAGCACCTCGCGCGTCTGCGCCACGCTCTGGATGCGGTTGACCGCCGCCTGCACCGCGGGGTCGAAATCCTGGATGCCGACCGAGATGCGGTTGAAGCCAAGCTCGCCGAGCGCGGCGATGTAGTCGGCATCCGCAAACCGCGGGTCGATCTCGATGCCGAACTCGCGCGTGCGCGCATCGCCGAAATTGAAATGCCCGGCAAGCACGCCCATCAGGTCGCGCATGCGCGGCGCATCGAGGAAATTCGGCGTGCCGCCGCCGAAGTGCAACTGGGTCACCTGGCGGTCGCGGTCGAACAGTTTCGCCACCAGCTCGATCTCGCGGTACAGGCGTTCGAGGTAACGATCCGCCTTGCCGACGTCGCGCGTGATGATGCGGTTGCAGCCGCAGTAGAAACACGGGCTGACACAGAACGGCACGTGCACGTAGATCGACAGTGGGCGCGGAATCGGCTCCTCGTTCGACGCCTGGAT
Source organism: Rhodanobacter sp. (assembly GCA_004298045.1). Taxonomy (GTDB): domain Bacteria; phylum Pseudomonadota; class Gammaproteobacteria; order Xanthomonadales; family Rhodanobacteraceae; genus Rhodanobacter_A. The sequence continues at coordinate 249,504 of SCRM01000021.1, read as the reverse complement.
CACCGCGCGCAACGCCCGCTCGTCGAACCCGGCGTGGAACTGCGGCGCCGTGGGGTAGCTGGTGTAGCGCGGCCCGGCCACGTCGTAGCGCGAGATCAGCGCGGGATCGAACTCGGGGATCTGGATGGCGGCGTTCATGGTGCCAGTCTCCGCAAGCCGCAAAAACCCGCGATTGACCGGCATCAAATCCGCAAATGGTTGAGCGGGAACGTTTTGTCGCAGGCAACAACGGCAATGCGAGAGCGTGACGCCGCCTATAGACTTGCGGGCGCTGTACCTCGCTCCAGGAGCCACCCCATGAGCCTGCGCGGCATCGCGATGGAAACCTTGAAATTGCCGCCGTTCACGCCGCTGGCAAAGCTGCTCTATCGGCACCAGTTTGCGCGCCAACGCCACGGCAACCACTACCTGGGCGTGTTTCCCAGTTACGCCAGCGCACTGGCGGCCGTGCCGGCGGCGCTCAAGGCCAGCTACGACCAGCCGCAAGCGGCCGCCCAATACCGCTACCGCACACGCCAACTCGCCATTGGCGACTATCCGACCCTGTACTGGCTGGAACAGCTGCTGCACCGGAACTGCCGGCGGTTTTTTGACCTGGGCGGCCACATCGGCGTGGCGTATTACGCCTTTGCGCGCTATCTCGACTACCCCGGCGACATCACTTGGACGGTAAGCGACATGCCAACCACGATGGAAGCCGGGCGCGCCTGGGCGGCCGAACACGACGCCGCGCACCGGCTGGCATTTGCCGCCGACAAAAACGCGGCAGACGGCCAGGATGCCCTGCTGGTGCTGGGCGCGCTGCAATATTTCGACTTCGACCTGCCCGCATGGCTCGGCACGCTCGCCGCACCGCCGCGCCACCTGATCGTGAACAACTCGCCGATGCACGACCACCACGATTTCCACACCCTCCAGAACATGGGCTTCGCCTGCCTGCCCTACCACGTGCACGCGCGCCCGGCCTTCATCCGCGCCATGGGCGAGTTGGGCTACCGCGTGGTCGACGCCTGGCGCTGCGAAGAGCGCGAATGCCGCATCCCGTTTGCCCACGACCACGACGTCGAGGGCTACAGCGGGTTCTATTTCAGCCGCGCAAACAACTGAGCGACCCCCACTCAACTTTTCCCGTCACGGCCCGATAACCCGGAAGGCGCAGGAAGTCGTCTCCCCGGAAATCAAACATGCTGGTAATGGTTGGCTCGCTGATCGTGCTCGTTTGCGTGCTGGGCGGGTACCTCCTCGCGCACGGCCAGTTGCTTGCATTGTGGCAACCGTACGAGTTCATGATCATTTTTGGCGGCGCGCTGGGCGCGTTCATCACCGCCAACCCGTCCAAGGTGCTCAAGGCCGCGGCGCACGAGATCGGCGCGCTGTTCAAGGGGCCGAAATACCGCAAGGAGGATTTCGTCGACCTGCTTTCGCTGCTGTACGACATCTTTGGCGTGATGCGCAAAGACGGCCTGCTCGGCATGGAGTCGCACGTCGAGGATCCATACGCCAGCACCGTGTTTTCCGCCTACCCGCGCCTGCTGCGCGAACACCATCTGGTCGAGTTCATCACCGACTGCCTGCGCCTCATCATCGGCGGCAACATGGAGCCCCAGGAGCTCGAAGCGCTGCTTGACGCTGAAGTCGAAACCCATCACGCCGAGGCCGAAGTGCCCTCGCAAGCAGTCATCACCATGGCCGATTCCCTGCCCGGATTTGGCATCGTCGCCGCCGTGCTCGGCATCGTCACCACCATGGCCAACCTCAGCTCCGACACCTCGGAAGTGGGTGCGCACGTGGCCGGCGCGCTGGTCGGTACCTTCCTCGGCATCCTGCTTTGCTACGGCTTCATTGGCCCGCTCGGGGCGGCCATGGAAGCACGGGCGCGTGAGGACGGACGTGCGTTCGAATGCGTCAAGGTCGGACTGCTGGCCAACCTGCGTGGCTACAACCCGAAAGTCTCGGTCGAGTTTGCGCGCAAGGTGCTGTCGGCGAACAAACGCCCGACATTCCAGGATCTTGAAACGCACCTCAAGGGCGACCACGCCGGAGCCGGGGCATGAGCGACGACGGCGCCGGCCCCACCGTCATCGTCAAGCGCGTCAAGAAAAGCAGTGGCGGTCACCACGGCGGCGCGTGGAAAGTGGCTTACGCCGACTTTGTCACGGCGATGATGGCGTTCTTTCTGGTGATGTGGATCATCGGCGTCGGCACGCGCCAGCAGAAGGCAGCCATCAGCGAATACTTCCGCAACCCGAGCGCCAAGCCCGGCACCGCCACCGTCGCACCGCCCAGCCGGGACGGTCCCGGCGGCGCGAGCGACGCGATGATCAAACTCGGTGGCGCGATGGATCTCTCGCACGGCCCCGGCAAGGACCGCCACAACGGCCCGGCCGGCACCATGAACAAGAACGCCATCGAAAAAGCCGCGCGCGAAGAAGATCGCAAGCGGCTCGAAGCATTGAAGGAGGAGCTGCACGCGGCGATCGAAAAGAGCCAGGCATTGGCCCCCTTCAAGGATCAGCTGCTGCTCGACATCACCCCCGAAGGCCTGCGTATCCAGATCGTGGACAAGCAGAATCGGCCGATGTTCGACTTGGGCCGCGCCCATCTCAAGGATTACACCCGCATCATCCTCACCGACCTTGCGGGATTCATCAACAAAGTGCCCAACCACATCAGCATCACCGGCCACACGGACGATGCGCCCTACAGCAGCGACAATGGCTACAGCAACTGGGAGCTCTCCAGCGACCGCGCCAACGCTGCCCGCCGCGCGCTGCTGGCTGGCGGCCTGCAAAACGACAAGGTGGTGCGCGTGGTTGGCCTGGCCGCCTCGGTGCCACTGGACAAGCAAAACCCGGCCGACCCGATCAACCGGCGCATCAGCATTATCGTGATGACCAAGCAGGCCGAACGCGCGGCGCTGTCGCGCGACGTGGTCAACACGGCATCCCCGACACCGGCTTCACCGGTGACCACCACGGTCACGCCCGGCCCAACCGACGCCTCGCGCGCACCGCCCACCGCCAGCGCCATCGTGTCGCAGCTGCCCGTGCCTCCCTTGATCCGCCCCGCCCGGGGTTGAACTCCGGCTGGCGGCAGCTTCCGTATCGGCTTGCCGGGCCAGAACCGTCATGGGGAATGGCCGGGACAAGACCACACATTGCGGTTTTCAGCCTCGCGTACGCCGCTTGCGCCGCCGCAGGCGCAGCCAGCGCAACAGGCCATAGGACAGGCGCACTTTCTCCTGCCCCACTGGCAGGCCCGCGCGCGCAAAGATCCACGACGATTTGCTGAAGGCGATCTGCTGTTCCGGGTACACGCTGCGGTGGCCGATGATGAGATACGCCGCCACGCAGGCACCGGCGACGTACAGCGTGGCATTGGCGCCAAACAGCTCGATCCCCATCAGGATCGCCGCCATCGGCGCATTGGATGCCGCCGCCACCACCGCCACCAGGCCAACCGCGGCGCCCAACGCTGGCGGCAGGCCAAGCAGGGGCGCAAATGCGCCGCCGGCCACCGCGCCCATCACGAATTGCGGGGTGACAATGCCGCCGTAGAAACCCGAACCCAGGGTGATCGCCACCAGCAGCGCCTTCCACGCAAAACCGAGCCAGGGCATCGCCACGCCGTGCAGCGCCTGATCCATTACCGGCAGGCTGAGGCCGATGTACTGCGTGGGCACCACCAGCAGCAGCACGGCCACCACCACACCGCCCAGCATCGGCACCAACGGCGGCCACAGGGCAAAGCGCGCACCCAGCGCGCCGAACACCTCGCGCGACTTGCGCATCAGCTCCACGAACGTCCACGCCACGCCGCCGCACAGCACGCCAATCAGGACCGTTTTAAGAAACAGCAGCTCGGTGAAGTGGCTGGAAAAATCCACGACGTAAACGGGATACGGCACACCCAGGTACTGCGACACCTGATACGCGGTCACCCCGGCCACGATGCCGGGAAACAGGAAATCGTGCCGGATGCGACCGATGGCGAGCATTTCCACGCCGTAGATGGCGCCGGCGATCGGCGTGCCGAACACGCTCGCGAACCCCGCACTCACGCCGCACGCCAGGAGCCGCTTGCGCATCTCGGGGTTCAAATGCAGCACCCGCCCCACCGCTGCGGCCAGGCTGGCGCCGATATGCGAGCACGGGCCTTCCTTGCCGGCCGAACCACCGCAGGCCAGTGTGACCAGCGCCGCCACCGGCTTGATCCACATGGTGCGGAACGGGAGTTTCCCGGCCTGTTCGTTGACCGCAATGATCGGGTTGTCGTTGAACGTGCTGCGCCGCAGCCGATAGCCGTAATGCAGCAGCACGCCATTCACCAGGCCGCCCAGCGGCAGCGCCAGCGCCAGCCACCACCACGGCACCGTGTACATGCGCCCTTCGCTGGCAAACAACGCGCGCAAGAACAGCGAGCAACCGGCGCCGATCACAGCGCCGGTAAAGATCGACAGCACCAGCCATTGCACCACCGTCACCAGCATTACCAGCGGTTCGGTCAGGCTGAAACGGCGCATGGCGTGACGGCAATCGCAGGGTGGGAGCGGCGGCGCGCAGTATAGCGGCCGCGCCCCACGCGCCGGTCAGGCGTGGCTGGGAGCGCGCGCGGCGCTGGCCAGGGCGGCGAACTGGGCGTCAGTCAGCTCGATCTCCGCCGCAGCCACGTTTTCGCGCAAGTGCCCACGCTTCGAGGTACCGGGGATCGGCAGCACCACCGGGCTGCGCTTCAGCAGCCACGCCAGCGCGACCTGCGAAGGGCTGGCGCGGTGCTCGCGCGCAATCGCCGCCAGCGGCGAATCCGGCCTGGCGAGCTGGCCACCGGAAAGCGGATACCACGGAATGAAACCGATGCCGTGCGCGGTGCAGTAATCGAGCACCGCGTCGTAGACGCGAAAACCGGCGCTGTAGTGGTTTTGCACGGTTGCCACCGGAAACACCTTCTGCGCCGCCTCGATCTCCTCGACCGTCACCTCGCTCAGGCCGGCAAACCGGATCCAGCCCTGGTCGAGCATGCGCTTGATCGCACCAAACTGTTCGTCGCGCGGCACGCTGGGGTCGATGCGATGGAGCTGCCACAGCGCGATCTGCTCCACGCCCAACCAGCGCAGGCTCATCTTGACCTGCTGTTCGAGATACGCCGGACGCCCCACCGGGATCCATTCGTTTGGTCCGGTGCGGACCTGCCCGCCCTTGGTTGCGATCACCAACCCCGGCGCATACGGATGCAACGCCTCGCGGATCATCGGCTCGGACACGGTCGGACCGTAGGAGTCGGCGGTGTCGATCAGGTTCACCCCGAGCGTTGGCACCTCGCGCAACGTCGCCAGGCACTCCGCGCGATCGTCGGGTTCGCCCCATACGCCGAGCCCGGTGACGCGCATCGCGCCGTAACCCAGGCGGTGCACCGGCAACTTGCCGCCAAGCAGAAACGTGCCGGCACGGCCCGCATCGGGTGTACTCATGGTGTCTCTCCCAGCATTCAACCTGCCGACCATTGTAAGCGTGCGCGACGTGCACGCCCCGCGACGTGCGCCATCGAGCCGACTTCCTCGGCCCCATGCCGCTAGTCGGCTGCCGCTTGCCGGTCGCCGCCGGGCAATTGACGCCTCTGCGGCCGGTCGTCAGGATGCAGCCGTCCAACCGTCAAGCTTCGCGAAGCTTCGCCGCCGGCGGCCGGTGCCGGTATCCCGACCGGAAAACCAGGCATGAGCCCGCAACCCTCCGCTGCTGTCGTCACCACGATCGACGACACCTGGCGCGCGTGGATTGCCGAAAACCTCATCTTTGGCAGCCCCCCGAACACGCTGGCGCAAATCCTGATTCGCCACGGCGTGCCGCAGGCAATGGCGATCGCCGAAGTGGATGCGGCCGCACGCAGCCCCTACCTGCGCGGCGCCGATCGCCTGAAACGCCGGCTGGCCAAGCACGACTGGGCATTGGACGTGCAGCGCAAGCTCAACTGCCTGCGGCCCAGCACGGTCGAGCACTGCCACCGCATCAGCGCCGAGGATTTTCTCGCCCGCCACTACCGCACCAACTGGCCGGTCATCATTACCGGCATGCTGGACGCGTGGCCGGCCATGCAACGCTGGAACTTCGATTATTTCCGCGAGCACTACGGCGAGCGCGAGGTCGAGGTGCAGTTTGGCCGCAACGCCGACGCCAACCACGAGCTCAACAGCATCGCGCATAAAAAGCGCATGCGCTTCGGCGACTACGTCGATCTGGTGCGCGCCAGCGACGCCAGCAACGATTTCTACATGACCGCCAACAACGACTCCACCAACCGGCAGGCGCTGGCGGGTCTGTGGAACGACATCGTTCCGTTGCCGGAATATCTCGACCCGGCCAAGCCCGGTGGCTTCTTCTGGTTCGGCCCCAAGGGCACGATCACGCCGTCCCACCACGACCTGACCAACAACTTGATGGCGCAGGTGATCGGCAGCAAGCGCCTGCTGCTCATCCCCACTGGCGAGCTGCCGAACCTGTACAACTTCCGGCATTGTTTTACGCCGGTGGATGGCCGCCACATCGACCTGGCGCAGTTTCCCGACATGGCCCGCGTGCAGATGCTCGAATGCGTGATCGAGCCAGGCGACCTGCTGTTCCTGCCGGTCGGCTGGTGGCACTTCGTCGAAGGTCTTGCCGCCAGCGTCACCATGACGTTCACCAACTTCTGTTGGGACAACGACTTCTACAGCAATTATCCAGCCGAACACTATTTCTGACGCCCCCGTGCGGCAACGACTGTAACTTGACCGGCTCCATGCAAGGTGCCGGACCAGCGCGGCGCATGCGGTCACGCGCCATCCACAACCCGTTCGCCAGCATCGGCAATCACGTGCGGCATGCGCACCGTCATGGGCCGGCTCAATGGCGGTCATGCATTCTTCCAATTGGCGCGCCGGATACACGCGGGTTTACGGTAACGGCTCCGTCCAAATCACTGAGGAGGGGTAGTCATGGCAAAGATTCTCGGCCCGCAACGGCTCGGTCCGCTGACGCCGCTGGTAGGCGATTGGGAAGGCAACGTTGGCGTCGACCTCTCCTACCACAACGACGACGATGAGACGGCCCAGACCAGCTATTTCGAGAAGGCCTGGTTTCATCCGATCCCCGTCACCAAAAACGGCAAGCAGTCACTGGAAGGCCTCAACTACAAGATGACCGCGTGGCGCCATGGCGAGGAAGCCATGGACCCGTTCCACGACGAGGTGGGTTACCTCCTGTGGGAGCCGGCCACCAAGCAGGTGATGCGCGTGGTGGTGTTTGGCCGCGGCATCGCGATGATCGCGGGCGGTACCGCGAAGCCGCGCGACAAGAGCCTGAGATTCAAGGCCACGCCGGGCGATCCCAACTACGGCATCCTGCAAAACAAATACCTCTCCGAACGCGCCGAGCTCAAGGGCTTCGACTGCACCTTCAAGTTCAACGAGGACGGCACGCTGCACTACGCGCAAACGCTGGTGCTGAAGCTGGCGGCGCTGGGCGGCAAGGAGATGAAACACACCGACGAGAACACCCTGCACCTCGTCAACCGGTTGCATCCAAGCGAAGAAGCCTGACCTTCGCGCCCCGGAAGCAAAACGGCCCGTGGCGCTGCCACGGGCCGTCATACACCACCAAGCGCAGGGCAGGCCCCGGTGACAGCCGAACCGGCCATTGGCGGGCAAACCGCCGGGATGCATTCCGCCTTGCGGGCATCACGAAACCGGCGTCTGTCTCACCCATTGACGGCATCACCGCAAGGAACCGGCAGGGCCAAACGGGCAACGCCTGCCTGCGAGGTTTTGATTCGGCGCTGTGCCGCCCCCACATGAACGATGCCGCAGTCCGTGCGGTGCCAAAGACACGTTTGCGATGAACGACGCCCTGCATCTCGTCTGCCCGCATTGCCTTGCCGTGAACCGTGTGGCCTCCGCACGCCTGCGCGATGCGCCCGCATGCGGCAGTTGCCACCAGCCGTTGTTTGCCGGCGCACCGACGCCTGTCGATGCCGCGGCTTTCGACAAGCACATTGCGCGCAATGACATCCCGGTACTGGTGGATTTCTGGGCGCCGTGGTGCGGCCCGTGCCAGATGATGGCGCCGCATTTCGAACAGGCGGCACGCCAGCTCGAGCCGGAGTTGCGCTTGCTGAAGGTCGACACCGAGGCGCAGCAGGATCTGGGCGCACGCTACGCGATACGCAGCATCCCCACGCTTGCGCTATTTCGTGGCGGGCGCGAAGTAGCGCGGCAGTCCGGCGCATTGCAGGTACTGGGCATCATGCAGTGGGCGCGCGCGCACGGCGCCTGAACCGTCAATCAGGTCAGGTTGCCGCCGTCCCAGGGTTGCGCCTCGTCCAGCATGCGGCGCAAGCCGGCGTCGTCTAGCGCGGCCAACTGCTCCTGCGCCTCGGTCAACGTCTCGGCCAGCATCAGGGTCTGGCGCACTTCGCTGCCGCGCATCGGGCTGAACACCAGCGCGATGTTTCCGTACGAGGCCTCCAGCAGCGCCGCCTGCCAGCACTCGCCACGGGTATCGTCAAAGCTGCGCATGCCTGCCCCGCTGGGTGACCAGAAAATCCTGCCCCATAGTGTGCAACCGAAGTCCCTTGCCGGCGCTGACCGGGGTCATCCTGAAGGCTCCCTTCCCTGCCCATGACGGGCTTCCCGGTTGCTTCGCGCCGGTCGGTACGGGCGATCACGGTGGTACATGTCTCACGCGCCGGCAGCACTCACCGGCCAGCGCTGAAACAACGCGCGATTCACGCCGCGACGACGATGATGCCGCGACGTGTGCGCCGGTGGCGACACCCGCGACCGGCGTACGCCTCATCCTTCACCCATGCAAGGAGTTGCCATGCACTTCCACACTCTCGGCACCGCGGCCGCGCTCGCCGGCGCCGTCGCGCTGACCATGCCGGCAGCGGCGCAAGCGGCTACCACCCATGACGTTGCCCATCTGCACCCGCTAAACACCAGTGTCACGCACGCGAAAACCACCGGGGAAGCGAAGTTTGCGCTGGATGGCGACGCGCTCAAGATCGACATCCGCGTGCACGGCGCGCCGGCGGATACCGAGCACTGGCAACATTTCCACGGCTTCATCGACGGCAAAGCGGCAACCTGCGCGACCATGGCCGACGATGCCAACAAGGACGGCATCATCGACGTCACGGAAACCGACAGGGCCTCGGGCACCACCATGGTGCCGTTCACCACCGACCCAGCCGGCATGGATGTGCCGCACGGCACTTATCCCAAGGCCGATGCCAAGGGCGATTACCACTACACCGCCACGGTGTCGGTCAAAGCGCTCGACGCCGCCTTTGCCAAGGCGTTCCCTGGGCAAAAGCTCGACCTCACCAAGCGTGTGGTCTACATCCACGGTGTACCGGCCAGCGAAAAACTACCTGCCACCGTGGCCTCGCTCGGGCCGATTCCGGCCAACGTCACCTTGCCCATTGCCTGCGGCAAGATCAAGGCCGCCAAGCGCTGACCCGCTGTTGGGCTGAAGCCTGACCCACGAAAAACCTCGACACCCGTGGGTCGGGATTCATCCCGGCGGCGCGCGCCTGCAAGCTCGGTCTCTGGCGGATGACCGCTGGCCAGCGACTCCACAAACGCAGGGCCGTACCATCCAGCACGCTTTACGTTGCGGTTTCGGGCGCCCAGTCGGTGTTATCGCTGACGGCAAACAACACCGAGCGGTTGCGGCCCTGGCGCTTGGCGGCGTACAGCGCGCGATCCGCACGTCGGCGCAAGGTTTCCGCGTCCCCGGCCGTCGTGTGCAGGCTGCATATGCCGACGCTCAAGGTGAGCGTTACGCCAACCGGCAGCTTTGCCACGCCCGTGCGCAAGCGCTCGGCCAACCGGATGGCATCGTTCACGCCCGTATGCGGGCACAACACCGCAAACTCGTCACCACCGAGCCGGCCCGCCACGTCACCGTGACGAATCAGGCCGCGCAGGCACGCGCCCAGTTGCCGCAACACATCGTCGCCCACGACGTGGCCATGACGGTCGTTGATCTGCTTGAAGTGATCGACGTCAAAAGCGAGCAGCGCAACGTCGCTGGGCGCCACAGCCGACTCGAATGCGCCGGCAATCGCGCGCCCGAACGCATGCTGATTCAAGCACCCGGTCAAGGCGTCGGTCGATGCCAGCGCCGCCAGTTGTTTGCGCAGCGAGGCCACACGCTGTTCGCGCTGGTCGCGCGAGTGCGCGCCCAGCCACACCAGCATCAAACCGTCGCCGATCAGGATCAGCTGCAATGCAAACAGGCTGTAGGGAACCGGAGCCGGCGACAGCGACGCCGACAACAGATAGGTAGCCACCCCAAACGCGCCGCAAAACAGGATGGCGCGCAGGGCGTAGCCAAACAACAGGTAGATCGTGGGGAAAAACCACAGCAGGGCAATCGGGCTGGCAATGCCGCCATCCAGAGTGGTCATCACCAGAATCATGACGTAGCAGGCCGCGTTCCAGGCCATGAAAAACGGCTCGCGGAAACGCCCGTTCACGATCGCCTTGCGATAACGCAGGATCACCGGCGACGGCGCAAGGCCGATCAGCGTCACCAGCAGGATCGCGTCGCGGTTGGGAGCGCTGCTCCAGGTGCTGGCCACGTACAGACACAGTGCCAACCCAACCCCGAAATACGCCGCCAAGCCGGCGTAAAGCTGCCTGAGCCACAGCGAACGCTGGCTCTCCTCATCGGCGATGCCCGCTCCCGTTTCCACCTGGCGCTGCCCCTGCGTACGGGCGCGGATCAACCGCGCAAACAGCCTCCGACGCGTCGCATGCGGCGTGCTCGTCGGTCGATACCCATGCAAGCCACGCATGATACCGGGCAAATCCGGTGCACGTCGCATTCAGCCGCGTAAACCGCAGATTCGCGTGAATGGAATACGCGCCATGATGTGCGTCAGCGCCATGAGTGGCACCACGACCGTATCATTTCGCAGATTTGCGCGAGCGCGTTCCCCGGCGCGACGCCGCACACCCTATCGCCAACCAAGGAAACCCGCATGTCCGTTCGAGTCAGCACTCTGGCTCTCGCCGTCGCCTGCGCGCTCGGCACCAGCCCACTCCTGCGCGCCCAGGATGCCGCGCCAGCCAGGGCTACCAACCTGCAAACCGTCGTGGTCACCGGCACCCGCGCCATGGATCGCACCGTAGGCGACTCGCTCGCGCCGATCGACGTGCTGACGCCGAGCGACCTCGCCGCCACCGGCGCCAGCGACCTGCCGAGTGCGCTGAACGTCCTGCTGCCGTCGTTCAACTTCCCGCAGGCCACGCTGTCGGACGCCACCGACGCCACGCTGCCCGCGCAACTGCGCGGCCTCTCGCCCGACCAGACGCTGGTGCTGATCGACGGCAAGCGCCAGCACCCGACCGCGGTACTCAACAACGTGGAAGTGATGGGGCGCGGCTCCTCGCCGGTGGATCTCTCGGCGATTCCGCTCAACGCCATCGAGCGCATCGAGGTGCTGCGCGACGGCGCCGCCGCGCAATACGGCTCCGACGCGATCGCGGGCGTCATCAACATCATCCTGAAAAAAGGCCCCGAGCACGGCTCGGTCAACGTCACCCGTGGCATGTGGGCCGGCCGCCAGGGCGGCACCTGGAACGGCGGCGCCGATGCCGGCTTCAAGCTCGGCGCGGGCTGGCTGCGCATCGCGGCCAACTACCAGAACGCCGATCCCACCAACCACGCCGGCGTGGACTGGCTGCTGCCCGGCGACCCCAGCTACGGCCGGGTGGATTTCCACTACGGCATGCCGAAAAAGATCGCCAAGCAGACCGCGATCAACGGCGAATACCCGCTCGGCGAGCACGCCACGCTGTACGTGGCCAGCCTGTTCAACCAGCGCAAGGTGAATTCCCCCGGCTTCTTCCGCTGGCTGGCGCAATACCAGGGCTCCAGCCCGACCGCGGCGGCGGTGTATCCGGACGGCTATTTGCCGGTGGAGAACAGCGCCATCCGCGACGACAGCTCGCAGCTCGGCGTGCGCGGGGAGTTCGCCGGCTGGCACTACGACATCGGCGCCGCCACCGGCGGCAACCACTGGAAGCTCCATACCTCCAACACCTTCAACTACGCGCTCGGCGCCGACTCGCCCACCGCGTTCTACATCGGCACGCTGACGCTGCGCCAGAACCAGCTCAGCGCCGATTTCGACCGCGATTTCGACATGCCGTGGCAGCACGCGCTGAGCGTCGCGTGGGGGCTCATCGCGCGCGAGGAAACCTTTGCGATCAAGCCGGGCGACCCGGCTTCCTACGCCGGTGCCGGTGCGCAAGTGTTCCCCGGCTACCGCCCCGAGGATGCCGGTTCGCACAGCCGCCACAACCAGGCCGGCTACGTCGATCTGGAAACCGATTTCACCGACAAGCTGTCCGCCGGCCTCGCCGTGCGCCGCGAGCACTACAGCGATTTCGGCAACACCGACTCGTGGAAGCTCTCCGGCCGCTACGCGATCACGCCGATGCTGGCCGTGCGCGCCACGGCGTCCACCGGCTTCCGCGCGCCCTCGCTGCAGCAGGAGTACTACTCCGACACCGCGATCGACATCATCAACGCCAGCTCGGGCCACCAGAGCCTGACCACGGTGCGCACCTTCCCGGTGTCCGACCCGGCGGCCATCGCGCTCGGCGCGCAGCCGCTGAAGCCGGAGCGCTCGCGCAACTACAGCGTCGGTTTCGTGTTCACGCCGGGCTTCGGCCCGTATGCCACGCTCGATTTCTACCAGGTGGACATCAACGACCGCATCATCCTGAGCGAAGACCTCACCGGGCCGGCGGTGGAGAACTACCTCACCTCGGTCGGCATTCCGTTCGTGAGCGGCGGGCGGTTCTTCACCAATGCAGTCAACACCCGCACGCGCGGTGTCGATCTGGTCGCCACCTGGCCGCTGACGCTGGCCACCGGCACGCTGAAATTCACCGGCGGCTACAACCACAACAAGACCGACATTCGCCATGTGCGCCCGAACCCGCCGCAGCTTGGCCTTGCCGGGCTTGAGCTGCCGGTGATCGGCCGCGAAGAGGCCGGCATCATCACTGTCGGCAGTCCGCACAACAAGGCGTTCCTTGCCGCGACGTGGACACAAGGGACGTGGACGCTGCGCGCGCAGGCCACGCGCTATGGTGCGTTCACCTTCGTGGTGCCGGTGCTGCCGGGCGACCAGACCTATGCGGCGCGCACGCTCACCGATGTGTCCGCCGCATACACGCTGGCCGACTGGACGCTCACGCTGGGTGCCAACAACCTGTTCAACGTGTACCCCGAGCACAGCACGCCGACCAACAATTTCTACGGCCTGCTGCCCTACCCCGAAGGCTCGCCGTTCGGCTTCAGCGGGCGCTACTGGTACGCCAACCTCGCCTATCGCTGGTGACCCGCGCGCTTGCGCTGGCGTCGGCCGGCGCAAGCAGAAACCGGCGCACCGCGCAAGCGAAGTACGCTGTGCAACTTGTCCTGGATCCGGAACCAGCATGCCCACCGCGGAAAACCTGCACCTCGGCCACGACGGCACGCCCGTACCCGATGGCTACTACGTGCGTCTCGCCGCCGACCGCCTCGCCTCCACGTTGCACTCGCAGGGTGCCTGGCAGCCGGGCGAGCAGCACCTCGCGGTTGCCTCGGGGCTGGTGCTGGCGGAAATCGAACGCCGCCTGCCGAGCGACAAGCTGGTCTCGCGCGCCTCGTTCGACGTGCTGGGGGTGATTTACTCGGGCGAGTTCACCATCGACGTCGAGGTAGTGCGTCCCGGCCGCACCATCGAGCTGGTGGAAGCCACCATGCGCCACGGCGAGCGCGTCAGCATCCGCGCCCGCGTGTGGCGGCTGGCGGCGAGCGACACCACGAGCGTCGCCGGACTGGAATCGGACGCCATGCCGCCGCCCGAAAGCATGCCGCGCCTGGCGTTCTCCAAGGTCTGGGCGGGCGGCTACATCGACGCGCTCGAAGTCCATCAGGAAGCCACCGCGCGCCCCGGTCGCGGCCGCAGTTGGCTGCGCACAACCTACCCGCTCGTGGCGGGCGAGGTCGACCCGCCCACCGCCGGCTTCGTCAAACTGGTGGACACCGCCAACGGCCTCGTGGTGCGCGAAGACCCCGGGCACACCTTCTTCGCCAACGTCGACCTCACCATCCACTTTTTGCGCCAGCCGCAGGCCGGCTGGGTCGGCTTCGACACCCGCGTCAACTTCGGCCCGAGCGGGTTGGGCGAAACCTTTACCGTGCTCAGCGACGTGCACGGTCCGGTCGGCACCGCCGCGCAATCACTCACCGTGCGGCTGGGACAAGGCACGAAATAACCGCGCTCAATCGCGTTTTTCGCCGTCCTCCAGCAAGCCGGCCGGGGACGGCACGTGTTCTTCGGCACCCAGCTCGGCGCGCCGGTTCGCCAAGGGATCAAGCGTGCCCAGCCACGACTCCGGCCAGAATGGATCGGACTGTGGATCCTCCAGCACCATGGCGTGCCACTCGGCCGCCGTCATCACCAGGCTCGGCGCGCGATACGGCTGCAACGCCTGCGCACGCGGCGTCGCGTCGCCCACCGCATCGCTGGTGCTGGCAACCGGTCTTTTCATCGCGTCCAGTATGGCGCGGCTCCTGCACGTGCCGCCAACCAGCACCACCCTAATGGTCGCGGCGCAACGTGCCCGTGACTCGCATCAGCCCTGCGCCTTGCCGCGCGCAAGCTGGCGTTTGCGGCTTTGCGCCGCAAACGCCATGCTGTACTGCGCGCTTTCATCGCCGGCCACGCGCTCTTGCCGAGCGCCGTCCCCGTCTTGCCGGTCAACCACCACGCAATCCGTCAGGCACAGCCAGCGCCGCTGCAGGCCCGCCTTGAGAAAGCCGTCGCCACCCCGATCATTCCAGGCATCCGATCCATGCCGCGGTAGCCATGCTCGAGAAAATCCGCCACTGGCGCGACCAGCGCATTGCCGCCCGGCGCGCGATTGCCGAGCCGCTGTGGCGCTACGCGTTGCAGCATTGCGCGCCGGCGCAGCGACTCGGCCCCGCTGACCAGGCTCGACTACGCGTGCTGGTGACCTTGTTTCTCGAGCGCAAATCGATCGAGCCAGCAGCCGGGCTGGTCCTCAGCGACGCCGACCGTGTACTGCTTGCCACCCATGCCTGCGTGCCGATCCTCGCGCTCGGGCTCGACTGGTACGCCGGCTGGCGCAGTGTCATCGTCTACCCGGAGGCCTTCGTGCCACGTCGCACGCAAGTCGATGCGGCCGGCGTGGAACACGTCAGCCACCACGCGCTGGCGGGCGAGGCGTGGCTACGCGGCCCGGTCATCCTCTCGCTTGCCGACGTGCATCAGACCGGCCAGGTGCCGGGCCACAACGTCGTGATCCACGAAATGGCCCACAAGCTGGACATGCGCAACGGCGAAGCCAACGGCTTTCCGCCCTTGCCCCGCCGCATGGATCCGCACGTCTGGTCACAGGTGTTTGCCTCCGCATGGCACGGGTTGCACGAGGATCAACGCCTGGGCCTTGACCTGCCGCTCGACCCTTACGCGCTGGAAAGCCCCGGCGAGTTTTTCGCCGTTGCCAGCGAGGCCTACTTCGAAACCCCGCAGGCACTGCACGCCACCTTGCCTGCGGTATACCAGCAGCTTGCGCAGTTCTACGCCATCTGAGGACAGGGGCTGGTCTGCTTTCGCAATGGTTTGCGCAGGCCGCCTGGTCACCAGGAAGTGAACTTGACCTTGGCTCCGATTGAGATACCCGCCACCGCCACCACATCATGATGATCTCCACTGCTACCGGATCACCCATGACCACGCCGGCCACTCTGCGCATTGATTTCGTCTCCGACGTTGCCTGTCCGTGGTGCGCCATCGGATTTGCCAGCCTGCAACGGGCGCTGGCGAAGCTCGCTGGCAAAGTGCACGCCGACATCCACCTGCAGCCGTTCGAGCTGAGCCCGCAGATGCCGATCGAGGGCGAAGACGCCGGCGAGCACATCATGCGCAAGTACGGCATCGACGAGAAAAAAATGGATGCCAACCGCGACGCCATCCGCGAGCGCGCCGCGGCGCTTGGCTTCGCCTACAACGTGCATCACGGCAGCCGCGTGTGGAACACTTTCGATGCCCACCGCCTGCTGCACTGGGCGAGCCTTGGCGACAATGCCCGTGCGCTGGCGCTGAAACAGGCGCTGTTCCGCGCCTATTTCAGCGATGGCGAAAACGTCTCCGATCCCGAGGTGCTCCTCCGTATCGTCAACGCCGTCGGCCTTGATGCGGATGCGGCCCGTGGCGTGCTCGAAACGGGCGCCTACGCCGACGACGTGCGTGCCCAGGAGCAGCGCTATCAGCAAGCCGGCATCCATTCCGTCCCGGCCACCATCGTCAACGGCGCCCACCTGATCCCCGGCGGGCAGCCACCGGAAGTCTTCGAGCAGGCCTTGCAAGAGCTCGCTGCATCAGGGGCGTCCGGGACTTGAGCGCCTGGAAAAATGCGGCAGCAGCAGTGACTGCCACGCGACAAGCGCCATAGCATGGCTCAACGGCGGCAACCGTTGGCATGCCTGATTTGGCCGGCTGGCCATCGGCTTCAAACCAACGCTCTGCAAGTGCCAAGAGATGGCGCTGCGGCGTTTCCATACACCGATAACCGGCATCGCACCAGCGCATACTGACGCGCAAGTTCTCGTGGTGACATGCCGTTCATGGCGTCCATTTATCGTGTCCAGGATGTGCTGGCGCGTTGCCATCTGACGCACCGGGGGAAGCAACAGGGACTCACCATGGTTTGCCTGCCAATGCTGCGTAAGCGTGCCGCACGAGTGGCGTTGGCGACCCTGCCGTGCGCCTTGTTGCTTTCCGCCTGCGCCGTCGGCCCTGCCTATCACCAACCAGCGTCGCCAAAGGCAACCCTGGCGGTGCCTGCGAGTGCGGACGGCGCGCAGCGCTTCGTGCCGGGTGCCGAGGTTTCGGGCGACTGGTGGACGCTGTTCCATTCGCCACAACTGGATGCGCTGATCGCGCAGGCACTGGCGCACAACCCGGACCTCAAGGCGGCGCAAGCCGCGTTGCGCGTGGCGAACGAGAATGCGTTGGCACAGCGCGGGGCATTTTTGCCGAGTGTGTCGGTGAGTCTGGCGGCAAGCCGCCAGCGCCAGGCGGGCACGCTCGCGCCGGTGCCCAATTCGAACACGTTCGAGTACAACCTGTTTACGCCGCAACTGTCCGTGTCGTATGCGCCGGATGTGTTTGGCGCCACGCGGCGCGGCGCCGAATCGCTGGCGGCGCAGACGCAGGCAGCCCGGTTCCAGATGATTGCGGTGTGGAACACGTTGGCGTCCAACGTCGCGGTGACCGCGATCCAGCTTGCTTCGCTGAATGCGCAAATCGATGCCACGCAGCACGTGATCGACGCCGGCACGCAGATGCTCGACATCACGCAACTTCGCCTGCGCAAGGGTTACGCGAGCGGTGCCGACGTGGCCGCACAGGAGACCCAGCTTGCACAACTCAAGGCGGGCTTGCCGCCGCTGAGGAAACAACAGGCGCAGACGCGCGATGCACTGGCCATGCTGACCGGGCACTTCCCGTCGCCGTCATCCGCACCATCGGTGACGCTCAACGCCCTGCAGCTACCCGAAAATCTGCCGGTCTCCCTGCCCTCCGCCCTGGTGGCACAACGGCCGGACGTGCGCCAGGCCGAGGCCAACCTGCACGCCGCCAGCGCACAAGTCGGCATCGCCACCGCCGCGCGGCTGCCGAGTCTGACCTTGAGCGCGGATACCGGCAGCACGGCGCTCGCGTTCTCCAAACTGTTCACGGCAGGCACCGGGTTCTGGGATTTCGGTACTTCGCTGGTGGCGCCGGTGTTCCAGGGCGGCACGCTGTTGCATCAGCAACGCGCGGCAAAAGCCGCCTATGCCGAAGCCGCCGCGCAGTACCGCAGCACGGTGCTGGGCGCGTTCCAGAATGTGGCGGATGCGCTGGCGGCGCTGGATGCCGACGCCGGCGCCGTGATGGCGACCACCCGCGCCGAACAGGCTGCCGAGCGCTCGCGCAATTTGGCACAACGCCAGCAGCGCGATGGCTACGCCGACAACCTTGCGCTGCTGAATGCGGAACAGGCTTGGCAGCAAACGCGCATTGCGTCGATCCAGGCGCGCGCCAATCGCCTGGCGGACACCGCCGCGCTGTACCAGGCGCTTGGCGGCGGCTGGTGGCACCACCCCGACCTGGCCAAACCGTGACATGAACAAGCCCAAGTTGCGTTCTCCGTTCCCCCTGCGCTGGTGCATGCCCCTGCTGGTCGCGACCGCAGCGGCCATGCTGGCTGCCTGCTCCTCATCGCCTGCGCCCACGGCCGCCGGCGATACGACGCCGCACGATGTCACCCTGACTTCGGCACAACAGCAAAGCATTCGGCTGTACACGGTGGAGCCATCCACCTATCGCACCGTGACCGACACCACCGGCACCGTCGACTACGACCACGATCACTCGACGGCAGTGCTCGCGCCCTTCTCCGGCGCAGTCGTCAAGGTGCTGGTAGCACTCGGCGATCACGTGCAAGCCGGCCAGCCGCTGGCAACGGTCGCCTCGCCCGATTACGCCGCTGCCGCGGAAACCTATCGCAAGACGCTGGCGGCCGCGCACGCGGCGGCCCAATTGGCCGCGACCGACAAGGACTTGTTTGCGCACGATGCAATCTCGCAACGCGAAAACACGCAGGCACAGTCCGATGCGATCGGCGCAGCGTCGGATCGTGATGCGGCACGCGCGACGCTCATCGCAATGCACGTGCCGCCGGCGGTCCTGGCCCGGATCGAGCGTGGTGATGCTGCGGCGGGCGATCAGGGCATCATCCGCGCGCCCCTGGCCGGCACCGTGGTCGAGCGCTCTGTCACGCCGGGCCAGCTGCTGTCCGCCGGCAGCACGCCCTGTTTCACTCTTGCCGACGTGGCAAAGGCTTGGGTGATGGCCCAGGTATACGGGCGCGATCTCGCACGCGTGAAAGCAGGCGACCGTGCACGCGTCACCGTCGACGGCAAGACGCTCGATGGCATCGTCGCCAATGTCTCGCCGGGGCTTGACCCCGACACTCGCGCGGCGGTGGCGCGCGTCGTGGTGGACAACGCGGCAGGCCTGCTCAAACGCCACATGTACGTGCAGGTGCAGCTCGTCTCTGCGCAGGCGCAGCGCGGGTTGCAGGTGCCGGTGGGTGCCGTGCTGCGCGACGACGAAAACCTGCCGTTCGTGTACCTGCGCAACGCCGACGGCGGTTATGCGCGGCGCCCAGTGACGCTGGGCGAGCGCGATGGCGACCGCTACCTGATCGCCGACGGCCTGCATTCCGGTGACCAGGTCGTCGCCGAAGGCGGCATCTTCGTGCGCTTCATCCAGACCCAATGAGCGAGCCGGCGCAAACGGCGCACACGCCGTCCCTCATCAACCGCATTGTCGCGTTTGCGCTCGCGCAACGCCTGCTGGTCGTGCTGCTCACCGCGCTGGTGGCTGGTGCCGGCATGTGGGCGCTCAAGCGCCTGCCGATGGACGCCTATCCCGACCTCTCGCCGCCGATGGTGGAGATCATCACCCAGTGGCCAGGGCACTCGGCCGAAGAGATCGAACGGCTGATCACGATTCCGGTCGAGCTGGCGATGAATGGCATCCCCAAGCTTGCGGTGAAACGCTCGCTTTCGCTCTACGGGCTATCCGACGTGACACTCACGTTCGCCGACGGCACCGACAACTACTGGGCGCGCCAGCGCGTGTTCAACCGCTTGTCGGGCATCAGCCTGCCCACCGGCGTGGCGCCGTCGATTTCGCCGCTGTCCTCGCCGTCGGGGCTGATCTACCGCTACGTGCTGACCAGCTCCGACCGCTCGCCGATGGAGCTGAAAACGCTGGAAGACTGGGTGATCGCACCGCAATACCGCTCGGTGCCGGGGGTGGCCGACGACTCCGCGTTCGGTGGCGGCGACATGCAGTACCAGGTGGTACTCGACCCGGCGAAGCTCGCCGCGCACGGCCTGTCGGTGGCGCAGGTGGAAACCGCCATCGGTGCCAACAACGGCAACGCCGGCGGCGGCTTCTACACCCAGGGTGACCAGTTCTTCTACGTGCGCGGGCTGGGCCGCATCGAGACCCTGCAGGACATCGGCAACATCGTGCTCGCCGTGCACGCCGGCACGCCGGTGCTGGTGAAAGACGTGGGCACGGTGCGCATCGGCATCGCGCCGCGGCTGGGCGAGTTCGGTTACATGGGCAAGGACGACGCGGTGGAGGGCGTGATCCTGATGCTCACCGGGCAACAGACCCAGGACGTGCTGCGCCGGGTCGAGGCGGAAACGCGCGAGCTCAATACGCACCTGCTGCCGCCGGACGTGAAGATCCATCCGTTCTACGACCTCAGCGACCTCATTGCGCAAACCACGCACGTGGTCGAGCGCAACCTGCTGCTGGGCATGGCGCTGGTAATCCTGGTGCTGGTGTTTTTCCTGTACGACGTGCGCGCCGGGCTGATCGTCGCCGCGACGATACCGCTCGCGCTCTTGTTCGCCTTTGCGTGCATCCAGCTGCAAGGCGCCTCGGCCAACCTGCTTTCGATCGGCGCGGTGGATTTCGGCATCCTCGTGGATGGCGCGATCTTCATGGTCGAGAATATTTTCCGCGAGCTGGCGAAGCGCCACGGCACCGATTACGACATCCGCGAAGTGATCCGCACCGCGGCTTCGGAAGTGGATCGCCCGCTGGTGTATGCGGTGGCGGTGATCGTCGCCAGCTTCCTGCCGATCTACGTGCTCACCGGGCCTTCCGGCACGCTGTTCAAGCCGATGGCCGACACCATGATCTTTGCACTGGTCGGCTCGCTTTTGGTCACGCTCACGCTGTTGCCGGTGCTGTGTGCACTCTTCATGCGCCGCGGCGTGCGCGAGCGGCGCAATGTCTGGTTCGAGAAAACGCAGGCGTTGTACGTGCGCTGGCTGGATCGCTGCTTCGCCGCGCGTTGGCGCACCGTGCTGATTCCGACCGCCTTGCTCGGCCTCGCCATGCTGCTGGTGCCACGCATCGGTGCCGAATTCATGCCGCACCTGGATGAGGGGGCGCTGTGGGTGCGCGCCACCATGCCGTACACCATCTCGTACCAGAAAGCCGCCGAGATCACGCCGAAAATCCGCGCCATCCTGCGCTCGTTCCCGGTGGTGACCACCGTCACCTCCGAACTCGGCCGGCCCGACGACGGCACCGATTCCACCGGCTTCTTCAACGTGGAATTCCTTGTCGGCTTGAAGCCCTACTCGCAGTGGGACGGCAAGTACCCGAGCAAACAGGCGTTGATCGACGCGATCGACAAGCAGCTGCGCGTGCTGCCTGGCATCGACTTCAACTACACCCAGCCGGCCGAGGATGCGGTCGACGAAGCCGAGACAGGGCTCAAGAGTTCGCTGGCGGTGAAGATCTACGGGCCCGACCTCAAGACCCTGCAGGACAAGGGCAAGGCAATCAAGGCAGCCATGGAACGCGTGCCCGGCATCACCGACGTGACACTGGTGCACGAGCTGGGCCAACCCAACCTCGCCATCAAGATCGACCGTGCGGCCATTGCGCGCTACGGCCTGAACGTCGCCGACGTCAATGCCGTGATCGAGGCGGCCATCGGCGGCGACGTTGCCACTCAGGTGGTGCAAGGCGAAAAGCAATTCGACCTCGTCGTGCGTCTGGCGCAACGCTACCGCGACAACCCACAGGCGATCGGCGATATCCCGGTGCTGACGCCGGGCGGGCAGGAGATTCCGCTCAAGCAGCTGGCGTCGATCACCATCGCCAACGGCGCCTCCTTCATCTACCGCGAAGACAACTCGCGCTACATCGGCGTGCAGTTTTCGGTGAGCGGACGCGACCTCGCCAGCACCGTGCATGCCGGCATGCGCGAGGTGGCCAAGGCGGTGAAACTGCCGCAGGGCTACCGCATCGACTGGGGTGGCGAATACAAGGAGTACACCGCCTCGCGTGCGCAGATGAACCTGATTTTGCCGGTCACCGTCCTACTGATCTTCGGGTTGCTGTTCGTGCTGTACGGCAATTTCAAGTTCCCGTTCATCACCGTACTCAGCGTGCTGCTCAGCGCGCCGGTGGGCGCGGTACTTGCGCTGTGGCTCACCGGCACGCCGTTCTCCGTCTCCTCCGGCATCGGCTTCATCGTGCTGTTCGGCGTGTCGGTGCTGACCTCAGTGGTCTACATCTCGTGCGCCAATGAGCTGCGCGGTCGCGGCATGACCATCAATGAGGCCACGCGCGAAGCCGCGATCCTGCGCTTGCGACCGATCATGATGACCGCGCTGGTCGCCGCGCTCGGCCTGCTCCCGGCCGCCATCGCCACCGGCGTCGGCACCGACTCGCAGCGCCCGTTCGCGCTGGTGATCGTGAGCGGCATGCTGTCGCGCCTGGTGATCGGCGTGCTGCTGATGCCGGTGCTGTATCGCCTGGTTGCGCGCGACGGCGACGCACTACAGGTATGACGACCCGGAGCACGGCGGCAACCACGCGAGCGGCTGCGGCTGCACCGCTGTGGCCATCTTCCGCGCTGGTCTTCGACCGTGATGGCCGGCAAACCGTCACTCAATCTGGCTCAAAACGGCTTTGCCTTACCTGCCCGTCTTCTACCGCCTGCATTCCTAGCGTCGCGCGCGGAAAAACGCACGCAACAACGCGGAGGATTCCTCGGCCAGCAGGCCACCCTGCACGTCGACGCGATGGTTGTGCCGCGGGTCGACCAGGGTGTCGAACACGCTTCCAGCCGCCCCGGTCTTGGGGTCGGCTGCGCCGTACACCACCCGGCCCACGCGCGCGTGGATCAGGGCCATCGCGCACATCGCGCACGGCTCCAGCGTGACGTACAGCGTGCCGCCGACCACGCGGTGGTTGCCGAGCTTCTCCCCGGCCGCGCGCAACGCCATGATCTCCGCGTGCGCCGTGGGGTCGTGCAGGGTGATGTTGCGGTTCCACCCCAAGCCGACGATCTCGCTGTCGAGTACCAGCACAGCGCCCACCGGCACTTCGCCTTCCGCATCACGCGCATGCGCAGCCAGTTGCAGCGCGCGGCGCATGTGGGTTTCGTCGGCGGGGGTGAAAGGCGAGTCGGCTTCCATCATGTCAATGTAGGTCGGGCTTCAGCCCGACATCAAAAAGCAGTCGGGCTGAAGCCCGGCCCACAGGCACTGGCCAGACCCTACTCCCACTCGATCGTCGCCGGCGGCTTGCCGCTGATGTCGTAGACCACGCGGGAGACGCCGCGCAACTCGTTGATGATGCGGTTGGAGACCGCACCGAGAAACTCGTAGGGCAGGTGCGCCCAATGCGCGGTCATGAAGTCCACGGTCTCCACCGCGCGCAAGGCAATCACCCACTCGTAGGCGCGGGCGTCGCCCACCACGCCCACCGACTTTACCGGCAGGAACACGGCGAATGCCTGGCTGACCTGATCGTACAGCGCCGCCTTGCGCAATTCGTCGATGAAAATGGCGTCGGCTTGCGCAAGCAGCTCGGCGTATTCGGGCTTGACCTCGCCCAGGATGCGCACACCGAGACCGGGGCCGGGGAACGGGTGGCGGTAGACCATCTCGCGCGGCAGGCCGAGTTCGACGCCGATGCGGCGTACCTCGTCCTTGAACAGTTCGCGCAACGGCTCGACCAGCTTGAGCTGCATGTGCGCCGGCAGGCCGCCCACGTTGTGGTGGCTCTTGATGACATGTGCCTTGCCGGTCTTGGCACCGGCCGACTCGATCACGTCGGGATAAATCGTGCCCTGCGCGAGCCATTTCACCTTGCCGCCGCCAGCGACAAGCTTGCGTGATTCCTCGTCGAAGATCTCGACAAACAGGCCGCCGATGATCTTGCGCTTGGCCTCGGGGTCGGTCACGCCCTTGAGCGCGGTAAAGTAGCGCGCGGCGGCGTTGACGCGCACCACCTTGACCCCCATGTTGGCGGCCATCGTCGCCATCACCTGGTCGCCTTCCTGATAGCGCAGCAGGCCGGTGTCGACGAACACGCAGGTCAGGCGGTCGCCGATAGCCTTGTGCAACAGCGCGGCAACCACCGAGGAATCGACGCCACCGGAGAGACCGAGCAGCACCTGGTCGTCGCCGACGGTTTGCCGCACGCGGGCGATCTGGTCGTCGATGATGTTGGCCGCCGTCCACAGCGTGGCGCAACCGCAGATCTCGACCACGAAGCGCTTGAGCAACGCTCCGCCCTGCTTGGTGTGGGTGACCTCGGGATGGAACTGCACGCCGTACCAATGCCGCGCAGCGTCTTCCATCGCCGCGATGGGAATGCGGTCGGTCGTGCCGGTGACGGCGAACCCGGGCGGTGCCTGCGACACGTGGTCGCCGTGACTCATCCACACGTCGAGTCGCGCGCAGCCCGTGTGGTCGGTGAAGCCATGGAACAGTTGGCTTTCCGCGGCGACGTCGACACGGGCGTGGCCGAACTCGCGATGGCCAGAAGCCTCGGTGGCGCCGCCCAGCTGCGCCGCCATGGTTTGCATGCCGTAGCAAATGCCGAGCAGCGGCACCCCCGCGTCGAACACCGCCTGCGGCGCGCGCGGCGCGTTCGCCTCGGTCGTCGACTCCGGCCCGCCGGAAAGAATGATGCCCTTGGGCGCAAACGCCGCGATCTCTGCCGGGTCGTGGTCCCACGCCCAGATCTCGCAATACACCCCGAACTCGCGTATCCGCCGTGCGATGAGCTGTGTGTACTGCGCGCCGAAATCGAGGATCAGGATGCGGTGGTGCTGTAACCGGGATTCGGGGGACGGGATTCGGGAAACGGGCATGGCATTCTCGCAGGGAACAGGAAATCGAGAATGGGGAATAGGAAAAGCCGCTACCGCGGGACCGAATAGTGTGCCGGACAGCGCTGTTGCCCTTCCGATTTCCGTATCCCTATTCCCCAATCCCGGCTCTTACGAATTCAACCGATAGTTCGGCGCTTCCTTGGTGATCTGGATGTCGTGCGGGTGGGCCTCGGTGATGCCGGCCGAGGTGACCTTCACGAACTGCGCCTTCTTGCGCACGTCCTCGATCGTGGCCGCACCGAGATACCCCATCGACGCACGCAGGCCGCCGATCAACTGGTGGATGATGTTGCGCAGCGGACCGCGATACGGCACGCGGCCTTCGATGCCCTCGGGCACCAGCTTGTCGGCGTCGGGTTCGTCGTCCTGGAAGTAGCGATCCTTCGAACCGAGCTGCATGGCGGCGATCGAGCCCATGCCGCGATAGCTCTTGTACGAGCGCCCCTGGAACAGTTCGACCTCCCCCGGGCACTCTTCGGTGCCGGCGAACATCGAGCCGAGCATGACGGTGGACGCACCGGCGGCGAGCGCCTTGGGGATGTCGCCCGAGTAGCGGATGCCGCCATCGGCGATCACGGGGATGTCATCCTTGAGCGCGCTGGCCACCATGTCCACTGCGGTGATCTGCGGCACGCCGACGCCCGCGACCACGCGCGTGGTGCAGATCGAACCGGGGCCGACGCCGACCTTGACCGCGTCGGCGCCCGCATCGCGCAGCGCCAACGCCGCGTCGCCGGTGACAATGTTGCCGGCGATGAGCTGCACCTGCGGAAAATGCTTGCGCACCCACGCCACGCGATCGATCACGCCCTGCGAATGGCCGTGGGCGGTGTCGACTACCAGCACGTCCACGCCGGCGTCGATCAACGCTTCGACGCGGCGCTCGGTATCACCGCCCACGCCGACCGCCGCGCCGACCAGCAGCGCACCGTTCTTGTCCTTCGCCGAATGCGGGTTGTCGCGCGCCTTCTGGATGTCCTTTACCGTGATCAGGCCGCGCAACTGGAAGGCGTCGTTGACCACCAGCACCTTTTCGATGCGGTGGCGGTGCAGCAATTCAAGCACCTCGTCCTGGCTGGTGCCTTCTTTCACGGTGACCAGCTTGTCCTGCCGGGTCATGATGTTGCGCACCGGGTCGTCCGGCTTGCGCTCGAAGCGCATGTCGCGGCTGGTGACGATGCCGACGAGCTTCTCGCCGTCGACTACCGGCACGCCGGAAATGTTGTGCGAATGGGTGAGCTTGAGCACGTCGCGGATCGAGGTCTCCGGGCCCACGCTGAACGGGTTGCGGATGACACCGGCCTCGAACTTTTTCACCAGCCGCACTTCGGCAGCCTGCTGTTCGAACGACATGTTCTTGTGGATGATGCCGATGCCACCTTGCTGCGCCATGGTGATGGCGAGTCGCGCCTCGGTCACCGTATCCATCGCGGCGGAAACGATCGGAATGTTCAGCCGCAGGCCGCGGGTAAACCGGGTGGAGGTATCCACATCGCGCGGCAACACGGTGGAATGGCCCGGGACGAGAAAGACGTCGTCGTAGGTGAGAGCCTCGGCGAGAATGCGCATGGTTTGCCCCGCTGCAAAGAAAGAATTATACGCGGCGCAGCATGATCGCTGCCAGCGAAGGCGCTGAACGAACGCCGCGCAGCTCAGACGCCGTCGCGCGCGTTGGCGGCTTCGAGCGTGTTTTCCATCAGCGTTGCCACCGTCATCGGGCCCACGCCGCCGGGTACCGGCGTAATCCAGCTTGCGCGTTCGGCCGCCACGGCAAACTCCACGTCGCCAACGAGGTGGCCATCGGCCAGCCGATTGATGCCGACGTCGATCACCACCGCGCCGGGCTTGATCCATTCGCCCTTGACCAGCCCAGCCTTGCCGGCGGCAACGATGACGATATCGCCCTGGCGGACGAAGCCGTCGAGGTCCCGCGTGAAGCGATGACAACAGGTGGTGGTGCAACCGGCGATCAGCAACTCCAGCGCCAGCGGTCGGCCAACATGGTTGGAGACGCCGACGATCACCGCATGCTGCCCGCGCACCGGACGATCGGTGTGGCCGAGCAGCGTCATCACGCCTTTGGGGGTACACGGGCGCAGGCCGAACCGGCGCAGGGCGAGGCGTCCGACGTTGATTGCCTGGAAACCATCGACGTCCTTGTTGGGGTCGATGCGATCGACCAGCGCGTCCTCGTCGATATGGTCCGGCAGCGGCGACTGCACCAGGATGCCATGCACTTCGGGGTCGGCGTTCAGGCGGTCGATCAGCGCGATCAGCTCAGCCTGGCTCACGCTCGCCGGCAAGTCGAAATCGAACGAACGGAATCCCACCTGGTGGCACGCCTTGCGCTTGTTGCGCACGTACACCGCCGAAGCGGCATCGCTGCCGACCAGCACCACCGCCAGCCCCGGCGCCGCGAGTCCGCGGCCGGTGCGCAAGGCCACGCGCGCGCCGACGCGCTCCAGCAATTCGCCCGCAATGCGCTTGCCGTCGAGGATGCGTGCCGTCATGGGGGATTCCGTAGCAATGGACGCGCCATTATCGTGGCTCGATCCACCGCATACAAACGGACGTCCATGTCAGAGCGATCCGCCCTTGCCGCAACGCGGCTTTGCGACTCCACGGTGCGGCTGACGCCATGGGCGCTGGCCGATGCGCAGGATCTGCTGGCGGCGGTGCGGGAGTCGGTCGCCGGCGTGGGGCACTGGCTGCCGTGGTGCACACCCGACTACGGGCCGACGCAAGCCGAGCAATGGGTTGCCACTTGCCGCGCGCAGTGGCGCGTCGGCGCGGCGTATGCGTTCGCCATCCGCGCCGTGGACGGCGGCGCCTTGCTGGGCAGTTGCGGCCTCAACCAGCTCGACCACAAGCACTGCCTCGCCAACCTCGGCTACTGGGTGCGCAGTGCGGCACAAGGTCGCGGCACCGCGACCGCTGCCGCACAGTTGGTCGCGGCATTCGGTTTTCGCGAGCTGGGTTTGGCGCGCATCGAGATAGTCACCCTGACGGACAACCTCGCCAGCAGGCGCGTCGCGGTCAAGCTTGGCGCGCGGCATGAAGGCGTTGCGCGGCACCGATTGTGGGCGTGGAACCGGGCGCACGACGCAGCGGTATACGGCCTGTTGCCGGGCGATCTCGCCGACTGATGCGGTTGGTTACTTCTCGCGCCGCTTGATTTCGCGGATCATCCGCTGCCGTTTGCGCTGCTGGCCTTCGGTCAACACGTTCTTCCTGCCCGCAAACGGGTTTTCGCCCTCGCGGAACAGAATGCGGATCGGTGTGCCTTCCAGCTTGTAGCGCTTGCGGAAGTAGTTTTCGAGATAGCGCTGATAGGCGGGCGCAATGTGTTTGGTGCGGGTACCGTGGATCACGATGGTGGGCGGGTTGCTGCCGCCTGGGTGCGCGAACCGCAGCTTCGGCGCGTGGCCGCGCACCAGCGGCGGCTGGTACGCCTGATAGGCCTTTTCCAGCGTGCGCGTCAAGTCGGCGGAGCCGAGCTGGTAGTTCGCCGACGCATGGGCACGCACGACGGCAGACATCAGCTCGCGCAGGCCGGAGCCGTGCAGCGCCGAGATTGTCACCTGGCGCGCCCATTCGACAAACTGCAGGCGCCGCGACAGTGCCTCGCGGCATTGCTCGCGCTGGTAAGTGTCGAGGCCGTCCCACTTGTTGAGCGCGATCACCAGCGCACGGCCTTCGTCCAGCACTTGGCTGATGAGGGTCAGATCCTGCTCGGCAAGGTTCTCGCGCGCATCCACCAGGAGGACCACCACCTGCGCTGCGCTGATTGATTGCAGTGCCTTGATGACGCTGAATTTCTCGACCGCTTCCTCGACCCGGGCACGGCGCCGTACGCCGGCGGTGTCGATCAGGGTGTAGCGCCGGCCATCGCGTTCCAGTGCCACCCGGATCGGGTCGCGCGTGGTGCCGGCGGTAGCGGAAACCACCAGCCGGTCCTCGCCAAGCAGACGATTGACCAAGGTCGACTTGCCGGCATTGGGGCGCCCCACGATGGCCACCCGAATGCTGTCGTCATCGGCCACCAGCGCCTCGGCGTCGACGTCTTCCGGCAGCAACGGCAACAATGCGGCAATGGCAGCGTCGATGCCGCGGTTGTGGGCCGCGGAAAGCGGCAGCGTGTGCGCCATGCCAAGCGCGGCAAAGTCGGCAAGCGCGGTGTGCTCATCGAGCCCGTCGATCTTGTTGACGGCCACCACGATGGGTTTGCCGCTGCGCCGCAGCTCATCAAGGATGCTGCGGTCGTGCGGCAACAGGCCCTCGCGTGCATCCAGTACCAGCAGCAGCGCGTCGGCCTCGACGATGGCAAGCCGCACTTGTTGCGCGGTCAGCTCGTCCATCTCATTACTGCGACCGGACAACCCGCCGGTGTCGACCACCATGAAGGGGCGGCTGCCAAGGCGGCAGACGCCGTAGTGCCGATCGCGCGTCACCCCGGGCAAATCGGCCACCAGCGCATCGCGCGTGCGCGTCATGGCATTGAAAATCGTCGACTTGCCGACGTTCGGGCGACCGATGAGAGCAACGACGGGCAGCATGCGTCAGGCCGACCGGAGTTCAGTGCGGGTCGAGACGGTAGGCGCCAATGTGGCCGGTAACGTCCTCGACGTACACCAGATCGCCCACTACCACCGGCTGCGCCATGATCGCCTTCTTCGAAAGGCGCATGCGCGCGGCCAAGGCACCGTCGCCACTCTGCAGCCAATGCACGTAGCCGTACATGTCGCCGACCACCACGTAATCGCCCTGCACTGCCGGGCCGGACAACCAGCGGTACTTCAGCTTGGCGTTCTTCCACATGTCGGAGCCGCTGGCGCGATCAAATGCCCAGACTTCACCCTGGTCATTGACGCCGTAGATCGAGTTGCCGCCAAGCGCGAGCCCGGTGTAAGTCGAGAACGGATGCGTCCACAGCGGACGCCCGCTCGGGCCATCAATGGCAGTGAGATTGCCGTGATAGGCCGCGGCGTACAGCGTGGAACCCTCAATCAACACACTGCCATCGGCGTCGTCGAGGCGCTCGATATCAGTGCGTCCGTCGCCATTGGCGAGTTTCTGCTCCCACAGCTTTTCGCCGTTGTCCTGGCGCAGCACGACCAGTTTGCCGTCATCGGTGGTGATGAACACCACACCGTTGGCCGCCAACGGCGCACTGTTTCCGCGCAAGCTGAGCAGCGGCACAGTGCCCTGGTCGTAAACCCAACGTCGCGTGCCGGTTGCCGCATCCAGGCCATAAACGCGGCCATCCTGGGTGCGCACAATGACGAGGTCGCCGCTGATGGCCGGTGCGGCCACCACTTCCGCGGTCAGTTCGGCTTCCCAACGGCGGTTGCCGCTCTTGGCATCCATCGCGTAGACGTGACCATCCAGCGTGCCGACCACCAACAGGTCGCCGGCCACTGCCGGGCCACCGGCATACAGCGCATCCGCGCGCTTTTTGTCGCCCCAGCCGAACCAGCCCTTGGTGCGGCTGCTTTTTTCCCACAGTTTCTTGCCGCTCGCCGCGTCGAACGCCGCCACCTTGCCGTCGGTACTGTCGGCATACAGCACACCATCGGCCACGGCCGGCTGCAAGCGCAGGCCACTGCGCCCGACACCGTCACCCAGGTGCGTGCTCCATACCTTGGACACCTTCACCGTCGGCGTGAAATGCTTTTCCAGCGGCGTCGGCGGCTGCAGGTTGGCTTTCTTGAACGAATTGCACCCGGCCAGCGCAACCAGCGCGCCAAGAGCCACGACCCACACACCTGTCTTCACCACGGATTTCATGCACCCTGCTTTCCGGCCACGGCCAGATCGTCAATCTTCATCTGCAAGACGGCGTGCTGCGGAGCATCTTCACCCAACGCCGCCATGGCCGCTTCGTATGCCTTGCGCGCTTCAGGTGCGCGCCCGAGCTGGACCAGCGCATCGCCGCGGAGTTCCTGCACCAGGCCGGCGTATTGCCCGACCGCGATGCCTCCCAGCGTGGTCAACGCCGTCTTGGCGTCGTTGTTGGCCATTTGCACGCGCGCAAGGCGCAACTGCATCAGCGCCTTGAGTTGCGGCGCATTGGCATGGCCGGCCGCCCACTCGAGCGACGCGCTGGCCTTGGCGAGCTGCTGGTCCTGAACCTGCCGACGCGCCTGATCGCTTAGCGCAAACAGGGTATACGGCGACTTGGCGTAGTCCTTCTTGAGTTCTTCGATGAAGGCCGTGGCCGCAGCCGGCTTGTCGCTGGCCAACGTCACCTGTACCTGCTGATACAGCACCGAGGCGGCCGCTTCGCTGTTGGCCTGATGTTGGCGCCACTGTTGCAGCCCGAAAATGCCGACCAGGCCGATCACGATGCCGACGAGGATGGACACGCCATTTTCGCGCAGCCAGCGCTGCACGCGTTCACTCTGTTCGTAGTCGTCGTATGCGTCGTCAAGTGCCATCAGGGTCACCGTTGGAAAATCGTGCGCCGACCGCGCGCGGGCCGACTGCCTCGGGGCGTGCGGTCAGCCCACCAGTCGAGATCGGGAATGCGGAAGCATAACCGAAAGCGGCGCCCGTCAGGCGCCGCTTGCGTGTGCAGTTCAGTCAGGATCAGAGATTTGCCGCGCTGGCCTTGCCGTCGGCAATCTGCACTTGGAAGTGCGCAACATTTGCGCGTTGATAGGCGTCCAGCGCCACCGCTGTGCCATCAATGCTCACTTGGGCGCCCTGCGCATTGCCAATGCGCACGTCCAGTGGCTGATCGCTATGCCAAGTCTTGCTGCTGCCAGCCGGCAAGAGGCCGTATTCCAATCGCGTACCGTCCTGCTGCGTCACCGCCACCCAGCTGGCGCCGTCCAGTTCAAGACTGAGGCTATGCGCGCCTTGCGCAACGGCCGGTGTCGCAGCTTGCGGTGGTGTGCTGGTGTCGTTGAGCGTGGGGAACGGCGCCATCGATGCCAACAGAGGTTGATCCTGCGCCGGTTGGGGCGTGGGCGCCGCATGCACCGGTGCCGTCGGCATCCCCCGGGTCGATTCGCCGCGCCGGGCGGGCACCACCGGCCGCGTATCCTGCTGCGCGACGGGCGAAGCATCAAGCGGCGTCAAGTGGCTGAGATCGCGATCCAGCGTACTGCGCACACCAAACCAGATGGTCGGTACCGCAATCACCATGGTCAGCACGACATAGGTCGCTGCCGCACGGTAACGGTCGAACAGAAAACGTGAGTGCGAAACGCCGCCGGTGGCAATCAGTGGTGGCTCCGGCTGGCGCAGCAGGGCGACTTCGGCGTTGATCGCCGCCGCGTCCACCCCGAGATGGCGGCCGTAGCTTTCGAGATAGCTGGCCAGATAAACGCGTGAATCCGTACCTTCGTAGGCGCCCTGCTCCAGCTTGCGCAAGATGCGTATCGGCAACTTGAGCGCTTGTGCGCAGGCATCCAGATCAAGCCCCTGCGCCTCGCGCGCGGCACGCAGCCGGTTGCCAAAGTTCGCCGCGTGGGCGTCGATTGCACGCGCATCGAATACGGTGTCGGCGTGAACCGCCGGTTCGACTGGATCGCACTCGGACGTGTCCTGACCGGGCAGGGAGGGCTGAAGGGTGGTCATGGGTGACTGGCAGTGCTGTTGGCGGCGTGAGCCGGCTCCGCTCCCGGAAACTGGCTGTGCAAGCGCCTGAGATAGTTCTGGGCAGCATCCTTGTTGCCCAAGCGCGATTCGATGCCGTAACCGAGCTGAAGCGATGCCGCAGTCGGCTTACCCAGCGCCTCGAAGCGCTGGATGAACGCACGTGCACCAAAAGCGTTCCCCTGTCGATAGAGTACTTCGGCGAGGTGGAAAAGTGCATCACCGTTATTTGGATTACGTGCGATCGCGTCACGGAAACTGGCCTCGGCACCCGTCATATTGCTGACGTTCATCTGGCATATGCCGGCATTGGTCAGCGCCGCGTCGGGCGTGCTGTAGAACGGATCGGCTACCGCCTTGTTGAAATAGGCGATCGACTCCTGTTCCTTGCCGTGGCGGCACAGGAACAGGCCGAGGTTGTTGTTGGTATCGCCCTTGGTGGGCTCCAGCGCCTCCGCCTTGCGATAGTTCGCCTCGGCCTCCGGCACCTTGTTGATCCGTTCGTAGACGTACGCGATCACGGTGTGCGCCGGGGCGTAGTCGGGATCGAACTTCAGCGCGAGCTGCAACTTTGCCAACGCATCCTGCAGGTCGCCCTGCGCGAGGTAATGCTGGGCCAGTTCGGTATGGATGCGGGCCGCATCCCGCCGCTGCTGCGCCTTGCTGGCGCTGACCACCTTCGGAGCGCGCTGGTTGCCGGAACCTTCGCCGTAGTTGTTTCCGTTGTTGCCGCCAACGGTGACGCAACCGCCGAGCAGCGCGGCAAGGCCCAACCACAGCAACCGTTCACAGCGCATGCGTCACCTCGGCGTTCTGGCGTTTGCGGATCTCGGCGCTGCGCCGGGTGCGATCCTTCACCTGCCCGGCAAGCTGGCCGCACGCGGCATCGATGTCCTCGCCGCGCGTCCGCCGCAGCATGGTCAAAACGCCGGCCGCCATCAACTGTGCCTGAAATGCCTCGATCACGCTCGTCTCGGAGCGCTTGAACTGCGTGCCCGGGAACGGGTTGAACGGGATCAGGTTGACCTTGCACGTCGGGTACCGGCGCATGAAGCGGATCAACTGCTTCGCATGCAACGGCTGATCGTTCACGCCTTTCATCAAGGTGTATTCGAAGGTGATCGTGGTGCGCGGCTTGCGCGCCAGCCAGCGGTCGCACGCGCCCATGAGCTCGGCCAGCGGATAGCGCTTGTTGATCGGCATCAGCTCGGTGCGCAGCTC
The DNA here is from genome assembly GCA_004298045.1 of Rhodanobacter sp. Lineage (GTDB taxonomy): Bacteria > Pseudomonadota > Gammaproteobacteria > Xanthomonadales > Rhodanobacteraceae > Rhodanobacter_A. The sequence continues at coordinate 215,843 of SCRM01000021.1, read as the reverse complement.
GTCGTTGGTGGCGTGCAACGACACCGCCAGCGAGACGTCGATCTCCTCGGAGAGCTTGTCGATCTGCGGCACCATGCCCGCGGTGGACAGCGTGACGCGCTTGGCGGCAAGCCCGAACCCGAGGTCATCGCGCATGAGTTTCATCGCGCGCACGACATGGTCGAAATTGGCCAGCGGCTCGCCCATACCCATCATCACCACGTTGGTGATGCGCCGGGTCTGATGGGTGATGTTGCCGAGATACTTCGCCGCCACCCACACCTGTCCGATGATTTCCGCGGTGCTGAGATTGCGGTTGAAGCCCTGGGCGCCAGTGGAACAGAACTGGCAGTTGAGCGCGCAACCGATCTGCGAGGACACGCACAACGTGCCGCGGGTGGGCTCCGGGATGTACACGGTTTCCACCGCGTTGCCCTGGTTCATGCCCAACAGCCACTTGTGCGTGCCGTCGGTGGCGGCTTTCTCCACCAGCGTGTTCGGTCGCTCGATACAGCTCACCTCGGCCAGTTTCGTGCGCAGCGCCTTGCCCAGATCGGTCATCGCCTCGAAGTCGTCCTCGAGGTTGTGGTAGATCCACTTCATCACCTGGTCGGCGCGATAGGGTTTCTCGCCCAGTTGCGCAAAGAATTCGCGCAGCCCGTCGCGATCAAAATCGAGCAGGTTGACCTTGCCGGCTCGCGGCGGGTTGGCGGGAGTAGCGACGACGGTGTTCACGGCTTGGCATTGGCGGCGGGCGACGAACGCCTCAGCCGTGGATCTCGGTGGTGGCGAAGAAGTAGGCAATCTCGACCTTGGCGGTTTCCGGCGCATCGGAACCGTGCACCGCGTTGGCGTCGATCGAATCGGCGAAATCGGCGCGGATCGTGCCGGGCGCAGCATCCTTCGGGTTGGTGGCCCCCATCAGCTCACGGTTCTTCGCGATCGCGTTCTCGCCCTGCAGCACCTGGATCATCACCGGGCCGGAGGTCATGAACTCGACCAGCGGCTTGAAGAACGGGCGCTCCTTGTGCACCGCGTAGAAGCCCTCGGCTTCGGCGCGCGAGAGCTGCTTGCGCTTGGCGGCGACCACGCGCAGCCCGGCCTTTTCAAAGCGGCTGTAGATCTCGCCAATCACGTTTTTGGCAACCGCGTCGGGTTTGATGATGGAAAGCGTGCGCTCCAGCGCCATGGGATGCTCCGGGAAGACAGGGAAAACGGCGGGGCGGCATCGTGCCGCAAACAGCCAAAACCGACTGGAAATGCGGGTTTAGCCAATGAAGTTTGACAGATTCTACTGCATTGGCAAGCACGGTCGCCGCGGCGTGGATCGTTGATTTGACGACCACAAAGGCGCCCGCGTATCCTCAAACGATCGTTTGAACTTGTCCGGTTACCTGCCTGAAGGCCTGCGCCGTGAACCCAGCCGGTTCCACCAAGGAACGCATCTTGAACGCCGCCGAGGCGCTGTTCGCGCAGCGCGGCTTCGATGGCGCTTCGCTGCGTCAACTGACCAGCGCCGCCGGCGTCAACCTGGCTGCCGTGAATTACCACTTCGGCTCCAAGGACAAGCTGGTGGAACAGGTGTTTCGCCGCCGCCTCGATGCCCTCAACACCGAGCGCCTCGCCGCACTGGCGAAAGTATCCGGCGCACCGGGGACCCGACTCGAAGACGTGCTGGCAGCGTTCATCCGGCCCGCGCTGGAGCTCTCGCACGACAACGGCGGCTCACTTTTCATGCGCGTGCTGGCGCGCGCATTCGCCGAGCATGACGACACGCTGCGCACCTTTCTGTCGGAAAACTACGGCCACGTGATGCGCCAGTTCACCGCCGAGTTCGCGCGCCTCCTGCCGGGCCTCAGCAAGGAAGAGCTGTACTGGCGCATCGACCTGGTGACCGGCGCGCTGACGCTCGCCATGTCCGGCTTCGGCATGATCCGCCGCCGCGACAACGTCAGCGAACGTGCGCATCGCGAACAGACCACGCAACACCTCATCCGCTTTGCGGCCGCCGGCCTCAGTGCGTCCTGACCCCTTTCACCGCGCGGCTACGGCCGTGCGTTCACCTTGAGTGGCTGCTCAGCACTCCTTGTTGTCCTTGCTCGGAGAATCCTCATGACTGCTCCATCTACCTCTCCCGCGACACTGCACATCCGCAAGGCCGCGGTGCTCGGTGCCGGCGTCATGGGCGCGCAGATCGCCGCCCACCTGACCAATGCCGGCGTGGAAACCCTGCTGTTCGATCTGCCCGCGAAGGAAGGTCCGAAAAGCGGCATCGCGCTGAAAGCCATCGAGCATTTGAAGAAGCTCTCGCCCGCCCCGCTCGCCGACCCGGCGCTGGCGGCGGCGATCCTCCCCGCCAACTACGACGAGCACCTTGATCTGCTCAAGGATGTCGACCTGGTGATCGAGGCGATCGCCGAACGGATGGATTGGAAGCTGGATCTGTACAAGAAGATCGCCGGCCATCTGTCGAAGACCGCGGTGATCGGCTCCAATACCTCGGGATTGTCAATCAACGGGCTGGCGGACGTGCTGCCAGAGGAAATGCGCCACCGCTTCTGCGGCGTGCACTTCTTCAACCCGCCGCGCTACATGCACCTGGTCGAATTGACGCCGACCCGGCACACCGACCCGGCCATCGTCGCCGCGCTGGAAGCCTTCCTTACCACCACCGTCGGCAAGGGCGTGGTGATCGCGCGCGACACGCCCAACTTCATCGGCAACCGCATCGGCGTGTTCTCGATGCTGGCCACCATGCACCACACCGAACAGTTCGGCCTGGGCTTCGACGTGGTGGATGCGCTGACCGGCCCGGCCGTCGGCCGCCCGAAGAGCGCCACCTACCGCACGGCGGACGTGGTCGGCCTGGACACCATGGCGCACGTCATCAAGACCATGGCCGACACCCTGCCCGATGATCCGTGGCACTCGTATTTCAAGGCGCCCACCTGGCTCTCCACGCTGATCGAAAAAGGCGCACTCGGCCAGAAGAACGGCGCCGGTTTCTACAAGAAGGTCGGCAAGGACATCGTGGTGCTCGACCTCGCCAAGCAGGATTACCGCCCGTCGCAGCAGAAGGCGTCGGATGAGGTCGCCGCGATCCTTGCGATCAGGAACCCGGCCGAGAAGTTCGCCAAGCTGCGCGCCTCGCAGGATAAACAGGCGCAGTTCCTGTGGGCGACGTTCCGGGATCTCTTCCACTACAGCGCCTATCACCTCGCGAGCATTGCCGACACAGCGCGGGACGTCGACCTCGCCATCCGCTGGGGTTACGGCTGGAAGCTCGGCCCGTTCGAAACCTGGCAGGCCGCCGGTTGGCAGCAGGTCGCCGGCTGGATCGCCGAGGACATCGCGGCCGGCAAGGCCATGAGCAAGGCGCCGCTGCCAGCGTGGGTCACCGACGGACGTACCGGCGTGCACGGCAAGGATGGTTCATGGTCGGCCGCCGACGGCAAGGCCAAGCCGCGCTCCGCCCACCCGGTGTACGCCCGCCAGTTGTTCCCCGATCCAATCCTCGGCGAAACCTTCGATCACGGCACGACGCTGTGGGAAAACGATGGCGTGCGGCTGTGGACGCTGGGCAACGACGGCGTCGGCATTGTCTCGTTCAAGACCAAGATGCACACGGTGAACGACCAGGTGCTGGACGGCGTGCAGCACGCGATCGGCATCGCCGAGGACCAGCTCAAGGCGGTGGTGATCTGGCAGACCAGCGAACCGTTCTCCGCCGGGGCCGATCTCAAGGGCGCGCTCGGACTGCTGCAAGCCGGCCGCTTTGACGACTTCGAGAAAATGGTGGCGAACTTCCAGCGCACCAGCATGCGCATCAAGCATGCGCTCGTGCCGGTGGTGTCCGCGGTGCGCGGGTTGGCGCTGGGCGGCGGCTGCGAGTTCCAGATGCATTCGGCACGCACAGTGGCCGCGCTGGAAAGCTACATCGGCCTGGTCGAGGCCGGCGTCGGCCTGCTGCCGGCCGGCGGCGGGCTGCACGAGCTGGCGATCCGCGCCGCCAAGTCCCATCCGGACGATCCGTTCGAAGGGTTGAAGCACGTGTTCGAAACCGTGGCGATGGCCAAGGCTTCCACCAGCGCATTCGACGCCAGGAAGCTCGGTCTGCTGCGCGACAGCGATGTCGTCGTGTTCAACGCCGACGAGCTCTTGTACGTGGCGAAGAAGGTCGCACTGTCGCTTGCCGAGTCGGGCTGGCGCCCGCCGCTCTACCAGCACGCGATCCCGGTTGCTGGCGACGTCGGTCGCGCCACCTTCCAGGCGCAACTGGCCAACCTGCAGGCCGGCTATTTCGCGTCCGAGCACGACGTACTGATCGCCACGCACATCGCCGACACCCTGTGCGGCGGCAACATCGAACGCGGCTCGCTAGTCGACGAACAATGGCTGCTCGACCTCGAACGCAAATACTTCGTGGAGCTGGCCAAGACCGAAAAGACGCAGGCGCGGATTGCGCACACGATGACGACGGGCAAGCCGCTCAGGAACTGAGATTCGAGATACGGGATTCGGGATGGGGCAAAAGCCACGATCCCGAATCCCGAGGCCACTCCACACAACACTATTGAGAGTGCCGGGCATCGCAACCGGGTTCTGGATCGCATCAAGCCGCTTCGATCGAATCCCCAATCCCGCATCCCGGCTCTCGGAGAAAGCTCATGACCAAGCAAGTACAAGACGCCTACATCGTTGCCGTGACGCGCACGCCGGTGGGCAAGGCACCGCGCGGCGTGTTTCGCCATACCCGCCCGGATGACATGCTGGCGCACGTGATCCGCGGGGTGCTGGCGCAAGCGCCAAGCGCCGACAAAGGCCGTATTGAGGACGTGATCATCGGTTGCGCGATGCCGGAGGCCGAGCAAGGCATGAACGTCGCGCGCATCGGCCTGCTGCTCGCCGGCCTGCCCGACCACGTGCCGGGTGTCACCGTGAACCGCTTCTGCTCCTCGGGCCTGCAATCGGTGGCGATGGCCGCCGACCGCATCCGCCTCGGTGAAGCCGACCTGATGCTGGCCGGCGGCACAGAAAGCATGAGCATGGTGCCGATGATGGGCCACAAGATCGCGATGAACCCCGACATCTTCAAGGACGAGAACATCGGCATCGCCTACGGCATGGGCATCACTGCCGAAAACGTCGCCACGCGCTGGAAGATCAGCCGCGAGCAGCAGGACGCGTTCGCCGCGGAAAGCCATCGCCGCGCGCTGGCCGCGCAGGCCGCCGGCCTGTTCAAGGACGAGATCACGCCGTTCAAGCTGGATGACCGTTATCCGGATCTCGCCACCCACGGCATCAAGAGCGACACCCGCCTGATCGAAAACGACGAAGGCCCGCGCGCCGGCTCCACGCCGGAAGTGCTCGGCAAGCTGCGCACCGTGTTCCGCAACGGCAAGCTCGGCGGCACGGTGACCGCCGGCAATTCCAGCCAGATGTCGGATGGCGCCGGCGCCGTGCTGCTGGCCAGCGAGCAGGCGCTGAAGGATTACAACCTGACGCCGATGGCGCGCTTCGTCGGCTTCTCGGTAGCTGGCGTGCCGCCGGAAATCATGGGCATCGGGCCGAAGGAAGCGATTCCCAAGGCGCTCAAGCTCACCGGCATGAAGCAGGACCAACTCGACTGGATCGAACTCAACGAGGCGTTTGCCGCGCAATCGCTGGCGGTGATCCACGACCTCGGCCTCGATCCGGCCAAGGTCAACCCACACGGTGGCGCCATCGCACTCGGCCACCCGCTGGGCGCCACCGGCTCGATCCGCATCGCGACGATGCTTTACGGCATGCGCCAGAAAAAACAGAAGTACGGCATGGTGACCATGTGCATCGGCACTGGCATGGGCGCGGCGGGCGTGTTCGAAGCGTTGTAAACAGATTGCACGCGAGCCGGGGCCTTCCGGCCCGCGTGCTGCCCCGGTCGAACACGGGTTCGGTTCGCACAGGGCACCTGTCAACCTGATTTCAATCATTCGGTATACAGGCGCCGGCGACTACGCTGCATGCCTCTGTGGCGTACGCCATCCCGCAGGTTTCGGCCATGTCCCTGACTCCCCCGTTCGCGCTCCAGCAATGGATCGAAACCCACCGTCATCTGCTCAAGCCCCCGGTTGGCAACAAGTGCATCGTCGACGGCGATTTCATCGTGATGATCGTCGGCGGGCCAAACGCGCGCACCGACTATCACTGGGACGAAGGCCCGGAATTTTTCTACCAGCTCGAGGGCGAGATGGTGCTGCACGTGCAGGACGACGGGCAAAAGCGCGACCTGCCCCTGCATGCCGGCGAAATGTTCTACCTGCCGCCGCGCGTACCGCACTCGCCGGAACGCATGCCGGAATCGGTCGGCCTGGTGATCGAACGCAAGCGCCTGCCGCACGAGAAGGACGGTCTGCTGTGGTACTGCGAGGCGTGCAATCACAAGCTGTACGAGGAGTACTTCACGCTCCAGAGCATCGAGCATGATTTCCCGCCGGTGTTCGAGCGCTACTACCGCTCGCCCGAAGCGCGCACCTGCACCGCGTGCGGCCATGTGAACCCGGCACCGGCGCGCTATGCCGACGCGACTGAGACCGCCTGACACGCCTCCGGAGGTCGGGCTTCGGCCCGACAGGCTCTTGGCAAGCACTCGTCGGATGAGGCCCGACCCGGAGCGGTATTGCTTTCCAGGCAGTCCCTCAGCGCGGCCGGTTCATCCACTTGCGCGCCATCCGTTGCATTGAAGCGTCGGGGTCATCGAGCGCGAGGTCGCTGATCGGGCGCCAGGCCAGCGCGAGCGATTCCGCACCGACGACGAAGTCCTCGCTGATTGTGGCGTGCACGACATGCCGCACGTCGTAATGCCAATGTTCCGGCTCATCGCCGCGTGGCGGAATGCGATGCGCGTCGAGATCGAAAATCTCCGCATCGACCGTCAAGCCGGGCAGCCCCGACTCTTCGTCCGCCTCGCGCAGCGCGACCCGCGCAAGATCGGTATCGCCATCGGCGTGCCCGCCCAATTGCAGCCAGCGACCGAGCTTGCGGTGGTGGGTAAGCAGCACCCGTTCGCTGTCCGCACTCACCAGCCAGGCCGACCCGGTGAAGTGGCCAACCTGGTGCCGGCGCTCGAATACGGCCGCATCGGAGGCAAGAAAGGATTCGAAATCGGCAACGACTTCGCCCTCCTCCGGATACCGCGCGCGATAGTCGGCAAAAGCAGCCGCAAGATGCGGAAAAAACGCAGGCATGACTTGTGGCATGGACACCGGGAAGGTCAGCCATTCTAGCTGCATCGCGTCTTGTACCGGTGCGCGCGGCTCCGCTATGGTTGGCCGTCCGCCGGCCCGTTGCGCCACGCATCGCGCGCCCGTTCGCGCGCGACGTCGTCGTCCCACGGGGAACCATGCATGCTGTTCAAGCGCGTCAAGCCGATCGACCAGATCATCGCCACGGCGGAGAAAAAAGGTCTTACCCGCCAACTCGGTGCGTTCCAGCTCACCATGCTTGGCATCGGCGCCATCATCGGCACCGGCATTTTTGTATTGACAGCCGAGGCGGGGCAGAAAGCCGGCCCCGGCATGATGGTGTCGTTCGTGATTGCCGCCATCATTTGCGCACTGGCGGCACTGGCCTACGCCGAGCTTGCCTCGATGGTGCCGGTCGCAGGTTCCGCCTATACCTATACCTATGGCGTGCTCGGCGAGGGCACCGCCTGGGTCGTGGGCTGGGCGCTGGTGCTCGAATACACGATCGCTGCCAGTACGGTGTGCGTCGGCTGGGCCGGGTACGTCAACGGACTGTTGGTGCACGCGGGCTACGGGCTGCCCGAGTTTCTGCGCGTGGGGCCGATGGATGGCGGCAGCTTCAATTTGCTGGCTTGCCTGATCGGGCTCACCGTCACCGGCCTGCTGGTGGTCGGCACTTCGAAATCCGCTTCGGTCAACACTGTATTGGTGCTGATCAAGATCGCCGCACTGACGGCATTCGTGTTCGTCGCCATACCGGCGGTGAAAGATCCCAACTTCACGCCGTTCGTACCCAATGGGTGGGGTAGCCCGATGGGCGGCATCGGCGTGCTCGGTGCCGCCGCCTCCATTGTGTTCGCCTACATCGGGTTCGATGCGGTGTCCACCGCGGCGGAAGAAACCAAGAACCCGAACCGCAACATCCCGATCGGCCTGATCGGTTCGCTTGGCGTGTGCACGGTGTACTACCTCCTGGTCAGCTACGGCGCGGTTGGCTCGGTCGGTTCGCAGCCGTTGATGGATGCCCACGGCGTGGCATTCGAGCCCGGCACCCCGGGCTTTGCCGCTGCGTGCGCGGCGGTCAGCGAACATGCCGCGCAGCCGCTGGTGTGCAGCAAGGAGGCGCTGGCACATGTGCTGCGTCTGCTCGACTACAACCGGCTCGGCAACCTCGTCGGGCTGGCTGCGGGCATCGCCCTGCCGTCGGTCATCCTCACCATGACCTACGGCCAGACACGCATCTTCTTCACCATGGCACGCGATGGCCTGTTGCCGTCGGGGCTCGCGAAGATCCATCCGCGGTTCCATACCCCGCACATCATCACGCTGATTACCGGCACCTTCGTCGCGGTGTTCGGTGCGCTGTTCCCGGTGGGCATCCTTGCCGACATCACCAACTCCGGAACGCTGTTCGCGTTCATGATGGTGGCGCTCGGCGTGCTGATCCTGCGCCGTACACAGCCGGATCGCCCGCGGCCGTTCCGCACGCCCATCGCATGGCTGGTATGCCCACTCGCCGTGCTCGGTTGCCTGCTGCTGTTCCTGAACCTGTCGGAGAAGGCGATCATCACCTTCTTCGTGTGGGGCGGCATTGGTCTGGTGGTGTACTTCGCCTACGGCTACCGCAAGAGCAACCTCGCGCGCAGCAATGGTTCCAACTGACGCTGCAACCGCGCCTCGCGCATAGTCCGGGAGCCCGATGTTCACGCAACTGTTTGCCTGCAAGACCAACTTTGACGGCAGCGATGCCCATGGTGTGGCGCTGGAGCGGACGCTCGGACCGTGGGGGCTGACGGCGCTCGGGATTGGCGCGGTGATCGGCGGCGGCATCTTCGTCATCACCGGGCAGGCTGCGGCCGAGCATGCCGGGCCGGCCATCATCCTCGCCTTCATCATTGCCGCCGTGTGCTGCAGCTTTACCGCGCTGTGCTACGCGGAGTTCGCCACGCTGATCCCGATGTCGGGCAGCTCGTACTCCTACGCGTACGCCACACTGGGTGAGCTGACCGCCTGGTTCATCGGTTGGAACATGGTGCTCGAATACGGTGTGTCGGCTTCGGCGGTTGCGGTGAGCTGGACCGGCTACTTCACCAGCTTGCTCGACCACATGGGCCTGCACATACCCGCCGTGCTGACCAACGCACCGATTGCCTACCACGACAGCCATTTCATCCTGACCGGCGCGCTGATCAACCTGCCTGCCGTGGTGATCGTGCTGGCGCTGACGTGGTTGTGCTACGTCGGCATCCGCGAATCAAGCGGTGCGAATCTCGCGATGGTCATCCTCAAGGTGGGGCTGATCGTGATCGTGATCGTGGCCGGCTGGCAGTACGTGAACCCCGAGTTGTGGCACCCGTTCATTCCCGCCAACGAAGGGCCGGAGAAATACGGTTGGTCAGGCATCATGCGTGCCGCCACCATCGTGTTTTTCGCCTACATCGGGTTCGAAGCCACCTCGACCGCCGCGCAGGAAGCCCGCAACCCGCAGCGCGACCTGCCGATCAGCATTCTCGTTTCGCTGTCGATCTGCACCGTGCTTTACGTGGGCATGGCCGCCGTCATCACCGGCCTGCTGCCGTTCGACCTGTTGGGTACAACCGAGCCGGTAGTCACCGCCGTACGCGCGCATCCGGAACTCAACTGGCTGCGCTGGCTGGTGGAGATCGGCGCGCTGATCGGCTTGTCGTCCGTGGTGTTGGTGATGATCATCGCGCAGCCGCGCATCTTCATGATCATGGGCAACGACGGCCTCTTGCCGCCAGTGTTTGCGAAAATCCACCCACGCTACAAGACGCCGCACATCAACACGGTGATCACCGGCGTTGGCATTGCGTTGCTGGCTGCGGTGTTTCCGCTCGATATCCTCGGCGACCTGGTGTCCATGGGCACTTTGATCGCCTTCGTCGCGGTATGCGCCGGCGTGCTGATCTTGCGCTACACCCACCCGGAGTTGCCGCGCACTTTCCGCGTGCCGTGGGCGCCAGTCACTTGCGTGCTGGGCGTGCTTTCCTGCGCCACGCTGCTGTACTGGGAGAACTGGTACAACTGGGCGCTGATGAGCATCTGGACGGTCATCGGCCTGGTGATCTATTTCGCCTACGGCTACCGGCATAGCTACCTGCATCAACGCAAATCTGCCGCAACTTCAGTGAACGCCGCCGATTGATACAGGATCTTTCGGCATCTTCGCCCGCAGTAGGTCCAGGTTGGCGTTTCGTCTCCTGACCGTCATGTTCAACATCAAGGTTTTATTGTAGATCGTTGATACTGGGGCGTATTACGGCGTTATCGACAAAGAAATCCGCGCACGAACAGCCTATTCACGGCGGCGCGGGTTATGATCCTCGGCCCGTGGGTTGATCACTTGGCAGTGGGCCCCGGATCGCCGCCCGGCGTGTCAGGTAGGCAGCTCCTCAGCCTGATGCGTCGGGCAGCACTTTTCTGCTGGCAGCACAGCGCCGGCAAACCCGATACGAAAACGGCCGGCAAATGCCGGCCGTTTTCTTTCATCGTGATGAACGCGTGGCGTGTTCGATCAGTGCGCCTTGGGCGCGTGCGACACACACCAGCCCTTTGCACTCACCGACTTGCCGGGGAACAAGGCACACGGGCCGTAGCCGGTCGCACCGCCCGAGTAGAACTGGCAGTTGGCGCAATTGTCGCCCGCCTTGTGCTTGGGGTTCTTGGTCTTTGCGGCGTCGTCGATGTAATCGAGTGCCTTGGCCGTCGGGTCCGCTGCCGTCACGTGCGGCAAGTCGGCGCTGCGCGCCATGGTAGGCAGCCCGCCCAACACCACCGCGGCAGCCGTGGTGCCGGCAGCCACCTTGAGGAAACGGCGACGCGACTCGTTGCTCTCTTCGTGCGACATGAAAAACCTCCGTCGTTGGCATGCAGGCCGCCATTCGCGAATGGCGGAATCGGGTTGATCCTACGCCGCGCACACCATACAAGGCGCGAATGGAACGCATTAACCACGACTGGTGCCGGTGGCCTTGGTGTATAGTCAGCCACTCGTTTGGACGTCCATTTGCATGAGCCAGCAGCTGCCCGACTCGATATCGCCCACCGTCTTTCGTGCATGTGCCGAAGCCATCGCCAATGCTGCGCGCAACCTGGCTGAGCGTGGCTGGACGCCAGCCACCAGCAGCAACTTTTCGCTGCGCGTGGACGCCGCGCACATTGTCATCACGATTTCGGGACGCGACAAGGGCAAGCTGCGCGCCGACGACATCATGCTGGTCGACCTGGATGGCAACCCGGTCGGCACCAATGCCCATCCCAGCGCTGAAACCGCACTGCACACGCAGATTTACCGCCGCATGCCTGTCATCGGCGTCGTGCTGCATACGCACTCGCATGTGCAGAGCGTCGCTTCGCGCCTGTACGCACGCGCCGGCGAGGTGCGGCTCCAGGGCTGGGAGCTGCAGAAGGCGATCGCCGGCATCACCACGCATGCCGACACGCTCGTCATCCCGGTGTTTCCCAATACCCAGCACATGCCCGAGCTGGTGGCCCAAGTGAAGGCCTGGCTCGATGCCGACAAGCCGCTGGCGGCCTACCTGATCGACGGCCACGGCCTCTACACCTGGGGCCGCGACATGGCTGAGGCGCAGCGACATCTCGAAGCATTGGAATTCCTGCTTGATTGCGAACTGGATCTGAGGAGATTGTCACCATGAGCCGCCTGCGCATTTTTGACGAACATCGCCCCACCACGCCGGTTGCGGATTGGACAGATCACGCTGCGATCAAGCGCGAGCTGGCCCAGGTCGGCGTACGCTTCGAGCAGTGGGCCGCGAACCAGCCGATCGCCCCCGGCGCCAGCCAGGAGGAAGTGATCGCCGCCTACCGCGGCGACATCGACCGTCTGATGCGCGAGGAGGGTTACCAGGCCGTCGACGTCATCAGCCTCAAGCCCGACCATCCCGACCGCGCGTCGCTGCGTGAGAAATTCCTCTCCGAGCACACCCACAGCGAGGATGAGGTGCGGTTCTTCGTAGCCGGAGCCGGCCAGTTCACCCTGCACCTTGGCGGCAAGGTGTATGCCGTGCTGTGCGAAGCCGGGGATCTCATTGGCGTGCCGGACGGCACCCGCCACTGGTTCGATATGAGCGAGGCACCATATTTCGTCGCCATCCGCCTGTTTACCAACAAGGAAGGGTGGGTCGCGACCTACACCGGCAGTGACATCGCCAAGGGCTTCCCGCGCATGCAGCCCATTGCGACCGGCGCATAAAACGGCACGCCCGGTAAACTGGGGGCCCTTTCCGGGATTCGCCGCATGCCCCCCGTCCGCGTCGTACTCACCGATATCGAAGGCACCACCAGCTCGATCCATTTCGTCAAGGACGTGCTGTTTCCGTACGCGCGCAAGCGCCTGCCCGCCTTTGTGGAAACCCATGGCGACCAGCCTGAAGTGCAGCACTGGCTGCATGAGGCCGCGCGTGAGGTTGGGCTGGTCGAGGCGGCACGCCAGGGCGTGATCGAACTGCTGCTGCGCTGGATTGACGAGGATCGCAAGTCGACCGCGCTCAAGGCACTGCAAGGCATGATTTGGCGCGATGGCTATGTCGCCGGCGACTACCGCGCCCACGTTTATGCCGAGGTCCCGGCACGTCTCGGCGCCTGGCAAGCGGCGGGACTGCGGCTGTATGTGTACTCGTCCGGCTCGGTCGCGGCGCAGCGGCTGTTTTTTGGCTACAGCGAAGCAGGCGACCTGACACCGCTGTTCAGCGGCTACTTCGATACCACCTCCGGGCCCAAGCGCGAAGCGGCGTCCTACGCCACGATCGCAGCCGCCATCGACGAGGCCCCCGAGCGCATCCTGTTCTTGTCCGACATTGTCGAAGAGCTGGATGCCGCCCACGCCGCCGGCTTGCAAACCGGCTGGCTGGTGCGCCCGCCGCAGCCACGCCCACCGCACCCGCGCCACCCGGTGTACGCGGATTTCGACGCGATCACGCCCTGAACCATGCGCACCATCGTCATCACCCTGCTTGCCTTTGCTGCCGGCGTATTGCTGACGCTCTGGTCGCCGCGGTGGCCATCGACCCCGGTAGCGGCATCCACGGCCACGCCAGCGAGCGCCGCCAACACGGCCGACAGCGGGGATGACACCGCCGCCGGCTGGCCGGCCGACGCACCAACGCCCGAGCAGGTGCTTTACGCGCAAGCCGGATTGGTGCGTACTGCGCTGGCCAAACTCACGCCACGTGTGCCCGGCACCCCCAATCTGTATGTCGTCGCGTTTGCCGGCGACGGCGGCGAGGACGTCTTTCGCAACGAAGTCGAATACATCGCGCGCGCCTTCCCTGCCCGCCTCGGTCCCAGCACCCATGTGCTGGTGCTGGAGAACAACCCGGCCCCGCTCGCCACGCGCCCGTTGGCGACGTGGAGCAACCTCGAAGGCACGCTGGATGGCCTGGCCAAGGTCATGCACCCCGACGACATCCTGATGCTCTACCTCGCCACCCATGGCAGCGAGGATCACCAACTGCTGGTGGACATGGATCCACTGCCGCTGGACCAGATCGACGCCAACGACCTCGCCGGCATTCTCAAGGAGCACACGTTCGACTGGAAAGTCGTCGTGGTCAATGCCTGCTACTCGGGCGGCTTCATCCCGCCGCTGCATGCGCCGGGCACGCTGGTACTGACCGCCGCCCGCAGCGATCGCAGCTCGTTTGGTTGCGGCAGCGAATCCGAGCTCACGTATTTCGGCCATGCATGGCTGGTCGATGGGCTCAACCACACGGATAGTTTTTTGGCGGCCTTCGGCATCGCGAAAACCGAAATCGCCGGCTGGGAACGACAGGACAAGCTCCCCCCGTCGGAGCCGCAGATGGACGCCGGCGGCGGCATCCAGGCACAGCTTGCGGCGTGGCGCAAAGGAGTCAAACCCGGCCCGCCCGTGCCGTTTGCGCCGGCGCCCGCCGCATCGTCCGCGGCGCCCTGATTCAGTTTTTGGCGCTTGCTTCGCGCTCCGCGTGACGGCGCGCCAGCACGGCCGCCACCTCGCCCAGCCCGAGGTGGCGGGCGCGCAACACCACGGTCAGGTGAAACAGCAGATCCGCCGCCTCGCCAAGCAGTTCCTCGTCGCCTTGCACCACCGCGGCCAATGCCGTTTCCACGCCTTCTTCGCCCACCTTTTGCGCCATCCGGCGCACGCCGGATTCGAACAGCTTCGTGGTGTAGCTGCCGGCCGGGCGTTCGACATCGCGCGTGGCGACCAGCGCATCCAGCTCGGCAAGAAAGCCCAGCGGCGGACGCACCTCGCCGCGGTCGCCAAAACAACTGAAGCTGCCGGTATGGCAGGTCGGGCCACTGGGCGTGGCGGCGATCAACAGCGTGTCGGCATCGCAATCGGCGCGGATCGACACCACCGACAGCACGTTGCCCGAGGTTTCGCCCTTCATCCACAATCGCCGCTTGCTGCGGCTCCAAAACGTCACCAGCCCCTTGGACTGCGTCGCCGCCAGCGCCTCGGCGTTCATGTAGCCGAGCATCAGCACCTCGCCACTGGCCGCGTGCTGCACGACGGCCGGCACCAGGCCGTCGCCCTTGGCCCAGTCCAGTCGCGAAAGATCGGTATGCATCGCACTCATGGTTTGTTTCCTTGCCTACAACCGCACCGGGATGCCCGCGGCAGCCAGCTGGTGCTTCAAATCGGGGATGGCGATGGCGCTGGAATGGAACACACTGGCGGCGAGTGCACCGTCGACATCGGCCGCGCGGAACGCATCGCGGAAATGCTCCGGGGCGCCAGCGCCGCCCGAGGCAATCAGCGGCACCGTGCACAACGCACGCACCGCCTTGAGCTGCGGGAGATCGTAGCCGGCGCGCACGCCGTCGCTGCCCATGCAATTGAGCACGATCTCGCCCGCGCCACGGCGCTGCGCCTCGGCCACCCAGTCGAGCGTGCGCCGGCGCAGGGCCTGCGTGCGCGAGGGGTCGCCGGTGTACTGGCGCACGCGCCACTCGCCATCCGCATCGCGCAGCGAATCAACGCCGACCACCACGCACTGCACGCCGAATGCCGCTGCCAGCTCGTCGATCAGGCCGGGACGTTCGAGCGCCGGAGAATTCACCGAAATCTTGTCCGCCCCGGCGTGCAGCACCGCGCGTGCATCGGCCACCGAACGGATGCCACCGGCCACGCAAAACGGAATGTCGATGACGCGCGCGACCTTTTCCACCCACGCGCGATCCACGCTGCGCCCTTCCGGGCTGGCGGTGATGTCGTAGAACACCAGCTCGTCGGCGCCTTCATCGCGGTAGCGCAACGCGAGGTCGACGATACCGCCCATCACCACGTGGTTGCGAAACTGCACGCCCTTGACCACCTGGCCATCGCGCACGTCGAGGCAGGGAATGATGCGCCGGCTCAGCATGCCAGCGCCTCGCGCAAGGTGAACCGGCCTTCGAGCAAGGCGCGACCAAGGATGACCCCGGTGGCGCCGGCAGCGCGCGCGGCGCGGATGTCACCCAGCGCACGCACGCCGCCGGACGCCTGCACCTGCAGCGTCGGCACGCTGGCGGCAAGATGCCGGTACAGGTCGAGGTTGCAGCCGGCGAGCATGCCGTCGCGGTCGATATCGGTGCACAGCAGATGCTGCGCGCCGCGTGCGGCATACCAGGGCGCGAGCTGGTCGAGTGTGCCGGCTTCGACCTGGGTCCAGCCGGCGCTGGGCAACGTCCAGCGGTTATCGACGCGGCGGGTGTCCAGCGCAATCGTCAAGTGTTCGGCACCGAAATCGGCAAGCCACGTCACCACCTGCTGCGGGTCGCGGATGGCAACACTGCCGACCACGACGCGGGCCACGCCGGCGTCGCGCAGGCGACGCACGTCGGCCTCCGTACGCACGCCACCGCCGGCCTGCACCTGCATGCCGACCCGGGCCAGCGCCTCGATGACGGCAAGGTTGTCGAACTGGCCGGCACGGGCGCCGTCGAGGTCGACCACGTGCAGCCACGTTGCGCCCGCTTCCGCATAGCGCTGCGCTACGCCGAGCGGATCGTCGGCATAGGTGGTCTGCTGGGCGTAATCGCCTTGCTTCAGGCGTACCACGTGGCCGCCGCGCAGGTCGATGGCAGGGATAACGGTAAACGTCATGGTCGGAGAAAATTCCCGAGCAAGCGGGCGCCGACTTTAGCCGAGCGCTCCGGATGAAATTGCATGCCGAAAAAGTTGCGGTGTGCGACCACAGCAGAAAACGGCTCGCCGTATTCCGCGGTCGCCAGCGTCCACGGCCCGACCGGCACCACATAGCTGTGCACGAAATACGCCTGATCGCCTGCCTCCAGGCCCGCCAGCAACGGGTGCGGCGCGACCGCACGCAGCGTGTTCCAGCCCATGTGCGGCACACGCAGCTCGGCGCGCGCGACCAAGTGGCCCACGCGTGCCGGAATCAATCCGAGGCCCTCGACGTTGCCCTCGTCCAGATGCGCACACAAAAGCTGCATGCCCAGGCACACGCCCAGCACCGGCTGCGTCAGGGAACGCAGCACTTCGACCAAGCCAAGCTCATGCAGGCGCGCCATGCCGGGGCCGGCCGCGCCCACGCCCGGCAGGATCACGCGGTCGGCGCTGCGAATGGCCGCCGCATCCGCCGTGAGCGCCGTCTCCACGCCGAGGCGTCGCAAGGCGTAGCGCACCGAGCCGATGTTGGTGCCGCCGGCATCGACCAGTACCACCCGCATCAGAGCAAGCCCTTGGTGCTGGGAAGCTCGTCGCCCTGGCGCGCGATGGCCTGGCGCAGCGTGCGCGCGACCACCTTGAAGCACGCCTCCACCATGTGGTGCGCGTTGTCGCCACGCACGGAAAGATGCAGGTTCGCGCCCAGCGCCTCGCACAGCGAGCGGAAAAAGTGCGGCACCATTTCCACCGCCAGCTCGCCCACGCGCTCGCGTGGAAAGGTGCCATCGAACGCGAAGTACGGACGCCCGGAAAGGTCAAGCCGGGCATCGGCGGCGCTCTCGTCCATCGGCAGCGAGAAGCCGTAGCGTGCGATGCCGCGCTTGTTGCCCAGCGCCTGCTTCAGTGCCGCCCCGAGGGCCAGCGCGCAATCCTCCACACTGTGGTGATCGTCGATGTGGATATCGCCCTGGCATTCGAGTTCCAGCGCAAAGCCGCCGTGCTTGCCGACCTGCTCCAGCATGTGGTCGAAAAAGCCGAGCCCGGTGTGCACCTGCGGATCGGCCACGCGGTCCAGATCGACGCGCACGCGGATGCGCGTTTCGCGTGTGTCGCGCACCACCTCGCCGATGCGCGGCGCATCCAGCACGCGATGCGCGATCTCGTTCCAGCCAAGGCCGTGCGGCCCGACGCGAAATCCGCGCACGCCGAGGTTGGCGGCAAACTGCAGGTCGGTTTCGCGATCTCCCACCATTGCCGACGCGGCGCGGCTCCAGCCGTCGTCGGCAAGGTACGCGCGCATCAGGCCGACGCCGGGCTTGCGCGTGTCCTTGCCTTCGTAGTCGAAACTGCGATCGATCAGCACCTCGCGAAAACGCACGCCCTGCGATGCCAGCAGGCGCAGCAGCAGCTCCTGCGGCCCACGGAAACTTGCTTCGGGAAACGACGGCGTGCCGAGGCCATCCTGGTTGGTCACCATCACCAGCTCGTAGCCGGCGCCGACGAACCGCTGCAGCGCGGCGACCACCTCCGGCAGCAGGGCGAGTTTTTCATAGCTGTCGATCTGGCCATCCGCCGGTTCCTCGATGACGCACCCGTCGCGATCGACGAACAACAGTTTGCGCGCGCTCATGCGAGCACCTCCGCCACCGGCCCGCGCAACGCCGCCAGCACACCGTCGTTCTGTTGCGGCGTGCCGATGGTGATGCGCAAGGCGTCCTCCAGGCCGGGGTAGCGGCGTACGTCGCGCACCACGATGCCCGCCGCGGACAAGCGCGCGAAAGCGTCGGAGGCATCGGCAAACCGCACCGTGAGGAAATTGGCTTGCGAGGGCAATACCGCGTGCACACCGTCCATCCGTGCCAATGCGGCGCCCACGCGCGCACGCTCGTTGCGCACCACCATCAGATGCGCCCGGGCGTTGGTCTGCCCCCAGCCGGACAGCGCCAGCAGCGCCGCCGCCACGCTCGGCCGCGGCAGCGGATACGGCGCCATGATCCGCCGCAACAAGGCCACCACGTCCGGATGCCCCAACAGGCAGCCGACGCGCGCACCGGCCAGCGCCCACGCCTTGGACAACGTGCGCAGCACCACCAGGTGCTCAAAGCGGTCGAGCGCGTCGGCCATGCCGGCCTCGTCGGCAAATTCGACATACGCCTCGTCGACCACCAGCAAGGCGCGACCGGCAAGCCCCTGTGCCAGCCGTTCGAGATCGCGCCGTGGCACCTGGGTGCCGGTCGGGTTGTTCGGCGTGCACACGAACACCAGCTTGACCGCAGGCGTTACCGCGGCCAGCGTGGCTTCGACGTCCAGCGCAAAATCCGCACCCAACGGCACCGTGATCACCTCGGCGCCCTGGATATGTGCACTCACTGCGTACATGCCAAAAGTGGGCGGCTGGATCACGATCGCGTCGTGCCCGGCGCGGCAAAACGCGCGCATCAAAAGGTCAATGGCTTCGTCGCTGCCCCGCCCCACCAGCAGCTGCGCCTCGCGCACACCGTACAAACGCGCCAGGGCCGCAACCAGCTCCGGCGGCTGCGGCTCGGGATAACGGTTGCACCCGATGCCGGTGTCGCCCGTGGGCGGCCACGCGGATTCGTTGGCGTTGAGCAGCACCGCGCCGCCGCGGGCTTCCATGCGCGCAGAGGAATATGGCGTGAGTGCGCGGATTTCCGGCCGCGCCAGATCGAGCACGTTCATGCCGTTCGCTCCAGGGTCGCCAGACGCAACGTCACCGCACGGCGGTGAGCGTCGAGTTGTTCAGCCGCCGCCAGCGTTGCCGTGCACGGGCCGATGGCACGCAAGCCATCGGCGCTCAGCTCCTGCACCGTGATCTGCTTCTGGAAGCTCGCCACCGATACGCCGCTGTAACTGTGCGCGTGGCCGTAGGTCGGCAACACGTGGTTGCTGCCGCTGCAGTAATCGCCCACCGACTCGGGCGCCCACGCGCCGAGAAACACCGCGCCCGCGCTCTGGATGCCGGACAACAGGCTGCGCGGATCATTCACCTGGATGATCAGGTGCTCCGGCGCATAGCGGTTGCTGACTTCCACCGCCTGTGCCAGCGAGGCGACGAGAATCAGCCGACTGCGCGCAAGCGACTTGCGCACGATGGCGATCCGCGGCAACTCGGCGCATTGGCGTTCGACTTCCACCGCCACGGCATCGAGCAACGCCGCCGACGGGCTGAGCAGAATCACCTGCGAATCCGGGCCGTGCTCGGCTTGCGACAACAGATCGGCGGCCACGAATACCGGGTTGGCGTCGGCATCGGCAATCACCAGCACCTCGGACGGGCCGGCCGGCATGTCGATGGCGGCGCCATCGGGGTCGGCCGCAACCTGCAGCTTGGCTTCCGTCACCCACGCATTGCCGGGGCCGAACAGCTTGTCGCACTTGGGTACGCTCGCGGTGCCATAGGCCATGGCGGCGATGGCCTGCGCACCGCCTGCCTTGAACACCTGATGCACGCCGGTGAGCTGCGCGGCGTACAGCACGGCAGCGTCGCACCGCCCATCCGTCCGCGCCGGGGAACACAGCACCACCTGCGGACAGCCGGCAATGCGTGCGGGCACGCCCAGCATCACCGCCGTCGACGGAAGCGGCGCACTGCCCGCCGGCACGTACAAGCCAACCCGCCCCACCGGACGCACGATGCGTTCGAGGTGCACGCCGGGCGCGGTTTCCACCGCAGCCGGCGGCAGCGCCGCCGCACGGTGCCAGGTCTCGACCCGCCCGATCGCTTCACGGATCGCCGCCTTGAGCGATTCGGTGAGTGCCGCTTCGGCCTCGGCAAACTCGCGCGGCGTCACCTGCAAGGCGTCCAGCGTGCAGTGATCGTATTTGGCGCCGAACTCGCGCAGCGCGTCGTCGCCGCGCTCGCGCACCGCGGCGATGATGTCGGCGACGCCCGCATGCAGCTCCGCCGCCTGCGCCCGCGCAGGGCGTGCCAGTGCCTTGGTCCGCTCCGTCTCGTCGAGCGTGTTCCAGTCGATCCGGTTCATCGGGGTTCCTAGGTCAGCATCTTCTCGACCGGCAACACGAACATGTCGCGTGCGCCGGCCTTCTTGATTTCTTCCAGTTGCCGCCAGCTCACTTCGCCGGCGCACAGCGCCTGCAACAGCAGTTGCTCGGGTTGCCCCGCCACCGGCAGCAAGGTTGGCTGCGGACCGCCCGGCAACAGCCGGGTGACCGCTTCCACCGCGCAGCGCGGCGCCTGCAGCAGCAGCAAGCGCGACTCACGCACCTGGATCACACCGTCCAGCCGCTTGAGCAGCAGCGCCAAGAGATCGCCCCGCTCGTCGCCCGGCAGCTCAGCCGGGCCGGCCAGCACGGCTTCGCTGTCCAGCAGTACGTCGGCCTCGCGCAACTGGTTTGCCACCAGCGTCGCGCCGCTTTGCACCAGATCGCAGATGAGGTCGGCGGTGCCGAGCTTCGGCGCGATCTCCACCGACCCGGCAAGCGTCACCACGCCGGCCTCGATGCCGCGCTCACGCAGCCAGGCACCGAGCAGGCCGGGGTACGAGGTGGCGATGCGCAGGCCGGCCAACTGCGCCGGTTCGCGATAGGCGGATTCCTGCGGCACCGCAATCGACAACCGGCAGCGGCCGAACCCCAGCGCGCGCAGCTCTGCCAGCGGCGCCTGCTCGACGCCGGCGGTAAGCCGGAATTCGTCGAGCACGTTGCGCCCGACGATGCCGACATCGCATACGCCCTGTGCAATCAGGCCGGGGATGTCGTCGTCGCGCACCAGGAGCAGGTCGACCGGCTCGCTCTCGCCAAAACAGAACAGCTTGTCGCGGCTCTGGCGGAAGCTCAGGCCACAACGGCGCAACAATTCGAGTGCCGGTTCGGTGAGCCGACCGGATTTCTGCATGGCGACCCGCAGGCGATCACGCGGTTTCATGGACGTACCTTGTTGGCGGCGGCGCGACGGCGCGAGGCGCGTGCCGCCGCCGCGAGATACCCGCCATTGCCTTGGTTGAGAAAGCGCGCAACGCGACCAATCGTGGTGATGCTGACCGCCGTGCGCTCATGGATTTCACGATACGAGATGCCATCGAGCAGATGCGGCACCACCCGCCAGCGGTCGACCAGCACCTCCAACTCGGCCGGCGTGCACAGATCGCGCAGGAACGCGTCCATTTCCTCGACGCCCTTGAGCGACAACAGCACCGCGCACAAGCCGAGTTCGGCATCTTCGATGGGGGTTTCGGGGTCCAGCGATCGTCGTTTCATCGTGTTAATGCGTTAATACATTGGTTAGCGATTCTACGGGATGCTGCGACGCAGCGCAACAGGGCGAAGCGGGGTTCTGAAGGATTGGCGGTGCATCGGGGCTGGCGTCGCCTCGGATGTCTGCAGGAAGCCGGGTTCCGGCACGCGATACCACCCGGCCAAAAGCGCACTGGGCTGAAACCGTCAAGCCTTCTGCGAACCCCAGACGCGAAAAACCCCGCCGAGGCGGGGTTTTTCATGCGTGCTGCCGAATGCGGATCAGGCGGATTTTTTCTTCGGCGCGGCTTTCTTGGCTGCCACCGGTTTCACCGCCGTCGCCTTGGCGCCGACTACGACCGGACGCACAGCGTGCACGCGCTTGTTGCCGTAGCTGCCACGATAGGTCTTGCCACGGCGGGTCTTGCGGTCACCCTTGCCCATGAAAATCTCCTCGATGCGTGTTGGCTGGCCATGATACCAGCGCCGGCACTGCCAGCCATAGCGCAGCGGAACGCATCAATCGTGGGCGCAGTGCTCGTCGTGATCGGCGCACGGGCCAGGATCGATCTGCACCGTGACATGTCGGATCTCGAAGCGCTCCAGCAGCAACTGGTTGATGGCACGCAGCGCGCGCGCGCCGCCAGCCGGGTCTTCCACCACGGCGTGCAAGGTAGCCATGCGCGAGCCGGAGGCCAGTTGCCACACGTGCAAATGATGGATGTCGCGGATGGCCGGGTCGGCGCTGCGCAATGCCGCCTCCACTGTCGCGCTGTCCAACCCTTCGGGCACGCCTTCGAGCAAGATATGCGCCGAGCGCCGCAACAAGCGCCACGCACTGGCCAGGATCAGGATCGCCACCAGGATCGACAAGGTCGGATCCATCCACAGCCACCCGAACGCCTGGATCGCCAGCGCAGCCAGCACTGCCGCGACCGAACCAAGCAGGTCGCCCAACACGTGCAGCGAAGCCCCGGCAGCGTTCATGTCGTCATGCGCATGGGTATGCAGGCTGCGCAGCACCAGCACATTGACGACCAGCCCGACCAGCGCCACCACCAGCATCATGCCGGACAAGATCCTGTCAGGATGCAGCAGCCGGTCGAACGCCTCATACACCACCCAGCCCACCAACACGAACTGGCTGAGCGCGTTGACGAAGCCGACCAGGACCTCCATGCGCCCATAGCCGTAACTGCGTTTGGCATCGGCCGGGCGCAGGGCGAGCCGCGCGCCGGCAAACGCCATCAACAGGGCGAGCGCGTCCACCATCATGTGGCCGCCATCGGTCAGGAGCGCCAACGAGCCCGACCACAGCCCACCCACGATCTCGGCGATCATCATCATCGTGGTGAGCAAAAACGCGATCAGCAACTTGCGCCCGCGCACGGCCGGAGGCAGCGCATGATCGTGATGGTGGAGGTAGTGCTGCGACGCTGACGCGTGGGCCGCAGCGTCATCGTGGGCGGGGTTTGCGCTCATCCAATCATGCTAGGAACCGCCTGCCGCGTTACACAATCACCGCATCAATGTGCGCAATGCCCGCGCCTGCGGTCGATCCACAGGTTGACGAAATGCCCGGACGCCACCAGCAACCCGCCACAGGTCACCAACGTGGCATGCAGCACGATCGGATACGCCTCGGCCCAAGTCACGCCAAGCAGCAACAACGCCAGGCCCGGCAGTGCCAACCGCAACGGCAACGCCCGGCGGTGCCGCCGGTAACCCGTGATCAGCGCCAGCAACGCCAGTGCGACGGCAAACAACACGAAATAACGCTCAAACCGATGGCTGGCGAGAAACCCCAGGCCGACCAGCGGCAACGCCGTCAGCACAAACGGCAATAGGGCACAATGGATGGCGCACAGGAACGAAGCCGTGGCGCCCACGCGATCGGCAGCGTCCCACCCATGCGTGTGTGTGGCCCTTGCCGGCGCGCAAGCCGAAACCGCCGAGCCGTCTGGCAGACGGCCATCGAGCGCGACTGAAGTATCCACGTTGTCCATAACGGGATGTTACTTTATAACGTTTCGCCGCGGCAAGTGGCGTATCGCGCCATTCAGTCAGCGTTTGCGACAGCGCTTGCAGACGCCATGCACTTCAAGCGTCTGCGCCAGCGCCTGAAAGCCGAGCGCCTGCGCCTGTGCGTCGATCAGCGCGGCCACGCGCGGGTCGCACACCTCCTCGGCACTGGCGCACACGTCGCAAATCAGGAACGGCACCTGATGCGCCTGCGCCGGGTGGTGGCAGGAGACGTAGGCGTTGATCGATTCGAGTTTGTGGATGAACCGCTGTTCGAGCAGGAAATCCAGCGCGCGATACACCGTGGGCGGCGCCGCATTGCCGTGCTTTTCGCGCAGTTGGTCGAGCAGATCGTAGGCCTTCACCGGCTTGGTGGCTGCCGCGATCAGTTCGAGCACCTCCATGCGCAACGGGGTCAGCCGCAGGCCGCGCTCCTCGCTGACGTGCTCCACCTCGCGCACAAAACCCTTCGCATCGTGATGATGTGTGTGTTGCAGCTGCAGGTGGGTGGCGGTTTCATGCATCACGGCGATCTCCCTCAACGATCATACCTGTCGCGCCGTGCGCCAGCGAAATCAGCGCCGGTGCGGTAGCGGAGGCGGGGTGGCATGTCGCCGTGTGCGGGCGAGTAAAACCAACCACCCGATTGGCCCGAGCACCCACGCCCAAGCAACGCCTTCCCACAGCCGTCCGCGCCACCAGCCAAGCAGCGCGCCCACCGCGACAAACGCCAGGTTCCACCACATAAGCGCAACCCACGGCACCATCGCCATGAGGTTGGCAAAAATCTGCCAGAAAGCATCCGGCGCGTCCGGATCGACGCCCTGCATCGCGCGAGCCAGGAGCTCGTCCACGATGCGTGACCTAGCCGCGCGCGAGCGCCAGCGCGTAGTCGATGCGCCGGAGTGCCTCGTCGCGGCCGGTGAGGTAGATCGTGTCCTCGATCGACGGCGACACTTGCGTACCGGTCATGGCCACACGCAATGGTTGCGCGATCTTGCCCATGCCCACTTCGAGGTGCGCGGCCAGCTGTTCGACCAGCGGATGGATCGCCAGCGGGTTCCACGCCACGGCCGCCAGAAGCGGCTTCGCAGCTTCCAGCACGGCGGCGCCCGTCGGGGTCTTGAGGTGCTTGGTGACGGCCTTTTCGTCCCAGTCGGTGATCGGGCCGTACCAGATCTTCGCGCGCTCGGCCATTTCCTTCAGCGTGTGCACGCGGTCACGCAAGGCGACGATTACCTCGGCTGGCGCCGGGCCGCGTGTCGCGTCGATGCCGGCGCGGGCGAGATGCCAGGCAAACTCGGGCACCAGCGCCGCGGGCTCGTCGGTTTTCAGGTAATGCTGGTTGAGCCACTTCAGCTTTTCGATGTCGAACCGCGACGCCGCCTTGTTGACGTCGCCGATATCAAACAACGCCGTCATCTCCGTGCGCGAAAAAATCTCCTGATCCCCATGCGACCAACCCAGCCGCACGAGGTAATTGAGGATGGCATGCGGCAGGTAACCCTCCTCGCGGTACTCCATGACGCTGACCGAATTGGTGCGCTTGGAGAGCTTCTTGCCGTGGATGTCCAGAATCATCGGCAGGTGCGCAAAAGTCGGCACCGGTGCGCCGAGCGCATGGTAGATGTTGATCTGGCGCGGCGTGTTGTTGACATGGTCGTCGCCGCGGATCACCTCAGTGATACCCATGTCGGTGTCGTCCACCACCACGGCAAAGTTGTAGGTGGGCCAACCGTCGGAGCGGAAAATCACGAGATCATCCAGCTCACTGTTGGCGATCTCGATGCGGCCCTTCACCTTGTCCTCGAACACCACCGTGCCTGCGGTCGGGTTCTTGAACCGGATCACCCGGTTCGGATCGTCGCGGTACGGCTCGTTGCGGTCGCGGTAGTAGCCGTTGTAGCGGGGCTTCTCGCCCTTCGCCATCGCCGCTTCGCGCATCGCCTCGATCTCTTCCTTGCTCTCGTAGGCGTAGTACGCCTTGCCTTCGGCCAGCAGGCGGTTGGCCACCTCGGTGTAGCGCGCCAGGCGCTGCGTCTGGTACACCGGCGCCGCGTCGGCGTTGAGATCGAGCCACGCCATCGCATCGAGGATGGCTTTTACCGCCGCATCGGTCGAACGTTCGCGATCGGTGTCCTCGATGCGCAACACGAACTCGCCACCATGCCGCCGCGCTTCCAGCCAGCAATACAAGGCGGTGCGCGCGCCGCCGATGTGCAGGAAGCCGGTGGGACTGGGGGCGAAACGGGTGCGCATGGTCATGACTTTGAGTCTGAAGCGGCAAAGCCAAGCATTTTAGCCGATCCGCTCCCCTGCCCGATCCGCTGTGGCGCTGTCACTCCACGTGAATGGTAATCTTGCGCGAGACCACGGCCGGCACGAACGGCACGTGATTCGCATCGCCCAGCTCCAGTTGCAGGGTGTGCGTGCCCGGCGCAAGTTCCAGCGCGGTCTCGGTCTGGCCGCCGCCGAAATGGCGATGCTGCGCGTCGGTCGGGATCGGCTGGCCGGCCGCCGGCAGCGTGTCCATGTCCACCAACAGGTGGTGATGCCCGGTGTGCGCCTTGGCCATGCCGGCCGGGGCGACGCCCATGCCGGACAAGCCGAAGCGCACCGTGACCGGAGAGCGGACCGTGGCGCCGTCGGCCGGGCTGATGACGTAGACCCTGGTGCCCTCCGGGGCAGCGGTGGTCGGCAGTTCGGCGCCTTGCGCCAGGACGGGCATCGAGGCCAGGGCAATCACCAGCAGCAGGCTTTTCATGCGGGGTCCTCCGGAAACGAGACATTGAGTCTAACGTTTCGGGCGCTGTTCCCGGCAAGCCGCGTCAGCCGACCAACTGCGCAGGTCTTCGGCAAAGAGAGCCAAACGCCTGAATGGCAACCCGTCAGCAGGAGTTGTCCACAGACTTGCGAGGCACTCATCCACACCGCCTGTGGAAAACTGGACGCCGGACGCGAAGCTGCCGCCCGCAGGCGGCAGCCGTAGCAGGCTGGCCGCGGGCTTCAGGCCGCGCGTGGCAGCTGCTTGAGTACCCGCAGCAAGTCGGCCAGCTTGTCCCGCATTTCGCGGCGATCGACGATGAGGTCGATGGCGCCGTGCTCAACCAGGAACTCCGAGCGTTGGAAGCCTTCCGGCAACGTTTCGCGCACGGTCTGTTCGATCACGCGCGGGCCGGCAAAACCGATCAGCGCCTTGGGCTCGCCGATATTGATGTCGCCGAGCATGGCGAGGCTGGCCGATACGCCGCCGGTAGTCGGGTTGGTCAACACACTGATGTAGGGCACCCCAGCCTGGCGCAAGCGCGCGAGCGCGGCCGAAGTCTTGGCCATCTGCAGCAACGAAAACAACGCCTCCTGCATGCGCGCGCCGCCGGTAGCGGTGAACCCGACCAAGGCGCTCTTGTCCGCCAGCGCGCGCTCGGCGGCGCGAGTGAACTTTTCACCGACGACGGAACCCATCGAGCCGCCCATATAGGCAAATTCGAAGGCAGTGGCGATCAGCGGCATGTCCTTGAGTTTGCCGCTCATGACGACCAAGGCGTCCTTTTCACCGCTTTTTTTCTGCGCAGCGGCAATGCGGTCGCGGTACTTCTTGGTGTCGCGGAATTTCAGCGGGTCCACCGCCTCCATGCCAGCCCAAAGCTCCCTGCCGGAGCCAGCGTCGAGCAGCGCGGCAAGCCGCGTACGGGCACGGATGGCGTGGTGGTGTCCACACTTGGGGCACACCATCAGGTTGCGCTCGAGCTCGGGCTTGTACAGCACCGAGCCGCAGCCGCCGCACTTCTCCCACACGCCTTCGGGAACCTTGCCTTTGCCCGCTACCGCACTTTGCGGATGCACGCGCGGCGTCATGATTTTCTGCAGCCAGTTCATGGGAACCCCTTGTACGAGTTGCCCATTCTAGCGAACTTGGCTACACCGATCCGGACGCCGGCGTGTGGTCAGCGCGGACGATCCAGTGCGGCACGGATCGGCGCCAGGAACGCCGTGGCGCGCTGCGTGACGTCCGCGACCGTCGTCGCCCCGGCAAGACGATCGACCAGCGCGCTGCCGATCACGACCGCATCGGCGAATTGCGCAATGGCGCGCGCACTTTCACCGTCGCGCACGCCGAAGCCGACGGCAACGGGCGCTGCCGCATGCGCACGCACATCGGCAACGCGCGCGGCGATGTCGCCCACGCTCAGGCTTGCGGCGCCGGTGATGCCGGCAAACGACACGTAATAGAGGAATCCGTTGGCCGCCTGGCACAGCGATGCCAAGCGCTCTGGCGCGGTGGTCGGCGCGGCCAGCAGAATCTGGTGCAGCCCTGCCGCGCGCAGTGGCGCGAGCACGGCGGATTCCTCCAGTGGGCAATCGACCAGCAATACGCCGTCCACGCCCGCAGCGGCAGCCTCCTGCGCAAAGCGCTCGTAGCCGTGAATCTCGACCGGATTCAAATAACCCATGAGCACCACCGGAGTGTCGCTGTCGCGCTCGCGAAACGCGTGTACCCAGCCGAGCACGTCGGCCAGGCCGACGCCGTTGGCAATGGCACGCTCGCTCGCATGCTGGATTACCGGGCCGTCGGCCATCGGATCGGAGAACGGCACCCCCAACTCGATCGCATCCGCACCGGCCGCAACCAACGCATGCATCAGCGCGACGGTGTGCGCGGGTGCCGGATCGCCGGCCGTAATGAAGGGAATGAGCCCGGCGCGATGGTTGGCCTTGAGGTGGGCGAAGCGGGTGTCGATGCGATTGGGATTCGGGATTCGGGATTCGGGATTCGTCATGGCGCACTTGCTCGCAAGAAAAATGACCGGTACCCATCGGGGTTCGTGCCTGCCTCCGCTGAGTCCCGGATCCCATATCCGACGCTCATATCCTCACCCCCTCGCGCGCGGCAATCGTGTGCACATCCTTGTCGCCGCGCCCCGACAGGTTGCACAGCACGATGCCGTCCTTCGGGTATTCGCGGGCGAGCTTGATCGCCTGCGCCACCGCGTGGCTGGATTCCAGCGCGGGCAGGATGCCTTCGGTGTGCGCCAGCAGGTGAAAGGCGGCAAGCGCTTCCTCGTCGGTGACGCCCACGTACTCGGCGCGGCCGGCGTCTTTCAGGAACGCGTGCTCGGGGCCGACGCCGGGGTAGTCGAGGCCGGCGGAGACCGAATGCGTCTCGGTGATCTGGCCGTTGTCGTCGCACAGCACATAGGTGCGATTGCCGTGCAGCACGCCGGGACGACCGAGCGACAGCGAGGCGGCGTGGTGGCCTGGTGCAGTGCCGTCACCGCCGGCTTCGGCGCCAACGATACGCACGTCGCGGTCGTTCAGGAACTCGTAAAACAGGCCCATGGCGTTGGAACCGCCACCGACGCACGCCGTCAACACGTCCGGCAGACGGCCGTACTCGGCCAGCATTTGCGCACGCGCCTCGCGCCCGACGATGGCATTGAAATCGCGCACCATCATCGGATACGGATGCGGGCCGGCAACGGTGCCGATGATGTAGTAGGTGTCGGCGACGTTGGTGACCCAGTCGCGCATCGCCTCGTTCAGGGCATCCTTCAGCGTCTGCGAGCCGGAAGTGACCGGCACCACCTCGGCGCCGAGCATCTTCATGCGGTAGACGTTGATCTTCTGCCGCTCGATGTCGGTGGCGCCCATGTACACCACGCACTTGAGCCCCAGCCGCGCCGCCACGGTCGCGCTGGCGACGCCATGCTGGCCGGCGCCGGTCTCGGCAATGATGCGGGTCTTGCCCATGTAGCGCGCCACCAGCGCCTGGCCCACGGTGTTGTTGATCTTGTGCGCGCCGGTGTGGTTCAGGTCCTCGCGCTTGAGCACGATGCGCGCGCCGCCAACGTGCCTGGTGAGCCGCTCGGCAAAGTAGATCGGGCTGGGGCGGCCCACGTAGTGCACCAGGTCGCGGTCCAGCTCGGCGATGAACGCGGGGTCCTTGCGCAAACGCAGATAGGCTTCGGTCAACGCCGCCAGCGGCGCCATCAATGTCTCGGCCACGTAGCTGCCACCAAAGCGGCCAAACCGGCCCTGCACATCGGGGAAGGCGTGGAAATCCAGAACCTCGGCCATGTCGACTCCGTAAAGACACATCGTGGCATATGCCACATACTCACACCCTATCGGCACCAGTGCCTGCAAAAAAGCGAAGAACTTGCATCGAAGGTTGAGTTAACCTCACATCATGTCGAATCGTGACCTGCCCTCGCTGAACGCCTTGCGCGCGTTCGAAGCTGCTGCCCGCTTGGGCAGCATGAGCCTCGCTGCCCGGGAGCTGTTTGTCACCCATGGTGCCGTCAGTCGCCAGATTCGCACACTGGAGGAATCCCTCGGGCGCGCCTTGTTTGAGCGCCAAGGGCGCGGCGTAGCCCTCACCAAGGCGGGCCAGCAACTGCAGGAACAATGCCATGGCGCGTTCACCCAGTTACGTGAGGCTTGGCACCAGCTGTGCGAAGAGCAGGCCGCACCGGCGTTCGTGCTTGGCTGCTCCGGCAGCGTGCTCGCGCGCTGGGTCATTCCGCGGCTGGAACGCCTGCGCCACGAATTGCCGCAACTCACGGTGCACCTCGCCGCCCAGGATGAGCCCTTCCCGGCCTCCGCCACTGATGTCCACGCGAGCCTGGTGATCGCCGCGCCACCATGGCCCAGCGGGTGGCAGGTTCACGAGCTCGCGGCCGAGCGCATCGGCCCGGTGCTGAGCCCGGGTTACCCCAGCGCCCCGCGTCTGCGCGACGCCCCCCCCTCCGCACTGGCGGACGAGCCCTTGCTGCAGACCGCCTCCCGCCCGCAAGCCTGGCCCAACTGGGCCAAGGCGATGGGTTTGCCGCCAACCTCGCTGCACCCCACCCAACCACTGCCGCATCTCTACTTTCTGCTCGAAGCCGCTGCCGCCGGCCTTGGCGTGGCGATCGCCCCGCGAGCCCTGGTGGCCGATGACATCGCCAAACGACGCCTCATCGCACCCTGGGAGTTTCGTGAAACGACGGCGCGCTGGGTGCTGGCTACCCGCCGGCCCGGCGACGCGCGGGTCAACGTGTTGGCGCAATGGCTGGCGCACCAGCTCGCGGCCGAATGAAACCGGGCGGCATTACTCGCTCGGGCGCATGCCGTCCGGAAGCTGCCCGGCGCGGTCCAACACTTCGCCATCGGCCGCGCGCACGGCAGCAACAAATTGCCGCATCCGCTGCGCATCCTTGATACCCGGCGCGGATTCGACCCCACTGGCGACATCCACCGCCCATGGCCGCACGGCGGTGATGGCAGCGCCGACGTTGCCGGCATCCAGCCCGCCGGCCAGCACCACCGGTTGCCGGATGTCACGCGGCAACAGCGACCAGTCGAAGGTACGTCCGCTGCCGCCCGTCTGCCCGCCAGCGTGGCCGTCCAGCAACAGCGCTGTGGCCTGCGGGTACGCACGCAGCCTTGGCAACGCCGCCGCGCCATCTCCCATCGCCACGGCCTTCATGTAGGGCCGCCCGAATTGCGCGCACCATGCGTCGGTTTCATCGCCGTGAAACTGCAGCAAGTCGGGCTGCACGACTTCGATGACTTCGTTCACCAGTTCGACAGCGTCATCCATGAACAAGGCGACGACGGAGACAAACGGCGGCAGCGCCAGCCGGATCTCGCGTGCCCGTGCCGGGGACAGGCGCCGTTTGCTGCGCACGGCAAACACCAGGCCGACGGCATCGACGCCCAGTTGTGCCGCCAGCAAGGCGTCTTCGATCCGGGCCATGCCGCAGCACTTGACGCGGGTCATGGCTGGCACACCTCCGCAGGCAAGCCCCAATGCGCCTCGTAACGCGGGCCAATGAATGTCAGCCCGGTGGGCGGCGCGGTGGGGCCGGCGACCTCGCGATCGCGTCCGGCCAGCAGCTCGGCGATCCACTCCGGCGGCTGCTCCCCGCGCCCGACCGGCAACAGCGAGCCGACGATATTGCGCACCATGTGATGCAGGAACGCATTGGCCTCGATATCTACCATGACGATGTCCCCCTCCCGTTGCACGCGCACCGCCAGCACGCAACGCCGGGCGTGCCGCGCCTGACAGGACGCGGCGCGAAACGCGGAAAAATCATGCTCGCCCACCAGTACCTGGGCGGCGGCTTGCATGCGCGCGGCATCGAGCGGCAGGCGCTCCCAAGTCACATAACGCGCGTCCAGGGCAGCGCGAATGGGACGGTTGAGCAGACTGTAGCGATAGCGCCGGCTGCGCGCGGAAAACCGCGCATGAAAGGCCGGATCGACCTCTCGTGCCCACACCACGGCGATGCTCGGCGGCAAATTCGACGTGGTGCCCAGCTGCCACGCGCGCAGGCTGCGCGCCACCTCGGCATCGAAATGCACCACCTGGCAACGGCCGTGCACGCCGGTATCGGTGCGCCCGGCGCAGGTCACGGTGACCGGCTGCGAGGCCACCTGCGACAGCGCTTGCTCCACCGTGCCCTGTACCGTCTCGCCGTGGCTCAAGCGCTGCCAACCCAGAAAGTCGGTGCCGTCATATTCGATGCCGAACGCAATGCGCATGCCACGCCACAATCCACGAAAGCCTGCAGCGTAGCAGCCCGCCGCCATGCCGCGACAAAAACGCAAACGGGCCGGCAAGCCGGCCCGTTCCTGGTTGCCCGCACCGGTCAGTGCAAGTCGTCGATCATGCGCTTGGCCACATCCTTTTGGGTCTGGCTGCCTTCCTGCATGACCTCCTCCAGCATGGCCTTGGCCCCTTCCGGATCGCCCATGTCGAGATAGGCGCGCGCAAGATCGAGCTTGGTGTCGACCGGGTCGTCGTTGAAGGTTTCGATGTCCGGTACCCGCGCGTCAGACACCGGTGCCGGCTCGTCGAAGTGCCAGTCCGAGACGGGCGCGGCCGTCGGCACGGACTTGGCGGCAGCGGGCTCAACCGCCGCCCCGTGAACCGCCGCTGGCGCTTCCTGCGCAGGCGTCAGATCAAAGTTGAAGTTGTACTCGCTCACCTTGACCGGATCGCTCGGAAACGACGGCGCGGCCGAAGCCGGCACCGTCTTGCCCGCTGGCGCGGTGGCCGTGACATCGTCGGCGTCAAAATGATCGATATCGAAACCGGGTACCGGCTCGGCGGCAACGGCGGTTGCCGCCGCGTTTTTGTGAGCAAACAGCGGATGTGCGGGGGTCAGGTCTTCCCCCATGCGCACTACT
This sequence comes from Rhodanobacter sp., assembly GCA_004298045.1. GTDB lineage: Bacteria > Pseudomonadota > Gammaproteobacteria > Xanthomonadales > Rhodanobacteraceae > Rhodanobacter_A. The sequence continues at coordinate 183,092 of SCRM01000021.1, read as the reverse complement.
TCTTGCCACTCCTCCTGATGCGGGTCGGCAACGTGTACGTGCATGGCTTCGGCCGCAGCCTCGAAATGCTCGACGTCGCGACGCTCGTAATACAGGCTCGTCAGTTCGAGGTGCAGGCCGACGTCGTCCGGATGTTCGGCGAGCTGATCGAGCAGATGGGTTTGCTCCGGGTCGGCATCCGCCTCCGCATCTCCGGCACCGCTTGCCGCGCTGGCGGCAAAGCGATCGGCGAGCGATGCGCCCGCCTTCGAGCCCTTGTCGGTCGGTTTGCGACCGCGCCGCCTGCCAAGCAAGGCCAACAGCAGCAACAGCACGACAATGGCACCGCCGAGTGCCTGCGCCCACAACTGCATGTACCAGGGTTCTTCCGCAGCCGGTTGCGCTGCCGTGGTGGTTGGCTTGAGCGGTGTCGTCTTTGCCGCCGCGGCTGGCGTTTCCGCCACCGGTTTACTGGCGACTGGCTCGGCACTGCCTGTCGTGGCAGGCGCCATTGCCTCGGCCGCGACTGGCGCACTGGCGGCCGCAGTCGGCTTGGCCGCATTTGCCGCCACCACCGGCACCGGTGCCGCCGATGCGCTGGCGGCGGCATTGGCGGCCACCGCCTCGGCCGGCAGACCGGCCGCCTTGCGGGCCGCCGCCAGTTTCGCTTGCAACTCGGCGATCTGGTTGTCCTTCAATGCCAGCAAGTGCGCGTTCTTGCTGTTGATGTCGGTGAGATCCTTCAACCGCGATTTCAGGTCGTCGCTTTGCTGTTGCAGGCTGGCGACAGCCTCTTGGCTGCGCAACAGATCCTGCTGGCTGCCGTGATCGGCATTGCCCGCCGCCGCAGCCTTCGCCCCCTGCTTGGCTGCCGGCACCAGCGCGAGATGATCACTCTTCGGCGCCGTACTTGTGGCAGGCGAGCTGGATGTCGCGCTGCGAGTGCCGGCGTCGGCGACCGTGACCGGCGAGCTGGCGACGCGGCCGCTGCGCCAATCACCGTTTTGCTGTCGCACCTGGGCAGCCGCTGCGGCGACCGCCACGGCTTCGGCCTCGGCCTTGCTCGGCACCCGCAGCACGGCGCCGGCTTTCAGCGCATTGATGTTTTCGCGATAAAACGCATCGGGGTTGGCCTGTCTCAGGGCCAGCATCATTTGATTCAGGTCGACGCCGGCCGGCGCCGTGCGCCGCGCCACCGCCGACAACGTCTGTCCGTGCGCGATCGGGCCGAACTTGCCGTTGGCAAGTTGCGCGCTTTCGGCTGGTGCCGACCGCTTCGGTCGCGGCTCTGGCGCTGCCGCAGTAGCCGGGCTGCGGCTCGGCGCCGTCGGGCGCGCCGCCACCGGCGCCGGATTGGTGCCCGGCGGATCAAGCAGGATGGTGAACTCGCGCACGCTCTTGCCAGTGCCACCATGAATCTCGATCAACAAGTCGAGGAACGGATCGTTGACTGCCGTCTGGCTGGTGATTCGGATGACCTTGTGTCCGCCCTCGCCGCTGACGACCTCGAAATGCAGCGGGATCGCCGGGCGTCCGGCGCTCACGCCAGCGCGCGCAAACTCGTCGCCGGATGCCAGCTGCACGCTGAGCTTCTGCAGCTCGGCCGGGGTGGCCTTCTGCACCGGTATCTCGGCAAGCAAGGGCTGGCCCAGCGCTGATTTCACCTGGATCTGCCCCAAGTCGAGCGCCAAGGCCTGGCTGCTGCCGAGAGCCAATGCGATCAGCAATGGCAATTTCAACGAACGCTTCATCACGTCTCCCCCGAACAAGCCGTGGCCCTTGGCGAGACCGTCACCATGGCGGTGCTTCACCCAAACGATGCGCCACTTTAGTTAGATAGTGGCTGATCAACAATAGCTGGAACGGTGACTTGCAACGCATTGCTGCGACACATTCCAGATCGCGGCGGCAGCTTAACGAACCTTGGTCGCCGGCATCGGCACCGGCTTCACCGCCTGCAATTGCCGTTGCAGTTCGGCGATCGTTGCGTCTTTTTGCTGCAGCTGCGCTGCCGCCGCGCGGCTGCCAGCCTCCTTGCTGGCAACGGCGTGCTTGAGCTGCTCAACCGCCGCGCGCTGCTGCCGGATGGACGTGACCGTCGCCGCCGGCGCGCGTGATCCCGGCTCGGAGCCCGGTGTCTGCGCCAGCAATGCTGGGGCCGCACACATCCCGAACCATGCCAGCGCGATGGGCAGCCCCCTCATAGATAGGTCTCGATGAGTTGCTCGGCCACTTGCACTGCGTTGAGCGCGGCGCCTTTGCGGATATTATCCGAAACTACCCACAGGTCGAGCCCGCGCTCGCAGGAGATGTCCTCGCGGATGCGGCCGACGAATACCGGGTCCTTGCCGGCGACATCGCCGACCGGAGTCGGGTAACCGCCCGCCTTGCGCTCATCCATCACCACCACGCCATCGGCCTTTTCCAGCAGGGCGCGGGCCTGCGCGGCGGTGATCTTGTCGCGGGTCTCGATGTGCACCGCTTCCGAGTGGCCATAGAAGACCGGCACGCGCGCCGCCGTGGGGTTCACCTGGATGGACTCGTCCTCGAGGATCTTGCGCGTCTCCCACACCATCTTCATTTCTTCCTTGGTGTAGCCGTTCGCCTGGAACTCGTCGATGTGCGGGATGACGTTGAAGGCGATCTGCTTGGGGAACTTCGACGGCTTCGCCTGCTTGAAATTGAGCAGGTCGGCGGTCTGCCGCCCCAGCTCTTCCATGCCCGAACGCCCGGCCCCGGAAACCGACTGGTACGTGGCCACATTGATGCGCGTGATGCCTGCCGCGTGATGGATCGGCGCCAGCGCGACCAGCATGCCCATGGTCGAGCAGTTCGGGTTGGCGATGATGCCGTGCGTGGTGTAGCCGGCGATCGCATGCGGGTTGACCTCTGACACCACCAGCGGGATGTCGTCCTGGTAGCGGAACTCCGAGGTGTTGTCGATCACGACCGCACCGGCCGCCGCCGCGCGTGGCGCGTGCACCTTGCTGACCGAACCGCCGGCAGAGAAGAACGCAATGTCGACGCCGGCAAAGTCGTAATCGGCGAGGTTTTGCACGGTGAGCTGTTTGTTGCCGAACTCCACCTGTTTGCCGGCCGAGCGCTCACTCGCCAGCGGAATCAGCTCGCTGACCGGAAAGTGGCGCTCGTGCAGAATCGCGAGCAGCGCCTCGCCAACTGCGCCGGTGGCGCCGACCATCGCAACCTTGTAACGGCTCTTCTTGCTCATCGGGTGATTTCTTGGTGGGGTGGAAACGACACGCCGGCCGCGGCCAGCGCAGTGGAATTGACAAGATTGGGCGGGCGCCCGGCATGCGCGCCAAAACCGAAGCAGGCCAGCACATTGTCGACCGCTACCGCGGTCATCGCGCGCCGGGTGTCGACGGTGGCGCTGGCGATGTGCGGGCTGAGCACCACATTGTCCAGTTCGAGCAGCGCCGGGTGCAGCCGCGGCTCGCCCTCGAATACGTCGAGCCCGGCCGCGGCAAGCTGGCCGTTGCGCAGGGCCGCGAACAACGCGGCGTCATCGACCACGCCGCCGCGCGCGACGTTGACCAGCACTGCAGTGGGTTTCATCTGCGCCAGTTCGGCGGCACCGATCGCGTGGCGCGTCTGTGCGGTGAGCGGCACCACCAGCACCAGCACATCGGCTTCGCGCAGCAGCGTGGCCTTGTCCACGTAGCGCGCGTTGCATTCGCGCTCGGTGGTTTCGGACAGGCGCGAACGGTTGTGATAGATCACCGGCATCGCGAAACCGGCCGCACGGTGCGCGATCGCGCGGCCGATGCGGCCCATGCCGAGAATGCCCAACGTGCGGCCGTGGACATCCAGCCCGAGCCACGACTTGAATTCGATCGAGTGCCATTGGCCGGCGCGAATCCAGCGCTCGGCGGCACCCACGCCACGCGCCGCCGCCAGCATCAACGCCCAGGCGTAATCGGCGACGCTTTCATCCAGTACACCGGCGGTATTGCTGGCGGCGATGCCGGCCGCACCCAGCGCGCCGACATCGAGGTTGTCATAGCCGACGGAGAGGTTGGCGACGATGCGCAGCCGCTTGGCGTTGGCGACCGCAGCGGCGTCGACGCGCTCTTTCATGCCGACGATGGCGGCGTCGCAAGCGGCGAGCCTGGCGGCCAGTTCGGCCGGCGAAAACTTCCGCTCCTCCGGTTCGGCGAGTACTTCGAAATGCGGCCACAAGCGTGCGATCACGTCGTCGAACGTGGGGCGGGAAACCCAGACTCGCAGTGGCTCACTCATGGCTCGCAGGTATGCGTTGGCTGCCGGTGCATCATGCAATGCGCGGCGACACCGGCCCCACGTCGCCGCACTGCGCGCGCTGGCGCAAGGCGTGATCCATCAGCACCAGCGCCATCATCGCCTCGGCGATGGGCGTGGCGCGGATGCCGACGCAGGGGTCGTGCCGCCCCTTGGTCACCACGTCCACCGCCTCGCCGGCCAGGTTCACGCTGTGGCCGGGGACGAGGATGCTGGACGTGGGTTTCAGCGCGATCGTGGCAACCACCGCCTGACCGCTGCTGATGCCGCCAAGGATGCCACCCGCGTGATTGGACGTAAAGCCGTCCAAATAAAGCTCATCGCGATGCTCGCTGCCATGCTGGGTGACGGCCGCAAAACCGTCGCCGATCTCCACGCCCTTGACCGCGTTGATCGACATCAGTGCCGCGGCGAGATCGCCATCGAGCTTGCCGTAGATCGGCTCGCCCCAGCCCGGCGGCACGCCGTCGGCCACCACGCGTACGCGCGCGCCGACCGAATCTCCGGCGCGGCGCAGTTGATTGATGTAGGCCCCCAGCGCCGGCACCTGCGCCGTGTGCGGCCAGAAAAACGGATTCTGTTCGACCGCGTCCCAGTCGAAACCCTCGGGCACGATGTCGCCAAGCTGCGCGAGATGGCCGCGCACGTGCACGCCGTAGCGTTCGGCCAGCCATTTTTTTGCGACCACGCCCGCCGCCACCCGCATCGTGGTTTCGCGCGCCGAAGCACGCCCGCCGCCGCGTGGATCGCGGATGCCGTACTTCTGCCAATAGGTGTAATCGGCGTGGCCGGGGCGAAAGGTCTGCGCGATGGCACCGTAATCCTTGCTGCGCTGATCGGTATTGCGGATCAGGAGCGCGATCGGCGTGCCGGTAGTCTTGCCCTCGTAAACGCCGGAAAGAATCTCCACCTCGTCCGCCTCGTGGCGCTGCGAGGTGTAGCGGCTGCGGCCGGTGGCACGCCGCTCCAGGTCATGGCGAAATTCCTCCGGCGCAATCGCCAGCCCCGGCGGGCAACCGTCGAGCACGCAACCAATCGCCGGCCCGTGGCTCTCGCCAAACGTGGTCACGGTGAACAGTTTGCCGAAAGAATTGCTGGACACGGGCGCGGGGCTCGTCGATGGCGGAAAACCCAAGCTTAGCCGGGTTGGCCGTCCATGTCGCGCCGCACAAGATTCAATCCGCGCCGGTTGCCATGGCACGCCACTCGCGTGCCAGCAGTGCATAGATCGCCTCGTCCGCAAAGCCGGCACCATCGCGCCAGCCTTCGCGAAACAGGGCCTCCTGGCGCAATCCGAGGCCTTGCAGCAACCGCACACATGCCACGTTGCGCGGGTCGACCGCCGCATACGCGCGATGCCGGCCCAGGGTGCCGAACACGAGATCCAGTGCAGCGCGCATGGCCTCGCCGGCAAATCCCCGGGACTGCTGAGCCAGCGCCAGCGTGATGCCGAGTTCGACCGTGTCCGGATCGACGAAATGCAGGCCCAGATCGCCGATCAGCCCAGTGCCGTCACGCGGGCGGATCGCAAACTGCCGCCAGCTCCCCGGCGTACCGAATTCCACGGTCAACTGCCGTTCGATGAAATGCGTCACTTCGACCAGCGTGATCGGACGCCAGCCCTGATAACGATTGACCGCAGCATCGGCGCGATACGCGAACAGCAGCGGAGCATCGTCCGGGCGCAAGGCATCCAGTCGCAGGCGCGCCGTGACGAGCTCCATCGCTCAGCGCCGTGCGGCAGCGGCGTGGATGGCTGCGTGGTGGGCCACGAGGTCGCGTTTTTCCAGCACGAACACGCCCATCTGCCCCACCTTGAACTCCACCCATACGAACGGCACCTCGGGCAACAACGCCGCCAATGCGCGCTCGCTTTCGCCCACTTCAACCACCAAGAGCCCGTCATCCGCGAGCAGATCGGCAGCCTCGTCCAGGATGCGCAGGCAGATATCCAGCCCATCGGCGCCGGAGGTGAGCCCGAGCTTGGGCTCGTGTGCATATTCGCCGGGCAGCGCCGCATACTCGGCGTCAGTCACGTAAGGCGGGTTGGACACGATGAGGTCGTAGCGGCGACCGCGCACGGCCGCGAACAGGTCGGATTTCAGCACCTCGACGCGCTCGCCCACGCCCTGGAGCGCGACGTTTTCGCGCGCCAGCGCCAGCGCATCGTCGCTGACGTCGACCAGATCGACGTGCCAGTCCGGGTTGTACTCGGCCATCGCGATGCCGATGCAGCCCGAGCCGGTGCACAAATCCAGTGCGTGCTCGACGTGGCGCTCGTCCAGCCATGGGGTGAAGCCGGATTCGATCAGCTCGGCTATCGGCGAGCGCGGCACCAGCGCGCGCGGATCGCTCTTGAACTTGAGCCCGGCAAACCAGGTTTCGCCCACCAGATAGGCCACCGGCAGGCGCTCGGTCACGCGGCGCTCGATGAGTTTCAGCACCTTCTCGCGCTCGCTCGACACCAGCTTGCCGGCGCCATAGGCGGGAGGCAGGTCGGGCGGCAAATGCAGGCTCGCCAGTACCAGATGCGTGGCCTCGTCGATCGGGTTGTCGTGACTGTGGCCAAAGGTCAACCCTGCCTCGGCGAAACGGCTCGCGCCGTAGCGGATGAAATCGATGATGGTCGAAAGGTCGGCGGTCACGGGAGGCCCGGCAGGCAACGGAAAGGCCGTGATTATAGAGGCTGGCCCCGTATACTCCCGCGGATGAATTTTCGCGTCCTTGTGCAATACCTGTTGCCGCACCGACTGCTTTCGCGCGCGGTGTATCGCGCCACGCGCTGGACCTTCGCGCCGTGGAAGAATTGGCTGATCGCCACCATCGTGCGCAATTACGGCGTGGATCTCTCCGAGGCGGCACAGCCTGACCCACGCGCCTACCCGCATTTCAATGCGTTTTTCACCCGCGAATTGAAACCCGGCGCGCGCATGCCCGACAGCACGCCCGACGCGATCCTGTCACCCGCCGACGGGCGCGTCAGCCAGGCCGGGCGCATCGAGGCGGGGCGCATTTTCCAGGCGAAGGGCCAGTCGTACACCGCGACCGAGTTGCTCGGCGGTGACGAAGCCGCGGCCGAGCCCTATCGCAACGGCCGCTTCGTGACCGTGTACCTGTCGCCGCGCGACTACCACCGCGTGCACACGCCGCTGGCCGGTACGCTCACGGAAACCGTGCATGTGCCGGGGCGCATTTTCAGCGTTGCCCCGTTTGCGGTGGATGCCATCCCGCGCCTGTTCGCCCGCAACGAGCGGCTGGTTTGCCACTTTCGCGGCGAACGTGGGCCATTTGCCGTCGTCATGGTGGGCGCGATGCTGGTGTCCTCGATTGCCACCGTGTGGGACGGGCTGGTCATTCCGCCTTATGCGGCAGCGGTCGGGCACAAACGCTTCGCCGACAACACCGTGGCACTGGACAAGTTCGCCGAGCTTGGGCGCTTCAACATGGGATCGACGGTGATCGTGTTGTTTCCCGACCGCACTGCCGAGCTCGACGATTTGTTGCCGCAGCAAACCGTGCGGGTCGGTCAGCGCATCGGCCAGGTTCCACCGCAAAACTGACATACAACGTCGTTTTGTGACGCGCTCGGTGCAATTGTGCCGAAGAGCCGCTATGCTCGCCACCGTCATCGCCCTTCACGGCTCGTCGACCAGGGGTCTCCATGCAGCTGCTCAGTCCGGCCATTGCCCTCTTTCGCGCCTATCAGCTCGAACGTCAATTGCGCGTGATTGCCAACGCCATTCACACCCTGCCGCGCCGCAGCCTTGGCCAGTTGAGCGTGCTCACGCTGCGCGAGATCGGTCAGGCCTCCCGCAGCGAGTTTCCACACCTGTATGGCACCTCGCCCGAAGCACGCTATCTACCGTGGGGGCAAGGCACTGCCGCCGGCTATGAACGCGCTCGCTCGGACAACCCGGAGGTTGCCCTACGCGGCATCGCGCTGTGGCTGGCTGTGGCCTATCACGAAACCAAACATTCGCCGCAGGACCGCCTGCTGCCGCAGCACCGTCAGGTACTGCAACTGCTGCAGGAGCTGAAACGCCTGCACCAGCCGGCCGACGCGGGCAAAAACTGGATGGAGCAGGCCGGCGCTACCGCCTGAATCGCCGTGGCGGCGCGCCGCGTCGCATGCATGCCGAATTGTTTTCACGCCGCCGCCAACCCACGTGGCGCGCTCGCTGGTTGCGCCTCCCGCGCGCGGCTGACCGGTCAATCACCCCGCCGATACCGTTCCGCGTTTTCCACGCACGGCCCGCGTAAAACGCATCGTGCCTGCGCGCCGCCTGCGACCGGTGTCGTGCCCACGTAATGCGAACGTCGCCCGCGCGCAACCAGCAACCGCGATGCTCCGGTGGTCACCCACCGGAGAACCACCATGCACATCGCCTTTGTTTCCGAAACGTGGCCACCGCAGATCAACGGCGTCGCATTGACCGTACGGCGATACGCCCAGGGCCTGGCGGAGCGCGGGCACCAGGTTGACGTGATTCGCCCCGGCAGCGACGGCCACGAAAACCAGCTTGAAATGGTGCACGCCAAGGGAGCCCGGATCCCACGCTACCCGTCGCTGCAGTTCGGCATGCCGCAAGGCGGCAGCCTGCGCAAGCGCTGGTCCGCACGTCGCCCGGACGCGGTCTACATCGCCACCGAAGGGCCGCTTGGCACGTCCGCCATGCGCGTGGCCAATGTGCTGGACATCCCGACCGCCACCGGCTTCCACACCCGTTTCGACCAGTACGCCGGCTACTACGGCGTCGGACTGTTTACCCCGCTGGTGCGCTCGCATCTGCTGAAGTTTCACCGCCGCGGCCAAATGACCCTGGTGCCGACCCGCGCACTGCTGAAGGAGTTGCACAGTAGCGGCGTCACCAACGCGCGCCAGCTGCGGCGCGGGGTGGACACCGGACTCTTCGCGCCAACCCGGCGAGACCCGTCCCTGCGCGCCCGTTGGTATGCCAACGACAACACGCCAGTCATGCTGTGCGTGGGCCGGGTGGCCGCCGAGAAGAGCCTGTGCCTGGCGCTCCAGGCCTGGCGCGCCCTGCAGGCACGCAATCCACAGGCGCGCATGGTGGTGGTCGGTGACGGCCCGCAGCGCGCAGCCCTGGCCGCCGCCTACCCGGATGCGATCTTCACCGGCGCCCTGCACGACGTCGAGCTCGCCACCCACTACGCCAGCGCCGACCTGTTCCTTTTCCCCAGCGTGACCGAAACCTTCGGCAACGTCGTGCTCGAGGCGATGGCCTCGGGGTTGCCGGTGGTGGCATTCGACCGCGCTGCGGCGCATGAGCACCTGATCAACGGCATTTCCGGCCTGCTGGTGCCGGACACCGACACGCGCGGCTTCATCACCTCCGCCTTCCAGCTCGGGCTGGATCAGGAAATCCGCGTCGCCCTCGGCGCCAACGCCCGGCTGGCAGCCGAGCGCTGCGCACCCGAGTACGTGATCAAGGACATGGAGAGCCTGCTGAAAGCCATGCTGGCGGCACACACGGCTCCCCCGTTCCAAGCTGCCTCATGATCACCCGTACGCGCCTGCGGCAAGGTTGGGCGTTCGATCCGCGGTGGTGTCACATCGCCAACCGCTGGGGTGCCCATCGCAGCCTCCACCGATTGTTCACCCTGGTCAGCCGCCTGGGCGACGGCTGGTTGTGGCTGGCGCTGGCAGCCGGTTTGGCCGCGTTGCCGGGTTCGCGCGGCATATGGGCGGCGCTGCAGATGCTGGTCACTGGCGCGGTGGGGTCCCTAGTGTACCGCGTGCTCAAGCAGATGACCCGCCGCTCGCGGCCGTACCGTATCCATGCAACCGTGGTGGCCCGCGTCACGCCGCTGGACGAGTACAGCTTTCCGTCCGGCCACACCCTGCATGCGGTCTGCTTCAGCATCGTGGCCGGCGCGTGGTTCCCGATGCTGGCGCTGCCGCTGATCGTGTTCACCGTGCTGGTGGCACTCTCGCGGCTGGTGCTTGGTCTGCACTACCCGACGGATGTCCTCGCCGGCGCCTTGCTGGGCACGGTGATCGCCCTGCTGTCGCTGTACCTCGTGCCGGTGATTCCGCGCTGAGCGTGGCCTACCGGCACGCCAGCACTTTCAGGGTTTGTCCGACCGCCAGATGGTGGTGGTGCAGGCCATTCATCTCGGCCACTTCCTGCACGCTGGAGCAGCGCAGATTGCGCACGATGCTGACCAGCGTGTCCCCGCGGTGCACCTTGTAGCGCCGGGTACCGACTTTCACCGGTGCGCGCACGATGCTCGGCGGTGCGATGACGACCGGCGCTGCGGCATGCTGCAGATCGGCTGCGAGGATGGGCCATGGGCCGTCCACGCACTGGTTCGCATAAGCCCTTTCGAGCCGTTTCGGCACCTGCATTTCGGTGCCTGCCGGTTGCTCTTGCTGCGGATCGAGTCGCGGGTTGAGATTGCGCAGCGTGCGAAACCAGCCCTCCTCCATGCCATCGGCCGAACCAAGGCAAACCGTCAGTTCGGAAATCGATGCCGGGCGTTTCAGCACGATGGTGCCGGCCTTGCCGTCGATGCGCGGGAACCGCAGGTTGTAGCTGTCGGGGTGCAAAAACAGCCATGCTGCAGCCAATACGGCGGGTACGTAGTCGCGCGTTTCCTGCGAGAGCTGGTCGTAGATGCGCGGGTCGTAGAAGCTCACCGCCGTATCCGCCCCCACCAACCGACGCACCCGGCCCTCACCGGCGTTGTATGCCGCCAGCGTCAGTTCGAGATTGTCGTTGAACACCTTGAGCTGCTCGTTCATGTACTCGGCATTCGCGCGCGCCGCGGCCACCGGGTCGAACCGCAGATCGAAGCCGCCGGTATTGCTCAGGCCGAAGCGCAGGCCGGTGGAATACATGAACTGCAGCGGCCCGGCGGCGCCGGAACGCGACACCGCATGCACCTTGCCGCCGGACTCCTTGGCCATGATGCCGAACAGGATTGCCTCGGGCAGGTCGGCCTGCTTGTACGCCGGCCACATTTCGTGGCGCAGGTATTGATAGTTGATCCACGCATCGACGAGGTTGGGTCGCAACTGGGTCAGCCACATCTGCAGCGCGGACTTCACCGCACCATTCATGGCGATCAACTCGGAGAGCTTTTGTCCGTGCAGCAACGTCACGCTGCGCTGGGCCTCGGGCAAGGTGGCCACACCGTGCTGGTCGAGCGCCATGCCGGTGGTGGATTCGCCCTCGATGGTGTCGCCATCATCCGCACCACCGGCCGCCCCGCGCAGGATGCGGTCGTAAACCGCCGCAAAGCGCTGGACGTCGCAACCTGCGGTACGCACGCATGCCGTGGTGGCATCGTGCAACGTGGCCGCCGCCGCATCCATCGCCTGCTGGCCGCCCGCACTGTCGCCCTGGCGCACGCGCCGCGCGCCGGCCTGATAGGCCGCTGTCGCCTGCGTCAACTGCGCATACAGCGCGTTGGTCGTCGGAGTTCGCCGTGCCCCGCCGGCACCCGCACACCCTGCCGTCATCGCCACCGCCACCAACATCGGTACCCAGCGCAAGCACCGTCTTCCACGAGCAGGCCACATGACTACGACTACCAGCCGAAAGACATGCACGATAGCGAGCAGTTGGCGGCTACTCAATGGACAAGGCCAACACCCGCACTGGCTACAATCACGGCCACTCATTCGGGGAGGACGCACATGAGCGGGATTCTGATCGGCCGCAACGACCACACCGGCGTCAGCCTCGATCCGCACTACGGCAATCGGCACGGCATGATTGCCGGCGCCACCGGCACCGGCAAATCCGTCTCGCTGATGGTGCTGGCCGAGGGGTTCTCGCGCCTCGGCGTGCCGTGCTTCCTTGCCGACGTCAAAGGCGACCTCGCCGGCCTGGCGCTGCCGGCGTCAGAGCCGGGCGACAAACTCAAGGCCCGGCTCGCCACGCTCAAGCTGGATGGCTGGAAGCCCGCCCCCAACCCGGTCGTGTTCTGGGACATCTACGGCAAGCTCGGCCACCCGGTGCGCGCCACTGTGAGCGAGATGGGCCCGGCGCTGCTGGGCCGCGTGCTGGATCTGAACGACACCCAGCAAGGCGTGCTGGAGATCGTTTTCAAGCTGGCCGACGACAATGGCTGGCTGCTGCTCGATCTCGATGACCTGCGCGCGCTGCTTGGCTTTGCCGCCGACAACAGCAAGGATCTCTCGACCCGCTACGGCCTCATCAGCAAGACCAGCCTCGCTGCCGTGCAGCGCGCCCTGCTGCAACTGGAACAAGGCGGCGGCGCGAGCTTCTTCGGCGAGCCGGCACTGGAACTGGCCGACCTGATGCGTCAGGACATGTCGGGCCACGGCATCATCAGCGTGCTCGCCGCCGACCAGCTCGTGCTGAAACCCAAGCTGTATTCCACCTTCCTCCTGTGGCTGCTGTCGGAGCTCTTCGAGCAGTTGCCGGAAGTCGGCGACCTCGACCAGCCCAAGCTGGTGTTCTTCTTCGACGAGGCGCACCTGCTGTTCGACGACTGCCCGTCGGCGCTCAAGCAACGCGTGGAACAGGTGGTGCGGTTGATCCGCTCCAAGGGCGTGGGCGTCTATTTCTGCTCGCAGAATCCGGACGACGTGCCGGGGGAAATCCTCGGCCAGCTCGGCAACCGCATCCAGCACGCGCTGCGCGCGTTCACCCCGCGCGATCAGAAAGCGGTCAAGGCGGCGGCGGAAACCTTCGCCGCCAACCCCAAGCTCGACGTGCGCGAGGCCATCGGCAAGCTCGGCGTCGGCGAGGCGCTGGCTTCCACGCTCGGCGCCGGCGGCGTGCCGACGCCGGTCGAACAGGTCCTGGTGACGGCGCCATGCTGCCGAATCGGTGCCATCAGTGATGCGGAGCGCGCTACGGTGCGCAGCCGCTCGCCCGTCGGCGGCAAATATGACACGCCGGTCAATCGCGAATCGGCAGCGGAAATGCTGGCCAAGCGCGCCGACACCAAGGCCGCTACTCCCGCAACGCCCGTCGCCGAGCCCACCGCCGACAGCGGCACCTCGGGCTGGGGCAGCACCGTGCACGACGTGGTGTTCGGCACCAAGCGCCGGCAGGGCATGCTCGAAACCATGGGCAAGCAGATGGTGCGCACCGCCGGCGGCCAGCTCGGCCGGCAGATCCTGCGCGGCGTCCTGGGCGGCATCTTCGGCGGCAAACGGTGATCGAATGAGCCGCTGGCGTCCACCTGCCCCGAAATCCACTGCGATCATCACGCGCGAGGGATTCGAGAAGCTCAAGGCCGAAGTCGACTACCTGTGGCACACGTTGCGCCCGGAAGTGGTGAAGGCGCTCGCGGCGGCCGCAGCCGAGGGTGACCGCTCGGAAAACGCCGAATACACCTACCGCAAGAAGCAGCTCGGCGGCATCGACCGCCGCGTGCGCTACCTCAGCAAACGCATCCCGTCGCTGCAGGTGGCCGAAGGCGTACCGGGCGACAAGGATGCGGTGTTTTTTGGCGCGCACGTGACGCTGGAAAATGCCGCCAGCGGCGAGGAAGTGACCTACCGCATCGTCGGCCCGGATGAAACCGACGCCGAAAACGGCTGGATCAGCATCGACTCGCCGCTCGCTCGGGCGATGCTGAAAAAACATCTCGACGATGAGTTCGACGCCGAGCTGCCTGGCGGTCGCACGTGCTTCTGCATCATCGAAGTGCGTTACGACGGCTGAGGCTCACGACTGGCGACGACCCGCACGTCGGCGCCGTCCACTGCAGGCGAAAGGCCCGTGCACCGACCCTCAGCCCATCTGTTTTGCCAGCGCTTCGGCCAGGCCGAGATACTCGGCATGCTGCTTGAGGCCGTCGATGAAACGTTGCGGGATCGCCTGCACACCGCCGATGGCGCCGCTCAACGCACCGGCCAAAATCGCGCGCGCCTGGTTCTGTCCACCGCCGTTCACCGCGCTCAGCACCGCCTGCTCCACATCGCCCTGGAAGCGCGCGGCGAGATAGTACGCCGCCGGGAACTGGTGATACACCGCACACGGCAAGCCATAGACCAAACCCGCCTTGGACGCCGGCTCGATCACCACCGCCGGGTCGCGTGCCGCACGCGCAATCGACGACACCGTGAGCAGCGCATCGGGCGAGGAAAACTGCCCCGCGACCAGCGCCGCCTCGTCGCCACGCGGTACATCGAGCTGGCCGCTGGTGACCGTGTGGAACGGCAACTCGCCACTCTTGACCAGCGCCATCAGGCGACTGGAAAGCTGCTCGTCCAGCGGCGCGCCATTCACCAGTTGCCCGAGCACCGCGGCAAACGCCAGGGTCATGGCGCCCACCGTGGGGTCGCTCTGGGTCAGCGCCACGTTGCTGCTCACGTATTGCGCAAGGTGCTGCGGCTCGGCGGCATAGCGCACGGCAATCGCAAGCACCCGCTCGGCGGCCTCCGTGTTGTCCGCCAGCCCGGCCACCTTGCCCCACGGCAAGCCCGCCCGCCGCTTGCGCCAGGCCTCGCGGATCGACTGGCTGGTGTAGCCGCCAGGCCCCGCCATCGGCGAGCCATCGACCAGCGGAAACAACTCCTCATCCATCCGCCGGCAGAAATCCGCCTCATCGTAACCGCCCTGCGCCACCAGCGACCGCAGCGTCAGCGCCAGGATGAATCCGGCCTGCGATGACGCTCCGGCCGGCAGACCGGCGTGATAACGGCCCGGCTTGGGCGCCGTGTAATCGCTGATCCAGTTGCCGTAGACATGCTTGAGCTCGTCCAGGTCGTAATACCAATGCGGCCCGAGCGCGAGTGCGTCGCCCACGAACGCACCAAGCAGCGCGCCCACGACACGGTCGGCGCGCGAAACGGGAGAGGCGGACGATGACATGCGATGACTCCGGCGAAACGATGTTGGCAGTCTACGCGCCGACAAGTGAAGGCCATCGATGCACTCGCCATCACCGCCCAACCGTCACCTCGCGGGATTGCGTTGCGGCAAAAGATCATGGCCAGGTCAAGGCTAGAATCGGAATATCGTTGCCACCGGAATCAGGCCCATGGGACACAGCATCAATATCCCCACTCAGCGCACGCGCTGCATCGGCGGCTACCTTGCCAAGCCGAAGGGCAAGCCAAAGGGCGGCGTGATCGTGGTGCAGGAGATTTTTGGCGTCACCGCACATATTCGCAGCGTCGCTGATCGCCTTGCGGCGGTGGGCTATACCGCCCTGGCGCCGGCGTTTTACGACCATCTCGAAGCCGGTCTGGAACTTGCCTATGACAAAAGCGGCGTCACCCGCGGCAAACGCCTCGCCGACGAGTTGGGCATGGACCGTGCGCTCGAATACGTGGCCAATGCCACCGATGCGATCCGCTCGGCCGGCAAGATCGGCGTGGTCGGTTTCTGCTGGGGCGGCACGGTAGCGTTGTTGTCCGCCATCCGCCTGGGCTTGCCGGCGGTGAGCTACTACGGCGCGCGCAACGTGCCCTACCTCGGCGTCAACCCGAAGGCACCGGTCATTTTCCACTTCGGCGAAAAGGATCGCAGCATCCCGCCAGAAGCCATCGCCCAGCACCGCGAGCTGCTGCCGGACATGCCGGTGTACACCTACCCCGGCGCCGGCCACGCGTTCAACCGCGACGTCAAGGACGACCCGCACTACCACGCAGCCAGCGCCAAACTCGCCTGGCAACGCACGCTCGACTTCTTCGACCAGCAGGTGGCTCACGCATGAGCACGCCGGACTTCGCCCTCGACCCACGACTCGAACACGACACCCGCCCGGTCGCCGAATTGCCCCTGTGCAGCGTGCGGTTGATGGACGATTTACGCTTCCGCTGGCTGATCCTCGTGCCGCGCCGCGCGAATGTGGTGGAAATCGCCGACCTTGCCGAAGCCGACCGTGCCCAGCTGTGGCGTGAAGTCGACCAGTGCGCTGCGGCGCTGCGCGGCACTGGTCCGTGCACCAAGCTCAACCTTGGCGCACTGGGCAATGTAGTGTCACAGCTGCACGTGCACGTCGTGGCCCGCATGGAAGGCGATACCGCCTGGCCGGGCCCGGTGTGGGGCGTTGCCGGCCGTCTGGCCTATGCGCCCAGCCTGCTCAAGCAGCGCACCGAAGCGCTGCAAAAAGCGTTGGCCGGCTGAAGCCAGCTGCTGCGGATCTGGCGCAGGCCAGTGCAGGTCGGACGCCTGTCGACGAAGCCGGGGTTGGGGATGCGGAATTCGACGGAACCACCGTGGCGACCAACGCGGCACCCGAGGATTGGTGCAGCTCAGGCTTCAACCCAACCCGCAGATGGGAGCGGCTCTTTACCGGATCCCATGTCCCAAATCCCCCATTCCGGCCGTCCCGGTTCAGTACCCCCGCTGCCCCGACGATTGCTGGTCCATGCGATCGCACCCGGCGGCGGATTTGCACTGCTGGCTGTCCTCGATCTTCATCGGCGTATGGTGATCCTTCAGCTCGCGGGCCTTGGTGTTCACGGCATTGATCTGGGTGATCTGTCCGTCGTTGTCGTAGTACGCGGCAAAGCCGTAGTCGATCGACATGCGCGCGAGGTATTGCAGGTGCACCTTGCGGATCTTCGAATCGCTGCTCGGCATCAAGAGCACGGTTTTCGGCAGCTTGTGGATATCGCGCAAATAGGCGAAGTGGCTGCCGGCATCCACGGCAGAAAGCACCGCGCCGTCGATCAGGAACTGGCCGTCCTTGTACGACTCGATGGTGGCGTCGAACTTGCCTTCCCACTGCGCGGCGAGCTGCTGCTGGCTTTTGACGCCTTGCTTGTGGCAACCGCCAAGCACCAACGCACTGCCCACGACGAGTGCGGCGGCGATGCGGGCCAACAGAGTGGGCAGACGGGTCATGCGGGTCTCCAGCGGGGTTCGGTCGATCAGACGGCAGAGTGTAGCGCTCGTGCGGTGCCACCTCGGCGACGCCCTGCGCAGGCTCGGCGGGCGTTCAGGTACGCGGCAGCGTCACGCCCTGCTGGCCCTGGTACTTGCCGCCACGGTCCTTGTAGCTGGTGGCGCACGGCTCGTCGGACTGGAAAAACAGCATCTGCGCCACGCCTTCGTTGGCGTAGATCTTGGCCGGGAGCGGCGTGGTGTTGGAAAACTCCAGCGTCACGTGGCCTTCCCACTCCGGCTCGAGCGGCGTGACGTTGACGATGATGCCGCAGCGCGCATAGGTGCTCTTGCCCAGGCACACCACCAGCACGTCGCGCGGAATGCGGAAATACTCCACCGTGCGCGCCAGCGCGAACGAATTGGGCGGGATGATGCATACGTCCGACACCACGTCGACGAAGCTCGCCGGGTCGAACGCCTTGGGGTCGACGATCGTGGAGTTGATGTTGGTGAAGATCTTGAACTCGCGCGCGCAGCGCACGTCGTAGCCATAGCTCGACGTGCCCCACGACACTGCGCGTCGACCGTCCTCCAAAATCTTGCACTGGCCGGCTTCGAACGGCTCGATCATGTGCTGTGATTCGGCCATGCGCCGAATCCACTGGTCGGATTTGATGGTCACTTGCGCTCCGTGGTCACGCGTCCGGCGTCGTGCGCCGCGGCGAAAGGCGGAAAGTTACCGGTTCGCGGCCGGCGCGTCGAGCTCAGGCCGCGCCGGGCACGCCACGCACCACGATCTTGCCCAGCCCCAACGACTTGTTGCGCGGCAGGAGCGACAACCGTCCCGCCGTGTTGCGCGCGATCTCGCGATAGCGCGCGGAAAGATCGGATTCGGGAATGGCATCCACCGTCGGGTTGCCGCCGTCAGTCTGTTCGCGGATACGGATATCGAGCGGCAGCGAGCCCAACAGCGGCACCTTGTAGCGCTCGGCCATGCGCTCGCCGCCGCCTTCGCCAAAGATGTGCTCCTCGTGGCCGCAGTTCGAGCACACGTGGGTAGCCATGTTCTCGACGATGCCAAGCACCGCCACCTCCACCTTCTCGAACATCTTGATCGCGCGGCTGACGTCGATCAGCGCGATGTCCTGCGGGGTGGTGACGATCACCACGCCCGACACCGGAACCTTCTGCGCCAGCGTGAGCTGGATGTCGCCGGTGCCGGGCGGCAGGTCGATGATCATGTAGTCGAGCATGTTCCAGCGCGAGTCGGTGATCAGCTGCATCATCGCCTGGGTGACCATCGGGCCGCGCCAGATCATTGGCGTGTCCTCTTCCACCAGGAACCCGATCGACATGATCTGCACGCCGTGCGCTTCCAGCGGCACGATGCTCTTGCCGTCCGGCGATTCGGGCTTGGCGTTGATGCCCAGCATGCGCGGCTGGCTGGGGCCGTAGATGTCGGCGTCCATCACGCCCACCTTCGCGCCCTCCGCCTTCAGCGCCAGCGCGAGGTTCGCGGCCACCGTGGACTTGCCCACGCCGCCCTTGCCGGAGGCCACGGCGATGATGTTCTTGACGTTCGGCAACGGCCCCAGCGTGCCCTGCACCTTGTGCGACTGGATGCGGGTGGTGACCGACACCGCCGCCGATTCGATCCCGGCATTCGCCTCCAGCGCCTGCTTTGCCTGCTGCGTGATCGCCGTGATCGCGCTGGCGGCCGGATAACCGATCAGGAGATCGACTGACACCTTCGCGCCATCCACGCCCACGGCACGGATCGCGTTGCCGAGCGGGGCACCGGTGTGGGTGTCGATCACCTCGCCGAGGAGTTGGCGCACCAAGGCTTCGTTTACCTGCGTCATGTCGGTTGGAGCTTCACTGCAATACGAGACACGACATTATGCCAGCGCCTGCCGCCACGCCGGGTGATGCAGATCAGCGGGCATGGCGCGACGCAGCTTGACGCCCCGCGCGCGCACCGGCAGGCTCCGACCATACTGCCCAGCACGGAGCGTTACGATGAAGCCCAGCAACTGCTTTGCCCTTGTCTTCGGCCTGCTGTTGGCCGCCGGCCCTGCGCTCGCCGCCAACGACACTCCGGCGGGCACTTGGAAGACCATCGACGACACCACGCATCAGGCCAAGTCCATCGTCGAGATCAGTGAACACGACGGCGAATATCAGGCAAAAATCGTGAAGCTCCTGAACCGCTCGCCGGAAGACATTGCCCGCGACGGCGACGTGGCGTTGTGCCACGCCTGCAGTGGCGCCCGCAAGGACAAGCCGATCGAGGGCATGGTCATCATGTGGGGCGTCCGCCAGGACGGCACGGTGTGGGATGGCGGCAAGATCCTCGACCCCAAGAGCGGCAAGATCTACAAGGTGAAACTCTCGATGCTGGACGGCGGACAAAAGCTCGACGTGCACGGCTACATCGGCTTCGCACTGCTCGGCCGCAGCCAAGTGTGGGAGCGTCAGTAACCCCGCTCGCAACGCGGGCTCGCAACGGGCGCACCACTCGGTGCGCCCGTTGCGTTTGGGCGGCTACACCAAGGGCCGCGCCGGCATGCGTGCCATAATGCAAGGCTCGTTTCCACGCGCAAAAACCATGAGCCGTCGCCTCCTCGTCACCAACGCCCTGCCTTACGCCAACGGCCCGCTGCACATGGGCCACTTGCTGGGCTACATCCAGGCCGACATCTGGGTGCGTGCGCAACGCATGCTGGGCAGCGACGTGGCCTATGTGTGTGCCGACGACGCGCATGGCACGCCAATCATGCTGGCGGCGGAAAAAGCCGGCACCACGCCGGAGGCCTTCATCGACGGCGTGCGCCAGGCACACGCGGCGGATTTCGCCGCCTTTGGCGTCGCCTTCGACCACTACCACACCACGCATTCGGACGAGAACCGCGAGCTTTCCAGCCTGATCTACACCCGCCTGCGCGACGGCGGCTACATCGCCAAGCGCACGATCCAGCAGTTGTACGACCCGGAAAAGCAGATGTTCCTGCCGGATCGCTACATCAAGGGTACCTGTCCGAAATGCGGCGCGCCGGACCAGTACGGCGACAACTGCGAAGTGTGTGGTGCGACCTATGCACCCACCGATCTCCTGAATCCGTATTCGGTGGTGTCCGGCGCGACACCGGTGCTGAAGGATTCGGAGCACTACTTTTTCGAACTGGGCAAGTTCGAAGCACTGCTGCGCGACTGGTTTGCCGGCAAGCGCACCGATGGCAAGCCAGTCGCCAACCCCAGCGTCGTCGCCAAGTTGCACGAGTGGCTGGATGGCGGCCTGAAAGATTGGGACATTTCGCGCGATGCGCCGTATTTCGGCTTCCCCATCCCCGATGCGCCGGGCAAGTTCTTCTACGTGTGGCTGGATGCGCCAGTCGGCTACCTCGCGAGTTTCACCGCGTTGTGCAAAAAGACCGGGCAGGAGTTCGACGATTACCTCGGTGAAGCCAGCACGGCGGAATTGCATCACTTCATCGGCAAGGACATCATCAATTTCCACGGCCTGTTCTGGCCGGCGATGCTGCACGGCGCGCATTTCCGCACGCCGACCGCGCTGCACGTCAACGGCTACCTCACGGTCAACGGCGCGAAGATGTCCAAATCGCGCGGCACCTTCATCAAGGCGCGCACCTATCTCGACGCCGGGCTCAACCCGGAGTACCTGCGCTACTACTTCGCCAGCCTCCTGAACGACACGCCGGTCGATGTCGATCTGGATCTCAAGGCGTTCGAGGATCGCGTCAACTCGCACCTCGTCGGCAAATGGGTAAACATCGCCAGCCGCACGCAAGGCTTCGTGCACAAGTTTTTTGGCGGCAAACTGGCGGCGGCATTCGACGCCGAACGCAGCGCCCTGTGGCAAACCCTGCTGGGCCACTACGACGGCATCGAGGCGCTGTACGAAGGCGGGCACTTCGCCGACCTCGCCCGCCGCTTCGTACTGATGGCCGACCTGGTCAACGGCCATATCGCCGCGAAGGCCCCGTGGACGCTGGCCAAGGACGCATCGCAATGCGCCGAACTGCATCAGGTGTGCTCGTTCGCGCTCGCCGCATTCCGCCTGCTCGCCGGGCTCTTGAAGCCGATGCTGCCGGCCACGGTTGCCGCTGCCGAAAGCTTCCTCGCCGCACCGATCACCGATTTCGCCAGCGCGCGCAATCCGCTGGCCAGCCACACCATCGGCAAGTTCACGCCACTGATGGCGCGCCTCGACCCCAAGCAGATCGAGACCATGATCGAAGCCTCGAAAGAATCCCTGGTCGCCACGCCCGCCGCAGCCCCGACCGCCGCGCCGAGCTCCGCGCCGGCAGCTCCCGGGGTCGTCTCCATCGACGACTTCGCCAGGCTCGACCTGCGCATCGGCAGGGTGCTGGCGTGCGAGGCGGTGGAAGGCTCGGTCAAGCTGTTGCGCTTCGAGCTGGACGGCGGCGCGCTGGGCAAGCGCCAGATCTTCTCCGGCATCCGCAGCGCCTACCCCGAGCCGGAAAAGCTCGTCGGCCGCAACGTGGTGTTCATTGCCAACCTCGCGCCGCGCAAGATGCGCTTCGGCCTCTCCGAAGGCATGATCCTGTCCGCCGGCACCGGCGGCACCGACCTGTTTTTGCTGAATGCGGATCAGGGCGCGCAGGCGGGCGCCACGGTACGTTGATTTTCCCGCCAGCCCAGCCTCGCGTCATCGCGGGCAGGAAACGGTCATGACGTCATCACTTGCCGACCAGATCGACGCGCTGTTGCCGCAAACCCAATGCGGGCAGTGCGGGTATCACGGGTGTCGGCCGTACGCCGAGGCCATCGCGCGTGGGGAGGCACCGATCAACCGTTGCCCGCCCGGTGGTCAGGCCGGTATTCGCAAACTGGCCGCGCTGCTGGGCGTGCCGGAAATTCCGCTCGACACCACACGCGGGGTGGAAAAGCCGCGCATGCTGGCGCACATCGTCGAGCACGACTGCATCGGCTGCACCAAGTGCATCCAGGTGTGTCCCACCGATGCGATCGTCGGCGCGCCCAAGCTGATGCACACCGTGCTCGCCGATGACTGCACCGGTTGCGAGTTGTGCGTGGCCGCCTGCCCGGTGGATTGCATCGAGCTGGTGACGATGCCCGAGACGCAGATCGACCAGCCGCATGCCGATGCGGCACGCGAGCGCTTCATCCGGCGCGAAGCCCGGCTTGCACGCGAGCAGGCTGAACGCGCCGCCCAGCTTGCGGCGCGCAAGGCCGAAGTGGATGCCGCACTGACCGCCGAAAACCCGGTGCTGGCCGCACTGGCCCGCGCCCGCGCGAAGAAGCAGGGCTGACGCCATGCCCCTGAAACGCGAGGAAGTCGTCGAGCTGTTCACCCGCCTGCGCGAGCTGAACCCGCACCCACAACCGGAACTCAAGTACGGCTCGCCGTTCGAGCTGCTGGTGGCCGTGGTGCTTTCCGCACAGGCCACCGACACCGGGGTCAACAAGGCCACCCGCAAGCTGTTCCCGGTGGCGCACACCCCGCAGGCCATGCTTGCGCTCGGCGAGGATGGCCTCAAGCGCTATATCAATACCATTGGCCTGTACAACGCGAAGGCAAAAAACGTCATTGGCCTGTGCGAGCGGTTGATCGCGCAGTGCAGTGGAGAGGTTCCGCGCACGCGCGAAGCGCTCGAAGCACTGCCCGGCGTGGGGCGCAAGACCGCGAACGTGGTGCTCAACGTCGCCTTTGGCGAGCCGACGATTGCGGTCGACACGCATATTTTTCGTGTCGCCAACCGCACCGGCCTCGCACCCGGCAAGACCGTACGCGCAGTGGAAGACAAGCTGCTCAAGGTCGTCCCCGACGAGTTCCGGAAAGACGCCCACCACTGGTTGATTCTGCACGGCCGCTACGTGTGCAAGGCGCGCAAGCCGGATTGCCCGCATTGCCCCATTCGCGACATCTGCCGCTACAAGCACAAGACGCCAGCCGAAACGTGACTGGTCGACGCTTGGCCCGACCAGCAGGCGATGTATAAGGGAGTTTCCTGCCCCGGGAGATTCCCCATGTTCCACCTGCCTGCCCGTACCGTGCTGTTGGTCGTGACGCTGTCGTTTGCCGCTGTCGCCTCGGCGCAGAGCCTCGATTCACTCAAGGGCGCCGCCGGCAATTTGCTCGGCCAAAAAACCTCCACGACGACCGCCATGCCGTCCCTCTCTTCGCTCGGCACGGCACAGAACGCTGCCGGTGTGCTCGGTTACTGCCAGTCGCATGGCTACCTGCCGAGCGCCACCGATACGCTCAAGAACAAGCTGCTCGGCAGCCTTGGCGCGCCTGCGCAAGCCAAGCAGGATCCAGGCTACCAGCAAGGCCTGAACGGCATGCTGCAGGGCGGCGACGGGCAAAGCTTCAACCTCGCAAGCCTCAAGGGCACGGTCGCCAAGAAGCTGTGTGAAAGCGTTGCCAACAAGGCGGCATCGCACTTTCTCGGCCAGTGATCGCCGCGCGTCCAAAGCCGTGACTGATATGCTTGGTGGATGGATGTTTCGAGTCACAGCATGGCCAGCCGCCTGGCCGGGCGCTTTCGCGGTTTCCTCCCTGTAGTCGTCGACGTCGAAACCGGCGGCTTCGATGCCGAACACGACGCCTTGCTTGAGATCGGCGCCGTGCTGCTGGCCATGGACGGCGAGGGTTTCCTGCACCCGCATGCGTCGGTGCACGTCAACGTGGCGCCATTTCCGGGCGCCCACCTTGACCCGCGCGCGCTGGAAGTCACGGGGATCGACCCGGACAACCCGTTACGCGGCGCCGTGGACGAACGAATCGCACTGGAGCAGGCGTTCCAGCCGGTGCGCGTGGCGATCCGCAGCCACGGGTGCCAGCGCGCTGTCCTGGTCGGCCACAACGCGCATTTCGATCTCGGCTTCATCAATGCCGCGGTGAAACGCACCGGCAACAAGCGCAACCCGTTCCACCCGTTCAGCTGTTTCGACACCGCGACACTGGCCGGCTTGGCCTACGGCCAGACCGTGCTGAGCAAGGCGGTGCAGGCGTCTGGCCGCGACTTCGATGCGCACGCCGCGCATGCCGCGCTGTATGACGCCGAGCGCACCGCGGCCCTGTTCTGCGACATCACCAATCGCTGGCATCGGCTTGAGATGCTCGAACGCGACCAGGTCGGACAAAGGCTGTAACCCGCGCGGCGGGTGTCACCTCGCTGTCACAAACCTCTCATCACTGTGCAACACGCAGACGCTGCAATGGCATCCATCGGGCATTGCCCCGCCCCCAGCAGGAGCCAACGTGTTGAAATCACCCCGCCGCACCCTGCGCTTCGGCGCGCTCGCCGTTCTCGTCTCGCTCGCGCTCACCGGCATTTCTGCCCAGGCCACCGACGTCACCGGCGCCGGATCGAGCTTCGTGTACCCGGTCATCTCCAAATGGTCGGCCAGTTACGCTGAAAAGACCGGCAACCGCGTCAACTACCAGTCCATCGGCTCAGGTGGCGGCATCGCCCAGATCAAGGCTGGCACGGTGGATTTCGGCGCCAGCGATATGCCGCTGGACGCAGCCACCCTGGCCAAATTCGGCCTTGGGCAATTCCCTGACGTGATTGGCGGCATCGTGCCGGCGCTCAACGTGCCTGGCGTGGCGCCCGGTCAGCTGGTGTTGGACGGCCCGACCTTGGCCAACATCTTCCTTGGCCGCATCGCCAAGTGGAACGCCCCTGCCATCGTGGCTTTGAACCCCGGCGTCAAGCTGCCGGGCACCAAGATCACGGTGGTACATCGCTCGGATGGTTCGGGCACCAGCTTCAACCTCACGAACTACCTCACCAAAGTCAGTCCCGAATGGAAGGCCAAGGTGGGTGAAGGCACCGCGGTGAACTGGCCGGTCGGTATCGGCGGCAAGGGCAACGAAGGCGTGTCGGCGTACGTGCGGCAGATCCCCAATGCGATCGGCTACGTCGAGTACGCCTATGCGGTGAAGAACCACATTGCCTACGCGCGGATGAAGAATGCCGCGGGCAAGGTGGTGGAGCCGAAGGCCGCCAGTTTCCAGGCTGCCGCTGCCACCGCCGACTGGGCGAGCGCGAAAAACTTCGACCTCTTGATGACCAATGCCCCGGGCGCGGAAGCCTGGCCGATCACTGCCACTTCCTGGGTGATCGTGTACAAAAAGCCGAAGAACGCCGCCAACAGCAAGGTCGTGCTCGATTTCTTCAAATGGGCCTACGAACACGGTCAGCCCGCTGCCAGCGCGCTCGATTACGTGCCGCTGCCGCCATCCCTGGTCGGGCAGATTGAGAGCTACTGGAAGGCCGAGCTCAAGCAGTGACGGGGACGCATGCGGGTCAGGTTTTGGCCCGACATGCCACGCTTTGTGTCACGATAAATCTTGGCCCACAACCGCCATGCGGTTCCGGTGGGCCGGGATTTATTCTGCTTGTACCAACCACCCGCCCCGCGACCTGATCGAAGCGTCTTGATGTCTTCCCGTTTTGACAATCCACCTACGGTTGCCACCACCGACTACCGTAGCCGCCGTGATGCGCGCCACGACACGTGGTTCCGCCGCCTGCTGAAAACCTGTGCCCTGCTGGTGCTTGCCGCCCTGCTCGGCGCAGCACTTGCCACCTTCTGGGGCGGGCGCGAAGTGCTGTTCCACGACGGCTTCCGTTTCCTCACCAACGACACCTGGAACCCGGTCGCCGATGACTACGGCGCGCTGGCGCCGATCTACGGCACGCTGGTGACCTCGTCCATTGCGCTGCTGCTGGCCGTGCCGGTCAGCTTCGGCATCGCGTTGTTTCTGACCGAACTGGCGCCACACTGGCTGCGCGCGCCGGTGGCCACCGCCATCGACCTCCTGGCCAGCATCCCGTCGATCATCTACGGCATGTGGGGCCTGTTCGTGTTCGTGCCATTCATGGCCAGCATTGAGCCGGCGCTGTCCGCCAGCCTTGGCCGCTTGCCGCTGGTCGGCGGGCTGTTCGACGGCCCACCGCTCGGCCTCGGCCTCCTGACCTCCGGCATCGTGCTGGCGGTGATGATCCTGCCGTTCATTGCCGCGGTGATGCGCGAGGTGTTTCAGACCGTGCCGGTACGGCTCAAGGAGTCGGCCTATGCGCTGGGATCCACCACTTGGGAGGTGATGTGGCACATCGTGCTGCCGTACACCCGCTCGGCGGTGATCGGCGGCGTATTCCTCGGCCTGGGGCGTGCGCTGGGCGAGACCATGGCGGTGACCTTCGTGCTCGGCAACTCCTACCTCATTACCGGCTCGCTGTTGATGCCGGGCACCTCGATTTCCTCGTCCATCGCCAACGAATTCAACGAGGCGGTGGGCATGCATCGATCGGCACTGATCGCGCTGGGTTTCCTGCTGTTCGTGGTGACGTTCGTGGTGCTGCTCATCGCCCGCCTGATGCTGCGCCAACTCGCCCGCCGGGAGGGTGAGCGATGACCCGTACGCCATATCTGCGTCGCCGGTTGACCAACCTCGTCGCGCTCGGCTTTGCCGGGCTCGCCACCGCGCTGGGGCTGGCGTTTCTCGGCTGGATTTTGTGGGTGACCCTGTCCAACGGAATCTCCGCGTTCGGGCCACGGCTGTTTACCCGCATCACCGCCTATGCGGATCAGGGCGGGCTGGCGAACGCGATCGTCGGCAGCCTCATCATGGACGCGTTGGCGCTGGCCGTCTGCGCACCGATCGGCGTGCTGGCAGGCACCTTCCTCGCTGAATACGCAAACCGCAGTCGACTCGGCACCACCATCCGGTTCTTGAACGACATCCTGCTCTCCGCGCCGTCCATCGTTCTGGGCTTGTTCGTGTACGTCATCGTGGTGCTGCCGATGTCGCGCCTCACCAACGGCGCCGTGTCGTTCTCGGGCGTGGCCGGTGCCCTCGCACTGGCACTGATCGGCCTGCCGGTGATCGTGCGCACCACCGACGAGATGCTCAAACTCGTGCCCAGCACCCTGCGCGAGGCAGCGCTGTCGCTCGGCATCCCGCAATGGAAGGTGACGGTGCAGATCCTGATGCGGGCTTCCACCTCGGGCATCGTCACCGGCGTGCTGCTGGCGCTTGCCCGGCTCGCCGGCGAAACCGCGCCATTGCTGTTCACCGCGTTCGGTAACAACTATATGGTGCTGAATCCATTGGACAAGATGGCCAGCGTGCCGGTGGCGATCTACCAGTACACCAACGACCCCGACCCCGCGCTGCACGCCATCGCGTGGGCTGGCGCGTTGCTGATCGCGCTCGCGGTGCTGGCGACCAGCCTCGTCACCCGCCTGCTGTTTTCCAGCCACAAGGTTCGTCATGACTGACCCCACTCCCACGCCGGCCAAGCTTGCCGCGCGCGGCCTCGATTTCCACTACCACGACCACCACGCACTCAAGGGCATCAACCTGGATGTTCCGGCGCGCGAAGTCACCGCCATCATCGGGCCGTCCGGCTGCGGCAAGTCCACCTTGTTGCGCGTGTTCAACCGCATCTACGCGATCTACCCCGGCTTGCGCGCCAGCGGCGAGGTGCTGCTGGACGGCGACAACATCCTGGATGCGCACTACCCGCTCAACCGCTTGCGCAGCAAGGTCGGCATGGTGTTCCAGAAGCCGGTGCCGTTCCCGATGACCATCTTCGAGAACGTCGCATGGGGTATCCGCCACCACGAACGGCTCGGCAAAACCGACATGGCCGACCGCGTCGAACAGGCACTGCGCCGTGCCGCGCTGTGGGACGAGGTGAAAGACAAGCTCAAGGCGAGCGCCCTCGGCCTCTCCGGCGGCCAGCAGCAGCGCCTGTGCATTGCCCGTGGCATCGCGCTCAAGCCCGAGGTACTGCTGCTCGACGAGCCCACCTCCGCGCTCGATCCGATCGCCACCGGCCGGATCGAGCAGCTGGTGGATGAGCTCAAGGGCGATTACACCATCGTCATCGTCACCCACAACATGCAGCAAGCCGCCCGTATCTCCGACCGTACTGCCTTCATGTACCTGGGCGAGCTGATCGAGTTCGACCACACGGAAAAGATCTTCACCCAACCGGCGAAAAAGCAGACCGAGGATTACATCACCGGAAGGTATGGCTGAGAGCCGGGATTCGGGATAACGCAGATTTCCGTGAACCCTGGCCGTTTCACCTGCTCTAAGCTTTCATCCACACACAACACCGCTCGTCCAGTTTCCATTTCCATTTTCGATTCCCTGCCCCATGCCCAACCACCTCATCAAAAGCTACGACACCGAACTCACCCGGCTCACCGGCGAACTGGTGCGCATGGGCGAATTGGCCATCCACCAACTGGATGCCGCCATGGACGCACTGGCACGCCGTGACACGGTGCTGGCGCAACAGGTGGTGGACGACGACGACGCCATCGACCGGCTGGAGCAGGAAATCGGTCAGGACGTGGTGCGCCTGCTGGCGCTGCGGGCACCGATGGCAGGAGACCTGCGCAACGTGTTTGCGGCGCTACGCATCGCCTCCGACATCGAACGCATCGGCGATTACGCGGCCAACGTGGCCAAGCGTTCCATCCCGTTGTCGCAATACGCACCGATCGCCCCCACCGGGGGACTGGCACACCTCGCCAAACTGGCCACCATCGCAGTCCGCAAGGTGCTCGATGCCTGGCGCGACCACGACGCCACGCTGGCCCGACAGGTGTGGCTGGACGACACCCAGCTCGACGACGCCTGGACCGGCTACTTCCGCCAATTGCTCACCTACATGATGGAAGACCCGCGCCACATCACACCGTGCACGCACCTGCTGTTCATGGCAAAAAACATCGAACGCATCGGCGACCACGCCACCAACATCGCCGAAAACGTGTGGTTCGTCGTGCACGGCACCCCCCTGCCCGAGCTGCGCGAAAAACGCGACCGCACCAGCACGACGTGAAGGCTGTAGCCCACGGCATCGCCCTTGTTGCGATGGCAGGCAGAAACAACAAACGATGGTCTGGTTGGAGGTCCTGATCCGTACGCCTGGTTGATACTGCTCCGCACAGCCAACGCTGGCCTGCAGGGCACACAACTGTCGTGGCAGAAAACACCGATCATCGGGCCAGGCGTTTACCACGATGGAACGGCGAATCTAGGCGCCTTGGCAACCAGAGTTACCGCGAATCGTATCGGTGACCGCCAAAGTTACCGCCAACCCGTGGCAAATCTGCAATAACCGTGCCGTTTACGGTGTGCCGATCCAAAACTCCACGCAAAGGAAAAGCCCCAAGAATCGGGGCTTTAGGGGTATCGCGGGGTATTGCGTGATGCTCAAATGGTGCCCAAGGGGGGACTCGAACCCCCACGCCTCTCGGCGCTACCACCTCAAGGTAGTGCGTCTACCAATTCCGCCACCTGGGCTTGTCTGATCAGTGCTGCTTCTGCGGGGCCGGGGCTGCCGGCACGCCGGATTGTTGCTGGTTGGTTGCTGGCGCCGCGGGTATTGCCGTATTGCTGGCCGGGGTTGCCGCCGGAACTTCCGGGTTGGCTGGTGCGGCCGGCTTTGGCACCGGCTTGACGGGCGCCTTCTGGGTTTGCCCGACACCGGCCATGACGCCAAGACTGGCGTTGGCATTTTGCTGTGCGCCGTGGCTGTGCAGGTACATGCCCATGCCAAGGCTGAGCGCGAAGAAGATGGCGCCGAGCACTCCGGTGGCCCGGGTCAGGAAATTGGCCGAGCCGCGGGCACCGAACACTGTGGCCGAAGCACCGCCACCGAAGCCGGAGCCGGCGTTCGCACCTTCACCGTTTTGCAGCAGGATCAACACGGTCATGGCCGCGCCAACCAGGATGTAAAACACGCTGAAAATGACAAACATGACAGTGATTGAGCCTGTGACGCCTAGCGGGCCGCTGCGCAGATTTCAAGGAAGTCGGAGGCGACCAACGAGGCCCCACCGATGAGCCCGCCATCCACGTCCGGTTGTGCAAACAATTCGGCGGCATTGGCCGCCTTGACGCTGCCGCCGTAAAGCAGCCGGGTCAGACGGGCAATTCTAGCATCTTCTTTTTCGAGTTGGCTACGGATGAAGGCGTGGACGTGCTGCACTTGTTGCGGTGTGGCGGCATGCCCGGTGCCGATGGCCCACACTGGCTCGTAAGCGATCATGCCGGCCTCGAACGCGCCGATGCCGCAGATGTCCAGCACCGCGCCCACCTGGTCGGCAATGACCGCATCGGTTTCACCCGCCTGGCGTTGCGCGAGTTTTTCGCCGACGCACAGCACCGGCGTGAGCCCCCCGGCCAGCGCTGCGGCAAACTTGCGGGCAACGAGCTCATTGCTTTCGGCGTGGTAATGGCGCCGCTCGGAATGACCTACCAATACCCAGTGCGCGCCACAGTCGGCCAGCATCGCGGCGGACACCTCGCCGGTATAGGCGCCTGGCTCGATATGCTCGCTGAGGTTCTGACCGCCGACACCGACGCCCGCCACGCCGCACAGGTCGGCCACGTCGGAAAGATACGGGTCGGGTGGGCAGATCAATACATCACAGTGCGTCGGGTTGGCCGCGACAATCGCCGTGCACAGCGACTTCGCCATGGCCCTGCTGCCGTACATTTTCCAATTGGCCGCAACGATTTTTTTTCGCATGATTCAACGATGTTTCCCCGAAACAAGGCGTAAATTCTAGGTGCCGCGCGTGATGCGCGGCAAACTGACAACGGTGTCTGCCGCACTGCAGTGTGCGAATGCCGGGCACCGGTCCTCATGGAGCAATGATGATTCCCGAGCATCCACTGAGCCTGGTGACAGGGGCTTCGTCCGGTATTGGTGCCGCTTTTGCGGAAGCTCTGGCGGCGCGCGGCCACGACCTCGTGCTGACCGCGCGCCGCGCCGACCGGATGCACGCGCTGGCAGCGCGATTGCACCAGCAATACGGCTGTACGCCCACTGTCCTGCCGGTCGATTTGAGCACGGACGCTGCGCCGCAACACCTGCACGAAGCGTTGCTGGAGCGCGGCTTGCACGTGGATTGGCTGATCAACAACGCCGGTTACGGTGTGCCGGGCGGTTTCATTGCCAACGCCTGGCCGATCCACGCGCAGTTCCTGCAGGTGCTGGTGACGGCACCGATCGAGCTCGCGTGGCGCCTGCTTCCCGGCATGCGCGAGCGCGGTTACGGGCGCATCGTCAACGTCGCCTCGCTCGCCGGCCTCGTGCCCGGTACTGCCGGCCATACCCTGTACGCGCCGGCCAAGGCGATGTTGATCAAGTTTTCGGAAGGGTTGGCGCTGGAAAACCGCGGGCACGGCGTCAACGTGTGCGCACTGTGCCCGGGCTTCACCCGAACGGAGTTCCACGACGTCACCGGCACTCGCACGGTGATGAACCGCTTGCCGGGTTTCGCGTGGCAAACCGCCGAAGCCGTCGCACGCGAAGGCATCGCGGCGGTCGAACGCGGCGCCCCGGTGCATGTGTCTGGCCGAGTGAACCGCGTCATCAAGACCGTGTTCAAGCTACTACCTGATCGCCTCGCCTTTCGGCTTTCGGCTCGCGAAGCCAAGCGTTACCGCAGCGCCGATGGAGCCCAGCCATGAGTTTGTTCCCGACCCAGATGCGCCCGCTGCCGTATCGCAAGCCAAGCCTCGGGCGCGATTACTGGGTGTTCGACGACGCCTTGCCCGAGCCGCTGGCACTACGCGAACGCTGCCTCGCGCGCGAGGATTGGGTGTACGGCTACCCGACCACCGCCGAGGTTTGGCCTGGCATGCGCGCGCTGCCGGCCTTGTCGACCGCGGAGCTGACCATCGTCGAAGACAAGGTGCGTGCGGCCACCGGCGCCAAAAAGCTGTGGGTCGCCACTGCGGAAGACGGCGCGCGACTCAACCACAACTGCGTCCAGGTGGTGGGTGCGGTCGAAGGCACGGTAAAGCCGCATACCGACTCGCTCGACCTGTGCCGCTACGCCGGCGTGCTGTACCTCAACCCGCAGGTATCGGACAACTGCGGCACCAGTTTTTTCCGTCAACGACTGGGCGATGGCCGGTTGGGCGGCAACATCGTGCTGCCGCCGCACCGCAACCTCGTCGACGCACTGGGCAACCGCTTCGTGCAGCCCAACGCGTTTGCGGTCGACGTGCGCGTCGCCCACCGCTTCAACCGCCTCTTGGTGTACAAGGCCAACCTGATCCACAGCGCCAACGCCTACGCGGGTTTCGACGGGATCGAGAGCAAACGCATGACGGCGGTGTTTTTCTGGATGGCGTGAACAACAGGCGCCCAGTCCGGACGATGCCCGCCCCACGACAACCGCGCAAATCCCGAATCCCGGCCTACATCAATTTGATTTCGCGCAGGCGCTGCTGCAGATACGCATGCGCGGTGATCGAGGTGTCGTAGCGGCGCGGGTTGTCGGGCGTAATGCATTCGGGCAGCGGGTCGAGTACCACGTTGGGATTGGGGTGCAGGAAGAACGGCACCGAATAACGCGGCTCGCGCGCGCTCGCGCCTTGCGGGTTCACCACGCGGTGGGTGGTGGACGGGTACACATGGTTGGTGAGCCGCTGCAGCATGTCGCCAATGTTGACCACGATGGCATCACCCTCGGTGGTGATCGGCAGCCACTTGCCTTCGCGCGTCAACACCTCAAGACCGGCGGCGCTGGCGCCAACCAGCAGCGTGATGAAGTTGATGTCCTCGTGCGCCCCGGAGCGCACGTTGGGTGCGTCGCCGTCGACGATCGGCGGGTAGTGGATCGGGCGCAGGATCGAATTGCCCTGGTCAGTCTTGTCGTCGAAGTAGTGCTCGGGCAAATGGATATGCAGTGCCAAAGCGCGCAGCACGCGCGTGCCGAGTGCATCCAGCGCCTGATAGAGCGCGCTCGCGCTGGGTCGGAATGTCGGCACTTCGAGTGGCCACAGGTTCGGCGGCATCAAGGCAGCAAACTTCGAGCCGGGCGGCAGCTCGCGACCGACATGCCAGAACTCTTTCAAGTCGGGGTAGCGACTGTCCTTCGCGGTTTCCACCTTGAACGGCGTGTAGCCGCGCGCACCGCCGACACCGGGCAGGTGGTACTTCATTTTGGTTTGCGCCGGCAGCGCAAAGAATTGGCGGAACGCGTCGTACGCGCTGTCGATCAATGCCGCGGAAATGCCATGGCCACGGATGCAGCAGAACCCGAATTCCCGGTAGGCCGCGCCAAGTTCGGCGACGAACGCCTCACGGTCAGTTTCGTAACGACGGATATCGAGGGTAGGAACGCTGTTCATGGATGGCTGCCCCGGTAAACCTGCGGTCGATGGGTGCCCCGCCACCGCAGGGGCGGGTCATGTCGGGCCACTCCACGGCGACCGGATCAGG
Source organism: Rhodanobacter sp. (assembly GCA_004298045.1). Classification (GTDB taxonomy): domain Bacteria; phylum Pseudomonadota; class Gammaproteobacteria; order Xanthomonadales; family Rhodanobacteraceae; genus Rhodanobacter_A. The sequence goes on along the minus strand of SCRM01000021.1, from coordinate 149,767 downwards.
CGCGCAGCGCCAGCCGGTTCACGAGCGTTCTGCGGCCGATTTTACGACGTCGGCAAGGCCTTGCGCCAAACGCTGCACCTCATCGGCATCGGCGCCTTCCACCGTGACGCGCACCAGTGGCTCGGTGCCGGCCGCACGCAGTACCACGCGGCCGCGACCGCGCAGCGTGGTTTCCGTGGCAGCCAGGGCGGCGCGCACGGCCACGTTGGTAAGCGAGGCGCGCGCTCCGTCGGCGCGTACGTTGATCATCACCTGCGGGAGCTTGTGCAGCCCCTTGCGCACTTCGGCAAGGTCCGCACCGGCCAGCGCTTCAAGCACGGCCAGCGCTGAACAAATGCCGTCACCGGTGGTGACCCGGTCGAGACACAGAATGTGGCCCGAGGTTTCGCCGCCAAGCACACCGTGGTGTTCCTTGAGTTGTTGCAGCACATAGCGGTCGCCGACGTTGGCGCGCACCAGCGGAACATCCAGTGCCTGCAACGCGAGTTCGAGCCCGTAATTGCTCATCAAGGTGCCGACCACCGGCCCTTTGAGCAACCCGCGCGCCTTCCATGCCCGGGCGATGACGTAAAGCAGATCGTCGCCATCGGCGAGCACGCCGTGGCGATCCACCAGCTGCACGCGGTCACCGTCACCGTCGAAGGCAACACCCAGGTCGGCGTGCTGCTCGACCACCGTGCGCTGCAGGGTTTCCGGGTGGGTCGAACCAATATTGCGGTTGATGTTGAAGCCGTCGGGCTGGTTGCCAAGCGCGATCACCTCGGCGCCGAGCTCGGCAAACACCTTGGGTGCCACCTGGTAGGTGGCACCGTTGGCGCAATCGAGCACGATCTTCATGCCGGTGAGGTTGAAATCCTCCGGCACGGTGGCCTTGCAGAATTCGATGTAGCGGGTGGTGGCATCGGCGATGCGGGTGGCCTTGCCGAGCTCTTCGGACGGCACCGTGAGAAAGGCGGCGTCGATTTCCGCTTCGATCGCGTCCTCCATTTCGTCGCTGAGCTTTTCGCCCTGCGCGGAAAAGAACTTGATACCGTTGTCGTAGTGCGGGTTGTGCGAGGCGCTGATGACGATGCCGGCCTCCGCGCGCAACGAGCGCGTGAGGAATGCGATCGCCGGCGTGGGGATCGGTCCGAGCATGCGCACGTCGACCCCGGCCGAGACCAGGCCGGCCTCGAGTGCCGCCTCGAACATGTAGCCGGAGACGCGGGTGTCCTTGCCGATCAGCACGCCGCGCCGCGCACTGCCCTGGCGCTTGAGCACCGCACCGGCAGCGCGCCCGAGGCGCAGCATGAACTCCGCGTTGATCGGCCAGGTGCCAACCCTGCCGCGAATGCCGTCGGTGCCGAAGTACTTGCGCTGCGCCATGTGCCGCCGTCTCCCGAATGGATGCCCTGCCCCGCGCGGTGCTGTTCCGCTCTCAATCGTCGTCCGGCCAGCGCGGCGCAGGCGGTCGTGCATCGCGCACGGGCGCCGCATCGCCGGCGTGGACGCTGCGCCACACCGCGAGTACGTCGACGGTGGCCGCAACGTCGTGTACGCGCACCAGGCGTGCGCCACGCTGCACTGCGATCAACGCCACCGCAGTCGACGCGGCAACCCGCTCCACCGGCACCTTGCGGCCAGTGAGTTCGCCCAGCATCGACTTGCGGGAGAGGCCCACATACACGCCGCCGCCGAGGTCGGCAAAGCGTTCCAGCGCACGCAGCAGGGCCAGGTTGTGTTCGAGATCCTTGCCAAAGCCGAAACCCGGATCGAGCATGACCTTGCGCCGATCGATGCCGGCCAGCTCGCACGCCAGCAAACGATCGGCCAGGAACCGGTGCACCTCGCCGACGACGTCGTCGTAATGCGGGGCCGCCTGCATGCCGCGTGGTTCGCCCTGCATATGCATCAGGCACACCGCCACGCCAAGGCTCGCCACCACATCGAGCGCACCGTCGCGGCGCAGCGCATACACGTCGTTGACCATGCCGGCGCCAGCCGCCACCGCCGCGCGCATTACTTCCGGTTTGTACGTATCGACGGCAATCGGCAGCGTGGTTTGCCGCGCGAGTTGCTCGATCACCGGGACCACCCGGCGCAACTCCTCTTCCACCGGCACATCGGCCGCACCGGGACGAGTGGATTCGCCGCCGACGTCGAGCATGTCGGCGCCTTCGGCGGCCAGCTGCAGACCATGCTCGACCGCGTGCGCGGTATCCGCATACAACCCGCCGTCGGAAAACGAATCGGGCGTGACGTTGACGATGCCGGCAATGCGCGGGCGGTCGAACACCAGCACGCGGCCGGCGCAATCCAAGGTTGGCGCCAACATGGCATCGAGCGTGTTCATGCGTGATCCTGCCCGCCCAGCGCGCCCATGAAGCGCCGGTAGTAGCGCAGCTCCGAAATCGAGTCGTGGATATCGGACAGCGCCGTGTGTGCCGCCTCTTTGCCGAAGCCCTTGGCGATCTCCGGCACCCAGCGCTTCGCCAACTCCTTGAGCGTGGAGACATCCAGGTTGCGGTAATGGAAAAAGTGTTCGAGACGCGGCATCTGGCGATGCAGGAACCGGCGATCCTGGCAAATGGAATTGCCGCACATCGGCGACTTGCCGGCCGGCACCCATTGTTGCAGGAACGCCAGCGTCGCCTGCTCGGCCTCGGCATGATCGGCGGACGCGGTCAGCACCCGCTCCCACAAGCCGGATTTGCCGTGCTGGTTGCGGTTCCAGCTGTCCATCGCGTCCAGCGCGTCCAGCGTGTGGCGGATGGCGAACACCGGCCCCTCGGCCAGCACCGTGAGTTCCTTGTCGGTGACGATGGTGGCGATCTCCAGGATCGAGTCGCGATCCGTATCGAGACCGGTCATTTCCAGATCGATCCAGATCAAGTTCTCATCGTTCGCTTGGCTCATGATCGCTCCTTGTGAGGAGCGCAGTTTACCAGCCCCGCATGCGATCATCGCCCGATGCAAACCTTCTTCTGGCACGATTACGAAACCTTCGGTGCCGACCCGCGGCGCGACCGCCCGGTGCAGTTTGCCGGTATCCGCACCACCACCGAGCTGGAAATGGTCGGCAACCCGGTGATGGTGTTCGCGCAGCCACCGCGGGACTGCCTGCCGCAGCCGGAAGCCTGCCTCATTACCGGCATCACCCCGCAGCAGGCCGCGCGCGAAGGCGTATGCGAAGCCGATTTTGCGGCGCAGGTGCACGCGGCGCTGGCCGAACCGGGCACCTGCGGCGTCGGCTACAACTCGCTGCGTTTCGACGACGAGGTGACGCGCCAGTTGCTGTACCGCAACTTTTTCGAGCCCTACGGGCGCGAGTGGGAAAACGGCAACTCGCGCTGGGATCTGATCGACCTGGTGCGCATGTGCGAGGCGCTGCGCCCGGAAGGCATCCATTGGCCGCTGCGCGACGATGGCAGCCCAAGCTTCAAGCTCGAGCATCTGGCGCGCGCCAACCACCTGCAACAAGAGCACGCGCACGACGCGCTCTCCGACGTGCACGCCTTGATCGACCTGGCGCGCCTGCTGCGCACACGCCAGCCAAGGCTGTGGGATTGGCATTACGCGCTGCGCCGCAAGCAGCGCGTGTTCGGGCTGATCGACGTGGCGCAGATGACGCCGCTGGTGCACGTTTCCTCGCGCTACCCGGCATCCCGCCATTGCCTGACGTTGATCGCGCCGATCGCGATGCATCCCGCACGCCCCGGCGAAATCATCGTGTGCGATCTTGCCAGCGACCCACGCGCGTGGCTCGATCTGGACGAAGACGACATTGCCGACCGCGTGTTCACCGCGCGTGCCGACCTGCCCGAAGACATCGAGCGCGTGCCGCTGCGCACGCTGCGCGCCAACCGCTCACCGGCGATCGCGCCGCTGTCGGCGCTGAAAGGCGCCGACCTTGCGCGACTGCAACTCGATCCCGAACGCTGTCTTGCCCACCGCGATGTGCTGGCTGCCACCGATGGTCTGGCCGCGAAAGTTGCCCGTGTGTTCGCCCATGCCGCAAGCATCCCACCGGCCGCAGATGCCGAGCTTGCGCTCTACGACGGCTTCCTGCCCGATGCCGACAAGCGCCTGCTGCGCGACGTGCGCAGCACGCCGCCCAGCGAGCTTGCGAGCCGCGTCTTTCCCTTCCGCGACCACCGCTACGCCGAGTTGCTGTTCCGTTACCGTGCGCGCAACTGGCCGGAAACGCTCAACGCCACGGACGACGCACGCTGGAAGACATTCCGCCGCAACCGCCTCACCCGCGCCACGCCGCTCACCACGCTCACTTTCGACGATTACTTTGCCACCCTCGCCGCGCTGCGCGCCGACCCCGTGCGCGCCGACAAACTGGCCATCCTCGACCAGTTGCAGGCGTGGGGCGAAACGCTGCACGACACCCTTTGAACCGAGGCCCCATGCCGCACCACGCTTATTTCACCCCGGCCGCGTTCCGCTTCTGGCGCACGCTGGCCAAGCACAACAACCGCGAATGGTTCACCGCGCACAAGGACGACTACGAGCGCCATGTACGCGAGCCCTACCTCGCGCTCATCACCGACCTGCAGCAGCCGTTGGCGAAAATCAGCCCGCATTTTCGCGCCGACCCGCGCAAGGCCGGCGGTTCGCTCTACCGTTATTTTCGCGACACCCGCTACTCGCACAACAAAATGCCGTACAAGACCTGGCAAGGTGCGCGATTCTTCCACGAGCGCCGGCACGAAATCGTCGCCCCCGGCTTTTTCATGAACCTTGAACCCGACCATTGCTGGGCCGGCGGCGGGCTGTGGAATCCCGAGCCCGACGTGTTACATCACATCCGCGAGTTTCTTGCGGACAACCCGACCGCGTGGAAGCGCGCCACGCGCAGCAAGGCGTTCACGAGTCATCTCACCCTGCGCGGCGAAACCTTGAAGCGCCCGCCACGCGGGTTTCCGCCCGAGCACGAGCTGATCGATGATCTGAAACGCAAGGAGTTCGTTGCCGGCGCCGATTTCGACGAGGTGTTCGCCTGCTCCGCCGAGCTCCTGCCATGGCTGGTTGACTGCTTCCGCCACGTCGCGCCAATGGTGGACTACCTCTGCGCGGTGCAGGAACTGGAGTTCTGAACCTGGCGCCCGCGCGCGAGGAGCCACGCGGCCACGCCGGCACCGACCAGTGCGGTCACTGCCACATAATGCGCTGGTGCCAGCGGCCCAAAACCGCGCACCAGAAGCCCGACCAGCGGCGGCGTGAAGCCGCCGAACAGCGCATAGGCGATGTTGTAGGAAAACGACAGGCCGGAAAACCGGATTGCCGGCGGAAACGCCTCCACCATCACCACCGGCACCACGCCGACCACGCCCACGCAGAACCCCGCCAGCGCGTACAGCGGCAGGAAGTGTGCGCCGCCCGCGCGCAGGTCGACGAACAGCCACCACGTGGAAAGCGCAAGCGCCGCCGCGCCGACCAGCAGCGACCACGCGCTGCCCACGCGATCGGTCAGCCGTCCAAACGCAAGACAACCGGCGGCAAGCGCGAGCGACGCCACGGCGTTGCCGGCAAACGCCCGCGTGGCCGGCAGGTGGAAGGTGGACTGCACCAGCACCGGCGCCATCAGGATCACCACCACGATGGCCGCGGTGAGCATCCACGTGACCAGCATGGACAGCGCGATCGCACCGCGGTGGTCGCGCAGCACCAGCGCCAGCGGCAACCCGCGCGCCAATTGCTTGCGTGCGCGCATGGCCTCGAACACCGGGGTCTCCGCCAGCCAGTGGCGCAGCCACACCGCGAAGAAACCGAACACGCCGCCGGCGATGAACGGCAGGCGCCAGCCCCAGGCCAGGAGTTCCGCGTGGCTGAAATGCGCATTGATCGCGGCCGCCGCCAGCGAACCGAGCAGGATGCCGGCGGTGAGCCCCGAGGTGAGGCTGGCGCAGGCAAAACCCGTGCGTCCGCGCGGCGCGTGCTCGGCCACGAACACCCACGCGCCCGGCACCTCGCCGCCCACCGCGATGCCCTGCACCACGCGCAGACCCAGCAACAGCACCGGCGCCAGCGCGCCGATCTGCGCGTACACCGGCAACAACCCGATGGCGAGCGTGGGCAGCGCCATCAGGAAAACGCTGAGCATGAACATGCGCTTGCGCCCGGAGGTGTCGCCGTAGTGCGCCATCACGATGCCGCCCAGCGGGCGCGCGAGATACCCCGCGGCAAAGATGCCGAACACCTGCAACTGCGCCAGCCACGGCGGGGTATCCGGCGGAAAGAACAGGTGTCCGAGCGGGATGGCGAAAAACACGAACACGACGAAGTCGTAGAACTCCAGCGTGCCACCTAGCGCAGACAGCACCAGCGTGCGGATGTCGTTGCGATCCAGTCGCTGCCGGCTTGCCGGCATGACCGCCCCCGAGTCGCCCATTTCCTTCCCCTTGATGATGACGTCCGCACTGCTGCGGTGCACCACGATGTTACTCGGCTTAAGCTCGCGGCGTGCCGGCGGCAATGCAGGTGGGGAGCGCGTGGCAACGGGCTGCTTCCTGGGTGGTCGACGACACCGTGCAAACCACTCAACACGAAAGGAGCATTCGATGAATCTCGGCAAACGCATGGCGGCCGAAGCATTCGGCACCTTCTGGCTGGTTCTCGGTGGCTGTGGCGCAGCGGTGATTTCCGCCGGCTTTCCACAACTTGGCATTGGCTTCGTGGGCGTCGCCCTCGCCTTCGGCCTCACGCAGCTCACGATGTGCTACATGATCGGCCACATCTCCGGCTGCCACATCAATCCGGCCGTGTCGTTCGGCCTCGCGGCCGGCGGCCGTTTTCCGTGGAAGGAAGTGGCTCCATACGTCATCGCGCAGGTAGTCGGCGGCGTACTCGCCGGACTGGTGCTGTACGGCATTGCCTCCGGCAAGCCCGGCTTCGAGGTCGGCAACTTCGCCTCCAATGGCTATGGCGCGCATTCGCCGGGCGGCTACTCGATGGGCGCGGCAGCGCTGTGCGAGTTCGTGCTCAGCGGGTTTTTCGTGCTGATCATCATGGGTTCCACCGACAAGCACGCGTCCGCCGGCTTCTTCGGCCTCACCATCGGTCTGGCGTTGACCTTAATCCACCTCGTCAGCATCCCGGTCACCAACACCTCGGTGAACCCGGCGCGCTCGACCGGCGTGGCGTTCTACCAAGGCGGCTGGGCGGTCGACCAACTGTGGTTCTTCTGGGTGGTGCCGATTGTCGGCGGCCTCGTCGGCGGCCTGCTCTACCGCAGCCTGTGGAGCCAGCACGACTGAAGTCGCTGCCGCGCGCCACCCGCCAGTGGCGCGCGGCATCAAGCCTCGGCAAACGGAAACGCCAGCACGTCGGCAATCGCGTCGGTACCGGCCAGGCACATCAATAGCCGCTCGATGCCGAGCGCGACGCCAGCGCAATCGGGCATGCGGTCGAGCACAGCAAGCAGACGCTCGTCGATCGGCAACTCGCGCTGGCCGCGTTCGCGACGGCGCTGGTTGTCGCGCTCGAACCGCGCGCGCTGCTCGGCGGCACGGTTCAACTCGTGATAGCCGTTGGCCAACTCGTAACGGCCCAGATACAACTCGAAACGCTCGGCGCGCGGCGGATCGCCGGGGCGGATGCGCGCCAGCGCGCACTGCGTGGCCGGGTAATCGTGGATCACGGTGATGCGGTCGGCGGGAAACGTCGGCTGCAGCTTGTGGGTAAGCAACAGGTCGAGCCAGTCGTCGCGCGTGAGCCCGGCTGGATCGATGTGAAACGCTGCCAGCGGCGCACGCAGCTCGGCGATGGGAGCATGCACCGAGTCGACGCCCAGCTCGTCCACGAACAGCTGGCGGTAGCCGGTGACCGTCACCTCGGCGCGCTTGTTGACCAGCGCCAGCGCCGCAGCCACCAGCGCCACGGTTTCGTGCATCAGCCGCCGATGATCCCAACCGACGCGATACCACTCCGCCATCGTGAACTCGGGGTTGTGCCGACCGCCCGCCTCGCCATTGCGAAACACACGCCCCAACTCGTAGCAGTCGCCCACGCCCGCCGCGAGCAGGCGTTTCAGCGGATATTCCGGCGAGGTACGCAGCCAGCGCTCGCGCGGGCCGGCATCCACGTGGCCGCTGAACTGCGTGCTGAAGCTCTCGATGTTCGGCTCGGTGTTGCCCGCCGCCGACAAGATTGGCGTCTCCACCTCGAGCACACCGCGTTCGGCAAAAAAATCCCGGATCAGCGCGTACAGGTGCGCACGCAGATGCAATGCCGCCCGCAACCTGGCGGCCATCACGCGGCTCCGTGTGTGGCCAGCATGGCCATGAGCCGTGCTTCGTCCCACACCGGCACACCCAGCTCGCGCGCCTTGTCGAGCTTGGAGCCGGCGGCCTCGCCAGCCACGACAAAGTTGGTTTTCTTCGACACGCTGCCGGCTACTTTCGCACCGAGCGCTTCGAGCTTGGCCTTGGCTTCGTCGCGCGTTAGGTTCACCAGCGTCCCGGTGAGCACCGTGGTTTGCCCTTCCAGTGGCAGCGTGCCGCTTGTACCGGCAGGCAGCGCGGCCAACAGGCGATCCATCGCCGCCTCGGCCGCCTGCAACTCGCCTGCGCGTGCGGGGTCGTCCAACCACGCAGCAAGGTTGATGGCGGCGGCTTGCGTCAGGCCTGCCGTGATCCACTGCGCCTGCCCCGCTGCCTGCAGGTCACGCAACGTCGGGAAGTGTTGCGCCAACAAGACCGTGCTTTTCGGTCCGAGCTTGTCGACGTTCGCCATGTCCAGCAGCACCGCCAGCCCGAGCCGCCGACGCAGCTTGGCGTTTGGCGCAACCTCATCGTGAAACGCGATGCCGGCCGCAAGCAGTTCATCCACCACGCGCTGGTTGCCCGCCTGGGCAAAGAAGCCGGCGATGGACGCCGCCACCTCGGCGCCGATGTCGGGCAGCACGCGCAATACCGGCGCCGGCGTGCTGCGCACGAACGCCAGCGAGCCGAGCCAGGTTGCCAGTGTCTTGGCCGTGCTTTCGCCAATGTGCATGATGCCAAGCGCGTAGAGGAAACGCGCCAGCGAGGCGTGCTTGCTGGCTTCGATCGCAGCGAGCAGGTTTTTCGCCCACTTGGTGGCAACCTTGCCCTGCTTGACGGTTTCCGGCGTAGTGCCGTCGTGCTCGTCGGCGCGGCGCTTCATCGCGAGGAAATCATCCAGCGTCAGGCGGTACAGATCGACCGGCGTCGCGACGTAGCCGAAATCGACCAGCGCATCCACGTAGCGGTCGCCGATGCCCTCGATGTCCATCGCGCGCCGCGAGGCAAAGTGGATCAGGGCCTCTTTGCGTTGCGCCGCACACACCAGCCCGCCGGAACAGCGGTAGGCGGCCTCGCCGTCTTCGCGCAGCAGCGCGGAGCCGCACACCGGACAGCGCGCCGGCATGTGCCACACCGGCGCATGCGCCGGGCGGTACTCGGGCACCACGCGCACGACTTCGGGGATCACGTCGCCGGCGCGGCGCACGATCACGGTGTCGCCCACACGCACGTCGAGCCGCGCCACCTGGTCGGCGTTGTGCAGCGTGGCGTTGGTGACGATGACCCCGGCCACCTGCACCGGCGCCAGTCGCGCGACCGGTGTCGCCGCACCGGTGCGACCGATCTGGATCTCGATTGCCGCGACCGTGGTGGTCTGCTCCTGCGCCGGAAACTTGTGCGCGATCGCCCAGCGCGGTGCGCGCGCGACAAAGCCCATTTCGCGCTGGCCGGCGTAGTCATCGAGCTTGTACACCACGCCGTCGATGTCATACGGCAGCGCGTCGCGCTTCGCGCCGATGCGGTGATAGAACGCGATCAACCCGTCGAAGCCACGCGCAGTGCTCACCTCGGGCGACACCGGGAAGCCCCATTCGCGCAGCTTGCGCAAGGTGGCCGAATGGGTATCCGGCAGCTCGCCGCCTTCGACCACGCCGATGGCGTAGGCGAAAAAGCTCAACCGGCGCTGCGCGGTCACCGCCGGGTCGAGCTGGCGCAGTGAACCGGCAGCGCCGTTGCGCGGGTTCGCCAATGGCTTCTCGCCGCGTTTGCGCGCGCGCTCGTTGTAGGCCTCGAAATCCTTGCGCAGCATCAGCACTTCGCCGCGCACTTCCAGCACCTCGGGCCAGCCGGTGCCGCGCAGGTGCAGCGGAATCGAGCGCACGGTGCGCACGTTGGCGGTGACATCCTCGCCGGCCTGGCCGTCGCCGCGCGTCGCGCCGCGCACCAGCACGCCGTGCCGGTAGAGCAGGCTCATCGCCAGCCCGTCGAACTTGGGCTCCACCGAAAACAGCGGATTGGTGCGATGAGTGGTTTCCTCGATGCGCTGCTCGAAATCCAGCACCTCGCGAAACCGCGTGCGGTCGTCGTCGCCCTCCTGGCCGAAGGCGTCGATCAGCGACAGCATCGGAATCTCGTGGCGTACCTCGGCAAAACCGCTGTGCGCCCGCGCGCCAACCTTGCGCGTGGGTGAATCAGGCGTTGCCAGCTCCGGGTGCGCGGCTTCGAGCGCGCGCAGCTCGCGCATCAGCGCGTCGTAATCGGCATCCGGAATATCCGGGTCGTCGAGCACGTAGTAACGCTGACTGGCGTCGTCAAGGCGCCGGCGCAAATCGGCCGCAAGCGCAGCCGGGGCAGAGGTTTCCAGGTTCATGCCGCAAGTGTAATCGCGGCGGTGAAGTGCCGGGATTAGGGATGCGGGATTGGAGTTTCGGAAAGGCGCGCCGACGCGAGGTGCAGGCTTTTTCCAATCCCGAATCCCCACTCCCGAATCCCGGCTCTTACCGATGCAAATCGCCCGAGGCTTCGGGCTGGTAGTCGATCGCCAGCACGGTGAGCCGGCGGGTCTTGCCGTCGGGCGTGGGCCAGTCGATGTGCTTGCCCTTGGCAAGACCAAGCAATGCGCTGCCGACCGGGGCCAGGATCGACACCGTACCCGGTTTGCCGGCCGCGTTCGGATACACCAACGTGAGGGTCATCGGCTCGCCGCCCGCGGTGTCGGTGAAGCTCACGGTGGAGTTCATCGTCACCACGTTGCGCGGCATGGCGGCCGGCTCCAGCACCGTCGCACGATCCAGCTCCGCCATCAGCGCATCGTGCTTGGCCGCATCGGCACGCGGCATGCGTTCGATCAGGACCTCGATGCGTTCGAGGTCGAGGCGGGAAACGGTGATGGCGGGTTTGCGGCTCATGATTCGCGTCCTGTCGCTGGCTTGTATGGTTCACGCAAAAGCGCGCCGGAGCGGTTGCGCCCCGGCGCGCGTGATTCTGCGTTGTCACGTCAGCTCATGGTAAGGGCATCTGCGACTGAAACAAGCCTGCCCCTGCCTTGCGCGTACACGGAATGCAGGCACGCCACGCACTACCATTGTGCAAATGCCGGATCGTGCCGCCGAGTCTCCCCCGCACCGCGGTTCGCCACCGGCCGATTCCGTCGATGTGCCTGCGGCGTCGTCATTGCAGCGCTATCGCGGCCTGCTGTGGCTGGTGGCGGCGGCATTCTTCATGCAATCGCTCGACTCCACCGTGGTCAACACCGCGGTGCCGGCGATTGCGGAGGCGTTGCACGAAACCCCGCTGGGCATGCGCAGCGCGCTCACCAGCTACGTGTTGACGCTGGCGATCCTCACCCCGGCCAGCCCATGGCTGTGCGACCGCTTCGGCACCCGCCGCGTGTTCGGCGCGGCGATCCTGCTGTTCGGGCTGGGTTCCCTCCTGTGCGGGCTGTCGCAATCGCTGCACCAGTTGGTGGCCGCGCGCGTGCTGCAGGGCGTCGGCGGCGCGGCAATGATGCCGCTGGGCCGCTACGTGCTGGTGCGCAGCATCGACAAGCGCGAATTCGTGCGCGCCATGAGCACCGTGGCCACCTTCAGCGTGCTCGGTTCGGTGCTCGGGCCGCTGCTGGGCGGCGCGCTCACGCAGTTCACCAGTTGGCGGCTGATTTTTCTGGTCAATGTGCCGGTGGCCATCGCAGGCATCTGGATGAACCGGCGCAGCATGCCCGAGTACCGGCTCAAGCGCGCGCACCATTTCGACCTGGCCGGGTTCCTGCTGTTCGCGGCCAGCTCGGCGTTGCTGCTGGTGGCCTCGGAGTTGACCTCCGACACCCCGGTGCCATGGTCGCGCATGGCCGCCTATGGCCTGTTTGCGTGCCTGCTTGGCGCCGTTTACGTGTGGCACAGCCGGCGCACCGCGCACCCAGTGGCCGACCTCGCGCTGCTGCGCATCCGCAGCGTGTGGGTGTCGCTTTCCGGCGGGCTGTTCACCCGGCTTGGCATCTCCGGCATGTTTCTGCTGCTGGTGCTGTTTTTGCAGGTGGGCTGCGGCTGGTCGCCGCTCGCGGCCGGCTTGATGATGGTGCCGCAGGCCATCGGCTCGATCGTTGCCAAACGCGTGATCCACCGTGTGCTGGCGTACTACGGCTACCGCCGGCTGCTGCTCGCCAACACGCTGGTCGTGGCAGTGCTGCTGGCGGGATTTGCGCTGCTCGGCGCCGACTCCTCGCCGTGGGTCATCGGTGCCCTGGCGTTTGCCTACGGCGGCTTTGCCGGCCTGCAATACACCGCGATGAACACGCTGATCTACAACGACATCGACATCCACGCGGCGGCGATGGCCTCGTCGATGGCTTCCAGCGTGCAGTACCTCGCCATGAGCTTTGGCATCGCGCTGTCCACCTTGCTGATGCAGGCCTTGCTGCGCGGCCACGAGCCCGCGGATTTCGTCGTCGCCTTTCGCTGGACCGTGGTGCTGCTGGCACTGGTCACCGCGTTCGCCAGCCGCGTGTTCGCGCGTCTCGATCCGGATCGCCCGGCGATCGCCGCCTCCACCGCACACTGAGAGGCGCCATGTAGCATGCAGGTCTTCCACAGGCCGAGCGAGCCGGTTTGATGCACCACGCCAGCGACATCCTGCTGCTGCTTTTCATCGTGTTTGTCGCCGCGCAGATCGGCGGTGAGATCGCGCAGCGCCTGAAGTTGCCCAGCGTAGTGGGCGAGATCGCTGCCGGCTGCGTGATCGGGCCCTCGCTCCTGGGCTGGGTCACGCCCGAGCAGATCGCGATCGGCACCCCGCTGGACGTGCTGTCCGAGGTTGGCGTAGTGCTGCTGCTGTTTTCCGTCGGCCTCGAAACCCGGCTGGACGACCTCAAGAAAGTCGGCCGCACGGCGTTCATGGTGGCGCTGATCGGGGTGCTGGTGCCGTTCGGCATGGCCGCCGTGTGGGCCCACGTCGAAGGGCTCAACTGGGACCGCTCGATGTTCGTCGCCGCCGCCTTCGTGGCCACCTCGGCCGGCATTACCGCGCGCGTGCTGCAGGAACTCGGCGTACTGCAGCGGATCGAGAGCCGGGTGATCCTGGGCGCCGCGGTGATCGACGACGTGCTCGCCATGCTGCTGCTTGGCATCGTGGTCTCGCTGCAGGGCGGCGAAAGCCTGAACCCCGGGCACCTCCTGGTGGTGCTCGGCGAGGCGCTCGGCTTCATCGCCGTGATCGGCTGGGGCGGCGCCCGCATCATGCGCTGGAACTCGGCATGGCTGGATACCCCGCGCCACGCGCAGTCGCCTCTGCTGATTGCGTTGGCGCTGTGCCTTGGGCTGGCCTATGTCTCCACCCTGTTTGGCCTGGCCGCGATCATCGGCGCCTTCCTTGCCGGCATGATCGCCTCGGAAACCCGCCAGCAGCACACGCTGGAAACCCAGACGCGACCGCTGCTGACCTTGCTGGTGCCGTTCTTTTTCGTCGTCACCGGCGCCAAGATCGACCTGCACGAGCTGGCCAGCCCGGATGCGCTGTGGATGCTGCTGGTGGTCACCGCGATCGCGGTGGTGTCCAAGCTCGTCGGCGGCGGCCTCGGCGCGCTTTCGCTCGGTCCACGCAGCGCCACCATCGTCGGCTTCGGCATGGTGCCGCGCGGCGAGGTGGGCATCGTCGTCGCCAGCCTCGGCCTCGCGGCCGGCGTCTTCGACAACCGCATCTACGCCGTCATCGTTGCCATGTCGCTGCTGACCGCCATGCTCACCCCGCCGGTGCTGGCGGGAATGCTGCGCCGCTGGCCTTCACCGCAATTTGCCGCGCAAAATCGTAACGATTCGATACAGTAAACTGCGCCTAGACTCGGCGCACCACCCAGGCTTCGAGGAGACCCTGATGAACAAGCACGTCCTGCTCGCCATTGCCACCGCCGGATTGATCGGCCTGGCCGCCAGCGCCGGCGCCCATGCGCAACAACCGAATGGCGTCCTCGTGCGTTCGGACGGCATCTACCTGCGTTGCGACCAGTGCGGCACGGTGGAGCGCATCGAACGCAACGTACAACAAGGCGGCGGCCACGGCACCGCCGGCGCGGTGATCGGTGCGATCGCCGGCGGCCTGCTGGGCAACCAGGTCGGCCGTGGCAAGGGCCGCGAACTGGCCACCGTGGGCGGCGCCGTCGGCGGCGGCTTCGCCGGCCACGCCATCGGCGACCGCACCGGCAGCAGCGACAGCTATCTGGTGCGCCTGAAGATGGGCAACGGCAGCTACCAGAACATCCAGGTCAAGGACGCCAGCAGCATCCGCGAAGGCGATCTGGTGCAGGTCGACCAGAACGGCAACATCACCCGCATCCAGTGATGCCCGGCCGGGCCGGGCCCCGGCGCCCAAAGTCCGCTTCCTCAAGAGGGGCTTTGGGCCTGCGGCACGTCCGTGGAGGCACTCGGCGCACGCGAAACGTCACGCGTCGGGATCGAAGTAGTCGCCATCAATTCGCTTGACCACGTAAGTGGCCTCGCCGCTCACCCCAACGTCATGGCGGATCATCAGCTCGGCCAGTTTCCGGCCATCGATCAGCACGATCTTCTTGCTGATCTTGCCGACGTAATCACGGGCTTCCACGGTAAAGGCCGACGTGGTGATGAACACGCCCTTGGTCGCGCGCTCGCCTTCCAGCGAACCGGAGAAAGCCTGCACAATCGGTCGGCCGATATTGTCCTTCCAGCGTTTGGCCTGCAGGTAGATCTTGTCCAGCCCGAGTTGATCCTCGTCGATCACGCCATCGATCCCGCCGTCACCGGACTGCCCCACCGTGTGCCCCACCTCGGCGCGCGAGCCGCCGTAGCCCATCGCCAACATCAAATCCACCACGATTTTCTCGAAGTACACAGGCGGCACCTGCTTGACACGTTCGAGCAGCTCGTCGGCCAGGTCGCGATGCAGCTGCGCGTGCATGCGCTCCAGCGTTTCACGCGGAGTTTCGTCGCCTCTGTCGTCGATATCATGGTCATCCGGCGTAGGCCCAGCCGTACCGGCAGCAGACTTCGCAGGTCGCGCCCATTCGGCAAACTCGGGGTAACGCATCAACCAGGCGTTGTTGATGCCTGCTGGGTTTTCCCGCAGCACCGACTGGCCGCGCTCGGTAATGGCAACCATCCCCCACTTGGGTGACTGCACCAGTCCGGCCTTCTTGAGGAAGGTACGCGCCCAGCCAATACGGTTGCGATAGGTGGGGCCGGTGCCACTGGGCAGCATTTCGCCCAGGTCGGCCTCGCTCAGGCCAGCTTCTTTTGCAAGCTCGTCGTAAACCTCGGACATGCGCCGCGCGCGCCCGTCGCCTAGCAGGCGCAACAACGGCAGATACCACCAGTCGTATTTCGGCACCGCCATGACGTACTCCTTTGCGTGGCCTGCTTATGAAACCATCGGCAGCTTCAAGCCCTTTTCCTTAGCGCAGGCGATGGCTTCGGGATAACCCGCATCCGCATGGCGCATGACGCCGGTGGCCGGGTCGTTCCACAGCACGCGGGCGATGCGCGCGTCGGCTTCCCTGGTGCCGTCGCACACGATGACCAGACCGGCGTGCTGGCTGTAACCCATGCCGACACCGCCACCATGGTGGAAGCTCACCCAGGTGGCACCGCCCACCGCGTTCAAGAGGCAGTTGAGCACGGGCCAGTCGCTGACCGCATCGGAGCCGTCGCGCATGGCTTCGGTTTCGCGGTTGGGACTGGCCACCGAACCGGAATCGAGGTGATCGCGGCCGATCGCGATCGGCGCCTTGAGCTCGCCGTTGCGCACCATTTCGTTGAACGCCAGACCGAGCTTGTCGCGCAGGCCGAGGCCCACCCAGCAAATGCGCGATGGCAGGCCCTGCCAGTGGATGCGCTGCTCGGCCATGTCCAGCCAGTGGTGCAGGTGTTGGTCGTCCGGGATCAACTCCTTGACCTTGGCGTCGGTTTTCAGGATGTCTTCCGGATCACCCGACAGCGCCACCCAGCGGAACGGGCCGATGCCACGGCAAAACAGCGGGCGGATGTAGGCCGGCACGAAGCCGGGGAAATCGAACGCGTTCTTGCAGCCCACGTCGAACGCCATCTGGCGGATGTTGTTGCCGTAGTCGAAGGTGGGGATGCCTTGTGCGTGGAACGCCAGCATCGCCTCGACGTGCTTGCGCATGGATTGCTTGGCAGCGGCCGCAGTGCCCTGCGGATCACCCACGCGGCGCTCGGCCCATTGCGCGACCGTCCAGCCCTGCGGCAAATAGCCGTTGACCGGATCGTGCGCGCTGGTCTGGTCGGTGACCGCATCCGGACGCACGCCGCGACGCACGAGTTCGGGCAGCACGTCGGCGGCGTTGCCGAGCAGCGCGACGGATTTCGCTTCGCCCGCCTTCGTATAGCGCTCGATACGCGCGAGCGCATCATCGAGATCCTTCGCCTGCTCGTCGACGTAGCCCGTCTTCAGGCGGAAGTCGATGCGGTGCTGGTCGCACTCCACCGCCAGCATGCAGGCGCCAGCCATCACCGTCGCCAGCGGCTGCGCGCCGCCCATGCCGCCGAGGCCCGCGGTCAGCACCCAGCGCCCCGTGAGGTTGCCGCCGTAGCTCTGGCGGCCCATCTCGGCGATGGTTTCGTAGGTGCCCTGGATGATGCCTTGGGTGCCGATGTAGATCCACGAGCCGGCCGTCATCTGGCCGAACATCATCAGGCCCTTCCGGTCCAGCTCGTTGAAGTGCTCCCACGTCGCCCAGTGCGGCACGAGGTTGGAGTTGGCAATCATCACGCGCGGCGCATCCGGCGTGGTCTTGAACACGCCAACCGGCTTGCCGGACTGCACCAGCAGCGTCTCGTCGGGATTCAAATCACGCAACGCCTGGAGAATCGCGTCAAAGCATTCCCAATTGCGCGCCGCGCGGCCGATGCCGCCGTAGACCACCAGCTCGGCCGGGTTTTCCGCCACCTCGGGATCGAGGTTGTGCTGGATCATCCGGTACGGCGCCTCGATCAGCCAGTTCTTGCAATGCAGCTCGGGGCCGCGCGGCGGGTGGATGACGCGGGTGCGGTCGATGCGGGTGGGAGCAGTCATGGGGGTCTCATGGAACCGGAGAGAATCCGATTGTGGCTAGCCGCCCGGCGCGTGAAAAGGCGCGCCGCCGCATCACGGCGGGAACACCCGGCTACGAGCGTCGCCGAAAACATCACTGGCCCGTAGCCGCGTGCAGCGGCACGCGGGCTCCGGCTTCGCGACCATGCATGAGCGACTGGCGCAGTGCGAATGCCCTGTGCCAGGAAACCTCAGCGGCAACCCAGCAGCGGCTGCAGCTTCGCGTCGAACAGCACGTCATAAGCCAACGCACCCATCGCGGCGTAGCCGCGATCATTCGGATGCAGGCCTGCGTCGCCCGCGCAGACGGTCGCCATGCCGGCCGGCAACGGGGACTGCTGCGCAACCAGCGGCGGCGGCACGTACGCACCCGCCACGGCGTCGGCGAAATCGACCACGCCGTCGAACACGCCGGAACGACGCATCCACTGGTTGAACTGCAGCCGGACGGCCTCCCGCTGCGGGCTGTACCAGCCCGGGAATCCGGCGAACGGCGTGACCGTGCCGGCGTAAATGCGCAGGTGGTGCTGGTGGGCGACGTCGGCGAGCATGCGCATCGCGGCGATGAGGTCGCCGGCCGATGCGCCGTTCGGATAGCCGGCGGCATCGATGCCGCGATTGATGTCGTTCGCGCCGAACAGCACGACCACATCCGTGACACCGGGGCGATCGACCACGTCGCGCAGGAAGCGCTTCAGGCCGGAGGCGCCGGCACCCGGCGCACCGATCTGGTCGGTGGTCAATTCATTGGCGCTGATGCCGGCATTCACCACCGCCGCCGCGTCGCCGTGGCGCTGGGCGAGGCCGGCCAGCACCGCCGGCCAGGTGGTGCCGGGCGCGCTGGCGAGCGCGCCGTCGGTGATCGAGTCGCCGAACGCGACGATGCCGCGGGTGTCCTCCGGCACCTCGACCTCGACGCCAGCAAGCAGGTAGAGGTGATCGTCCCGCGTGCGCGGCAGTGCCTTCGCGGCCGGCAGGTGCGCCAGCGATGGCTGCCGCGTGGCGTCGCCGTCGACCGCGTAGGTGGTGTGCGCCGGTTCCATCGGATGGAAATCGGCGAGCTGGACCGGGCCGGCGAAATACAGGCTGACGACCACGTTCGACAGTGCCGGCACGCGCAGCTCGACCGGATCGCTGACCGCCTCGTTGCCGGGCGCGATGGTGATCGATCGCTTGCCACCGCCGAAGCTCAACCGCCGGTCGCTGTCGGGATCGATCGCCGACAGGTCATCGGCGTGGCCGGCGCCGAGCGCAATGCGCGCGACGCCCACGGTGAGCGGCGCACGGCCGTGATAGTTCGACAGCCGGATGCGCACGCGCACGCCGCCGGCACTGACGTTCACGCTCTGGCGCAGGGTGAGGTGATCGACCGTGGGCGCGTGCTCGAGCGGCTGCCCATAGACATCCCGTAGCGGCTCGCCGTCGCGGCCGGCAACCCGCACGTATTGCGAGGTCATCGCCTGCCCCCAGGTAGCGACCCACTTCTGCGTCGCGGCTCCCGCGCCGGCGGCGTGTGCCTGACACAGCAGGCTTCCCGACAACAGCACCGCCAGCACGACGATGAACCGCAAACGGACTTGGGAACGTGCGTGTGCCATGCGTGCCTGCCCGGGAAACCAAAGGATCACCATCCCGGATCGTTCGGCAGTCCGCAGGGGATTGTCAACGCGGCGGGAAGGCCGCCACGAAGCCGGCGGCCCCTGCACGACCGACGCCCGTGCCAGATGGCGTCCCGCACAAGGCTCGTGCCATCGATGTCCGAAAACGGCGAGTCTCCGCGCAGGGCCGGTGCTAGCCTGATCGCATGTCCGACACCCACGCCACCACCCTGCCCGACGCGCGTACCTGCGAACGGGCGCGGCTCAGCCGCGACGCGCGGTTCGACGGGCTGTTCTTCACCGCGGTGGCCAGTACCGGCATTTACTGCCGGCCGGTGTGCCCGGCGCCGCCGGCCAGGCGCGGGAACGTGCGCTACTTCGCCAATGCCGCAGCGGCGGAAGCCGCCGGCTTCCGGCCCTGCCTGCGCTGTCGGCCGGAGCTCGCGCCCGGCAACCCGTGGTGGCAACGCGGCGATCACGTGGTGGCGCGTGCGCTGCAACTGATCGAGGCCGGCGCCCTGGCGGACGGCTCGCTGGACCAGCTCGCCGCGCGGCTCGACCTGGGCGCACGGCAATTGCGCCGGCTGTTCGTGGAACGGCTGGGCGTACCGCCCATCAGCGTGCACACCACGCGCCGCCTGCTGTTCGCCAAGCAGTTGCTCACCGAGACCGCGCTGCCGATCACCGACGTGGCGCTGGCGTCCGGCTTCCGCAGCCTGCGCCGGTTCAATGCCGCGTTCGCGCTGGCCAACCGGGTGGCACCGCGCGAATTGCGCCGCACCCCGCGCACGGCATCCGGCGACGCGCTGGTACTGCACCTGGCCTACCGTCCGCCCTGCGATTTCGCGGCGCTGCTGGCGTTCCTGCGCGGCCGTGCGCTGCCGGGCATCGAGCAGGTGGACGAGCACTGCTACACGCGCGTGTTCGGCCCCGCGGCAGCACCGGGCTGGCTGCGGGTATCCGCCGGCGCACGCGGCACGCACGCGCTGAAGCTGGAGCTGCACGCGCCACAGCCGGCGCAGCTGCTGGACCTGGTGGCGCGGGTGCGCCGCCTGTTCGATCTCGACGCCGACCCGCAGGCGATCGCCGCCGCCCTGCGTGGCGAACCCATGCTGCGCCCCTTGCTGCGCAAGCATCCCGGCCAGCGCCTGCCGGGCAGTTGGGATGGCTTTGAAATCGCGGTGCGCGCGGTGCTCGGCCAGCAGGTGAGCGTGGCGGCGGCCCGCACGCTGGCGGCGCGCATCGTGCAGCGCCACGGTGGCGTGCTGGACCCGGCGCCGATGCCGGGGCTTGATCGCCTGTTTCCCGACCCCGCCACGCTGGCCGCGGCCGACCTGCGCGAGCTGGGCGTCACCACGGCGCGCGCGGCGACGATCCGCGGCATCGCTCGCGCCCTGCTCGACGGCCGGGTGGATTTCAACCGCGGCCAGTCGCTGGAGACGTTCGTCGCGCGCTGGACCGCCCTGCCCGGGATCGGCGACTGGACCGCGCATTACATCGCCCTGCGCGTACTCGGCCATCCCGACGCCTTCCCGGCCGCCGACCTGGTGCTGCGTCGCGCCGCCGCGGCCGGCGGGTCCATCCCAAGCGCCAGGGCACTGACCGTGCGCGCCGAGGCGTGGCGGCCGTGGCGTGCCTACGCTGTGATGCACCTGTGGCGCGGCGCCCAGCCTCGCGCACGCAACGGCGTGCCCGCTGCGCGATGAGCCCTTCGCCAGCCATTCCGTCATGTGCGCGGCGCCTGCACGCGTGTCTCCCATCCCCCCGACCATGAGCGGCAAACCCATGACGACACCCCGAGTAGCCCTGTACTACGACATCATGCCGAGCCCGCTCGGCCCGCTGACGCTGGTGGCCGATGACGCCGGCCTGTGCGAAATCTGCTTCGAGAGCGAGCACCGTCCGAATACGAAGGACACATGGCAACGCGACGCCGGACGCCTTGCCAAGGCACGCACGCAACTGGCCGAATACTTTGCCGGTCGACGCACCGTGTTCGACCTGCCGCTGCACCCACGCGGCACGCCATTTCAACTTGCCGTATGGGAGGAACTGCTGCGCATCCCGTTCGGCATCACCATGAGCTATGGCGAGCTGGCGCAACGCATCGGCAAGCCCAAGGCGGTGCGCGCCGTCGGCGCCGCCAACGGGCGCAACCCGATTCCCATCATCGTGCCCTGCCACCGCGTGATCGGCGCCGACCACAGCCTCACCGGGTACGGCGGCGGGCTGTGGATCAAGCGCGCCTTGCTCGGCCTCGAAGGCCGCAAGCTGCACGGCGACCTGTTCGTCGAACCGGCTCAGTGACCCTGGTTGGCCGCATCGCGATAGCGGTCGACTGCATCGCGCTGCTGCGCGGCGCTCGCCGCCTGGCGTGCGCGATCGGCCTGTTTCAGTGACCGCTGCCCAGCAGAGCCTTGCGGCAACACCTTGCCCGCCACGTCGCTGACATTCTGCTGTTGCTGTGCCTGTTGTTGACTCTTCTGCAACTGGTCGCTGACGTGTTGCTGCTGCATGGTCTGCTGGAACTGCGCGGCCGCCGGCGGCACCTGCTGCGCGACAACGGCCAGCGGCAACACCGACAAGCCGAGTGCCATCGCAAGTGCCAGGTGTTCATGACTGGTTGTTGCGTGGGAACGCTGCATCGGCATGTCAACCTGTCCATCATGGATACACGACCTGAGCGTAGGTACCCTGGCATGAAATTTCCGTTCCGATACGCCGTCATCCTGCTGCTGGCGCTGCTTGCCGGCTGCGCGGCGCAAGGCCGCTTGCCGCCGAACGCGACCACACCCGCCAGCCGCCCCGGTCCGGTGCTGCTGGTGTCGATCGACGCCTTCCGCGCCGACTACATCAACCGCGGCCTCACGCCCACGCTGACGATGCTGGCAAAAACCGGCGTGCACGCGGCGGCGCTGCAGCCCGCGTTTCCCTCGCTTACCTTTCCCAACCACTACACGCTGGTGACCGGGCTGTATCCCGACCACCACGGCATCGTCAACAACACCATGTTCGACGCGCAGCTCGGCAAGTTTTCGCTCGGCAACCGCAAGGCGGTATCCGATGGCCGCTGGTGGGCCGAGGGCACGCCGATCTGGGAAGACGCCGACGCGCACGGCCTGCGCACCGCCACCATGTTCTGGCCGGGCAGCGAGGCCGACATCCACGGCAAGCATCCCGATTACTGGAAACCCTACAACGGCAAGATCACCGCCGACCAGCGCGTCGACCAGGTGCTGGCCTGGCTCGACCTGCCACCGGCCGAGCGCCCGCGTTTCCTCACCCTGTATTTCGACGAAGTGGATCACGCCGGCCACGCGCACGGCCCCGATTCGCCCGAAGTGGACGCCGCGCTGCGCGACACCGACGCTGCGCTCGCACGCCTGGTCGCCGGCCTCAAGGCGCGCGGCCTGTACGACAGGGTGAACCTCATCGTGCTCGCCGACCACGGCATGGCCAGCGTGCCGAAAGAGAACAACGTCTACATCGACAAGCTGATTCCGCTCGACGCCGTGCACGTCGTGAGCCTCGAGATCGTCGCCGGTTTCAACCCGCGTGCCGGCCACGACTTCGCCGCCATCGAAAAGCAGCTGGAAGCCCCGCAGCAGCACATGCAGTGCTGGGACAAGACCCGCATTCCGGCACGCTTCCACTACGGCACCAACCCGCGCGTGCCGCAGCTCGTGTGCCTCGCCGACGTCGGCTGGCGCATCACCACCACCGCCTCCGCCGCCAGACGCGGCGACCGTGTCAGCATCGGCAACCACGGCTACGACAACGCCGACCCCACCATGCGCGCCCTGTTCATCGCCCACGGCCCCGCCTTCCGCCAAGGCATCACCTGGCCGGAATTCCCCAACGTCGATGTATATCCGCTGATGACCCATTTGCTCGGCATCCCGGCGGATCGGAACGATGGGGATTTCGATGCGGTGAAGGGGATGTTGGTGGGTGGGGCACGAGATTAGGAATACGGGATTGGAGATTCGGTAGAGCAGCGATCCTCACTGCCTTCGCTTCGGCTGGCCGCAGATGCAACGCGACGCTCAGAACGCCGCTTTGCCAAATCCCCAATCCCAAATTCCAAATCCCGACCCTTACCCCATCGCCCCGCGGCTCATCGGTTGCGGCAGCGTCGGCACGTTGACCAAGGGCTTCAGGCGAGTGAGCCCGAGCGCGATGGCGAGGCCGGCGAGGGTCAATGCGCCGACGAAGAGCGCGACGCCGGTCCAGCCGTGGGCGGCGTAGAAGAAGCCGCCGAAATAACCGGCCGTACTGGAGCCCATGTAATAGCAGAAGAGGTACAGCGAGGCGGCTTGCGCCTTGGCCGCGCCGGCGCGGCGGCCGACCCAGCTGCTTACAATGGAGTGGCCGCCGAAGAAGCCGAAGGTGATGGCGACGACGCCGAGCATGATGAGCCACAGCGATGCCGCTGCGGTGAGCGCGGCACCGACCAGCATCAGGGCCAGCGCGGTCCACAGCACCTTGCGGCGGCCGAGCTTGCCGGCGAGGTGGCCCATCCACGCCGAGCTGAAGGTGCCGATGAGGTAGATGCCGAAGATCAGGCCGACCGCCGCCTGACTCAGGTTGTACGGCGGCGCCAGCAGGCGGTAGCCCAGATAGTTGTAGACGGTGACGAAGGCGCCCAGCAGCAGGAAGCCTTCGAGGAACAGCCACGGCAGGCCGCGGTCATGGAACACGCCGGAGAAGCGTCCGGCGATACCGCGCAGCGACAATGGCTGGCGGCGAAAATGCCGCGATGCCGGCAATGCATGCGCAAACGCCAGCGCGCAGGCCAGGCCGATCACACCGACCACGGCGACGCCGATGCGCCAGCCGACGAAATCGGCCAGCACGCCAGTGACGATGCGCCCGCCCATGCCGCCGATTGCGCTGCCGCTGATATACAGGCCCATGCCGAGGCCGATCGACTCGGCATCCATCTCCTCGCTGAGGTAGGTCATCGCCACTGCCGGCAGGCCGCTCAACGTCAGTCCCATCAGCGTGCGCACCGCCAGCAGGCTGCCCCAGGTCGGCATCACTGCACTGCCCAGCACCAGCACCGCCGATGCCAGCAGCGAGACCACCATCACGCCCTTGCGACCCCACGCATCCGACAGCGCACCGGCTACCAGCATCGCTATGGCGAGCACGCCGGTAGTGAGCGAGAGCGACAACGACGCGCCGGCTTCGGACACGCCATAGTCGCGGCTGAACTCGGGCATCAGCGGTTGCACGCAATACAGCAGGCCGAAGGTGCACAACCCGGCCGCAAACAGCGCGAGATTGGTGCGGGTGAAATCCGGCGTGCCGTGATGGATGTACGGCGTTGCCGCACTGCTTTCCGCCGCCGTTTCGTACCGCATGCGCTGCCCACCGTTCAAATCGACACGCCAGCATACGGGCGCGCTGCCCAATGCCGGATGACGCAGCGCAGTACGCCCGCGAACGTGGTCAGTAGAAACCAAGCAAGCGAGAGGAAACGGCTTTGCGCCAATTGACGTGACGGTCTGCAGCCACACCGTCATTCCATTGGCCAACAACCACCGGTGCGGAAGATCGCCAGGACGGCACAACTGCAGTCGCTTGGATTTCCGCCGCCCGCGCTCCCCGGTTCTACACGTGATGCACACGCCGGCGGCGTAGCATGCACTCGCCGCCGTTGCGGCATCGCACAAACATGGGCATACCTCCTTTTTCTCACACTCCGCGCGGTGCGCGGCGCTGGTGCTTTGTATCGCTGCCGATGGTCTGCGCGCTGCTGTCAGCATGTACCGTTGGACCGGCCTGGCATCGGCCACCCGCACCAACCGTCGCCACCTACACGGCATCCACTGCCGCGCCGGCATCAGCCAGCAGTACGGTGACGCCACCAAAGCTGCAGGTTGGCGCGGCGGTCGATCCGCAGTGGTGGCGCGCGTTCGGTTCGGCGCCGCTTGACCGGCTAGTCGATGCCGCACTGGCGCACAACCCGGACATCGAAGCGGCACAGGCCACGGTGGAGCAGGCGCAGCACCTGCTGCGCGCCACGCGCGGCGCGTTTTATCCGCAGGTGGCGCTTGGCCTCGGTGCCGAACGCCAGCGTTCGAGCGGCGCGGCGAGCGGCGGCAGGGTCGGCCCGCAGCTGTACAACCTGTACACGGGACAGGTGGAGGTGAGCTACGCGCCCGACGTGTTCGGCCTGAGCCGGCTCGCCACGCACGATGCGCAGGCGCGGGTGGACATTGCACGCTACCGGCTGGCCGCCGCGCGGCTGGCGATTGCCGGCAACGTCGTGGCCACCACCATCGACCTGGCCGCGCTGGATGCGCAGCTTGATGCCATGGCGCACACGCTGCACGACCAGCAGCAGGTGCTGGACCTCGCGCGCACGCAGTACCGGCTGGGTGCCACTTCGCAATTTGACGTGCTTACCCAGCAAAGCCTGCTTGCTTCCAGCCAGGCGCAACAGGTGACGCTGCAGCAGGCACGCGATGCAGCGTTGCACCTCCTGGCCACCTATCTCGGCCGATTCCCGGCGCAGGCCGGCACGCTCACATTGCCCGCCATCGACCAGTTGCAGCTGCCGACCGCCCTGCCGCTCAGCCTGCCCTCCGCGCTGGTGCACGAGCGCCCGGACATCCTGGCCGCCGAGGCGCAGTTGCGCGCCGCGAACGCCGAGGTCGGCATCGCGGTGGCGCGCATGTATCCCAACGTCGAGCTCAGCGCCGCCTGGGGCGTGCAGGGCAACCACACCGATGGCCTGTTCAGCCCGGCCAGCCGCATCTGGAACGTGGCCGCCGGCCTGGTGCAGCCGATCTTCGAAGGCGGCACGCTGAAGGCCGAGAAGCAGGCGTCCGAAGCCGCCTACCGCGGCGTGTTTGCCGACTATCAAAGCACCGTGCTTGGCGCGTTCCGCGATGTGGCCGACGTGCTGCGCGCGCTCGACCACGATGCCGGGCTGCTCGCAGCGCAAGACGACGCGCTGCAGGCGGCGCAACAGGCCAATCAACTGGTCGCCGCGCAATACCGCGCCGGTGGCGTCAATTACCTCGGCCTGATGACCAGCCAGGTACGGCTCGAAGCCGCGCGCATGGCGCAGATCAAGGCACGCGCGCAGCGCTACGCCGACGCCACGGCGCTGTATGTCGCGCTCGGTGGCGGGCAATGGCCGGTGGCCACGGCGCAGGCCACCACGCGGCAAGGAGATCAATGATGCACAAGGCATGGCTTGCGACCGGCATCGCGCTGGTCGTGGTGTTTGGCGCCATCTTCGGCACGCGGCTGTATGCCGACCGACGCGCCGCGGCGCAGCCGCATGGCCAGCCGCCGGTTGCCGTCGCCACCGCGGTGGCGAGCGCCGCCACGTGGGCGCCGCAATCTCACGTGGTCGGCAGTCTGGAAGCGGTGCAAGGTACGGAGATCACTGCGCAGATCGCCGGCAACGTCACCGAGGTAGCATTCCGGTCCGGCGCCAAGGTGCAGCGCGGGCAACTGTTGGTGCGGCTGGATGATTCCAGCCAGCTCGCGCAGTTGCACGCGGATGAAGCCAAGCTGCAACTGGCGCAGGCCACGCTCGCACGCACACAGCAACTTTATGCGGCCAAGGCGTCGAGCCTGTCCGACCTGCAAACCGCGCAGGCGAACGCCGGCGTCGCACACGCGGCGGTGGAAAGCGACCGCGCCACGCTGGCCAAGCTCCACATCAGCGCGCCGTTTGCCGGCACCGTCGGCATCCGCGAGGTGAGCCTCGGCCAATACGTGTCGCCCGGCACGCCGGTGGTCGACCTGCAAAGCTGGAACCCGCTGCTGCTGGATTTCAGTGTGCCGCAAGCGCAGCTGCCGCAACTCAAGCCCGGCAGCAAGGTGAGCTTCACGGCGGACGCGTTCCCCGATACCCCGTTCACCGGCAAGATCACGGCGGTCGGCGCGCGGGTGGATCCAGCCACCCGCAACGTCGCGTTGCAGGCCACCCTGGAAAACCCCGGCGAACGCCTGCGGCCCGGCCTGTACGGCCACGTGCAGTTGGCGCTCGGTGCGGCGCAACACGGCATCGTGGTGCCGCACACCGCCATCACCTACAGCACCTTCGGCGACAGCGTGTACGTGGTGCACGACGGCGCGCACGGCAAGGTCGTGCACCCGCAAGTGGTGCAGGTGAGCGAGGAGCGCGACGGCAAGGCGCTGCTCGCCAGCGGCATCCAGCCGGGCATCACGGTGGTCATCGCCGGCCAGAACAAATTGCGCGATGGCGTGCCGGTCACGATCGACAACGCGATCCAGCCGTGAAGCGCCGCGCATCATGAAATTCACCGATCTCTTCATCCGCCGCCCGGTGCTGGCGAGCGCGATCAGCCTGGTCATCCTGCTGCTCGGCGCCCGCGCGTGGACCGGCATGACGATCCGCGAATACCCCACGGTGACCAGCACCGTAGTCACCGTCACCACCGCCTACCCCGGCGCCAGCCCGGAAACGGTCGGCGCTTTCATCACCACACCGCTGCAGCAGGCGATCGCGAGCGCGCCCGACATCGACTACATGACTGCGACCAGTGCGCCGGGGCTGTCGACGATCATCGCCAACATGCGCCTGAATGCCGACCCGAATGCCGCGGTGGCGCAGATCCTGTCCAAGGTGAACCAGGTGCAGAACGTGCTGCCGGCGCAAGCGCAGCGGCCGACCATCAACGAGACGGTGGGTGACCCCACCGCGCTGATGTACCTCTCGTTCGGCGGCAAGGGCATGAGCCAGCAGCAGATCAACGACTACGTGCTGCGCGTGGCGCAGCCGAAGATCCAGGGCGTTCCCGGCGTGGGCCAGGCGCAGATCGTGCCGGCCGGCATCGACCCCAGCGGCAACGCGTTCGCGCTGCGCGCATGGCTCGACCCGGCGCGCATGGCGGCACGCGGCGTCACCCCGGCCGACGTGGCGGCGGCGCTGCAGGCCAACAACGTGGTCTCCGCGGTGGGCAGCACGCGCAACGCACACGAGCAGGTGACGATCACCGCCAGCACCTCGCTCGACAACCTGGCGCAGTTCAAGCGCCTGGTGGTGAAGACCGTCGGCACCACGACGATTCGCCTCGAAGACGTGGCCGACGTGACGCTCGGCGCCGCCAACTACAACCAGGCAGTGTTCTACAACGGCGAACCCGCGGTGTTCATCGGCGTGCAGCCCACGCCGGATGCGAACGCGCTCGATGTCGCCGACGGCGTGCATGCGGCGCTCAAGGAGTTGCGCGCCAACCTGCCCCCCGGCATGCATGCCGACGTGGCGCTCGACCAGAGCGTGTTCATCACCGCCTCGCTGCACGAGGTGATCTTCACCATCGCGATCACGCTGGCGGTGGTGGTATTCGTGATCTTCCTGTTTCTCGGCTCGCTGCGCTCGCTGCTGCTGCCGGCGGTGGCGATTCCGCTGTCGGTGATCGGCGCCGGCATCCTCATGCTCGCGCTCGGCTTCACCATCAACCTCTTTACGCTGCTCGCCGTGGTACTGGCGATCGGGCTGGTGGTGGACGACGCGATCATCGTGCTGGAAAACATCCAGCGCCTGATCGACGAGGGCGAAACCCCGCTGGCCGCCGCGTACCACGGCGCGCGCGAGCTGGCGAGCCCGATCATCGTGATGTCCACCACGCTGGTGGCGGTGTTCATCCCGATCGGTTTCATGGGCGGCCTCACCGGCAGCCTGTTCACCGAGTTCGCATTCACCCTGGTAGCGACGGTGATCGTGTCGATGGTCGTGGCGCTGACGCTGACGCCGATGCTGTGCTCCAAGGTACTGCGCCACACGCCGGCCAAGGGGCTGACCCACGTGCTCGACCACGGTTTTGCGCGGTTGCGCGCGGCGTACGACAAATCGTTGCACGCGGTGCTCGACGTGCGCGCGGTGGTGCTGGTGACCGGCGCCTGCGTGCTGGTGAGCATCCCGCTGCTGTTTCTCGGTACCCAGAGCGAGCTGGCGCCGACCGAGGACCAGGGCACCGTGCTGGTCTCCGGCACTGGCCCGGCCACGGCCACGCTGACCTACCTCAACAAGTACAACGAACAGATCCACCAGATTCTCGCCAGCTTCCCCGAGACCGGGCTGGTGTGGCAGATCAGCGGCCTGGCGCCTTCGGGCGGCGCCGGCAACAACGCCGTGTTCGGCGGCGCCAACCTGAAACCGTGGGATGCGCGCTCGCGCACGCAGATGCAGATCCTGCCGCTGGTGCAGAAAAAACTGAACGCGGTCACCGGGCTGCAAACCGTGGCGTTTGCGCGGCCTACGCTGCCGGGCTCCTCCGGCGGCCTGCCGATCCAGTTCGTGCTGACCTCGACCCACGACTACGCGCAGATCAATGCCGACGCCGACCGCCTGATCGGCGCGGCGATGCAGACCGGGGAATACACCTTCCTTACCAAGAACCTGCACTACGACGCCCCGACGATCTCGCTCGACATCAAGCGCGACGTGGCAGCCAACCTCGGGCTCGACATGCACACCATCGGGCAAAACCTCAGCGCGCTGTTGAGCGAAAACTACGTCGGCCGCTTCGACATGAGTGGCCACAGCTACGAGGTGATTCCGCAGGTGCCCAATGCACTGCGCGCCAACGCCAACGCGCTCGGCGACTACTACCTGCACACCGCCGGCGGCAAGCTGGTGCCGCTCACCACCGTGGTCGACGTCAAGCGCAGCGTGCAGCCGGAATACCTGCCGCAGTTCCAGCAGCAGAACTCGGTGACGATCCAGGGCGTGATGGCACCGGGCGCCACCCTCGGCCAGGCGCTGGGCACGTTGAAGAGCCTGGCGGCGAAGGTGCTGCCCACCGGCTATGCGATCGATTATGCGAGCGAATCGCGCCAGTTCATCAAACAGGGCAACACGGTGATCGTCACCTTCGGGCTGTCGATCCTGCTCGTGTATCTGTTGCTCGCCGCGCAGTTCGAGAGCTTCCGGGACCCGCTGATCGTGCTGGTGGCGGTGCCGATGTCGGTGTTCGGCGCGCTGGCGTTCCTCTACACCGGCGCGGCCACGCTCAACATCTACACCGAGGTGGGACTGATCACGCTGATCGGCCTCATCACCAAGCAGAGCATCCTGATCGTGCAGTTCGCCAATGTGATGCAGGAGGAGCAAGGCCTCGACCGCCGCACTGCCGCCGAGCGCGCCTCCAGCATCCGCCTGCGTCCGATCCTGATGACCACCGGCGCGATGGTGCTCGGCGTGGTGCCGCTCCTGCTCGCCAGCGGCCCCGGCGCCGTGAGCCGCTTCGACATGGGCCTGGTGATCGCCACCGGCCTCACCATCGGTGCGCTGATCTCGCTCTACGTGGTGCCGGTGATCTACACCTACGTCGCCACCGACAAGGCGGCCGCACACACCGAAGCTGTGGCGTCGCTGCCGGCGCTATAGGTCGGGGTCCAGCCTCGGCAACACCTCTTGGCGGCGCACCTTCGGGTGCGCCGCATGCGTGTTCACGACCAAAGTTTTTGTCCGGCGCAAACCCACAGAGGCCACCGCTTGCGCGATGCGGTGTTTTCGGATTTCCAATCCCGGCCCGCAGGCGCCAAACCGCAGGTCAGCGATAGCGCCAGTGGCCACCCACCCACACGCCACCGCCATAGCTCCAATGCCCCGGCACCCACACCTGTGCATGGCGCGGCGGCACGATGACGCAGCCGCTGACCATCGCACTGCCGCCGAGCAGCACCAGCGAAATCAGGCAAGCTCGCAGGAAACGATGCATCGCACACTCCTCATCGGATGGATGGAGTGTGAAACGCCCGTCCGACGGCATCGCCTACCGCCGCCCCGCGTACGGTTTCGCAATCGTTCAACCGCCCCGCTTCGCGCCGGCCACGGCATGGGTGACGCGATGGATCAGCCGCGCGGCGACGCGTGCGGTCACGCCGTCGTGGTCGTGCGGCGGCGACAGCTCCGCGATGTCCAACACCCGCACTTTGCCGGTAGCCGCCACCGCGTCGAGGATCGGTTCCACCACATCGAGCGACACCCCGCGCGCAGCCGGCGCGCTGACGCCCGGTGCCATCGCGTGCGGCAGCGAGTCGATGTCGATCGTCTGGTAGATCACGTCCACGTCGGCCAGCACTGCCTGCAGCGCCGCGATGCGCTGCGGCAGGTCGAGCACACCCAGCTCGTCGTCGCGCACGTAGTGCACGTAATGTTCGTCGGCGGTCTGAAACAGCAAGCGCGTGTTCGACGCCGCGCTGATGCCGAGCACGCAGTACTGCACGGCAAGACCGATGCCCTGCGCGTGCTCGAGGATTTGCAGGAACGGCGTACCCGAGCTGCCGCGCTCCTGCTGGCGCAAGTCGAAGTGTGCGTCGATGTTGACCACCGCCACGCGCGGCCGGTGCTTGCCCAGATGTTTCGCCAACCCCTGGTAGGTCGCAAACGCGATCTCATGGCCGCCGCCGAGGCCCACCGGGAAATGCCCGGCATCCAGCAACGCCGCGAGCCGCTCGGCATACCGCACTTGTGCGCCTTCGAGGTCGCCATCCACTACGTCCACCGTGCCGGCGTCGTACAGCGGTGTGTCGTCCAGCGTGGGCAAACCCGACAGTGCCTTGCGCAGCGACGTCGGGCCTTCGGCCGCACCGACGCGCCCGTGGTTGCGCCGCACGCCTTCGTCGCTGGCAAAGCCAAGCACCGCAACACCCGGCGCCGCACCGGCCTCCAGCGGACGCACCCACTGGTGCCAACGCCGCGTCAGCGGCCCCTCAGGCAGATCGACGCGTCCGCTCCAGCCTTGCATGCCGTCACTCCCGCAAATGGATGGCCGGCATTGTAGTCGGCACCATCCGGCGATAATGCAGCCACCTTTTCGCGAGACACGATCATGCCCGGTTCGTGGGATCACCTGCTGTTGCACGCGACGCTGGCCACCTTCGCGGGCAATGCGCCGTTCGGACTCATCGAGGATGGCGCCATCGCCTGGCGCGACGGCAAGGTCGCCTGGCTCGGCCGCGCAAGCGACCTGCCGGGCGATGCCACCGCGACCGTCACGGAAGACCTGCACGGGGCGCTCGTCACCCCGGGCCTCGTCGATTGCCACACGCACCTGGTGTTTGGCGGCGAGCGCGCCAACGAATTCGACCTGCGCTTGAACGGCGCGAGTTACGAGGAAATCTCCCGCGCTGGCGGCGGCATCGTGTCCAGCGTGCGGGCGACGCGCGCGGCGAGCGAGGACGACCTTTTTGGGCAATCGCTGCCGCGTGCGTGCGCGCTGCTCGCCGATGGCGTCACCACGATGGAGATCAAATCCGGTTACGGACTGGCACTGGACGCCGAGCGGCGCATGCTGCGCGTCGCGCGACGCATCGGGCGCGAACTGGGGATCACGGTGCGCACGAGTTTTCTCGGCCTGCACGCGTTGCCACCCGAATACGCCAACCGCCACGACGACTACGTGGCGCTGGTCATCGACCACATGCTGCCGACGCTCGCCGCCGAAGGGTTGGTGGACGCGGTGGATGCATTCTGCGAGCGCATCGCGTTCACCCCGGCCGAAACACGACGGTTGTTCGAGCGCGCACAGCAGCTCGGCCTGCCGGTAAAGCTGCACGCCGAGCAGCTTTCCGATCAGGGCGGTGCGGCGCTGGTCGCCGATTTCCATGGGCTTTCCGCCGATCACCTGGAACATCTGGGTACCGCTGGCATCACCGCCATGAAGCGGGCCGGCACCGTCGCCGTGCTGCTGCCTGGCGCGTTCTACGCGCTGCGCGAAACCCGGGCGCCGCCGGTGGCGGCACTGCGCCAAGCCGGCGTGCCGATC
This sequence comes from Rhodanobacter sp., assembly GCA_004298045.1. GTDB lineage: Bacteria > Pseudomonadota > Gammaproteobacteria > Xanthomonadales > Rhodanobacteraceae > Rhodanobacter_A. Next base: position 117,082 of record SCRM01000021.1, on the reverse strand, counting down.
GCCATTGCCACCGATTTGAACCCCGGCACCTCGCCGCTGCTGTCCCTGCGCCTGGCGGCGAACCTCGCCTGCACGCTGCTGCGCCTGACGCCCGAGGAAGCTTTGCGCGGCGTCACTGCACACGCCGCCCGCGCGCTTGGCCTGGCCGACCGCGGCACCCTCGCCGTCGGCCAACGCGCCGACCTCGTGGCATGGAACGCCCGCCACCCGGCCGAGTTGTGCTACTGGATCGGCGGCACCCTGGCACGCCAGACATGGATCGCCGGCAAGGCGGTCGGCCCAGAGCATTGATGATGGCAACCCAAACGGTTTTGTCCCGCCTGCTTGGTTGCTGCCGCCCCCGCTCCTAAGCGCTGGCGGGGAGCAGCCGCTCCGCCTTGAACACGCAGGCGAAGGTGGAACCCTTGCCGGGCGTGCTCTCGATGCGCAACTCGGCGCCGTGCAGGTTAAGCACGTGCTTGACGATGGAGAGCCCCAAACCGGTGCCGCCGGAAGCGCGCGAGCGGCTGGATGACACGCGGTAGAAGCGTTCGGTGAGTCGCGGCAGGTGCTCGGCGGGGATGCCGTAGCCAGTGTCGATCACGGCGTATTCCGCGCCGCCCGCGCACGGCCGCCACGCAATGGTGATGTCGCCGCCGTCGGGCGTATAACGCACCGCGTTGCTGACCAGGTTGGAAAACGCGCTGTGCAGATCGCGCGGCGAACCCATGAGGTCGAACTGCGCATCGCGTTGCACCTGGATGCGATGGCGCCCCTGGCTGAGCGCCTCGGCTTCGTGGCGCAGGCCGTCGAGCAACGGCGCCATCGGCACCCGTTCCTCGTCCAGGCTTTGCTGCATCTCCAGATGCGACAGCATCAGAAGATCCTCCACGATCTGGCGCATGCGTTGCGACTGCACGCGCATCTCCTGCAGCACGCCGGCCAGCGCCGGCACGTCCTCGGGGGAGAGCAGTTCGAGATAACCGTGGATCACGGTGAGCGGCGTGCGCAGTTCGTGCGACACGTTGGCGACGAAATCACGCCGCACCTGTTCCAGCCGGCGCACCTGGCTGATGTCGCGCGCCACCAGCAGCTGACGATGCGCGCCATAGGCGGTAAGCGACAACGCCAGGCGCACGGCGTCGTCGGTCGGCGCGGCAATGTCCTGCGCGTCGCCGCTTTCGATCAATGCCCACACCGCCGCACCCTGCGCACCGAAACAGTCGCGCGCCGGCGCGCCGCGGTCGCGCGGCCAGCGGATGCCAAGCAGGCGTTCGGCTGCCGGGTTGCACCAGCGCAGGCGGTCGTCGTGATCGAGCAGCGCCAGTCCGTCGGGCAAGGCGCAGGCGACGGTGCGCATGTCGTGCAGTTGCGCGGCGAGGCGCTGCGCGCGATGCAAATCCCCGTTCATGGCGTGGCCGACAGGCGGTAACCGGTACCGCGCACGGTCTGCACCAGGCCATCGAGCGCAAACGGTTCCAACGTCTTGCGCAGCCGGCGAATGTGCACATCCACCGTGCGCTCGTCGATGTAGACGCTGCCGCCCCACACCTGATCGAGCAACTGCGCACGGGAATACACGCGCTCGGCGTGGCTCATGAAAAAGTGCAGCAGGCGATATTCGGTGGGACCGATCTCGACCTTGGCGTCGCCGGCATAGACGCGATGCGCCGGGCCGTCAATGCGCAAGGCGCCCACTTCGAGCGAGCCGGTGCCGCCATCCGCCTGGGTGCGCCGCAGTACGGCCTTGATCCGCGCGATCAGTTCGCGGGTGGAAAACGGCTTCACCACGTAGTCGTCGACCCCGGCTTCGAGCCCGCTGACGCGATCCACTTCTTCGCCACGCGCGGTGAGCATGATGATCGGGATCTCCGCGGTGCGCGGGTCTTGTCGCAACCGGCGGGCAAGCTCCAGCCCGGACAGCCCCGGCAGCATCCAGTCGAGCAGAATCAGGTCGGGTACGCGGTCGGCAATCGCGACCAGTGCCGCGTGGGCATCGGCGGCGTGCACTGGTTCCATCTCGGCGCGGCGCAGCGCAAAGGCGACCATGTCGCGGATGGAGGCTTCGTCTTCAACGATCAGGATGCGTTTGGACATGATCTACGTGCACGCTGTCGGCAGGGGAATCAAGGCGTATTGCAACTGCAACACGTGACATCTACATGACAGGTACAGCCTGGCGCAAGGCCAAGGCCTGCTGCCACCACGTCGCGCCCATGCCGGCGGCATCCGGTGCCGAGCGTCCGGCCACGTGAATTGACCCGCTGCCGCCACCGTACGGCCCCCACTGCGCCGGATCGGTGACCGAGAACACACCCAGCGTAGGTGTGCCACTGGCCCAGGCCAGATGCATCACGCCGCTGTCACTGGCGATGCAGGCGTCCATGTTGGCGATGAACGCCGCCAGGTGGCGCACGTCGCTGGTGAAATACGCGGGGTACGCATCCGCCAGCATCGAGCGCCCGGAGGCCGGCACCAGCTCCACGATGCGAGCATCCGGCACCAGCGCGGTGAAAGTCGAGAGAAACTCCTGCCACCACGCCAGCGGCAACAGCTTGTCGCCGGTGGCGTTGGCAAACACCGCGATCCGCGGGCCGGCGCCAACACGCGCCGCCACGCGCGCCGCCGTGTGCCAACCGGTTTCCAGTTCAGTTGCAGTGAGCGGCAGGCTCGGCAGCGGAAACGCTGCGCCGGTCGGGTCTTCACCCAGCGCTTTGCGCAACAGGTAGACCGGCAGCATCGCCTTGTGACGTACTTCGACCGGCACCGCCACGCCGTGGGTGACCGCACCTTGCTTGCCGGCGCCCACATAACCGAGCGCGAGGCGTGCGTGCGCCATTGCCAGCATCAAGCGGCCGGATTGCGAGCGCGGATCCGGGTCGATCGCCAGGTCGTACCCCTTGCGCCGCATGCGGCGGAAGGCCGTTGCGGTAGCGATCGCATGGCCCGGCATGTGCTGCGGCAAAATCCACAGGTCGCGCATGTTGGCAAAACCGCCGAACAATTCGCGCGCCACCTTGCTGCGGCTGACGATATCCACCTCGGCGCCCGGATACACCCGCGCCAGCTCATCGACCAGCGGCGTCAACGTAAGCGAGTTGCCAAGCGTGCGGATACTGCGGCAGATCAGGATGCGGTGGATGCCGCGGCGCGGCAGCGGCTGCGTGGAGTCTCCGACATCATGCAACACACTGCCGACCAGCCGCGCGGATACCCGGCGGCGCAGTCTCTGAATGGCATCGAAGCGGTTCAAGGCGGATCTCGCACGAAAGCTGGCGGGCGACTGTGCCACTTCGCCCGCTCAAAAGCGATGGATGAAACCCACCTGGAAGCCGCCGGGAAGCCAGCCGAGGATCAGCGGAGACTGCCGATGTGCGGCCCAGATACCCACTGCGGTGCCCGCCGCCCAACCGACCAGCACATCGCTTTGCCAGTGCCCGCGCGTCTTTACCCGCGCCACCGCGTCGTACGCCGGCAGCAATTCCAGCGCGTAGACCGCCGGATAGTCCTTGCCGTAGGCCACCACGAACGGTGTTACCGCGCCGGCAATGGCGCTGACCTCGCCACTGGGGAAGCTTTCGTTGTGGATACCCTTGAAAAACTCGTTGGGGTTGGCGGTTTGCGACGGCCGCTCGCGCTGGAACACCCACTTGCCGCCCTGCGCGATCGCGGAGGACACCGCGACCGAATCCACCGACCGCCAGAAGGTGTCGCCGAGCTTGTCGTGATCGCCCAACGCAAAGGCGCCGCCGATCACCGCGACGATGGTGGCCGTCAGCACTTCCTGCTGGTGGTTGCGTTGCCAGATGCCGTGGTTGTCCACCGCCACGCGATGATCGATACCGAACGGGCCACCGGCCCACGCACGCGCGCCCGGCAGCATTACGCTGGCCACCGTGCACGCGAGGAACATGCCGAGCGACGCCTGCCATGCGTGTTTCATCGCGATCTCTCCCCGGACGGACACCCGCAGCATGCGCCCATATGCTTAGCGGGTGCTTGCGATGTGCCCTCCCCGGTTCAGCGATCGGTACCGGTCAAGGTCGCCATCACCGTCTTGCCCTGCAGCGAAACGCGGTAATGCGCCACCTGCCGGCCAGCATCCTGGATCACGTCGACATCGGCGTGCGCGGTGGCGCCGTGCCCCCCGTTTCTGCCTCGAGTGCGGGCCCCTTGCCCACCCGTTCGGCGTGCGCCATGGCAGCGGCGAGGGTAAGGGTGGTGCCATCCAGCGCATGCGCCCCCTGGGCATCCTCGCCGTGGGCGGGCTTGCGGCCGATGACCTTGCCGGTGGCGACATCCACCCGCACCGACTCCAGCGCACCGCCGCGCCGCACGTCGACCTTGGACCAGCGTTGCCCGCCGTCCACTTCCATGCCGTACGCATACGCCACGCCACCGTCGGCTTCCGCCGCACGCACCGCCTGCGTCGGGATCACGGTGGCCTGCCTCACCGCCGCGATATCCGCGCGGTCGTCCGGCTCGATCCTGCCGGCCAAGGCAGTGCCCGCCACCGTCAGCGTCAAGGCGGCGACCAGGATCCGCACGGTCGACTGGCGCACGGTACGCACTTCTCTCTGAGTGGGAGGCCTCACGATGCGGCCCGACGCTTTGCGTGCCATTCGCAAACGCTTTGCAAAGACTTTGTAGTTGCCCGCGCAGGCAGGTGTTAGCGTCCGCCCATGGCCATCGCAAAACGTCCGGCATGAAGCTGCTCCTGATCGAAGATTCCGACCGCTTGCGCACCACCCTTGCCCGCGGCCTGCAGGCCGCCGGCTTCGTGGTCGACGCCGCCGCCGACGGCGTTGCCGGCGTCACCTACCTCAAGGCCTACGGGTACGATCTGGTGCTGCTCGATCTCGGGTTGCCGCGGCTGGATGGCTTCGGCGTGTTGCAAGCATTGCCACGCAGCGGCGAACGCCCGCGCGTGCTGGTGCTGTCGGCACGCGACCAGGTGAGCGACCGCGTGGACGCGCTGAATGCCGGCGCCGACGATTATCTGGTCAAACCCTTTGCTTTCGACGAACTGGTGGCGCGCCTGCACGCGCTCGCGCGGCGGCCGGTGGAAACCCGCGCGGACACGCTTGAACTGGGTGCGCTCACACTGGACACCCAGGCCCGCCAGGCCCGCGTCGGCAACGAGCCGCTGCACCTCACGCCGCGCCAGTACGAGCTGCTTGAATTCCTGCTGCGCCATCGTGGACGGGTGTCGCCACGCGCCATCATCCTCGAACGCATCGCCGGCAGCGACAGCGAGGCCTCCGACCGCAGCATCGAAGTGCTGGTGTTCGGCCTGCGTCGCAAGCTCGACGAGGCGGGACTGCCGGGGCTGATCGAAAACCGCCGCGGCGCCGGCTACCTCATTGCATGACGCCGGCAGCATGTCCCACCTGACCCGCACCTACTCGCTGCGCACGCGGCTGACCATCGCGCTGACCGTGCTCATCCTTGCGGTGTTTGGCAGCGCCGCCTTCGTGGTCGACCGCCAGGTTGACCACGCCATGCAGCAGCGCTTCGATGCCGATCTGCTGATGCAGGCCGACGCCATCGCCGATTTGCTCGAAAACACCGCCGTCGGCAACCGTGCGGACACCGCCGAGGCCGCCACCCCGGCCACGGAAGGAGGCTGGTTCCAGCTGCGCTGCGACGGTCGGCGGCTGGCGCATACCATGCAGCTCGACCTGCCGCCGGCCACCGGCACGGCACCCCGATTTGCCCACGCGCAGTTGCCCAATGGCACCGCGGTGCGCGTGGTCTCGCTGCCGTGGTCGGCCGGCAACGCCGGGGATCGTTGCACGCTCGACTACGCTGCCGCTACCGCCGCGTCCCACAACTTGCTGCGCGACATCGACCTGCTCTTGATCGGCAGCCTGCTGGTGGCTTGCGCGCTGGTGGTGCTCGCCACGCCGTGGGTGGCCAAACGCGCGCTGCGCCCGCTCGCGGTACTGAGCCAGGTGATGGCGGACATCGGCCCGGATACTCCCGGTGCACGCCTGCCCTCCAGTCACATTGCCGAGTTGTCGTCGCTCACCGCGCGTTTCAACGAGGTGCTGGCGCGCATGGACGACGGCATGGCGCGCGAGCGCCGATTCGCCGCTGGCGTGGCCCACGAGTTCCGCACCCGGCTGGCGGAGCTGCGCGTACTGGTGGAGGTGGAAACGCGCTACCCGAGCGGGCGCGACAGCGCCGCGCTGCTGGCGGAAGTCGGGCACATCTGCGCCGAACTGGAGGCCACGGTGACCGCGCTGCTGCAGCTCACCCGCATCCAGGCCGGGCTGGAACAAGCGCGCATCGAACCGGTGCCGCTGGCAGCCGCCGTCGAGCGGGTCGTTGCCCGCCACCAGCCGGCGGCGCAAGCACGCGGCCTGGCGCTCGACGTCACGCTGGACGCAGACACCACCCTCGAGGCCGACCCCACCTTGCTCGAGGTGGTATTCGACAATCTGCTGGGCAACGCGATCGAGTATGCGGCCGAGCGCGGCCGCATCACGGTGCAAGCCCGGCACGATGGCTGGGCCGTGTGCAATGCTGCACCGTTATTACAACCCGCGGATCTGCCGCGGCTTGGCCAGCAGTTCTGGCGCAAGTCGCCAGCCGGCAGCGGCCACGCCGGACTCGGCATTGCGCTGGCGGGTGCCGCCGCCAAGGCCATGCACATGCGCCTCGATTTCACGCTGGAAGCTGGCCAGCTGTGCGCCGCGTTGGCGTGGCCAATGCCAACGCGCAACGCCGGCATGAATCCGCTCTCCGGAGAGCGCGGACGATAGAGACCAGGCAGGCAAGTCAGGGCTGCCTCAAGGCAGCCTGCGGGCGATTTGTCGCCCCGTGGCGGTTCATCGGTCAAACACTGGTGCGGAAGACCGCCAAAACGGTGCAGCCACGGCCGTTGGTGTCGCCTCCACCCCGCTCCCCAGCCCGGACCGGCATCCGTGTCCGGCCCGGGACCTTTCAGGCATCCTGCCAGTACATGAGGACGATCCGTTCCTCGTCCCTACGCGGCATCCTTCCGCATCAACCACTGCCAGCGGTTCCTGCTCAGAACGCCACCTCACCGAACACGCCGATCTCGTTGGTCTTCACGTTCTGCACGTGCGCCGGCAGCGGCGTGGTCACCGACTTGTCACCCTTTTCGTGCTTCCACACGCCGGCGAGCTTGAAGCCCTTGGTCACCTGGTACTGCAGGCCGAGGTTCCAGTAGGTGTCCTTGGCGTTGCGATCCAGATCCTTGCTCAGTTTGGCCTCGTCGTAGCGGGCAAACAGGGAGAGGTCGTCGTTCAGCGCCACGCTGCCCCACACCGACCAGCCATCGGCCTTGTCGGAGCGCGGCGTCAGCACGTTGTTCCAGTCCTTCGCGGTGAAGTACTCGCCGCCCACACGGAACTGCTTGTTCACGTAGGCAATCAGGAAATCGCCGCGCTGCGCGGTGTGGGGAGCGCTGGTGGTCTGCGTCTCCTGCCCGCGGTGGCCGGAGTAGCCGCCGAGCGCCACGGTGAGGCCGTCGAACGGCACGAAACCGACGCGCGCTTCCACATCGACGCCCTTGCTGCGGCTGGGGTTCTTGTAGCCGGCACCGTTCACCACCGACACCGCGTAGTTGAACATCTTGCCCGCGCCCACGTCGCCGAGCGCATGCAGGCCCCAGTCGGCCGAGTTGGCGTACTTCAGGCGGTCGGTGATGGTGTTCTCGACATAGCGGTAGCCATAGACGTTCTCGACGAACGGGATCCACGGCATGTCGGCCGAACCGATGCGCAGGATCGCCGCCTGGTCGAACTTGCCCTGCACGTAGGCCTTCTTCACGAACAGGTTGGTCTCGCCGTCGTTCGCGACGTAGTTGAAGTCGGTGGTGAGGTTGGCCGACCAGATGTCGTTGAACTTGTGGTCGACGCCGAGGTAGAAGCGCTTCACGTCCAGCCCGGTGCCGTTGGCGGCAGTGCGGCCCGTGTCGCTGTTCTTCTGGTCGATGTTGGTGAAGTCGAAGAACATCTTGCCGGACACCTTGGTGTTGTTGACCAGCTTGTTCAGCGCCTCCAGGCTCTTGGACTGCGTGCCACCGGCGTTCTTGCCGTCGGCCTCCACCTTCTGCACTGCCTGCGCCGTCTCGGCTTGCGCCGCGGTCTGCGCCTCGGATTGCTGCGAGAGCTCATCCACCTTTGCCTGCAAGGCTGCGAGCTGGGCCTTGAGCTGCGCCACTTCGGCCGCAGACGCGGTGGATTGGGGTCGTGTAGCGGCGTCGGCGCGGGCGCCGTAGCCGGCAAAGCCCAGGGCGGCGGCAATCGCCAGCGCGAGCGTCTTCGAATGCATGCGTTTCTCCACAATGGTCAGGATGTCGCGCCCCGCCCCGTGTGCCCCTGGCAGCAAGACTGCGATCGGGCGCAAGAATGCAGGGGTCGCCTTACCGTCATGTGCAAGTGCCGTGACAGGCTGATGACACACCCGAATTCGACGTTGCCGGCGCGTCGATGCCCCTCCCGATTTCCCCCGCTGGCACGCCGGCAAGGGATGACTTCGGGCACGCCGTATTAGGGTGCGATGTCCCGCCGACGCTGGCCGCATCCGCCCCGACACGGCGCCAACGGTGTTTTGCCGGACGCCCCGCGCGTGGCATACTTATCAGCTTACGCAGTCAATCCGGCTGCGCGCGACCCGGAACACATGGCCAAAGACGACGTCATCGAAATGGAGGGCACGGTTACCGAGACCTTGCCCAACACCATGTTTCGCGTGGAGCTGGAGAACGGGCATGTGGTCATTGCCCACATCTCCGGGCGCATGCGCAAGCACTACATCCGCATCCTCACTGGCGACAAGGTCAAGATCGAGATGACCCCGTACGACCTGAGCAAGGGGCGGATCACCTACCGCATGAAGTAAACCTTCGGCGTCCGGTGGCAGCAAAAGGCCGCGCAGTGCGCGGCCTTTTGTCGTTCCTGAAACAGCCGCCTATTCGACCACGGCCGGCAACTTTTCCGCCTCCTCGCAGCTCACCGTCAGCTCGCCATCCTTGACGCCCAGCAGCACCTTGCCGCCGTCCGCCAGCTTGCCGAACAACAGCTCATCGGCCAGCGGCCGCTTCACCTTGTCCTGGATCACCCGCGCCATCGGCCGCGCGCCCATCTGCGGGTCGAAGCCGTGCTCGGCCAGCCAGCGCCGCGCCTCCGGCGCCACGTCCAGGCTCACGCGCTTCTCGGTCAACTGCGCTTCCAGCTCGATCAGGAACTTGTCGACCACGCGCAGGATGTGCTCGAAATCGAGCGCGTTGAACTGGATGATCGCATCCAGCCGGTTGCGGAACTCCGGCGAGAACGCGCGGCGGATGACCTCCATCGAGTCGGTCTGGTGGCTTTGCGCCACAAAACCGATGCTGCGCCGCGCCGCCTGCGCCGCGCCGGCATTGGTGGTCATCACGATGATCACGTTCTTGAAGTTGGCCTCCCGTCCGTTGGTATCGGTCAGCACGCCGCGATCCATCACCTGCAGCAGGATGTTGTACACATCGGGGTGCGCCTTCTCGATCTCGTCCAGGAGCAGCACCGCATGCGGGTGCTTGGTGACTGCCTCGGTCAGCAGGCCGCCCTGGTCGAAACCGACATAGCCCGGCGGTGCGCCGACCAGCCGCGAAACCGAGTGCGACTCCATGTACTCGGACATGTCGAAGCGGATGAACTCGATGCCGAGCTGCAACGCCAGCTGGCGGGTGACCTCGGTCTTGCCCACGCCGGTCGGGCCGGCAAACAGGAAACTGCCGATCGGCTTGGCCGGGTCGGCGAGGCCGGAGCGCGCCATCTTGATCGCCGAAGCCAGCGCGCCGATGGCGCCGTCCTGGCCGAACACCACCATCTTCAAATTGCGTTCGAGGTTTTTCAGCACGTCACGGTCGGACGCCGACACCTGCTTGGGCGGGATGCGCGCCATCTTGGCCACGATGTATTCGACTTCGGCCACGTCGACCTTGCCGGTGCGCTCTTCCGGCGGCAGCAGGCGCTGGCGTGCACCAGCCTCGTCGATCACGTCGATCGCCTTGTCCGGCAGCAGCCGATCGGGCAGGTGCTTGACCGCCAGATCCACGGCTGCCTTCAGCGCCTCGTTGGTGTAGATGACGTTGTGGTGCTCCTCGAAACGCGAGCGCAGGCCCTTCAAGATCTCGACGGTTTCGGCCACCGATGGCTCGACCACGTCGATCTTCTGGAACCGCCGCGCCAGCGCGCGATCCTTCTCGAACACGCCGCGGTATTCCTGGAACGTGGTCGACCCGATACAGCGCAGCTCGCCCGAGGCCAGCATCGGCTTGATCAGGTTCGAGGCGTCCATGGTGCCACCGGACGCCGAGCCGGCGCCGATGATGGTGTGGATCTCATCGATGAACAAGATCGCATCCGGCTGCTTCTTGAGCTGCGCGATCACGTTTTTCAGGCGCTTCTCGAAATCGCCGCGGTATTTGGTGCCGGCCACCAGCGCGCCCAGGTCGAGCGCCCAGATCGTGGCGTTTTCCAGCACCTCGGGCACCTGGCCGTCGACGATGCGCTTGGCCAGCCCCTCGGCCAGCGCGGTCTTGCCCACGCCGGCGTCGCCCACGTACAGCGGGTTGTTCTTGCGCCGGCGGCACAAGACCTGGATGGTGCGCTCGATCTCGTCGGCACGGCCGATCAGCGGGTCGATCTTGCCCTGCGCGGCACGCTCGTTGAGGTTGCTGGCAAACTCGGCCAGCGCATTGCCACGGGCGTCGCTGCCCTCCTCGCCCTCGCGCTCGCCACCGGCCGCCGGGTCCACCGTGCTCTCGTCACCCACCTTGGCGATGCCGTGCGAGATGTAATTGACCACGTCGAGCCGGGTGATCTCCTGCTGGTGCAGAAAATACACGGCGTGCGAGTCCTTCTCGCCAAAGATCGCCACCAGCACGTTGGCGCCAGTGACTTCTTTGCGCCCGGAGGATTGCACGTGGTAGACCGCGCGCTGCAGCACGCGCTGGAAACCCAGCGTGGGCTGGGTGTCGCGCTCGTCGCCGTGCGGCAATACCGGCACGGTCTCGGCAATGATCTTTTCCAGCTCGTGCGTGAGCCGCGGCAGATCGACCCCGCACGCGCGCAACGCGCTGAGCGCGGACTGGTTGCTGGTAAGCGCCAGGAGCAGGTGCTCCACCGTCATGAATTCGTGGCGCTGCTCGCGGGCCTGCTTGTAGCACTGGCCGATGGTGACTTCGAGATCCTTGCTGAACATCCGGACCGTCTCCGTTGCAGTGGCGTGGGCGGGTTGAACCGCGATGGCTACAAAGTAAGGGCTCCTAGACCTTTTCCATAGTGCACAACAAAGGGTGTTGATGGGCGCGTGAATACTCATTGACCTGGTTGACCTTGGTCTCCGCGACCTCGCGCGTAAACACCCCGCAAACCCCCTTGCCGCGCGTATGCACATGCAGCATGACCTGCACCGCACGCTCCTGCTCCATCGCAAAAAAGCCGCGCAGCACTTCGATCACGAAATCCATGGGAGTGAAATCGTCATTGAGCAGCAAAACCTGGAACATCGGCGGCCGCGCAACCTCGGGTTTTGCGGTTTGCACGGCAATGCCGCGGCCGCCGTCCTGTTCGTTTTCGGGTTGATTGGCCATGGATCGAACACACTCCTGCAACCGCCACAATTATACGCAGCGAGCCCGTCGCGACTGCGCTGCAGGCCCCCGGTACAGGTGATGGCACAATGGCGTCTTTCCAAGTCGTGTACCCTATGTCTCCCGTCGTCCCCACCGCCGCCATCTGGCGTCCGCACGTCACCGTCGCCTGCATCGTGACCGACGGCGCGCGCTACCTCATGGTCGAGGAGGAAGCCCACGGCCGCCTCGGCTACAACCAGCCGGCAGGCCACCTCGAGGATCACGAGCAACTGCTCGCTGCGGCCCGCCGCGAAACGCTGGAAGAAACCGGCCGGACGGTCGAACCCACGCACCTCGTCGGCGTCTACCAGTGGCACAGCACCGAGCATGGCGAAGGCGTGGTGCGCTTCTGTTTCGCGGCCCGCGCGGTGTCGCACGACGCCACGCGGGCACTGGACAGCGGCATCCATCGCGCACTGTGGCTGACCCGGGAAGAAATCGCGGCGCTCGGCACCCGCCTGCGCAGCCCGCTGATCCTGGCCAGCATCGACGACTGGCTCGCCGGATCGCGGCTGCCGCTGGATACCTTGCACTGGTGGCCGGAACCCACCGTGTCATGCGGGTGATGCTCGGCATCTCCGGCGGCGTGGACTCCTCGGTCGCCGCCCTGCTGCTCAAGCAGGCCGGGCACGCGGTCGAAGGTTTGTTCATGCAGAACTGGGAAGACGACGGCCGTGACGGCCCGTGCACCACCGACGCCGACCGCAAGGATGCGGTCGCCGTATGCGGCCAGCTCGGCATCCCGTTCCACGCGCGCAACTTTGCCGCCGCGTATTGGGACGGCGTGTTCACCCATTTTCTGGACGAATACCGCGCCGGGCGCACGCCGAACCCCGACGTGGCGTGCAACCGCGAGATCAAGTTCAAGACCTTCCTGGACGAGGCACGCAAGCTCGGCGCCGAGAAGATCGCCACCGGCCACTACGCCCAGGTCGACTGCGTGGACGGGGCCTACCGCCTGCTGCGCGCGGTCGACCGCGCCAAGGATCAGACCTACTTCCTGCACGCCCTGGGGCAGACGCAACTGGCGGCCACGCTGTTCCCGATCGGCGCGCTGGAAAAATCCCGCGTGCGCGAGCTGGCGCGCGCCGCCGGCCTGCCCACCTCGGCCAAGAAGGATTCCACCGGCATCTGCTTCATCGGCGAGCGCGATTTCCGCCAGTTCCTTGCGCGCTACCTGCCCGGCCAGCCGGGCGAGATCCGCACCCCCGACGGTCGCCTCGTCGGCGAGCACCAGGGCGCGATGTACTACACGCTCGGCCAGCGCAACGGTCTCGGCATCGGCGGCCGCCACGACGCCAGCGGCAAGCCGTGGTATGTGGTCGGCAAGGATGTGGCCGCGAACCGGCTGATCGTGGCCCAGGGCAATGCGAACCACTGGCTGGATTCGCGCCACCTGCGCAGCGAAGCACCCACCTGGGTTGCCGGCCACGCGCCCGCCGCGCAGTTTCGCTGCACGGCAAAAACCCGCTACCGCCAGCCCGACCAGGCTTGCACAGTCACGGTTACGGACGACGCACTGGAAGTGCACTTCGACACTCCCCAGCGCGCCGTCACGCCCGGCCAGTCGCTGGTGCTCTACGCTGGTGAGGTGTGTCTGGGCGGCGCGGTGATCGCCGCGACCGACGCGCCGTACGGCGGCCTTCCCCCGAATGATGAGAGTTGAACGACGGTGTTTGAAGCTTTTGCGATGAGCGAGGAACGCGTGCTGGCGCTGGCTGGTTTGTACCAGGCCTGCCTCTTGACCAAGCAATTGGCCAACGACGGCCGCTGCGACGAAGGTGCCATGGAAGCCGGACTGGCCAGCGTCTTCCGCATCGACGCGCCGTCGGTGGTAGCGGTGTATGGCAGTACCGCCGGCGTACGGCTGGGGCTGCGTACGCTGGTGTCGCAGCTCGACGAAAACGGCAACGACATGACCGTGACGCGCATGGCAATGACGGTGATGCGCGTGGAACGCAGCCTGTCCGGCCGGCGCGACCTGCTCGACGAGCTGCAGCAAGGCATCATCGCCGCGCAGCGCCAGGTCGAACATTTCGGCATGGGCTCGCCGCAAGTGACGGCACGGCTCGCCGAGCTTTACGCGCAAACCCTGTCCACCCTGCGCCCGCGGGTGATGGTCAACGGCAACCCGACGCATTTGCAGCAAGCGCCCATCGTGGAGAAGGTGCGCAGCAACCTGCTCGCCGCAGTGCGCTCCGCGGTGTTGTGGCATCAGCTCGGCGGCCGCCAATGGCAACTGCTGCTGTTCCGGCGCCAGTGCAGCATGCTCGCGCGCGGCCTGTTGACCGGCACCACGCTGGACAACGGCGGCTGAGCACCGGTTAAAAAAACCGCCTGCCGGACCTTTTCCGGCGCCGAACCTCAGCCGATCAGCTTGAGCCCTGCCAGCTGCCGCGCCAGTTGCCGCAGCAGCTTGGCGAACGCCTGCAAATCGGGTTGCCACGGCGTCGCCTCGCGCCAGTAAAGCGCGATCTCGCGTCCCGGCACCTGGCCACGAATCTTCGCCAGCACGATGTCCGGCTTGGACGCCAGCCGCGCGTGCGCCAGCGCCGGCACAAAGGTGTGCCCGCCACGCAGGCTCACCAGCGCGGCAAGGCTTTCGAGGCTCACGTCCTGCACGTAGCCCTCGCCGTCGGCATGGCTTTCGGCCATCAGGATCGCATCCGCGGCATCAAGCTGGTCAAGCGTGACGCTGCGGCGCCCGGCCAACGCATGGTCGGCGCGCAGCATCACTTCCCATGGCTCGAAAAACAGCGGTGTAACAACCACGCCACTGCCGGCCACGGTAAGCGGCGCCAGCGCCGCGTCCAGCTCGGCCTCGCGCAGCCGTCGCAGCAGGCCGCGCGGCTTGCCTTCGGAGATACCCAGCCGCACGCCGGGGAAATGCTGCGGAAACGGCGCAATCAGGTGGGGCAAGAGATACGGCCCGAGCGAGGCGGGCACGCCCAGTCGCAACTCGCCGCCAAACGCCAGTTCACCGGCATGCGCACCTTGCTGCAGAGCCTCGGCGGCGCCCAGCACGGCGTCGATGCGCGCCAGCAGCCGGCGCCCACCGGCAGTCGGCACCACCTTGCGCCCGCCGCGCTCGAACAGCGGCGCCCCCAGCGCCTGCTCCACCTTTTGTACTTGATGGGACAGGCCCGAGGGGCTGATGTGCATGGCGCGCGCGGCATGGTTGAAGCTGCCGTGCTGGTGCACTGCCTGCACCATCGCCAGGTCGCGCAGCGAGACCGCGGCGAGCCCGGTCGAAATCATCGAATGCTGCATGTCATGAAATGCGTTTGTGGATGGCTGCGTGGCTCGCCATGCTATACGGCCTTTGGCCAGTACGTCGCGTTTGCAGCACTCGGCAACGCGCCGACCGGGCGACAATCACGCCAACTTTGCACGCGAATTGCCATCTTCGTGCACCTGATCGCGTCGATTACGCCAGACCGCCACCGTCCCAGCAGCAGGATTTCGCCAGGAGCCCCCATGAAAGATTCCTTCCAGGTACGCGACACATTCGAAGCCAACGGCCAGAAGTACCGCTTCTTCAGCCTCGCCAAACTCGGCCAACGCTTCGACATCAAGCGCCTGCCCTACTCGCTCAAGATCCTGCTGGAAAGCCAGTTGCGCAACGAGGACGGCGTGGATGTGACGCCGGACAAGATCGAAGCCATCGCGAAATGGGTGCCATCGGCCACGCCGTCGACCGAAATCGCGTTCATGCCGGCGCGCGTGATCCTGCAGGATTTCACTGGCGTGCCGTGCGTGGTCGACCTGGCCGCGATGCGTGACGCCGTGGTCAAGCTCGGTGGCGACGCCACCCAGATCAACCCGGTCAACCCGGTGGAGCTGGTGATCGACCACTCGGTGCAGGTGGACATCTTCGGCTCCGAGGGCGCGCTGGAGAAGAATGTCGAGATCGAGTTCCAACGGAACCGCGAGCGCTACAGCTTCCTGCGCTGGGGCCAGAAGGCATTCAAGCATTTCCGCGTGGTGCCGCCGCGCACCGGCATCGTGCACCAGGTGAACCTGGAATACCTCGCCCGCGTGGTGTTCACCAAGGAGATCGAGGGCGAAACCTACGCCTATCCGGATTCGCTGTTCGGTACCGACTCGCACACCACCATGATCAACGGCCTGGGCGTGCTCGGCTGGGGCGTCGGCGGCATCGAGGCGGAGGCCGCGATGCTTGGCCAGCCCTCGTCGATGCTGATCCCGCAGGTGGTCGGCGTGAAGCTGACCGGCCAGCTCGCCGAAGGCGTCACCGCCACCGACCTCGTGCTGACGGTGACCGAGAAGCTGCGCAAGCTCGGCGTGGTGGGCAAGTTCGTCGAATACTTCGGTCCCGGCCTCAAGAACCTCGGCCTCGCCGACCGTGCCACGGTGGGCAACATGTCGCCGGAATACGGCGCCACCTGCGGCATCTTCCCGATCGACCAGGTCTCGCTCGACTACATGCACCTCTCCGGCCGCAGCGACGAGCAGGTCAAGCTGGTCGAAGCCTATGCCAAAGCACAGGGTCTGTGGCACGACGAGCACACCCCGGCCGCCGAGTACTCCACCGTGGTCGAGGTCAACCTGCCCGACGTCGTACCGTCGATGGCTGGCCCCAAGCGCCCACAGGATCGCGTGCTGCTGTCCCAGGCCAAGGAAAACTTCCACGAAGTCGTGGTGCCGATGACCGCGCGCCGCAGCAAGCCGCACGCCGAAGGCGGCGTCACGGTCAAGCGCAACGGCCAGACCTTCAAGCTGGACGATGGCGCGGTGGTGATCGCCGCGATCACCTCGTGCACCAACACCTCCAACCCGACGGTGATGGTCGGCGCCGGCCTGCTGGCCAAGAAGGCGCACGACCTCGGCCTCAACTCCAAGCCGTGGGTGAAGACCTCGCTGGCGCCCGGCTCCAAGGTGGTGACCGACTACCTCGTCAAGACCGATCTGCTCAAGGATCTGGAAGCCATCGGCTTCTATGTGGTCGGCTACGGCTGCACCACCTGCATCGGCAACTCCGGCCCGCTGCCGGAGGAAGTCAGCGCCGGCATCAGCGAGGGCGATCTCGCCGTCGCCGCCGTGCTTTCCGGCAACCGCAACTTCGAAGGCCGCGTGCACGCCGAGACCAAGCTCAACTACCTCGCCTCGCCGCCGCTGGTGGTCGCCTACGCGCTGGCCGGCACGCTGGACATCAACCTCACCAAGGATCCGATCGGCACCGGCAAGAACGGCCAGCCGGTCTATCTCAAGGACATCTGGCCGTCCAACCGCGAAATCGGCGAAGCCATGGCCGGTCGCATCACCGCCGACATGTTCAAGAAGAACTACGCCGACGTGTTCAAGGGCGACGAGCGCTGGAATGCCATCCCGTTCCCGAACGGCGACGTCTACGAGTGGGAAAAATCCACCTACATCAAGAACCCGCCGTACTTCGACGGCATGACGATGGCGGTGGGCAAGGTCGAGGACGTGCACGGTGCACGCGTGATCGGCCTGTTTGCCGACTCGATCACCACCGACCACATCTCCCCGGCTGGCGCGATCAAGAAGGACAGCCCGGCGGGCCGCTACCTGATCGAACACGGCGTCGATCCGAAGAACTTCAACTCCTACGGCTCGCGGCGCGGCAACGACGACGTGATGGTGCGCGGCACGTTTGCCAACATCCGCATCAAGAACCAGCTGCTGGACGGCGTGGAAGGTGGCTACACCAAGTACCTGCCGACCGGCGAGCAGATGGCGATCTACGACGCCGCGATGAAGTACAAGGAAACCAACACGCCGCTGCTGGTGGTGGCCGGCAAGGAATACGGCACCGGCTCCTCGCGCGACTGGGCGGCCAAGGGCACGCTGCTGCTCGGCATCAAGGCCGTGCTGGCGGAGAGCTTCGAGCGCATCCACCGCTCCAACCTGGTCGGCATGGGCGTGCTGCCGCTGCAGTTCAACGCGGGCGAAAACGCCAAGACGCTGGGGCTGGATGGCACCGAGACGTTCGACATCACCGGGCTGGACAACGGCAACGCGAAAGAGGCGAAGATCACGGCCACCGCGTCCGACGGCAGCAAGAAGCAGTTCACCGTGCACGTGATGCTGCTGACGCCGAAGGAGCGCGACTTCTACCGCCACGGCGGCATCCTGCAATACGTGTTGCGCCAGCTTGCCAACGAGAAGAAAGCCGGCTGATCCACGCGTCACCGCAGCACCCGACCGCCCCGGCTTGCCGGGGCGGTTTTTTCATGGCCGCGAGAAACGCGTTACAGCGAGCGCTTCCACGCGGCGCGGTAGCAACGCCAGTGGCCACCCTCCCTGCGCCAGGCGGTTTCCGCCCGGTATACGCCAAGCCGATCCGGCAACACGCGCCCACCGCTGGTGAGCGTCACGGTGAAATCCGCCACCAGCCGGTCGCCACGACGCTCGATGGCAATCGGCCCGGTGGTGGCGCCAACATGCTCGCCGCGCAACGCCAGGCCCGCGACCATGCGCACCAGGTCGCGCCGCCCAAGCTCACCGGCATTACCGTCGAAATCGTCAGTCAGCACCGCACCCAGATCGCTGGCCGAACCCGCCTGCACTGCCTGCGCACCCGCCGCAATCGCGGCGCGCACCTGCACCTCGTCCGGCGTGCGTCGGCAGGCGGTGATCGGGACGCCGATCAGCATCGTCATGACCAGCAAAACCAGTACCTTCACGTCCTTCATGGCCACCTCGAATCGTTGCATTGCCGCTTGCCCCGTACGCCGGCGCATGTTCAAATCTTCGGTCACAATCCACGACGGATGCCTACGCCAACGCGACGCTTCCATCCGCCCATTGTCATCGACACAACAGGGGATCCAAAGCATGAGCAATGACCGTCCGTGGCTGGCGCACTATCCCGCCGGCGTACCCGCCGAAATCGACATCAACACCTACGGTTCGGTGGCGGCGGTAGTGGAAGAAGCGTTCACCAAGTTCCGTGATCGCCCCGCCTTTGCCAACTTCGGCAAGGTGCTCAGCTACGGCGAGATCGACACGCTCAGCCGGCAGTTTGCCGGCTACCTCACCGGCGTGATCGGGCTGGCCAAGGGCGACCGCATCGCCCTCATGATGCCGAACGTGCTGCAGTACCCGATCGCCCTGTTCGGCGCGCTGCGCGCCGGCATCGTGGTAGTCAACACCAACCCGATGTACACCGCGCGCGAGCTCAACCATCAGCTCGAAGACTCCGGCGCCCGCGCCATCGTGGTCCTCGACAACTTTGCCAAGACGCTGCAGGAAGTCGTCGCCGGCACCCAAGTCAAGCACATCATCACCACCGGCATTGGCGATCTGCTCGGCTTCCCCAAGGGCGCACTCGTCAATTTCGTGCTCAAGCATGTCAAGAAGATGGTGCCGGCCTATCAGCTGCCGACCGCCGTGCGCTTTCGCGACGCGCTGGCGCAAGGCGCCGCGCACCCGGTGCCCAAGGTCGAGCTGACCCACGCCGACCTCGCCTTCCTGCAGTACACCGGCGGCACCACCGGCGTCGCCAAGGGCGCGATGCTGAGCCACGGCAACATGGTCGCCAACATGCTGCAGGCCGGCACCTGGGTCGGCGGCAACACCAAGCCCGGCGAAGAAGTCATCATCACCGCGCTGCCGCTGTACCACATCTTTTCGCTCACCGCGAACGGCCTGGTGTTCATGCGCATGGGCGGGCTCAACTGGCTGATCACCAACCCGCGCGACATGCCGGGCTTCGTCAAGGAACTGAAGGCCTCGCATTTCACCGCGCTGACTGGCGTCAACACGTTGTTCAACGGCCTGCTCAACACGCCGGGGTTTGCCGAAGTGGATTTCTCGCGCCTGCATCTGACGCTCGGCGGCGGCATGGCGGTGCAGCGGGCGGTGGCGGAGCGCTGGAAGAAGGTCACCGGCTGCACGCTGGCCGAGGCCTACGGCCTCACCGAAACCTCGCCGGCGGCATGTATCAACCCGCTCGACCTCAAGGAGTACAACGGCTCGATCGGGCTGCCGGTGCCGTCCACCAACGTCGCCGTGTGGTCGGAGGACAATCAGCCCTTGCCGGTGGGCGGCGTGGGCGAGCTGATGGTCAAGGGCCCGCAGGTGATGCAGGGCTACTGGCAGCGCCCGGAGGAGACCGCCAAGGTGCTCGGCGCCGACGGCTGGCTGCATACCGGCGACATCGCGCGGATGGACGAGAACGGCTACTTCTACATCGTCGACCGCAAGAAGGACATGATCCTGGTGTCCGGCTTCAACGTGTATCCGAACGAGGTCGAGGACGCCGTGATGCTGCACCCCGGCGTGGCCGAGGTGGCCGCCGTGGGCGTACCGGACGAGCACTCCGGCGAGGTGGTGAAACTCTACGTGGTGCGCAAGGACCCGAACCTCACCGCCGAAGCCCTCAAGGCGTTCTGCCACGACCAGCTCACCGGCTACAAGCGCCCCAAACTGATCGAATTTCGCGACAGCCTGCCCAAGAGCAACGTTGGCAAGATTCTCCGCCGCGAGTTGCGCAACGAGGCGCGCGCACAAGCGGCAAAAGCGGCGGGTTAATCCACGACAACCCGCCGCTCGGGGACGCGCGGCGGTTCAATCCTTCCAAAGTTCGAGGATGTCGGCGTAGCCGCCGAGCAGGTTCCACAATGGCACCTGCTTGTCCTCGGGGATCGCCACGTAGGAAAAGCCGAGGTGATGGTCGGCAATGCGCGCCACCTGCGCTTCCAGATGGATGTGCAGGTCACTGCCGAAAATCATGTCGAGCAGCCAGGTCTGGCCCACTTCGCCTTCCCATCCCAACGGCCGCCGCAGCAGGGCGCCGGTGGCCGAGATGTCGACCAGCTCGGTCGGATGGGATGCGACGCCGCGGCTCATCAGCACCGTGGTCTCGATCTGCATGCGCGCCGGTCGCAGGTGTTCGGCTTCGCTGCCGGGCTTGTTGTCGTCCTTTGCCATTCGTATCCCCTTGTCGGCCAAGCCCGTCATATGTTGCACCGTGGTTGTGGCCGGCAAAAACCGCCATGAAGCGTTCCAAGCAAGCGTTGTGCCACCACGTCCGACCGCAAGGCGGCCCAATTGCCGGGAGCCGTGTTGCCCCAGGTTTGCCAACTTCGACGCTGCAGGTCACTCGCCTTTGCGCGACCGCCCCGTGCCGGCACGACAGAGCCCGAATTGTACTCGGCGAAGAAATCCTTTCCGTGCGCCAGCGCGGTGATGGCTGGACTTGACCGCCGCACCCCGTTACTCTTCCCCCACACGTGGTGCCACAGCCAGACGCCAGCCGGTTGCTTCCGGCGGCAGTGGCACCCGACGATGTCTCGGGCCGATCGCTCCGACTTGCCGGCGACATGATTCGCCACTGCACTGTCCAGTTCCTGTCATGCCCAACCGGCCTGCGCGCCGGCCCATGGTGGCAACTACCGCATGCCAGCCGCGCCGCAAGCGCGCGCGGCCTGCCGGCCGTGACAGGGGAAAGCCGGGGTCGGCACGCAGATATCGCGTGCAACCGTTTTGCCGAAGCACCGCTTTGGCGTCGCCACCGCGCTGGAACACGGCGCGGCGGTGTCGTCACCAGGCCAATGTTTCGCCCTTGATGGACCAGAACGTTTTGCCGGCCGCCATGCGGCCCAATGACACGCATTGATGAGCACCGAACCCCTCGGACCGCAAGGCCCGGTCGCTGCGCAGGACAACCCTGCGACACCACCCCAGCAGCAGGAAATGCCGCTGGCAGTCGTGCGTGGCGAACCTGTGCTGCAAATGCCGCAGGATCTGTACATCCCACCGGATGCGCTGGAAGTGATCCTGGAAGAGTTCGAAGGCCCGCTTGACCTGTTGCTGTACCTGATCCGCCGGCAGAACCTCGACATCCTCGACATCCCGATTGCCGAGATCACCCGCCAATACATGCAGTACATCGAGATGATGCACGACGTGATGCGGCTGGAGCTGGCGGCCGAATACCTGCTGATGGCCGCGATCCTCGGCGAGATCAAGTCGCGCCTGCTGCTGCCGCGACCGCCGGCCGAGGAAGGCCTCGAGGAAGACCCGCGCGCCGAACTGGTGCGCCGCCTGCAGGAATACGAGCGCTTCAAGAAGGCCGCCGAGGACATCGAGTCCCTGCCCCGGCTCGAACGCGACACCGTGCCGGTGCATGCCGATGCCGGCGACCACAACGTGATCCGCCTGCCGCCACCGCTCGAACTGCGCGAAATGCTGCTGGCACTGAAGGATGTCCTGCGCCGCTCCGAGCTGTTCGGCCACCATGCGATCAAGCGCGATGCGCTCAGCGTGCGCCAGCGCATGGGCGACCTGCTGGGCAAGCTCGACGGCGCCGATTTCCATCGTTTCGAGACCTTGTTCGACCCGGGCGAAGGCCGCCTGGGCGTAGTGGTCACCTTCCTCGCCATGCTTGAGCTCGCCAAGGAGTTCCTGGTCGAGATCGTGCAGGAGGCTCCGCTTGCGCCGATCTACCTGAAAGCGCGCGTGCAGCATCCTGCCAGCATGACCGATACCGCGCCGGACGCCGACGACGAAGCCGGCGAGCCGGCCTACGACACCCCGCAGGCCTCCGACGGCGCCCCTTGAATCGACACGCACAGCCATGCAGAGCGAACAACTCAAACCCATCGTCGAAGCCGCCTTGCTGGCCGCCAGCCAGCCACTGAGCGTGGCCCAGCTTGGCGACCTGTTCGGTGAAGGAGACGAGGTCGACCGCGAGGACATTGCCCGCGCGCTGGAGTCCCTGGTCGACGATTGCGCCGGCCGCGGCGTCGAGCTGATCGAGGTGGCTTCCGGCTTTCGCTACCAGGTGCGTCGCGACGTGCACCCGTGGGTGGCGAAGATGTGGACCGAAAAACCCAGCCGCTACTCGCGCGCGCTGCTGGAAACCCTGGCGCTGATCGCCTACCGGCAACCGATCACGCGGCCGGAGATCGAACAGATTCGTGGCGTCGTGGTGTCCTCCAACATCGTCAAGACGCTGGAAGAGCGCGAGTGGATCCGCATCGTCGGCTACCGCGACGTACCGGGCAAACCGGCACTGTTCGGCACCACGCGCACGTTTCTCGACTACTTCAATCTGAAATCGCTGGACGAGCTGCCGCCGCTGGCCGAAATCCGCGACATGGAAGACCCGCAACTCGGCTTTGACCAGACGCCACTGCCGCCGCGCGTCATCAAGGACCTGCCGATCGACCCCGAGGCCACGGCCGCTGCACTGGCCGCACCGGCCAACCCGCTGGCAATCGAAAGCGAACCCGACACCGTAGCCACTGCGCCAGACGACGCAGCCACTACCGAACCAGAACCCCCGGTTGCCGAGACGGCAACCGCCGCGCCGGACGCCGTTACCGACGGCGACGCACCGAATCCCTGAGGAGTACCGCGCATGACTGCGCCGCAAAAATCCATCCTGTCCCTGAAGCGCGCGCCCGCCAGCGACGCTGCTCCGCTCGAAGAACGCCTGCACAAGGTGCTGGCCAACGCCGGCCTCGGTTCGCGCCGCATGCTCGAACAACGCATCCTGGCCGGCGAAATCGAGTTGAACGGCGCGCCGGCCACGATCGGCACCAGTGTGCATGCCGGTGACCGCGTGGTGGTCGACGGCAAGCAGTTCGTGGTCGCCACCGATACCCGCAGCGACGCCGAGGTGCTGATCTACCACAAACCCGAAGGCGTGCTCACCACGCGGGACGACCCGGAAGGCCGCCCGACCGTGTTCGAGCAGCTGCCGCGTCTGAAGGGCGCGCGCTGGGTGGCCGTGGGCCGGCTCGACATCAACACCACCGGCATCCTGCTGCTCACCACCGACGGCGAGCTGGCCAACGCGCTGATGCACCCCAAGGCCGGCGTGGAACGCGAATATCTGTGCCGCGTGCACGGCGAGGTGCCGGACGAAGTAATCGAAAAGCTCAAGGCCGGGATCGACCTTGAAGACGGCCCGGCGCGGTTCGACGAGATCGGCGTCATCAGCCGCGGTGGCAGCCACAGCTGGTTCCGCGTGGTCATCCGTGAGGGCCGCAACCGCGAAGTGCGCCGCCTGTGGGATTCACAGGGTTTCCTGGTCAGCCGGCTCAAGCGCATCCGCTACGGCGGCGTCGAGCTGCCGCGTACGCTGCGCCGCGGCGATTGCGAGGCGCTCGACGAAGAAGCGGTAAAGCGCCTGCGTGAACTCGGCGGAGTCAGCGCTCCGCAGCCGGTGCTCACCTTGAGCGCGGTCCTGCACCAGCGCCGCGCCAACCGCAATGTCACCGAATACCGCCCGGAACAAGGCGCCGCCAGTGCCTGGAGCGCTGGTTACCAGGACGAGGCACGCGAGATTCGCGCCTTTGACCGCATTCGCGTGGATGCGCCGCGCGGTCGCCAGAAACCGCGCAAACCCGGCCGCGAGGTGAACGGCAACGTCGCCCTGCCCGAGCGTCCGACCGGCGGTCCACGCAAGAAGAATCGCCGCGGCGTTGCCCCCGGTCAGGAGCTGCCCTCGGTGCGCACCTGGTTTGCCGGCGACACCCGCGACGGCGCCGCGGCAGCCCATGGCAAACGCCGCGGCGGGCCCGGCGCCCCGGGCGCTGCCGCGGGTGGCCCGCACACCGGCTTTGCCGGCTACCACGCCGGCAATCGCCCGGCCGGCGCCGGCAACCGCGGTGGCCGCGGGCGGCCACAAGGGCAAGGTCAGGGCGGCAATCGCCCGCCGTTCGGCGGTGGTCGCCCTGGCGGTGGACGTCCGCACGGACGCGGCGGCAACCGTTCCGGCAACCGCTGATGATCCGCATCTACCACAACCCCCGCTGCAGCAAGTCGCGCGCCACCCTCGCGCTGCTCGCGGGCCGCGAGGTCGAAGTGGTGAATTATCTCGACACTCCGCCCGATGCCGCCGGACTCAGGCATCTGCTGCAACTGCTCGGCATGACGCCGCGCGGATTGTTGCGCACGGGCGAGGCGATCTATCAGGAGCTCGGCCTGGCCGACCCGGCGCTCGATGACGACGCGCTCATTGCCGCCATGCTTGCACACCCGATCCTGATTGAACGCCCGATCGTGGTCGCCAACGGCAAGGCGGTTATCGGCCGACCGCCGGAGGCGGTACTGGCGATCGTGTGAGGTAACGGAGCCAGGCTCAGCCGGCACGACAACACCGCCCGGCCGATGGCTTCACAGCTTGCGGCGAGCCCAGCACGAACGGCTGTTGCCGTGGATGCTCGCCACCCGCAACGCCCGCATCAGTGTCCGATGTGGATCTCTTTGCCTTCGTGGTCGCGATCCCAACCCCGCAATTCGTCGCGGATGTGGGCAATGCGCTGGCGTCCCAGAGCATTGCGTTCCTCGTCCAGCACCTGGCCATCCAGCAGCTCGGCCAGGCGTTGCGCCGTGGGCAGCATGGTGTCCCAGGCATCGAGTGCGGGCAGCGGTGCCGGCAAGGTCATGAAAAAGCTCAGGCCAGGCGTGCGCAACGTGTCGATGCGGGCGAGATCGAAGCTGCCAGGCTTCAGCATGTTGGCCACACTGAAAATCGGGCCTTGGTCGCGCTTGCCGTCCACAAGGCGGTGGTAGATGCCCATGTCGCCAAACTCCAGCCCGGCCTTTTCCGCGGCAACGACCAGATCGGCGCCGTTGAAGCTGGCGCCCTCGCGCGCGACGACAAACAAGGTGACGATTCGTTCAACCGTCCATTGGGACGGGCGGCGCCCCAGGTCGGAGCGTGGCGGCATTCGCGGTGCGGCCGGTTGCGGGGGTTGCGCCGGTGCCGCGGCCAGTGGCGGGGTCACGGACGGGGAAGCCAGCGGTGACGGTCCGACGGGCTCGCCCGCAGCGGCGGCATCGAGATTGCCAATGGTCGGCTCACCCTTCCGCGGCGCGCGCAACGCGTCGACGATGGCCGCGGCCTGCCCGGCCAGCCGGCTGCTGCGCGGGGTGGCCGGCTTGTGTTCGCTCGCCAACGTGGTGCTCAAGCGTTCAAGCTCTTCGCGCAGGCCGACGTCGAGCTCGCCTTGATGGGGCGGTTGCGCAGCCGGTGGCGCAACAGGATCGAGGCTGTCGGTGGCCGAGAACGACAGGCCATCCGTCCTGCCCCCCTCCGATTCACTTTGCCCGCCCAGCGTGGGTTCGAACCGCTCGGCGGTGTGCGTGCCCTGGCCCGCTTCCGGGCGACGGCGCCCCTGTTGCGCCTTCTTCGGCCCACCAAACAGCCAGATCAATGCCAGCACGACGATGCCGATGATGAGCAACGGCAGCCCAACCGCGGGGTTCCATGCCAAGGCAAGCATCGGTTGCAGCGTCATGGTTCGCTCCTTATCTCATTCGAGGCGAGTGCGTGACCGGGGTCACGTTCAGGCCGTACCGGCAAGTTTAGCCGCTTCCGCCAGATCCACCTGCACCAGACGCGATACGCCAGGCTCGCGCATGGTCACGCCGCACAGCTGGTTGGCCACTTCCATTGCGGCCTTGTTGTGGCTGATGAAGATGAACTGCACCTTCTCGCTCATCTCGCGCACCATGTTGGAGAAACGGCCCACGTTGGCCTCGTCCAGCGGCGCATCCACCTCATCCAGCAGGCAGAACGGCGCCGGGTTCAGGTTGAAGATGGAGAACACCAACGCCACGGCGGTGAGTGCTTTCTCGCCGCCAGAGAGCAGCGAGATGTTGGAGGGCCGCTTGCCCGGCGGGCGCGCCATGATCGCCACACCGGTGTCGAGCAGGTCGTCGCCAGTGAGCTCGAGATAGGCGTGGCCGCCGCCGAACAGGCGCGGGAACAGCTCCTGGATGCCGGCGTTGACCTTGTCGAAGGTTTCCTTGAAGCGCTGGCGGGTTTCACGGTCGATCTTCTTGATGGCGCCTTCGAGCGTTTCCATCGCGCTGGTGAGGTCGGCAAGCTGGTTGTCGAGATAAGTCTTGCGCTCGCTCTTCTCGGCGTGCTCCTGGATCGCGGCAAGGTTCACCGGCTCCAGCCGGGTGATCTTGCCGGCAAGCTCGTCGAGCTGTTGTTTCCACTGCGTGGCATCGACCTCCTCGGCCAGTTCCGCCAGCAGGGTTTCCAGATCGAGACCCGCGGCGCTGATGGCTTCGGCCAATTGCTGGGCGCGCAACTGCAGCGCCTGTGCGGCGAGGCGCTTTTCGGAGAGGCTTTCGCGCAGCCCGGCAAGCTCCTGCTCGGCCAGCTGGCGACGCTGTTCGAGCTGGCGGAAGGCGAGATCGGACTCCTCCAGTGCGCGACGGGCATCGACCAGTTGCTTGTCCACCAGCAGACGCTGATCAAGATAGGTTTGCCGCTCGGCTTCGAGCTCGGCAATGGGGTCGGTGCCGGCTGCCAGCTGCTCGGCAATCGCCTGCCGCCGCGCGTCGATCTGGCGCAACTGGGTGTCCATCCGCGCCAGGGATTGTTCAAGCGAGGCGCGCGCGGAACGCTTGGATTCCAGCGACAACGCCAGCGTGTGCGCCTGGTCGGCGGCGTCGCGCGCGTTCATGCGCGCTTCTTCGCGGGCTTCAAGCAGGGCACGACGCTCGTTTTCCAGCTCGCGGCGCCGGTCTTCGAGGTCACCCATGTGGCCAACCGACGCATCCAGTTGCGCACGGGCCTCGCGCGTTTGCGCCTGCAGCTCGTCGATCTGCGCGGCGATCGCAGCCACGTCGGCGGTGACCTTTTCGCTGCGTGCCCGCATGGTTTCCAGTTTGCCGCGCTGGCTTTGCAACTGGCCGGCCAGCTCGGAGGCACGGCGATGCGCGTTGTACAGCTCGCGCTGGGTGTCGTCGCGCGCGCGTTCGGCTTCGAACTTGCGCGTGCGCAGGTCCTCCAGCTCACCGGTGGTCGCCTCGATGCGCGCGTCGAGCAGCGCGACCTCGTCGGTCAACTGGCGAATCTCGCGCTCGCGGGCGAGCACGCCGACCTGGTTGCCTTGCGCCCGGCGCACACGCGCCCAGCCTGGGCCAAGCCATTCGCCGCCCTGGGTGATGACGGATTCGCCATCGCCCAGCGTGGCGCAGCGCTGGCGGGCCGCGTCCAGCGTGGCCGCGGTTTGCACCTTGCCAAGCAGGCGCAACGCCGCCGCCGGGCCGCGTACCTGCGCCGCCAGTGTGCCATCGGCGCCGGCACCACCGTGCGCGCTGTCGAGCAGGGCGATGTCGGCATCGTGCAAGCCCGACAGCTCGCCGGCAACGGCATGGACGTCATCGATCAACACGCCGTCGATCAGGGCCGCCAATACGGTTTCCACCGCGGTTTCCCAGCCGGCTGCAACTTGCAGTGCCTCGCCAAGGCGCTGCGCCTGGCCAAGGCCGAGCTTCGCCAGCCACTGGTTGGCCGGGCTTTCCTCCTGCCCGAGCGCGGCGTGCTGCAAGGCCTCGAGTGAGGACAAACGACCGCGCGAGGTTTGCAATTGCGAACGCGCGTCGTTCAACGTGGACTGCAGTTGCCGCTCCTGATCGACAACCTGCTCATAGCTGGTCTTGTGCTGATCGAGCATGGCGCCGAGGGTTTCGAGCTTTTCGCGCTGGGTGTCGTGCTCACCCGCCATGCGTTCGGCTTCGGCTTCGAGCGCGGCAAAGTCGGTGGCGCGCTGCTCGGCCTCGAGCGTTTCGCGCCGTTTGGCGAGGTCGAGCGACTGCCGATCGAGATAGTTGAGCTTGGTGCGCTCCACCTCGGCGGCACGGCTCGACTCGCCGGCGGTGCGCGTGTGCGCGTCCCAGCGCTGCTGCCAATCGGCAAGCTTGGCGTCCGCACTGCGCTGCGCCTCGGCGGTGTCGTCCTGCAATTGCTGCAAGGTCTCCAGCCGCGGTTCGCCTTCGGCCAGTGCGGTGCGCAGGGTTTCGGCCTGCTCGCGGTCACCGTCGACCTGCGCGGAAAGCTCGGCAAATTCGCGCTCCGCCTCCGCCTGGCTGTGCTGCAGGCGTTCGGCGGTATCCCGGTTGAAGCGAACCTGTTGCTCGACCCGCGCAATCTCGGCGCCCACCTTGTAGACGTCGGCCTGCACCGCGCTCAAATGTTCGCTGGCTTCGGTATGGCGCTCGCGCATGCTTTCCAGCTGCGCTTCAATCTCGCGCTGGCGGGCAAGCTGCTTCTCGATCCCGGTTTCCGCCGTCGCAAGACCTTCGCTCTCGCCTGCGTGCTGGCGTTTCAAGCCGCGGTATTCGAGCGCGCGCAGCTCGCCTTCCTTGCGTGTCTGCTCCTCCTTCAGCGCTTTCCAGCGCTCGGCCGCACGGGCCTGGCGGTTCAGGTGTTCGAGCTGTTTGTCCACCTCGTCGCGCACGTCTTTCACGCGATCGAGGTTTTCGCGCGTGGCCTTGATGCGGCTCTCCGTCTCCTTGCGGCGCTCTTTGTACTTGGAGATACCGGCGGCTTCTTCCAGATGGGTGCGCAGTTCTTCGGGGTGCGCCTCGATGATCTGGGTAATCATCCCCTGCTCGATGATCGAGTAGCTGCGCGGACCGAGGCCGGTACCGAGAAACAGGTCGGTGATGTCGCGTCGGCGGCAGCGCGCGCCATTCAAGTAATACGCGGATTGCCCGTCGCGAGTGACCTGGCGCTTGACCGAGATTTCGGCGTACTGGCCGTACTCGCCCTGCACCGTGCCGTCGCCGTTGTCGAAGATCAGCTCCACCGTCGCCTGTCCCACCGGCTTGCGCGAGGTGGAGCCGGAGAAGATCACGTCGGTAAGCGAATCGCCGCGCAGGCGGGATGCCGCGCTTTCGCCCATCACCCAGCGGATGGCGTCGATGATGTTGGATTTGCCGCAGCCGTTCGGCCCCACCACGCCGGTCATGTTGGCCGGCAGGTTCAACGTGGTCGGGTCGACGAAGGACTTGAAGCCAGCGAGTTTGATCGTGGTCAGGCGCATGCGGTCACTGCCGGAAGGGGCGGGTTATTTCGCATCGATCGACAGCGCGTGGACGCCGTGATCCATCAGGTCGGCCAGCGCCGCGTAGACCATCCGGTGGCGCTTGACCGGCGCGACCCCGGCAAACGCGGCGCTGACGATGCGCACGCGATAGTGCCCCTTGCCTTCCGCCGCGTGGCCGATGTGCAGGTGGCCGTCGTCGATCACCTCCAGCTCGCTCGGCGCGAATTCGGCGGTGAGCCGCGCGCGGATCTCGGCCATCGTCGCGCCGTGGTCGCTCACGGCAACGCCTTCAGGAACGGCTTGACCGCGGTTTCGCGATAAACCCCCGCGGCCAGGTACGGATCGGCCTTGGCCCAGGTTTCGGCATCCGCCAGCGACGTGAATTCGGCCACGATCAGGCTGCCGGTGAACCCGGCCGGGCCGGGGTCGGGGGAGTCGATGGCCGGAAACGGTCCGGCCACGAAGAGCCGCCCTTCCGCCTGCAGCTGCTTGAGCCGCGCCAAATGCGCTGGCCGCGCCGCCTTGCGGCCTGCCAGCGAATCCGGGTTGTCGGTGCCAACGATCGCGTACCACATGGTCACGCCTCCGGGCGCATGTACGGGAACAGCAGCACGTCGCGGATGGACGCGGAGCCGGTGAGCAGCATCACCAGGCGATCGATGCCGATGCCGAGGCCGCCGGTGGGCGGCAGGCCGACTTCGAGCGCACGGATGTAGTCGGCGTCGTAGTGCATGGCCTCGTCGTCGCCGGCAGCCAGCGCGGCGACCTGCGCCTTGAACCGTGAGGCCTGATCCTCCGGGTCGTTGAGCTCGGAGAAACCGTTGGCGATTTCCTTGCCGCTGACGAACAGCTCGAAGCGGTCGGTGATGCCCTTGTCGGTATCGTTCTCGCGCGCCAGCGGGGAAACCTCTTTCGGGTGCTGGGTGATGAAGGTCGGCTGGATCAGCGTTTCCTCCACCGTCTTCTCGAAGATTTCCTGCAGCAGCTTGCCCCAGCCATAGCCATCCTTGACGGCGATGCCGAGGCGCCTGGCGTGCGCAGCGAGCGCCGCGCGATCGCGCAATTCGGCGCGCCGGATCTCCGGGTTCTTCTCCAGCACGGCGTCTTCCATCGTCCAGCGGCGGAACGGCTGGCCGACGTCGATTGTGTTGCCGTCCCAACTGAGCTGCGTGGTGCCGATCACCGTCCGCGCGACTTCGCGGATCAGGGTTTCAGTGAGATCCATGATCTCGTTGTAGCTGGCGTAGGCCTGGTACAACTCGAGCGTGGTGAACTCGGGGTTGTGGCGGGTGGAGACGCCCTCGTTGCGGAAGCAGCGGTTGAGCTCGTAGACACGCTCGAAGCCGCCGACCACGAGGCGCTTCAGGTGCAGCTCCGGCGCCACGCGGAGGTAAAGATCAATGTCCAGCGCATTATGGTGGGTAACGAACGGCTTGGCCGTGGCGCCGCCGGGGATCACGTGCATCATCGGCGTTTCCACTTCCATGAAGCGGCGCGGTGCGGCCTCCAGCCAGTGGCGGATGAAGCCGATCACGCGCGAGCGCTTCTGGAAGGTGTCGCGCGCCTCCGGGGTGACGATGAGGTCGACGTAGCGCTGGCGGTAGCGCTGCTCGACATCGGCCATGCCATGGTGCTTGTCGGGCAGCGGGCGCAGGCTCTTGGTCAGCAGCCGCAGCTGGTCCGCCTTGATCGACAGTTCGCCCGCCTTGGTGCGGATCAGCTCGCCCTCGGCGCCGACGATGTCGCCGATATCCCAGCCCTTGAACGCGCCGTAGGTTTCCTCGCCCAGCGCGTTCTGGTGCAGGAACAACTGGATGCGCCCGCCCATGTCCTGCACCTGCACGAAACTGATCTTGCCCTGCACGCGCTTGAGCACGATGCGGCCGGCCATTTTCACCCGCCGATGCAGCGCTTCGATCGCCTCCGGCGTCCACGCCTCCTTGTCGGCAAACTCGGCCTGCAGGTCGCCGGCAAAGCTGTCGATGCGGAAGTCGTTCGGAAAGGCAATGCCCCGCCCGCGCAGCGCAGTCAGTTTTTCGCGCCGCTCGGCAATCAACTTGTTTTCGTCGACGGGCTGGGTATCGGTGGTTTCGCTCATGGGTTCGCGTGGTCTCCGCACCGGCACCGCCGGTCTGGGTTCATCGATGGCGCATCCGCGCCGGATCAGTTGCCGTCTTTGCCGAACGCTTTTTTGGCACCGGCCTTGGTGGCGTCCCAGCCCTCTTTCGCGCCATGACCCACCGCGATGCCCGCCTTCTTCGCGCCGTGCCCGATGCCGACGCCGGCTTCCTTGGCGCCGTGCCCGATCTTGACCGCGACGTCGCGCGTGGCATGACCGACCGTGCGTGCGCCGTCGGCCACGCCGTGCCCCACGGTCTTGGCGTCCTGCTTGATGGTCTGCTTGGCGCTGTCCTGCGGGTTTGCCACAGCGCTGGTTGCGCCCAGGGCCAACACCAGAGCTGCTGCGATGGTGCATACGTGTTTGCGTTTCATGCCTGCCACCTCGTCGTCAGTCAACCAGGATTGTCGCTCAGGCGTCGATGCGCTTGGCACCGGCGTCGAGCCCGGATTTCAGGCTGGCCTCGATGAATTCGTCAAGGTCGCCATCGAGCACTTTCTGCGTGTCGGTGCGTTCCACGCCGGTGCGCAGATCCTTGATGCGGCTCTGGTCGAGCACGTAGTTGCGGATCTGGCTGCCCCAGCCGATGTCCGATTTGGTGGCCTCCACCGCATCGCGCTCAGCGTTGCGCTTCTGCACTTCCAGCTCGTACAGGCGCGCCTTCAGCATTTTCATCGCGCGATCGCGGTTGGAATGCTGACTGCGCTCCACCTGGCAGGCCACCACCACGCCGGTGGGCACGTGGGTCAGACGCACCGCCGATTCGGTCTTGTTAACGTGCTGGCCACCCGCGCCGGATGAACGGTACACATCCATCTTGATGTCCGCCGGGTTGATCTCGATCTCGATCTCGTCGTCCACCTCGGGCGAAACGAACACGCTGGTGAAGCTGGTATGGCGGCGGTTATCGGAGTCGAACGGGCTTTTGCGCACGAGGCGATGCACGCCAATTTCGGTCTTGAGCCAGCCGTAGGCATAGTCGCCTTCCACCCGGAACGTGGCCGATTTGATTCCGGCCACTTCGCCGCCGGAGGCTTCCATCATCTCGGTTTTCCAGCCGCGCGACTCGGCCCAACGCAGGTACATGCGCAACAGCATTTCGGCCCAGTCCTGGGCCTCGGTACCGCCGGCGCCAGCCTGGATGTCGACAAACGCGTTGCAGGCGTCCATTTTGCCCGAGAACATCCGCTGGAATTCGAGCTTGGCCACCCGTGCATCAAGCCGGTCGACGTCACGGTGCACGGCAGCAGCCGTTTCCTCGTCGCCGTCGGCGTTGGCCATTTCCAGCAGTTCGCGCGCGTCGTTCAAACCCGATGCGAGTTCGCGGATGCCGTTGACCACCGACTCCAGCCGCGCCCGCTCGCGGCCCAGCTCCTGCGCGCGCGTCGGGTTGTCCCAGATGTCGGGGTTTTCCAGCTCGCGGGTTACTTCTTCGAGGCGTTCGAGCTTGGTGGGGTAGTCAAAGATACCCCCTAAGCGACTCGACGCGTTCCGTAAGGTCGGCAATCTGCGCAAGAATGGGATGCGGTTCGGTCATGGTCGGGCGCGCAATAAGTTGGCTTGCCATCTTAACAGAGCGCTCCCCGCGGCTGGCTGACCCGCACCTGCATCGCGCGCGCCATCGACCGACCGCCAACGGCGCACGGTGCGAATCGACCGCGGCGACGCGCGGCCGAGCCGGCAACCGCACGGTTGCCGGCTCGGATACGCGCCAGAGCTGAACCAGAACGCGTTCCGAGCTCAGCTCAGCGCATGTTCGTGCACGCTCTTCACTGCACGGCCGGACGGGTCGGCCAGCTTGGCAAAGCTCGGATCCCACGCGATGGCGGCCGGCGAGGAGCAGGCGATGGACTTGCCGCCGGGTACGGTGGCGACCGCCGCCGGGCTCGGGTAGTGGCTCTCGAAGATGCGGCGGTAGAAATACGCCTCCTTGGTTTCCGGCGTGTTGAACGGGAAGCGCGCGGCGGCCGCAGCAAATTCGCGATCGCTCACCGACTTCTCCGCATGCGCCTTGAGTTCGTCGATCCAGCCATAGCCAACGCCATCGCTGAACTGCTCCTTCTGGCGCCAGAGGATTTCCTTCGGCAGCGCACCTTCAAAGGCCTCGCGCAGGATGGATTTCTCGATCTTGCCGTGGCCGGCCATCTTCGCCGCGGCGTCGATGCCCATCGCCACGTCGATGAATTCCAGATCGAGAAACGGCACGCGCGCCTCCACGCCCCAGGCCATCATCGACTTGTTCGCGCGCAGGCAGTCGTAGGCGTGCAGGGTGTCGAGCTTGCGCACGGTTTCCTCGTGGAACGCCTTGGCCGACGGTGCCTTGTGGAAATAGAGGTACCCGCCGAAGATTTCGTCCGAACCTTCGCCCGAGAGCACCATCTTCACGCCCATCGCCTTGATCCGGCGCGCCATGAGGTACATCGGCGTGGCGGCGCGGATGGTAGTGACGTCGTAGGTTTCCAGGTGCCGGATCACCTCCGGCACGGCATCCAGGCCTTCCTGGAAGGTGTAGACGAACCCGTGGTGCACGGTGCCGAGCGCGTCGGCGGCGACCTTGGCCGCGGCGAGGTCGGGCGAGCCTTCCAGTCCGATCGCGAACGAATGCAGGCGTGGCCACCAGGCTTCGCTGCGGTCGTCCTCCTCGATCCGCTCGCGCGCGAATTTGGCGGCGCACGCGGCGACCAGCGACGAATCCAGCCCGCCGGAAAGCAGCACGCCGTAGGGCACATCGGTCATCAGCTGGCGATGCACGGCATCCTCGAACGCCTTGCGCAACGCGGCCGGGGCCGGCACGTGGCCCTTGGTGGCGGCGTAGTCGCGCCACGGTTTGACGTAGTACTGGCGCAACTCGCCAGTGGCGCTGTCGTACAGATACCCGGCAGGGAACTCGGCGACGTCAGCGCACAGCTCGGCAAGCACTTTCATTTCCGAGGCGACGCAGGTGCGGCCCTGCG
Source organism: Rhodanobacter sp. (assembly GCA_004298045.1). Lineage (GTDB taxonomy): Bacteria > Pseudomonadota > Gammaproteobacteria > Xanthomonadales > Rhodanobacteraceae > Rhodanobacter_A. The sequence continues at coordinate 82,585 of SCRM01000021.1, read as the reverse complement.
CGTCGTGGCCCCAGTACAGCGGGCACACACCGATCGGGTCGCGCGCTACGAGGTAGCGGCGGGCGGCGGCATCCCACAGCACGAAGGCAAAGATGCCGTTGAGTCGCGGCACGAAGTCGGCGCCCTGCTGACGATACAGGGCGTTGATGACTTCGCAGTCGGAGCCGGTGGTGAAATCGTAGTCGGTGGCGGCGCGCAGCACCTTGTGGTTGTAGATCTCGCCGTTCACCGCCAGCGCGAGCTGGCCGTCGCGCGAACGCAGCGGCTGCGCCCCGGAGGCCGGGTCAACGATCGCCAGGCGCTCGTGCACCAGGATCGCGCCGTCGTCGGCAAACACGCCGCTCCAATCCGGCCCGCGATGGCGTTGGCGGCGCGAGAGATCAAGCGCCTGCCGGCGCAGCGTGGCGACGTCGTCGCCGGGTTGCAGGTCGAACATGCCAAAGATGCCACACATGGTTTTTGCCTTTTCAGGGTGAATGGAAGGCACAAAAAAACGGGGCCCGCTTTTCGGCGGGCCCCGGTTTGCGTGTCTGTGATGAAACTTGCAGCTACGCGCGGGCCCGCCAACAGTTGGCGTTATTGTTCGCGCGATTGTTGTTGCCGGCAGCCACGGCCAAGCCGAACGCCGCGGCGGCGTTGGAGTCCAGGGCAGTGGAAGTCATCGGTGACATGACACCGACTAGAACAGATACGGCGCGTGCTTGCAAGTGACGATTCGGCATTAGCCGTATGGATGGCCGAATCAGCATGCCTCCACGTGGCGCAGCAGCAGGCGCGGCGACTCCCTGCCCTGCCAGTCGTTGACCACCAGCTCGAACGCCGCACGCAGGCGCGCGGGCGGCGTGGCGGCGCCGACATTGAACATCACCGCATCGTGCGTGGCGCCGTCGCGCGCATCGCGCAGGTTGAGCCGCCAATGGTTTTCGCCCATGCGTTTCCAGCCAGCGCAATCGAACACGCCGTCGAACACCGGCGGCGGGAAGCCCTGCCCCCATGGCCCGGCATCACGCAACTGGCGGGCAAGGTCCAGCGAAAAGTCCCCCACCAGCAATTCGCCATCGGTATACAACGTGGCCTGCAGCGATTCGGGCGCGATGAGCTCGCTCGCCGTGTGGTCGAAGGCCTGGGCGAACCGCGGGTAATGCGCCGCCGGCAAGCTGAGCCCGGCCGCCATCGCATGGCCGCCAAAGCGCTCGATCAAACCCGGCTCGCGGGCGTCGATCATGGCCAGCGCGTCGCGCAGGTGGAAACCGGCGATTGAACGGCCGGAACCACGCAATTGCTGCGGGTCATCGTCGCTGGCAGGGGCAAAGGCAATCACCGGACGATGCAGGCGATCCTTGAGCTTCGACGCCACCAGCCCGACGACGCCGGCATGCCACGAGGGCTCGTACAGCGCGACGCCGGTAGCGCCGTTGTCGCCGATGCCGGCCACCATGGTTTCCGCCGCAGCCACCATCGAGGCTTGCAGGTCGCGGCGCGCGTGGTTGATCTCGTCGAGTTCCCCGGCCAGGCGTTGCGCGCGGCCGGCATCGTCGGCCAGCAGGCATTCAATGCCGATGTGCATGTCTTCGAGCCGGCCCGCCGCGTTGAGGCGCGGGCCGATGGCAAAACCGAGGTCCGCCGCACACAAGGTGGCGACGCTGCGCTTGCCGCAGGCGACGAGCGCAGCGATGCCGGCATGCGCGTAGCCGCTGCGGATGCGCCGCAGGCCAGCGGCCACCAGCACCCGGTTGTTGAAATCCAGCGGCACCAGGTCGGCCACGGTGCCCAACGCGACCAGGTCGAGCAGGCTGGACAAATCCGGCTCGCCGCCGGCAAACGCCCCCTGCGCACGCAGCTTCGCACGCAGCGCCAGCAGCAGGTAGAACATCACGCCAACGCCGGCCAGCGCCTTGCTGGGAAACGCATCGCCGGCAAGGTTGGGGTTGACCATCGCATTGCACGCCGGCAGGCGTTCGCCCGGCAAATGGTGGTCGGTGACGATCACCCGCATGCCCAGTTCATGCGCGCGCGCCACGCCGGCAATGCTGGCGACACCGTTGTCCACGGTGACGATCAGTTGCGGCCGCGGCGACAGCGAATCCACCAACGCCGGCGTCAGGCCGTAACCGTGCACGAAGCGGTTGGGCACCGCATAGGAGACGTGCGCGGCACCCAGCATGCGCAGGCCACGCACGGCCACCGTGGTACCGGTGGCGCCATCGCAGTCGTAGTCGCCGGCAACGAGAATGTGCTCACCGGCGCGGATCGCATCGATCAGCAGATCGGTGGCTGTATCCAGCCCGCCCAGCGTCTGCGGCGGCAACAGGCGTTGCAGGCGATGCTCGACGCCGGTCGGCCCGAACACGCCACGCGCTGCATATACCCGCTGAACTACCGGATGCACGCTGGCATCCCAACCTGCCGGCTCGCCTTGCGGCACGCGCCGGCGCAAGGTCGGGGCGCTCAACGCGCCGGCCTGCGCCAGATGCGCCAGCGATGCCACGGCCGCCACGCCCAGCATTCGCCGCTGCCGAACACGATATGCAGCGCGCGGCGCGCCATGGCGGTCTGCATGCTTGGCCACCAGTCGCGCTCGAACTCACCGGCGGCCAGTCCTTGCAGGTCCACCAGCCAGCCGGCGGCTGCCAGCGCCACGGCATCCGGCGACAAGGGTTTGCGTTCGATGCCCGCGCGCGCCGCCAGCGCCACCAGCAACGGCTCGTCGCTGACAACCCCTGCCACGTTCGCGGTGACCGTTGCCGGCAGCTTGCCGGCGCCCCATGGCCACACGGTGTTGACCACGGTTTCGCCGTGTCGCTTGCGCGCCAGGTTCACCGGGTGCTCGTGCAGCGCCATCTGCACGTCATTGAACAAGATGCGCCAGCGCTTGCCGGCATCACCCTTCGGCAGGTGCAGGAACAGATCCTCGCCCAGCGCCTGCTCGGGCGCAGTCAGCTCCGGCAAGGCGGTGTCTGGCGCGGCGCGCAATTGCCATTGCGTCGGCGTTGCCGCAAGCAGCTGCATGCCTACTTCGGCAAACAGCGGCGCCAGCGATGACACCAGTGCCGCAGCCTCCTTCGCGGTGACCTCAAGCGAGCCGCACGCCATCAGCCGCACGCCGTTGATGTCGGCAAATGCCCAGGCCGGCTCTGCCGCCATCCACACGCTATCGCCGGCATCGCCGGCAAAGTGCTGCCGCAGCAGCGCACCGGCAGGGATCGTGGCGGTACCGACATCGAACCACTGCGTCAGCGCAGGCAGGCGTGCCGGTGGGGTGTCGGCAAGGTGGTCGGCGCGCAGGAGTTGCTGGCGCAGCGGGTGTTTCTTGCCCAGGCGATCCAACGCCGGCAACCACCATTGCGCCATCGGCTTTTTCATGTGTGGCCCCTTCAGGCTTCCAGCACTTCGTAAAGTTCCAACCACTCCGCTTCGAGCGTTTCCTTCTCGCGGCGCAAGTTGGCCTGCTGCTGTCCAAGTTGCATCAGTGCCGCCGTCGGTCCGTTGTAGGTTTCCGGATCGGCGAGCTTTGCATCCAGCGTGGCCAGCTCGGCGTCGATGGCGGCAACCCGGGTTTCGACTTTTTTCACCCGCTGACGGGTGGCGCGCTCGCTGTCGCGCTGGGCCGCGGCAGCGCGCCGGCGATCGGCTGCCGATACCACCACCGTCTCGGTCTTTTCCTCGCCGCGCTTCGCCGCATTGTTGTGCGCATGCAGCCAGCGCGCGTAGTCGTCGAGATCGCCGTCGAAGGTTTCGACCTTGCCGCCCGCGACGCGCCAGAAGCTGTCGCACACTAGCCCGAGCAGGTGGCGGTCGTGCGCCACCAGCACCAGCGCGCCGTCGAAATCGGCGAGCGCGTCGGCCAAGGCCTCGCGCATGTCCAGATCAAGGTGGTTGGTGGGCTCGTCCAGCACCAGCAGGTTCGGCTTGTTCCACGCGATCAACGCCAGCGCGAGCCGCGCGCGCTCGCCGCCGGAGAAACCATCCACCGGCTCGAACGCGCGGTCACCGGTGAAGTTCCAGCCGCCGAGGAAATCGCGCAGTGCCTGATCGGCCACACCCGGAGCCTGCTCGCGCAGGTGGTCGATCGGGCTGGAGTGCTCGCGCAGGTTTTCCACCGTGTGCTGCGCGAAGTAGCCGATGCGCAGCTCCTTGTGCGCCGTGCGGTCGCCGGCGAGCGGCGCCAGTTCGCCGACCAGGGTCTTGACCAAGGTGGATTTGCCGGCGCCGTTCGGGCCGAGCAGACCGATGCGGTCGCCGGCTTCGATGGAGAAGCGGACATCCGAAAGGATGACGTTTGCCCCCTCTCCCTGTGGGAGAGAGAGGGTGGAGCTTGCGTCGGCGTTCGTCGAAGACTCTTCGCCGGCCCAGCCCCTCACCCCGCCCCTCTCCCCGGCGGAGAGCGGGAGACCAGCGGCATCTGCGCCAGCTCCAAAGCTTTCCGGGGGCGCGGGAGAGCAATAACCGGCCGCCACATCTTCCAATCGCAGCATGGAATCAGGCACGCGCTCGGGTTGTGCAAACTGGAAATGGAACGCACGTTCCGCCCGTACCGCTTCGGTGCCGGCAAGCTTTTCCAGCCGTTTCATCCGCGACTGCGCCTGCTTGGCCTTGGTCGCCTTCGCCTTGAAGCGGTCGATGAAACTTTGCAGATGCGCCCGCTCGGCCTGCTCGCGCTCGTGCGCGATCTGCTGCTGGCGCAACTGCTCGGCGCGCAGGTGCTCGAACGCGCTGTAGTTGCCGGTGTACAGGCGCACGCCGCTGCCTTCCAGATGCAGGGTGTGGTCGATCACGCCGTCGAGGAATTCGCGGTCGTGCGAAATGATGAGCAAGGTGCCCTGGTAACGCCGCAACCATTCTTCCAGCCACAGCACCGCATCCAGATCCAGATGGTTGGTCGGCTCGTCGAGCAGCAGCAGCTCGGACGGCGCCATCAGCGCACGAGCCAGGTTCAAACGCACGCGCCAGCCGCCGGAAAACTCGCGCACCGCGCGCTCGTGCATGTCGGCGGCAAAACCCAGCCCGTGCAGCAGGCGCCCGGCGCGGGCGCGACCGTCGTAGCCGTGCAGCTCTTCGATGCGATGGTGCGCGCGTGCCATCGCCGCAGCGTCATTGCGCTTCTCGGCGTCGGCCTCGTCACGCAGCGCGGCGGCCAACTCGGCATCGCCACCCAGCACATAGTCGATCGCGGCATCCGGCAATGCGGGGGTTTCCTGCGCCACTGCGGCCCAGCGCAGTTTCGCCGGCAACTCGACCGCGCCGACATCGGCTTCGAGCTGGCCCATCAAGGCCGCAAACAGGCTGGATTTGCCGCTGCCGTTGCGGCCGATCACGCCCAGTCGCCAGCCGGCCTGGATGACCAAGTCGACATCGGACAGCAGCAGGCGGCTGCCGCGGCGCAAGGCAAAGTGGCGAAACGTAATCATCGAACCGGCAACGACAGGGACACGACCGGCCATGATAATGGCTATGCCGGTCACACCCGTTGCGGCGTGGCATGGATTGCATGCGGCAGTTCTGTTAAAACGGCGCGGCACCGCCCAGCCGGGAGAGGGGATCATGTTCACGTACCACTACCACCTGCCCTTGCTGGCAGCCTTTGCCATCGGCCTTGGTGCCATGGCCGCCACGCCAACAGCGCACGCCGAAAACCTGCTGCTGCATCGCGTACAGCAGGAAAAGTCGATGAACCTGCCGGCACGCGGCATGACGGCGGCCCAGGTCGAGCACCGCTACGGCGCCCCAGTGCGCAAGCTCACGCCGCGTGGCGGAGACAGCCGCCACCACCCGGTGATCAACCGGTGGGAATACGCCAATTTCATCGTGTACTTCGAGCACGAACACGTGATTCATTCGGTGCTCAACACGCCGGCTGGCAACAACACCAACCCTTCCGCGGCACATTGAAACATGCGCAGGCGCGGTCCGCGGCAACGCGGGCCGCGTTTTCGTGTGCACACCGGTAAACTGGCGGGCCGTCATCTGCGCGAGTGCAAACCATGTCCGAGCCCCGTTGGCGCCTGCCTGCCGAATGGGAGCCGCAATCGGCAGTGCTGATTGCCTGGCCACATGCCGGCACCGATTGGGCGGCGCGCCTGGCCGAAGCGGAAACCACCTATGCGGCGCTGGCAGCCGCCGTCACCCGCTTCCAGCTGCTGATGGTCGTGGTGGCCGATGCCAACGTGCGGCACCAGGCGCAGGCGTGCATGCAGCGCGCCGGCGCCAACGCCGCGCGCGTGCGTTTCGTCGAGTTGCCCTATGACGACACCTGGCTGCGTGACTCCGGGCCCATCACCCTCAGCAACGACGACGGACGTTTCCAGCTCACCGATTTCCGCTTCACCGGCTGGGGCGGCAAGTTCGGCGCCGAACGCGACGACGCCCTGATTGCCGGACTGATGCGCGCCGGCGTGTTCACCCAGGCGACGCACACGCGCATCGACTGGGCACTGGAAGGCGGCGGCATCGAAAGCGACGGCACCGGCACCATCCTGACCACCTGGCGCTGCCTGCACCAGCGCCACCCCGACGCCAGCCGCGCGCAGATGGAAGCCGTGCTGCGCGACGCGCTGCATGCCGAGCGGGTGCTGTGGCTCGACCATGGCTACCTCGAAGGCGACGACACCGACGCGCACATCGACACGCTCGCGCGTTTTGCGCCCGGACAGAACATCGTCTACCAGGCCTGCAACGACGCGCAGGATCACCACCACGCGGAGCTGCAGCGCATGGGCGCCGAACTCGCCGCCTTGCGCACCCGCAGCGGCGAGCCGTACCGCGTGCATGCCCTGCCATGGGCGCGACCGATCATCGACGAGGGCCGCCGGCTGGCTGCCTCGTACGCCAATTACCTCGTCATCAACGGCGCCGTGCTGGTGCCGGCCTACGGCGACGCGGCCGATACCGAAGCCGCGCGGCTCATCGGCGCACTGCACCCCGGCCGCGCCGTAGTGCCGGTGCCCTGCCGGCCGCTGATCTGGCAAAACGGCAGCCTGCACTGCATCACCATGCAACTGCCGGCCGGTGTGCTGGCAACACCCTGACCCGTGGGTCGGGATTCATCCCGACAGGCTCTTCGCGAACCGCCTGCCGGGATTCTCCGGCCAGACACGAGACATCGCACCGTCGGGCCGAAATCCGACCCACGCCGCCTGACCCACGCCTGCATCGACTAAAATGGCGCGCTGCACGATGGAGAAACCGCCATGGCCCGCAAACTGCTCAAAGTCGCCTTGCTGCAGGAAACCGATCGCGGCAGTCGCGACGCCAATCTCGCCGCGATCGAGGCCGGACTGCGTGAGGCAGCCAAGGCCGGCGCCGAGCTGGTGCTGCTGCAGGAGCTGCACAATGGGCCGTATTTCTGCCAGCACGAGTCGGTGGACACGTTCGATCTGGCGGAAACCATCCCCGGTCCCGGCACCGCGCACCTGGGCAAACTCGCGGCCGAACTCAAGCTGGTGGTGGTCGCCTCGTTGTTCGAGAAGCGCGCGACCGGGCTGTATCACAACACCGCGGTGGTGTTCGACCGCTCACCCGCGATCGCCGGCAAGTACCGCAAGATGCACATCCCGGACGATCCGGCGTTCTACGAGAAGTTCTACTTCACGCCGGGAGACCTGGGCTTCGAGCCGATCCAGACCTCGGTCGGCAAGCTCGGCGTACTGGTGTGCTGGGATCAGTGGTACCCCGAAGCCGCGCGCCTGATGGCACTGGCCGGCGCCGAACTGCTGCTCTACCCGACCGCGATCGGCTGGGATCCGCGCGACGAAGCGGCTGAAAAGGAGCGCCAGCGCGATGCGTGGGTCACCGTGCAGCGCGGGCACGCGGTAGCGAACGGCCTGCCGCTGCTGGCAGTGAATCGCGTCGGCTTCGAGGCCGATCCCTCCGGCACCGGTGCCGGCATCCAGTTCTGGGGCACGAGTTTCGTCGCCGGGCCGCAGGGCGAATTCCTCGCCAAGGCCGGCACCGACGGCCGCGAACTGCTGCTGGCCGAGGTCGACCTTGCACGCAGCGAAGAAGTGCGGCGCATCTGGCCGTTCCTGCGCGACCGCCGCATCGATGCCTATGGCGACCTGCTCAAGCGTTTCCGCGATTGAGCTTGCTTCGCCGCCAACCGCACCCCATGCTTCGGGTTACCTCGACTTGCCTGTCCGCGCATGAGTGATACCGCTGCCGATCTGCCGTCCGTACTCAAGGATCAACCGATCGAGCGCATCGAGCGCGACGGCGTCGAGTACGTGATCCTCGGCACGGCACACGTCTCGCGCACCAGCATGGAAGCGGTCAACGCGCTGTTGGAAACCGAACATTACGACGCGGTGGCGGTGGAGCTGTGCGAAAGCCGCGCGCAAAGCCTGCGCGATCCCGATGCATTCAAGCGCATGGATCTGTTCCAGGTGATCCGCCAAGGTAAGGCCGGCATGGTCGCGGCCAGTCTGGTGCTATCCACCTTCCAGAAGCGCCTGGCCGAGCAATCCGGCATCCAGCCCGGTGCCGAGATGAAAGCGGCAATGGACGGCGCCGAAGCGCGCGCGCTGCCGCTGTGGCTGATCGACCGCGAGGTGGGCACCACGCTCAAGCGCGCGTGGCGCAGCGTAGGTTTCGTGCAGCGCTTTGGCCTGCTCGGCGGCCTCATTGCCAGCGTGTTCGAGCGCGAGGAAATCGAAGCCAGCGAGATCGAAAAGCTCAAGCAGGGCGACATGCTGGAAAGCGCGTTCAGCGAGTTTGCCAATGAGTCGAAGCCGCTTTACGCCAGCCTGATCGATGAGCGCAACCGGTTCATGGCTGCGCGCTTGCGCGAGGAGGCCGCCGGCCTGCCCGCCAGCGAACCGCGCCGCGTGCTGGTGGTGATCGGTGCCGGCCATCTGCAAGGCCTGGGCGACCTGCTGCATACGCAAGCCGAGGCGCCTGCCGCGGTGGTTGCCGAACTGGGGAAAACGCCGCCCAAGGCGCGCTGGCCAAAGTGGCTGGCGCTGGCACTGGTGCTGGCCGTATTTGCCGCCATCGCCTTTGCGTTCCATCGCAACACCTCGCTGGGCGCCAGCGCACTTACCGCGTGGGTGCTGTTCACCGGCGGCTTTGCCGCGCTCGGCGCGCTGACGGCTGGCGCCCACCCCTTCAGCATCCTGGCCGCGTTTGTGGCCGCGCCGATCAAACCGTTCCGCCCCGGCATCCCGGCCGGCGGCATCAGCGCCATGGCCGAGGCCTGGGCGCGGCACCCGCGCGTCGCGGATTTCGACAGCTTGCGCGACGACATCGGGCACTGGAGTGGCTGGTGGAAAAACCGCGTCGCCCGTACGCTGCTCAACTTTTTCCTCGTCAGCGTCGGCACCATCGTTGGCGAATACAGCGCCGGCATCCACATCTTCCGCGCGCTGGTCTGACCTGACGCAAGTCAATCGGGTGCGGCATGTTGTCCACTTGCAGACCGCATGCTTATACTGCGGCGGTCGCTGTATCAACCACCGTTGTACTTGGGGAACCGATTCGATGACACGACTGCATTTGCTCGGTCTTGCCGCCGCATGTGCGTTGCTGGCCACGTCCAGCGCGTATGCGGAGGGCAACAAGGCAGAGGGCCGCACCTTGGTCTACACCTGTGCCGGCTGCCATGGCGTACCGGGCTACACCAATGCCTACCCCAATTACCCGGTGCCGAAGATCGCCGGGCAAAACGAGCAATACCTCGTCAACGCGCTGAACGGCTACAAGAACGGCGAGCGCACCTATCCGACGATGGCCGTGCAGGCCCAGAGCCTGTCCGAGCAAAACATCAAGGACATCGCCGCCTACCTTTCCAGCGTTACGCCGCTCAAGTGATCGAAGGATTCCGCATGCAACGCGCATTTGCACTCATCACGCTCGGCGCCGCGCTGGCGCTGGCTTCCGCTCCGCTGCTGGCCCGCGGCAATGCCGCCGATGGCAAGACCAAGGCCGCCGCCTGTTTCGCCTGCCACGGCGCCGACGGCAACGGCGTCGATCCGCAGTACCCGCGCCTTGCCGGCCAGTACGACGGCTACCTCGTCCAGGTGCTGCACGAGTACAAGAGCGGCAAGCGCAGCAACCCGATCATGAAAGGCATGGTGGCGACGCTCTCCGATCAGGACGTCGAGGATGTCGCCGCCTATTTCTCCGGCCTGCCGACCAAGCTCGATACCTTGAAGGGCCACGTTCAGGGCGACTGAAACCAGGCTTGGCCCATGCAATGCGCGAAGCCCGCCAATCGGCGGGCTTCGTTGTTGCGCGCGCGTCGCGGCCTCATGCCATCGCCGATTTGCCTTCGTGCTTCTTGTAATACGGCTGCTTGCCGTCGGTATGGTCGGTAGCGTCGCGCACGACCTTGATCTCGGGGATCATTTCCTTCAGCGTTTTCTCCACGCCCTGTTTCAGCGTGACATCGACCATGCCGCAACCGTGGCAGCCACCGCCGAACAGCAGCACGATGATGCCGCCCGGCTCGATGTCGAGCAGCTTGACGTTGCCGCTGTGCGCGGCGAGTTTCGGGTTGATCTCCGAGTCGATCACGAACTGCACGCGCTTCGCCAGCCCAGCCTCGGCGCCCGGCACCTCGCCCTTGATCCGCGGCGCCTGGATGTTGAGCAGACCGCCGGTCTTGGTCGGCTCGAAGTCGATCGTGGCGCCTTCCAGCCAGCGTGCGCTCGGACCGTCGACGTAGAAGGTGAAACCCTCGCAGGCCACCTGCCACTCATCGCCGACAAGCTCGTCGTTCTCGCAAAACTCCAGCTCGCAATTGGCCGCCGGGGTACCCGCTTCGAGCACGTGCATGCGGATACTGAGGTCGTCGCTCTGCTGCAGGTCGAGCAGGTGGCGGAAGTGCTTTTGTGCGGTTTCGGAAATGTCGATCATCGTTTGCCTGTCGCGGCTGTCGGGCGCGGCTGTCGCGTTCGCTCTCAATCCGGACCATTTTAGTACGGTTTCGCTTTTTCCCGCAGGCTTTGACTTTCCTGTCGACGGCTCCGAGGCTGTGCGCCAAATCCATTCGCGGAGTTGCCATGAATCTCGATCAACTGGCCCACCAGCCCTGCCAGCCGCGCAAAGGTGCGGCCGATGCGCTCGCTGCTGCCGACCTGGCGGCGGGTTTGTCCGCCCTTCCCGGTTGGGCGTTGACCGCCGACAACCACGCGATCACCAAGGATTTCCGTTTTCCCGACTTCCACCACACGCTTGGCTTCATCAACGCCGTGGGTTTCATGGCCAACCGGGAAGACCACCACCCCGACCTCGAAGCCGGCTACGGCCATTGCCGCATCACCTGGTCCACCCACGACGTTGGCGGGCTGTCGATGAACGACCTTATCTGCGCCGCCAAGGTCGAGGCGCTGCTGAAGCGCTGAACGTGCCAGGCTGAAACCGGGTTTGAGGCCATGTGCACGGCGTCGCGATCTTCGTCACCGTCCCCGGAGACCTTGGCAGGTTTCCCCGGCAGGCCTGTCAGCGCCGGCGACGCTCGCGGCGCCGTTCCCCGCCGCCACTGGCGCTCAGCGCATCGAGAAAGTCCTTGAGGTCATCGGGCAGCGGCGTGGAGAAGTCGTAGGCGCGCCCGTCCAGCTCGAAGCCGAGATGGGCGGCGTGCAGAAACATCCGGTGCAAGCCCAGCTCACGGAAACGCTTGTTGGCCTCGCGGTCGCCGTATTTCGGATCACCGGCCAGCGGGTGGCCGATGTGCGCCGCGTGTACGCGAATCTGGTGGGTGCGCCCGGTGCCGAGCGTGGCCTGCATCAAGCGCGTGCCAGGGTAGGCCTCCACCTCACGGAAGAACGTCAACGCCGGCTTGCCGTCGTCGCTGACGCGCACCATGCGCTCACCACCCTGCAGCACCGACTTGCGCAACGGCACGTTGACGTCGAATTTCGCCTTGGCGGGCGCACCGACCATCAGGCACAGGTACTGCTTGGTCACCTCGCCGGCCCGGATCGCCGCCTGCAGGCCAATCAGCCCGGCGCGGGTCTTGGCCAGCACCAGCACGCCGCTGGTATCGCGATCCAGCCGATGCACCAGCTCCAGCGAGTCGCGCGGACGCGCCGCGCGCAGGATTTCAATCGCGCCATGGCTGACGCCGCTGCCGCCGTGACTGGCGATGCCGGAAGGCTTGTCGATGACGAGGAAGTGCTTGTCCTCGAAAATCACCGTCTCATTGAGCGATGCGACCAAATTCGCGGGTGGGGCCTCGTGTTCGTGAGGTTCTGCCGTGCGAATCGGCGGAATTCGCAGCATATCGCCGTCAGTTAGCCGGGTATCGGGCTTGGCGCGCTTGCCGTTGACGCGCACCTGCCCCGTCCGCAACAGGCGATAGATCATGCTTTTCGGCACCCCCTTGAGCAGCGTCGTGAGTGCGTTGTCGAGCCGCTGGCCGTCCCGTTCGGGTCCTACCGCGAGTTGTCGCACGCCGTGCTGCGCGTCACGGGAAGTTGCCGTCTGCATTGAAAAAAACCTGTCTGGATAGGATACTTGCCGGGCGTCGATTCCTGTCTGCCGCATGCGGCTTTGCAGGGTCCGCCCGTCACGCGGGTGAGGATGGCGCCGCCTGCCTGAAGCAGCGGTCGCGACTGCCTTTCATCGTAACGGTTCGGATGGTCGTTTGCCCGAAGCCCCATGGCCACGGCGCGCCCGACGCAGCTGACCGAACATCCGGGCGCCGGGAACGGCGCCATTACCAAACCGCTCTGCGCAGCGGCGCGATTCACGGCAGGCCGCCAGCCCGGCGCCACCGCGGCACGCGACGCGCGACGGGGCCAAGGAACCCACCACCATGAAGCGCATGTTGATCAACGCAACTCAGCGTGAAGAGTTGCGCGTGGCCATTGTCGATGGCCAAAACCTGTACGACCTCGACATCGAAATCCCCTCGCGGGAACAGAAAAAAGCCAACATTTACAAGGGCCGCATCACCCGCGTCGAACAGTCGCTCGAAGCCTGCTTCGTCGACTACGGCGCCGAGCGCCACGGCTTCCTGCCGCTCAAGGAAATCTCCCGCGAGTACTTCGCCGCCGGCGTCGACCACCACAAGGCCGGCATCCGCGAGCTGCTGAAGGAAGGCCAGGAGGTCGTTGTCCAGGTCGAAAAGGAGGAACGCGGCAACAAGGGCGCCGCGCTGACCACCTTCATCTCGCTGGCCGGCCGCTACATGGTGCTGATGCCGAACAACCCGAAGGCCGGCGGCGTCTCGCGCCGGATCGAGGGCGAGGATCGGCAGGCGCTGAAGGAAGCCCTCGAACACGTCACGGTGCCCGACGACGTCGGCCTGATCGTGCGCACCGCCGGCCTCGGCCGCGACGCCGAAGAGCTGCAGTGGGACCTGGATTACCTCCTGACCCTGTGGCGCTCGATCAGTGAGGCCGCCAGCGCGCGCAAGGCGCCGTTCCTGATCTACCAGGAATCCAAGCTGTTCATCCGCGCCCTGCGCGACTACCTGCGCAGCGACATCGGCGAAATCCTGATCGACGAGCCCGACCTCTACAACGACGCGCGCGACTTCATGCAGCAGGTGATGCCGACCTCGCTGCGCAAGCTCAAGCTGTACCAGGACGACACTCCGCTGTTCACCCGCTACCAGATCGAGACCCAGATCGAGAGCGCGTTCGACCGCCAGGTGCGCCTGCCCTCCGGCGGTTCGATCGTGATCGACCCGACCGAGGCGCTGACCGCGATCGACATCAACTCGGCCAAGGCCACCAAGGGCTCGGACATCGAGGAAACGGCGCTCAACACCAACCTCGAAGCCGCCGTGGAAATCGCCCGCCAGTGCCGCATCCGCGACACCGGCGGCCTGATCGTGATCGACTTCATCGACATGGACAGCCCGCGCCACCAGCGCGAGGTGGAAGACAAGCTCAAGGAAGCGCTGAAGTTCGACCGCGCCCGCGTGCAGGTCGGTCGCATCAGCCGCTTCGGCCTGATGGAAATCTCGCGCCAGCGCCTGCGCCCGAGCCTGGGCGAGGCCACCCAGATCGTGTGCCCGCGCTGCGAAGGCCATGGCGTGATCCGCAGCATCGAGTCTTTGGCGCTGTCCACATTGCGCCTGATCGAAGAGCACGCGATGAAGGAGAACACCGGCGAAGTCGTGGTGCAGGCGCCGCCGAGCGTCGCCAACTTCATGCTCAACGAAAAGCGTGCCGGCGTGGTCGAGATCGAGCTGCGCCACAAGGTGCACATCGTCATCATCGCCGACGAGAAGCTGGAAACGCCGCACCTGGAAATCCAGCGCATCCGCGAAGCGGACATGGGCGAGCACAGCCCGCCGAGCTACGAGCGCCTGACCAGCACCGAGCCGACACCGCTGCCGAAAATGGGCCAGGCGCTGGGCAGCCACGAGCAACCCGCTGTCTCCGGCGTGGTGCCTGCAACCCCTGCGCCAGTACGTGAAGAAGCTCCCGCGCCAGTGCCCGCCCCCAGCAAGCCGCCCGCAACCGCGCCGGCGACAACGCCGGCAAGCGGCGGCATCATCGCGCGCCTGTTTGGCTGGTTCCGCAATGCCGCCGCCGCAGCGCCGACTTCCGCGCCCGCCGCCACGTCAGAGCATGCCGGCGACGAGCGCCGCAATCCGCGCGGCAATGGCGGCAATCGCAATGCGCCACGCCGCGGCGACCGCAATGAGCGCAGCGAACGCGGCAATCGCAACAGTCAGTCCGGCAGCGGCAATAATGGCGGCAACAACAGCCGACCGCGCCGCGACGCCAATCCGCAATCGGCCAAGTCGAGCAACAACAACGCCGGCAACCGCGGCGGCCGGCAACCCCGTGCCGATGAATCCGGGCAGCGACCGGCCCCGACGCCACGCGCAACCAAGCCGGATCGCCAACAAAACGTGTCGGCAACCGCCGCCGAGACCCCATCGGCCACCACCGAACGCAAAGCCCTTGTCGCAGTCGCCGCTGCTGCTCCTGCTGTTGCCAGGCAGCCCGCAAGTGACACGGCAGCCAAGGCGACGCCGGCACCAAGCGAAGAAAAGCTGCCATTGGCCACTGCAACGGCAACGGAAGCAACTTCCTCGGCGGCAGACGCGCCGGCAACCACGCCAGCTGGCGACGACGCGCCGGCAACCGAAAACGATGCCGAAAACC
Organism: Rhodanobacter sp.; assembly: GCA_004298045.1. Lineage (GTDB taxonomy): Bacteria > Pseudomonadota > Gammaproteobacteria > Xanthomonadales > Rhodanobacteraceae > Rhodanobacter_A. The sequence continues at coordinate 67,523 of SCRM01000021.1, read as the reverse complement.
CGACCCGTCGCCGCCGTGGTCGTCGTGGCGGCCGCCGTCGCCGCCGGCATGACGAGGCAGCAACTGGCATCAATGGCGGCGAGTCGGTCGCAGATGGCGCAGAGGATGCGCAGCATGCCGACTCGGGCAACCCCCGTACGGACACGGCCGAGATGCCAGCTCCGACCGGCGCCGCAACAAGTGCTTCGACACCCCCCGCAGTAACTGCTGCCACGGCCCCCTTACCAACCCAGGCTGTCTCTCCGGCTCCAGCACCCGCCGCCCCGAAACCGCCGCGCACCGAACCGCCGCGCACCGAACCACGCCGTGCGCCACTGGCCGAGGCGCCGCTGGCTGCCGCCGTGGCGACAGCCTTCAGCCTGCCGACCTTGCCGCCAATTGCGCCGCACCCGGCAGAGAAAACATCGGCCGCCACGCCGGTGGCACCCACCGCAACGGCGTCGCGCACGGTAACCACTGGTAACCCTCCGGGACCCGAATCAAAGTCGGCCACACCGGAGTCGGCCAACTCACCGATTGCCGCCGCACCGGAGTCGACCAGCAGCCCTTCACCGACCGCACCAGCACCAGCACCAGCACCGGCACCGGCACCAACGCCTGCCGCAGTGCCGGCGGCGCCGCTCGTCGACCAGACTCCGCACCAAGGCGAGCTTCTTGTGGCGCCACGCCCATTGACGCCATCGGTAGCCCCTGCGGTGGAAAAGCCGGACGATCCTGAAGAGAGATCGCATCCTTCCGTCTGAGCCGTTCGCTCTGTAACAAGAAAAAGCCGGGCAACGCCCGGCTTTTTCTTGTGGTTTCGAGCATTGGGCTACGCGTGAATCAAAGTCGCACCTGGTGGTTGGGCGAGTCGATCAAGCCGTGCAACGTCATCAGGTGCGCCAGGCTCAGCACATGCTCGATACGCAGTTTTTCCATCAAGCGCTGCTTGTAGGTGGAAACCGTCTTGGGGCTCAGGTTGAGCTGCTCACCGATGACGGTAAGCGGCTTGCCGTGCACCAGCATCATCGCCACTTCCAGCTCGCGACTGGACAGCGCATCAAATGGCGAGCCGGTACCGTCGATCGTGGCCAGCGCCAGCTGCTGCGCGACTGCCGGTGCCAGATAACGCCGCCCCATCGCAACCTGCCGCACCGCGGTCACCAGCTCGTCCGCATGACAACTCTTGGTCATGTATCCCGAAGCGCCAACCTCCATCAGTCGCCTTGGGAAGCGCCCGCCATCCACCACGGTCACCACCACGATGCGCGTCGGCAGCTCGGCACGCCGCACCCGTTCAGTCAGCTCGATACCGCTCATCCCGGGCATGTGCACGTCCACCACCGCCACCTGGGGTTTCAAACTGCGGATCAACCGCAGGCCATCCTCGGCATTACCGGCCTCGGCACAGACCCGCAAATCCGCGTGTTGTTCGAGGATCATGCGAAAACCGGTGCGTACCAGCTCGTGATCGTCCACGATGGCAACCTGAATCATGCTCAGCACTCCTTTCCGAGATCGACCAACCCAAAGGAGACATGGACAAACGCCCACATCGATACGGAAGCCGGCTGGCGTCGCCAGCGCGCAACGCCGACAACCAGAACGGCAAAAATCTGCTTGCGAGTACCTGCCCTGCCGCACGTGCAAGTTCTTGCGTAAACGGAGTAGTTGGGCCACGGTGCCATGGCTCACGGCCTGCTGCTGTAGGCATCGGCTGATACGCACGTCCGATTTCGCCTTGCCGCCGTCAAAACGTCCACCCAACCCTGACGTCGTGGTGCACCAGGCGCACCCTGCCCGCCGCTTCATGCGCCAGCCGGTGCCCAATGGCCAGGCGGGCATACTCCGGCAGCTGTGGGGCTGGACCAAGCGCCACAGCGAACCGTATTTTCGCAAGCCACTCCAAGGGATCGGCGTTTGGGGTGACCGCGTTGCGCCCGCCATCCCGCGTGCTCGCTGCGTTGCTCCGGCCAGGCCATGGCTCAGCCGGCTTTGCCCAGGATTCGCGGCAAATTGATTTCGATCCAATCGGCAAGGCCGCGCACCTGGGCGGCAGCTTCACGGCCCAGTGCAGTCAAGCTGTATTCGACATGCGGTGGCACGACCTCCAGCGCGGTGCGTCTGACCAGGCCATCGCCTTCCAGCCATTGCAGGGTCTGCGCCAGCATCCGCTCGCTGACGCCATCGACCGCGCGTCGCAGTTCGCTGAAACGATGCGTGCGCGTCTCAAGCACGATCAGCACCAACACACCCCAGCGGCTGGTGACGTGCTTCAACACCTCACGCGACGGGCAGTGGCGATTCAGCAGGTCACCACGGCCAAGGCGCTCCGACAGGCCGGGCACCCTGCGTGGAATGACTACCTCCTCCCGCTTGACACTAACCTTCATGTACGTACTTCCTGATAGTTCGTGCATATCGTAGAGTCGTGGCATCCCCTTTTCAAAGGAAGCTCCCATGTTCATTGCCATCGCCGGCGCCAGCGGCCAACTCGGGCATCTGGTGGTTCAAAAGCTCAAAGGCCATACGCCCACTGCCAATCTGGTCGCGCTTGCGCGAACCCCCGCCAAGGCAACCGACCTTGGCGTTGGCGTGCGTGAAGCCGACTACGACCGCCCGGCCACGCTCGCGCCCGCACTGGCGGGCGTCCACACGTTGCTGCTGATTTCCGCCAGTGAATTGGGCCAGCGCGAGCATCAGCACCGCAACCTGATCGAGGCAGCAAAGCAGGCTGCGGTTCAGCGCATCGTCTACACCAGCCTGCTGCACGCAGACAGCTCGCCACTCAACCTGGCCGGCGAGCACCTGGCGACCGAACACATGCTGCACGAGTCGGGCATCGCCTGGACGATCCTGCGCAACGGCTGGTACACCGAGAACTACACCGCGGCCATTCCCGGCGCGCTGGCTGCGGGTGTGCTTGTCGGCAGTGCGGGCAACGGTCGCATCGCCGCCGCACCGCGATTGGACTACGCCGAGGCGGCTGTCGCCGTGCTCACCACCGACGGGCACACCGGCAAGTGCTATGAACTGGCTGCCGACAGTACCTGGACGCTCACCGAACTGGCCGCGGAGATTTCACGTCAAACCGGTCGAGACATTCCCTATCGCAACCTGCCCGAAGCCGACTACGCGGCCACCCTGGCTCAGCATGGCTTGCCCGCGGAGCTGGCGCGTGCCATCGCCAGCTGGGATGTCGGTGCCGCGCACGGCGCGCTTGACGACGACAGCCACACACTGTCCCGGCTGATCGGCCGGCCGACCACGCCAATGGCACAGGTTGTGACCGCCGCGCTCAAGCCAGCTTGACGTGAAATGGCGAGCCGGGCTACGCGCCACTTCCATTCACGCGTTCGCCTGCCGGCTCCGCCGTGAGCGGGGACAGGTCTTCCTGTCCTGTCCCCGCCAGTCGCGATCGCAGCGCGCATGCACGCCGCCTGCCCTTGCGCGGCGGGTTGCGCCGTGGGCGGACGATCAAGCGCGCCATACCTGCGTCTTTGCGCCCTGGCGATCACGCCAAAAGTCGGCCCAGACGAAGCCTGATCGACAGCGTCCCAAGCCGGCAACCCGGCTACGGCAACCTCGCGATCACCGCATCGAAAAACGCAGTCGGCAGTACCGCACGCACCGGTACGCGCCACGCATGCGCCAGTGCAAGGCCGGCGCATTTCACGGCATCCTTGTCGGTCATCAGCACTGGCAGCGCATCACCAAAGGCGAAGTCGCCGGCAACGAAGGCGTGATGGTCGGCAAACGGGTGCTCGATGACGTCGATGCCCGCGCCACGCAAGGCGGCAAAAAAGCGTGCCGGATGACCGATGGCGGCGACCGCATGCGCTCGCCGGCCAGCAAACGCGGCCAGCGGCTGCGTGCGCCCGTCGGCGAGCGTGACCGCCTCATCGCCAACCAGACGCATGGCGTGCTCGCCCGCCTGCGGCTCGCCGCCGTTGCACACGCGCAGATCGACGCGCGCGAGCCGGCGCAGCGGTTCACGCAGTGGCCCGGCGGGCAGCAAGTGGCCGTTGCCAAACCGGCGTACGCCATCGATGACGCAGATCTCGACATTGCGCGCAAGGCGGTAGTGCTGAAGGCCGTCATCGGCGATCACCACGTTGCATCCGGCTTCGATCAACATGGCCGCCGCCGCGGGACGATCGCGGCCAATCGCCACCGGCACCCCGCTCGCACGGATCAGGCAGGGCTCGTCGCCCACGGTACGCGGATCGGGTGCGTCTCCCAGCAGCAATGGCCCGCGCTTGCTGCCGCCGTAGCCGCGGCTGACCACGCCGGGTTTCCAGCCACGTGCGCGCAACGTTGCCGCCAGCGCGATGGTCAACGGGGTCTTGCCGGTGCCGCCGGCGGTGAGGTTGCCAATCACGATGACCGGTGCCGCCACGCGCACGGAACGCAGTACACCAACGCGATACCACCCACGCCGCAACCCCGTCAGCACGCCATACAAAACCGCCAGCGGCCACGTCCACCACGGGCTGCGCACGCCCTCGCGATACCAGGTTTCACTGAGCGTCTGCGCCAGGCTCATGGCGCGTCAACCACCCTCGGTATCGGCATCGTGAAACTGCATGCGATACAGCGCGGCATATTGACCACCCCGCGCCAGGAGTTCGGCATGCGTGCCGCGCTCGACGATGCGGCCGGCATCCATCACCGCGATCTGGTCGGCGCCTTCGATGGTGGAAAGCCGGTGCGCAATGACCAGGGTGGTGCGGTGCTGCATGAGGCTGTCCAGTGCCTGCTGGATCAAGTGCTCGGACTCGGTATCCAGCGCGCTGGTGGCTTCGTCCAGCACCAGGATCGGCGCATTCTTGAGGATGGCGCGCGCAATCGCGATACGTTGACGCTGGCCGCCGGAAAGCTGGTTGCCGGCCTCGCCGATCGGGCTGTGGATGCCCTGCGGCATGCGCGCGATGAACTCCATGGCATTGGCGGCAGTAGCCGCCGCCACGATCGCCTCCTCACTCGCTCCCGCCAGCTCGCCGTAGGCGATGTTGTTGGCCACGGTATCGTCGAACAGCACCACGTTCTGGCCGACCCACGCGATCTGCCGGCGCAATGAGGCAAGGGTGTAGTTCTCGTAGTTTTCGCCATCCAGCACGATGCGCCCGCCGCTGGGTTCGTAGAAGCGCGGCAAGAGGCTCACGAGGCTGCTCTTGCCGCTGCCCGAACGCCCGACCAGCGCGGTGACCGTGCCCGGCGCGCAATCCAGCGTCACACCGCGCAGCGCCGCGCAGTCGTTGCGCGGATAGGTCAACCGCACGTTTTCAAAGCGCAAATCGCCGCGCGCACGCGCCAACTCGATCGTGCCGCGGTCAATCTCGGCCGGCGTGTCCATGATCGCGAACAGATCCTCGGCCGCCGACATCCCGCGCTGGATGTTGGCCTGAACGTTGGTCAGGCGCTTGAGCGAGGGCAGCATCGCACCCATCGCCGTCAGCACCTGCACGAACACGCCGGAGCTGATGTGGTCGATCACACCCGGCCGCGTGCCCAGCCACACCAGCGCGGCGAGCGCGCACGCGGCCACGGTCTGGATGGCCGTGCTCGAGCTGGCGTTGGTCGCGGCGATCTTGAGGTTCAGCCGGCGCGTGCGATGGGTGACGTCGTCAAAGCGCTCGGTCTCGCGCTGCTGGCCGCCGTACACGCGCACCTCGCGGTGCGCCCCGACCGATTCCTCCACCGCGCCGGTCACGCTGCCCATCGAGCCCTGGATGCGCCGGCTGATCTGGCGGTAACGACGGCTGACCACGGTGGCGATGAGTGCCACCGGCGGCACCATCACCAGCAGCACCAGCGTGAGGTAGGCACTGGTGCTGAGCATCACGTAGAACATGCCGATGACGGTGATGCCCTCGGTGACCACCGTGCGCAGCGCGTCGGTGGATGCCGAAGCCACCTGCTCGCTGGTATAGGTGATGCGCGACACCTGCTGGCCCGAGGGCTCGCCGCCGAAAAACGCGGCCGGCAGGCGCAGGTAGGTGGTGAACACATCGTGCTGGATCGCCTGCACCACGTTGCGGCCAACGTAGGCCATGCCATAGGTGCTGAGAAAAATGCCGACGCCGCGCACGCTGAAGATCGCGATGATCCAGATCGGCATCCAGAAAATGAGATACGGATCCTTGTGCGCAAAGAGCTGGTCGATCATTGGCCGAAGCAGCCGGGTGAAGGCCGCCAAGCCACCGCCATCCGCCGCCATGCCCAGGATGGCGATCACGCCCACCGCCCAATAACGCCGAGTGTAGCCAAGCAGCCGCTTGTAGATGCCCCAGGTATGGGCATCCCACAAGGCGACCTTGCCGGCGTTCATTGCGCTGCGCCCGGATGGGTCGGTGTGGTCGCGATCGATAGTTGGGTGAAGCCGAGCTGGCCGAGTGCATCCATCGCGGTTACCACGCTCTGGTGCGAGGCCTGCGCATCGGCGCGAATCGTCACCGGGCGATCGTGCTCGCCGTTGGTCGCCTGCTCGATCGCCTGCTTGAGCACCTCGACGCCTGCACCGGGCACCGCGTCGCTGCCCACCCAGTAGTGGCCCTCGCGGTCCACCATGACGACCAGCGTCGGCGCGTTGATGTCGCGGTCGTGCACGCTGGCATCGGGCAGCGTCACCTGCATGCGCGAGTGCTGGATGAAGGTGCTGGTCAGCACGAAAAACATCAGCAGCGTGAGCAGCACGTCGATCAACGGCACGATGTTGATCTCGAACTCGTCCCGCCGGCGATCATTGCCGATGTGCATGGCTCAGCCCGCCGTCGGCGCCGGATGGGCGACCACGGCACGCCGCGCTCGCGGCGCCGCCGCGGCGACATTCAATGTGAGGTCGTCAAGCAGCGCGGTGGCCTGCTTTTCCATGTCCACGCAATAGCCGGCCACGCGCGAGTGGAAATAGCGATGCAGGATGTACGCCGGGATTGCGATGGTCAGCCCGGACGCGGTGCAGATCAGTGCCTCGCCGATGCCGCCGGCCATGCGCGCCGGGTCGCCGATGCCGCCGGCCATCACTTCCATGAACATGCGGATGAGGCCAATCACGGTGCCGAACAGACCCAGCAGCGGGCCGATCAGCGCAATGGTGCCGAGCGAGCTGAGATACCGCTCCATGCGATGCACCACATGGCGGCCAGTGTCTTCGATGCGCTCCTTGATCAGCTCGCGGCCCTGGCCGCGCACCCGCAGCGCGGCGGCCAGCAGCTCGCCCAGCGGCGAGCCGTCTTCCAGTGCTTCGAGATGTTCCGGATCAAGCGTGCCGCCGCGCGCCCACTGGCGCACCTCGTCGCCGAGGCCGGGCGGCAATACCGCCTTGCGGCGCAGGGTCCAGAAGCGTTCCAGCACAATCGCCAGCGCCACCAGCGAGCACACCACGATGGGCACCATGCCCCAGCCGCCAGCTATCAGGATGTCGAGCACGTTGGTTACCGTCGCGTTCAAGCCGAAGGCACGCATGATAGCAGCGGGCCTGCCCGGTTCCGTGGCGAGCGTGGCAGTTGCAGCGCGTTACTCGCGCCAGTAGCGCACCGCGCGCAAGCGCTGGCGGGCAAGCACATGGGCAGGTGCCGCCACCGGAAACGCCAGGCCAATCGCGCCGCTGTCGGCGGTGTTCAGCACCGGCACCCCGGCCTCGACATAGCGCGCGACGACCGCGGGCTTCGGATGACCGAAGCGGTTGCGCCAGCCGGCGGAAATGATCGCCAACGACGGTGCCGTTGCCGCGATGAACGGCGCGCTCGACGAGGTCTTGCTGCCGTGGTGCGGCACCACCAGCACCGGTGGCGGCCCGGCGCCAAGCGCTGCCGCCACCGCCGGCTCGGTTTTGTGCGTGATATCGCCCGTCAACAACAGGCGACCGCCCTGCCCCTCCACCAGCAGCACACAGGAGCGGTCGTTGCCCTTGCCGCGAGCGTCGGCGGCCGGATTCAGCACGCGAAAGCGCACGTCATCCCAGGTCCAGGCCTGTCCAGCGACGCAGGCGTCCATCGGCGGCTGCGTGCGTGTCGGCTCACCCGCCAAGCGGCGCGCACGCGGAAACGCCGCAACGACACTCGCTGCGCCGCCCGCGTGATCATTGTCCGCGTGACTGACGATCAGAGTGTCCAACTGCCGCAGACCAAGGGCGTGGAACGTCGGGACCACCACCGCCTCACCCAGGTCGAAGCCGGACGGATAGCTCGGCCCAGTGTCATAGATGAGTGCGTGCCCGCGGGTGTGCACCACTACGGCCAAGCCCTGCCCCACATCGAGTACCCAGGCCTCGAACGCGCCTGCCGCAGGCAACGGCAAGCGCGGCCATAGCAGCGGTGCCAACAGCAGCAACCCGAGCCAGCGCAACGGCACGCCGCGCGGCAAAAACAACCACAGCGCCCCCAGCAAGGCCAGCGCCAGTGCCCATGGCGTCACCTGCGGCAGGTACCAATGCGCACCCGGCCAGGCAGCCAGGCGTTCCAGCCACCACCACTGCACATGCGCGAGGCGGCCAATGACCCACCAGGCGAGCGGTGCCGCCGGCGGGCAGGCGCCGAGCAGCACGCTGGCAACCAGCGCACCCGGCACGATCACGAAGCTGACGAACGGCACGGCCATGAGATTGGACAGCGCACCCACCAGCGATGCCTGACCGAAGAACCACAAGGTGAGCGGCAACAGCGCCACCGTCATCAGCCACTGGCTAGCGGTGAGCTCGTGCAGGAACGCCCGCCAGCCGCGGCCACGCCGTTCCAGGCTCACCATGAGAAACGCGACGCCGACGAACGACAGCCAGAACCCTGCCGCCAGCACCGCCAGCGGGTCGAACGCGAGGATCGCCAGCAAGGCCAGCGCCAGCGAATGCAGGCCATGGCTGCCACGTCGACTCAATCGCGCCAGCGCCACCACCGCAATCATCAGCAAGGTGCGCACGGTAGGGATGCCAAACCCGGCCAGCGCGCTATAGCCCCATGCCACCAGCAACGCACCAGCCGCCTGTGCCGGCGGCCGCGGCCAGCGCAACGCGAGCGCTGGCCACAGGAAATACAGTGCGCCAACCAGCCACACGCCGAAAATCGCGGCCACGCCGACGTGAAAGCCGGAAATCGCGATCAGGTGGGATACACCGTTCGCACGCGCGATATACCATTCGTGCTGGCCCAGTCCGCGGGTGTCGCCCACTGCCAGTGCACGCAGCAGTGCCGCATCGCGCCCGGCACCCACCTGCGCGTCGATCCGCGTGGCAATCGCGGCGCGCACCCGATCCACGCACCATGCCGTCCCGAGCCGCTGGTTTGCCACATCCTCGCGCACGTAGCCGGTAGCGACGATGCGTCGCTGCAACGCGCTGCGTTCGCCGTCGACGGTGCCGGGGTTGACCAGCCCGCGCGGGCGTTTGAGGCGCAACACCAGCCGCCAACGCTCACACGGCGAAAGCGGTGGCGCGGTGCGATACCAGTTGAGCTGCACGTTTCCCGTGAGCGCCACCGGCGTTTCGCCATGCCACGCGCGGGCGATATCGAAGGTGAAGCGCGTGGCGTCCTCGCGCGCCGACGGCAAATCCACCAGGCGCCCGACAACGGTGAAATCCTCGCCCTCAAGCGCACGCGGCAAGCGCGCATCCATCGCGCCGCGCCCAGCCGCGCCGGCCCACGCGGCGCCGAGCAGAAAGACCAACCAGAGGCACCACCCACGCCGTCGTGCCAGCGCCACGGCGGGAACCAGCGCCGTACACGTGGCGAGCATGACCCAGTGCGGTGGCAACCGCGGCAACCATTGCACCGACAACGCGCCCACCAGCGCCACCGGCGCGACGGCGCCGGCTTCGATCCATCCCGCCACCCTGCCCCGCATACCGCTCCCCGTCGGTACCAACCGGAGTTCGAGGCTAACCCGTGGCGGTCAGCCGGCAGGATGAAAACCGCGTAGGCGCAGCCCGCGTCAGTCGTGGGCCTTTTCGCGCAGCACGCCGCCGTGCAGCACCAGCGTGCGATCCATGCGCGCAGCGAGCCGATGGTCGTGGGTGACGAGGACGAAGCTGGTGCCGACTTCGCGGTTCAACTCCAGCATCAACTCGTACACCTGCGTGGCGTTGCCTTCGTCGAGGTTGCCGGTGGGTTCATCACCCAGTACGCACGCGGGCCGGGTCACCAGCGCACGCGCCACTGCACAACGCTGGCGCTCCCCACCGGAAAGCTCGGCCGGCTTGTGGTCGATGCGCGCGCCCAGTCCCACGCGTTCGAGCAGGGCATGCGATTGCCGCTGCGCCTCGGCAATGCCGGTGCCGCGAATGAGCAGCGGCATGCACACGTTTTCCAGCGCCGTGAACTCGGGCAGCAAGTGATGGAACTGATAGACGAAACCCAGCGCGCGATTGCGTACCCGGCCACGCTCGGCATCCGACAGTGCGGAAAGGTGATGGCCGTCGACCTCCACCTCGCCGGAGCTCAAGGTGTCGAGCCCGCCCAGGATGTGCAGCAGCGTGCTCTTGCCCGAGCCGGATTGGCCGACGATGGCCATCGTCTGGCCGCGCGCAAGCTCGAAGCTCACATCGGTGAGCACGGCGGTGTTCAAGCCGCTCTCGGTATAGGTCTTGGCCACGCGGCTCGCGCGCAGCACGCAATCGGTTTTCGCCATCGGTTTGTGCTCACTCATAACGCAGCGCCTGCGCCGGCTGCGTGCGCGAGGCGCGCCACGCGGGGTAGAGCGTCGCCAGCAGCGAAAACGCAAAGGTCACCAGCGACACCCAAACGACGTCGCCCAGCTCCAACCGGCTCGGTACTTCGCTGATGTAGTAGACGTCCGGCGACAAAAACTGCACGTGGAAAATGTGCTCGATTACCTTGACGATGCCCGGCAATTGCCACGACAAGAGCGAGCCCAGGCCCACGCCGATGGCAATCCCCACCAATCCCACCAGCAGGCCTTGCACCATGAACACGCCCATCACGCTGCGCGGCGTCATGCCCAGCGTGCGCAGGATCGCGATATCGGCCTGCTTGTCGGTCACCAGCATCATCAGCATCGAAATGAGGTTGATGACGGCCACCAGCACGATCAGCGACAGGATCACACCCATCACCTTCTTTTCCATCGAGATCGCGGAGAACAGGTTGGTGTTGGTCTGCTCCCAGGTTTGCACCTGGTAGACCTGCCCGAGCTGGTTGGCCAGCGCGCGCGCCACCGGCCGCGCGTTGAACAAGTCGTCGAGCTTCAGCCGGATGCCGGTCGGGCCGGATTGGCTCGCGAGCTTTTCCGCATCCTGCATGTTGACCATCGCCAGGCCGGAGTCGAATTGCTCGATGCCCATGGTGAAGGTACCCACCACGTGGAAACCGCGCATGCGCGGCACCCCGCCAAACGGCGTCGCGCGAAACTCCGGCACCGCCATCACCACCTGGTCGCCGACGCCAACGCCAAGCTGGTTGGCGAGATCCTGCCCCAGCACGATGTTCCAGCTGCCCGGCGTCAGCGCAGCGAGCGAGCCGTGCACCATGTGCTTGCCGATGTCGACCACCGCGGGTTCGAGCTTGGGATCAATGCCGCGCACCATGGCCGCCGACGGCGCGCGGCCTTGCAGCAAACCCTGAATTTCCACGTACGGCGCCGCGCCCTTCACGTGCGGATCGGCATGCGCAATCCGCAACGCGTTGCGCCAATCGGGCATGCTTTCGCCAATGCCCGAAATCGTCGCGTGCGAAATGCCGCCGAGGATGCGGGTTTTCATCTGGTAGTCGAACCCGTTCATCACGCTCATGACGGTAATGAGCGCGATCACGCTGATCGAGATGCAGGTGATCGACACCGCTGAAATGAACGAAATGAACTGGTTGCGGCGCTTGGCGCGGGTGTAGCGCAGGCCGATGAAAAGTTCGAGCGGTCGAAACATGAAGGCTGCCGGCAGACGCCGCACATCATGCGCGGCAAAGTTGGTGATTATCCGGCATCGCGGCACTCTTTGCCCGCAACGCTACCGCCGCCGGCGACCAGCGATTCAGATACGCGGCAGCGCGGCGGACAGATCGAGCGCCGCCAGACGCATGCGCAGGCGGCGACGCAGGTCCGCATCGCTATTGTCCGGCGTCAGCAGCAGCGCCAGCTCACCGTGCACAGCCAGCTTGAAACGCAGCAGGATGCACGGGCCAAACACCCGAAAGCCGGCCAGTACGGCCGCGGTTTCGCCCTCATCGCGCAAGTGCAATTGCCATTGGCCGGCGGCATCACAACCCACCTGCCACACGCGCCCGCGCGTCCAAACCAACGCCGCACGCCACACGCACGCCAGGACCACCGCTACCGTCGCGATACGCGCCCAGGCCGGCGCGCCACTCATCAGCACCGCCACCGCTGTTGCCCCGCCAATCGACGCGAGCGCCGTCGTCATCCAGCACGACGGCCGATAGTCAAAGCCGATGGCGGGTGCGGATGTCATCAATGATCACCTGCCAATCGGCGCGCGGCGCGCGTGCATGGCCCATCAGCCAATCCCAGACCAGGGGGTCCTGCTCGTCGAGCAAGGCGTCAAACGCTTCCTGCAAGGCGGAATCGGCGCCTGGAAACACATGCTCGAACCAATCTCCGAGCATGGCGTCGAGTTCCAGCGTGCCACGGCGCAAGCGCCAGCGGATACGTTTCAAGCAGGCTTCATCCACGGTGTTGCCTCGTTTTCATCAATACCGGCGACAAGAACGCAACAGGCCGCGAGTAGCGGCCTGTTGCATCGTAGCCATGACGTCGGCAGCAATCACGCCGAACGCCGGGCCACCATCAACTTCTTGATGTCCGCAATTGCCTTGGCCGGGTTCAAACCCTTCGGGCAGGTGCGGGTGCAGTTCATGATGGTGTGGCAACGGTACAGTTTGAACGGATCTTCGAGATCGTCCAGACGCTCGCCAGTGGACTCGTCGCGGCTGTCGACGATCCAGCGGTATGCCTGCAGCAGGATCGCCGGGCCCAGATACTTGTCGCCGTTCCACCAATAGCTGGGGCAGCTGGTCGAGCAGCACGCGCACAGGATGCACTCGTACAAACCGTCAAGTTTCTTGCGATCCTCCGGCGACTGCAGGCGTTCCTTGTCCGGTGCCGCGCTCTGGGTGCGCAGCCACGGCTTGATCGAGGCGTATTGCGCATAGAAGTGGGTGAGGTCGGGCACCAGATCCTTGACCACCGGCATGTGCGGCAGCGGATAAATCTTGACGTCGCCGTCCTTCAGGCGGTCGATCGCGCAAATGCAGGCCAGCGTATTCGTGCCGTTGATGTTCATCGCGCACGAACCGCACACGCCTTCGCGGCAGCTGCGACGAATGGTCAGCGTGGAATCGACTTCGTTCTTGATCTTCAGCAGCGCGTCCAGAACCATCGGTCCGCAGTCGTCGAGATCCACTTCAAACGTGTCAACGCGCGGATTCTCGTCGTTGTCCGGGTTCCAGCGATACACCCGGAAGTTGCGCGGCTTCTTCGGATTCTTCGCCGGATAATGCTTGCCCGGTTGGATCTTGGAATTCTTGGGTAACGCAAACTCTCCCATTACAGTTCTCCAATCCAGGTCAGTAAACGCGTTTCTTCGGCTGCACCATCTCGACCTCATCGGTCAGGGTGTACATGTGCACCGGGCGGTAATCGAAGCTGGTCTTGCCGTTGTCGTCGACCTTGACCAAGGTGTGCCGAAGCCACTCGGCATCGTTGCGATCGGGGAAATCCTCGCGCGCATGCGCGCCGCGGCTTTCCGGGCGCTGCTCGGCCGAATGCATGGTGCCCACTGCCTGCTCGAGCAGGTTGGCCAGCTCGAAGGTCTCGATCAGGTCGGTGTTCCACACCAGCGAGCGGTCGGTGATCTTGACCTGCTTGAACGAGTCGTACACCTCGTCGATCTTGCCGCAGCCCTCTTTGAGCGTTTCGGCCGTACGAAACACTGCGGCGTCGTTCTGCATGGTGCGCTGCATCTTGGTGCGGATCTGCGCGGTAGCCAGCTCGCCGTTGGCATTGCGGATCTTGTCGAAACGATCGAGCGCCTTGTCCAGGATGCTGGCCGGCAGATCCTTGTGCGGGGTGTTCGGCTTGATGATCTCGGCCAGGCGGTCGGCGCAGGCGCGGCCGAACACCACCAGGTCGAGCAGCGAGTTGGAGCCCAGCCGGTTGCCGCCATGCACCGACACGCAAGCCGCTTCGCCGATGGCGAACAGCCCCGGCACGATGGCGTCGACGTCGTCGCCGCGCTTCTGCACCACTTCGCCGTGATAGTTGGTGGGAATGCCGCCCATGCAGTAATGCACCGTCGGCAACACCGGGATCGGTGCCTTGGTCACGTCGACGCCGGCGAAGATGCGCGCCGACTCGGAAATGCCGGGCAGGCGCTCGTGGATGACTTCGGGGCCGAGATGCATCAGGTTCAGGAACACGTGGTCCTTGTGCGCCCCGACGCCGCGGCCCTCGCGGATCTCGATCGTGATCGCGCGGCTGACGACATCGCGCGAGGCGAGATCCTTCGCGTGCGGCGCATAGCGCTCCATGAAGCGCTCGCCCTTGTCGTTGGTGAGGAAACCGCCCTCGCCGCGCACGCCTTCGGTGATCAGGCAACCCGCCCCGTAAATGCCGGTCGGGTGGAACTGGACAAACTCCAGATCCTGCAGCGCCAGCCCCGCGCGCAGCACCATGCCGCCGCCGTCACCGGTGCAGGTATGCGCCGAAGTGCAGCTGAAGTAGGCGCGGCCGTAGCCGCCGGTTGCCATCACCGTCGCGTGGCCGCGGAAGAAATGCAGCTCGCCGGCGTTCATGTCGAGCGCCAGCACGCCAAGGCAAGTGCCTTCCTCGTCAAAGATGAGGTCGGTGGCGAAATACTCGACGAAGAACGTCGCGTCATGTGCGATGGCCTGCTGGTAGAGCGTGTGCAGGATCGCGTGACCGGTGCGGTCGGCCGCCGCGCAAGTGCGCTGCGCCGTGCCTTGGCCGTAATGGGTGGTCATGCCGCCGAACGGCCGCTGGTAGATGTGGCCATCCTCGGTGCGCGAGAACGGTACGCCGTAGTGTTCCAGCTCGATCACCGCCTGCGGTGCGTTCTTGCACATGAACTCGACCGCATCCTGATCGCCGAGCCAGTCGCCACCCTTGACGGTATCGTAGAAGTGGAAACGCCAATCGTCCTCGCCCATGTTGCCGAGCGCGGCGGCAATGCCGCCTTGCGCCGCCACCGTGTGCGAGCGGGTCGGGAACACTTTGGAGATGCAAGCCGCGCGCAGGCCTTTTTCGGCCAGGCCGAAAGTGGCACGCAAGCCGGCGCCACCGGCTCCGACCACCACCACGTCGTATTTGTGCTGCTGGATCTTGTAGCTTTCCACGTCTCAGACTCCCAAAGCGATGCGCAGCACAGCCAGCACCGCCGCCGTCGCGGCAAGCACGGCAACGAACTTGATGGCAACCATCGCGGCCACCTCTTTCCAGCGGGTGTGCACGTAGTCTTCCAGTACCACCTGCAAACCAAGCACCGCATGCCAGAACGCGGTAACGATGAACAGGATCAGCAGCAGCGCGTTCCACGGCTTGGCCACGGTGGCGTGCGCCATCGCGTAATCGGCATGCAACAGGCTGAGCACGGTGATGACGAACCACCCGCCGAGCAGGATCAGGGCACCCGCCGTCAGTCGCTGCACCCACCAGTGACCGACGCCTGCCTGAGCCGAGCCCAGGCCGCGTGCGTGTTTCATCGGATCGCGCAGCATGCCGCGCACATCGTCGGTCCCCACACGAAGCGTCATGCCGCACCTCCAACCAGGAGCACATAGGCCCAGATGACCACCAGAAACACGACGCTGCCGATCACCGCCAGCCAGCTGGAGCGGACGAATTGCGAAATCTGGAAGCCCGCGCCGGAGTCCTGCACCAGGTGGCGAATGCCGTTGCACAAGTGAAAGGTCAGCGACCAGCTCCAGCCCACCAGCAGAATGACGCCGATCGGGTTGCCGATGCACGACTTGAACGTCTCAAATGCGGATTCGCTGGTGGCCAGTGCCAAGATGCCCCACACCACCAACAAGGTGCCCACTGCCAAGGCAATGCCCGTGGCCCGATGCAGGATGGATGTCACCATCTGTATCTGCCAGCGATACACCTGCAAGTGGGGGGAAAGCGGGCGCGGTCTATCGGTCATGACGGCTATCCTTGGGTGGAATCGCTGAAAAGGCAGTACCAGACAGCAGCTCCCGAACAACGAACGCCGCCGCGACACGACGCATCAAAAGTCGACGCAACGTCCGTTCTTTTCCCAATCCCCGTAGCGGGTCGGTTCGAGCTCATCCTTCTCGACCTTGTCCCACGACACCGCCCCTTTTCCGGGTGTGGCCGCCATCCCGCCAGTCGTTTCTTCAGGCTTGGATTCGTCGGATTGCTTCGTATCAGTCATGGTCTTTCTGCCAGCCGCCGAAGGTTAGTACGCGGCATCATATCGCACAACCTTGACGCCGACCGTATGCGGTGCTTCGGCGGCGCCGACGACAACGCGACTGCGGCGCACATGCGGCAGTGCCGAAGCCAGCCCGCGCATGGCGGCAAAGCACGGGCCGCATACACGGGTGGCCGTTGTCCCCACGCCAGGTGACGACCCACTGCGCAACCCGTGGCACCTTCCAGGAGTCGTCTTCCGACGCATCTCAAGTATTAGCCGTTTAAACGTTTATACGTATAAATAATCTGTTCGCATTGCAGACCGAGTTTTGCACCGGCCACGTGCCGATTGCTTCCAAAATTCACACCTGAATGCACATTCAGGTTCCTGCGCCACTGGCTGAATTTTGGTGGCCGCCAAATGTGCCCGGCACTTGCGGTGCCAAAAAACCATGGTTAGTCTCCTGCCACCTCCATATCGCGGCATCCGCCACCCACGGCTGCTGAAACACGCGACGAACCGGAAGTTTCCGCATCGGCGCGACCCGGCCCCACCGGATGGAATACCCGCACTGAGTGCGGCAACTGTTGCAGGCCTTGCGGCATCGATGCCGCAACACCGGCCGTGCAACGTCAACCTCGCCCGGCACCAACGATGTCGTGCGATCGCCACAATCCCGTGGCAGCCGTACGGCCCCAGGTTTCGGCCGCCGGTTCATCCAGGTGGAAACGGACTGCCCGCCCGTCCACCGCAACGGCGTGTCTGGCTTTGCATCGCCAGCGCGTACAGCACGCTGGAGGCAGACAATGAGACTTTCGATGTTGTTGTGGCTGACTTCGTTGATGCCCCAGCCGGTTGCCAACCAGGCTTGCCTGGCAACCACGGTGTACCTCGAAGCACGCAGCCAACCGCCGATCGGCCAGATGGCCGTGGCCGAAGTGGCAATGCGCCGCCGCGAACGCGGCCGCTGGGGCGACACCGTATGCGAGGTGGTCATGGCACCGCGTCAATTCGCCACCACCACCACGCCGGGTTCGTTTGAAATCACCAACCTGTCGGCCTTCCACAAAGCATGGGAAATTGCCGGGCGCACCATTCACGACTGGCAACTACCGGCCAACAAACGCCGCATCGTGGTACCCCACGCCGATCATTTCGCCACCGTTGCCTTGAACCCTTCGTGGTCATACCGCAAGCCGGCGCTTACCATCGGCGACCACACGTTCTATGCAGTGAACTGAACCGGCAACACCTGCAAATGAAAAGGCCCTCCTGCGAGGGCCTTTTCTTGTATGGACATCCATACGTCCAAACGGCCGGAACTTCTCAGCGCGCGTCGCTCACCACCGAGACGCCTTCCTGCACCTGCACGCGATCGCCCGGATCGTGGTCCATGCGCGTGGTGCGCGTCACGCCGTTGTACACGTACTGCACGTCGTAGCCGACGACCCTGTTCTTGGTATCGGTGACGGTGCTGCAGCGACGCTCCACCGTCGAGGTGACCTGCGCCTGATGGTGCGAGTTCTCGATGCGGTTGCCTGCATAGCCGCCGCCTACTGCACCGGCCACCGTGGCCAGCGTCCGCCCCTTGCCGCCACCAATCTGGTTGCCAAGCAGGCCGCCGGCAATGGCACCAATCGCGGTACCGGCGATGTTGTGCTGATCCTTCGGCGGCGCAGCGTGGTTCACCACCTCGTCCCGGCAGACCTGACGCGGCGTACTCGAGCTGGAACGTACCGGCGTGACGCTGACCACCTTGGCGTACTGCGGGCCAGCCGGAGGTGCCGGCTCGGTCGCAGGAACCGTGGTGGGCGCCGCCGCACCGGCCTCGGCCCCCGGCTGGATGCCGGCATCGGCGCTGCGATTGCATGCGGACAAGCCGACGGCCAGCGCCGCCGCGATTGCCACATTGAGTGCGTTGACCATCAACCTGTTCATCGCGAATCTCCTCTGTCAAGTAGGCGGCCGTGCGACTTATCTTGTACGCCGTACGCGGCCTCATTGCCATTGAACACACGACTATCTGAATAGTACCTAGACTGCCGCCAGTACACTTCTCACCTTTGGCACGAAGCCGCCTGCCGTCGCACAAAGCCGGAACCCGATCACACCGTGCTCATCGACAGTCACGTACATCTCGATCACCGCGCGTTCGACCATGATCGCGATGCAGTGCTGGCACGTGCGGAAGCCGCAAGCGTCCGACAGCTGATCATTCCCGCCGTGGATCGGGCAAGCTGGCCGCGCATCCATGCACTGTGCGCCCGCACTCCACAGCGCTGCTTCGCCGCCTTCGGCATTCATCCATTGTTTATCGCCCGCGATACCGCAGGCGATACGCAACTGCTGGACCCATGGTGTGCCACGCACGCCGTCGTGGCGATTGGCGAGATCGGGCTCGATTTTCACACCGCCGAGCCCGATGCCAGCCTGCAACGCCGATGCTTCGACGAACAGCTCGCCCTGGCGCGCGCGCGCGGGCTGCCAGTCATCGTGCATGCCCGGCAAGCACTCGAAGAGGTCATCCTCACGTTGCGCCGCCACCCCGGCATCCGCGGCGTGGTGCACAGTTTTTCCGGCAGCGCGGAGCAGGCGCGGCAATTGTGGCAATTGGGTTTTCGGCTCGGCATCGGCGGCGTGGTCACTTACCCGCGCGCGCAACGCCTGCGGCGCATCGTGGCCGGTCTGCCGATCGAACAACTGCTGCTGGAAAGCGACGCACCCGACCAACCCGGTGTGAACCACCGCGGCGGGCGCAACGAACCCGCGTTCGTCGCCGAAGTGCTGCACACGGTCGCTGCGCTACGCGGCGAACCACCGGAATCTCTCGCCGCCGCCACCAGCGCCAACACCCGCCAGCTGTTCTCGCTGCCAACCATCGGCATTTGACACTTGCGCCACGCCCTCCGACCCCATCACACTTTGGTTCATTACTGAACTACTGGCTGGTGAAATGGTTGGCTTGGTCGAACACATCGCCCGCCTGGACGAAGGCATCGCGCAACTGCACGCCGCCATCCCCGGTTTTCCCGCCGGGCCGGCGGCGTTGTACCGTCTGCTGTTGCTGGTCGACGAGCGCATGGATGCGGCGCTGGCCGATGAGCTCAAGCCGCACCGATTGAACCACAGCGAGTTCCTCACGCTGATGGTGCTGTACAGCTGCCCTGAAGGCAGCTCGACACCCGGCGAGTTGTGCGACTTCACCTCGCAGGGCACCACCAACATGACGCGCATCGGCAACGCGCTGGCCGCGCGCGGGCTCATCACGCGCGGCACCAGCCGCAGCGACCGCCGCCAAGTGGTTGTTCGCATCAACGCCGCCGGACGCCGGTTCGTGCAAAAGCTGCTGCCGCCGATGTTCCCCCGCGTGGAAGCCATGTTCGCGGGTTTCAGCATCGGCGAACGGCGCACGCTGGATCGCCTGCTGCGCAAGCTTGCCGGCAACCTCGACCGCGCCGAAACCGGCAAGACGACCTGAAGGATTTCCGATGACCTCCCCCCGCTTGCGGATCGTCGCCATGCCGGCGCTGGCGCTGCTGGTCGCCAGTTGCGCGTTCGCCCCGCCCAAAGTCGCGCCACCACACCTGCAACCCGAGGCGCCGCTGGCCGGCCTGCCGGTGCCAACCGGCAGCCACTGGCCTGTAGCCGACTGGTGGCGCGCCTACGCGGACCCGCAGCTCGATACCTTGATGAGCGCCGCGTTGCGGCAATCGCCCGATCTCGCGCTGGCCGAGGCGCGGGTGACGGGCGCTGAACAATCGGTGCGGCTTGCGGCGGCGCAGGCCGGCCTGCGTATCGACGGCAGCGCGCAAGTCAGTCGCCAGCGCATGAGCGAACACGGCCTGATGCCGCCGCAGCTGGTCGGCTTCAGCTGGTACAACCAGGCCGACCTTGGCGTGCAGTTTCGCTACGACTTCGACTGGTGGGGCAAGCACCGCGCCCGCGTCGACAGCGCGCGCGACCAGGCCCGCGCCGCCGCCGCGCAACGCAGCGCGGCGGCACTTGCGATCCAGCACGCCGTGGCCGATGCGTATTTCGGCTGGTTGGCGGACGAGGCGCGATTGACGCTGGTGACGCAAGCCCTGGGCACCCAGCAGCAACTGCAAAAGCTGGCGCAATTGCGGGTGACACGCGGGGTCGACTTGCCGGACAGCGCGCTCGAAGCCAATACTCGCGTTGCCGCCGCGCAGCAGGCGCAGACCGCACTGCGCAGTTCCGCCGAGATCCGCAAGCTTGCCCTCGCCGCGTTGCTGGGCGTCGCCCCGTCGGCATTGCCGCCGCTGACACCGCGCGCCTTGCCGATGGTGAATGCACAATTGCCCGCGGACGCCAGCATCGACCTGGCTGCACGCCGTCCGGACATCGCGGCCAGCCGCTGGCAGGTCGAAGCCGCGTTGCGCCAGACCGATGCCGCGCGCGCGCAGTTCTTCCCGGATTTCAGCCTTACCGCGCTGGCCGGTTTGTCGAGCACCAACCAGGGCACGCCCGCGCTGTTCGGTGGCCACGGCGGCGGCAGCCTCGGCAACGTGTTCGAACCCGGCAGCCGCGTGTTTGGCATCACCCCGGCCTTACACCTGCCGATCTTCGAAGGCGGCCAGCTCAAGGCGGCACACGGCATCAGCCGTGCGCAACTGGACGCCGCCGTGGCGCAATATGACGCCGCGGTATTCCACGCCGCACGCGAAGCCGGCAGCCAGGCGCTGGCGGCGCAGCAGCTTGCCACCCGCCGCGCGCAACAACAGGCACAGGTGGCCGCTGGCGAACGCCTGTATGCGAATGCGCAAGCGCGGTTGCGCCAAGGCGTACGCGACGCCCGCGAAAGCCTCGCCAGCCGCGCGCAACTCCTGCAACAACAAGATCAGGCCGTGGCCTTGCATGCGCAGGCGCTGACGACTGATCTTGCCCTCATCCAGGCCCTCGGCGGCGGTTACCGCATGCCGCCGGTCGCCACCCCGCATCCGGCCCGGAGCCAAAAGCCATGAGCGATACCCCTGCCACCGCCGACGCCCGCGACAGCGGGCTGGCCGCGAAAGACCCGGCCAAGCGCCGCCGCACGCTGTTGCTCGTCGCCACCATCTTCCTGCTTATCGCCGTGATCTGGTTTGCACTGTGGAAGCTGGTGTTTTCGGTGCGCGAGCAAACCGACAACGCCTACGTCGGCGGCAACGTGGTGGCGATCTCGGCGCAGGTGCCCGGCACCGTGATCGCCGTGCTGGCCGACGATACGCAGCACGTGACGGCTGGTGAGCCGCTGGTGCGGCTCGATCCGACCGATGCCGACGTGCGCCTGCGGCAGGCCGCCAGTGCGTTGGCGCTGGCGGTGCGCCAGGTGCGCGGACAAACCGATAGCGCCGCCGGCGCCGATGCGGCGGTCGCCGCGCGCAAGGTGGAACTGGACAAGGCGCAGGCGGACCTCAAGCGCCACTTGCCGCTGGTGGCGGCGCAGGCGGAATCGCCGGAAATCGTGCAGCACCTGCGCGACGCCGTGGCCGGTGCGCAAGCGGCGTTCGCCGCCGCGCAGGCCCAGGCCCAGGCAGCCCACGCGGCGATTGCCGGCACCGCCGTGGCCGACAACCCGCTGGTGGCACAGGCGCGCGCGACTTTCCGCGCGGCGTGGATCGCCGCTCAGCGCAATACCATCGTCGCCCCGGTAGCCGGCTATGTGGCCGAACGCAGCGTGCAACTCGGCGCCAGCATCGCCCCCGGCCAGCCGCTGCTGAGCGTGGTGCCGCTGCACGACTTGTGGGTGGACGCCAACTTCAAGGAAAACCAGCTGCGCCACATTCGCATCGGCCAGCCAGCCACCATCACCACCGATCTATATGGTGACCGGGTGAGCTATCGCGGCAAAGTGGTCGGCCTCGGGGCCGGCACCGGCAGCGTGTTCTCGTTGCTGCCGGCGCAGAACGCCACCGGCAACTGGATCAAGGTGGTGCAGCGCGTGCCGGTGCGCATCGCGCTGGACAATCGGCAACTCGATGCGCATCCGTTGCGCGTGGGGCTTTCCGCCGCCGTGACGGTGGATATCCGCCACACCGACGGCAAGCTGCTCGCCGCCGGCCCCGCGCGCCCGGCCGCGGAAACGTCGGTCTATGACCACGTCGCCCACGCGGCCGATGCCGAAGCCGACCAGATCATTGCCGCCAACCTCGGCCCTGCGGCCAGGGCACGTTGAGCTTCCCATGAGCACTCCACCGGAGACCCCCGCGCCCCTGGCGCCGCTGCAAGGCGGCGTGCTCGCGCTACTCACCGTCGCCGTGGCGTTCAGTACCTTCATGGAGGTACTGGACATGACGATCGTCAACGTGGCTGTGCCGCACATCGCCGGCAGCCTCGGCGTCAGCCCGAACGAAGGCACCTGGGCGATCAGCTCCTACGCCCTGGCCAGCGCGATCATGCAGCCCTTGACCGGCTGGCTGGCGCGCCGCTTTGGCGAAGTGCACACCTTCGTCACCTCGGTGCTGCTGTTCGTGGTGTTTTCGATGCTGTGCGGGCTGGCCAGCTCGATGCCGATGCTGGTGGCGTTCCGGCTGCTGCAAGGTGCCGGTTCCGGGCCGATGGTGGCGTTGTCACTGGCCTTGCTGCTGTCCAACTACCCGGCGGCCAAACAAGGCATGGCGCTGGCGCTGTGGGCGATGACGGTGGTGGTGGCGCCGATCTTCGGCCCCATCCTCGGCGGCTGGCTGGCCGACAACTTTTCGTGGCCATGGATTTTCTTCATCAACCTGCCGGTGGGTGCGGCGGCGGCCGTGGTGACCTGGGGCATCCTGCGCAAACGCGAAACGCGCACGGCGAAAGCGCCGATCGACATGGTCGGCCTGGCGCTGCTCATCTTTGGCGTGGGCAGCCTGCAATTCATGCTCGACCACGGCAACGACCACGACTGGTTCGCCTCGCCGATGATCGTGACGCTCGGCGTGGTCGCCCTGGTGTGCCTCACCTTTCTGGTGGTGTGGGAAATCCACGCCAAGCACCCGGTGGTGGATCTCTCGCTGTTCAAGCAGCGCAATTTCACCGTCGGCGTGCTGGCGCTCACCGCCGGCATGTTTGCGTTCTTCGGCATCAACGTGGTGTTTCCGTTGTGGCTGCAGGTGGACCTTGGCTACACCGCCACCTGGGCCGGGCTGGCCACCGCACCGATCGGCGTGCTGGCGTTCGTGCTGGCGCCAATCATCGGCAAGAACATGGACCGGCTCGAACTGCGCGCGGTGGTGACTTTCGCCTTCGTCGTGTTTGCCGGCACCGCGTACTGGCTTTCCACGTTCGACAGCAACGCCTCATTCGCCAAGCTGGTGCTGCCGCCGTTCGTGATGGGGCTGGCCATCCCGTGCTTCTTCATTCCGCTGAACCAGGTCTACCTCGCCGGGTTGCCGGCTTCGGAGTTCGCCAACGCCTCGGGGCTGGCCAATTTCTGCCGCACCATCGGTTCGAGCATGTCGACCGCGGTCACGGTGACCCTGTGGCAGCACCGCAGCGAGCTGCACCACGCGACGCTGACCGAATACATCAGCCCCGGCCACCCAGCGGCCACCGGCTTTCTGCAGGGCCTGACGCAGCACGGCATGCCGCAGCAACAAAGCCTCGGGCTGATCGACCAGTTGATCCAGCGCGAATCGCTTACGCTCGGCGTCAACGACGTGTTCTATGGCTGCGCCATCCTGTTTTTGCTGCTGATTCCCATCCTGTGGTTCGCACGGCCACCGTTTGGCAGTGCCGGGGGAGCGGTCGGGCACTGATTTTGCTGCAGACCACCGGTGCGGATCGGCGCACTGGCTGTCATCAACGACAAGACCAATTCCACCGGGTGCATACCAGTGGTCTACTGGTGCGGCGCAATATCCTCTGCTACCGTCGCGCCATGACCCAATCCAAACGCACCATCAAGAAGTACCCGAACCGTCGGCTCTACGACACCGAGATCTCCAGCTACATCACACTGGAAGAGGTGCGCCAGCTGGTGCTGGACAACGAGGACTTCGAGGTTCGCGATGCCAAGAGCGGCGAGGATCTCACCCGTTCCGTGCTGCTGCAGATCATCTCCGAGCACGAGGAACAGGGGCAGCCGATGTTGTCGCCGCGCCTGCTCAGCCAGATCATCCGCTTCTATGGCGATTCGCTGCAGGGTTTCATGGGGCCTTACCTGGAGCGCAGCCTGCAGGTGTTCCTGGATCAGCAGCAGCAGTTCCGCACCCAGCTCAACAGCCTCATGGGCCAGACGCCGTGGACCATGCTGAATGACCTGACCGAGCGCAACATGGATGCCTGGAAGTCGATGCAGCGCGGCATGCTGGATGCCGCCGCGCAAATGCACCCGCAAGGCACGGGCCGCTCCGGCAACAAGAAAGTCGGCTGACCCCTTTCCCGCAGCACCCCTTTCCACGCGCCGCTCTCGAAGCGGCGCGTCACGTTGGAGCATTCGCCATGAATCCGACCGGCAACCACGCCGCGCCGCGCCTTGCCCTGGTCACCGGCGGCATCGGCGGGCTGGGCACGGAAATCTGTCGCCAGCTGGCCGCCGCCGGGCGCCTCGTCGTGGCCGCCGACCTGCCGGCCAAGCCCGAGCGCCTGGCCGCCTTTCGCGCCGCCACCGCCGAGTTCGGCGCCACCATCGTCTATCGCGAGCTGGATGTCAGCGACCACGCGGCCTGCGCCGCCGCCATGGCAACGCTGGAAGGCGAGCATGGCAGCGTCGACATCCTGGTCAACGCCGCCGGCATCACCCGCGACGCCAGCCTGCGCAAGATGACCGCCGCGCAATGGCACGAGCTGATGCGGGTCAACCTCGACGGCGTGTTCAACACCTGCCACGCCGCGATCGACGGCATGACGACACGCGGCTTTGGCCGCATCGTCAACATCAGCTCGGTCAACGGCCAGACCGGCCAGTTCGGCCAGACCAACTACTCCGCGGCCAAGGCCGCCGTGCACGGGTTCACCATGGCACTGGCGCGCGAGGGTGCGCGCAAGAACGTTACCGTCAACACCGTCTCGCCCGGCTACTGCGACACTCCCATGGTTGCCGCCGTACCGGCCGAGATCCGGGCGCAGATCCTCGCCGGCATCCCCGTCGGCCGCCTCGGCCAGCCCGCCGACATCGCCCGCGCCGTCGCCTTCCTCACCGCCGACGACGCCGGCTATCTCACCGGCGTCAACCTGCCGGTGAATGGCGGGTATTTCATGAGTTTCTGAGTGCGTCCCCAGTACAGGCTTCTGCCGACCGCCGTTGGACTGAACCCGACCCACGGTGGATGTGCGGCGCCCCGCACCTGGGCAACAATGGCGGTTTCGTCCAAACGGTAGGCGGCATGCGGCAGCTTCCCCAAATCACCCTGATCGGCGGCGGGCTGGTTGGCGCCTTGTTGGCGCGGCGGCTGGCGCAACGCGGCTTTGCGGTAGAGGTATTCGAGAAACGGCGCGACCCGCGCCGCGCCGCGCTGGCCGAAGGGCGCTCGATCAACCTGGCGCTGGCCGAACGCGGGCTGCAGGCATTGCGCACCACCGACCTGGCCGAGACGGTGCTGGGGCGCGCCGTGATGATGCGCGGGCGGATGGTGCACGACGGCGCGCAGCACTGTGTATTGCAGCGCTATGGCGTGGACGACGGCGAAGTGATCTGGTCGGCCTCGCGCAACGCGCTCAATCGTTTGTTGCTGGATGCGGCCGAAGCGGTCGGCGTGCGGTTGCACTTTGACGCGGAACTGGTCGGCGCGGATTTGGAGCGCGGCCGCATCCGGCTGGCCGATGCGCATGGCACGACGCGCGAGCACGACGCCGGGCTGCTGATCGGCGCCGATGGCGCGGGTTCCGCACTGCGTGCGGCGATGGCGCTGCACACGCCGCTGGGCGAACGCGTGGAGCCGCTCGGCCACGGCTACAAGGAGTTGGAGATTCCGCCCATCGCGACATGGCCGCGCGGCGCGCAGCCGGCCGCTGCGCACGGCAACTTTGCGCTGGAGCCGAACGCGCTGCACATCTGGCCGCGCGGGCATTACATGTGCATCGCGCTGCCCAATGCGGAAGGCAGTTTCACCGTTACCCTGTTTTTGCCGGGCAAGGGCGCGTACCCGAGTTTCGAGAGCCTGCCCGACGTTGCCGCTGCCCGCGCGTTTTTCGCTGGCGAGTTCCCCGGCCTGTTGCCATTGATCCCCGATTTCGACGCCGACTGGGCGGGCCACCCGATGGGCACGCTGGCCACGCTGTATCTCGACCGCTGGCATCTGGATCACCGCGCGCTGCTGGTTGGCGACGCCGCGCACGCCATCGTGCCGTTCCACGGCCAGGGCATGAATTGCGGTTTCGAGGACACCGTGACGCTGGCCGATCTCCTGGCCGCCGAGCCGCATGCCAGCGCGGAGGTGTTCGTGGAATTCCAGCGCCTGCGCAAGCCCAACACCGATGCCATCGCCGCGATGTCGCTGGCCAATTACATCGAGATGCGCGATGCGGTGGCCGACCCGCACTATCTTGCCAAGCGCACGCTCGAAGCGCGCCTGGAGCCGCGCATCCCGCGGCATTTCATGGCGCACTACCGCATGGTGGCCTTCACCCACCTGCCCTACGCCTACGCGCAGCGCCGCAACGACGCGCAGGATGTACTGATCGAGCAGCTGCTGCGCGATACTCCCGATCCGGCGGCGGTCGATCTCGATGCCGCCTGTCGTCTATTCCAGTCCCAGTTGGAGCCGTTGCCGGAACTCACCCATGGATGAAGTCCTGCTCGAAGCGTTTCGCGCCACCACCTACCACGTCTGCCTCGACCCAGTGACATGGGCAATCATCCGCGTGGATCTGCCACTGCCGGCAGCGCTCGCGCAGACGGTCGGCACCGGGCCGTGGGCGTTCATCACCGCGTGGAACCCGCAGGCCCGGCGGCGCCCGCCGGCGGAAAACGAAGCAGCGCAGCGCCAGTTGCTGGGCGAGATCGGCCACGCAGCCGGCGCGCGCGTCTACCCGGCGATTGGCGTGGGCACCTCAGGCTGGAGCGAGCCGAGCCTGTTCGTGACCGGGCTCGACGTGCCGGCGCTGGACGCCCTGACCCGCGCCCACGGTCAACTGGCCTACGTACATGGCGAGGCCAGCGGTCCGGCGACGCTGCGCGTGCTCGACTGACCGCCCACTGCACGGCCAGCGACAGCACACCGCATGGACAGCCATGCGGACAATTGCCGAAAATGGAAGCAATGACCGCCGTTTGCGCCACGCCGTTGCTCCAGGCCCGCCAGCTCACCTTCCATCGCGGCGACGAGCCGGTGTTCGCCCCGCTGGATTTTGTCCTGCACACGGGTGAGCTGCTGCTGATCGAAGGCGACAACGGCAGCGGCAAGACCACTTTGCTGCGCGTCCTGGCCGGCCTGCTGCATGTGAGTGCGGGCACGCTGCACTGGCGCGGCGCGCCGTGGCAGCGCGACGCAGTGGCCGGCGACCTGGTGTTTCTTGGCCATCAGCTTGGGCAGAAACTCGACCTGAGCCCGCGCGAAAACCTCGCGTTTGCCACCGGCTTGCATGGGCAACGCGCGGAGCCGTCGATCACGGATGCCCTGATGCGTGTCGGCCTGTCCGGCTATGAGGACGAGCCGGTGCGCCGGCTGTCCGCCGGACAGAAAAAGCGCGCCGCGCTGGCGCGCCTGCCGTTGCTTCCCGCCACCCTGTGGCTGCTCGACGAGCCGTACGCCAACCTCGACCGTCACGGCATCGCGCTGGTCGATCGCCTGTTGGAAAGCCATCTCACTGGCGGTGGCGCAGCCCTGGTGAGCAGCCACAGCACGGTGAACTTCCACGGCGGCGAGCCGCAGCGGATCCGCCTGCATGGCTGAGCGCGTGCCCGCAACGGTGACCACGGCGTGCGCGGCGATGCTGCGCCGGGATCTGCTGCTGGCATGGCGCCAACGCGGCGACCTTGCCATGCCGGTGCTGTACGCGGTGATCGTCACCGTGCTGTTTCCATTTGCGCTGGGGCCGGACCTTGCACTGTTGCAACGCATCGCGGGCGGCGTGGTGTTGGTCACGGTGCTGCTCGCCATGCTGCTGGCACTCGACGCCATGTTTGCCAGCGACATCGAGGACGGCTCGCTCGAACAACTGCTGCTGGCGCCGCAACCGCCGGCGCTGCTGCTGGGCATGAAAATTCTTGCGCACTGGCTCACCACCGCGCTGCCGCTGATCGTGATCGCGCCGGTGCTGGCCGGCATGCTGCACCTGCCAACGGCGGCGATGCCGGCGCTGGTGCTGGCGCTGCTGTTTGCCACGCCGCTGCTCAGCCTGCTCGGCGCCGTACTCGTGGCGCTCACGGCCGGCACCCGGCGCTCTGGTATGCTGCTGGCCTTGATGTTGCTGCCGCTGTGCGTGCCCGTGGTGATCTTCGCGGCCGGCGCGGTGGCCGCTGCCCAGCAGGGCTTGCCATGGCTGGCACCGATCGCGTGGCTGGCCGCCGCCTTCATCCTCACCGTGGTGCTGGCGCCGCTTGCCTGCGCGGCGGCCCTGCGCATTGCCCTGGATTCGTGAGTCATGTCGACCTGGATTCCGCTCTGGATGCACAAGCTCGCCTCGCCGCCGACGTTCTATCGCGTCGCTGGCGCGATCCGTCCGTGGGCGCTGGCGCTGGCGCTGCTGCTCGGCGCCATCGGCCTGTACGGCGGGCTGGTGCTGGCACCGCCGGATTACCAGCAGGGCGACGCCTACCGCATCATCTTCATCCACGTGCCCAGCGCGTGGATGAGCATGTTCATCTACGCCGTAATGGGCGTGGCCGGCTTCGTGGCGCTGATATGGCGCCTGAAACTGGCCGAAGTGGTGGCCATGCAATCGGCGCCGATCGGCGCCGCGTTCACCGCCATCACGCTGGCCAGCGGTTCGCTCTGGGGCAAGCCGATGTGGGGTACCTGGTGGACGTGGGATGCCCGACTCACTTCCGAGCTGGTGCTGCTGTTTCTCTACCTCGGCGTGATCGGCCTGTACCACGCCTTTGAAGACCGCCGCCAAGGCGCCCGCGCGGCGAGCTTCCTGGCCATCATCGGCGTCATCAACGTGCCGATCGTGCATTTCTCGGTGGTGTGGTGGAACACCTTGCACCAGGGCAGCACGGTCAACGTGTTCGGCCACTCCAAGATGGCGTGGGACATGTTGTGGCCGCTGCTGGTCGTCACGCTCGCCACCAAGTTTTATTACGCCGCCAGCCTGTGCGCCCGCGCGCGTACCGACCTGCTCGACCTCGAAGGCGGCAAGGACTGGGTGCGCAAGATCGCCGATGCGGAGGCGCGTCCATGAGCTCGCTGCACGAGTTCCTGTCGATGGGCGGCTACGGCGCCTATGTGTGGCCGGCCTACGCACTGTTCTTCGCGATCCTCATCGCCGACAGCCTGGCGCCGGGCCTGCGTCGCCGCCGTATCCTGCGCGAGCTGCGCGCACGGCTCGCCCGCCACGCCGCCCGCACGGTACGCGCGGCCGAGCCGCCTTCTTCCCCGTCGTCGCCCTGAGCCTCACAGGCATCACTATGGCCATGAACCCTTCCCGCAAACGTCGCCTCACGATCCTCTCCGTGATCGTGGTGGCCAGCGCGCTTGCCATCAGCGTTGGTGTGTACGCGCTGCAGCAGAACATGAATTACCTGTTCACCCCGAGCCAGGTGCTTGGCGGACAGGCGCACAGCTACAAGACCTTCCGGCTCGGCGGCATGGTCAAGGCCGGCTCGATCAAGCGCAGCGAGACTTCGCTCGACGTGCACTTCACCGTGGTCGATGCCGACGGCGCGATGCCGGTGGAATACACCGGCATCCTGCCCGACCTGTTCCGCGACGACCAGTCGGTGATCGCCACCGGACACATGGACGGCCACCACTTTGTCGCCACCGAAGTGCTCGCCAAGCATGACGAAACCTACATGCCCAAGGAACTCAAGGAAGCCATGGCAAAGGCGCATGCCGGAAAGCCGGGATTGGGGAGTCGAGAGTAGAGATTTGGCAAAGCCGTATTCCCACAAGCCCGGTTCCACGCCTTTCAATCCGACCTAAAAACTTGTACCTCGTGCAATCTCCATGCTTCTGACGAATCCCATATCCCAAATTCCCAATCCCGGCCCAACCCCATGACCCCCGAACTCGGCCAGCTTGCACTGGTGCTCGCCTTCCTGCTTGCAGTTGCGCAGGGCACGCTGCCCTTGTGGGGCGCGTGGCGCGGCAATCGCGCGTTGATGGCAGTGGCGCGACCGGCAGCGGCGGGGCAAGCGGTGTTCGTGACGATGGCGTTTGCCATCCTGGCGTGGGCGTTCATGCACTTCGATTTTTCGGTGCAGTACGTGGCCGACAACTCGAACCTCACGCTGCCCTGGTACTACCGCTTTGCCGCGGTGTGGGGCGCGCATGAGGGCTCGCTGCTCTTGTGGGTGCTGATCCTCGACGTGTGGACGGTGGCGCTGTTGTTTTTCGGCACGCGCCTGCCCGAGGTGTTTTTCGCGCGCGTGCTGGGCGTGATGGGGCTGGTGTCGGTCGGGTTCCTCGCGTTTCTGGTGTTCACCTCCAATCCGTTTGGCCGGCTGCTGCCCGAGCCGCCGAACGGCGCCGACCTGAACCCGGTGCTGCAGGACCCCGGCATGGCGCTGCATCCGCCGGTGCTGTACATGGGCTATGTCGGTTTTTCGGTGGCCTTCGCGTTTTCCATCGCGGCGCTGCTCAGCGGTGAGGTCGAGCAGAAATGGGTGCGCTGGGCGCGGCCATGGACCAACGCAGCGTGGGGCTTCCTCACGCTCGGCATTGTTGCCGGCAGCCACTGGGCTTACCACGTGCTTGGCTGGGGCGGCTGGTGGTTCTGGGACCCGGTCGAAAACGCGAGTTTCATGCCGTGGCTGGCCGGCGCAGCGCTGATCCACGCCCAGGCGATCACCGAAAAGCGCGGCGGCCTGCGCGCGTGGACGCTGCTGCTCTCGATCTTCGCCTTCGCGCTGTCGCTGCTGGGCACCTTCCTCGTGCGCTCGGGCGTGCTGACCAGCGTGCACGCGTTTGCCTCCGATCCGCGGCGCGGCGTGTACATCCTCATCTACCTGGTGATCGTCGTCGGCGGTTCGTTGCTGCTGTACGCGCTGCGTGCACCCAAGATGACGGCGAGCAAGCCGTTCAACATCGTCTCGCGCGAAACCGCGCTGCTCATCGGCAACCTGATGCTGATCAGCGCTGCGGCGATGGTGATGCTGGGCACCTTGTTCCCGCTGATCGGCGATGCGCTGCATTTGGGCCGCATCTCGGTCGGGCCGCCGTATTTCGGGCTGCTGTTCCCGCTACTGATGATCCCGGTCGTCGCGCTGATGCCGCTCGGTCCGTTCCTCGGCTGGGGTGATGCCGACCGCGACCAGATCACGTCCATCCTGATTCGCATCGGCATCGCGGCGGCGGCGTGCGCACTGCTCACCGCGTTCCTCACCCAGGGCACGTTCAAGGCCATCCTTGGCGTGGCATCACTCACCTGGATCGGCATCGGCGTGCTGCTGTATGCCTACAAACGCTATCGCACTGCGCCGCGCGGTCGGCGCTACCCGGCGGAGATGGCCGGCATGCTGCTGGCCCACTTCGGCGTGGCGGTGTTCGTCGCCGGCGTGCTGCTTTCCGAATCGCTCAGCGTTACCCACGACGTGCGCCTGGCGCCGGGGCAAACCAAGGAAATCGCCGGCTACAGCTTCCAGTTCAACGGCGTGCACCGGGTGACGGGCCCGAACTATCGCGCCGACCAGGGCGTGGTCA
Source organism: Rhodanobacter sp. (assembly GCA_004298045.1). Lineage (GTDB taxonomy): Bacteria > Pseudomonadota > Gammaproteobacteria > Xanthomonadales > Rhodanobacteraceae > Rhodanobacter_A. Next base: position 35,462 of record SCRM01000021.1, on the reverse strand, counting down.
CGGTGAGCCGCGACGGCAGCACCATTGCCGTCATGCACCCGCAAAAGCGCACTTACTCCAACGAGCAGGTGCAGACCGAGTCGGCGATCAACGGCGGCGTGTTCCGTGACCTCTACGTCGCGCTCGGCGAGCCGATGGACCCGAAAAACATCGAAGGCGCGTGGGCACTGCGGCTGTACTACAAACCGTTCGTGAGCTGGATCTGGATCGGCGGGCTGTTCATGATGTGCGGCGGTTTTGTCTGCGCCGCCGACAAGCGCTTCCGCATCAAGCGCATCGCCAGCGAGGTCACCCCCGCCGGGCTGGTGGTGGAACCGCAGGAAAGCGCCGCATGAAGCGGCTGATCCCCTTTGCCGTGTTCATGGGGCTGATCGGGCTGTTCGGCTTCGGTATCTGGTGGAACACCTGGCACGACGCGCGTTACGTGCCTTCGCCCTTGATCGACAAGCCGGCGCCGAACTTCGCGCTCCCCAAGCTCGATGCACCCGATGAAACCGTGACCAAGGCCAGCCTGCTCGGCAAGCCGTATCTCTTGAACATATTCGGCAGCTGGTGCATCGCCTGCGCGGAGGAACACCCGGTGCTGATGGCCGACGCGCGCAGCCTCGGCATCCCGCTGGTGGGCTACGACTACAAGGACGACCCGAACGATGCCAAGCGCTGGCTGGCCGACCACGGCAACCCCTACGACCTGGTCATTGCCGACGAGCCCGGCCGCACGGCGATCGACTTCGGCGTGTACGGCGCGCCGGAGAGTTTCCTGATCGACGCCAAGGGCATCATCCGCTACAAGCACATCGGCCCGCTCACGCCGGATGTGATCAAGAAGGAACTCCTGCCGCGCATCGCCGCCGCCAAGCGGGAGGCGCCATGAAACTGCGCCTCGTGCTGCTGGCGGCACTGCTCGCGTTTGCCGCGCCGACGTGGGCGGTGAAGGGCGCAATCGAGCCGTTGCCGTTCCAGAACCACGCACAAGAGGTGCGCTTCCAGCACCTCACCAAGCAGCTGCGCTGCCTGGTGTGCCAGAACGAGAACCTTGCCGACTCCAACGCCGACCTCGCGCGCGACCTGCGGCTGGAAGTGTTCCAGCTCATGCAGCAGGGCAAGACCGATGCGCAGATCAAGGCGTACCTGGTGGCGCGCTACGGTGATTTCGTGCTGTACCAGCCGCCGCTGAAACCGGGCACCTGGTTGCTCTGGTTCGGCCCGGCCGCGATCCTTTTGGCCGGCGGCGTGGTGGTGGTCATCGCCATCCGGCGCCGGCGGCGTCTCGCCGACAACCACCAAGGGGCCGCCACAGCAGGCCCGTCCGGCGAAGCGCCGGAGAACACAGGGGACGACTGGTGAAGTACGTGTTTGTCTTGCTCGCCGCCGTCATGGTTGCGGTGGCGCTCGCGCTGTTGCTGTTGCCGCTGCTGCGTCGCGGGCGCGAGGCCGGCCACCCGCGCAGCGTGTTTGGCGTGGCGTTGGGCATCGCCCTGCTGGTGCCGATCGCCACTGGCGGCCTGTATCTCCTGGTCGGCACGCCGGCCGCGCTGAACGGTGTCCCCAAGGCGCAGCCGCAGATCGACGTGCAGCAGGCCATTGCGCAATTGCGCGCGCACCTCAAGGCGCAGCCCGACGACACCCAGGGCTGGAGTGTGCTGGCGCAGGCCATGACCGCCCTGAAGCAGCCGGCCGACGCGCGCGACGCTTGGAATGGCGCGCTCACGGCCGACCCCAACAACCTTGCCGCCATGATCGGTTATGCCGAGACTGACTCGATGGCCCGCGCCGATCACCTGATCGAAGGCCGCGCGCTCGACCTCCTCAACCACGCGCTTGAGCTGCAGCCGAAAGACCAACGCGCGCTGTGGCTCCTGGGCGTCAGCCAGTTCCAGCACGCGCAATACGCGCAGGCCGCAGGTACTTGGCATACCCTTGAACCCTTGCTCGAACCCGGCTCCAGCGTGGCCCAATCGGTCGCCGCACAAATCGCCAACGCCGAGGCGCGCGCCGGCAAGGCGCCAGCCGCAACGGCGCCCACTGGCGCCACGCTCACGGTCGAAGTCAGTCTGGCGCCGGCGCTCAAGACCAAGCTCAAACCGGGCGACCAGCTCTACGTGTTTGCCCGCCCCACCAGCGGTCCGAAAATGCCGCTGGCCGCGCTCAAGCTCGCGGCCGACCAGCTGCCGGTCACCGCCCGCCTCACCGATGCGATGGCGATGAGCCCTGAGCTCAAGCTTTCTTCCGTGCCGCGCGTCATCGTCGAGGCGCGCATCAGTCACGACGGCCAACCCGGCGCGCAAGCCGGCGACCTCGAGGGCAGCGCCGGCGTGGTCGACACCGATCGCAAAGCCCCCATCCCGCTCGTCATTGACAAGGTGCGGTAACCATCATGCCCCAGGGAACCCAGCCCGACGCCCGCCGCTACTGCCCGCTGCCCTCGCCGTTCAAGATGAAACGCGGCGGCGAGCTGCGCGACGCGCGCGTGGCGTACGAGACCTGGGGCACACTGAATGCCGCGCGCGACAACGCGGTGCTGGTGCTCACCGGACTGTCGCCGAGCGCGCACATGGCAGCCAACGCCGAAGACCCCAGCGACGGCTGGTGGGAGGGCATGGCCGGCCCCGGCAAGGCAATCGACACGGACCACTGGTTCGTCATCTGCGTCAACTCGCTGGGCAGCGACAAGGGCTCCACCTGCCCGGCTTCGGTCGACCCTGCCACCGGCGAGCCGTATCGCCTCAGTTTCCCCGACCTCTCGCTCGAGGACGTCGCCAACGCCGCGCACGTCGTGGTGCAAAGCCTCGGTGTCGAGCGCCTTGCCTGCCTCATCGGCTGCTCGATGGGCGGCATGGCCGCGCTCGGCTACATGCTGCTGCACCCCGGCAGCGTGCGCGCCCACGTCAGCGTGGATACCGCGCCGCAGGCGCAGCCCTTCGCCATCGCCATCCGTTCGCTGCAGCGCGAGGCAATCCGTCTCGATCCGCGCTGGGACGAAGGCCGCTACGACATCCACGCCGGTGCGGACGACGTCGGCTATCCCGACATGGGCATGGCGATCGCGCGCAAGCTCGGCGTCATCACCTACCGCTCGGCGATGGAGTGGAACGGCCGCTTTGCACGCATCCGGCTCGATCCGGAAAAACGCGAAGACGAGCCGTTCGGCTTCGAGTTCGAGGTGGAGTCCTATCTCGAAGCCCACGCGCGCCGCTTCGTGCGCAGCTTCGACCCCAACTGCTACCTGTACCTGTCGCGCGCCAGCGACTGGTTCGACATTGCCGAATACGGCGGCGGCAGCATCACCGGCGGCCTCGGCCGCATCTGCATCGAGCGCGCACTGGTGATCGGCGTCAGCACCGACATCCTGTTTCCGCTGGCCCAGCAGGAGCAGATCGCCGACGGCCTGCGCGTCGCCGGCGCGCAAGTGGACTTCGTCGCGCTGGACTCTCCGCAAGGCCACGACGCCTTCCTCGTCGACATCAAGAACTACAGCCGTGCCATCGGTGGCTTTCTCGCCACCCTCTGAAGCCGGCCGCGCCGGGTTAGGATGGCGTCACCTTAAGCTTTCTGCGAGAGCACCATGCTCACCACCGAGTTCCCCGGCTGTAGCCAACTGGTCGCCGCCCTCGACGACGCCGTCACCCAGGACAGCACGCAAGCCATCACCGACAGCCTGCGCCACAGCCTGTGCCGGCTGATCCGCAACGGCGACATCCACCTGCCCGATTGCGTGCGGGAAACCGTCGCCGGCCGCTACGCACGCCGCGAGCTGTACCGCAGCGAAGAACACGGCTACTGCGTGGTGGCGATGACCTGGGGCCCGGGCCAGGGCACGCCAATCCACGACCACTGCGGCATGTGGTGCGTGGAAGGCGTCTGGCACGGCACGCTGGACGTGGTGCAGTACGAGCTCATCGAGGACGTCGCCGGCCACTGCCACTTCCAGCCCGTGGGTTCGGTACAGGCCGGCGCCGGCTCCGCCGGCAGCCTGATCCCACCGCACGAGTACCACAGCATCCGCAACCCCAGTGACCGCGACATCGCCGTGAGCCTGCACGTCTACTCCGGCAACATGACCCACTGCGCGGTCTACGAGCCGCTGGCCGGCGACGCCGGCTACGAGCGCTGCGAACACCAGCTGGGCCTCGACCCGGTGCACTGAACCCGGCATAATGCGCAACCCACATGCCGGTGTGGCGGAATGGTAGACGCGGCGGACTCAAAATCCGCTTCTGGCGACAGAGTGTAGGTTCGAGTCCTATCACCGGTACCAATCGCTGTTGCAACCGAAAAGCCCGCCATCGGCGGGCTTTTTCGTTTGCGGTGCAGCCGTCAGCGGCGGCCTGCCTGCCCCGGCCGCCGCAGCACGAGATGCGGCGGCCGGGACAAGCTCCTTCCCATGGCTCAGAAGTTTGCCGTGACGCGGGCGTACCAGTACGCACCGTTGAAACCGAACGGCGAGGTCAGCGCGTAATTGACGCCCAGGAACCGCAGCGTCGCGTTCTGCTCCTTGTCCGGGTAGGTATTGAACACGTTGTTGCCGCCTACGGCCACGGTGAACATCTGGTTGATCTTGTAGCTGGCCTCGAGGTCAAGCAGCGTCTTGCCGCTGTAATGCGCCACGTCGGTTGGCGGGTTGTTGTTGCCGAACAGGCCCACCGTGGTGCTCCAGCCGTCGTAGTGGTTGACGCGGGCCACGGCGTCGAACCCGCCGACACCGTAGTCGAACGTGAGGATCGAGCGGCTCTTCGGCACCTGGTGTTCCAGGTCGTACACGAAGTCCTTGTTGAGCGTATTCGGTTTTACCCGCACCACGGCCTGGATGTTGCGGTTGTAACGGAAATTCACGTTGAGCTTGCCGGCGCCCAGCTGGTGGCGCGTATCGACCACAAAGTCGATGCCATGCACGTTGGAACCGAACGCATTGCCGAAGTAACTCGCGTCGCTGCCCAGCAGCAGCGAGGCGTTCGGGTAGCCCTCGGCGGACAGGCGATCGACCGTGGCCTGATCGACCGCCTTGCTGACCAGGCCGATCCGGTTGTGGATGCGGATGCGGTAGTAGTCGAGGGTGGTGGTAAGCGTATCGGTCGGCGTCCACACCATGCCTGCGGTGTAGCTCTTGGACGTTTCGGTTTGCAGCGGCGCCGAGCCGAGCGCACGCGCCACCGGGTTGTTGACCGGATAGGTGCCGGCTGGCACTAGGCCGCCTTGCGCGTTGGCCGTGGTCGTGACGTTGAGCGTGTTGGCCTGCCCCGGCGTGGGGGTGCGGAAGCCGGTGTTGAACGTGCCGCGCAACGCAAAGGCATCATTGAACGCATACCGGCTGGACAGCTTGTACACCACCTTCGAGCCGTAGCCATTGGCATGCTCGTAGCGCACCGCTGCGGCGCCCGACCACTTGTCGGTGAGGTTGGTCTCGGCATCGACATACGCCGAGTCGCTGTTCTGGGTGAAGCGCCCGGCCGCGTTGGCAGGGAACCCCTGGAACGCATCCGAACCCACACCGAACACCGACGCCGTCGGGCCGACCGCGATCGAGCCCTGGTCGCCCTGGTGGATGATGTAGGTCTCTTGCCGCCACTGCGCGCCAAACGCCAGGGTGAGCGGCGAGTTGTCGAACGATTGCACGAAATCCGCGCCGGCGCCCTGCTCGCGCTGGGTCAGCTTGCCGGGGTGGAAGGTGGTGGGTGACAGCGCGCCCAGGCTGGGGTTGATCGACCCTTTCAGGTCGTAATCCACCTCGTTGCTGCCGTTGCGGTAATGGACATCCCACTGCAAGTTGCCCTCGTTGCCGCCACGGATGCCGCCGACCACCTGGTGATCCGCCACATCGGCACCAAACAACGGCCCGTAGCCGCCGGGGAACTTGGTGTAGATCGGGTTGAGCAGCGTCCAGCCGCTCGGGCTGGCGGCGTTTGCCGTCAGGTAATTGGCCGGGTCGCCGCCGCCGGCAATGATGTTGTCCACCAGCGATTGCGGCGCATTGGCCGGGTTGAGCGTGCCCGGCGCGTAACTGACCAGCGTGGAGCGCCCGGCAATGCCGTCCTGCGCCGGCAGCACCGGGGCGCGGTAGAAGAAGCTCGACAGAATCGTCTTCTTCATGTAATCGCCGTAGCCGTACAACTGGATGTCGTTGGTAATCGGCAGGCCCGCATTGACGAACAGCTTGTCCGATTTGGTGTTCGGATCGCCCCAGCGCTGTCCAAGCCCGTTGTACGGCACCGAGCTGGCACCCACGAACGTGGCAACAGCGGCGGCGACCGTCTGCGGAATACCACGCGAGGTGGCATCGGTGGTTTCGCGCTCGGCACTCACGTGGACGAAACCGTCGGCGCCCAACGGGAAACCGGCGTCGGCGTCGTAGCGGTGCTGGGTGCCATCCCCCTTGCTGAACTGGCCCCATTGCGCGCTGACCGTCGCGCCTTCGCGCGACTGCTTGAGGATAACGTTCACCACGCCGGCGATCGCGTCCGAGCCGTACAGCACCGAGGCGCCATCACGCAGCACTTCGACGCGGCTGATGGCATTGGACGGGAACACCGAGAAATCGACCGCCTGCGCACCCTGGTTGAACGTGCCGAGCGGGTCGATCTGCAGATTGACCAGCGCCGAGCGGTGGAAGCGCACGCCGTTGACCAGCACCAGGGTCTGGTCAGGCGACAGATTGCGCAGCGACACCGGGCGCACGAACGACGTGCCGTCGGCAATCGGAAAACGCTGGGTGGTAAGCGACGGCACGGCGGCAGTCAGCGATTGGGTCAGGTCGGCCGACGGCTGGTTGGCAATCTGGCTGCCGCTGAAGGTGTCGATGGGCGACACCGATTGGGTTGGCGACAGGCCCGCCCGATGGGTGCCGGTCACCACCACCTCCTGCAGGTTGACGGCCTTCTTGTTTTTGGTCGTTGCCGCTTGCGGCGTATCCGGCTGGCTCGTTGCGTCCTGCGCCTGGGCGACACCCGCCACAAGGACAGTGGCGGCAAGTGTAGCACGAATGGCGTGAGTAAGCGTCCGATTGACATCGGCATGGTTGCGCATAGGTTCTCCCCGAAATTCCCCTGTGGGACACACGCTACAACTTGAACCCAAACGCTGAAAAGCTCCCGATGCGTTGCGCGCGTTCGACATTGGTCGAACCTGTCCGAGCCAAACATGGTGGGCGCCCGCATGGCGTCGGTATGGACGGCTAAAAGCGAAAGTTCATGCGCCGTCCGGATGTCATCGCGTCGTCGTCAACACCATGGCAACTCGACACCCGCAGCCCTGCCTGCCCCGCATCAACCTCGGCAAAAGTGATACCGCGAAAGGGAACGCACCCATGGCGCGCAGCCTGCCCAATACCTTCGCAGGCAGCGTGCCTGCGTTCGTGCCACGGTTCATCAGCAGGTAAATTACGGGCACGTCGGCTGCAACCAACCTCCCGGCACAGACGTTCGAAAAGGATTCCCCACCATGACCACCGCGTTCCCCGTCACGATCTACCACAACCCGGACTGCGGCACGTCGCGCAACGCACTGGCGATGATCGAAGCCGCCGGATACAGCCCCACCGTCGTCGACTACCGCCGGGTCGGCTGGACGCGCGCGCTGCTGGACCAACTGCTTGCCGCCATGGGCGCGACGCCGCGCGACGTATTGCGCGAAAAGGGAACGCCAGCCGCCGAACTTGGCCTGCTGGCTGCTGAGGTATCCGACGCCTCCATCATCGACGCGATGCTGGCGCATCCGATCCTGGTGAACCGGCCCATTGTCGTGACGCCAAAGGGGACGAAGCTGTGCCGTCCGTCCGAAGTGGTGCTGTCGCTGCTGGAGCGCCAGCCTTGCCATTTCACCAAGGAAGACGGCGAAGTCGTGTGCCAGTGACCGGTGAGGTCATGCGCTTCCAGTGTAGTGGTCAAGTGATTCTAGACACCAAGATAGGTGTTCATAACGCCAGCGCATCGACGACGGCTGGCGGACAAGCCTTCGCCGGCGCCGACGGCTCGGCGCAAGCGCGGAGAAAAGCCGGGCTTCACCGGAAAAGAGCCCCGCGCCGACCCCGTCAAGCCAAGCGCGATGGGAAAAAGGCCGCGCGCCGGAGAAAGAGAGCCACGGGCGGCTCTGTCGAGTGCCGCGTTCCGACGAAAAAGAGTCGCACTCCGATGAAAAAGAGCCGCGTTCCGATGGAAAAGAGCTACGCGAGACGCGCTGGAGTGCCGAGCGTCGATCTCTAGGCCCCGCGCTCGGCACGGAAAACGTGGTAGTCGGCACTGGCGCAGTCGCGTGTGGGGCTTTTGGAACCGAAACTGTCCACGACACCTTCTCCGCCAAACGGAGGACCCGCCGGGAAAGTGCACCCTGCCCCGGGTTTTCGCTTGGTTGCCCCGTAGCGCCCGCCCCTTGCGATGGGCCGGACTTCCTACGATCAAACTCGCCACGGCCTTTTGCGCTCGCGAGTGAGACTGAAAACAAGGACCGATTCGTAAAAATAAACCTGACCCCGCTTTCGTACCAGCTCGATTCCCTGATCGTCATCTCGACATCGAGGTGAATGGGATGCTTGAGGCGGCGGCGCTGGCTGAGGTTTGATGGTGGTCACGCCCCCCGTGGCTACGGTCGCAGACGGCCAAATTCGACACTAACCGATACCAAATGTCCCTCATTCCTCAAGCGCTTCTTCATCAACGATGTCCAGCGTGACCGTGGATGTCAGCAGGTCGAAAGTCATCCGTACCACATCCCCTTCGTCCAGACCCGCCGCGCGAGCAAACGTATAGAACCCGTATAGCGTTCCTTGTTCTTTGCTTGTCAGGGTGCCGCATGACGAGCCATCGCCAAGGGTCGCGCGGAAGCTACGGTCGCCTATGTAATCTTTGAGCGAAGGTGGAATACCGACCACCATGCTCATAGGTGGATGTGGAGCTTTGACTGCAATCCAGATCTTTCCATCCACTGTCCACCCATAATTTATGACGCGTCGATTGCGTGGCAAGTCGCGGGCTCGCTGCTGGACTGCTTCAACGGCGGAAGGGTCAACCGTGACGCCACGGATCTTCCAAACACCGATGCCAGCGCGCTCCAGAACTGGCGAAAATGAAGTCACGGCCCCGAAGGAGGCCTCACCTAGCCCTCTTTCGAGCGCACTTCTCGCAAGCGCCGCTCGATCAAGCACGCCAATTGCACATGACCGCAGAACTTCGACAATGGCCTGCTCTACTGAGCCCAATTGGTCCCTATAATCGAGCGGCGAACGACAACCGACAAAATCCCCCTCGACAAAAAAGTCCTCGTCGTGTTCGAAGAAACTCCGCAATATGGACACGGGTGGAACAGCCATACTGTCTCTCAGGCTGCTATTTGAAGATGCACGGCCACGGTAGGCACGTGCCACGCCGTCTCGCATCGTTTTTGCGCTCAGCGGTGACGCAACGCTGAGCATCTTCTTGGCAAGATTGACCAACCTATTGCGCCCGTCTGGTAGACCAGTTACCCGCCACCAGTCTCGATCACTGTCAAGCGAAACGAGCCCCGGAATCGTGCCTAGCAGCTCTCGGATGCGCCCTTCCTCTATGTCGATAGCCAGCTTGGCACACTCACGCTTCGCGTGAAATACGCTAAACGCGCCGCTCGCCCCGGCGAGTCTTCGCGCCGTGGCTGCCAAGGCACGAACTTGCCCGTCCGCATTTGTGGGCGAGACGTAGTATATGCCCTTGATGCGTGAACGCCGGAGCGAGTGCTCATGCCCAAGCGCGTCGGCCGCCTCGATAAGCGCCGCAGGGTGAAATCCAACTTTTGAGTAACCGCGATCGATGGTCAAGGCCATCGCAGCCTTGTCCGTACAAGGTGGCGACTCTTCTAACGCTATCAAAGCATTATCTAGTGCAGGGAGGAAAACAGGATGCGCGTTCGGCAGCCGCTTTATCACCCGGGCCTGAACCTGCCTAATTCTCTCGCGCGTGAGCCCGAGCTCCCTGCCAGTTTCTTCAAGCGTGCTCGGCGGCTTCCCGCCCCAGCCCAAGCGCCGCGCAATAGCATTTCGGCGTTTCTGTTCTGGAACGATATCGGCGAGCAAATCCGAAAGGGCGTCCTCGAGATTCTGCGCCTCAATGTGGTTCACAAGGTGTTGAACGTCCGCCAGCCCTGAGACTAGCTCGGCAATTAGCGGGGCTTCGGTCGTTACATCTGGATTCTCGAGAAGCTGATGAACATAATCACGGAACGACACACCATGGATAGCGTGCAACAGCGACCGAAACCGAGGGTCATCGCCGCTCACTTGTGCCGCCCATGGCTGCTCGGCTGCTTCAACAAGGGCTGATTCGTAAGTCGCCGGGTCTAGAATGGGGACGGCAACCGACTCAACCTCGCCAAACTGACGGATTGCCGCCTCTAACGTGGATGCGAAATCCAGCGCTGACAACACGTCCACACTAGGAATCGCCAAAAATTGGCCGAACGTAATGTTGGTGCTGATTTTATCGGGCCGGTAAAGGTTGGCTTTGACCAAAGCGTTCCTTGTTCGTCTCGACCATGGGACAGAGTCTGGCTTCAAACCCAGCGGCCAAGGCCCTTGTACGCAATGAATCCCCCGTATTTGTTCTCTTCGCTGCGATACGAAAGTTGTGATTGCGCGAAACACCCGGACCGGAACTTTTGGGGTAGCCAACCAGACGTTCCAATCCAAATACGCGAAAGTTGCGTGACCTGGCAATTGCAGATCCTTGACCATCCAAGGGGGTAGCCGTATGCGGCTCCATGCCTCGCGCAAGGTTCCCGGCAACAGCGGCGAGCCGAATTCCCCCCAGCCGGCGAACTCTTTGTGAAGAGTCATAGTTGAAGTGTCTTGATTTACGTGACATGATGATATCATGGTTAATAGAAGACCTACCACAAAAGGTTTGACAAAGCCACTGACCAAGCGCGAACTGACGCTCTTCGCTGTATACCTGCTCGGTGGAGGGCAGCGAGCCATTGACACGGAGGATGTCGCGGTCAAGGCGGCGGAGCTCCTCCCCGGAGCGTTCGCATGGCGAAAGTACCCGGATCAGATCAATCTGGAACTCGTCCGATCCGTTCTGAAGGATTCAAAGAAGCCTCAGTTCGGCCAGCTTCTTCACGGCACAGGTGCTGAAGGCTGGCGTCTGTCCGACGCTGGCGTGAGGTGGGCAGTACAAACCCAAAAGGAAATGCGTGTTGGCCATACCGTAACTGCCGGGTCGACTGATCCGTGGGCGGGTTCTTCCGACGCGAGGCGAGCGGACCGAGAGGTTCGTCGCGCAAAGTCAGGTCAGGCATGGGAACAATGGAAAGGCGGCTCTGAGATCACCGCCAAGGCGGCGTTACAGCTTTTCCGGATTGACGACTACACAGACGAGAAGATGCGCGACATCAAGATCGCCCGGCTACGCGCGCTAGTGACAGAGGATCAGGATGCAACTCGGTTCGTAGAAGCTGCCGCAAAGATCGCACTTGGGGGAGTAAGCAATGAACACCAGTCCTGACACCATGAAGATGGTCTCTCACGTCGCGCGGGACCTTCTTCAATCAGCATCGCATTTTCGGTCCGAGGCAGCCGCCGTCTGGGAGTATGTCATCAACTCTTTGCAGTACGTCGACGAAGGCGTCACCCCGAAAGTACAGGTGCTCGTCAATCAAAAGCTGAAAGAGATACGTATTGCGGACAATGGCGCAGGGATGTCTTCCGAGGACTTGCGAAGGTTCTTCACAATGCATGGCGAAAATCTGGCACGGAGAAAGGGGCGGCCAGGGCGGGGAAAGTTCGGGACGGGAAAGTCCGCTGCCTTTGGCATCGCCAGTTCTCTGCATGTAGAAACAGTCCGTAATCACAAAAGGAATATTGTTGAGCTTGACCGAGTGCTCGTGTCCAAGTCGGATGGCAGCAGTATCGAGCTCCGGTGGCTGGTAAAGGACGAGGCGGTGGGTGAGCCAAACGGCACAACGGTTGTCATTGGAGATATTTTGCTTCCTCGCATCAAGACACAGCCGATCATCGAATACATAGAGAGGAACCTGCAAATATTCCGGGCGCGCCTGCCCGAGGTTGCAGTGAATGAACACGTTTGTGTGTATCGGGAACCGGCCGTTGCCGAGACAATTGACTTTCACCCAACGGCTGAACAGCAGAAAGTTCTTGGTGATATCACGTTGACTATCAAGGTTTCTGCATCTCCACTTCCGGAACAGGATCAGGGGGTATCGATCACTGCAGGCTTGGGCAATCTTGTCGCGATTGAAACATGTGGCATAGAGAAGAAAGAAATGGGTAACTATCTTTTTGGGGACGTCGACGTGCCGGCCCTCGAAGCCTCAGACTCTCCAATTGAGCCTTATGACCCATCTCGATCGCTAAGCCTGAATCTTAACCACCCGATATCGATGGCCTTGATTCAATTCATCGCACCGAAGCTGGATGAAATTCGCCGAACCCAAGTTCGCAAGCTACGTGAAGTCAAAAAGACGGAGGACGCTCGCAGACTCAGCAAGCTCGCAGAACAAATCGCTCAGCTGTTGAACGACGACTTTCTCCATGTCGCTTCGCGATTGCGGGACATCCGCTCTGCCTCTTCTCGAGTAGGCCCCATCGGATCCCGATTCGGTGGCACCAGGGGAACCGGTCAGGAGGAAGATGGCTTCGTGCAGGGGGTAGACCAGCCCGGTGATGTCGACGAAAGCGAATCGAAACCGAACCGGGAACATGATCAGAAGCCGAACGCCATTTCTAGGCCTCCCCCGGACGTACCAGCGGCTGGAGCATCCAGCCAAAGCGGCGATGCCTCGGTCGATCCATCCGGCGGCAAAGGGAAGAAGCGGAATCCCCGAGGCGGATTTTCTGTTGACTACCGGAATCTGGGAGCAGAGGCCGACAGGTCAAAATATGATCCCGTAAGCTTGTCGATTCTGATCAACCTTGATCATCCCGTGGTCAGCGCTGCGCTTGGCAGTGCGGGCGTCGAAGACCCGGCGTTCAGACGGCTGTCTTACGAGATTGCCTTCTCGGAGTACTCCATCGCGTTTGGCTATGAAAAGGCCAGAGTCGATCCCGACATGCCCCCGGAAGACGTATTATTTGAAGTTCGATCGACGCTAAATCGGATCTCGACAAAAGCTGCATTGTTTTACCGTGACTCAGCAACCGTACGGTAAACCCAATGTCAACCACCATCGGTGGGAAGTTTAATGATATGTCGAACGGTCGACTTCGGGCCGGCGGTACGCATTGGCGCTGGCCGATCCGCGTGTGTGTGTCGAACTTGCTGCCCACAGGCATGCCAGCATCGCTCATGATGAAGCACACATGAGTAGGATTTACAGTAGGGAACGCAGGCGTAGATCTGATTACTATATCTAATAATCAAACGCTTACGCGTATATATGGCGGAGAGGGTGGGATTCGAACCCACGGAAGGTTTGACCCTTCGCCGGTTTTCAAGACCGGTGCCTTAAACCGCTCGGCCACCTCTCCAAAAGCGAATCCTGCCTTGGGTCGGGCTTCGGCCCGACTGTCGCCTCGATCCGGTGAGGCCCCTGGAAACACAGCCGGTCGAGGTGAATCCTGACCCAAGGGTGTATCCGGGCCGGCATGGTATCAGTTGCGCGGCGCGGAAGGACGGCCTTTGCGCGAGAGCGCGACCAGCGCCCAGACGGCGATGGTTACCGGGATCAGCGCGCCGAGCAGCGGCAGGATCACCAGCGGATGGCGCACGGTGACGGGCACCAGCTGGGTGGCGGTGGCGTAGGCGACGATGGCGATGCGCAGCGCGCGGCTGCGGCGCGCGAGCCACGGGCTGGCGACGATCAGCGCCAAGGCAATGGAACCCAGCCACACATCCAGCACCGGCACCGACCACACGTCGGCAAAGCTCAGGCGCACCACGATGACGCTGCCGAGCACGGTCAGCAGGAAATAGCTGGTCCAGAACTCGACCCGATCCCACTTGCCTTGCGCGGCGGGGGTGTTCACGCGATGCGCTCCACGCCGCCCATCAGCGGCCGCAAGGCTTCGGGGACGGTGATCGAGCCGTCGGCGTTCTGGTAGTTCTCCATCACCGCGACCAGGGTGCGGCCCACGGCGAGGCCGGAGCCATTCAAGGTATGCACCAGCTCGGGCTTGCCGGTGGCCGGGTTGCGCCAGCGCGCCTGCATGCGGCGCGCCTGGAAATCGCCGCAGTTGGAGCACGAGGAAATCTCGCGATAGGTGTTCTGGCTGGGCAGCCACACTTCCAGGTCGTAGGTTTGCTGCGCGGAGAAGCCCATGTCGCCCGAGCACAACAGCACCTTGCGATACGGCAGGCCCAGCAGCTGCAGCACTTTTTCGGCGTGGCCCACCATTTCCTCGAGCTGCGCATCCGAGGTTTCGGGCGTGGCGATCTGCACCATCTCCACTTTTTCAAACTGGTGCTGGCGGATCATGCCGCGGGTGTCGCGGCCGTAGCTGCCGGCCTCGGCGCGAAAACACATGGAATGCGCGGTGAGCCGCAGCGGAAGTTGGCCGGCGTCGAGAATGCTGTCGGCCACGAGGTTGGTCAGCGCGACCTCGGCAGTGGGGATGAGATAACGCTTGGCCTCGCCCACCTGGGTGTGGAACAGGTCTTCCTCGAACTTGGGCAACTGCCCGGTGCCCTGCATGGTCTGCGCGTTGACCAAGAGCGGAATGTTGCACTCCAGGTAACCGTGCTGCTGGGTGTGCAGGTTCAGCATGAATTGCGCGAGCGAGCGGTGCAGGCGCGCCAGCTCGCCGCGCAGCACGGTGAAGCGCGCGCCGGAGAGCTTCGCGGCCGCATCGGCATCGAGCCAGCCATGCGGCGCGCCGAGATCCACGTGGTCCTTGACCGCAAAGTCGAACGTGCGCGGCGTGCCCCAGCGCAGCTGCTCCACGTTGTCGTGCTCGTCGCGGCCGGTGGGCACCTTGGCGTGCGGCAGGTTGGGAATGCCCAGCGTGATGGCGGCGAGCTTGGCCTGTACCTCGGCCAGCGCGGCCTCGTTGGCCTTGAGCTGGTCGCCAATGCCGGCCACTTCGGCCAGGAGCGGCGCGGCATCCTCGCCCTTGGCCTTGGCCTGCCCGATGGCCTTGGAACGCGTATTGCGCTGGTTCTGCAGATCCTGCGTACCGGTGGCAAGCCGCTTGCGCTCGGCTTCCAGCGCCTCGACCGCCGCCACGTCAAGCCCGAACGCGCGGGTCTCCTTGAGACGCGCGGCGGTTTCGGCAAGGTGCGAACGCAACAGGGCGGGGTCGAGCATGAGCGGTGTCCGGATGAGGCTTGAACCGGGAATTATCGTCGCCGCGTGGCGCCCGCCGCAACGCGCCGTGTTGGCGCCGCCCCGGCTTTACTTCTATGGTGACCGCCCGTTTGCCGCGCAGGGCGCCTGCATGACCTCCTCTTTGCCGCCGCCGGAGCAACTCCGGCGCAGCCTGTCCAACCGTCACCTGCAGTTGATTGCGCTGGGCGGCGCGATCGGCACCGGGCTGTTCATGGGCTCGGGCAAGACCATCAGCCTGGCCGGACCGTCGGTGCTGCTGGTGTACCTCATCATCGGCGGCATGCTGTTTTTCGTGATGCGCGCGATGGGCGAGCTGCTGCTTTCCAACCTCGCGTACAAATCCTTCATCGACTTTTCCAGCGACCTGCTCGGGCCGTGGGCCGGATTTTTCTGCGGCTGGACGTACTGGTTTTGCTGGATCGTGACCGGCATTGCCGAGGTGGTGGCGATTGCGGCCTACACGCAATTCTGGCTGCCCGACCTGCCGAGCTGGGTGCCGGCGGTGCTGTGCGTACTGCTGCTGCTCAGCCTGAACCTGGTCACGGTGAAACTCTTCGGCGAACTGGAGTTCTGGTTTGCGCTGATCAAGATCGTGGCGATCTGCGCGCTGGTCGTGGTGGGTGTCGCGCTGGTGCTGTGGGGCTTCCGCTCGCCGGCCGGCAACGCGGCCACGTTTGCCAATCTGTGGAATGACGGCGGATTCTTCCCGCATGGCTGGAGCGGGTTCTTTGCCGGGTTCCAGATCGCGGTGTTTGCCTTTGTCGGCATCGAGCTGGCCGGCACCGCGGCGGCGGAAACCGCCGATCCGCAGCGCAACCTGCCGAAAGCCATCAACTCGATCCCGCTGCGCATCATCGTGTTCTACGTGCTGGCGCTGGTGGCGATCATGGCGGTGACGCCGTGGCACCTGGTGGAGGCCGACAAGAGCCCGTTCGTGGAGCTGTTCGTGCTGGCGGGCATTCCGGCCGCCGCCAGCATCATCAATTTCGTGGTGCTGACCTCGGCCACCTCGTCGGCCAACAGCGGCATCTTCTCCACCAGCCGCATGCTGTACGGGCTGGCCGGCGAGCGGCACGCGCCGCGGTTTTTCGCGCGATTGTCCAAGGCCGCCGTGCCCTCGCTCGGCTTGCTGTTCTCCTGCGGCTGCCTGTTGCTCGGCGCGCTCCTGATCTATCTCGCGCCAAGCCTGATGGCCGCGTTCACGCTGGTCACCACGCTGTCGGCGGTGCTCTTCATGTTCGTCTGGTCGCTGATCCTGCTGGCCTACCTTGCCTATCGGCGCCAGCGGCCGGAGCAGCACGCCGCATCGATCTACAAGATGCCCGGCGGCGTGGCGATGTGCTGGGTCTGCCTTGCGTTTTTCGCGTTCGTGATCGTGCTGCTGTGCCTGCAGGCCGACACCCGCGCCGCGCTGCTCGCCAGCCCGGTGTGGTTTGCGCTGCTGGGCGTGGGCTACTGGTGGAAAATCCGTCGGGCCGGCACCCCTGCGCTGGCGGGAGAGTGACCATGCACGCCGTTGCCTCGTCGCTGTTCGTGCTCGCCGGCCTGCTGACCGGCGCCTCAGCCATGGCCGATCAGGCCAAGCCCACGCCCAGCGCCAAGGAACTCCTCGCCGCCTCCAAGCCTGCCGAATGGCGTACACCCGACCCACAGAACCTCTTGTACATGCAGTTGCCGCAAGGCCGCGTGGTGATCGAGCTGGCGCCGGATTTCACCCCGCTGCACGCGGCCAACATCCGCACGCTGGTGCGCGGGCATTACTTCGACGGCCTGGCGATCGTGCGTGTGCAGGACAACTTCGTGACCCAGTGGGACGACCCCAACGGCGACGACGGCGGCGACAAGGCGAAGATGCACTCGTTGGGCACGGCGAAAACCACCCTGCCGCCGGAGTTCACCCGCGCGATCAACCCGCAGCAGCCATGGACACCGTTGCCCGATGGCGACGTCTATGCGCCGCAGGTGGGCTTCTCCGGCGGCCTGCCGGTGGCGCGCGATCCGGCTGCCGGCAAGGAGTGGCCAGTGCAGTGCTACGGCATGGTCGGCGTGGCGCGCGACGTGGCGCCGGACAGCGGCAACGGCAGCGCGCTGTACGCAGTGATCGGCCAGGCACCGCGCCGGCTGGACCACAACCTCGCGGTGGCCGGCCGCGTGCTCGTCGGCATGCCCTACCTGTCGGCACTGCCACGCGGCACCGGGCCGATGGGCTTCTACGCCAAGGCCGCGCAGCGCACGCCGATCCTCTCCGTGAAACTGGCCGCCGACCTGCCGCCAGCGCAGCAGGAAAAGGTGCAGGTATTGCGCACCGACAGCCCCACCTTCGCCGCGCTGATCGAAACCGCCCGCCACGGTCACAACCCGTTCTACCCCGAACCGGTCGGCAAGCTGGGCATCTGCGACATCCACGCGCCGGTGCGGGTGAACGGGAAGCCGGCGACGCCGTGATCGCCATCTCGCCAATGGTCTGATCGTCGTCCCGCGCCGGTCGCCCTAAAATGCCACGTGCCTGATTCCCTCTCTGCCATGCAAGCCACCCGTCGCGCCCACCTGCAGATTCATTTCTGCGTGCTGTTGTGGGGCTTTACCGCGATTCTCGGCAAACTCATCACGCTGCCGGCCTTGCAGCTGGTGTGGTGGCGCATGTTGATGGTGACCGCCGCGCTGCTGCTGATGCCAAAAGTGTGGCGCGGCCTGCGCGCCATGCCGGCGCGACTGCGGTTGGCGTATGCGGGCATCGGCGTGCTGGTGTCGCTGCACTGGCTCACTTTTTATGCGGCGATCAAGCTGGCCAATGCCTCGGTGGGGGCGACTTGCATCGCGATCGGGCCGGTCTTTCTCGCCTTCGTCGAACCGTGGCTGGCGAAACGCCGATTCAACCCGCGCGAGCTGATGGTGGGTGTGGCGGTGGTGCCCGGCGTGGCGATGGTGGTGGGCGGGGTGCCGGGCAGCATGCGTTTGGGGATTGCGGTAGGCGTGCTGTCGGCGTTGTTCGTGGCCTTGTTCGGCTCGCTCAACAAACGCTTTGTCGATCGCGGCGACCCGCTTACCGTGACCTGCATCGAACTGGGCACCGGCGCGGTGTTCCTGACCCTGCTGGCGCCGATCCTGCCGCATACCGGTCCGGCGTTCGTGTTGCCGAATCACCACGATACGATGCTGCTGCTCGCCCTGGCCTTTGGCTGCACCCTGCTGCCGTATGCGCTGATGCTGGTGGCGCTGCGCCACATGACCGCCTTCGGCACGCAGATGGTGACCAACCTCGAACCGGTATACGCGATCATCCTGGCCACGGTGCTGCTCGGTGAGCAGCGCCAGCTCGACCACACGTTCTACCTCGGCGTTGCCGTCATCCTGATTGCGGTGTTCGCCCACCCATTGCTCAATCGCCGCCTCGGGCCGCCGCGCGGCGCCGAGCTGCTGGGGACCACGGAAAGCCACAACGTGGTGGACTGACACCGGAGCCGGTGCCGCGACGTGGCACACTCCGCGCATGCCTACCCGCTCGCCGCTGTCCTCCCCTGCCACGCGCCGCCTTGCCGAACAGGCATTGAGCCGCAGCGCCGGGGCGCCGTTGCTGGGCGGCCACGCGGTGGAATTGTTGATCGACGCCGAGGCGCATTACCGCGCCTGGCTCGAAGCCATCGGCAACGCGCGCCGCAGCGTGCTGCTGGAGAACTACATCATCCGCAACGACGAGGTCGGCCGCACGTTTCGCGCGGCGCTGATCGAGCGTGCGCGGGCCGGGGTGGTGGTGGCGGTGCTGGTGGACTGGCTCGGTTGCCTGGGCGAATCCGGGCGCAAGTTCTGGCAACCGTTGCGCGCCGCCGGCGGCCAGGTGGCCATCTTCAACCCGCCGCGACTGGGCCAGACCTTCGGCTGGCTCAGCCGCGACCACCGCAAGTTGCTGGTGGTCGACGGCGCGGTCGGTTTTCTCTCCGGCGTATGCATCAGCGCGCAATGGCTGGGCAAGCCCGAACGCAAGATTCCGCCCTGGCGCGACACCGGCGTCGCGCTGCGCGGGCCGGCCGTGGCGGACATGCAGGCCGCGTTTGTGCAGACCTGGGCCGAGACGCGCATGCCGGTGCCGGTGCTCGACACCGTGCCCGAAACCACCGCCGGCAACATGGCCTTGCGCCTGATCGCGACCCAGCCGGCCAGCGCCGGCATCTACCGGCTGGATCAAATGATCGCGGCGCTGGCGCGCAAGACGCTGTGGCTGACCGATGCGTACTTCGTCGGCACTGCGCCCTATGTGCAGGCACTGATCGCCGCCGTGCGCGACGGCGTGGACGTGCGCCTGCTGGTGCCCAGCACCAGCGATCTCCCACTGGTGGCCAACCTGTCGCGCTCCGGTTACCGGCCCCTGCTGGAAGCCGGGGTGCGGGTGTTCGAGTGGAACGGTTCGATGCTGCACGCCAAAACCGCCGTGGCCGACCAGCAGTGGGCCCGCGTCGGCTCCTCCAACCTGAACCTCGCGAGCTGGCTCAACAACCGCGAAATCGACGTGGCGATCGAAGACGCCGGCTTTGCCGCGCAACTTGCCGCGCAATACCAGGCCGATCTGGAGCGCTCCACCGAGATCGTACTCAGCCCGCGCAAGCATCGCCGCGCCAAGGTGGGCGGACGCCAAGCGCGGGCGCATCACCCGCACCTGGATGGCGGCAGCTCCGGACGCGCCGCCACCGGCGCCTTGCGCCTGGCCAACCGCATGGGCGCCGTGCTGATCGACCAGCGTGTGCTGGGCCCGGCGGATGCCGCCCTGCTCGGCCGCGGCGCGCTGGTGCTGTTCGTGGTCGCAGTGCTGGCGTGGGTCTGGCCCACCGTGCTGGCGTGGCCATTCGGGGTGGTGTGCGCCTGGCTGGGGCTGAACCTCGGTATCCGCGCCTGGCGCGAGCGGCGGCGCAAACCGCGCCAGTAGGCAACATCAACCGATACCTGCAAAACGTTCGCCAACCAACTGTTGCAAAAGCCATCGCAGCCACGTGGCACCGTGCTAGTCTCGGCCTCCCATGTCCGCACCCGACGCCTCGCCTGCCCCCAACCGTCAGGTGCTCACCCCAAGCACGCTGAACCGCCTGGTGCGTGGGCTGCTTGAGGACGCCTTTCCCACGGTGTGGATCGAGGGCGAGCTGTCGAACGTGGCCCGTCCGGCGTCCGGGCACCTGTATTTCACCTTGAAGGACAGCGCGGCCCAGGTGCGCTGCGCGATGTTCCGCTCCAGCAACACCGGGCTGCGCTTCAAGCCGGCCGATGGGTTGCAGGTGCTGCTGCGCGCCCGCGTTGGCCTGTACGAGGCGCGCGGCGAATACCAGTTGATTGCCGAGCACATGGAGCTGGCCGGCGAAGGCGCCTTGCAACGCGCGTTCGAGGCGCTCAAGGCCAAACTCGACGCGGAAGGCTTGTTCGACGCCAAGCGCAAACGCCCGCTGCCGCCGTTTGCGCGCCGCATCGGCGTCATCACCTCGGCTACCGGCGCGGCGATCCGCGACGTGCTGAGCGTGCTGGGCCGCCGCTGGCCGTTGGCCGAAGTGGACGTTTTGCCGGTGCCGGTGCAGGGGCGCGAAGCGCCGCCCGCCATCGTCGCCATGCTGCGCAAGGCCGCGGCCAGTCGCCGCTACGACGTCCTGCTGGTCACCCGTGGCGGCGGTTCGCTGGAAGACCTGTGGGCCTTCAACGACGAGGCCGTGGCGCGTGCGATCCACGCCAGCCCGGTGCCGGTGATGAGCGCAGTTGGCCATGAGATCGATTTCTCCATCGCCGATTTCGTTGCCGACGTGCGCGCCCCCACGCCATCGGCGGCCGCGGAAATCCTGGTGCCCGACGCGCAGGCTATGTTGCGCCGCCTGCGTCAGCAGCAAAGCCGGTTGGCAACGGCGGCGCAGCGCACGCTGCAGGCGCTGGGCCAGCGCCTGGACACCGCCGCAGCCAGGCTGCAGGCGCAACGCCCGGAGGTACGCTTGGCGCGAAACGGCGAGCGCCTTGCCAACCTGCATCACCGTCTGCTGGCGGCACTGCGCACGACGCGGCAGCAGCACCATGCGCGCCTCGTGCAACTGCAATT
Organism: Rhodanobacter sp.; assembly: GCA_004298045.1. Classification (GTDB taxonomy): domain Bacteria; phylum Pseudomonadota; class Gammaproteobacteria; order Xanthomonadales; family Rhodanobacteraceae; genus Rhodanobacter_A. The sequence goes on along the minus strand of SCRM01000021.1, from coordinate 14,161 downwards.
GCGCCTGCGCGCGTGCGACCCGCAACGGGCCGTTGGCATGCACCGCAACCGCCTCACAGAGCTGGCGCAACGGTTGCGGCAAGCCGTGGCGCGGCAGCTCGAACGCCGCAAGCTGGCCCTGCAGGAAGCCGCGCGCACGCTGCACGCGGTAAGCCCGCTGGCCACGCTGGAGCGCGGCTACGCCATCGTGCGCGATGCCGATGGCCACGTGGTGACCTCGGTCACTGGCGTGCACCCGGGCGACACCGTGCAGGCGCGACTGGCCGACGGCACGCTGCACGCCAAGGTGATCGACGCGGCGTGACGCCGCGCGGCGCACGCCGGCATCACGGCGCAGGGGCGTGGTTGCGCGGCTCGATCAGGCCATGCGACGCCATCAGCTGCGCCAGCGCCAGCACGTGTTCGACGTGCAGCTTTTCCATCAGGCGCTGCTTGTAGGTGGACACCGTCTTGGGGGTGTAAGCCGGAACCGCCGAAAATTCCGGAAATTCGTCTAACCAGCTGTTTGTAAAGGATTAGCTGGACTCAGCTAAAATTAGCTGCATCGGCGAATTCGTGCTAATCGCGGTTGCACCTGACATCACGACGTTGCTGCAGCTGGCGCCGGCGTGGACGCAAACTGCAGCCTAGGCAGAACCTCTTCCAGCACCACAAGTCGGGCCTGCGCGGACACGGCGCGGTTTTCGGCGTCCTGTCGTGCCGCCCGCTCTTGATCGAGCGCCCGCACCGTGGCCTCCTGATCGAGGCGCAGACGTTCCAGCGCCTGGACATCCTGGCCCCACGTCGCGCGCAGGCTGGCCAACTCTGCAACCACGGGTTTGAGAGTGGCGACCTCATCCTGTGCCGTACGCACCGCGCTTCGTGATTGCTGCAACTCCTTGTCCAGTCGCGCCTTGTGCTCCGTCAGGCGTCCGTTATCGCGATTGAGCTGCAAGAGTTCGTGATTCTTGCTCGTGAGGGCTTCGTTTGCCTGGCGCAGGGCGACCTGCAGTTCCTGGATTTGGTGTTCATGCCGGCGTTGTTCCTGCTCTCGCTGTTCTTTTACGGACGTCCGGTAGTGCTCCAGTGCCTCGCGGGCATGCAAGTGTTTCTCCTCCAGCGACTGCGCATGCGCTTCGTGCTCGGCTATGCGGGCGGTCAAACCAGTGACGCGTTCTTCCAGTTGCCGCGCCTGTAGCGTCGCATCGAGCCGCGCCTGGCGCGTGGTCTCGTGTTGCGCCTGTTCTTCGCGCAGCGCCGTCGCCGTGCGCTCCTGGTCGGCACGGATGGACGTCGCCTCCTGCCGCGTCTGGTCCAACTGGGCGGTCAGCTCTTTCCGCTGGGCCTCGAAACGGGTGGCTGCCTCGGCGATCTTGGCGTCCGCCTCCTCCTGAAGTCGTCCCGCCAATCGGCTGACCAGATCGGCCAAGGCGTCGCTAATCGGTAATTTGCCGCCCACGCCGGCCGCGTCCTCAGCCTCCAGTTCTTTGAGGTAGCGGTGGATGGTCGTTTTCGAGCCAGTGTTGCCCAACGCTACCCGCACCGCGTCCACCGAGGGATGTTTTCCCTCAGCCAGCAAGGCGTTACGGGCCTTCTCGATCTCGGTCTTGTACACGCCGCCACGGGCCATCGCCGGGCCTCCTTGGTATTTCGTAACACATTACATACCATGTAATTACGTAATGTTTCAAGTGATCAAGGCGGCGTTCAACATTGAAATTATGACACCGGATAATGGGAAGTTATCCGGTGTTAACACAATTTCTGGGGGGCGCACTATCGTCGATCATTACGATTCCGCCCCGAGCCGCGGCCCGGGGCCGAACCCGAGCTGCAACACTTGCCGTTCGACCACACAAGTCACCTTGGATTGGCGTCGCGTGCGAGCATGCAGACCACCAGTATCAATCACCGGACGCTTACGGTTGTCCCTGTAGGAGTGCAGGAAATAGGAGTCGTCGGCTTCCACCACAACTACCATGCCGTCCCCGGCAACCTGAAGCGTTTGGCAGGTTTCCGCAGCGAAGTCTGTCGCACTTGGCGACATGCCCTGCTGCGGCGCAGCCAGCGTCATCGACAGTCTTGGGAGCGCTTCAATCGTCTCGCTCGTCGCCCTGTGCTGTACTGTCGACAAATCCACCCGTATCCGGGGGTGCACTTCGCTGCGTCACGACCTTAGGCAAGAGCCGTATGCGGTAATGCCGCACGTACGGATCTGTGCGGAGGGCGTCGGGCAACCGGCGTTCCTACCGCAACCTTTGAGCCGCTGCAGACCATAGGCCTGACCGTTGCGAACCCAGCGACCCTTGGCAGCCAGGACAATGGGGGGGGCGTTCGGCAAGCGGTTCGGTCATTGCATCATGGCCAGTCAAGTCCTGGAGGTGGGCTTTGACTTGCTCGCGCTGGCGGGGCGTCAAGCTCGCCAGTTGCTCCAGCCAGCGGTTCAGTTCGCGGCCACGCATCGGTGGCTCCTGCGCCCGAACCCTTCGGACTTGCCGCAACCATGCCCTCAGGCCCACTCACAGCCTGAGACGTCACTACTCAATGCGAACAGCGCCTTACTTTTTCTACCGCCTACACGCAGCCACAGCGTCTGAATCAGAGGTAATTTGATACTCCACGGCATTCAAAGTACCAATCTGCACATTATGGTCATGAAAAAGACTACGGAAATCGAATGATGGCGTTGACCCAACGTATATGCCAACAACGCCCTTAGGTACTACGTAATGGAATAGAAAATTCGGCGAGGCATCAAAAACAACCCATAAGTTACCGTGTAACACGGAAACTATCTCGGGTGTTAATTTCGTATTTTTTGGGTCGCGACTAATTCCAATCTTGTCGCACTCACGAGAGAAAGAAAAAGCGAAGCCGTGATAATCTGTAAAACATGTTTCAGTGTTATTTCCGCAATCGTAAAGTGCAACAGCTTGCGAGTGTGAAAGACGGATAGTTCCTGTGCGGGCATTAAGTTCGATGTCGCTCCCATTTGATGCCGTGAAAATGGCATGGATATTGGAATGCTCACATTTTTTCTGTTGCGCAACAGCTGGAGTCAGGCCAGCTATGAGCAAAAAAACTGATGCAGTGTAACGTATCATGGCATGCAACCACCTGGTATCGAACAATTGAAAGAAGCCCCCACCGAACCGGCCATGGCGTTACCCGCAGAACTTGCGCCCCATTCACGCGGCCACTCAATTGTGGATGTCACCGGATATTTCTGCGTCAACCCCATTCCGAAGTGGGTTTCATGGCCGAGCTCATGAAATACTAAGGTACTGACTCCGGCGAGCGGCGATTGCTTGTACCAGCCCGCCGCTGTAGCGTACTGCGAAACAGCTGAAGCATTTAGGCCACTGTGCCCTGAAAACGAGCTTCCATTCCATATTCCGCCAGTTCCGCCTCCAGCCCCACCATTTCTGTAGTTCATATTGGACGTTACAGTGAACTTCGTTCCATTCCAAACAGCTTTAATCTCGGAACCAGTCATCGAGCCAATGACCTTTCCTTGCGAATTTACAATTTTCACGTTTGCATTGCCAGACAGCGCATTAATTTTCTTGTCATACCTGTTTAGCGCCCCCTCCAAAGATTTTTGTGCTTTCTTGGCGGCAGCCAAGGCTTTGCCCTTCAGGCCAGACTGTATATTGACCTTGCAACCTCCACCTTGCTTCTTGCTGTAATACTCCGCGCAACGGCCCGTCGGATCGGTAAACCGTACTGGATTGTTATTGGCATAGGCATACCGATTAAAGCTGAATATGTTGCCCGGTTCCGGGCCTACCGGGTCTTCGCTAAGGAACCGCCCCACTGGATCGTAGTGGCGCGCCTGCATGTACACCAACCCGGTCTCCAGGTCGTTCACATGTCCTGTGTAGCCCGGTCCATCGGGTCCCTGTCCGCTCACCAGCCCGCCGTACGGCTTGTAGTCGTAGCGCGCCAAGATGTTCCCCTGCACATCCGTCTTCGCCAGCACCGTGCCCTGCGGGTCGGTGTAGTAGAAGTGCATCGTGCGCGCCTGCGCGGCCATACCAACCCAAAACAGCGCCAAGCACACCCAGATCCCATTTAGTCGCTTCATGGCCTCGCTCCCTGCATGACGGTCAAGGACAACGGATCAGGTACGGCTGTACCGTTCCCGGTTTCAGCATCGCCGAGGTTCCATAGCTGCAGATCACCGTTACCAGCGACGATGCCCTCCATCCCGAACATCCGTTCGCGTTGCACGCCTTCACGCTGTATACATAGGTCCCAGGCATCACCGTCCCACCGTCATCCGCGCTCGTTGCCGACCCCGTATAGACTGTAATCAAGGGCGTCCCCGTGCCTGACGGTGCCCGCTGCAGGGTGTAGCTCGTCGCCGCACTCACCGCTGGCCAGTTCACTGCCCACCGACCATTCGGATAGTAAACATCAGTCGGGACCGAGACATACCCCGGCTCGGCCGGGATGATGGCGACCTTGATGGTCCCCGTTCCGCTCCAGGGACCGCAACCGCCGGCATTGCAGGCCTGCACCCGGTAGGTATACGTGCCGTCACCGATCCCGCTGATGGCATCGCTTGTCCCACCGCCGCTGTAGGCTGTGCCCCAGCTGCTTCCGCCATTGCTGCTCTGCTGCAACGTGTAGCTGGTCGCTGTACTGTCACCTCCCCAGCTCACCGTGTAGCTGCCCGTACTGCTGCTACCGGGCACGCTCAGGCCCGGCGCACTCGCCGGTGGGTGCGTGACCGTGGAGGTTCCAGTGCCGCTCCACCCGCTGCAGCCGCCTGCATTGCACGCCTGCACTCGGTATGCATAGGTCCCGTTGCCTTCACCACTCAGACCGAAGCCCGTGCCAGCGCCGCTATAGACCGTCGTCCAGCCGCCGCCATTGACACTCTGCTGCAGGGTGTAGCTCGTCGCCGTACTGACAGGACTCCAGTTCACCGTGTAGCTGCCCGTGCTGTTGGTGCCCGGCACGCTGAGACCCGGGGCACTCGTTGGGGGATGGGTCACGACCAACGTACCGCCTCTCGCCCAGGCCGTGCAGACCGAGTCGCCGGCCGTGTCGTTGCACGCCTGCACCTGGTAGGTGTAGTTCCCGTTGCCCAGATTGCTCAGGGCCATGCTGGTCCCGGTGCCGCTGTACACCGTGCTCCAGCTCGTGCCGCCGTTGCCGCTCTGCTGCAAGATGTAGCCGGTGACCGGCGAGGCGGCGGTCCAGCTCACCGTGGCGCTGCCCGTGCTGCTGGTGCCCGGCACAGACAACGTCGGCACTGGGATCGGCACCACGCCGTAGGCGGTGTTCACACTCACCGTCGCCGAGGTGCCCCAGCCACGGGTGCCGTAGCTGTTCAGCGCCTCGACCTGGTACACGTAGCTGCCCGTGCTCGTGCCCGGACGGCTGATCGAGGTCGCTGGCGTGTTGCTCGCCAAGGTCGTCCAGGACCTGCCATTGACCTGCTCCTGCACGATGTAGCCCGTCGCGCTGGCAGGGCTGCTCCAGCTCACGGTGTAGGTCCCGTTGACCGTACCGCCCGGCGTGCTGATCGTCGGGATCGCCGGCTGCACGCCCAGCGTGGGCGAGGTCGTCCACAGTCCGCAGCCACTGCTGGCACAAGCCTGGACCCGATACACGTAGCGGCCGCCGGCCAGCCCCGACAGCGTGGTGCTGCTCGCACTACCGCTGTAGACCGTGCTCCAACTGCCGCCGCCATCGCTGCTCTGCTGCAGCATGTAGCTGGTCGCATCCGGCACGCTGCCCCAGCTCACGCCCGTGCTGCCTCCGCTCGGGTTGGCGCTGAAGCTGATGCCGCCCGGCTGGGTCAGCTGCACGGTGGTGCTGTCGCCGATCAGCTTGGTGCCCAGGTACACGAAGTTCGTCGCCGTGGCCGTGGCCGGGTCGTACTGGTACATCAGCTGCCCGGCGTGGCCGTAGAAGGCGTACGTGGGATAGCTGGCACTGGTCAGCTGTTTCTCCACCCGTCGCCCCTCGGCGTCGTAGGCATAGGTCGCCACGCCCGGGACCGAGGTCAACTGGTTCTTCGCATCGAAGGTCAGCGTCGCGCCGTTGCGGGTGATCTCGTTGCCCCGGACGTCGTAGCCGAAGCTGTCCACCGTGCTCGCGCCCTGGGTAATGCTGGTCAGCTTGTTGCTCGCGTCGTAGTTGTAGGTGTAGGTCGCCCCGCCACTCAGCCGCGTGCGCAGGTTGTTGACCGGGTCGTAGGTATAGCTCTCCGTGCCGTACAGGTTCGGGGCGCTGGCATTGGTCAGGCGGTTCAGTGCGTCGTAGCCGAAGGTCTTGCTGCGCGTGCCGTCGACCAGGTCGTTGACGCTGGTGAGGTTGCCGTCCGCGTCGTAGGCCAGGTCCTCGCTCACCGCCAGGGTGCTGCCCACGCCGTAGGTGAAGTTACGGGTGAGGTGTCGGGTATTCTCATCGGCTAGGTAGCTGGTGCCGCTGGCGAAGGTGAAGCCCTGGAGCTGGCCGTCCGGGAAGTAGCTGACGCCGGTGGCGTAGCTGCCCACCTGGGTGGGGCGGCCCCACGCATCGGGGGCATAGCTCACGGTTTCACTCGTCCCCGTTCCGGCCGGATAGTTCATGCTGGCCAGATGGCCGTAGGCATCGTAGCTGTAGCCCAGCGCCCAGGTGTACCCGCTGCTGGCCACCGCCAGGCTCTCACCGGTCACCAGGCCCAGGCTGTTATAGGCGTAGGCCTGCGTTGCGATCCCAGAGGCCGCCGTGTGGACGCGACCCAGCGCATCGTAGGTGTAGACCGTGCTCTGCGTACCGCTGGGCGACTGGATCGTCAGCACCCGGTTCATCACATCGTAGGTGCGCGTGGTCTCGGCCGCCGCCGCCACTTGATCCTGGTCGCACCCGGTACCGGTGAGGCTGAGTCCGTTGGCACTCCACGCGATGTTGTTGGCACCGTCGTAGGCCAGCACCGTGCTGCCGGTTTCCGGTTCCGTGGTCCGGCACAGGCGGTGAAAGCTGTCATAGACCAGCGTCTTGGTGACGCTGTCCGTTTCGGTGCCGTAGCTGCCCGACTGGGTGATCGACGTCGGATTGCCGTAGACGTCGCGGGTGACCGTCTGGGTGACGCCGTCCGGCGCCTGGACCTCAAGGACACCGCCGTACGAGGGCTGGTCGAACACCTGGTAGGTGGTGGTGGTGACGTTGCCCTTCGGGTCGGTCACCTGCTCACGGGCACCGGACAGGTAGGCCATCGCGGTGGTCAGCGTGCCCAGCTCCGAGTCCTGCTGACTCTGGGTCAGCCGGCCCAGGGCGTCGTAGGTGCTGTGGGTGCCGCTGGTGACCGACGACAGGGCCGGGCTGCCGCTGACCGGGTACGAGGCGAACGTGGTCAGCCCCCGCCAGTCGTAGGCCTTGGCGGTGGTGATATCTGTATTGCCGTTGGAGGTGTCGTTGAGCACCGGGCGCAGCTCGGCGTCGTAGTAGGTGGTGTCGGTCGACGCGCCCTGGGTCACCGTCTCGCGCCAGTGGCCGGCGGCCACCCCACGCTCGGCACCGGTGACGTAGCTGTAGCTGAAGGTCTTCGGATACCACGACGCGCTGTCGATGCTGCTGTCGTAGGGGTAGGTGATCTGGGTGACACGGCCCAGCGCGTCGTAGCTGTACTGGGTGGTATGCCCCGCCTGGTCGGTGATCGACGTGATGTCACCGAAGTCATCGACGCTCAGGGACTCGCTGGTGCCATCGGGGTAGCCGATCGCCTGCGGAATGCCGCGGTAGTAATTGCCCAGGGTCGTGGTGTGGTTGTCGCCGTCGGTGAAGCTGGCCAGTTGACCCGCACCGTTCCAGGTGTACGTCATCAGGGTCTCGCCGAAGCGTGCGCGCGACGTCAGCAAGTCGATGCCGCTTATGTTTGAGGAGGTGTTGTAGATGTTGCTCACCTCCTGCTCGCCGGTCCCCACGTTCGTGACCGTCTCCGGCAGGCCCAGCACCCAGGTGTTGGTGTCGTTGAGGTAGGTCGTTGCCTCCTCGATCGACGGCTCGCCGCTGATCGAGTTGCTGCGTGTCGCATCAGTCACCTGGGCATAATCGTTAAACGCGTTCGCGTGCCAGGTGTAGGTGTCGCCGTTCTGTTGGATCTGGCGTTGGCCGAGGGGCGCGAGTTCTTCGGTTTGGATCAAGTTGTTCCGATCTTGAGGATCCGCGCCATAACTCGACGGCCAGGGCCCCCCGGTGGGGTTGGCGTAGGTGTTGACCACCGAACGCATCAACGTACTGCCGGCGGCACCACTGTAGGTGTCGGTCCGCAGCAGTTGCCCCTCGGTGGCATCGAAGCGATTGCTGTGGGTATAGCGGGTGGTGCTGCCGCCCGGATTCGTGACATCGATGTACACCGTCGATGCACAGCTGCTGGTGCTGGCGCAGCTGTCGGTCTTCCAGCTCTCGTTGGCGGGCGAGTAACTGTAGCTCCAGGTTTCGATGGGAACGTTCGCCCCTGAAACGACCTCACTGGACATCGACGGCTGGTAGTACACCTCGGGGTAGGTGGAGTACACCGCCTGAGTGCCGCCGTTGCCGCCATAGCAACTCTTGAGCACATAGGAACGACCACGCATCATGGGGATTAGCGTGAAGCTACCCGTGAGTCCGGAGGGTGTGGTGGCAGTCCCTGTGACGGTGTTTCCCGTGAGCGTCGGCACCACGTTGGCGTAGCAATTACCCCCGCTGCTGGTGACCTGTGATTTCTGGAGCGGCCCCAGGTTGTAGGACCAGGCACTGCCATCGGGTAGCTGGACGCGCGTCAGCGCCGAGCTGCTGCTGTCGTAACTGTAGGTCCAGATCCGCGTCGTTCCGTTTGACGCCTGCGCGGTGATCGAGCTGATATGTAGACTGCCCGACACATAGCTCACCGTGATCGATCGACCGTCGCTGGCCGTGATGCTGCTGAGATAGCCTGTGCTGCTGTCGTAGTGATAGGTCAACGTGTTACCGAAGCGATCGCGCACCTGCGTCACATACATCAGGGCGTCACGGCGAACCAAAACCGACCCTCCCTGGCTAATGCCGGACATCGGGCGGTAGACCAGGTGCGCAAAGGTGTATTGGGTCCCGTCGGGCGCCATCGCCACGAAACCTTCACCACCGTCGTCGGCCGTTACGCCGCAACGGATCATCCAGTTCCGCTTGGTGACGGCCGGGAAGACTCCACCACTCGTCGGTATGATGCTTGTACTGCGTTCCAATAGCTCTTGGCTGCCCCGACCTGGAATGATGAGATGGTAGCCATACCACCACTGACCCGGATCCCAGGTGGCCCCCAACGGCGTCGGCACCGGTGGCGGCGCGCCAAAATCAGTGCATCGATCCAGCGGATTGGTCGCCTCCACCTCCCAGCCGGTTACGCTCGGCTCTTTGGCGGTCGCTGTCTCGATCCGGGGGATATCCAGATCCCAGTCACCGAACGGACGCGATCTATTGAGCGTAAAGCTGTCCAGTTCGGTGGTATCCAGTGAGCGCGACAGCTGCAGGGTCGGACCACTGCCTGGCAGGCTGACGTCCGTGACTTCGAACGATAGCGCCCCGTTGTAGAGGTTGATGCTCTCGCCAAAGGGATGAGCGCCCAAGGGCTGGATGCCCGTGTGCACCTGGATCAGCTTTTTGTATTCGTCTTCGGGGGTCACGGACTGCGCGTGACATATCCCTGTCCCGACCATCCAGCCAACCCACACGAGCGCACTTACGCGCGCCAAAGCTCCCTTTGGCATCCATCGCATCGTCGATTGTCCCCAACTGCGCATGACGGGCGTCATGACTTGACTAACGTTCTACTGCGCCACAGCCAACGGCGTCAACCGCAGGTTCATGCGACAGGCGGTATCGACTCGGCAGGAACTGGGGGTTCGCTCGGAATCCTTCGACAGGATTCCGAGCAGACGGAGGGCGCGTACTTCATCGTGTGGGCGACGCAAGTCAAGCATGTAGGTGAAATCCGACACGAGCCGACGACAAAGGATGACAACTCGACGAGATCGCGTCCGCGGAGAAATGTGCAGGTCAGAAGTAATCACACCGTCCGAATCATGCTGATCGCGGACTCACAAACAGCGGGTTGAGCACAAATATGGTCAAATCACCCCCATGGCTGACCTCCGCCCATATCTCGATGCCGCAACGCGCGTCAATACACGGCAAAGTTACGCCTCGGCCATCCGCCACTTTGAGGTGGAATGGGGCGGGCACCTGCCAACGACGGCCGATAGTGTGGCGCGATATCTGGCGGATTACGCGGAACAACATTCCATCAACACGCTCCGGCAACGCTTGGCGGCCTTGGCGAACTGGCACATTGAACAGGGGTTTGCTGATCCGACGCGCATGCCGCTAGTGCGGAAAGTGCTCAAGGGCATCAGGGCCTTGCATCCGGCTGTCGAGAAACAGGCTATCCCTCTGCAACTGACTGAACTGGGCACGGTGGCAGACTGGCTCGATACCGCAGGCTCACTCGCAGAACAGAATGACGATAGGTTGCGCACGTTGCAATATCGGCGCGATCGGGCCCTGATGCTGCTGGGTTTCTGGCAAGGATTCCGCGCCGATGAACTGACCCGTTTACGTATCGAACACATCGATCTTCGGCTTGGCGAAGGCTTGACAGGGTTCCTGCCGCGCAGCAAGACGGATCGGGACAACCATGGCCGAACATTCAAGATGCCGGCGTTGTCGCGCTGGTGCCCGATCGACGCTGTCCAGGCATGGATCGCCGCCTCCAAACGAACGGAAGGGCCGCTGTTCGTTGCCATCAATCGCTGGGGAAAGCTGGGCGAAACGCCACTCGATGTCGACAGTATCGTGCCGATCCTGCGTCGGGCGTTTGCCCAGGCCGGTTTGTCCCAGGCCCATGCCTACAGTGGACATTCGCTGCGGCGCGGCTTCGCCAACTGGGCGAACGCCAGCGGCTGGGATCTCAAGAGCCTGATGGTGTATGTGGGATGGCGCAAGGTCGATACGGCCATGCGCTATATGGACGCGAGTGTGCCGTTTCTTCCGATCAGCACCAACTTGCAGACAGCGGCTACGCCGGCACTTCCCACGCCACGATGATTGCGAAAAACGAGCGACTGGCCGTCCTCTCGGAAGCCGAACAGGAAGCCCTGTACGGCCTGCCAGATTTCGATGATGCGCAGCGGTTGGAATACCTGGCTTTGACAGAAGCTGAACTCGCGCTCGCCAGTAGCCGGTCAGGCATGCATGCGAAGGTTTATTGCGCCCTGCAGATCGGCTACTTCAAGGCCAAGCATGCCTTCTTCCGTTTCGACTTGGACGATGTCGAGGATGACCGCACCTTCGTACTCAGCCGCTACTTCCATGGCAAGCGATTCAAGCGCGAATCAATCACCAAACACGAGCGCTACGCCCAGCGCGAGCAGATCGCCAGGCTGTTCGGCTACCAGCCATGGACAAGTAGGTTTGTGCCACAGCTCGCGCAGCAGGCCGCGCAAATCGTTCTGCGCGACGTAACACCCAGCTTCGTCGCCGCGGAGCTGATTGTTTGGATCAACGAACACAAGATCATCCGGCCTGGCTACACCACCCTGCAAGAGCTGATCAGTGACGCCTTGTCCACCGAACGCCTGCGTCTGGGCGGCCTCCTGGCTGAAGTGCTCGATGAATCGACCAAAGCTGCATTGGCCCAGCTGTTGGTGCGCGATGACACCCTGTCTCAACTGGCGGCACTCAAGCAAGACGCCAAAGACTTCGGTTGGCGCCAGATGGCCCGCGAGCGCGAGAAGAGCGTCACGCTGGAGCCATTGCACGAGATCGCCAAGACGCTGCTACCCAAGCTGGGCATCTCACAACAGAACCTGCTGTACTACGCCAGCTTGGCGAATTTCTACACCATCCACGACTTGCGTGACCTCAAACCGGAGCAGACCCACCTCTATCTGCTGTGCTACGCATGGCTGCGCTACCGGCAACTCACCGACAATCTTGTCGATGCCATGGCGTACCACATGAAGCGAGTGGAGGACGAGAGCCGTGCCGGCGCAAAGAATTCATTTGTTGCCGAGCAGTTGCAGAGGCAACAGGAATCCCCTCGTGTAGGGCGTCTACTGTTGCTATATGTCGATGACACCGTGGTCGACGCCACACCATTCGGTCACGTGCGAAAGCAGGCCTACAAGATCCTGCCGAAGGATACGCTTCAAGTCATAGGCCAACGTATGAGCGTGAAGCCAGCGAACAAGCTGGCCCTGCACTGGAAGGCGGTGGACAGTTTGGCTGGGCGCATGCGTCGTCATCTTCGGCCGCTATATGCTGCACTCGATTTCGCCGGCACCGATCCGAACAGCCCGTGGCTTGCGGAGTTGGCCTGGGCCAAGAGCATGTTCGCCAAGCAGCAGCGGCTATCGCTGCGGCCGGTTGCCGAATGCCCAGCCGCCACGTTGCCAGAACGGTTGCGCGCGCACCTGCTCACTTTCGATGCCGATGGCCAACCGAGCGGCTTGCAGGCCGATCGCTACGAATTCTGGTTGTACCGCCAGATCAGAAAGCGGCTCCAGTCGGGCGAGGTCTACATCGACGACAGCCTGCAGCATCGTCACTTCTCCGATGAGCTGGTGTCGCTGAGCGAGAAGCCGGATGTACTCGCCCAGATGGATATCCCTTTCCTGCGGCAGCCGATCGACGACCAGCTCGATGCTCTGGCGACCGAACTGCACACGCAATGGCTGGACTTCAACCGCGAGTTGAAAAAGGGCAAGCTGAAGCATCTGGATTACGATAAGGTCACACAGACGCTTGTCTGGCACAAGCCCAAGGGCGAAGCCCCGAAGGTAAGCGAACAGGCGTTCTACGATCAGTTACCGCACTGCGATGTCGCCGACGTGTTCCGCTTCGTCAACGACCAGTGCCAGTTCCTGTCGGCACTCACGCCACTGCAGCCACGCTACGCAAAGAAGGTGGCGGACGCTGACAGTCTGATGGCCGTTATCATGGCGCAGGCCATGAACCATGGTAATCAGGTCATGGCACGCACCAGCGACATTCCGTACCACGTCCTGGAGAACACCTACCAGCAATACCTTCGACAAGCGACGCTGCACGCAGCCAACGATCTCATCAGCAACGCTATCGCCGCATTACCGATCTTCCCGCATTACTCGTTCGACCTCGATACGCTATACGGCGCCGTCGACGGCCAGAAATTCGGTGTCGAGCGGCCCACTGTGAAAGCGCGCTACTCGCGCAAATACTTCGGACGCGGCAAGGGCGTCGTCGCCTACACGCTGTTGTGCAACCACGCGCCGATCAACAGCTACCTCATCGGTGCGCACGACTACGAAGCTCATCATGTGTTCGACATCTGGTATCGCAACACCTCGGACATCATGCCGACGGCGATCACCGGCGACATGCACAGCGTCAACAAGGCCAATTTCGCCATACTTCACTGGTTCGGGCGGCGTTTCGAGCCACGCTTCGTCGACCTCGATCGTCAGCTGAAGGACCTGCATTGCGCTGACAACCCTGCGCAGTATGAAAAGTGCCTGATCCAGCCAGTCGGCCAGATCGATCGACAGCTCATCGTCAGCGAGAAGGTGAACATTGACCGGATCGTTGCCACGCTTGGCCTAAAGGAAATGACGCAGGGTACGCTGATCCGCAAGCTGTGCACCTACACCGAGTCGAACCCGACGCGGCGCGCGATCTTCGAGTTCGACAAGCTCATCCGCAGCATCTATACGCTGCGCTACCTGCGTGATCCGAAGGTCGAACGAAACGTTCATCGTTCACAGAATCGCATCGAGTCGTACCACCAGCTACGCTCGACCATCGCCCAGGTTGGTGGCAAGAAGGAATTGACCGGGCGTACCGACATCGAAATCGAGATTAGCAACCAGTGTGCTCGTCTGATTGCCAATGCGATCATCTATTACAACTCGGCCATCCTCTCGCGGCTACTGACCAAGTACGAAGCGACCGGCAATGCCAAGGCCGTGGCAATGATCACCCAGATATCGCCGGCAGCTTGGCGGCACATCCTGCTCAACGGCCACTACACCTTCCAGAACAACGGAAAGATGATCGATTTGGACGCGCTCGTCGCCGAGGTTGAACTGGGTTGAGGGACACCCCAACATCTCGACGGCTAGTAGAGGGTTTTTAGAACAATTAGTTACACTGTTTTTCGGAATTTTCGGCGGTTCCGGCGTGGAACCCC
>SCRM01000004.1 GCA_004298045.1 Rhodanobacter sp. | reverse complement strand
CAGCGCTTCGCGGCCAGTGAACACGCCGGCCAGCAGGTGATCGTGGGCGAACATGCGGCCGGCGGTGATCGCGATCGCCCCCGCGCCGATGTAGACGATGATCGGGAAGCGCCCGATGAGTTTCAGGATCAGGTCGAACCCCACACCACCAGAGGGCTGGGTTCCCCAGCCCGTTAGTCTCATCGGACGATGCTGGTGCACGGCAGCATCCGCAGAATCAGGCCATCGCGAAAGGGCGGTTTGCCCGGGAGATGCAGGCCATGATGAAGCTCAGCGGGCTCGCCTATGTGGTGGCGCAGACGACCGACGTCGCGCGCTGGAAAACCTACGCCGAACAGGTGCTGGGCATGCAGACCGCCCCGGCGCCGGGCGGCGGCCTGTACGTGCGGATGGACGAGCGCCAGTTCCGCTTCCTGATCGAGCCGGGCGAGGCTGACCGCTACGCGGCGTCGGGCTGGGAGGTGATCAACCAGCCGACGTTCGAGCAGGCGCTGGAAACGCTGCGCGCGGCGAAGGTGGCCTTCAAGCTGGAGGACGCCGCGTTCTGTGCGCAGCGTCGGGTGCAGCAGGTAGCGAGTTTCACCGATCCCTCCGGCAACCGGCACGAGGTGGTGTGGGGGTTCCAGTCGGATTTCACCCGCTTCGTGTCGCCGGTGGGCGTGCCGGGGTTTGTCACCGGCGAGATCGGCATGGGGCACGTGGTACTGCCGGCGCCGAACTTTGCCGAAACCGCCGCGTTTGCGCGCGAGGTGATGGGCTTCGGGCTTTCCGACATCTTCAATTTCCAGCCGCCGGGCACCGAGGGCGTGGTGCTGCCGATCCACTTTTTCCACTGCGGCAACGCGCGCCATCACAGCCTGGCGCTGGCGGCGTTCCCGGTGCCGTCGGGTTGCGTGCACGCGATGGTCGAGGTGCGCGACATGGCCGAGGTCGGCCGCGCAATGGATCGCATGCTGGCGCACGAGGTGACGCTCAGCGCCACGCTTGGCCAGCACACCAACGACCGCATGACCTCGTTCTACATGCGCTGCCCGTCCGGCTTCGACATCGAGTACGGCTACGGCGGCGCGGTGGTGGATTGGAAGCGCCACGTGGTGCACGAGTTCACCCGCGTGAGCCTGTGGGGCCACGATTTCACCATTGCGCACAAAAAGGCGGGTTGAGATGGCCGACAAACGCATGGGCGCGGCCGACGTCGTGGCGCAACTGCACGACGGCATGACCATCGGCATCGGCGGCTGGGGCCCGCGGCGCAAGCCGATGGCGCTGGTGCGCGAGATCCTGCGCAGCCCGCTGAAGGACCTCACCATCGTCGCCTACGGCGGCGCGGACGTGGGCATGCTGTGCGCGGCCGGCAAGGTGCGCAAGGTAGTGTTTGCCTTCGTCTCGCTGGATTTCATCCCGCTCGAACCGTACTTCCGCCTCGCGCGCCAGCACGGCGCAGTGGAGACGATGGAAGTGGACGAGGGCCTGTTCCTGCTCGGCCTCAAGGCTGCCGGATGGGGCCTGCCGTTCATCCCGACGCGGGTGGGCCTGGGCACCGACGTGCCCAAGGTCAACCCGTCGCTCAAGCTGGTGGATTCGCCCTACGACGACAAGCAGTGGCTGGCGATGCCGGCATTGCCGCTCGACGTGGCGCTGGTGCACGTGGACCGCGCCGACGCGCGCGGCGTGTGCCAGGTGAAGGGGCCGGACCTGTACATGGACGACCTCTTCGTGCGCGCGGCGAAGGCCACGTATGCAAGCTGCGACGAGCTGGTGGACGGCAGCGTGTTCGAGGCCGGGGACGAGGCGCGTTACGTGCCCTGGGAGCGCAGCGAAACCACCGGCGTGGTGCACTTGCCGTGCGGCGCGCACCCCAGCTCGTGCGCGCCGCTGTACGGCTTCGACGTGGCGCACTTCAAGGAGTACGCGGCCAGCGCGAAGGATGCCGACGGCTGGCAGCGCTATGTCGAGCGCTACGTGGCCTGCGGCGAGGCGGAATACCTCGCGCGCGTCGGCGGCGAGGCGGCGATCCGCCAGCTTGCTCCGCCGGTGTTTTGAGGAGATCGCGATGACGGATGCAACCCTTATCGACCGCATCATCTGCGCCGCCGCCGAAGCCTGGAAGGACGACGGCGAAGTGCTGGCCACCGGCATCGGCGTGGTGCCGCGCCTAGCGGCCTCGCTGTGCATGGCCACGCTCAACCCCGACCTGATGATGACCGACTCCGAGGCCTTCATCGTGCGCGAGCCGGTACCCATCGGCCCGCGCGGCGACTACCGCGTGAAGCGCGAGAGCGCGATGGGTTTTGCGCGCATCTTCGACAACGTGTGGAGCGGCAAGCGCCACGCGATGGTTGGCCCCACCCAGGTCGATCGCTGGGGCCAGGCCAACATCTCGATGATCGGTGCCGACTACGCCCGGCCGAAGGTGATGATGCTCGGCGTGCGCGGATTTCCCGGCAACTCCATCAGCCACGCCAATTCGTTCTTCGTGCCGCACCACAACCCGCGCGTGTTCGTGGCCGGCGAGGTCGACATGGTGGCCTCGGTGGGCTACAAGCCGGATCGCTTCCCGCGCGGCTGGAACTACGAGGACGTGGTCGACATCCGCCGCGTCTACACCAACCTCGCGGTGCTGGATTTCAGCGGGCCTGGGCATCAGGTGCGACTGGTGGCGGTGCACCCCGGCGTGACGCCGCAGGCGGTACAGGAAGCCACCGGCTTCCCGCTGCAGATTCCGGATGCGGTGCCGACCACGCCGCAGCCGACTGCCGCGCAGCTTGCGCTGATTGCGCGCTTCGACCCGCACAACCTGCGTGCGCACGCGCTGGGGGCCTGAGATGGCCGATACGACCGATCCCGGCGACGCCTTCGTCGGACGCCCCGACCATTCCGTCTACGAGACGGACGAGCCGGTGCTGTACGCGGTGGCCGACCGCGTCGCCACCGTCACGCTCAACCGCCCCAAGTACCACAACGCGCAGAATTCGCAGATGACGTATGCGCTCGACGCCGCGCTGCGCCGCGCGGTGGACGACGACGCGGTGAAGGTGATCGTGCTGCGCGGCGGGGGCAAGCATTTTTCCGCCGGCCACGACATCGGCACGCCGGGGCGCGACCTGGACCACTCCTATCCGCGCGCCTCGCTCTGGTGGGACCACGTCAACAAGCCCGGCGCCGAGCGCCTCTACGTGCGCGAGCAGGAGGTGTACCTGGGCATGTGCCGGCGCTGGCACGACCTGCCCAAGCCGACCATCGCGATGGTGCACGGCGCCTGTATCGCCGGCGGGCTGATGCTGGCCTGGGTGTGCGATTTGATCGTGGCCAGCGACGACGCGTTTTTTCAGGACCCGGTGCTGCGCATGGGCATCCCCGGCGTGGAGTATTTCGCCCATGTGCACGAGATGAACCCGCGCCTGGCGAAGGAGTTCCTGTTCCTCGGCGAGCGCATGAGCGCGCAGCGCGCGCACGAGATCGGCATGGTCAACCGCGTGGTGCCGCGCGCCGCGCTGGAATCCACGGTGCACGCCATCGCGGCGAAGATCGCCAGCCAGCCGCGCATGGGGCTATCGCTCGCCAAGACCGTCGTCAACCGCATCGAGGAGATGCAGGGCCTGCGCAGCGCGATGGATCTGGCGTTTGGCTACCACCACTTCGCGCACGCGCACAGCCAGGTGCTGGGCGCCGGCGAGCTGGGCGGACAAGATGCCGCGTCGATGATCCGCGCCAACAAGAAGGACGCCCCGTGAGCGCGCTGCACACGCCACTGTGCGATCTGCTCGGCTGCCGCTACCCGGTGGTGCAGACCGCGATGGGCTACGTCGCCGGCGCCTCACTGGTGGCCGCCACCTGCAACGCTGGCGGCTTCGGTTTTCTTGCCGGAGTGACGATCCCCGCCGAGCGCGTCGAGGCGGAAATCCTCAAGGTGAAGGAGCTCACCAGCGACAAGCCGTTCGGGCTCAATTTCCACATGTTCCAGCCCAACGCGCAGCAGCTGCTCGACCTCGCGGTAAAGCACGGCATCCGCGCGGTGAGCTACGGGCGCGGGCCGGATGCGAAGACCATTCGCCGCCTGCGCGACGCCGGCATCGTGTGCATGCCCACGGTCGGCGCGCTCAAGCATGCGCAAAAGGCCATCGAGCTGGGCGCCAACGTGGTCACCGTGCAGGGTGGCGAGGGCGGCGGCCACACCGGCAGCGTGCCGACCACGGTGCTGCTGCCGCAGGTGGTGGACGCGGTGGAGGTGCCGGTGGTCGCGGCCGGCGGTTTCTACGACGGGCGCGGCCTGGTTGCGGCGCTGGCCTACGGCGCGCAGGGCATCGCGATGGGCACGCGGTTCCTGATGACCAGCGATTCCGGCGTGCCCGAGGCCACCCTGGCGCGCTATGTCGCCACCAACGATGCGGCAAAGATCGCCATCTCGCGCGTGGTCGACGGCATGCCGCAGCGGATGATCCCCAACGAATACCTGGCGATGCTGCAGAAGGCCTCGCCATTCAAGCGCCTGCGCATCGCGCTGAAACTCGCGCTGGGTTGGAAGGCGCAGACCGGCATGACCAGCGGCCACGCGCTGAAGATACTCTGGCAGGGCATGCGCGGCGACGACGCGGGGGGCCTGGCGCAGACGGTGATGGCGGCCAATGCACCGATGCTCCTGCAGCGCTCGATGCTGGCCGGCCACCCGGACGAGGGCGTGATGGCCTCCGGCCAGGTCGCCGCGTTGATCGGGCGTCTGGATTCCTGCGAGGAAGTGATTGCCGGCATCGTCCGCGTGGCAACCGAGCGGCTGCAGGTGCTGGGCGAACTTGCGCGAGGAGAGAGCCATGGCTGAGCCGTTCACCACCGAGATTCATCCTGACGGCGTCGCCGAGCTGGTGCTCGACTGCCCGCCGGTGAATGCCTTGAACAATGCCGGCTGGCATGCACTGGCAACGACCATCGCCGCGCTTGGCGAACAACCCGAGGTGCGCGTGATCGTGATCCGCGCGGAGGGCAAGGGTTTTTGCGCGGGCGTGGACATCAAGGAGCTGGCCGCCGACCAGGGCCTGATCGTCAGCGTCAACGCCGGCAATTACGCCACGTTCAAGGCGGTGCATCTGAACCCGGTACCGGTGATCGCGGCAGTGCACGGCTTCGTGCTCGGTGGCGGCATCGGCATCTGCGGCGCGGCCGACATCGTGGTCGCCGCCGAGGATGCGCGCTTCGGCCTGCCCGAGGTGGACCGCGGCGCAATGGGCGGCGCGGCGCACCTGCAACGCATGTTCGGCGTGCAGAAGACGCGCTACCTGTTCTTCACCGGCGAAATGATCGGCGCCGCCGAGGCGCTGCGCCTGGGCGCGATCGAGCGCGTGGTGCCGCGCGCCGACCTGCGCGAAACCGCGCTGGGCATCGCGCGCAAGATCGCGGCCAAGAGCCCGGCGATGATCCGCATTGCGAAGGAAGCCTTGACCGGCGTCGAGGACGGCGACCTGGAAGCCAAATACCGTTGGGAGCAGGGCTTCACGCTGCAGGCGTACATGAGCCCGGATTCGGCCGAAAGCCGCAGCGCGTTCGTCGCCAAGCGCGACGCGAAATTCTGAGGATCATCCATGGATCTCACCTACACCCCCGAGCAGCAGGCGTTCCGCGCCGAGGTGCGCGCGTGGCTTGCCGCACACGCACCGCGCACGCCGCTGCAAAGCTACGACACCCGCGAAGGTTTCGAGCAGCACCGCGCGTGGGAGGCCGAGCTGGCCGAACACGGCTACAGCGCCATCACCTGGCCGAAGGAGCTCGGCGGCCGCGGCGCCGGCCTGATCGACTGGCTGGTGTTCGAGGAGGAGTACTGGGCCGCCGATGCGCCGCTGCGCGTCAACCAGAATGGCCTCCTGCTGCTTGCGCCCACGCTGATGGAGTTCGGCACTGCGGAACAGAAAGCGCGTTTCCTGCCACGTACCGCGCGCTGCGACGACATGTGGGCGCAGGGCTGGAGCGAGCCCAACGCGGGTTCGGACATGGCTTCGATCACCTCGCGCGCGATCCGCGACGGCGACCATTACGTGCTGAACGGCCAGAAGACCTGGTCCACCCGCGCGCTGTTCGCCAACTGGATGTTCGGGCTGTTCCGTTCGGACCCGGAATCCAGCCGCCACCATGGCCTGTCGTACCTGCTGGTGCCGCTGGACGCCGAAGGCATCACCGTGCGCCCGATCAAGGCGCTGAACGGCAAGTTCGCCTTTGCCGAAGTGTTCTTCAAGGACGTGCACGTGTCGGTGGAGAACCGCGTCGGCGAGGAAGGCCAGGGCTGGCACGTGGCGATGGCCACCGCGGGTTTCGAGCGCGGCCTGTTGCTGCGCTCGCCGGCGCGCTACCAGCGCACCGCAAAGCGGCTGGTGGAGCTGTATCGCCGCCACCGCGGCGAGGCCGCGCACGACGGCACGCTGCGCGACGCCGTGCTGCGCGCGTGGATGGGCGCCGAGGCGTACACACTTTCTTCCTACCACACCGTCGCGCGGCTGCAGCACGGCGCAAAGATCGGTGCGGAATCCAGCACCAACAAGATTTTCTGGTCCGAGCTGGACCTGGACATGCACGAGACCGCGATGCACCTGCTCGGCGCGCGCGCCGAGCTGATCGACGACCCCGAAGTGCACGAGTGGCTGGAAGGTTTCCTGTTTGCGCAGGCCGGCCCGATCTACGCGGGCAGCAACGAGATCCAGCGCAACATCATTGCCGAACGCATGCTCGGCTTGCCGAAGAACTGAGGGAGCGGCCATGGACTTCACCTTCACCGAAGACCAGATCGCGTTCCGCGACGCCGTCAGCCGCTTCTTCATGACCGAGGCGGCGCCCGAGCAGTTGCGCGAAGTGTGGGAAACCGGCGCCGGGCGCTCAGCGGCATTGCGCAAGAAGATCGCCGAGCAGGGGCTCACCGCGCTCTCCGTGCCCGAGGCCGAAGGCGGGCTGGGCATGGGCGACATCGACTGGGCGTTGATGACGCAGGAGTTGGGTTATTACGCCATCCCCGATTCGCTGGCCGATACCGCCTACCTTGCACCCGGCCTGCTGGCGGGCTTGCCTGCGGGCCACGCGCTGCGCGCGCAATGGCTGCCGCGCGTGGTCGACGGCAGTTGCCGCATCGCCATCGGCCACCCGGTGAATCCGTGGGTGGCCGACGCGCACCTCGCCGATCTGCTGCTGATGGCGCACCCGGTGGCCGACGGCTGCGAGCTGCACGCGGTGCCGCGCGCCAAGGTGGAGCTGACCGTGCTGCCCAGCATCGATGCCTCGCGGCGCCTGTTCGAGGTGCGCTGGCATCCGGACACGGAAACCCGCGTGCTCGATGGCGTTGCCGGAGCGCCGCAGTGGGCCGCCACGCTCGACCGCGCCGCACTCAACGTCGGCGGCCAGGCGATCGGTCTCGCGCAGCGCATGCTCGATCTGGCCACCGATTACGCCGCGCAGCGCAAGCAGTTCGGCAAACCGATCGGCAGCTTCCAGGCGATCAAGCACCACCTGGCCGACGTGGTGACCGAGATTGAATTTGCACGCCCGGTGCTCTACCGCGCCGCCGCCGCACTTGCCGCCGGCGAGCCCGATGCCAGCGTGCGCGCCTCGCACGCCAAGCTCGCCTGCGCCGCCGCCGCGTGGACGGCCGCGCGCAAGGCGATCCAGGTGCACGGTGCGATGGGCTACACGTGGGAGGTGGACCTGCAGATGTTCATGAAACGGGCGTGGGTGCTCGATGCCGCGTGGGGTGACCGCGCGTTCCACCGCGCCCGCCTCGGTGCCGCCTTGCTGGACGCCGAAACCTTGCCGTCGATCGGCCCCGGCACGACGTTCGCATAGGCCCGCGCGAAAGAACCGCCCCCGGTATTTCCAACCTGTATCCCGAATCCCGAGCAATCACCATGGCAGATGCATACATCATCGACGCGTTGCGCTCGCCCACCGGCAAGAAGAAGGGCTCGCTGGCGGCGGTGCATGGTGCCGATCTGGGCGCGCACGTGATCCGCGCCATCGTCGAACGTAATCCGATCCCTCCGGAGGACTACGACGACGTGATCTTCGGTTGCGTCGACACCATCGGTCCGCTGGCGGGCGACATCGCGCGCACGGCGTGGCTGGCCGCGGGCATGAGCGACGCGGTGCCCGGCGTCACCGTCGACCGCCAGTGCGGCAGCTCGCAGCAGGCGGTGCACTTCGCCGCGCAGGCGGTGATGAGCGGCACCCAGGACGTGGTGCTGGCTGGCGGCGTGCAGACGATGACGTCCATCCCCATCGGCGCGGCGATGACCGCCGGCCAGCCCTACGGTTTCACCACGCCGTTTGCCGAAAGCCAATGCTGGCGTGCGCGCTACGGCGAGGCGCCGGTCAACCAGTTCTACGCCGCGCAGCGTATCGCCGACCACTGGGACATCAGTCGCGAGGCGATGGAAGAATTCGCGCTGCACAGCCACGAGCGCGCGCTGGCAGCGACCGCGGCGGGACATTTCGCGCGCGAGATCGCGCCGTATGGTGAGCTGCGCGTGGACGAGACCCCACGCCACACCACGATGGAAAAAATGGCCGCGCTGCAGCCGGTCGACCCGCAATACCCGAAGATCACTGCCGCGGTATCGAGCTGCACCTGCGACGCGGCGGCAGCGATCCTGGTGGCGTCCGAGGCCGCGGTGAAACGCTACGGGCTTAAGCCGCGTGCACGCATCGTGCACCTGAGTGCGCGCGCCGACGACCCGATCTGGCACCTCACCGCCCCAATCGCGGCGACGCGCCATGCACTGAAAAAATCCGGCATGCGGCTCGCGGACATCGACTTGGTCGAGATCAACGAAGCCTTCGCCAGCGTGGTGATGGCGTGGCTCAAGGAGACCGGCTACCCGTACGAGCGCATCAACGTCAACGGCGGCGCCATCGCGCTCGGCCACCCGCTCGGCGCCACCGGCGCCAAGCTGATGACCACGCTGCTGCACGAGATGGAGCGCCGCCAGGTGCGCTACGGCCTGCAGACCATGTGCGAAGGCGGCGGCCAGGCCAACGTCACCATTCTCGAACGGCTTTGAGGAGAGGCCCATGGGCATTTGCGACGGACGCACCGTCATCATCACCGGCGCTGGCGGCGGCTTGGGCCGCGCCTATGCGCAGACCTTCGCTGCCGAGGGCGCGAACGTGGTCGTCAACGACATCCGTCGCCAGGCCGCGGAGGCCGTGGTGGCCGAAATCGTCGCCGCCGGCGGCAAGGCGCTGGCGAACGATGGCGACATCACCAGCCTCGCCGGTGCGCACGCTATCGTGGCGGCGGCCATTGCCGCGTTCGGCGACGTGCAGGTGCTGGTGAACAACGCCGGTGTGCTGCGCGACCACATGTTCCTGTCGCTCACCGAGGAGGATTGGGACACCGTGATGCGCGTGCACCTGCGCGGGCATTTCTGCCTTGCCAACGTGCTCGGTAACCACTGGCGCGCACAGAAGAAGGCCGGTGCGGTGGTGGATGCGCGCATCATCAACACCACCTCCGGCGCCGGCCTGCAGGGTTCGGTCGGGCAGAGCAATTATTCCGCCGCCAAGGGCGGCATTGCCGCGCTCACCCTGGTGCAGGCCGCCGAGCTGGCACGCTACGGCATCACCGCCAATTGCCTCGCGCCCGCCGCGCGCACATCCATGACCGAAGGCGCGATGCCGGAGCTGGTGAAAAAGCCCGCGCACGGTTTCGACGTCTGGGACCCGCGCAACGTCGCCAGCATCGTGGTGTGGCTGGGTAGCGTGCAGTCCGCGCACGTCACGGGGCGCTGCTTCGAGGCCAAGGGCGGCGAGCTGTCGGTGGCCGACGGCTGGCGCACCGGCAAGATCAATGACAAGGGCATGCGCTGGGTGCCGGCCGAGCTGGGCCCGATAGTCGAGAAGTTGCTGGCCGAAGCAGTGCCCGCGCAAAAGGTGTGGGGCACCTGACATGGATCTCGCGCTGGACGACGACCAGCAGGCGATTGCGCAAGCCGCCGCGGATTTCCTCGCCGAGGCGTGCGCCGCGCCAGCCATGCGCGCTGCCGCGGACAGCGCCGACGGCATGGATCGCGCGCTGTGGCAGGGCATCGTCGAACAGGGCTGGTGTGCGGTGGCCGCGCCCGAAGCCGAGGGCGGGCTGGGCTTGGGCGAGGTCGGGCTGGCGCTGCTGGCCGAGCAGCTTGGCCGGCATCTGGCCGGCGTGCCGTTTTTCGAGAGCGCGATCGAAGCCGCCGCGCTGCTGCGCGCATGCGGCAACCCGGAGCCGGCGTTGTTGGCCGGCGTGGCCTCCGGCGCCGTGCTGGTGCTGGCAGCACACGCGACCCATGCCGACGCCAGCACCACGCCTGCGGGCGACTGGCGCCTCGACGGCACGTGGCCGCAGGTGCCCGGCGCCGCGTGGGCGGACAACTTCCTGTTGCTGATCGAGGGCGAGTCGCCGCGCCTCTTCTGGGTGCCGGCGCCGGAGCTTGCCGTCGAACCCCTTGCCATGATCGACACCACGCGGCGCAGCGCCAGCGTGCACGCGCACGCCGTGCATGTGCCGGCCACGGCCCTGCTGGCTGAAGGTGCCGCGCTGCGCACGGCGCTGGTGCATGCGCGCGGTCTTGCCGCCATCGCGCTGGCGGCCGAGCAAGTTGGCGTTGCCCAGCAATGCCTGGATCTCACGCTGGCCTACGCCGCGCAGCGCATGCAATTTGGGCGGCCGATCGCGAGTTTCCAGGCGGTGAAGCATCGCTGCGCGCAGATGCTGGTGGCGATCGAATCCGCGCGCTCGGCGGTGTACGGCGCGGCCGCGGTGGCCGATGCCGCGCCGGAGGCGACGACGCTGTCGTTCCACGCTGCGGAAGCATGGTGCGCGGCGTGCGACGCGGTGCGCTACGCCGCGCAGGAAGCCATCCAGTTGCACGGCGGCGTCGGCTACACGTGGGAGGTGGACGTGCAGCGTTATTTCAAGCGAGCGCAGGCCAATCGCGTGCGCGGCGGCGATCCTTCCACATGGCGCGAGCGGGTCGCGGCGCAACTGCTGGATGCCGCGCCATGAACCTCACCGAGACTCCTGAAGAACGCACGTTCCGCGCCGAAGTGCAGGCGTGGATGGCGGCGCACCTCACGGGCGAGTTCGCCGCACTGCGCGGCTGCCACGGTCCCGGCGAGGAACGCTTCGACGCCGCGCTGGCCAAACGTTGGGAGCAGGAGCTGGCCACTGCCGGCTGGGTCGGCATCGGCTGGCCGCAGGCCGCCGGCGGTGCCGGCTTGCCGCTGGGCAAGCAGATCATTTTTCACGAGGAATACGTCCGCGCAGGCGGCCCTGGCCGGCTCGGCCACATCGGCGAGCAATTGTTCGCGCCCACGCTGATCGACTTCGGCACGCCCGCGCAGCAGGCGCGTTTCCTGCCCGGCATCCGTGCCGGCCGCGAGTACTGGGCGCAGGGGTATTCCGAGCCCAATGCCGGCTCCGACCTGGCCAACGTGCGCACCCGCGCGCGGCTCGACGTGGAACGCGGCGAGTGGGTGATCGACGGGCAGAAGGTATGGACCAGTTGGGCGCAGGAGGCCGACTGGATCTTTGTGCTGGCACGCACCGAGGAAGGCTCGCAGCGCCACCACGGCCTGAGTCTCCTGCTGGTGCCGCTGCACCAGCCGGGGGTGACGGTGCGGCCGATCCGGCAGATGACCGGCGGCGCCGAGTTCAACGAGGTGTTTTTCGACGGCGCGCGCACCGAGGGCAGCCTGCACCTGGGCCCGGTGGGCGAGGGCTGGAAGGTGGCGATGGCGCTGCTCGGCTACGAGCGCGGGGTTTCCACCCTCGGCCAGCAGGCGCAGTTTCGGCACGAGCTGGATCTGGTGATCGCCGCGGCCAGGGCCAACGGCGCCGCGCAGGACCCGGTGCTGCGCCAGCGCATTGCCGACGCGGCGCTCAGGCTCGCCACGCTGCGCTTCCACGCGCTGCGCGTGCTGGGTGCCGGTGGCGCCTCGCATGCCGCGTACACCGCCAAGTACGCCTGGTCCAACTGGCGCCGCGATCTTGGCCAGCTTGCCGCCGACGTGCTGGGCCGCGCCGGCGACGTGGTCCGAGCGGACGATGCGGCGCGCACGCGCCTGCAGCAGGTTTGGCTCTCCAGCCGGGCGGACACGATCTACGCCGGCACCAACGAGATCCAGTTGAACTTGATTGCCGAGCGCGCGCTCGGCATGCCGCGCGAGGAGCGCAAGGGGCCATGACCGCAACGACGCAGGCGATGATCGATACGGTGCATGCCTACGTGCGTGCGCTGAACGCCGGCAATGCCGATGCGGTCGTCGCGCTGTACGCCGAGGATGCCGTGGTCGAAGACCCCGTCGGTACCCTGCCGCGGCGCGGGCGCGTGGCAATTCGCGAGTTCTATCGCGCCAGTTGCGCCATGCGACTCGACGTCGCGTTGGAAAGTGACGTGCGTGCCGCGGCGCGTTCCGTCGCGTTTGCCTTCCGCGTGCGCCTGGTGGATGGCGGCCAGCCGCTCACCATCCACCCGATCGACGTTTTCGATTTCGATGGCGAAGGGCGCATTGCGCACATGCGCGCGTACTTCGGCCCCACCAACATCCAGCACGCTTGAAGGCCCCGCCATGAACCTGCACGACACTCCCGCTTACGTCCCCGCGCATGGCCTGCTCAAGGGCAAGTCGGTGCTGGTCACCGCGGCCGCCGGTGCCGGCATCGGCTTTGCCGCCGCCAAGCGCGCCGCGGAGGAGGGCGCCCGCGCGTTGCTCATCAGCGACGTGCACGAGCGGCGCCTGCACGAGGCGGTGGAGGCCATCCGGCGTGACACCGGGCTGAGCCAGGTGCACGGGCAACTGTGCGACGTGAGCCGGCAGGCCGATGTGGATGCGCTGTTTGCCGCCGCAGCGGACAAGCTCGGCAGCGTCGATGTGTTGATCAACAACGCCGGTCTGGGCACCAGCAAGCGCATCGTGGAAATGAGCGACGAGGACTGGCACAAGGTAATCGACATCACCCTCACCGGCACCTTCCGCATGACGCGCGCGGCGCTCAGGGCGATGCAGGCGCAGGGCGGCGGGGTGATCGTCAACAACGCGTCCGTGCTCGGCTGGCGCGCGCAGGTGGAGCAGGCGCACTACGCGGCGGCGAAGGCCGGCGTGATGGCGCTCACCCGCTGCGCGGCGATGGAAGCCGCCGAGTTCGGCGTGCGCGTGAACGCGGTGGCGCCGTCGCTCGCCATCCATGCGTTCCTGAAGAAATCCGCCAGCGAGGAACTGCTGCATCAGCTCGCCGCGCGGGAGGCGTTCCACCGCGGTGCCGAACCGTGGGAGGTGGCCAACGTGATGGTGTTCCTCGCCAGCGACTATTCCAGCTACATGACCGGCGAAGTGGTGTCGGTCAGCTCGCAGCAGGCCTGAGCATGGCCACGGTTTTCGACTCTGCCGCCAGCGTGCTCGCCGCCGTGGGCCGGGATCTCGGCGCCAGCGACTGGCTGACGATGACCCAGCCGCGCATCGACCAGTTTGCCGAGGCCACTGGCGACCACCAATGGATCCACGTCGACCCGGTGCGCGCGGCGACCGGCCCGTTCGGCGCCTGCATTGCGCACGGTTATCTGACGCAATCGCTGGCGAGTTATTTCCTGCCGCAGATCGTGCATTACGAGCGCCTGGCGATGGGCGTCAACTACGGTTGCGACAAGGTGCGTTTTCCGGCGCCGGTCAAGGTGGGTGCGCGCATCCGCGGCCACGGCCAGGTGCTGGCGGCCGAGGCGCTCAAGGACGGCGGCGTGCAAGCCACGATCCGCGTGACCGTGGAGATCGAAGACGGCGCCAAACCCGGCTGCGTGGTGGACACCATCAGCCGTCTGTATTTCGAGCAGTGAAGGTCATGCCATGAATCAGCAAGCCAACGACGCCGTCATCGTCTCCACCGCGCGCACGCCGATCGGCAAGGCGTATCGCGGCGCGTTCAACGACACCGAGGCGCCGGTGCTTGGCGGCCACGTGATCCGCGCCGCGCTGGAGCGCGCCGGCGTGGACGGCAAGGACGTGGACGACGTGGTGCTCGGCATCGCCGCGCAGCAGGGCACCCAGGGCTACAACCTCGGTCGGCTGTGCACCTACACCGCCGGCCTGCCCGAGACGGTGGGTGGCATGACCATCGACCGCATGTGCGCCTCCGGCCTGGTCAGCATCGCCACCGCGGCCAAGGCGATCATGTATGGCGAATACACCATCGCCGTGGCCGGCGGGCTGGAGTCGATCTCGCTGGTGCAGAACAAGCACAAGAACAGCTACCGCGCGCAGTCCAAGGCGGTGCTGGCGGCCGAACCCACGGCCTACATCCCGATGATCGAAACCGCCGAGATCGTCAGCCGGCGCTACCACATCAGCCGTGCGGCGCAGGACGAGTACGCGCTGCAAAGCCAGCAGCGCACGGCGGTGGCGCAGCAGGCCGGGCGGTTCGATGCGGAAATCGTGCCGCTGCCCACGGTGAAACAGTTATTCGACAAGGAAGGCAACGTCACCGGCAGCGAGGCCGTGACGCTTGCGCGCGACGAGGGCAATCGCCCGGGCACCACGCTGAAAAGCCTCGCGGCGCTCAAGCCGGTGTGGAAGGGCGGGCAGTGGGTGCAGCAGGGCGAGTTCATCACCGCCGGCAACGCCTCGCAGCTTTCCGATGGCGCCTCGGCCTGCGTGCTGATGAGCCGCGCGGAGGCCGAACGCCGCGGACTGCAACCGCTGGGCGCCTACCGCGGCCTGGCGGTGGCGGGGTGCCGCGCCGACGAAATGGGCATCGGCCCGCTGGTAGCAATCCCCAAGCTGCTCAAGCAGCGCGGGATTGGCGTGGCCGACATCGGCCTGTGGGAGATCAACGAAGCGTTTGCCTGCCAGGTGGTGTACTGCCGCGACCAGCTCGGCATCCCGAACGACCTGCTCAACGTCGATGGTGGCGCCGTCGCCATCGGTCACCCGTTCGGCATGACCGGCTCGCGGCTCACCGGGCATGCGCTGATCGAGGGGCGTCGACGCGGCGTGCGCTACGCCGTGGTGAGCATGTGCATTGGCGGCGGCATGGGCGCCGCGGCCTTGTTCGAGCTGGGCTGAAACGGTGATGAATCGCCCGGCCCTTTCGGCATGTCCCATTGCCAGTGCGTGCCGCTAGACTCGATGGGCATGAGCACTCCGGATGCCCCGTCCAGTCTGCCGCCTGACGCGGCGACGTCGCCGGCTGCACCAACCGTATTGACGGTTGAGCGGTTCAGCCATCTCGTCGAGCGCATCTACGATGCCGCGCTCGACCCTGCGTTGTGGTCGGCGTGCCTCGACGAAATTCGTGAGGAGCTCGGCGGCAATTATGTGTCGCTGATCGTGCGTCACGTGACCGAAGACGATCCCGGCCTCATCGTGTCGGTGGCCAGCGACCACGGCCCGATCGACCCCAGCACCGTGGGCATCGCCGCCAGTCCGTTCACCGACGTGCCGATCGGCCAGTTGGTGACCGAAAGCGATTTGATGTCGCCCGCGGAGTGGAAGGCCAGCGCCTACTATCGCGAGTGGTGCGCGCCGCACGACGTGTGCCACGTGATGGCGGCCAACCTCGGTACCCGCGCCGGCAGCGTGTACGGCTTCCGCGTGACCCGGCCGGAATCCTGGCGACCGTTCTCGCCGCTGCGCATCGAGACGGCGCGGCGCCTGCTGCCGCACCTGCGCCAAGCGCTGGACGCGTACCTGTCGGTCAACCGCGACCGCAAGCTCAGCCTTCTATACGGCCGCGCCATGGCGCAGCTCATGGTCGGTGCGGTGGTGCTCGACGAGCGCGGCAAGGTGGTGGAGTGCAATGCCGCGGCCAGCGGCATCCTTGGCCTGCATGACGGCCTGCGGCTGGCCGGCGAGCAGCTCGAAGCCACCTACGCCAACGACAACCGCAAGCTGCAGCAGCTCATCCGCAACGCCCTGGCGCGCTCCAATTCGGCACAGGCGGAACTCACCGAGGCGATGTCGGTGAGTCGGCCGTCCGGCCAGCAGAGCTGGGGGCTGGTGGTGCAGGCCGTATCGCCGGACGAGTGGACCGAAGGCAAGCATCGGCCGAGTGTGGCCGTGTTCGTGCGCGACACCGAAGGCAAGGCGCACCCGCCGATCCGGCTCACCCAGCAACTGTTCCAGTTGACCCCGGCAGAAACGGCATTGGCCATCCAATTGGCCAACGGCCTCTCGCTGGAAGAGGCCGCCGAGGCGCTCAACATCCGGCGCAACACCGCACGCGCGCATTTGCGCTCGATCTTTTCCAAGACCGGCGTGCGCCGGCAGACCGAGCTCGTGCGGCTGTTCCTGAACAGCGTCGCCTGGCTCGGCTCGACGCCGGAGTGATCCGACCGCAGCGCGGTCGGGATCGGAAAGTTTCTTAGTCCCCTCGGACGATTCCCCCCGTGGCCGATTGCCGCAGGCTCGTTGCATGCCCGCGATCAGGCCGGCCGGAGATGCCTGCTGACGCGTCGGCACTTGCGTGTCCACCTACGGGGAGAGAATGCCATGCGTTTTTTTCGTGCGATGCCGTGGCGCCAATGTGCGCTCGCGGTAGCTGTCAGCCAGGTGTTGTACGTGGTGCCGGCACTGGCCGGCGATGAGGTGCCGCCGGCAGTCGATGGCGCCGCGGCGGCACAAGCCGAAAAGCCGCCGGCCACCACCGCAAAAAAGAAGCCGGTGGCATTGAAGGAAGTGGTGGTGACCGCCCAGCGGCGCAGCCAGAACCTGCAGGAGGTGCCGGTGGCGGTGACCGCCATCGACGAAGCCGCGCTCACCGCGCGCGGCATCCAGAACGTGTCCGACCTTGGTGCCGTGGCACCGAACCTCACCGTGGTGAACTCCCCGGGCAACGGTACTTCGTCGGCCATCTCGATCCGCGGCGGCAACAACTTCAACCCCGCGCCTTACTGGGACCAGCCGATCGGCGTGTATGTCGATGGCGTGTACCTGGGCAAGACCCAAGGCAACGTGTTCGACCTCGTCAACCTCGAGCGCATCGAGGTGCTGCGCGGCCCGCAGGGCACGCTGTTCGGCCGCAACACCATGGCCGGCGCGATCAATCTCGTCACCCGTCCGCCCAGTGGGGTGTTCACCGGTGACGCGACAGTGACGTTCGGCAACTACGGTGCCAAGGTGGCGCGCGCCTCGGTCGACCTGCCGGCCATCGGCAAGCTCAAGATGTCGCTGGGCGGCCGCGTCGAGCGTCGGGAGGGTTGGGTCAAGACCACGCCAGGCAGCAGCGAGCCGGATCTCGCCAATCGGCACAACCACGCGTTCTATGCCGATCTGGAATACGACGCCAGCGACAACCTCACGCTGCGCTATCGCTTCGACTACACCAACATCAAGCAGCACGGCATCTTCAACCAGACGATCAACTCCGACGTCGGTACCGATTTCGGCATCCCCGGCATCATCGTCAACCACGGACGCCAGACCCGCGCCAGCATCGACTCACCGGATTTCGAGAAATCCCGGATCGCCGGCAATGCGCTGACGGTGACGTGGAAGCTCGGCGACCTCGGCACGCTCAAGTACATCGGGGCGTACCGCGACATGCACTGGAGCGACGGGCTCGATCTCGACGGTTCGCCCATCCTGTTCGCGCAAACCGCCAACACCACCCGCTACCGGCAGGCCTCGCACGAGCTGCAGTACATGGGCAGCAGCGGCCCGTGGAACTGGACGGCCGGCGCGTATTACTTCACCGACAACGGCTTCACCGACAACCCGCAGACGTATTTCTTCGGGCTGGCCAGCTACAACGAAAACTACAGTTACCAGACGCGCTCGCGCGCCGTGTATGGCCAGGTCGACTACAAGCTCACCGATACGCTAACGCTCACCGGCGGCTTGCGCCGCACGCTGGAGCAGAAGCGCGGCGGGCGTTTCGAGGCGCTGGTCGACCCGGCGTACGTGCTGGTGCCGCAGGGTACTTCGGCGCGCGCCAACTTTGGCGCCACCACGCCCACGGTGAACCTTGCCTGGCAATTCACTCCCCGCAACATGCTGTATGCGCGCTATGCCGAGGGCTACATGGCCGGTGGCTTCAACGGCGAGGCGCAGACGGTGACAACGGCCACCACGCCGTACAAGCAGGAGAAGCAGCGCACGCTCGAGGCTGGCAGCAAGAACCTGTTCCTCGATGGCCGGCTTAGCCTTGATGCCGCGGTGTTCGCCAACCGCATCAGCAACCTGCAGCAGGCGATCTTCACCGCCGAGGGCTCCGCCGGCAGCACCATCCTCAACGTGGGCTCGTCCCGCCAAGTGGGCGCGGAGCTGGAAGCTCACCTGAGCGCCACCGAAAACCTGACGCTGGGACTCAACTACGGATACATGCACACCAAGTACACCCGGTTCCTGGTGAATGGTGTGGACGTCAAGAACAACCGCTCGGTGCAGTTTGCGCCACGCAACACCGCCAGCTTCACCGTGGATGATGTACTGCTGCGCACCGGCAACGGCGTGCTGCACGCCACCCTGGACTACCGCTACACCGACCGCTTTTACCTTTACGTGTACCCGTTCACGCAGACCAACCCGCCGCAGCAGCTTGCGCAAAACACGCGCGTCAAGCCCAGTGGCATCCTCAATGCACGGATCTCGCTGAGCGACGTGTACCTTGGGCACGGCGTGAGCGGCGAGGTGTCGCTGTGGGCCAAGAACCTTGCCGACAGCGGCCACCTCGACAGCATCATTGATTTCGGCCCTGGCTTCGGCAACCTGCGCACTGCGAATTACGCCGAGCCACGCACGTTCGGGGTGTCGTTTACGGCAAGGTGGTGATGGGCTGGCGACGCGCGCCGATGGCGGCGCGCGTCGCGTGGGTGGATGAGGCTGTGCCCGATTACGTCGGGGAAAGGACGCAATGAGCCCGGTATTACGGCAAGGTCGCCGGGGCCGGTGCCGAGCGACCCAGCAGCAAGTCAGCAGCCTTTTCCGCGATCATCACGATCGTGGCGTTCGGGTCGCCGGTGGTGATGCGCGGCATCACCGAGCCATCAGCCACGCGCAGGCCGGCCACGCCGCGAACGCGCAGTGCGTCGTCCACCACGGCCAGTTCGTCGTGACCCATGCGGCAGGTTCCCACTGCCTCATAGTTGACGTTGCAGGTGCGGCGGAAGAAGGCGTCGAGTTCCGCGTCGCTGGCGCAGCCGACGCCGGGCAGGCGTTCGGCGCCGCGGTAGGGTGCGTAGGCGGGCTGGGCGAGGATCTCGCGTACCAGGCGCACGCCACGCCGTAGTGCCTCACGGTCGCGGGGCTCCGCGAGGTAGTTGGCGTCGATCAGCGGCGGTTGAGCCGGGTCCGCCGCGCGCAGGCGCAGTTCGCCGCGGCTTTCCGGACGGGTCAGGATGACCAGGTTGGTGTAGCCGTGCTCGTTCGCGATGCCACCGGTGGGGTCGAACATTAGCGGCATGAAATAGAACTTGAGGTCAAGCTCACGGCTGCCGGCCGCACCACTGCGAAGGTAGGCCACTGCATCGGTGCCGGAGCCCGCAAGCGGACCGCTGCGGGCAAGCAGGTAACGCAGGCCGGAGGCAGCGAGGCGCCACGGGCTGGTGAAGTTGCGGTAATCCGACACCGGCGCGGGGCTCACCGTTTGCACCATGGTGCCGACGTGATCGTGCAGGTTGCGGCCCACGCCGGGGAGGTTGGCGATGGGCTTGATGCCCAGCGAGTGCAGCTGGTCGGCCTCGCCGATGCCGGAGAGCAAGAGCAACTGCGCCGACTGGAACGTGCCGGCGCAGCTCACTATCTCGCGCGTGGCGCGGACTCGCCGCATGCGACCGGCGTGGCGGTATTCCACCGCCACTGCGCGTGTGCCCTCGAATACGATGCGCGTGGCGTGGGCGCGTGTGCGCATGTGGAGGTTGTGGCGTCGGCGCACCGGGTGCAGGTAGGCCACCGCCGTGCTGATCCGGCGCCCGCGTTGGATCGTGTGTTCCGCAGGCCCGAAGCCCTCCGGCGTGGCGCCGTTCTGGTCGCTGTTGTATGGGTGGCCAGCCTGCTGCGCGGCGGCTATCCACGCTGCGAGGCCCGGGTTGTCGATGCGCGACTGGCTCACGTATAGCGGTCCGGCGCCGCCATGGTAGGTACTCGCACCAAGTTCCC
Source organism: Rhodanobacter sp. (assembly GCA_004298045.1). Lineage (GTDB taxonomy): Bacteria > Pseudomonadota > Gammaproteobacteria > Xanthomonadales > Rhodanobacteraceae > Rhodanobacter_A. The sequence goes on along the minus strand of SCRM01000004.1, from coordinate 43,404 downwards.
GATGCTCGGCCCGCTTGAAGTATGGCAATACCTCGGCATACGACCAGCCGCGGTTGCCCTGCGCGGACCACAGGTCGAAGATTTCCGGTGCGCCGCGGCTGTAGCACATGCCGTTGATCGAGCTGCTGCCGCCAAGCACTTTGCCGCGCACGTCGAACAGCGTACGGCCATCCAGATGCTTTTGCGGCTCGGTGCGGTAATGCCAGCTGGCCATGCCGTGTTCAAGCATCGGCAGGAAACCCGCCGGCAGGTGGATGAGCGGGTTGTGATCCGCGCCACCGGCTTCCAGCAACAGTACCCCGATGTCGGGATCTGCTGAAAGCCGATTGGCCAGCACGCAACCGGCAGAGCCGGCGCCGATCACGATGTAATCGTAGGTGTCCTCGCATAATGGCATGGCTTTCAGCCTGCGTTGTTTCCAAGGCGCGCAATCGTCTTGATTTCCGCCAGCGCATCGGGATAACCCAGCGCTGTCACACCCACTGCTGTCCAGCAGCAGGTGGCGCCGCCCATGAAGGCAGCCTTGCTGCGCATGAATGCCTCCATGTGCAGCGGGTAATGGACGTGGAAACTGGTGAGATCGACGATGTCGGCCGGGCCGAGGCCGTGGCGCGCCAGCAGCGTTTCCAGTGCCGCAAATGCCAGCTCGAATTGCCTTGCCGGATCCTTCGGCACGTGGCCGTCAGTGTCCACGCCGAGTTGTCCGGAGCAGAACAGAAGCCCGCCGGCGGCATAGGAATCACGATAACCGTATTGCTGCGCCAATTCCTCGTCCACTGCATGGCCTCGATGAAGGTTGAAGACCGCGGCGCGTGGCGCCGGTCAAATGAAGCCGAGCCGCTGCGCGGTTCTTGCCGCCGGCAACAGCAGGCGGCCGATGATCCACTGGTATTTGCCTTGGTGGGATACGGGTTCGGGCCGACTCACCGGAATTGGCAGCGCGGCGAGGTCGTCGCGGGCGAGCGCGGCGGCCACGATCTTGCCCATCAACGGTGCCATCACGTTGCCCCAGGCGTTGAAGTACATCAGCCCGTAGACGCCTTTCTGCAGCTCGTAGAAGCCGGGGAACTGGGAGGCCGTCAGCGCCACGCGACCGGTCCAGTAGCGATCGGGTTCGATACGCATGCCACGCGTTTCCGGCCAGGTTCGGTGAATCCAGCGCAGTTGCGAGGCGAAATGCCAGGCCATGTCCATCGCGTGGCCGACGCGCGGGATGGAGGAAAGGATCAGGCGCCCGTGCCGGTCGTGCACCAGCGGATTGATGTCCAGCGGCGCCTGCGAGAACGTGCCGCCGCCCGGCAAGATCTGCTTTCGTGCCGCCTCCGGCAGCGGCTTGGTGGCGATGCCGTAGGCGGTCAGCGGATGGAAGCCCCGCTGGAACGCCGGCTCCACCGCGGTCGGGTAGGCGTTGGTACAAAACACCACGCGATCGGCGACCACGCTGCCGCCGGCCGTGCGCACCCTCCAGCGCCTGCCTTCGGGCTGGATCGTCAACACCTCGCTGTCCCCGTGCACGCGTGTGCCCAACCGGGCCGCGGCGGCCACCATGCCGTTGGTGAACAGGTATGGGTTGATGCGCCCGCCATCGGGAAACAGGACGCCGAATGGGTAATCGTTCGAGCCAGTGAGGCCCTGCATTTCCGCCGCCGACAACGGTACCAGGTGCTGCAAACGCAGATCTTCCAGATACTGGCTGGTGCGCACGAAGGCGTCGCGTGCGCGTGCCGTGCGCATGCCGTTGATGTAGCCCGACCGCACTGCATCGCAGTCAATGGCGTACTGGCGCGCCAAGTCGTAGGGCAGGGTGTGGTGCTCCCGGAAAACCTCCAGGAACGAGGCGCCGCCGCCGGGAAACGCTGCCAGTGGCTTCACGCTGCGCAGGATCGGCAACACGTGGCCGGCGTTGCGCCCGGAGGCGCCCCAGCCGGGCTGTCGTGCTTCGAGCAGGCACGTGCGTACACCGGCTTCGGCCAGGTGCAGACCGAGGGAAGCGCCGGCCAGTCCGGCGCCGACCACGGCCACGTCGGCCTGTACGTCGTTGGCGAGTTGCGGCCACGAGGGCGCGAGCCCTTGTGGCGCGGTCCAACCGCTGGCGGCCACGTCCACCATGCCGGTGTCATACGCGTCGCGGCGGGTCATGCAGAAACCCCGTCGTTCACAACGCGATGGCTTTCGCCCGTGTGCGGGCGGCTGAACAGTGCGGCGACCGCCGCCAGCACCGACAACGCTGCCAACAGCGTCATCGGCCAGAAATAATCGTGCGTGGTGTCGTACAACCAGCCCACCGCTGCCGGCGCCGCCGCGCCCACGATGCCGCTGACGGTGAACAGCGTACCCAGCAGCAGCGCGTAGCTGGAAGGCGCGGCAACCTCGGCCAGATGCATCGAGCCGGCCTGTGCCGGCAAGCCGGACACGCCGCCCCAGACCAGGATGAACAAGGCCAGGCATGCCCATGCCGCCGACGGCGAAGTCACGCCAAGCAGCGCGGCCGTGCCGATGGCCTCCAGCAGAAGGATTACCGGCAGCAACACGTATGGTCGGACGCGATCAGACACGTAACCGCCGATAAGCAGCCCTGGCAGGCTCACGAAATTGGCGATGCTGTAGATGCGGATTGCCGCCGGCAGGCCGAGGCCACTCTTGTCGAGATATGCCACCACGTTGAACAGCACCCCGTTCAGCGAAACCTGGCTGGCGGTGATTGCCAGCAGCAACGCGGCATAGGCCCACTTGGCGGTGCGCCGCGGCGCTCCGGAGGCGGCCTGCGCCGCATGCCCGGGCCCTGCGGCAATGCGGGCCGGTAGCGTGCGCAGCAGCGCCAGACCGATGACGAAAGTGGCCACGCCGACCACCCAGAACGCCCAGCGCCAACTGGTCGCGCGGGTCAGCACGCCGGTGGCGTACGGCATCACCGAGCTGGCCAGCGCAGTGGCGCCGATGAAGATGCCCATCGCCAGCCCCTTTTTTGCATCGAACACGCCGGCGATCAGGGTAAGGCTGGGAACGATGCTGCCCAGCCCGATGCCGACCCCGCACGCAAACGCGGCCACCAGCAGTTGCCCCAGCGCTTGCACGAATCCGGCGCCAAACCACGCCATGGCCGCCAGCATCGTGCCAGCGAGGAAGGTGCCGCGGATACCCAGAATGCTCGTCGCCCTTCCGGTCAGCAGGTTGCCCAGGCTCATGCCCAACAGCAGCGCCACCGGCCCCAGACCCATCCGGGTTTCGTCCCAATGAAATTCGGCCTGCATGGTCGTGGTGTAGACCGTGAGCGAGGTCAGCATGGCACCCACCAGCAGGAAGCCGATGGCCGACACCACGGCCAGCCAATACCACGGCTGGCGGTTCATTCCTGCGGCAGCCGCGCCCGCTTGCGGCTGCGTGGAGTCTGGCTTCTCGTCGGTCACCGGCTTGGTTCGGCTCTGTTGGCGGCGGAGGACTTCAGTGCAGACTCTAGGTCGAACGTCGGCGATGACATCGTCCGCGCGGACGATGGGGCCGGGCGCGTGGCGTGTGGGTGTTCCTGTCACGAGCTCCATCGATGGCAGCCGCGGGCCGGGCGCGCCGGTGTGTCCTTGCGGAAAGGCCGGTTGGCGTTTCCTGCTTCCTGTGTGGATGCCAGGAAGTGGCCGCCCACGAGCGAGCGGCGGAGGTCGGCGAAACCGCTTCAGTGGGATCGCGGCCGTGACTGCCGAAGTTCTTAGTCTCTTTGGACGATTTCATCGGCGGTCAGGTGGTCGCACCCTCTGTCGGGCCCGCAGGCGGGAAACGCATGCGACTGGCTGAATGCGCATGACGTCGCAACCGTTCGAGCCCCGTGCTCGATGCCCGCGGCGATGGGGATCGCGACGACCAGCGGGCGTCGACGTTCGATGTTTTCCCTTGTCCAGTTGCGGTGCCGCAGCGTGGACATGGGGCCTGGATGAGGACTGAGCGTGACGAGTATCCGCATTGCGCAAATCCGTCGTGGCCTGCTGGCCGTCGCAAGCGCCCAAGTGCTGGTGGCGCTGCCATCGTGGGCTGGCGCCGGCACTGATCCCGCCGTCGACGCCGGCGCGTTGGCGGCGGATGGTGCCCAGAGCAGCCGTGCCGACGGCGAAAAGACGCCCGTGAAGCTCAAGGAAGTGGTGGTGACCGCGCAGCGCCGCACGCAGAAGCTGAAGGACGTGCCGATCTCCGTCAGCGCGATTGGAGAGGCCGCGCTGCAGGCGCGCGGCATGGCGAACGTGGCGGATTTGAGCTCCGCGGTGCCGAACCTGCAGGTCAGCACCACGCCGGGCGATTCCACCGCGGCGCAGATTTCCATTCGCGGCATGGCCGGCTACAACCCGGCGCTCACCTGGGACACGCCGGTGGGGTTGTACGTGGATGGCGTCTACATCGGCAAGACCCAGGGCTCGGTGTTCGACCTGCTCGACCTGGAGCGCATCGAGGTATTGCGCGGCCCGCAGGGCACGCTGTTCGGGCGCAACACCATGGCCGGTGCGATCAACCTCGTCACGCGGCCCCCCAGCGGGGATTTCAGCGCCATGGCGCAGGTTGGGTTCGGCAACTACGGCAGCAAGGTTGGCAAGGCGCTGGTGGATCTGCCGGCCATCGGCAAGCTCAAGGCCACGCTGGGTGCGCGCATCGAGCGGCGCGATGGCTGGGTCAGGACCACGCCCGGCAGCTCGACGCCCGAGCTGGGCAACCGCCACAACGAGGAGGCCTTCGCCGCGCTGCGCTACGACGCCACCGACAACCTCACGATCGACTACCGCTACGACCACAGCAAGACCAGCCAGTACCCGTTGTTCAACCAGGCGGTGTACTCGCAGGTGGGCGAGCTGTTCGGCATCCCCGGCATCATCGTCAATCCGGACCGACAGACCACGGCGTCGGTCAATGCGCCCGAGTTCGAACGCGTGCGCATCGACGGCAACGCGCTCACGGTGAACTGGAAACTGGGCGGCGCCGGGACGCTCAAGTACATCGGCGCGCACCGCGAAATGCACTGGGACGACGCGCTCGACCTCGACGGCTCGCCGATCGCGCTGGCGCAGACCCAACGCCTCTCGCGTTACCGCCAGAACTCGCACGAGCTGCAGTATCTCGGCAGCGCCGGCCCGTGGAACTGGGTGGCCGGCCTGTACTACTTCGGCGACAAGGGCTACACCGAAAACCCGCAGAGTTTCTTTTTCGGCTCGGCCATCTATACGTCCAACTACGGTTTCGACACGCGTGCCCACGCGGCCTACGGTCAGGTCGACTACCGGCTGGGGGAGCGCTGGACTTTCACCGCCGGTCTTCGCCGTACCGACGAAACCAAGGATATTTCGCGCTTTCTGGTCGCCAACGGCGCGGTGGTCATCCCGTTCGGCACGCATGCCAGCAAGGCATTTGGCGACACCACCGTCACGCTCAACGCGGCGTACAAGCTTGGCGACAACCACATGCTCTACGCGCGCTACGCCGAGGGCTACATGAGCGGCGGCTTCAACGGTGAGGCACAGGACCCCGTCTCGGCCGTGACGCCGTACCTGCCGGAGAAGCAGAAAACCTTCGAGGTGGGCAGCAAGAGCACGTTCTTCGGTGGCCAGGCCAGCCTGAACGCTGCGCTTTTCTACAACCGCATCGACGAGCTGCAGGAGCCCGTTTTCACCGCCCAGGGTTCTGCTGGCTCGGCGGTGCTCAACGTGGGCAAGGCGCACGCCGAGGGCGTGGAGCTGGAAGCGCAGTGGCACCCCACACCGGATTTCACCCTGCACGCCAACTACGGTTACCTGCACACCAAGTACGACCGATTCATGGAGCTGGGCGTCAACGTGGCGGACAACCGCGCAGTGGTGCACGCGCCACGCCACACCGCCAGCCTGGTTGCCACCGACACCTTCCTTCGGACCGGTAACGGCAGCCTGACCGGCACACTGGAATACCGCTTCACCAGCGGCTTTTACGCCTACCCGTACCAATTGCGCTTGGCCGACCCCACGCAGCAAGTGGCGGCCAACAGCCATATCGGCAGCCAAGCGATGGTCAACGGCCGGTTGGCGTTTTCCGGCATGAACTGGGGCCATGGGCTGGATGGCGAAGTCGCGCTGTGGGTGAAAAACCTCACCAACGTCGCGCACGTCAGCAACGTGATCGACTTCGGCCCCGGCTTTGCCAACCTGCGGGTTGCCAATTTCGACCAGCCACGCACGTTCGGGATTGACGTGACAGCGCGCTGGTAGCCCACGGCGGGCAGGAGCGGAGGCAATGGCGGCCAGTTTCGACTACATCGTCATCGGTGCCGGCTCCGCCGGCGGCATGCTTGCGTCGCGATTGAGCGCGGATCGCCGCAACAGAGTGCTGCTGTTGGAGGGTGGCGGCAGCCACCGGCATCCGTTGGTGAGCATACCGGTTGGCTGGGGGCAGGCGTTGTACAACCCGCAGTTTTCGTGGGGCCACGCGACGGAGCCGGAACGCTGGGCGGCGGGGCGGCGGATTGCCCTGCCGCGCGGCAAGGTGCTGGGTGGCTCGTCGTCGATCAACGGCATGCTGTACGTGCGCGGCGACCGTGCCGATTACGCGAGCTGGGTGGCGCACGGGGCGCGCGGCTGGAGCTGGCCGGAGCTGCTGCCGTATTTCCGACACACAGAGGATCAGGAGCGACCCGACGCCGGCACATGGCATGGCCGCGGCGGTCCGCTGCCGGCAAGTGACCTGCGCGAACCGCAGGCGGTATCGCGGGCCATGGTCGACGCCGCGGTGCAGGGAGGCTTGCGCCGCTGCGCGGATTTCAACGACGGCCATCCAGACGGTGCCGGCCTGTTCCAAGCGAACCTGCGCAGGGGCCGTCGCTCATCAATTGCCGTCAATGCGATCGAACCGGCACTGGCGAGGCCGAATGTCTCCCTGCGCCCGTGGGCGCTGGTGACGCGCATCGAACTGGCGGACGGGCGTGCGGTCGGCGTGCAGTGGCGCAATGCCGACGGCACGCCGGGGCACGCCAGTGCGCGTGCCGAAGTGCTGCTGTGTGCGGGCGCGTTGCAGTCGCCGCAGGTATTGATGCTTTCCGGCATCGGCCCGGCCGGGCACCTGCGGGAGCTTGGCATCCCCGTGCGGCGCGACCTTCCCGGGGTGGGCGCCAACCTGCAGGATCACGCGATCGTGCCGATGTCGTGGCGCCTGCACAGCGGCGTGCCCAGCCTCAATGAGCACTATCGCGGCCGGGGATTGATCGGCTCGCTGCTGCGCTACGCGTTCTGCCACCGCGGGCCGATGACGGTGCCCGGTGCCGAGTTCGGTGCCTGGCTCAGCAGTGATCCTTCGCTGCCGTACAACGACATCGAGGTGCACGGCTTGCCGGCGTCCGGCGACATCGAGGCGTTCATGGCGGGCGGCAAGGCGTATCGCGCGGAGGCGTACCCCGGCATGACGTTGGCGCCATACCAGGTGCGGCCGTACTCGCGCGGCTCGGTGCGCCTGCGCAGTGCGGATGCGGGCGACCTTGCCGTCATTCGCATGAATTATCTCGACGACGAGCGCGACCGCCGCGCGTTGTTGCACGGTCTGCGCAGCATGCGCCGCATCGCTGCGCAGCCGGCACTGGCCGCACTGATCGACGCGGAGACCCGACCGGGGCCGAGAGTCGAAAGCGACGCCGAGTGGCTCGATTGGCTCGGTGGTTACCTGGGCTCCGGCCACCACGCCTCCTGCACTTGCCGCATGGGTGCGGCTGACGACCCGCTCGCCGTGGTGACGCCGGATCTCAAGCTGCGCGGCGTGGATGGCCTGCGCGTGATCGATGCCTCGGTGATGCCGCACCTCATCTCGGGCAACACCAATGCCATCTCCGTGGTGATCGGTGACAAGGGCGCCGACCTGGTACTTGGGCGGCCGGCGCCAATGCCGATTGACGCTGGAACCGGTGCCTTGCCGTCGGCTGTCGACCCTAGTTTGTGGTCGGGGTGCACACGGGCGCAGTCTTCTCCCCAGCCAGTAACCGCCGTGCGAACGGAACCGAATCTTTGAGCGAGCCATTGACGGTGGCGTTGTGGTCGAGGCCGGCGTAGAGGTGGGCCTGGACGGTGCTGCCGGCAGCGCAGGCGTCGTGGGCAAGCATCAACTGGCTGGCGGTGGTGGCGTCGACATCTTTCGCGCCGATGCCCATGAACAGCGGTTGCGCGAGCTTCAGCGTGGGGTACAGGAAACCCTTGGCATACGGCCCGATGGCCTGCATCAGGCTGCCGCGGTAGGCGCTTCGGTCAGTGATGCCCGCGTTCACCGCGTCGGCTTCCATCTGCGCGATGCAGGCGCCGCGGGCTTCCTCCACGATGGCGCGCGCTTTCGGGTTGAACAAGCTGGCCAGATCGATCGGCGTGGCCGACTGCGCATTGGCGGCAAGCACGAGAAACGCGGTGTAGGCAAATTGCGGGCGCACTTCGTCCGGATCGTGCTTCGACGCGGCGGCCATGGCATTGGGGGCAAGGTAGGGCGTGCCGGTGGCGATGGTGCCGAGGATGGTCAGGTGCGGCACGTATTCGGGCGCATAGGCGGCCGATGCGAACGCTGCCGCGGCGCCTTGCGATTGGCCGATCAGGATGGCCTGCCGCGCCAGCTCGGGGTGTGCGCGTTGTGCGGCGCGGATGCTGTCCAGCACGCTGTAGGCTTCGACGCGCGCATCCATGTACGGATGCGTGCCCGGGGTGCCGAGGCCCTGGTAGTCGGTGGCGATGATTGCGAAGCCCTGCCTGAGCCAGGCGTCGAGGTAGCTGGCGTCGCGATAGGAGCGCACGGTCCACGACGGCGCGCAGACGTCGGCGATGCCGACCGTGCCGTGCGCCCAGGCCAGCAGCGGCCAGCCGCCTTTGGGTGGCGTACCCGGCGGGACGAACAGCGCGCCGGAAACGGCCACCAGCCCGTGCCCGCGCAGGCCGTCGGTTGCGCTGTACAGGATGCGGTACTGCCGGCCGGCGGCGGCCAGGCCGAGTGGTGCTTCGAGTGGCTCTTCGCGCAGCATGCGGCCGGGCGTCGTGAGCGCCCCGGTCCAAGTGTAGAACGCGGAGACGCGCCCATCGGTGTCGTTGGCCGGCGCTGCGGCAATGGCGGTGCCGATGGTCAGCAGTGCCATCACGCAGGCAAAGGTTGCGGTGCGCAGCGCGCGGCCATGACGGAAAAATGCGGATGCGCTACGGTGGATCAGGTGCACGGCAAGGCTCCGGTGGGTGACGAACAGGTGGGCACGTCGGGCACCGGTCGGAGAGGAGGTTGGACGTGGCCGGAAACTGGAAAATCATCTACCTCGCGCGGCGCAATCCTTCGCTCGCGCCGGAGGCGTTTCCCGCGGCGTGGCAGGAGCATTCGGCACGCGGCCGGCAATGCCGCAACGTGCAGGACAAGGTGACCGCGGTGGCTCAATGCCCGCGCCTGCTCGATGTGGAGATCCCCGGCCTGGCCCGCGACTACGACGGCGTCGGCCTGCTGCGTCTGCGCGACCGCGCTGTGGCCGACGACATCTGGGACGACCCCGAGACGCTCGCGATCATGCGTCCCGACGAGCCGCGCGTGTTCGCCGGCTACGTGCGCAACTTTGCGCTGGTGGCCTGCGAGCGGGTGCTGCGTGCTGGCACCGAAACCGGTTGCGTGCTCTACGGTTTCCTCGTGCGGGCGCCGGGTCTGCTGCGGGAGCATTTCGAGGCTGCCTGGTTTGCCGCGCCGCCCGGCAACGCCGTGGGTGGCATCGACGCCAGCGCGCGACGCGTCGTGCGCAACCGCGTCGATGCGGCACCGCCGGGATATGCCTACGACGGTGTCGCGGAGTGGTGGTTCGATTCGGCGAGCCACTTGTGCGCCGCGTTCGCCGGCGGTGCGGTCACGCAGCATCTTCCGCTGGTCTGGCGCGCCTTGATCGACCCGGCGCGTTCGGTGTTCATCGCCGCCGGTGTCAGTTTGCGGCGTGGCGCTTGAAACACCGCGCCGACCCGCCCCGCGGCGGACCGGCGCGATCCACGCATGGTTCGGCATGACCTACGCGACCGTCGCCTCGCTGTAGGGCACCACGCCCTTGGGCACGTACACGCCCTCGCAGCGGTCGAGGTAATCGCGCTCTTTCGCACGCGGGTTGTAGAACTGCTTGTACCAGGTGCGCTGCTTCATGAACGGGCCGTCCGAGGGCACGAACATGCCGTTGATGCAGGGCGCCTTGACTGTCCACGCCTCGAAATCCTGCGCAAACGACAGCAGCGACGTTTCCTGGAATTGCGCGGCGGTCACGGCGTCGGTGATGCCGGCCTTGGCGGCGCCGCTTGGCGACTTCACCACCAGCGAGTGCCAGATCTGGATGCTGCCGTCTTCCACCGGCGTGTGCATGATGAGCAGCTTGGCGTCGTACAGGCCGGTGAGGTCGGAGATCAGCACGCCGGGGCCATGGTAGGTGGTGATGGTGTGCAGGATCGAACGCGTGCCGTCCGCGGCCACCAGGGTGCGATGGCCGCCACACTGGCGCTGGATGGCCAGATGACCGCGGAACTCGTTCTCGTAGCGGTCGACCGTGGAGCCGTGGATCGGCCCCAGGTGGGCGTAGTCGGAGATGTTGTCCACCACTTCCTGCGGGTGCTGGGCGAGCATGCCGACGTTGTCCCACTTCGGCGTGACCCATGCCGGGTCATCCCACTCCGCGAGCGCCGGCGCGTCCCACTCCGGCGCGCCGCCCTCGGGGTCGTACCAGATCCAGATCGCGCCCATCGACTCCACCACGCGCCACGCCTTGATGCGCGCGCTCTCGGGAATCGGATCCTTGCTGTAGGGGATCTGGTTGCACTTGCCGTCCGGGCCGAACCGCCACGCGTGGTAGGGGCAGCGGATGCAGTCGCCTTCGATGTTGGTGCCGCCGTTGTCGCGCACCACGTAGCTGGTGGTGTTTTTCGCGCCGAGCGGGTTGCCCATGTGGCAGCAGTAGGCGTCGAGCAGCACCGGCTTGCCGCTTTCGCGCCCGCGGTAGAGCACGAAGTCATGGGCGAAAAAGCGGATTTGCCGCGGCTTGTAGCTGTTGATGTCGTCGGCCGTGGCAATCATGAACCAGCCGCGGGGGAAGGTGAATTCACCCAGCCGATACTCTTTCGTCGTCGCCATTGTGCTCTCCGTCTGCGTCGCGCTGATGCCTGATGGGCAGGAGGATCGTGGCAGCGCCGCGCGTGCGCCGCTTACCCTGTTCGGACGATGGGCGCGTTAGCCGCTGCGCGGCGCAGCGCCCTGACGCGGGTCAAATCAGGTGGAACTCGGCCGCCAGCGGCTGCAGGTCGATCATTTGCGGATCGGCCGCCAGCGCGGGCGCGCGCGGGTCGGTGGCGACCCAGTACAGCGCGGCGGCAACCGTCTCCGGCGCGGCCGCGCCGTAGCGCTTGGCGATGTTGCCGCCGGTGCCGATGGTGGCGCGCAGCGCTTCGGTGGCGACCACGCCGGGGTTGACGCTGTATGCGCGCACGCCGCGTTCGCCGTATTCGCGGTTAATGATGCCCGCCAGCCGTGCCAGCGCGGCCTTGGAGGCGCCGTAGGCATAGCCCCAGCCGCCGTGGTCGGCAGCCACCGGCGGGTCGTGCTTGCCGGCGCCGGAACACACGTTGATGATCTTTCCGCCGCCCTGCGCCACCAGCGTGGGCAACAGCCGGCGCGCCAGCCGGTAGGGCGCCACCACGTTGCCTTGCAGCGTGCGCGCGAGCGCGGCTTCGTCCAGATCGGCGATCAGCGCGTTGGTTTCGGCATCCTGGTAGACCGCGTTGTTCACCAGGAGATCGATGCGGCCGTAGTGCGCGAGCACGGCATCCAGCCCGGCATCGAGCGAGGCGGGATCGGTCAGGTCCATCGCCTGCGCAAACACCTCGGCGCCAATCGCGCGCAACGCTGCGGCGGTGGTGGCGAGGCTGCCGGCAAGGTGCTGGCCGTCGCGGTAACGCAATTGATGGTTGAGCGTCTGGCCTTCCGCCAGCGTGCGCGCGGCAATCGCCACGCGCCAGCCCTTGCGGCCGAATGCCAGCGCCGTGGCGGCGCCGATGCCGCGGCTGGCACCGGTCACCAGCACCACCGGCGCGTTCATGCCGTGGCCTCGTGCAGGGCGCCGAGCCGCGTGCGGTAGGGGGCGATCGCCGCGGTGAGATACAGCACGCTCACCACGAACAACGCCATCATCGACAGCAGCGACCAGCGCAGGGCCTGCTCGCCGAACACCGGCGTCAGCGCGTCGCTGACGATGCCGGTCACCAGCGGACCGAGCCCGACGCCGAACAGGGTCAGGAAGAAATTGAGCAGCGCCGCGGCCACCGCACGCTCGGAGGCGTGCACCATGTTGCTGATGGCCGCGAACGAGAGCGATGGCCACCAGCTCGCAAAGAACCCGAACACCGCCGCAAACAGGATCACCACCGGCACCTGCATGCCGCCAATGACGAGGTGGCCGCCTGCCGGCCACAGGAAAAACGCTACCGCCGCGGGGATCGACAGCGCCATGCCGAGCGTTGGCATGCCCACCTGCCAGCGCACGTCGCGGCGCACCAGGCGGTCGCAGATGCCGCCGCCCACCACCGAGCCGACGGTGGCGCCGATGCCGCTGGCCAGGCCAAACCACAAACCGGCCTGCGCCAGGCTCATGCCGTGAGTGCGGATCAGGAAGGTCGGCGTCCACACGCCATATGCATAGCCGGCCACGCCGGCGAGGCTGCACGCGATCGACACCCGGCGCAGTGCCTTCACCCGCAGCAGGCGCACGAGTTGCACGAACAGCGGCTCCTTGATCTCGCTCACCGCTTCGGCGTCGAAGCGCCCGCGCTGCGGCTCGCGCACTACCAGCCACACCAGGAGCCCGAGCACGATGCCGGGCGCGCCGAACCAGATGAAGGCGTGCCGCCAGCCATAGGTCTGCGCGATCCACGCGCCGAACGCGAGGCCGATCAGGAGCCCGAGCTGCGGCCCCATCATGAACACGCTGATCGCCAGCGCCCGGTTCTTCTTGGGGTACAGGTCCGAGATCAGCGAGATCGACGGCGCCATGCCGCCTGCTTCGCCGATCGCCACCGACATGCGCGCCACCAGCAGTTGCCAGAACTGGGTGGCCAGCCCGCAGGCCATGGTGGCAAAGCTCCACAGCGCGCCGCAGACCGCCACCACCTTGCTGCGCGGGTGGTGGTCGGCATAGCGGCCCACCGGGATGCCGAGCCCGGCGTACATCACGCCGAACGCGAGCCCGCTGAGCACGCCCATGGCGGCGTCGTCCAGCCCGAACTCGCGCTCGATCGGCTCGATCACCACGGCAATCACCTGGCGGTCAATGTAGGAAAAAATGTAGACCAGCGACAGCAGCACGAGCGAAACGTGCGTGCGCCAGTTCACGGCGGCGGGGAGGCGGAGCGTGTCGGTGGTCATGCCTGCATCCTTGCCGTCGGGGTGGGGCGCAACATCGTCCTTTTGGACGACGAGTCGCCGGCGTGCGACGGTTAGCGTCGAATCACACTTCGGGAGGTCCTTGCCATGCCAACACCTGCGCCGGTTGCTTCCGCTGCGCCCACGGCGCGCGAGCTGCTTGCAAGCCAGCGCGAGGCGTTCCGCGCGGCGTTGCCGGTGGCTGCGGCCACCCGGCGCGAACGGTTGCAGCGCGCGATCGACCTGCTGGTCGCGCACGCCGAGGAGCTGTGCGCCGCCATGCGCGAGGATTTCGGCGGGCGCCCGGAAGTCTTTTCGCTGATGAACGACGTGCTTGGCGCGCTCGCCACGCTCAAGGTGGCGCGCGACCGGCTGGACACCTGGATGGCCGACGAGCCGCGCGCCAGCGTCGCGCCGTTCGACCAGTTCGGCGCCACGGCCTGGGTGCGGTATCAGCCCAAGGGCGTGGTCGGCATCATCGGCACCTGGAACGCGCCGGTCTACACGCTGTTTGCGCCGCTGGCGAGCGTGTTCGCCGCCGGCAACCGTGCGGTGCTGAAGCCGTCGGAAGTCGATCCGCGTACCGCCGACCTCGTTGCCCACCTCGTTACGCAGCACTTTGCCCCGGAGGAGTTGGCGGTGGTCACCGGCGGCCCCGAGGTGGCGGCGGATTTCGCCGCGCAACCGTGGGACCACCTCGTGTTCACCGGTTCCACTATCGTCGGCCGCAAGGTGATGCAGGCCGCCGCCGCCAACCTGGTGCCGGTCACGCTTGAACTCGGCGGCAAGTCGCCGGTGCTGATCGGCGCAGGCGCCGACATCGCCAATGCTGCGGAGCGCATTGCTGTCGGCAAGGCGCAAAACAGCGGTCAACTGTGCGTGGCGCCGGATACGGTGTGGGTACCGGCGGCGCAGCGCGACGCGTTCGTCGCCGCGCTCAAGACCGAGTACGCGCGGCTGTATCCGACGATTGCCGGCAACGCGGATGTCACCCCCGCAGTCAACCAGCGGCATTACGAGCGAGTGGAAAGTTACGTGGCCGACGCGGCGGCGCACGGCGCCCGGGTGGAATCCGCCGGCGGCAGCGGCGCCGCGGATGAGCGCCGCATGCCGCTGCGCATCGTGATCGAGCCACCGGCCGACAGCGCCATCGCGCAGCACGAAATCTTCGGCAGCGCGCTGGTGCTGCGCAGCTATCACGCCATCGACGAGGCCATCGCCGCGATCAATGCAGGCGAACGCCCGCTGGCGCTGTACTACTTCGGCAACGATGCGGCGGAGCAGGCAAAGGTGCTGGACCAGACCCTTTCCGGCGGTGTCGCCATCAACGACGTGCTGATGCACGCGGCGCTGGAGGACGCGCCGTTCGGCGGCGTCGGCGCCTCCGGCATGGGCCACTACCACGGCCGCGAAGGCTTCGTGGAGTTCAGCCACGCGCGCTCGGTCTACCGGGCCGGCAGTCACGACCCGCGCCGCGAGTGGGGCATGCTGCCGCCCTATACCGACGCCTTCAAGACCATGCTGCATCAGGGGGTGACGCCTTGAGTGCCGGTATCGAACCGCTGTTTTCGCTGGCCGGCCGCGTTGCCATCGTCACCGGTGCCGGGCGCGGCATTGGTCATGCCTGCGCGCTGATGCTGGCGCGTGCCGGTGCCGACGTGGCGCTGGCCGCGCGCACGCAAACGGACCTCGATGCGGCGGCCGCGGAGATCCGTGCACTGGGGCGGCGCGCCCTCGCCGTCGGGACGGACGTCAACGACGACGCCGCGCTCGATTCCCTCGTGGCGCGCACGGCGACCGGGCTCGGCGCGCCGACATTGCTGGTCAACAACGCCGGCGGCTCCGGCCCGAACGACCCGCTCAAGATGGATGCCGACGCGTTTGCGCACGCGCTGGCATGGAACGTGGTGCCGGCGTATGCGCTGATCCGGAAGGTCGTGCCGCACATGCGGGCAGCGGGCGGCGGTGCCGTGGTCAACATTTCCTCGGTGGCCGCACGCTATGCGCAGAAACACTTCAGCGCCTATGGCGCCGCCAAGGCCGCGCTCAACCAGATGACGCGCAACCTCGCCCAGGATTTCGGCCCGGAAGTGCGGATTAATGCGGTCGAGCCCGGCACCATCGAAACCGAAGCGCTGGCGCCCTATCTCACCCCCGAGCGTCGCGAACGCATGCTCGCCTCCACGCCGCTCGCCCGGCTCGGGCAAACCGACGATATCGCCGCCGCGGTGCTGTTCCTGTGTTCACCGGCAGCAAGCTGGATCACCGGCAAGGTGCTCGGCGTCGATGGCGGCGTCGAGGCGCCGAATTTCAGCTGAGGCCGCGGCCCGGGCGAACGCGAGGGCCACGTGCTCCGGGTGAGGCGGGTTGCCAGGCGATCTGCGCGATGCGGCATCACCCGACGCGCGTCACGCCATCCGCCCCGCGCGGTTGCCGCGATGCATCGCGCCTTCGATGTAGCCGAGGCTCGCGCCGTCGCCGATTTCGTCGAGCGGAATACCGAGATCGGCGAGGCTTTGGGCGAGGCGGTTGTCGGGTTCGGCGCCGACCGCGAGCACGACAGAGTCGGCCGGCGTTGCGTGCGCCACGCCCTTGGCATCGTGCCAGTCCACGGCCTGCTTGCCGATCGCGTCCACCGTGGCCTGTAGCTCGAGCTTGCCGTGTTCGCGCACGCCGTCGAGCACGCGCCAGCGGCGCACCACCGACAGCTCGCGGCCGGCGCGGTCGCTGGCCTCGAGCACGGTGACTTCGCGCTCGCGGGCAAGCAGGAACTCGGCCAGCTCCAGCCCCACCAGGCCGCCGCCGATGATGACGACACGCTTGCCCAGCGGCATCCACAACTTCGACATGCGCTGCAGCGCCTGACGGCTGTCGACCACGCCCAGCATGCCGCCGGCCTTGAACAGCGCGCGCTCGGCGAGCGAGAGCTTGGCATGCGCGATCTCGCCGGCGCGGTCGCCAGTCAGGAGCCGGCGCAGTTCGTCGCCGCTCCATACGTGGCGCTGGTCGGCGCCGGGGATGGCCGGCGCCGCGCGGCGGGCACCGGTGGCGACGATGATGCGGTCGGGGGCCAACGCCGTGACCCATTCGCGCGTGGCGGTGGTGTCGAGCTTCACCTCGATGTTGGGGTGCTGCATCTGCGCCACGAGGTAATCGAGCAGGCGGCCGTTCTCCGGGTAAGCCAGGCCGGCGAAAAACAGCGTGCCGCCGAGGCGGTTGCTGCGTTCCACCAGGGTGACCCGGTGGCCGCGTTCGGCAGCGACACGTGCGGCCTCCATGCCGGCCGGGCCACCGCCGATCACCAGGATGCGACGCGGCGTGGCCGCCGGTTCGATCCGGGTGTCGTGTTCGTGGCCGGTGAGCGCGTTGACGGCGCATTTCACCGACTTGTTGAGGAAGATCTGGCTGACGCAGACGTAGCAGTACACGCAGGGTCGCACGTCCTGCGGGCGACCCGCGGCGAGCTTGTTCGGCAGCTCGGGATCGGCCAGCAGCTTGCGGGCCATCGCGACAAAGTCGAAATCCCCCGCGGCAATTCCCTGCGCACCGGCCTCCGGTTCGACCCGACCGGCGACGATCACCGGCACGCTGATCGCCTTGCGCACCGCCGCCGCGAACGGGATGTACGCGCCGGGCTGCTGCGGCAGCGGGGCGTCGCTGAACTCGCCGCCGGTGTCGATGCTGGCGTAGGCGGAGACGTGTACCGCGTCGACGCCGGCCTGTTCGGCCAGCCTGGCCGTGGCCACGGCATCCTCCAGCGTGATGCCGTGCTCGGTGTGCAGCTCGCGGCCGTCGAGCCGCAGCCAGACCGGAAAATCGGCTCCGACCTCGGCCTTTACCGCCCGGATCGTGTCCAGCAGCAGCCGCGCGCGGTTTTCGAGCGGGCCGCCCCACGCATCGGTGCGCTGGTTGTAATGCGGCGACAGAAAGCCCGCAAAAATGTAGTTGTGCGCGGCGTGCAGCTCGATGCCGTCGAAACCGGCACGCTTGGCGCGCGCTGCCGCGGCAACGAACCATGCCGTCATCTGCGCGATGTCGGCGGCGTCCATCACGCGGTAGCGCGGCGGCGTGCTGCCGAGGTTGCTGACGAAGGTTGCCATCTCCTCGTGCGACAGGGTGGCGACGAAGCCGGCCTTGCCCGGCGGCGGCACCGACGGTACCCACAGCTCGCGGCCTTCGGCGATGTCGCGCGCCGCGACCTTGCCGTGGTGCACGAGCTGGATCGCCATCTTGGCGCCGTGCCGGTGCGCACGCTCCACCAGTTGCGCGAGGCCGGGGATGAACTCGTCGCCGGAGATGCCGAGCTGGTGCGGCTCCGAGGTGCCGGCCGGGAACGCGATCGCGCAGACGCCGGTGGTGAGCAGCCCGGCACCACCCTTGGCGCGCGCTTCGTAGTACGCCAGCAGGCGTTCCGTGACCTTGCCGTCGTGACCGCCGAAACTCGACCCCATCGGTGCCATCACGATGCGGTTGCGTAGCTCCAGCTTGCCGATGCGACCGGGCGCGAGCAGCGCCGTATAGGGATTGGCCATGACAAAGTCCGATGACGGCTGAAGATGCCATTGTGTGGCACGCGGTTGACGCGGCATCGTCCGTTCGGACGCGGCGACGTCCGGCTGGCCGCAGCATGATGCCGGGTATCGCCCGTGCCTGGCCAGAATCTTGAGCGACAGCGCCGTCCAGATCGCGAATCTCCTGTACCGCTACGCCGAACACATCGACGCGGGGCGCCTTGCCGAAGCTGCGGCACTGTTCCGCCATGCGTCGATCCTGTTGCAGGGGCGTGCTGAACCGCTCGATGCCAATGCGCTGCTTGCGTTGTGGCAGCGACTCATCGTGATCCATCCGGATGGCACGCCGCGCACGCAGCACGTCATCAGCAACCCGCTCATCGAGGTGGACGAAACCGCGGGCAGGGCGACGGCGCGTTCCCGCTACACCGTGTTCCAGGCGGTGGACGGTTTCGCGTTGCAGCCGGTGGTCTGCGGCCGCTACGAGGACGGCTTCGTGCGGGAGGATGGAGCGTGGCGATTTGCGTCGCGCCAATACCTCCTCGATCTTGCCGGCGACACCCACGCACACATGCAAGCGGCCGCGTTGGCGGCGCTCGCCACCTGACCGGAGAACAGCATGAGCCTCACCAGCGTTGTCACGGGTTCGGCATCCGGCATCGGCGCCGCGGTGCGCCGCCAGCTTGAAGCAGCGGGCCATGGCGTGATCGGCGTCGACCTGCACGACGCCGAAGTCATCGGCAACCTCGCCACGGCCGAGGGCCGCCGCGCGGCGCTGGCCGCCGTGCTGGATCGGTGCGGCGGCAGACTCGACGCGGTGGCGCTGTGCGCCGGCCTGGGAACCACGTTCGAGCCGGCGACGACCATTGCGCAGGTCAACTATCACGGCGTCATCGATCTGCTGGACGGACTGTTGCCGGCGCTCCGCCGGGGCGAGCACCCGGCCGCAGTGGTGGTTTCCTCGGTGGCGTCGACGCAGCTTCCCTGGGAGAAAAACCCGATCGGCGAAGCGCTGGCGGCCGGCGACGACGCGCGCGTGGCGGCGGTGCTCGAAGGCGCCGGCGACATGCGCGGCAACCTTGCCTATGCCGGCTCCAAGAACGCGCTGACGGTGGCGGTGCGCGAACGCGCCAAGGCGTGGGGTGCCGCCGGGGTGCGACTCAACACGGTGGCTCCGGGCGCGACTCAGACACCGCTGCTCGAAGCCGGATTGAACGACCCGCGCTACGGGCAGGCGATCCGCGATTTCATCCCGCCGATCGGTCGCCGCGCGGCGCCGGAGGAAATCGCGGCGGCCGTCGGATTCCTGCTGAGCACGGCCGCCAGCTACGTCCACGGCGCCCAGCTCGTGGTCGATGGCGGCATCGATGCGGTGAGTCGCCCGACCTCGTTCTGAACCCGAGGCTGGCAGCCACCACTGCCATCTCGACGTCGGCATCCAGACGGTAGCGGTAAGGCGCGACTGACCGAGGCTGGACTGACCGAGGCTGGACGGGGCGGCGGTTCAAACCGCCTCGTCTCGACCGCCGGGCCTGCGGGCGCCCGAACAACGGAAACGGGTAACCCGGGTGCCTGCACACCACCAGGCAACGTATTTCCGGCAAGCAGTTGCCCGGATGATTCGCACAGATCAGCCGCGAGCAGTCAGCCACCTGCCGCGGCGCACGCCAATTGCCGTCTTTTCGGCGGGCGAAAGGCGGCAACATGTGGCTGCCGCCTGTGTCCATGCGACCCGCGAAGCGAAACGGTCACCAGTCGACGCGTACGGTCACGCCGTAGGTGCGTGGCATGTTGTAGTACGCCAAACGCAGGTTGCCGAACCCGGGACCAAAGTCGATGTAGTTGTCGATATGCGACTTGTTGGTGATGTTGTTCACCCACAGCGCCACTTCGCCGCTGACTTTTCCCCACTGCATGTCGGAAAAGGCAATGCGGCCGTTGAGGATGCCCTCCGCCTTGATCCGCGTATTGCCGGCAACGGCCTGCGCTGGGTTGACCACGACCTTCTGGTACGTATAGCGGTAGTAGCCGCTGGTGAAGCGGTAATCCAACGACGCCCCCAGCGTGCCGTTCGACGTGCGCAGCAGGACATCGTGGGCAGTCAGGCTGAGGATGTGCCGTGGCAGCATCGCGTACGACTGGTTGTTGGCGATGTTCTTGCCGAGCTGCATGTACTTGTCGAACTTGCCCTTCATGTAGCTGTAGTTCAGGCCCATGTCGAAGTCATTCGTTGCGCGCCATTGCAACTGCCCTTCGAAACCGTAGGTGTGCGAACGACCCACGTTCAACACGTTCGAGGCGGCGGCGCCCTGGGCGGTGAACACGATCTGCTGCAGGTTCGTCGTTCGATTGTAGAAAACGTCGGCATTGAGGCGCATCGCACCACCAAGCAAGGTGTTCTTGCTGCCGAATTCGAGGGTCTTCGCCTTTTCAGGCTTGTACGGGCTGGTGACCTGGCTCGCGGTCTGCGCCTCGGCGTTGAAGCCGCCGCTCAGGAAGCCCTCGGCATAGCGTGCGTACAGCAGATGGTTCGGATCCATCTGGTACGAGATGTTCAGCATCGGCGTCGTCGAACCCCAACCGGCGGAGGCTTCGGTGCCACGCGGCACCAGCGTGTAGCCGCCGGCCTGCATGAACCGCGACACGTTCTTCTGGTCCAGAGTGCGGCGCAGGCCGGCAGTGATCGTCCACTGGTCGTTCAGCTTGTACTCGACCTGGCCGTACGCTGCACGCGAGCGGCTGCCGTACCAATAGAGATTGGGGTCGAATACTGCTGCGCCGAAGAAGTACTCCTGCGGGTCGGCGTTGAAACCTTTGTCCTCGAAGTAATAAAGGCCGGTCACCCAGTTCCAGTTGCCCACGCTGCCCACGTATTGCAGTTCGTGCGAGGTTTCGCGGTAGCGGTTGGTTTCCTGGCTTTGCGCAAAATTGATGGGTGATCCGTCGAGCTCCAAGCCGTTGTTGTAATGCGTTTCGCTGTGCGCACCGATGTACTTGATCGTGCCGACGCCGAGCTTCCAGTCCACATGCAGCGCGTTGGCGTCCGTGCGCAGGTTTTCGTAGACCGGAGCGTCGATGCTGGCGTGCGTCTGGCGATCCTGATTCACGATGATGCCGGGGATATGGAACACCTTCAGGATGTCGGAATGCACGGTCTGCCCGAATGCCGGGGTATTGTGTGCATTCGAGAAGTCGTAGCGGTATTCAATCGAAAGATTGTCGGTGGCGTCCAGCAGGAAATCGGCATACGCGTCGCGGGTGTCGATCTTGCCCAAGCTGCCTGCCGAGCTGCCTGACGTGGTCTTCACCCAGCCATCCTGGTTCTTGGCGCGGCCACCTACCGATACCTTGAGCTTTCCCAGGGCGGGCAGGTCCATGCGCAGCATTTCGGTGTGCTCGCCGTAGCGACCGATGCCGGCCTGTGCCGTACCAGTGAACACGCCGCTTGGCTTCTGGGTGACGATATTGACCGCGCCGCCAATCGTGTTGCGTCCGTACAGCGTGCCCTGTGGGCCATTCAGCACCTCGATGCGTTCGAGGTCGGGCAGGCTGAATACATCCACCTTGCTTTTGCCGAAGTACACGCCGTTGACGTACACACCGGTGGTGGAGTCCCAATACATCGCCGGGTTGCCGACGAATTGTCCGCGCAGTGAAAACTGTGCTCCGGTGGTGTAGCCACCGGTCTCGGGGATCACCACCAGGCCGGGAGCGATAGCGTTCAGGTCGGCGACGCTGGTGATGCCGCGCCGGTTCAACTCGACCTGGTCCATCGCGGAAACCGTCAGCGGTACCGCCTGGATGTTTTGTTCGCGGCGTTCCGCCGTTACCACCATCGCCTTCAGCGTCTTCGCCTTGGATTTGTTGGCGGGGGGCTGCGTGGTCGGGGCATCCTGCGGATTCTGGGCGTCCGACGCGTCCTGCGCACGGCTGGGTGGTGCGGTGACCATGATTCCGGAGGTGGCAGCGAGCAACATGCCGATCTGCCACGAAAGCGCACGACGCTTCATTTCGAGAACTCCCCATCCGAAGACACTTGAGATGCCGCTGCGCTTGCATGAAGCGGCGCGGATTGCGGTTTTACGGATGCATGGTGGCCCGGAAGGGGTGGTTGTCCGCATCGTCCGACGGGACTAGTCAATTGAACGGATATGGCGGCGTGGACGCCGACCTTGCGATGCATCGGGCGATGGGGCCGGCTCAGGTCGGTACGCGCCTGCAATCGGGGGACAATGAGAGGGTGCCGATCCCGGGGCGGGCCCGGGAACCAACACGGATCTGGCGGCTCGCTCTCAGCGCCCGCGAAACTTCGGCTTGCGCTTCTCGATGAATGCCTGCATGCCTTCCTTCTGGTCGGCGGTGGCGAACAGGAGTTGGTTGGCCTTGCGTTCGAGCGCCAGCGCGGTGCCGAGTGACGCGTCCATGCCGGCGAGCACCACCTCCTTGATCTGTTCCGCGGCGAGCGGCGGCATGGCGGCGATGGCGTGCGCCATGGCCAGTGCCTCCGGCAGTACCTGGGCGTCGGGCACGACCATGCTCACCAGTCCCATCAGTCGCGCTTCGGCAGCGTCGACCGGCTTGCCGGTGAGCAGCATGCGCATGGCGTTGAACTTGCCCACCGCGCGCACCAGGCGCTGGGTGCCGCCGATGCCGGGCATGATGCCGATGCGGATTTCCGGCTGCGCAAAGCGCGCGCCTTCGCCGGCGATGATGATGTCGCAGTGCATCGTCAGTTCGGCGCCGCCGCCGTAGGCATAGCCGCAGACCGCGGCGATCACCGGTTTGGGGCAGTGCTCGATCGGCGCCCACACGCGCTCGGTGTGGCGCTGCATGATTTCGATCGGCCCGGCCTGTTCCAGCCCCTTGATGTCGCCGCCGGCGGCGAACACCTGCCCGCCGCCGGTGAGCACGATGCAGCGTACCGTGGCGTCGGCGGCGAGTTCCACGAACACCGCGGCGAGTTGCGATTGCAGCGCGAGGTTCAGGGCGTTGGTGGCCTTGGGCCGGTGCAGGCGCACGACGGCGACGCCGTCCTCTGGGCGCTCGACCAGCACCACGCGGTCGGGGCTTTTTGCGGCACGCGCTCGCGTGCGGGCAGGGGTCTTTGGCATGGGCGCATGGTCGGCAACGGCGAGGATGGCAACATCGTCCGATTGGACGTGGAACGCCGGCGTGATGCTGCCTAGTCTGGCCGCGTGGACGGGCTTCGGGATCGCGCACTGATGGGTTACTGCGAGCAATTCGATGGGCGCGTGGTGCTGGTTACCGGCGGCACCAAGGGCATCGGCCGCGGCATTGCCGAGGGCTTTCTGGCCGCCGGTGCGACGGTAGTGGTATGTGCGCGCAACGCGCCGGCCAAGCTGCCGGAAGCGGGTGGCAAGCGCGCCGAGTTCGCGGCGTGCGACGTGCGCGAGGTGGAGGCGATCCAGGCGTTGGTCGCCGGCGTGGTCGCCCGCCATGGCCGGCTCGACGTGCTGGTGAACAATGCCGGCGGCAGCCCGATGGTGGAAGCGGCGACGGTATCGCCGCGCTTCCACGAGGGCGTGATCCGTCTGAACCTGCTGGCGCCGCTGCATGCGGCGCAGGCGGCGAACGCGCAGATGCAGCGACAGGCCGACGGCGGCGTGATCCTGATGATCGGTTCGATCAGTGGGCTGCGCCCGTCGCCCGGCACGGCGGCCTACGGCGCGGCCAAGGCGGCGGTGCTGAGCCTGGCCGGCTCGCTGGCGATCGAATGGGCGCCCAAGGTGCGCGTGGTGGCGGTGAGCCCCGGCCTGGTACGCACCGAAGCGGCGCACGAGCATTACGGCGACGAGGCCGGCATCGCGGCGGTCGGGCGCACGATCCCGGCCGGGCGCATGGGCAACCCCGACGACATTGCGCAGGCGTGCCTGTTCCTGGCCTCGCCGCGCGCGTCCTACATCAGCGGCACCAACCTGCTGCTGCACGGCGGCGGCGAACGCCCCGCGTTTCTCGCGGCGGCGCAAGAGCAGGAGCATCACCATGACTGACCCCGAGTGGATGGCTGCCATCCGTGCCCTGGTGGGCAAGGACTACGGCCGCGTGTACGGCTGGGATCCGGTGAACGTGCCGATGGCGCGGCAATGGGCCGAGATCATGGGCGTGGACAACCCGCGCTATGCCGAAGGCAAGCTGGTGCCGCCGGCGATGCTGCAGGTGTGGTGCATGGAAGGCCCGACCATCAACCATTACCCGCCGGGCTCTACCACGGAAAACCCGTACGAAGCGCTGAAACTGATCGAGGCGCACGGCTATCCGTCGGTGGTGGCGGTGAACTCCGAGCTGGAATTCGACCGTTATCTCGCGCCCGGCGAAAAGCTCTATTACACGACGCGGCTCGACGCCATCAGTGAGGAGAAATCCACCGCGCTCGGCACCGGTTTTTTCATCACGCTGAGCATGACGTTCTTCTCGCAGCATGCCGCCGGCGACGAGGAGGTTGGCCGCCTGCTGTTCCGGGTGTTCAAGTTCAAGCCGGCGCATGCGGCGAAGCCGGCGATGGGAACGCCAGTCGGCCCGCCGAAGATCAAGCGCCCGGCGCCCGGCATCAGCGACGACACCCGGTTTTTCTGGGACGGCGCGCATGCCGGCAAGCTGATGATCCAGCGCTGCAAGGCGTGCGGCACGCTGCGTCACCCGCCCGGCCCGTGCTGCCCCGAGTGCTACTCCTTCGAGTGGGATGCGTTGGAGGCCAGCGGTCGCGGCACCGTGTATTCGTTCGTGGTGATGCATTACCCCGAAGTGCCGCCATTCGATTACCCGAACCCGATCGGCCTGATCGAGCTGGAGGAGGGCACGCGGCTGGTCGCGCAACTGGTGGGCGTCAAGCCCGCCGACGTGCACATCGGCATGCCGGTGCAGGTGGAGTTCAACCAGGTCGACGTGGGCGCGCCCGACGGCAACGACACCATCGCCTTGCCGCAGTTCCGACCGGTGGTGGGGTAGCGCCATGGATTTCCGACTGAGCGAAGACCAGCAGGCGTTCGCCGCCGCGGCCGCCGCGCTGTTCGCCGAGCATTGCGGCGACGACCAGTTGCGCACGCACGACGTTTCCGGCGAACCCTACCAGCGGGCGTTGTGGCCGGCCTGCGTGGACACCGGCCTGCACGCCATCGTGGTGCCGGAGGCTGCCGGCGGGCTCGGCCTCGGCATGACCGACCTGATCGGCGTGCTCGAGGCGCAGGGCTGCGCGCTGGCACTGGTGCCGCTGTGGGAACACCAACTGGCGGCCGCCGCCGTGGCGCACTTCGGCGCGCCGGAACTCAAGGCCCGCGTGTTGCCGGCGGCGGTGGACGGCAGCGCGCCGTGCACGGCCACGCTCGCCGCACTGGCCGACGCGCGCGGGCCGCGCCTGCATCTCGCCCGCGTTGCCGGGCAATGGCAGCTCTCCGGCCGGCAGGCGGCGTTGCCGCTGGGCGGCGATGCGCGTTACGCCCTGCTCGGCGCCGAGCACGACGGCACCCCGCGCGTGGTGCTGGTCGACCTGCAACAGCCGGGCATCGCGCGCACCCCGGGGCTGGACCAGCATCATCTGGGCGTGGCCGACCTCGCGTTCGACGCGCTGCCGCTGGCCGACGATGCGGTGCTCGACATTGCCGCCCACGCCTGGTTCGAACCGCGAACCATCGCCTGCCTCGCCGCGCTGCAGCTCGGCGTCAGCGCCGAGCAACTCCGGCGCACCGTGCAGCACGTCAGCGAGCGCCAGCAGTTTGGCCGTCCGATCGGCAGCTTCCAGCTCGTGGCCGGCGGCCTGGCCGACGCACATATCGGCGTGGAGACGCTGCGCAGCGCGCTGGCGCAGTTGGTGTATCGCCTCGATGCCGGGCTCGGCGCACTGCCGCAGGCGCTGGCCGTGCATGCGCAGTTCTGCGATCTCGGCCATTTTGCCGGGCTCAAGGCGCAGCACGTGCACGGCGGCGTGGGCGTGGACCTGTCGCATCCCGCGCATCGGTTCCTGTATTGGAGCCGCGCCCTGGCCGTGCACGAAGGCAGCGCCGGCCACCACCTCGAACGCCTTGGCGACTGGCTCGCTGGGCACGACCAGCTCGGCTGGAAATACGATTTGCCGGAGGATGCCGCATGACCAGCACCCGCACTTTCGCCAGCGTGCAGGCGGGCGAGGAGCTGCCGAAGCTCGTGATCCCGATCACCGTGGCACTGGTCGCCGGCGGCGCGATCGCCACCCGCGACTACTTTCCCGGCCACCACGATCCGGAGGCGGCGCGCGCGCTCGGCTCGCCGCATATCTTCATGAACATCCTCACCACCAACGGGCTGGTGGAGCGTTTCGTCGAAGGCTGGGCCGGGCCGGATTGCCGGCTCGCCACGCTGAAAATCAAGCTCGGCGCGCCCAACTACCCCGGCGACACGCTGACCTTCACCGGCACGGTCACCGACCGCAACGAGGCCGGGCACAGCGTGGAAGTCACGCTCAGGGGCGCCAATTCGATGGGCGCGCACGTCACCGGAACCGTGCGGGTGAAACTGCCATGACCACCACCAGCGGCATTGCCGGCAAGGTCGCGATCGCCGGCCTCGGCGCCACCGAATTTAGCAAGAACTCCGGCCGCACGGAGATCCGCCTGGCGATGGAGGCGACGCTCGCGGCGCTTGCCGACGCCGGCATCGAACCGGGCGAGGTGGACGGCTTCTGCTCGTACACCATCGACAAGGTGCCCGAGTACGAGATCGCGCGTTTGCTGGGCACGCAGAACGTCACCTTCTTCTCGCAGATCCCGCACGGCGGCGGCGCCGCCTGTGCGCCGGTGCTGCAGGCCGCAATGGCGGTCGCCACCGGAGTGGCCAAGACGGTGGTGGTGTACCGCGCCATGAACGAACGCAGCTGGTACCGCTTCGGCAGCGGCAGCTATGGTTTCGCGAACACGCCCACGGTGGAGAACGTCAACTACGGCTGGTACATGCCCTCGGGCCTGCACACGCCGGCCTCGTGGGTGGCGATGTTCGCGCAGCGCTACATGTACCGCTACGGCGCCACCAGCGAGGATTTCGGCCGCGTCGCCGTGGCCGTGCGCGACTTTGCCGCGACCAATCCGGCGGCGTTCTTCTACCAGAAGCCGATCACGCTCGAAGACCACCAGAAGAGCAAGTGGATCTGCGAACCGCTGCACCTGCTCGACTGCTGCCAGGAAAGCGATGGCGCGGTGGCGATGGTCGTCACCTCGCTCGAACGTGCGCGCGACCTGCGCCAGAAGCCGGTGGTGGTGAAGGGCGCCGCGCAGGGCATCTACGAAGGCCAGCAGATCATGACCTCGTTCTACCGCGACGACATCACCGGCCTGCCGGAAATGGGGCTGGTCGCCAACCAGCTATGGAAACAGAGCGGGCTCACGCCGGCGGACATCCAGACCGCGGTGATCTACGACCACTTCACCCCGTTCGTGCTGCTGCAACTGGAGGAGTTCGGTTTCGTACCGCG
This sequence comes from Rhodanobacter sp., assembly GCA_004298045.1. GTDB lineage: Bacteria > Pseudomonadota > Gammaproteobacteria > Xanthomonadales > Rhodanobacteraceae > Rhodanobacter_A. The sequence continues at coordinate 16,062 of SCRM01000004.1, read as the reverse complement.
CGGCGAGGCGAAGGATTTCATCCGCGCCGGCCATCATCGTCGCGGCGGCAAGCTGCCGCTGAACCCGCACGGCGGCCAGCTCGGCGAGGCCTATATCCACGGCATGAACGGCGTCGCCGAAGGCGTGCGCCAGGTGCGCGGCAGCGCGGTGAACCAGGTGGCGGACGTGGAACACGTGCTGGTCACCGCCGGCACCGGCGTGCCCACCAGCGGCCTGATCCTGGGCGTGGAGTAGGGCCATGTTCGTCGACCTCACGCCCGAACAGCACGCGCTGCGCCGCAAGCTGCGCGACTACTTCAACGCCCTGATGACGCCCGAGCTGCGCCAGCGCCTGCGCGGTGCCGAGGGCGGCAGCGACTTCCGCCGCATCGTGCGCCAGATGGGCCAGGACGGCTGGCTGGCGGTCGGCTGGCCGAAGGAATACGGCGGGCAGGGCTACGCCGCCACCGAGCAACTGATCTTTTTCGAGGAGGCGACCATCGCCGGCGCGCCGTTGCCGTTCGTCACCATCAGCACGGTGGGCCCGGCCCTGATGCTGCACGGCAGCGCCGTGCAGAAGGCGCAATTCCTGCCCGGCATCGCCGCGGGCGAGATCGTGTTCGCCATCGGCTATTCCGAGCCGGGCGCCGGCTCCGACCTCGCCACGCTCAAGACCCAGGCCGAATTCAGCGGCGACCCGGCCACCGGCCACTTCACGGTGAACGGTTCCAAGCTGTGGACCTCCGGCGCCGAGAGCGCGGACTACATCTGGCTCGCCGCGCGCACCAGCGCGGAGCGCCTGCGGCACAAGGGCATTTCCATCCTGATCGTCGACACCCGCGCCAGGGGCTTTTCCAGCACGCCGATCGAAACCGTGGGCAACCTCACCGCGGCCACCTACTACGACAACGTCGAGGTGCCGGCCGCCATGCTGGTGGGCGAACTCCACGGCGGCTGGAAGCTCATCACCGCGCAGCTCAACCACGAGCGGCTCGGGCTGGGCGCGTGGTCGGACAAGGTGTTCGGCCCGTTCAGCCGCGTGCTGGCCTGGGCCAGGGCGCCGGACGAGGACGGCAAGCGGGCGATCGACGCGCCGTGGGTGCGGCGCGCGTTCGCCGAGTGCTACCGGCGGCTGGAAGCCATGCGGATCACCAACTTCCGCATCGCCGCCGGGCTCGAAACCGGTGAGGTGGACGTGGCGCTGGCCTCGATCACCAAGGTCTACGGCACCGAAAGCGCACTGGAGATCCTGCGCCAGTTGCAGGAGATCGTCGGCGCCAGCGCCTTGGTGCGCGCCGGTTCCAGCGCGGCGTTGCTTGCCGGCGAGCTGGAGTACGAGATCCGCGCCAACACCATCAATACCTTCGGCGGCGGTGCCAACGAGATCCAGCGCGAACTGATCGCGCAGTTCGGCCTCGGCTTGCCGCGCGTGCAGCACTGAGGACGCCGCATGGCCGAGCGCATGTCCAACCCCAACCCTTCCACGCCGGCGCTGGTTTCGCGTGAAGCGACGCAGGCAAAACTCGACCTGCGCAGCGTGGCGGCCGCCCGGTACCGCGCCTCGCAAACCGACGCCATTGCCGAGTGCATCGAAGCCCGGGCACGCGCCCACGGCGGGCGCCCGGCCTTGCTGTACGGCGATGAGCGCTGCACCTATGCGCAATTGAATGCCGCCGCCAATCGCGCCGCGCACGCGCTGCATGCGCAGGGCGTGCGGCGTGGCGACGTGGTGGCCTTGTGCCTGGAGAATCGCCCGGCCTTCTTCGAGGTATGGCTGGGCCTGATGAAGGTCGGCGCAATCGCGGTGTTCCTCAACACCAACGTGCGCGGCAAGCCGTTGGCGCATGAATTGACGACCACCGGCGCGCGGCGGGCGGTGGTCGGTGAGGAATGCCTGGCGCTGTTCGCCGAAACGGAAACCGATGCCATGCTGTGGCTGTGGGCGGATGCCGAGCACCCCGCGCCGCCGGCGCAGCGTGCATCGTGTGCGCTTGATCTGGGCGCGCTGGCGGCAACGGTGCCGGACACCGACCCGCCGCCGGCGTGGCGCGCCGGGCTCACCGCCGGCGACCCGGCGGTGTACATCTTCACCTCCGGCACCACCGGGCTGCCCAAGGCTGCCATCGTCAGCCACGCGCGCTGGCTCATCACCGGCGACGTGATGCAGGTGACCACCGGGATCGGGCCGCAGGATTGCTTCTACGCCTTCCTGCCGCTCTACCACGGCGCGGCCTCGCTGTCGGCTGCAGCCACCGCGTTCACCGCCGGCGCGAGCCTGCTCCTGCGCCGCAAGTTCAGCCGCCGCGCGTTCTGGCCCGACGTGCGCCGCCACCACGTCACAGCCTGCCAGTACGTGGGCGAGATCTGCCGGTTCCTGCTCACCGAGCCGCCGCGCGCCGACGACCGCGAGCACAGCCTGCGCACCATGGTCGGCGCCGGCCTGGCGCCGGAAATCTGGGAGCAATGGGTCGACCGCTTCGGCCCGATGAACATCTTTGAAGGCTGGGGCGCGACCGAGGCCAACGCCAACGTCATCAACGTCGACAACCGCATGGGCAGTTGCGGCCGCGTGCCGTTCTGGGAAAAAACCAACCTGCGGCTGGTGCGCTACGATGTGGAGCGCGGCATCCACCCGCGCGGCGTCGACGGCTTCATGCAGCTTGCCGGCGTGGACGAGCCGGGTGAGGCGATCGGCATGATCCTGGACCTGCCCGACATCGTCGCCGGCCGCTTCGAGGGCTACACCTCGCCCGAGGCCACTGCGCGCAAGACCCTGCGCAACGTGTTCCGCGAGGGCGATGCGTGGTGGTCCTCCGGCGATCTTTTGCGCTGTGACGCGGATGGCTACTGCTGGTTCGTCGACCGTATCGGCGATACCTTCCGCTGGAACAGCGAGAACGTTTCCACCACCGAAGTGGCCGACCAGCTTGGCGATTTTCCCGGCATGGATTCGATCACCGTCTACGGCGTGCAGGTGCCCGACCACGAGGGGCGTGCGGGCATGGCCGCAGTGGTGATGCACGATGGCCGGGCATTCGACCCGAAGGCGTTCTGGCGCCTCGCCAGCGAGCGCCTGCCGCGCTACGCCGCGCCGCTGTTCGTGCGGGTGCCGCCGGCCGCCGACATGACCGGCAACTACAAGCTGCGCAAGGTCGATTTGCAACGCGAAGGCTACGACCGCGCGCAGGTCGCGGACCCGCTCTACGTGCGCGACGACGCCGCGCAGGCCTATCTGCCGCTGACCAGCGAAACGCTGGGCCGGGTGCTCCATGGCTGACGGCGCACCCACGGCCATCAGTTACCCGCTGACGCCGCCGCCGGCCGACGGTTCGGTCGTGGAAGTGGCGCCCGGCGTGCTGTGGGCGCGCATGCCGATGCCGATGGCGCTGGACCACATCAACGTGTACCTGCTGCGCGGCGAGCACGGCTGGGTGGTGGTCGATACCGGGCTCAACACCGCGCGCTGCCGCGAGCTGTGGCAGCACATCACCGCCACCCATCTTGGCGGCCTGCCGATCACGCTTCTGGTGTGCACGCACTGGCATTACGACCACGCCGGGCTGGCCGCCTGGTTCGTCGAGCATTTCGGCGTGCGGGTGGCGATGACGCTGGGCGAATACTTCACCATGCGCGCCTACGCGCAGCCGGCACCCGATCCGCTGCCGTCCACGCAGCGCAATTTCTACCGCCACGCCGGGCTCGATGACGCCGGCATCGACGCATTGTTTGCCGGCGTGCGCCACGATCCGTTCACCGCGCCGGCGCCGCGCAGCTACCGGCGCCTGCGTGGCGGCGACGTGCTGGCCATCGGTCAACGCCGCTGGCAGGTGGTGATCGGCGAGGGCCACTCGCCGGAACACGCCTGCCTGTACGACGCCGACGCGCACCTGCTGCTGGCTGGCGACCAGCTCCTGCCGCGCATCACCTCCAACGTGCTGGTGTCCGACATCGAGCCCGAAGCAAACCCCCTGGCGTTGTGGCTGGCCTCGCTCACGCGCCTGGAGCGCCTCGCGGCCGACACGCTGGTGCTGCCGTCGCATCAGGAGGTTTTTCGCGGGCTGGCCGTCCGCACGCGCGAGTTGGCGGAGCACCACGCGCACCAGCTCGACGTGCTGCGTGGCTGCCTGGAACACGCGCCGCAGGCCAGCGCCGTGGCGGCCATGCACACCTTGTTCCCACGCCGTCGCGGTCCGTTCGACGACATGCTGGCGCTGGGCGAGACGCTGGCCCACCTGGCGTGGCTGCGCGACGCGGGTGAAGTGCGCCGCACGCTGGATGCCCACGGCATCCATCGTTTTGCCTTGACTGCCGCCGGGGAGGCGCCATGAGCGAACTCGACCAATTCCGCACACAGACGCGCGCCTGGCTCGACGCCAACTGCCCGCCGGCGATGCGCGAGCCGATCACCGCCGACGACATGGTGTGGGGCGGCTCGCAGCTTGCGTTCAAGAACGACGACCAGCGCGCGTGGTTCGAGGCCATGCGCGAACGCGGCTGGTTCGCGCCCGGTTGGCCCAGGGAATACGGCGGTGGCGGGCTGGATCGCCGCCAGGCGCAGGTGCTGGACGAGGAGATGCGCCGCCTGCATTGCCGCCAGCCGCAGTACAACCTCGGCATCTGGATGCTGGCGCCGGTGCTGCTCAAGCACGGCACCCACGCGCAGAAGCTCGAACACCTGGTGCCGATGGCACAGGGCCGCGTGCGCTGGTGCCAGGGTTTTTCCGAACCGAACGCCGGCTCCGACCTCGCCAGCCTGCGCACCCGCGCCGAGCCGGACGGCGAGGACTTCATCGTCAACGGTTCCAAGATCTGGACCAGCTACGGCAACTTCGCCGACTGGATGTACGCGCTGGTGCGCACCGACCCCGCGGCAAAAAAACAGGCCGGCATCAGCTTCGTGCTGATCGACATGCAGAGCCCCGGCGTTACCGTGAAGCCGATCGAGCTCATCAGCGGCAAGTCGAGCTTCTGCGAGGTGTTTTTCGACAACGTGCGGGTGCCACGCCGCCAGCTCGTCGGCGCGCTCAACGATGGCTGGACGCTGGGCAAGGAGCTTTTGCAGCACGAGCGCGCCGCCATGAGCAAGTTTGCCGAAGGCGCCGCACCCTCGCTCGATCCGCTCGCCAGCGTGCGTGCCTGGCTGGCTGAAAACCCCGGCGATGCGCTCGCCCCGGAGCTGCGCACACGCCTGGCGAAACTGCTGATGGACGCGCAGGCGTTCGCGCTCACCCATCGCCGGGTGACCGAGCAGGCGCTGGCGAGACATGACGTGAAAGGCCCGGCCGCGATCATGAAGCTGGTGCAGACCGAGCAGGAAGTCGCCAAGTACGAACTCCTGGCCGACGCGCTCGGCCAGCGCGCGCTGGTGTGGGAGGATGCGCCATCCACCGGCCTCGAGCACGAGGTGGATCGCGGTTGGCTGCTGTCCAAGACCTACACCATTGCCGGCGGCAGCAGCGAGGTGCAACTCAACATCATCGCCAAGCGCGTGCTTGGCCTGCCGACGTGAGGTCGTCGCGATGAGCCTGTTGCTGAGCGACGAGCAAGTGCAGTTGCGCGAAGCCGCGCACGATTTCCTCGGCGAGCGGTCGCCGGTGGCGCGCCAGCGCGCGCTGCGCGATGGCGGCGATGCGCTCGGTTTCGACCCGGTGTTGTGGCGCGACGCCGCGGACATGGGCTGGACGGCGGCGGTGTTTCCCGAAGCCGTCGGTGGCCTCGATTTTGGCTGGCAAGGCCTCTCCGCGGTGTTCGAGGAGTGCGGCCGCACGCTGGCCGCGCTGCCGCTGCTGTCCAACGTTGCGCTCGCTGGCGGCGCCGTGCTGGCGCTCGGCAATGCCGAACAACAACAGCGCTGGCTGCCGTCGATCATCGCCGGCGAGCCGCGCTTTGCAACGGCGTTCGAGGAAGGCGCTCGGCATGCGCCGACGCGGGTGCGCACGCAGGCGCGCCGCGCCGGTGCCGGCTGGGTGCTGGATGGTGAAAAGACGTTCGTGATCGACGGCGTGGGCGCTGACCAATACCTGGTGCTGGCGCGCAGCGCCGGCGCCGACGACGAGCCGGATGGCCTCAGCCTGTTCTGCGTACCCGCGGATGGGCCGGGCGTGGTCGCGACCGGCGTGCGCATGGTCGATGCACGCAACACCGCCAACCTCGCGCTGCACGAGGTGCACGTCGACGCCGATGCCCTGCTCGGCACGGCGGGCAAGGCGTGGCCGGCGTTCGACCAAGTGCTCGACCGCGCGCGCGCCTGCCTGGCCGCGGAGGCGCTGGGCCTGGTGCGCGAGGTGTTCGCGCGCACCATCGACTACCTTGGCCAGCGCGTGCAATTCGACGTGCCCATCGGCTCGTTCCAGGCGTTGCAGCACCGCGCCGCACGCCTGTATGTCGAGATCGAGCTTTTGGAGAGCGCGGTGCGCGGCGCGTTCGAGGCGATCGACGCCGGCTCGGCCGAGATCGGCCCGCTTGTGAGCCTGGCCAAGGCGCGCGCCTCCGACCTGTGCGCCACCGTGCCGAACGAAGCGGTGCAGATGCACGGCGGCATCGGCGTCACCGACGAGTTCGATCTGGGTTTGTTCGTCAAGCGCGCGCGCGTGCTGCGCCAGCAACTGGGCGACGGCGCGTTCCATCGGGAACGCTATGCGCGACTACGGGGGTTTTGAATGGCCACGGGTTCCGAATTGATGGCGCTGGCCGCACGCAGCACGGCGCAACTGACCGCGCCCGGTGCGCCGTTCGAGCTGGTCGACGTGGAGCAGGGCGGGCACACGCTGAAAGCCTACCGGCAGGCGTTCCCCACGCTGCCCGCGCTGCTCGACGCCGGGCGCGTGCATGCCGACAAGGAGTTCCTGGTCTACGAGGGCGAGCGCTGGACGTTCACGCGTTTCTTTGCCGCGGTGGATGCGCTCTCCGGCTGGCTGCAGCGCGAGGCCGGCATCCGCGCCGGCGAGCGCGTCGCCATTGCCATGCGCAACCGCCCGGAGTGGGGCGTGGCGTTCGTCGCCACTGCCATGACCGGCGCGGTGCCGGTGCCGCTCAACAGCTTCGGCCTGCGCGACGAACTGGCTGCCGCCTTGCGCGAAACCACGCCGCGCCTGCTGTTTTGCGATGCCGAGCGCCACGCGCGCATCGGCGAGGATTTGCCGGTGCTGGGCGTGGCCGCCATCGTCGCCGGCGGTGCCGTGCCGCCCGGCACGCACGATTTCGATGCGTTGTGCGCAGCCGGCACGGCCCCTGCGCAGACGCCGGTGCTGACGCCCGCCGACCCGGCGCTGATCCTCTTCACCTCCGGCGCGTCCAGCCGGGCGAAAGCCGTGCTGTCCGGCCAGCGCGCGGTGTGCCAGGCGATGTACAACATCGAATACATCGGCACGTTCTCCGCGCTCACTTCACCCAAGGCGATCGAAAAGCTGATGCAGAGCGCCAACCCGCCGACCACGCTGATGGCGGTGCCGCTGTTCCACGTCAGCGGCCTGCATGCGCAACTGCTGGCGTCGTTGCGCGGCGGCCGGCGGCTGGTGCTGATGCGCCGCTGGGACAGCGCGCGCGCACTGGAGCTGATCGGCAGCGAGCACATCACCCAGTTCAATGGTGCGCCGGCGATGGTCATGCAGCTCCTGGCCGAACCCGGTTTCGACGCGGCCACCACCACGCTCGCGGGCATCGGCTTCGGTGGCGCCGGCCTGCCGCAGCGCGTGGTGGACGACGTGCTGGTGCGCCGGCCGGATTCGCTGTCCGGCGTGGGCTTCGGCATGACCGAGACCAACGGCGCCGGTGCCGCCGTGGCCGGCGCGCTGTTCTTTCGCCGGCCGAACAGCTCCGGTTGCCTGTCGCCGGTCATGCAGCTCAAGGTGATCGATGCCGGGGGCAAGCCGCTGCCGGCAGGCGAACCCGGCGAGTTGTGCCTGCGTGGCGTGTGCGTGATGGACGGCTACTGGCACAACCCCGTGGCCACTGCCGCCGCGCTCGATGCCGACGGCTGGCTGCACACCGGGGACATCGGCTACCTGGATGCCGAAGGCTTCCTGCACGTGGTCGACCGCATCAAGGACGTGATCAACCGCAACGGCGAAAAGATCGCTTCGGCCGAGGTCGAATCCTGCCTGCTGCAGCACCCTCAGGTGCAGGAGGCGGTGGTGTTCGCCCAGCCCGACGAGGTCACCGGCGAAGCCGTGGTGGCCGTCGTGGTGGCGCGCAGCGGCGCCACGTTGTCGGCGGATGTGGTGCGCGCCCACGTCGCCGCGCGGCTCGCCGCGTACAAGGTGCCGCGCGACATCTACATCCACGCCGGGTCGCTGCCGCGCAGCCCCAGCGGCAAGCTGCTCAAGCGCGCCGTCAAGCGCGAATATCTCCCCTCCTGAAGCCGCAACCGGAGTGCCTCACATGCGCAAGTCGATGCTGATGGGCGGCGTGGCCGCACTGGTCGCGGCCCTCGCGGTGCCGGTGGCATGGGCCGCGGCACCGGCGACCGTCGAGGTCGCCGCGCCCGCGCCCGGCGCGCTGCTGTGGGTGCAGGCCACCGCGGTTCCCGCCACGTTGCCACACGCGGCAACGCGCGAGGTCATCACCTACCGCAGCCGCGGCGTGCACGGCGAGCCCATCGTGGTTTCTGGCTACGCGCTGCTGCCCAAGGATGCGCCACCGAAGGGCGGCTGGCCGGTGCTGGCATGGGCGCACGGCACCACCGGCGTGACCGACACCTGCGCGCCTTCCGGCGATTACGTCGGCGGGCCGATCCACCCCTATGAGACCGCGATGGAAACCGCGCTCGACTGGTGGCTGGCACGGGGCTACGCGGTGGTTGCCACCGACTACCAGGGCCTGGGCACGCCGGGCGGCCATCCGTACATGGACGCCACCAGCCAGTTGCACACGGTGGACGACGCGGTGCGCGCGCTGCACGCGCTGCGCCCCGGCGCGTTCAGCAAAGACTGGCTGGTGATGGGCCACAGCCAGGGCGGTGCCGCGGCGCTCGCGGTGGCCGCGCACGGCCAGGCCGACCTGCCGCAGTACAAGCTGCGCGGCGCCATCACCATCGCGCCGGGCGGCTACCGCTACTCGGCGATCATGGAGTACCTCAAGGCCAACCCGCACCCGCCGGTCGGTGTCGCGCTGTTCTTTCCGATCATGCTCCAGGGTGCGCAGGCCGCCGACCCGAAACTCGACGTGGAGCAGCTCATCAGCCCCGACCTGCAGCCGCTGATGAACCTCGCCGGCAGCCGCTGCCTCGCCGAGCTGCGCACGGAGGTCAAGCAGGCGCCGGCGACGGTGTTCAAGCCCGGCGCCGACCTCGCCCCGCTCACCGCCTATCTCGACCGCCAGGCCATCGGCCACCTGCAGCCCACGGTGCCGGTGATGTTCGTGCAGGGCAGCGCCGACCAGCTCGTCGCCGCAGGCGGCACGCAGGCGTACTACAAGCAGATCTGCGCTGCACACGCCACCGCCTTCTATCACGACGTCCAGGGCGGCAGCCACGGCGATGCCTTGGCGCAAAGCCCGGCGGCAGCGCATGACTTTCTCGCTTTCCTCGCAGGCGGACACCAGCTGAAAACCTGTGCACCAGTTGCTGGTACGCCGCCCGCTGCTACGCACTGAAAGGCGCCCGCGTGGGATGTACTGGCCACTTCGACGGTTTTGATGCCGTCGCGCATCGTCAGGTCGAGACAGACCGCGCCCTCAAGTTCCGTGCCCCATAACCGAGGCCATGAGCTGGCTTGCTTGGCCTGATGGGCCAGCCAGTGTTGATCGAACTGCACCGGGCTGAACTAGTTCAAGGCAGAATGTAATCGGGCTTGGTTGGATTGTGTCGCGCGCCGTTGGCAACATCTGAATTTCTTTCAGTACAAGGCGATCATCAAGGTCAAGGTGTCGCGCGTTAGTTGCCGGGCGTGAGGGGATACCACGCGAGTCGTCGTGCCGTGGGCGCGAGCGGGCGCGGGGTTCGCGGAAACCATGGGGGCCTTCATCGTCGTGTTGTGCTCACAGATGCCGGTGGGCGCGGTGGTGCGCATGCTGGGCGTCTTCGACGACCACGTTTGGCGCGGGCTGGACTTCCAGGTGGACGCGGCGCGTGCCCGCGGAGGCTACATCGTCGTGCGCCTCGTGAGCGCGGACTAGTGCAGCGCACGCAAGGGGCTGTGCTTCCTGACGCTGTTCTGCGACCTCGATACCCGTCGCTTGCTGTTTGCCACGCAGGGCCGCAACGCGGCCACGTCCGCGACCTTCGCCGGCGACCCAGTGGCGCACGGCGGCGACGCCGAGGCGATCACGGACGTCAGCCTAGATCTGGGCGCGACCTATCAGGCGGGCGCCCGTGAGCACTGTCCGAACGCGGCGGCCGGCTTCGACCCATTCCACGTGGTGCTGCTGGCCAACGTGGCGCGGCCGGTTGGTACCGTTCAAGCGGCTCCCAACCACGATCGAGAAGCACCACCGGGATGGCATCCCGGAACACTTCCGTTCCGGGCTCAGCAATGGCCTCGCCGAAGACATCAACGGCCGTATCCAAGCCGCCAAGGCGTGTGCGGCTACGGCACCGATCGTCACCTGATCGCCATCAGCTATCTCATCTGCGCCAATCTCAGGCACCTGCCGAAGAACTCGTGGACGCATGCGGTTCAGCGGGTCGCTGCGTGAGTGTCAACCACACGGATTGAGAGAGCCACGAGAACAGTTTCCCGCCATTCTCACCGGGCTCCAGTGCGGAGTTTCAGTACCAGTTTGTCGTGGTCGGACGGCAGGACGCGATACTGTTCCTGCGGGGCGTCTCGTCTACGCATCGGTGTGCCCGTTGAAGGGGCGCTTGCCGAAATAGACGTCTGTGCTTTCCTCGAAGCAAGCCCGCCACGGGCGACATTGAAGGAGAAGCACATGGAGTCCACTTATCTCACCACGGAGCAACTGGCGGAGCGCATCCACTACGACGCGCGGACGATCCGGACCTGGCTCAAGGATTCGGTGCTGCTGGAGGGCATCCACTACATCCGCCCGTTTGGTGGTCGCAAGCTGCTGTACGTGTGGGAGACGATCGAACGGGACATGGGTGAGTTCTCGGGACGTTGCCTGGCGCCGGTCCCGATGGCCAACGGGGGTGTGGCCCATGGTTAAGGTGCGCGTACGTCCGGAGACGGGCAACCTTTACCTGGACTTCGGCTATCGCGGCGCTCGATGCCGTGAGTACACCGCACTCACCGATACGCCGTCCAACCGTCGGCAGGTGCAGGCGTTGGCGCGTCGGATCGAGCACGACTTGCGTTCGGGGTCTTTTGAATACGGGCGGTACTTTCCCGACAGCCCACGCGCCACTCGGCCACTGGTGGTCGTGGGAATGCCGTCCATCGCGGCTGCAACCAAGGCGTGCGCCGCAGCGGCGCCGACCTTCCGCGAGTTCGCCGAAACGTGGTTCAAGGAGTCCGAACCCCGGTGGCGCAAGCGTTATCACGCGGCAGTGCGCGATGAGCTCGACAAGCACTTGTTGCCGTGGTTTGGTGACAAGCCGATCCCCGATATCGGGCGTGCGGACATTCTTGGCTTCCGGGCAGAGTTTGCCCGACGCAAGGGGCGGCGAGGTGCGCTGGTGTCCGCCAAGCGCATCAACAAGGTCATCGGCGTTTTCAGCTCCATCCTCAACGAGGCCTGTGACCGGCAAGGCGTACCGTCTCCCGCGCGTGGCATCAAACCGCTGAAGCAGAAGCGCTCGGAGATCCTGCCTTTCAGCCTCGCCGAAGTGGACCTGATGGTGGCCACCGTCCGCCAGGATTACCGCGCGTACCTGATCGTGCGGTTTTTCACCGGGCTTCGCACCGGGGAGGTGAACGGCCTGCAGTGGCAGGATATCGACTTCGCTGAGAACCTCATGAAGGTGGAGCGCAGCGTGTCGCGCGACGGCGATGGGGAGCTCAAGACTGAAGGATCCCATCGGGTGATCCAGATGGTGCCGCAGGTACGGGCGGCCTTGCAGGCGCATCTGGCGACGAAGACCGAGTCTTGTCCGTGGGTCTTCAGCACGCGCCACGGCAACCCGATCGACGCCGTGAACTTCACCAACCGCGTGTGGTACCCGCTCCTGCGGCTGCTCGGCCTGCGGTTGCGCGCCCCTTACCAGACCCGACATACCGCAGCCACCCTGATGCTGGCGGCTGGCGAGAATCCCGAGTGGGTTGCGCACACGCTCGGACACTCGACGACCGAGATGCTGTTCCGGGTGTACTCGCGGTTTATCCCAAACCTGACCCGAAATGATGGGCGTGCTTTCGCCGGGCTGCTGAGCGACCGCAGCCGGTCTGCAACGGCGCCATCCGTTGGGTTGACGCGATCCCAGATCGAATCGCTGGGTGCAGATGAGCTGCGGACTCTGCTCCTTCAACGCGTGCGTGAGCAGTCTCCCGGGTCGACTGGCCACATTTGACCAATAGGCGGCCGTCGTACGCCAACCTCCGATGGTGGCTCGCTAGCTCCGCGAATCGAGCCTGGAATTTCACGACGCTATCTGGATTTGGTATGGAAAGGCTGCCGGGGTTCGCCCAGAAGATCGGCCGGCTGGATGTTGAACCTTGCTTGCGCGGCCGGATTTGGATCGAAGGGTACCGTGTGGATTTCGGAGCGACGTCCTGTGTCCGTCCCGCGGAGGGTGCTCACCGGTTTCGGTGAAGACCGCTGGTGCTGATTATTGGCCAGACATCGGCGAGGCCGGTCTCCACGATCATGTCCTCCGACCTGTTGCTGCTGCGCACGCCGTGCTGCGCCGAGGCCGGGCGGCCCCACCGTTTGTTGTGCGACGGGCCGCCCTTGTCTGCTTCATGGATTGTGCGTATATCGGGCAAGTAGACATCAACAAGGATTCACCATGGCCGCCTCGCCGTCCGATACGCTGGTCGAATCGCTGCGTCTGCCGGGTACGGCTTCGATCTCACCCGACAAGCTTGCTGCGTTGTTGGAGCTTCCCATGCAAGACCTTGCCCGCTATGCCGGCGTACACCGGGACAGCCTGTGCCTGCACCCAGAAGCGCCACGAGCGCAGCGAGCCCATTCCCGCATTCCGCGGCAAGACCGCGCTTGAACTGGTGGGAGAAGGCAGGGCGGAGGGCGTGGCCGAGTACGTGGCATCGGTATCTGCAGGGTTCGTGGGTTGATCACCCGGAATCTGACCCACGCCGATAACCTGGCGCGTGCGCTCGATCCGCGTTGGTCGTGGATCCCAATCAGGGTTGTCGCCTAGCCGCGAACCGGGCGTTCTTTTTTTTTGTGATGTATGCCGGTCATGCACGGACATTGGTCACGTGCAGCGATGGCGTAGGGGATGTGTCTTGGCAGCCACCGAGCTTGTGGTGCTGGTTTGAATGCGCGTGCTCGGCCGTGGTGTTGACCTCAGCGACAGCGCGCTGAACTGCCGTCGTGTCTATATATGCGTATCGGCCTTTCGATCACGCGGCGCACGCTCGCCGTTGCAGGGTCGACAGCGCTCACGCCCATCCCTTGCGGCCACGCCTGCTGATCCGCTTCTCGACTCCCCCCTGACCTGCTAAGGCATTCGGTGCGAAAGCGACACGTCGTTTTCGTGCCTCCATCCACGCACCGTTGGCAACGCGTCGAGGTTGCGCCTTATCGTCCGAGCTGGAAATGAAGAGCTGATCGTCTGCGTGGTATTGCAGCGCGCCGGTGACGACAAGGGCGCTCTGTCCGTCTGCGACACAGTGATGGGGGCCAGGGCGGCAGGTGTGTCGTCCTGCCACGTATTTTTGCCTTTCTGTCGTGGTGGGACACGAAGGTCTGCGGGGCCAGTACTTTTGTCAAGCCATGTGCGTGCTGATGCGCCACCAGTGCTACGGGCTTGCCGATCGCCGAGCCGGAGCGGAGACGCTGAAAGGTGGCTCCACGGCGTCCATCCGGGACGCGACGTCACCGCAATCCAAGGCACCGTTGATGGGCACGAGGCTGGCCTGACGGTTGAAAAACTGTTGTGTCCTGCCGTTCTGCCGGGCGCCTTGTACGCGAACCGCTGTGCCTCGAAGCCGTCCTGCTGAGCGGACGCCCTATTTGTCCGCCATGGACATGCAGGTGCTCGGCAACCATGAGCGTTCTTCGCAGAGCGTGTTGCCATGCACGGCGATGCTTCCCGGATCGATACCTGGCGATACGCAAATGCCTCGGGAACGCGCGATTGTCGTTGGGCTGGCGACGGCCGGCGCATCGTTGATCGTCGCCTAACCGCGAGAGCTCAACACCGTCCGCGCTGGACACGGAGGTGCGTGAGCGGCGCGCTGCAAGGGCTTCATTCGATGCAGCCGTCGCACCTGTCGGGCGGCGCTTGCGCAAATGGACGTCTGTGCTTTCCTCGAATCAAGCCCTGGCGACGGGGCGATTCCGAAGGAAACCTCCATGAGCTTTTCCAACACCACTACCCCCCCGCACTTCGCGCCGAACACCGGCCATCGCGACGGGCTCGCGATTGCCGGCTTGTTGAGCCGGCACACAAAGACGGCCAAGGCGACTGCGGCCGCCACCGACATCGACCTGAGTGGGATGACTGCCGCGCAACTGCGCGAGGCGCTCAGGCAGTTCCTGGATTCCCCACCAGCCAAGGAAGGAGGTCGTGCCATGTAGACGCCAATGCTGTTTGTGCGTGACGCGGGTAATCAAAACATGTTTTATAGGAGCAGATTTATGAGTATCGAAAACGTTGTCTCCGCCCCCGAGCACACCTCGGGCGTCTTCCACTGCGACGCGGCCATCACCGAGCAGGAGCCGGCAAAGGAAGACCAGCTCCCGCGCCTCGTCCGGTTGTTCGCGAACGACGGGGTGCACCAGGCGGTCTCCTACGTCTCGCCGTTGTTCTACTCGAAACCCGGCAAGGTCGATATTGCCCAGCTGACCTTGAGCGCTTCCACCGACTCGCTGCCGTACGTGATCGGCGCCGACTGGAACGCCAAGGTTTTGCCCTTGATGGTGGTGCCTTCCACGTGGGGCGGTGACGCCCGTTTGGTCGAGCGCACCTACGAGCTTGCCGCGTCGGTGCAGCATGAGGCGCTGCGCGCGTTCGTCCACGAGGTGTTCGGCCTCAAGGCGGTGTTCTTCGACTTCTGGACCAGCACCGCGGGCCGCAAGCATCACGCGTGGCGGGGTGGCCTCGCGAGCCACAGTGTGGAAGTGGCTGAGGCGGTGAACCGCATGATGGCGAGGTCGCGTGTGCCGGCGCCGGTGTTCACCGAGGCGGAATGCGATCTCGGGCGGGTCGCGGCGCTCCTGCACGACATCGGCAAAACGGTGAGCTACACCGCTGACCGCCGTTGCACGGCGCGGGCGCTGGCGGTAGGGCACGACTATCTCGGCCTCGAACTGCTGCAACGCCCGCTTGACACCCTGCGCCAGCGGGACGAGGCGATGGCCGATGCGCTGACCGCGCTGCTGCTCAGCCGCACCCGCTACACGCACGGCCCGTACCGCTGCGAGGCGATCCGCGAGGTCATCAGCATCGCCGACAACGCCAGCGCCCGGCGCAACTTGGCGGGCTCTCCCGTCCGCGGCTGAGTCATTCGCTTCCCGTCGAACGGCCGTTCGACGACGAAGCGCTTGAGGCGGTGACCATGGGCCCGTGGCCACCGGGTTTTTCCGAACACATACATCGACGTAGCAGGAGACGAGCCATGGGCGGTATCTGGAAGGCAGTATGGCAAGGCATGAAGGAAGGGGCGCGTGCGGCGCCACGGGATTTCTTTTTCCCGGTAACCGCTTTCGCCCACTGGGTGGATCGGGTGCAGACCGATGAGCGGCGCCGGCAGGGGCCGTGGTCACCGTCCCGAATGGTGCTGGTGCTGCGGGACAGCCACCGGGACCTGAAACATGCACGTCGGCTGGTGTTCGAGCGCTTCGCCCGCTTCGATCACGACCTGCATCGGCAGGTACTTGAGGTCATGGGCGATCCCGACACCGCGGCCATCTGGATGGATGAACCGCTGGGGCCCGGCCGGGGCACGCCGTACCACTACCTCGCCGCCCACAACCGGAACGTGGTGTGCAGCGGGCTGGAGGCTTGGCGCCAAACGCACATGGCCGGTGCGGTCATCGGCCACGACCACTCGAACTGATTT
>SCRM01000020.1 GCA_004298045.1 Rhodanobacter sp. | reverse complement strand
CCCCGATGGCGCGCCCTCCGGGCATCCTGCCCTGCGGGTGCGCGGGTGGGCTGCGGGGTTTTCCGACGGCACCTCCGTGTGCCGGCGGAAAACTGGCCCGCCTCCCTGCGGGCCATCCTGACGGACTATCCGCCGCCCACCCGCCGCGCCATAGGGGCCCCACAACCGCAGGCGCGCGTCCGCGCGCCCGAAGCAGACCGATCGCTCGCGGGTGATACTTTGGCTTCTGGCGCGCACGATGCGCGCCGCTGTTCTGGGGGCCCCTCGGCGGCGGTGAGGCGGGGTCCGAAAAGCCGCGCAGCGGGCGAGGCCAGGGATGGCCTCGCCTTTTCGCGCGGGCAGGATGCCCGCTCGAAAAGCCCGGCCCCGCCGCACGGACTTTTTGCCCACGGACGGGCAAAAAGCGCCGCCGCGGGGTGCCGTTTCTCTTTGGCTACTTTCTCTTTGGGCAAGCAAAGAGAAAGTAGCTCGCGCGCCCAACGGGCGCACGAAACCGCTCTGATGCCGCGCGTCGCGCTGGTGCCACGCCAAACCGCCCTGATGCCGCACCGAGCGCCAGCCCCACACGACACCCGATACCCCGCCCTCAATCCGCCTCGGCGAGATACGTATACCCCGTCAGCCCGCGATCCAGATCGGCATACAACGCCTCCGCCTCCGCACCGGCGACACCCGCCGCAGCAAGCCGTTCGCGATAGCTCGCGCGCAGTGCCTTGAGGTCGTAGCCGACGTAGTCGAGCATCAGGTCCGCGGTATCGCCGCGACGCTGGTGGGCAAATACCCAGCCCTCGCCGTCGACGCGCACGTTCACCGCGTCGGTGTCGCCGAACAGGTTGTGGATGTCGCCCAGCGTCTCCTGGTAGGCACCGACCATGAAGATGCCGAGGCGATAGTTTTCGCCCGGGCGCAGCTCGTGCAGCGGCAGGGAAACGTCGACGCCTTCGGCATCCACGTAGTGGTCGATGCGGCCGTCCGAATCGCAGGTGACGTCGACGATCACCGCGCGCCGGGTCGGCTCCTCGTCGAGCCGGGCGATCGGCGCGATCGGAAAGATCTGGTCGATCGCCCAGATGTCGGGCGTGGATTCGAACACCGAGAAATTGCAGAAATACTTGTCGACCAGTTTCTCGTCCAGCTCGTCCAGCACCGGGCGATGCGCGCGCTCGGCCGGCGACAGGCGCACGCGCACCGCGTTGGCGATGGCGTAGTACATCTCGTCCAACCGCGCGCGGTCGGCCAGCGCGAGCTGGCCCAGGGCGTACAAGGTCTGCCCCTCGTGCAGGTGATGCTGGGCCTCGTGGAACAGTTCGAGCGCCGGGCGGCGGTCGAGCTCCTCCCAGGTTTCGCGCAGGCGGCGCAGCACCGCGGGCTCGTGCGCGTCGGGCAGCGGGATGGCGCCGTCGGGCACTTTTTCCACCTCGCTCACGTTCACCACCAGCACCGCGTGGTGGGCAGTCATCGCGCGGCCGGCCTCGGTCAGGATGTTCGGCGCCGTGAGCCCTTCGGCAGCGACGGCTTCGGCCAGCGCCTGCACGATGGTCTGCGCGTACTGCGCCATCGAGTAGTTGATGGAGTTGCTGCTGCGCGAGCGCGAGCCTTCGTAATCGACGCCCAGCCCGCCGCCGACGTCCACCGTGTCGAGCGGCACGCCGAGCCGCGTCAGCTCGATGAAATAGCGCGCCGCCTCGCGCATGCCGCCGGCAATGTCGCGCACGTTGGAGATCTGCGAGCCCATGTGGAAGTGCTGCAGCCTCAGCGTGTGCTTGAGTCCGGCCGCATCGAGCCGCGCCACCAGCTCCAGCACCTGGCTGGGCGAGAGGCCGAACTTGCCCTTGTCGCCGCCGGTGTTCTGCCACTTGCCGGCGCCGATCGAGGCCAGCCGCACGCGCACGCCGAGCAGCGGCTCCACGCCCAGCGCGCGCGATTCGGCCAGCACATGGTCGAGCTCGGAGAGCTTCTCGATCACGATGTGCACCTTGAGCCCGAGGCGCTTGCCGATCAGCGCGAGGCGGATGTACTCGCGGTCCTTGTAGCCGTTGCAGATCACGGTGGAGCCGGGCCGCGCCAGCGCCAGCACCGCCATCAGCTCGGGCTTGGAACCGGCTTCGAGACCGAAGCCGCTGGCGCCGGAAGCCACCAGCTCGCCGGCCACGCCGCGCTGCTGATTGACCTTGATCGGATAGATCGCGGTGTAGTGGCCGGCGTAGTTGGCCTCCGCGATCGCCTGCGCAAACGCCGCCTGCAGGCGCGCAAGGCGGTCGGCAAGAATGTCGGGAAAGCGCACCAGCAGTGGCAGGCGCAGGCCTTCGCCGCGCGCGCGCTCGACGATGGCGGGCAGCGACAAGGCGGGGCCGTGCTCGCCGCGCGGGCGCAGCACGATGTCGCCGGCGGCGTCGATATCGACGTAACCATCGCCCCAATGGGGCACGGCGTAGGCGTGGCGCGCAGCGGCCACGCTCCAGGGCTTCGACATGGAGAACTCCTCGTACCAACGGAACATGTCGTCGCAGCGGCGAGCCTTGACGTAGGTAACCGCGCGAACGACCGGAAGCCTCGCACGCCGCGGGGCCATTCGCGCACAAGGCGCCATTGTATCGCCACGGCTCGGATACAATGACCGGCCCACCATCCGGCATCCACGTCGAGCAAGCCCATGTCGCAGCAAACCAGCTGGTTCACCGAAGAGCACCAGCCCTCCGGCTCTTCCGTCGGCTTTCGCACCGAAGCCCTGCTGCACAGCGAGAAGACGCCGTTCCAGACGATCGAGATCCACCAGACCACCGACTGGGGCAGGCTGATGGTGATCGACGGCTGCGTGATGCTGACCAGCCGCGACAATTTCCTGTACCACGAAATGATGACCCACCCGGCGTTGTTCACCCACGCGCGCGCCAAGCGCGTGGTGATCATCGGCGGCGGCGACTGCGGCACGCTGCACGAGGTGCTGAAGCACGAGGAAGTGGAGCACGTGGCCCAGGTCGAGATCGACGAGCGCGTGACGCGGCTGGCCGAGGAGTATTTCCCCGAGCTGTGCGAATCCAACGCCGATCCGCGCGCCGAGCTCTTGTTCATCGACGGCATCAAGTACATGGCCGAAGCCGAGCCGGAGTCGATCGACCTGGTAATCGTCGATTCCACCGACCCGGTCGGCCCCGCCGAAGGGCTGTTCAACGCCGCGTTCTACACCAGCTGCTACAAGGCGCTGCGTCATGGCGGCATCCTGGTGCAGCAATCGGAATCGCCGCTGGCGCATCTCGAACTCATCAAGTCGATGCGTGCCTCGATGCGCACCGCCGGCTTTGCCGCAGTGAAGACGCTGCCGTTCCCGCAGCCGTGCTACCCCACCGGCTGGTGGAGCTGCACGCTCGCGCGCAAGGGCGGCGAGCTGTCCGGCTTCCGCGAGCGCGGCGCGCTCAGCAAGAGCTTCAAGACGCGCTACTACAACGCCGACATCCACAAGGCCGCGCTGGCGATGCCGGAGTTCATGCGCGAGGAACTGGGGGAGTAAGGCCCGAAATCCGGGATGGGGGTCCGGCAAGCCGGGCCGGGCGGCACTGTCGCTCTTTTGGATCCCGAACCTTGGCCTTCAAAACAACTTGCTGCGCACCGTCGGCAGCAGCACCAGGGCCAGCGTCGCCAGCGGGCCGAACGGCAGCGAAAGCAGGAACCAGATCAAGCCGCTGCGGTGCTTGCCCTGCGCAAGGCCCGCATTGATCAGCGCCAGCGTGCCCCAACCGGCGAACCACGGTGCGCCTTCGGCGAAACTGGAAAGTTGATTCACGGCATATCCTCCGACCCCTGTGTGGTGGAGCGCGCCGAACGCGCGGACGAACTGGCATCCTAACAACCCGCCTTGGTGCTGGTCCGCCGCGGCGTCCCCCGGCTCATTCATCGTTACAGAGCGTCCTCAACCCCCGGCCGCTAAGCTGGCGACTTTGCGATCGCTGGAGCACCCCATGCGTCGATGGCACCACCTCGCCCTCGCCGGCGCCCTGTCGCTGCTCGCTGCCCCCGCGCTGGCGGCCGTGAATGCAAATGACGCAGTGCCGAATGCCGGCGCAGCGCGCGCACAGGCGCTCACGGGTTTCCAGCACGATCTGGTCAGCGTGCTCGCCCTGCGGGCGACCGCGACACCGCTGCTCGGCGCAGCCTTGCTGGCGCGGCCGCTGACGGGGCAACCCAAGACCACGAGTTTCCACACGCTGGTGAACCGCGCAGTGGCCACGGAGGGTTCCGGCGCGGCCGCGCAGTGGCTGCGGCTGGCCGATTGCGAGCGCGCCGAATGCCCAAACCCGGGCGCGCTGCACAAGCTCGCCGAAACCGACGCGGACAACGCCGCCGTCTGGTTGCTCAAGTTCGACCTCGACAGCCGCGACCTGAAAGCGAAGACTGCCCGCGCCGACCTCGCCAAGGCCGCCGCGGCCACGCATTACGACGATTACGCCGGCGCCAGCCTGACCGCGCTGGTCGGCGTGGTCGATGCGCTGCCGCCCCCGCCCGCCACGCTGAGCGCCAGCGGTGCGCTTGGCGTGCAGGCGCTGATCGCGCTCGGCAATGCGCGCCTGCAACCGCGCCCGGTGCTGCCGGTGGCGGCGCAGTGGTGCAAGGGCCACAGTGGCGATGCCACGGCAAAAGCCGACTGCCTGCGCCTGGGCCAGCTGCTCGCCTGGGGTTCCAGCCCGCTTGCCCGCTCGCTCGGGCTGCATCTGATCGCAACCCTGAGCGACGACCCGGCCGCCGTCAGCAAGGCGCAGGGCGAGGCGCGCGACCTCGCGTGGCAGGTGCACAACCACGCCCAGCTGGCGCTCGCGGCACCGGATGATGCCGCCACCGCGCAAGCGTTGCTGGCCGCCGCCCGCGCCGGCGGCACTGAAATGAGCCAACTCCAGGCCGTGCTGCGCGCACGCGGCGTGTCGCCCACGGCTCCCGGCAGCTGGCAACCGGCAAGCCCGGCCGCCTCAGCATCCACCCCCTCCCCATAACCCCGCGACTCCGGTTAGGCTGGTGCCACCTTCGCGAGCGGAGCACTCCATGCTTGTGACGCTGGTGGCAAGCAGCAAGGGCGGATGCGGCAAGAGCACCGTGGTGACGCAGCTGGCGGCGGGTTTTGCACAAGCCGGCCAGCACACGGCAATCGTCGATGCCGATCGCCAAGGTTCGAGTTTCCGCTGGGCCGAACGGCGACCCGACAACATGCCCGCCGTGCAGGCCTTCGAGGGCGCCCGCAAGGCACTGCAACGGGTGCCGGAGGACACCGCGCAACTCGTGATCGACACCCCGGCCGGCAGTGGCGAACGCGAGCTGGAACCGTTCCTCGAGCTCGCCAGCGTGTTGCTGGTGCCGGTGCTGCCCTCGCGCTTCGATCTGGACGCCACGCTGCGGTTCCTGGACGAGCTCAAGGCGATCCGCCGCATCCGCAGCGGCAAGCTGCCGGTGGGCCTGGTGGCCAACCGGCTCAAGCCGTGGACCAATGCCAGCCAGGCGGCGGTCGACGAGCTGGCCGCGGCAGCCCCGTTTCCCATCGTGGCCCGCTTGCGCGACAGTCAGGCCTACGTCCTGCTCACGGCGCTGGGCAAGGGCATTTTCGACTACCAGTCCGAACAGGTGCGGGGCCACCAGCAGGATTGGAAACCGTTGCTGCGCTGGATCAGGCGCCAAGCCTGAGCCAGCGGTTTTCACCCACCGGAGTCTTCCATGCACGAACTGATCCTGCTGCGCCATGCCGAAGCCGAACCTCCCGCCACCACCGGCACCGACAGCGAGCGCGCGCTGAGCGAGCGCGGCGAGCGCGAGGCGCTGGACGCCGGCCGCTGGCTCGCCGGTCACGGCGCCCACCCGCAGCGCGTGCTGTGCTCGCCCACACGGCGCACCCGGCAAACCGCCGAGCTCGCGCTGGCCGCGTTCTCCGCGCCGCCTGCGGTGCAAAGCGCGGACGAAATCTACGATGCCTCGCCCGGCGAACTGCTCGCCCTGCTCGATCAGCACTTCGACGCCGAAAGCGTGCTGCTGGTCGGCCACAACCCCGGCATCGAGCGCCTCGTGGCGCTGCTGGTCGAAGGCCGCTCGGACGGTTTTCGCGGCATGCCGCCCGCCGGCCTCGCCGTGCTCTACCTCAATGGCTCGCTGGAGCCCGCCAGCGCGCGCCTCGACGCGTTCTGGTCACCCTGACTCCCATCTCGTCCGACCGCTTGCGGTCGGCGGTTGCCCGGCGACGCGCGCGTATCCGGGCCTGCCCTGTTCCCGATTCATGCGCCCACGCTGGTTGATCCTTGCACTGCTGCTGGCCGCCTCGCTGTTGCAAGGCTGCACACTGAGCCGTGCGCACATCCGCGAAGCGGCCGCGATCGTGGCCGCCAGCCCGAACCGCGGCGCCACCTGCAGCGCTGCCAACCACTGCGCCACGCCCTCGCCGCTGCTGGCCGCCGCGGACGCGGCGCTGGCGGCATCCACCCCCGAACACCCGGTCAACACCGTCGCCCTGCTGGACGACAGCGAAGCCGCGCTGGCCGCGCGCATCAGCCTGATCCGCGCCGCGCGCACCAGCATCGACGTGCAGACCTACATCTGGGACGAGGACGACGTGGGCCAGCTGATGCTGCACGAACTGGTGGCTGCCGCGCGGCGCGGGGTCAAGGTGCGCATCCTGGCCGACCAGCTGTTCTCGTTCGACAACCTCGACCTGCTCGACCGCCTGGCGCGGGTCAGCCCCAACCTGCAGGTGAAGCTCTACAACCCCACCTTCCACGACGCGCATACCTCGGCGCTGCAGTTTGCCGCCGGCGTCGCCTGCTGCTTCATGAAATTCAACCAGCGCATGCACAACAAGCTGCTGCTGGTGGACGACACCATCGGCATCACCGGCGGGCGCAATTACCAGAACCGCTATTTCAACTGGGACCCGCAGTTCGATTACCTCGACCGCGACGTGATGGCGGGCGGCACGATCGGGCGCGAAATGGCGGCCAGCTTCGCGCTGTTCTGGCACCACCCGCGCGCGGTGCCGCTGATCCGCCTGCGCGACGTCAACCGACGCATCCGCGCGGACAGTGCCGCCCCCAGTTGGCCCGCGCCGCACTACACCGACCCGGTGCGCGTGGCCCGCGTGCAGGCCGAAGCCGAAGACCCCGACTGGCTCGCAGCCTGGATCGGCGACGACACGCTGAAAGTTGCCGACGTCAATTACTTCAGCGACCTGCCGGCCAAGACCGACGCGCCGCACAAGCGCGACGCGCGCGCTCACCTCGCGGCTGATGACGATACTGGCCGACGCGAACCACGAAGTCGTGCTGCAGACGCCGTACCTCGTGCTCAGCCGCCGCGCGCAGCGCCTGTTCAAGCGCCTGCACCACGAGCAGCCGGCGCCGCGCGTCATCGTTTCCACCAACTCGCTCGCCGCCACCGATGCCTTTGCAGTCTACGCACTGTCGTACAAAAACCGGCGCCGCTACCTCACCGAATACGGCTTCGAGATCCACGAGCTCAAACCGCATGCGGACAGCGCCGCCGATGCCTATGCCGACGCCAACGAAGGCGCCGAAACCGGCCCGGACGGCGTACCGCTGGCCACCACACGTCGGCGCCACGCGCGCTTTCCCGGCAACGAGCGCCGGCCTGGCCTGTTCGGCAGCCAGGGCAAACGCAACCGCCCCGCACCGCTGCAAACGCCCGGCCGGCGCTTCAGCCTGCACGCGAAATCCATGGTGATCGACCAGCGTTATGCCATGGTCGGCTCGCACAACTTCGACCCGCGCTCCGACCACTACAACACCGAATCCGGCGTGATCGTGGTCGACCGCGATTTCGCCAACGAGGTGCGCGCGTCGATCCTCGACGACACCCTGCCGCAAAACGCGTGGACCATCGCCAAGCGCGAGCCGGTCATTCCGGTGCTGGGCGACATCAGCCTCGCCATCGGCAACCTTTCCGCCCGCCTGCCGCTGTTCGACCTGTGGCCGTTCCGCTACGCCACCAGCTACGAAATCAAACCCGGCTGCCAGCCCCTCGCACCAAGCGCCCCCGGGTTCGACTCCTGCTACACCCCGGTCGGCGACTTTCCCGACGTCGACCTCTCGTCCAAACTCATCTACACCCGGCTCATCACCGCCTTCGGGGCGGGGGTGAAAGGCGTCCTCTAGTGCCCGGTGCAGGCTACGCAAAGCGGCCGCCGACTGCCGCCCAGCGTCACCTCGTGCACCCCATCCTTACCGGGTGAGGTCAAGCAGGGGGCCGCTGATGGCGGTGGAGGCCGGTAACTTGTCCGCCACCGGCATCCATCGAGCACCAGTGGCACGCAAAGTGCTTCGATTGCATATCACACACCGTACGCGGTGCCTTGCCCAATCGGCCACGACCTCCCGCCCACCATGCAGCTGCAGCCCACGGCAACGCCGTCCATCGACCACTTCAAGCACCTGATGCTGGTGGTCGTGATTGCGCTTGGGTTATTGAGCACGGTGGCCGGGTGGCTGGTGATGGACGCGCAGAACGTGCTGACGCCGGCGCTCAACTGGGTGCTGCTGGGGACCACGGTGGTATTGACCGCGCTCCTGGTCGCCACCGCCACCAATGCGCTGCCGCAGCGGGTGATTGAGCTGACCTGCCTGCTTTACATCGCGCTCGTGAGCGCAGTGTGCATGACGTTACGCATGTACTGGCCGCAGTACGCCACGGGGCTCCACCTGCAACCGCTGTACCTGTGGATGCCGATCACCTATGTGCTGGCTTTCACCCTTACCGACCACCGCACCGGGCTGGCGCTGTCGTGTGGCCTCCTGGTGGTATTCATTGCGCTGACGCTGCCCTACCTTGCGCGCGGCAACGGCGCCGAGTACGGCAACCTCACACTGCAGCTGCATTTCGTGTCGATCGTGATCATTGCCGCGCTGTATTACTTTTCGAGTTACCAGCACCAGCTGGGCACCGCACAACGCACGGTGGAGCAACTTGCGCAGCTGTCGAACACCGACGACCTGACGGGGTTGTCGAACCGGCGCCACATGGCGCTGTTGCTGGGCGCCGATTTGGCGTGGAATCCGGGGCACGTGCCGCGCTTCGCCGTCGTGCTGTTCGACATCGACCGCTTCAAGGCCATCAACGATGAACTGGGGCATCTTGCCGGCGACCACACGCTGATTGCGCTGGCCGCCCGAGCGCGCACGGTTTTCCGCGACACCGACAGCCTGGGCCGTTGGGGTGGCGACGAGTTCGTCGCCGTGTTGCGCGATGTGGATGTGGCCAGCGCCCGGCGCAAGGCCGTGGCACTGTGCGAAGCCGTGGCGGCGGCGCCGCTGTTGATCCGCGCCGAGGTGACCATCAGCTGTGGCGTGGCCATGGCGCGCGTCGGCGACAATCTCGACCACCTGCTGCAACGCGCCGACGCCGCGCTGTACGCCGCCAAGCGCGGCGGACGCAATCAGGTGGTGGCAGAAACGGAGGCCTGAAGACCTCTCAGCGGGTACGTACGGCAGGCCTGCGCGGCGGCACTGGCGCTGCTTTCGCGGCGCGCTTGTTCGCTGCCGGCGCCGCTTTCCCGACCCGTGCAGCCTGCCGCTTCGCCACCTCGCGCTGCTCGCGAAACGCCGCGGCGTAGGCTTTCAGCTCGGCCTTGAACTTCGCGCCGAGGCCGGGCGTGTGCTCGCTGTGCTGCTCCATGCGTTGCAAGAGGTCGTAGTCGTGGTAATCGCGATACGGCTTCAGGTCGAGATCCGCCGGCACCTTCTGCAGACGCTCGTCGCCGATCTGCTTCACGTACTTTTGCATAAAGCGGTCGTACGCCTGCCAGGTGACCCGCGCCGCGTTCGCCGCAGCCTCTTCCGCGCGCGTGGCGATCTGGTGCGCATGCAGGTAATGCAGCCCGAGCTGGTCGATCAGCGTCTTTTCCACCTCCTCATGCAGGATCAGGAACCGGTCCACCGCGATGGTGCGCCCACGAAACGTGAAGCTGGTGGGCAGATGGCGATCGATGTAGATCGTCTTGCCGTCCTGGCTGTAACCGGCGAGGTAGGGAATGTCGTGCGCACGGTCGAGCTTCTTCACCCGCCGCAGGATCGCGTCCAGTGCGCGATCCATCATCAGCGCCGACACGTACCAATCCGGCGCCTTGAGCTTTTCGTGCGGGGCATCGGGGTGACAACTGGTCGACGGCATGAGGCACCTCCGCGCATGGGTCAGGCAATGCGAGGAGACTAGCCGGGTCGCGCGGCAAGTTCCTGCGCTGCGTGCCGGCCACGGCAACCTCAGACGCAACGCAAACCCGCCTGCAGCGGGTATCCCGATACCGCGGCATCACCCAGCGGATACCCCACCTTGGATCATCGCCAGTTCCTCCGTCGCCGCCGCGCTCGCGCGGGTGACAGCGTACCGCGGTCCCGATCGGCGCCATGGGCCGGGGCACGACATGCAGTGAGGCGGCGGCTTGCGCGCGCGATACATGGGGGCGATGCTCCTGCACTGCACTCGGATCGTGACATTGAGGGGAAATCGGATGAAGTTCGGCAGCCTGCTGGCACTCGTCTGGATCATGGCTCTGGCCGGCTGCGCACGGCAGTCGATTCACGCGCCTGTGGCGCCCGGGGTGGCGATCATTCCCGCACCGCAATGGCTGATGGTGACGGGTGGTGAGCTGCGACTGGCCGGGGCGGTCGACGTCAGCGCCGATGCCGACGCGCCACGCGCACGCCGCGCGCTGGATGAGGTGTTGGGTAGGGTCGGCTTGGCCACCAGCGCGCAAGCGGCGACCCGGCTGCAACTGCGCCGCGTCGACGACCCGACACTCGGCGACGAGGGCTACCGGTTGCGCATCGACGACGGCATCACACTCGAAGCGCGCACCGATGCCGGCCTGTTCTACGCGGTGGAAACCCTGCGCCAACTGCTGCCGCCGGCACCGCCCGCGAAAGGCCATGCCATCACCCTGCCGCAGCTGGCCATCACCGATGTGCCGGCCTATCGCTGGCGCGGCAGCTCGCTCGACGTCGCGCGCAGCTTCCTGCCGGTGAGCTACCTCAAGGCGCACATCGACCGCATGGCGTTCTTCAAGTTGAACCGCCTGCACCTGCACCTGACCGACGACCAGGGCTGGCGCATCGAGATCAAGCGCTACCCGCGGCTCACGGAGATCGGCGGCGCCAGCGCGGTAAAGGGCGGGCGCCCCGGCTTCTACACCCAGGCGGAGCTCAGGGAGCTGGTGGCCTATGCCGCGGCGCGCAATGTCACCATCGTCCCGGAGATCGACCTGCCCAGCCACATCCAGGCGGCCATTTCCGCCTACCACCAGCTCGCCTGCGACGATGTCACCAATCTCGGCCCCTACGCCGGGATCGATGTCGGCTTCAACATCCTGTGCCTGCAAAAGCCCGACGTGGTCTACCCGTTCGTGCGCAACGTGCTCACCGAAGTCGCGGCGATCTTCCCCTCCGAATACCTGCACATCGGCGGCGACGAGATCAAGAACCCGCTGTACGCCGACTTCGTCGCGCGCGCCGCCGGCATCGTCAACGACCTCGGGCGCAAGGCCATCGTGTGGGAGGAAGGCTCGGTGGCCGCCACCCGCCCCGACACCCTGCTGCAACTGTGGAACGACAAGTACCCCACCGCGGCGGCCACCGCGGAAGGCCACCGATGGATCCTGTCGCCGTGCAGCCACTTCTACCTCGACCACGGCAACTACCCCGGCCAGCCGGACACCCAGACCTGGTGCCGCAACGGCGTGCCGCTCGAGCGCGTGTACCGCTTCGACCCGCGCGCCTATCCGCCTGCCGCAGGCGTCGAAGGCGACCTGTGGTCGGAGTTCGTGCCCACCGACGCCGCCACCGACAACCGCCTGTGGCCCCGCCTCGCCGCCGTCGCCGAAGTCGCCTGGCGCGACCCCGCCAGCCCGCTGGATTACCCCGGCTTCCTGCGCCGCCTGCGTGCCCTGCGCCCGCAGTTCGATGCGATGCACATCCGGTATTACGCCGGGCCCGAGGTGTGGGGAAAATAGCGCCCCCTCGATCGCACCCGCGTTCGCGGGCATTGCCCATCGGCCATCGCGTCCGATGGCAAAATGTCGCACTCGGCTGAAGCCGCGCGCCCGGCCATTGCCGCGCGCACCCGCCTGCCAGCTGGTTCCGCGGCCTTCCGGTGCCCGGATTGGCAGTTGCCGCATTTTTTGCGGTTGACCTGCATCAGTGCGGCAAAAATGACCCCGCCTTAAAAAAACCATGGTTTTCATGGAAACCGAAAACAATGGGGCCGAAATCCGGCCGCATTGGAAGTGTTTTTGACCATGCCGAACAACGGCATGGCAATAACCGGGCGCGTTCCTGCCGAGGCAAGCCCGACGACGTATTTCGGCATTCACCAAAAGGTTTTACCAAACCATACCGGCCCCGCCAGACAAGCCATCAAATGTGAGCTTCCGCAATACCCATGCGTTTGCGAGATGCTCGCGTGAGGAAAACGACGCCATGCCGCAACAAACCATTGGACTGCTGGTCATGGCGTACGGCACACCGCACAGTCCCGACGCCATCGAGTCGTTCTATACCCATATCCGTCACGGGCAAAAACCAACCGATGCCCTGCTGCAGGATCTCAAGGACCGCTATCGGGCCATCGGCGGCATTTCGCCGCTGGGCCGCATCACGAAAGGGCAGGCGGACGCACTGGCGGCAGCCCTGAACGCCCGCGGCTGCGGGTATGCGTTCAAGTCATACATCGGCCTGAAACACGCGGAGCCCTTCATCGAGGACGCGGTCGCGGCGATGCACCGGGACGGCATCACGCAGGCGGTGGCGCTGGTGCTGGCGCCATACGACGGCAACGCCAGCGTGCAGGGCTACGCCGCGCGTGCGCAGGCGGCTGCTGTGCGGCTGGGTGGCCTCACGATAACGACCGTATCTGGTTGGTACCGGCAAGAGAAGTTCATCCGCCACTGGGCCGGGCAAATCGAAACTGCCTTGGCCGCCATTCCGGAAGACGAGGTCAGCACGACGGCGGTCGTTTTCTCCTCGCACAGCCTGCCGAAAACCATGCCGGGCGTGAGCGAGCATTATCAGCGGCAACTGGAGGAAAGCGCGCGCGCCATTGCACGGGCAGCGCGACTCGGGCGATATGCCACGGCATGGCAAAGCGCCGGAAGAACCGCGGATGTCTGGCTCGGCCCGGATATCCGCGAATTGACCCGCGGCCTGTATCGGCATGGCGGCTATCGCACCTTCATTTATTGCCCGACCGGATTCGTCGCCGAGCATCTCGAGGTGCTCTACGACATGGATATCGAATGTCGAGCCGTCGTGAATGAGCTGGGCGGTCGTTATATCCGCCCCGCCATGCCGAATGCTGCGCCGTTGTTCATCGACGGCCTGGCGGATGCGGCGCTGGACGCGCTGGCGCATGCGATGGCGGTGCCGGCATGAGCGCGGAGCCGCTGCACGCCGTCATCATCGGCGGCGGCGTGACCGGGCTCGCGGCGGCCTTTCGCCTGCAGCAGGGGTTGGCGGACCAGGGCGTGATGCCCCGGCTGGCGCTGCTGGAATCGGCCCCGCGGCTCGGCGGCAAGATCCGGACGACCACCCGCGATGGTTTCCTGATCGAACACGGCCCGGATTCCTTCGTGGCGAGCAAGCCGGCCGCCGGCCAGCTCGTACGCGACCTGGGCCTGGCGGACGACCTGGTCCGTAGCCACACGGGCCAGGCGTTCATCGCCAGGGGCGATCGCCTGTACCCGATTCCGGCCGGCACCATGATGGGCATTCCGGTCCGGCTGGGGCCGCTGCTCCGGTCGCCGCTGCTCTCCCCGGCCGGCAAGCTGCGAGTGGTTCGGGATCTGTTCGCGCACGGCCCGGACCTCGCCGGCGACCAGCCAGCCGGCGCCTTTTTCCGCCGCCGGCTGGGCAACGAAGTCGTCGACCGCCTGATCGAGCCGCTGCTGTCGGGCATCTACGCCGGCGACGTCAACCATTACAGCCTGCAGGCCCTGTTTCCGCAGATCGATCGGGCGAGCCGGAACGGGCGCAGCCTGATCCGCGCGATGGGCACCCTCTACGGCCACGCGAAGCCGGCACCGGCCGGCAACCAGAACCGCGGGCCGTTCCTCACCTTCAGGACCGGCCTGCAGGCCCTGACCGCGCGGCTCGAAGAGCGGCTGGCAATGTGCACGGTGCTCCGCAACAGCACGGCAAGCGCCATCCGGAAACAGGACGGGCACTACCGCGTGGAGCTGGCCGACGGGCGGTCGCTGGATGCGCACGCCATCATCCTGGCGCTGCCGGACGCCGCCGCGACCAGCCTGCTCCCGGTGGCCGGGAGCGCCATCCCGCCGGTGGCGACGTTGCCGCCGACCTCGGTCGCCAATGTGGTCATGGCCTTTCCGCACGGCATCACCGGGACGTCGCTGGACGGCACCGGTTTCGTCGTGCCGCGCGGCACGGGCCATGCCATCACGGCCTGCACCTGGTCGCATCTCAAATGGCCGCACGTGGCCCCGCGCGGCGCGGCGCTGCTGCGCAGCTACATCGGCGGCGCCCACGACGCGCAGCTCGTCGATGCGCCCGACGAGGCCATCGTCGACGCCGTCATGGCCGACCTGCGGCGGATCACGCAACTGCGCGAAACCCCGGCGTTCTGCCACGTGACCCGCTGGAAGCACGCGATGCCGCAATACGCGGTCGGTCATCTCGACCGCCTGGAGCAGACCCGCAAGGCCATGGCCGCGGCGCTCCCCGGCGTGTTCCTGGCCGGGGCCTCCTACGGCGGCGTGGGCCTGCCGGACTGCATCCGCCAGGGCGAGCAGGCCGCGCACGCGCTGGTCGACCACCTGACACAACGAAACCTGCTGAACACACCGGAGACGCTGCATGTTGATTGAAAACCTTGGCCGGGCCCGCAAGGCGCTGCTGGACAGCCTCGACGGCCTGACGGACGAGCAGTTGAACGCGCGGCCGCCCGACGGCGGGCCTTCCATCGCCCAGCTCGCCCACCACCTGCAGGCGAGCGAACGCGCCACCGCCGCGCTGGTGCTCGATGCGCTGCAGTCGCGCAGCGAACGCGTGGAGGAACAGGACCCGTCGCTGCTCGCCGCCGGCCTGCAACAAAGCTGCGGTCATGACCAACCGGCCAGCGGGACGTTCTCCAAGGCGGAGTTGATCCGCCTGCTGGAAGAGTCGCGCTTCCGGGACCTGCAGGCGCTGTTCAACGAAACCCACGAACGCGTGCTGGCCGAACGGTCGCTGGAACACCCACCATTCGGCCGCATCAGCCTGAAGAACCTGCTCGACACCATCTGGATCCACGACGACCTCCACGGCAAGCAGATTGCGGCCATCAAGCAGTCGCTTCGCACTACCGCCTGAACCACGGACAGCCACCACCATGCAAACCCAATTCACCGCCCAACTGGCAATCAAGTTCACCGCGAAATGGCAGAAGGCGGACAAGGACGACCGCGCAGACGCGATTCGGGAAGTGGTCGAAATTTTCGACAAATACGCCGACCGCGTCGGCCTGCGCGGCACCTACGTCGTGCAGGGTTTCCAGGCCCACACCGACATCCTCTTCTGGATGTTCGCCGACCACTTCAACGACATCCAGGACCTGCAACTGGAGATCCGCCGCTCGTCGCTGGGCCGCTACATCACCACGCCGCACGCGTTCACCGGCATCACCAAGCCGTTCGAATTCTCCGAACACCCGACCTCGTTCGCGATCGGCATGCGCCCACGCGAATACCTGTGCTTCTATCCCTTCATCCGCAAGCCGGAGTACTACCTGCTGCCCAAGTGGGAGCGCAAGGCGCTCATCGGCGACCACGGCGACATCGGCCACGAATTCACGCCTGACATCCTCACCAACGGCGTGTACGGCTTCGGGCTGGGCGACTACGAATGGCTGCTGACCTTCGAGACCAACGACCTGAGCCGCCTGGTCGACTGCGTGCGCAAGCTGCGGGAATCCAAGTCCCGGCTGTACATGCAGGACGAACACCCGTTCATCGTCGGGCGCTATTTCCCGCTGGAGGATGGGCTGGCGCAGTACGCCTGACGGCGAGGAATCGAACGGGGTCGGGTTCACTTGTCCGGCCCCGGAACGTGAACCCGACTCCGGTTTGGACGGCCAATCGCGTCCACCCGGTCAATCGTCGTGCGTCGCGTGCCCGCCGACGTGCCCCCACATCAGCTTCCAGACGAGGATCAGCAGCACAGCGAAGCCGATGACGAGGAGCATCCTGCCGAGCCGTTGCTGGTCGTCCAGCAGGTAGTTGCTGCACAGGCGTTCCGGTGAAATCAGGTAGAGCCAGCCCAGGCGCAGCATCGTGGCGATCAGTTCGAGCAGGACGATGCCGCGCACCACGAAGCCCGCGCGCGGCCAGCTCAGGGCGACCGGCGCGCCGATCAGCAGCGGCACGCTGAGAAATTTGGCCAGTTCGGTCCACGGGTCGTTGAGCGCCGCGTCCAGCGCCAGCGGCAGCATCCAGGCCAGGCCGGCCAGCGAGGCGAGCAGCAGGCCGCTGATGCCGCGATGGTTCCACGCCGCCAGCGATCGTTCGAGCCAGCGGGGCGTTCCCTGCGCCAACCAGGCACCGGCCAGCGCCAGCAACGGGATCTGGACCAGCATGTGCAGGGTCATCGCGGATTCGAGCGCGTGCCGCACGGGCGGCAAGGCGAGTGCCGCCCAGAGCAACGCGCCGGCCAGGCACCAGCGGCCGGCGGACGGTTTCATGACCGGAGCGACCGGCGGACGTAACCGGCGGCGGCCTGCCAGTCGTTCCAGTCCAGGATCGCGACGATCCGGCCGCCCGGATCAACCACCGCGATCGCCGCGTTGTGCACGAAGCCGCCGATGCCATCCGGCACCGCGACCACGCCGAACCGGTGCAGCAACTCGGCCAGGCCCGCCCGGTCGACCGGGCGCGCCGCGATCCAGCCGGTGCCACGGTCGCCATGCCGGCGCTGGTAATCCGCCAGCGCCGTGGGATCGTCGCGGGCCGGGTCGAAGCTGATGCTCAGCAGCGCCACCTTGTCGGCGGCGATCGGCCCGGCGAGTTCCTGTTGCAGGCGCGCGAACTCGCTGCCCTGCACCGAGCAGTAGGTCAGGCACCGCGTGTAGATGAAATCGACCAGCAGCCAGCGCCCGCGCAGCTCCCCGAAACTGGTGCGTTGCCCATCGGCGGTCTGCAACGGCGTGGATGGCACCGTGCGGGGATGCTCGCGGATGTCGATGCGGCGGGCCGTCTCGCTGGTATAGGCGCGAAACCCATGGGTGGCGACAGCCAGCACGGCGAGGCCTGCCGCCAGCAGCAAGAGGCTAGCCAGCAGTGTTCGCAGGACCTTCATCGGGCTCTCCGCGCGCCGGCGCCCTCAGCAGGCCCACCGTGATGCGCACGGCGAAGTAGAGCATGCCCAGCACCACCAGCATCGCGCCGATCGACCCGACCTTGTCGGTGCCGGTCCACTCCGGCAGGTGCGTGGCCATGCGCCGCGCCACGCTGAGGTGCCCGGCATCGAGAAAGGCCAGGGTGAAGATCAATCCGCCGATCAGGTAGACCGGCAACCCCAGCCGGTCGGCGGCGCTGTTCGGCAGCGCGCCCGCACGCTGGCCGATCACGTGGAACATCAGCGCCAGCGCCATCGGCAGCACGCCGAGCAACAGGTAGAAGTGGAAATGCCCGGGCACCCATTGCGTGTTGTGCATCACCAGATTGACGCGGATGGTGCCGTCGAGGATGGCCGGCACGATCCCCGCCGCCCAGCCGAACAGCGACAGCACCATCAGCCGCGACGGCATCGTCCAGCGCAGGTTCGCGCGGTAGATGTTGGTGAGCGCGCCGTACATGGTGACCAGGAACACCGGGAACCCCGCGCCGTACGACACCAGCTGGCCCATGACCGCAAACCAGCGCGGCAAGGCATAGTCCATCAGCAGATGGTGCGGAAACACGAGGGTCACGAACACCGTGCTGACCGCCCAGGACCACAGGAACGCCCGCGAGATCGGGTAGGGCCGGCCCGAGTAGCGCGGCAGCAGCGCGTACACCGCGATCACGCCCATGTAGATGGTGGCGTTGATGTACATGTGGCCAAACCAGTAGATCAGGGTCTTGGCCAGCAGCGCATCCAGCGCCATCTCCGGATAGAACGCGTTGACCAGGCTCATCACCAGCACCACGGCACCGGCCAGGATGCCCAGCACGTTGGAGATGATCACCATGGTGCTGGCCACCACGGTCTTCGGGTGATCCGGGTCGATCGTGCCGCGGAACAGCCATTGCAGCCCCAGCGCGCGCCCGAGGTTGCCGTACACCTTGATGATGGCGGCGGCAGCGTCGAGGTAGAACACCAGCATGCCCACGCCGATCAGCAGGTAGCCGAGCATGAACACCGCCGCCGCATCGGGGCTCCACAACCCCATGCCATGCACCGGCAGCGGATAGAGGAAGGTCCACAGCGCGCCGTAGCCATCGACGAAAATGGCATAGATGAGGCACGCCGCGCCGAGCAGGAACATCACGTAATTGGTGACGAACGCCCACAGGTGCAGCCGGACATGCGCGCGCAGGAAGAACCACATCACCGCCGTGGTGGCGAGGCCGGCGGTGCCGACCATCCCGGCGCCGTGCATCGAGAGGATGCGGTAGAAAAGATCGGGCTGCACCGCCAGCCAGGTCGCCTGGCCCATGCGCATGATCAGGCCGAGCAACATCATCAGGACGAACAGCGCCACGGCCGAGATGACGTAGAGGTTGAACGCGGCCCGATTGCCACCGGCGAGACGTTCGTTTTCGGGGTACATCGTGAGAGCAGCCATGATCACCCTCCGCGCGCAGCGACCACCGTGAACTCGGAGACCATGGGCGCATGCCCGAGGCCACAGTACTCAAGGCACATCACCCGGTAGGTGCCGGGCTGGGTGAAGGTATGCACCAGCTTGTTGGTGAACCCCGGCATCGCCTGGGTTTGGGCGGCGATCCGGCCGTCCGGCGCGTAGATGGCAAAGCCGTGGTTCACGTCCTTGCTGGTCACCCGGAACTCCACCGGACTGCCGGCGCGCACCGTGTTCGGCGTGATCTGCCACGACCACTGCTGCCCGGTCACGTCCACCACCTGCTGGATATCCAGCGCGGCGTGCTGTGAAGCGATCGGAAACCGATGGAGCGTGGCCCAGGTGGCGCCCACGAAGATGACCAGCATGGCGCCGAACAGCCATCGTCGCAGTACGTTGGAAGTGTGCGCGGCCTTGCGTGTCGCCACGTCGTCGGCCGGCTTGCCAGCCTGGCGGATCACGTGGATGAAGCCCAGCGCGACCAGGCTCATGCCGGCCAGCGCAATGGTCCAGACGAGGTTCTGAAGGATCATGGCGGTCCCCAGCGGTCAAGACGGCGGCACTATGGCCTAGCCCGGCCCCGGTGTCAAAACGTGTTCGGGGGCTTCGGGAAGGTGACCTTGCCCCGCGAATTTCGCACTCCACGACCGAGGTCACGGGCAGCTTGCTGAGCCTGCCCAGACGGCGAAATGGTGCCCCTTTCTTCCATTCCTCCCCGCCTTCCGGCCCACCACCGGTACCTCGCGTCGACCGTGTCCCCGCCGCACTCCTCCTGGCGGACGTCATGGGCGTGGACGAGGCGTGTTTGCTCCGCTCGGGGGAAGAACCGGCAGGGTCACCTTGGGCTGGTCGCCGGCAAGCGCGGCCAGGAAGTGGACGACCTTCGCCGCCTCGTCGTCGCTCAACTTGGCACCCAGCTGGCTGCTTCCCATGATCCCGACGGCCTGGTGCAGGCTCCACACCTTTCCGGAATGGAAATACGGGGGAGTAAGCGTCACGTTGCGCAGCGAAGGAACGCGAAACACGTACTCGTCGCTGGCCGTCTTGGTGACGGCGAAGCGCCCGGTGTCCCCGGGCGGCAGCACCTCCGCGCCCGGGCGCTCGACGACACCGAACGGCGCATACATCTGGCCGCCCACATTGACGCCGCTGTGGCAGGCCGCGCACCCCTTGTTGATGAATAACGCGAGGCCAGCCTTCTGGTCGGCGTCGAGCGCGCGCTCGTCCCCCTTCAGGTAGCGGTCGAAGGGGGCGTTCGGCGTGATCAGGGTGGCTTCGAAAAGCGCGATGGCCCTGCGGACGTTGTCGAAGGTCACCGCGTCACGCGCGCCGGGAAAGGCCTGCGCGAAACGGGGAGCGTAGCCGGGTATGCCTTTGAGCTGCTCCACCACGTGCGCTTCGGTGGTATCCATCTCGACCGGATTCACCAGCGGTCCGCCCGCCTGCTGCTCGAGATCCTTGGCCCGGCCATCCCAGAATTGCGCGACACCGAATACCGCGTTGTAGACCGTGGGTGCGTTGCGCCCCCCGTGCTGCCAGCGATGCCCGAGGGAGGTCCCCTGCAGATCGACGCCGCCCATGCCGATGATGTGGCAGGAATTGCAGCTGATCGCATGGCTCTCGGACAGCCGTGGGTCGAAATAGAGCATCTTGCCGAGTTCGATCTTTGCCGGCGTGGCCGGGTTGCCCGGCAACGCCGGCGGCGTGTCGGGCAGGGGCTTGAACAAGCCTTGCGCCTGCTTCATCAGCGCCGACTGCGACCACGCCGGGGCACAGGCCAGCAACACCATCGCTGCGGACAACCGCACCTTCGCTCGACAAAACATAAGCCGGCCTCCTCAATCGCTCCGTGGTGATGATCCGCGCCGTCGCCATGCGGTGGCCCAGCCTGGTCATCGGAAGAAGCCCATGGTTTGTCGTTCGGAGAAACGCTTGTTGATCTGCATCAACAGCCATCCAGCCATCGGGCAGGCTGCACGGCGCGTCGTGGCGACTACCGGAATGGTTGATCGAGATCACCTTGGGCATGTTCCACTCGACGACCATCAGCCGGTGGCACGTCGCCATCAACCCGTTCAGGAGGAAGCCGCCATGCGTCTGCAACACGTAGCCTTTTTGGGCATAGCGTTGGCCGTGATCGGCGCCACGCCGGCCTTGGCCTATCAGGGGCGAGGTACCGGCGGGCAGGCGCAGCCACAGGCAGGCGCCATGCAGGGAGCCGCCCCGCAACATCGCCTGCGCGACCACGGACAGGTCTACGGGTGGCAACTGATGACGCCCGAGGAAAGGTCCGCCCACCGCCAGAAGATGCGCACCCTGAAAACTCCGCAGGAGCGCGAAGCCTTCCGCAAACAGCACCACGAGGAGATGCAGAAGCGCGCCAAGGAGCGCGGCGTGACCCTGCCCGACATGCCGCGCCAGATGCCCGGCGGCATGCAGCAGCAGAAAGGGCCGCCGCAAGGGCAGGGAAAGTAGCGTTCCCGCGCGCCGGCCTCCAGCAAGGGCGGCCGGCGCAGATGGACGGTTTCAGCGCTGCGGCGCCGCGGTTTGTTCCAGCGCTTGCACGCGCAGCCCGTCGCGCATGCGGTCGTCGGGAAAGGCCACGACGCGGTCGCCCTCGGCGAGTCCGCGGGTGATCTCGGCCTCGGTGCCACCGTGCATGCCGGGCACGACCTGCACCAGGTGCAGGCGTTCGCCTTCCACTCGGTAGACCGCCCAGCGCGTGCCATTGCGGAACAGCGCGCTGGCGGGCGCCTTCAGCACATTCGCCTTGCGCGCCACGTCGAAGGCCACCTCCACCCGGTAGCCGTCGCCGAGCCGCGTCCACTGCGTACGCGGCGCCACGATGTCCAGCCAGACCTGGGTGCGCTGTTCCTCCACGCCCAGCGCGGAGATCTTGGTGTAGCCACCCGGCTCGATGCGCACCACGCGCGCGGGGAGCGCGCCCTCGCCCCCCCAGCGCAGCACCTGCGCGGGCGTGCCCGGATGCAGCAGGGTGGCCTGTTGCGACAAGGCCTGCACCATCACCTGGAGCTGGCCGAGGTCGCCCAGCTCCAGCAGCGGCTGGCCGGCCTGCACCGGCGTGGCGCTCTGCTGGTAGCGGTGCAGTACCACGCCGTCGATGGGCGACAGCACCGGCACCACCTGGCCACCGGCCAGGCCCTGGCCGGCGAGCAGCGCAGCCAAGGCGGCGCGCTGCTGGTCGGCGGCGCGGTAGTCGGCCGCCGCCGCGGCTGCCGTGGCCTGCGCGCGCGACACCTGTGCCTCCGCGCTGTCCAGCGCCTGCACGCTGATCGCGCCGGTGGCGCCGAGCTTGCGCATGCGCGCCACTTCGCGTGCCGCGAGGCCGGCGTCGGCTTGCGCCGCCGCCTGGCGCTGGCGCGCGGCCTGCATGGCGGCCTGCGCGGCCTGTTCCTCGGCCAGCAGGCGCGCGCGGTTGGCCGGGTCCAGCAGCTGCGCGCGTGCCGGCTCGATCTGCGCCAACGACTGGCCTGCCTGCACCGCATCGCCTTGCAGCAGGTCGACGCGGCGCAGGGTGCCGGCGACAGGCGCGGCCACCAGCCAGCGGCGGGCCAGTTCGGTGCGCCCCTCTTCCTCGAAGCTCTGCACCAGCTCGCCGCGCTGCACGCGCACCGTGTCCAGCGGGCGCGGCGCGGTTCGCAGCGCCCACCACGCCACCGCAGCGGCGGCAAGGGCAATGGCGGCATAGGCGAGGTGACGGCGCAGCTTCATGTTCGAATCACTCCCGCGTCTTCAGCACGGCGACCAGGTCCAGCCGGGCAATGCGCCGGTAGACCAGCAGCGCCGACACCGCACTGGCGCCCAGCACGGTGAGGGCCGCGAAGGCGTAGGTGGCCGTAGTCAGCTGCACCGGCACGCGGAACAGCTCGGACTGGAAACCCAGCGCCATCAGCCAGCACAGCAGCCAACCGGCGGCCAGGCCGAACGGCAGCGACACCGCCACCAGCAGGCCGAGCTGGCCCAGCAGCAGCGCACCCACCTCGCCGCGCGTCATGCCCAGCACGCGCAGACTGGCCAGTTCGCGCCCGCGCTCGGACAGGCTGATGCGCGCGGCGTTGTACACCACGCCGAAGTTGATCACCGCGCCCAGCAGTGCCGCCACCAGGGTGAACACCAGCAGGCTCTCGCCCATGGTGGCGTAGAAGCTGCGCACCGAGGCCAGGCGCGAGGCGACGCCGGCCACCCAGGGGCGCCGATCCAGGCGTGCGTAGACGTCCGGCTCGGCGCCCGGCGTGACGCCGAGCAGCGCACCGGAAACCACGTCGCCATCGCCGAGCAGGCGATTCAGCGCGTCCAGATCCATGTAGCCGCGGGCGCCGATGTACTCGTGCACGAAGCCGGCCACAGGCACCTCGCGCAGGCGGCGGTGACCTTCCAGCGCCTGCACTTCCACGCGGTCGCCGGGCTTCAGGTCCAGCATCTTCTGCAGGTAGTCGGTGAGCAGCACGCCGTCGCCCTGCGGTTGCACCGGGCGCAGGCGCGCGTCGATCGGCCGGCGCAGGCGCGCGCCGACGGGCACGCCCTCGATGCTGGTGCGGTAGGAGCGCAGGCCGTGCACCAGGCGCACCGGCACCGAGCGCAGCGGCTCGGCCTCGCGCACGCCGGGCAACGCCGCCAGCTCGAACACCGCGCGGCGCGGCGCGGGTTCGACGAAGCTCACCTCGATGTCATGGGTCTGCGCGATGCTCAGCTGCACGTCCACCATGCGCTCCACCGAATCGCCCTGAAAGCGACCCACCATCATCACCGCGCAGGCCATCGCCAGGCCGACGACGGTGAACAGCGCGCGGCCCGGACGGCGTTCCAGGTCGCGCAGTGCGATGCGCGCGGCGGGGGACAGCCAGCGCTGGAAACCCAGCCGCTCCAGCAGGGTCGGCCCGAAGCGGGTCGGTGCGGGGGCGCGCATGGCTTCGGCGGGCGGCAGCGTGGCAGCGGCGCGCAGCGCCATCAGCGCACCGCCGCTGGCGGCCGCCAGGCTCACTCCCAGGCCCAGCTCGACGGCACGCGTGCTCAGCCGGTAGGTGAGGAACGGGAAGCGGTAGATCTCTTGGTACACGTGGGCCAGCCAGCGGCCGAGTCCCGCGCCCAGCGCAATGCCGAGAAGTGCGCCGCCCAGCGCGATCCACGCGGCCATGCCCAGGTAGTGACCCGCCAGCGTGCGGTTGCCGTAGCCGAAGGCCTTCAGCACGCCGACCTGGTCGCGCTGCGTGCCCAGCAGGCGCATCAGCACCACGTGCATCAGGAAGGCGGCCACGCCCAGGAAGATGGCCGGGAACAGCGTGGCCATGGTGCGCAGCTGGCGCATCTCCTCCTCCAGGTAGCGTACCGAGGTCTGCTCGTGGCGGCCGTAGGCGCCCACGCCGCCGTAGCGCGCCAGCAGCGCGTCGACATCGGCCGCCACCGCGGCCTGGCGCGCACCGGGCAGCAGGCGGAAGGCCAGATTGTCGAAGGCGCCGTCCATGTTCAGCGCCTTCTCCATCGCGTGGCGGTTCATCCACAGCACCGCGTAGCGGAGGAAGTCGGGGAACACCGCGCCGGGCGGGCTCTGGTAGACGTATTCGGGCGAGGTGCCGATGCCGACGATGCGCACCGTGCGCGCGTGCCCGCGCAGGATCATGTGCAGACTGTCGCCGGGGCGCAGTCGATGGGACTGGGCGAAGGCCTCGCCCAGCACGATTTCGCCCTCGGCATCCGGGTCGGGCAGCCGTCCGCTGGTCAGGTGCACGCGGTTGAGCAGCGGCTGGCCACCGCGGATCGGCAGCGACACCACCTCGCTGCGCGCCGGCTCGCCGAAGCCCGGCACGTCCAGCGTGGCCGCCGCCAGCAGGCGCGGCTGCGCCGCCTGCACGCCCGGGACCGCCTCCAGCTGCGGGAGCAGGGTGTCGGGCGCGCGCTTGAGCGGTGCCCACAGATCGGCCAGCGCGCCTTCCTGGTAGAACTGCGCGCGGGTGGAATCCAGCGATTCCAGCGTGGACTGCGACATCACCAAGGTGGCCACGCCGCCGGCGATCACCCAGGCGATGGCCAGCGCCTGCGTCCGCATGTGCCACAGGTCGCGCAGCGCCTTGCGGGTGAGCGCGTTCACCAGCTCAACTCCTTCGCGGGCACGCGCCGGGGCGGCCGCTCCTCGCGCACGATGCGGCCATCGCCCAGGTACAGCACGCGGTGGGCCATCGCGGCGATGCCGGCGTTGTGGGTGATCACCACGGTGGTGGTGCCCAGTTGCGCGTTCACCTGCTCCAGCGCCTCCAGCACGCGCACGCCGGTGGCCGAGTCCAGCGCGCCGGTGGGCTCGTCGCACAGCAGCACCGCGGGGCGCTTGGCGATGGCGCGGGCGATCGCCACACGCTGCTGTTCGCCGCCGGACATCTGTGCAGGGAAGTGGTCCATGCGGTCGCCCAGGCCGACCCGCGCCAGCGCTTCCTCCGGCGGCATCGGGTGCTCGGCCAGCTCGGTGACGATCGCCACGTTCTCGCGCGCGGTGAGGCTCGGGATCAGGTTGTAGAACTGGAACACGAAGCCCACGTGCTCGCGGCGGAAACGGGTGAGTGCGCGGTCGTCGGCGCCGGTGAGCCGGTGGTCCACGTACCAGACGTCGCCGCCGGTGGGCGCATCCAGCCCGCCGAGGATGTTGAGCAGGGTGGACTTGCCGCTGCCGGAGGGGCCGAGCAGCACCACGAACTCGCCGGAGAACAGCTCCAGGTCCACCCCGCGCAACGCGTGCACTTCCACCTCGCCCATGCGATAGACCTTGGTCAGGCCGTGTGCCCGGAACACCGGCGCAGGCGGGGAGGGCGATGGCGATGGCGGCATGCGGGCGGCCTCTATTCAGCCCGGGCGCGGTGGAAGGTCGTCTGCTTCCGGCCGTCCGGTGGGTGCGGCGACCGTCACAGCATCCTTTTCAACGTGTTGTCCCGCCGCACGGCGTGATGCCAGAGGGCTGCGACCACGTGCAGCGCGATCGGGCCATAGAGGACATTGCCCAGGACTTCGTGCAGCTCCTCGGCGAGCTCGTTCGCCTGCGGGTTCGGCTGGGCCAGCGCGGGGAGCTGCCAACCCAGCCACGGGAGCGTCAACGGCTCTCCGGCATAACCCAGCTGCAACCAGCCCAGCAGCGGCACTGCGAGCAGGAACGCATACAACGTCACATGCACGAGGCGTGCGGTCAGCGCGGTGAACCTGTCGGGCGTCGGGATGATCGGCGGCACCCGCGCGCGGATTCTCAGTACGATGCGCGGGATCAGCAGCAGCAGCACGGCCAGGCCCGCCGCGTAATGCCACTGCATGGCCGAGATGCCCGACACGACACTGCCGCCGTCGTCCTCGTGTTCTTCCGCGCCGGTCAGGATGGCGGCCGCCACGACGGCGATGACGGTCAGCCAATGGATGACCCTGAGGCTCAAGGGGTAGCGCGTGCTGGGGATGAACATGGTGTATCTCCCGGACGAACGAAGGCGCCACTGGATGCGAAGCGCCGATCCGGCCTCGATCCGACGGAACGTCAGGTGCCCGGGCCTTCCCGTCAGGCAAGGGCGGTGGCGCCGTCAATGGTCGGGGTCCGGCGATGGGGGACGTTGATCCACATCAACAGCACCGCGGACTGCGTTCCATCGGGCGTTGAGTTAGATCAAGCGCCGCCGGGCGGCGGGCACTAGCCCGATGCCCAACCGGCGGAACAGGCTCCTCAGACAGGCACGAAGCGCCGACTGCGAGCCGACGCTTCGCATTGGCCGGACGACGTCGGCACGTGCCGACGGGAAACATCGATGAGCACCACGCCGACCATGCAGGCCGCAACACTGAATCGCCTCGGCCCCGGCCTACTGGTGATGGCGGGCTGCCGGTTTGTCGTGCAGGCCTTTCCTGTCAGCCATCCTGTATTCGGCAGCCATCGCGATAAAAAACGAACCTGAAGACTCATGTCGCCGCCTCCCGCGCTCGGCGGTACGTTGGAACTACCACGGTTTCAACGTCGCCCAGCGACAGGAGGCAGCCATGTCACTTTACGCAGCGATCGATTTGCATTCCAGCAACAGCGTGTTGGCGGTCATGGACGGCGAGGGCAAGCCGGTGCTGTGCCGTCGGCGCCCCAACGATTTGCCGCGCCTGCTGGCGGACTTGGCCCCGTACCGGGACGAGCTGGTCGGTGTGGCGGTGGAGTCCACCTACAACTGGTACTGGCTGGTTGATGGCCTGATGGACCATGGCTATGCCGTCCATCTGGTCAACACCACGGCGATTCCGCAGTACGACGGCCTCAAGCACGGCGACGACGACAGCGACGCGCTGCACCTGGCCCAGTTGATGCGCCTCGGCTTACTACCGGAGGGCTACATCTATCCCCGCGCGCAGCGCGGCACCCGCGACCTGCTGCGTCGACGCTTCAGTTTGGTGCGGCAGGCGGTGCGGTTGATGCTGTCGATCCAGTCCAGTTTCAGTCGCAGCACAGGCAAACAGCTGTCGGCCGACCAGTTGCGACAGCTGACGCCGTCGCAACTGGTCGACCTGTTTCCCGATCTTTCCACTCGTTTCGGCGTGCTGATCCAGTTCAAGCTGTGGCTCACCCTGCAGGAACAGATCACCACCTTGGAACGCTGGATTCACAAGGACGTGGTACGACCGGATCTGCTTGGGCGCCTGCAAAGCGTGCCGGGCATTGGTCCGATCCTGGGCACGACCATCCTGCTGGAGAGCGGTGCCATCGAGCGCTTCGCTTCCGTTGGTGACTACGCCTCGTACTGCCGCATGGTCGAGAGCGTGCGGCTGTCCAACGGCAAGCGAAAGGGGCATGGCAACCGCAAGTGCGGCAATCGCTACCTGTGCTGGGCGTTCATGGAAGCGGCCAACTATGCGGTGCGCTTCGATCCGTCGATCCGGCGCTGGTACGAGCGCAAGCGTGCCCGCAAGCACCGCGTCGTGGCGATCAAGGCTGTTGCGCACAAGCTGGCCCGCGCCTGTTACCACATGCTGCACGAAGGCACGGCGTTCGATCTCACGCGCGCCTTCGGC
Organism: Rhodanobacter sp.; assembly: GCA_004298045.1. Lineage (GTDB taxonomy): Bacteria > Pseudomonadota > Gammaproteobacteria > Xanthomonadales > Rhodanobacteraceae > Rhodanobacter_A. The sequence continues at coordinate 134,491 of SCRM01000020.1, read as the reverse complement.
TGATCACGCTGACGGTCGCAGGCCGGAAACGGGGTGTGGCTTCGAGCCAGCAAACCTGAAAGGTCGCGGCCGTCGGCACCCGTGTTGGACGCAAGACCGCACGCGGACCGAGCCACAAAAGGTTGGGCCTTGAGCCCGTGATCCTGTGCCACGCATGTCGTGCACCTGGACGGGATCCGCGATGACCGATGAGTGTTTGGCAAGCAACAAGGGCCGCTGATGCGGCCCTAACCAGAACGGTGACTGGCGCGATCTTCGCGCCGCATGAAACACAGCGGCTGGTGGTCAGCGGCAAGGCGGGCACCTGCCCTTCGGCGCGGCCGGAGAAGAGCAAGTGCGTGCCTATTGACCCGGACGGCGAAATGGTAACCCCCTTTTTTTCGCGGCGGCATGCAGCAGCAGAAAGGGCCGCCGCAAGGACAACGAAAGTGGCGTTCCCGCGCGCCGGTCTCTGGCAAGGCGGCCAGCGCAGGGGGCGTCAACGCCCCGCATGCCGAATGGGGTCAGGTTCATTTGCTTTGAATCAGTAAATGAACCTGGCCCGTTTTTCGTCGCTACGCTAAAGATAGACATCCCCAGCCTTCGTGATCGCGCGACGAACGCCTGGTTCCTGTCCGTATTTCTTCAACGCCGCCGCTTCATCAGCACTCAGTGAGTCACACTTGAGTTCGGAAACAGCATTCTGGATTTGCTTGGCACGATCTGCATCGTAAGGTTCCTCGCCCGACCAATGATTGCAGTAGACAATTCGGGCGATGAGGCCGGCAACCGTCGCCGGCATTCCCTTCTGCAACTCGGTTATCTGGGCAGGCTCGGCGGCAACGGCAATCGTTGATGGGACAAGGCCGCAGACCAACAGTAAGCCACTGACTCTCCGCGACATGGGCGTCTCCCTGATCCCGCAAGAACCGGCGACACGAGACCCGAATGAGGTCAAACTCGCCTATCTGGGCTCGGAAAATGAACCTGACCACTTTTTTGCAACGGTGTGAGGGGTTAGGCCTATTCATTGAACGCGGCTTCACGAAATGAACCCGACCACTTTTTTGACCCCTTTTTTGGACCCCATTTCTCTCAATGCTAGCTACTGTGTTTCTTTCTCCCGCCGTTCGGTAATGCGTCGCTCCAACGCCTCCATATGACGGCGCATCAGGTAACCAGGGATACGAAACGACCAAAACATAGCCAGTGCGGCCAGAAATAACAACGCCCGCTCGACCCAATGTTGCCAAGCGGCTGGCCAGAGGACGTCCAGTGACCCGACGAACGCGAAAACCAGCACGATGAGGTACAGGTAGAACATGTTACGGTGTCGCCGCAGGTCCTTCTTGATGAGTTCGAAGTAGACGGTATCTTGTCGCCAGTTACTACCTCGCAGCGAACGCTCGTCGGCAGTGATTGCCAGTACGGTGATCAGGAACCCCGCTAACACGGAAAATACGGTGGTAACCACCAGAATAGCGTTGGCGTTATTGTGATAACTGGGCTGGACAAGCCACGCAGAACCCGCAGCGGCGATCACGCTTGCGACGAGTGCGGCTACCTTTGCCCAACTTATTTTCTGCCTGACGATAGTCATAACTTCCAACGGTGAGAGTTGATAAGTTCCTGTCGATATCCCGTCAACTTGTTCCATGCGTCGGCATAGTCCAAGTCGTTTTGCCGTTGCAGTCGCTTAATGCTCTTGATTGTCTTCAACGTGAGCGTGTCAGCTCCGACTTCGTTCCCTTTCTTGGTCACTAAGGTGATTTGCGTACCGTCGGGCGCATCTTGTTGTGCCTCGATAGCTGCGTCCTCCAGTGTCTGCACCATGATGGGCTCACCTCGCGAACCACCATTAACCTTCACCGTCGCACTTACGTTAAGGTCTCCCAGGTGTGCCGCGAGACTCGCCCGCTCGGCCTCTGTGCCTACCTCGGATTCCAAACCGACGCGCAGGTTCTCGATCAAAGCATCCCAACCTTTTCGAAGCCATCCGTCATTACCGGCGGCTGGTTGTGCGACGGCATAGGCGGCACTGACGATGCGCATTTCCTTGACGCCCTCGGTCTCTAACGTTTGCTGCTGCCCTTGGTCGCGGCGTCCAACTAGTTGAAACGCCTGCGCCGCAGGGGCGGCGTCGGCAAGACCCAGCAGGCTTCGCAAGTAGAATTCCACAGTCGCCATGCGCATGCGGCCATCCATGCACAGCAACAAATCGTCGTCGTCAATCAAACAAAACGCGTCGGCCAACTTGAACACCCGGCCTTGTAGCGGGGCTTGGGGCTGGTTCACGTCTTGCGCCTTGGCAACCTTCAGGCCGAGCGTTCCCATCGCCTCACCTGGAAAGCCCAGGCCGATTCCTAACGTGGCGAAATTCTGATTGGCAACACCTCGCTCCCTCACGGCAAGCGTGCCAACGGCGTCGTGGTTGACCTCGGTGTCTCCCACAGTCTTCAATGCCGTTAAAGCGGCTCGAACTGACTTTTCCAACGTCTGACCCGCTGGTAACGCCTGGGCATAGACCGCTCGAACATAATGGATGCGCTTCTGCGCCGAAGTACGTGACATATCTTCCGACTCCTTTGTCTCATGGTCAGAGACAAAGGCGTAACTGCATCACTCGACATCATTACCCCCGTCCCCCTGCGGGGAGCATACCTCACGGCGGCACCAGACCGCCCGCAACCACTTTCGAAAAAGGTATCGAGAACGATTCTGGTACGCCCCGCGGTGCCCTGCCCCTCATCGTCACTTCCCCGGCAACAGCTGCATCACCTGTCGGCTTAATGGCAATTCGGCTTGCAGCCAGCCCCATCTGGGTGCGGTTGTTAGTGCCAGGTTTGATGTGGGCTTCGACGATGGTTCCGGGACGCCGAGTTCCTAGGCAATCTGCTTGTTGATCAGGTCTTCAGCGATCATGCCCAAGACGCGGAGGTGCGAGGGGTAATGCGGGCGAACGAACAAGGTCTAGTTCACCTATTTGATCTCAGGACGTGAAACGAGCCTCCATTTAGATCTTTATCTGGATCTTTCATGCTAGGATGCCGCACATGACCACCAAGCCGCTTCGCCCGCAATCGACGCCTACCCCGCTGCCGCACACGGTTGGCGGGTTTTCGACCGTGTTGGCCGACCCGCCGTGGCGTTTCAGCAACCGTACCGGCAAGGTCGCGCCGGAGCATCGGCGGCTGGATCGGTATTCGACGATGTCGCTGGACGACATCATGGCGCTGGACGTGGAAAGCACCCTTGCGCCGCGGGCACACCTGTACCTGTGGATTCCGAACGCACTGTTGCCGGACGGCCTGGGAGTGATGAAGGCATGGGGTTTCCGCTACGTCAGCAACATTGTTTGGGCCAAGCGCCGCAAGGATGGTGGGCCGGATGGTCGTGGCGTCGGTTTCTATTTCCGGAACGTCACCGAACTACTTTTGTTCGGCGTGCGCGGCTCGATGCGCACCCTCGCGCCAGGCCGGTCGCAGGTCAACATGATCGAGACGCGCAAGCGCGAGCACTCGCGCAAGCCCGACGAACAATACGAGTTGATCGAAGCGTGTTCGCCGGGTGCTTATCTGGAACTGTTCGCACGTCATGCCCACCCCGGCTGGACGGCATGGGGCGATGAAGCTGACGATGACACGGAGCCGCGTGGGCAGGTCCACAAGGGCTACGAAGGCGGTGCGATCCTGCCCCCGTTGCTGCCGAACGAGCGACTGTCCGCGGACCGCGCCAATGCCATGGGCGACAACCTGCGCAGCCAATACCAGGCCGGTCGCAGCGTCCGACAGCTTGCGGAGGACACCGGTTATTCGATTCAGCGCATCCGCACGCTGTTGCGCGCGGCCGAAACATCGATGCGACCTCGCGGCCGCGGCGCTGCCGTGTCGACGGCGGATCTTTTTCAGGCTGCCGAGTAAGCCTTGCCGTTCCACGTCGCCTGGGTGGCGGCAACGATCAGCAGCGGGCATGTTCCCATCACGCCGCGCCGCACCCGCAACGCGGCTTTTTCAAGGTTGGTGGTCGTCGACGTATCAAGGTCGATCGGCAACTTGGTCTTCTGTTGGCGTTTCGGCAACTTCGACTGATAGTCGTCCCACAAGCGCTCGGCCAACTGCTTGAGCGCGACGCGATCCTGCGTGATCAGGACCGCCGCGGAAATGACGCCGGCTTCGTGCCACGCACGGTAGGCGGACAAGTCGCGATCGAGGTTTCCGTCCTTGGCATTCCACTCTACATCCAGCGCAACGCGGCCCTTGAAGTTGTCGACCAAGTAGCCCTCTTGGTACACCTCGTCGAGACGTTCCACTTCCTTGCCGGATTTGGTCAACAGCACGCCTTGCGTGACGAGATCGACGCGAATCTCGCGCCAGCCACGGTCTCCGAACATGCCGTCGATGGCCTTGGCGACGTCGCCACGATTGCCGCCCGCCTTCAGCCAATGCTGCGGGTCGAGCGAAAAGGTCTCCAACACGTGGGCGATGTCCGCCCATTCATCCGGACATACCGAACGCAGCACCGCGGCGGCGGAACTGGTCTCGAGGAACTCCCAACGTGCGCGGATCGTACTGGCGAGAACCAGCGGATCGTCATAGGTCCTGGTTTCAAACACGCGATGTGCGCTCCCGTACTTGTTGCGCGCCAAGCTCGCCATAGCATGACAGGAAGCGCCACCACGCCCCAAAAGGCGTCAAGGATGATGCCTACGCGCTCCGGCGTGGTTCTCCCCACCCCTCACTCCCCGTCCCCCGCCGGCAGCGGCTGCATCACCCCCGGCTCGATCGCCAACTGGCTGGCCGCCAACGCCACCTGTGTCCGATTGTTGACCCCCAGCTTGCGCATGATGGCCGTCATGTGCGCCTTGATGGTGGCTTCGGAGACGCTGAGTTCCCAGGCGATCTGCTTGTTGAGCAGGCCTTCGGCGATCATGGTGAGCACGCGGAATTGCTGCGGGGTGAGGCTGGCGATGCGGGCGGCAATGTCGGCTTCGGCGGGTTCGAGTTCGGCGGTGCCGGGGACGATTTGCGGCGGCAGCCAGACGTCGCCGTCGAGCACGGCGCGGATGGCTTGGACGATTTCCTCGCCGGCGGTGGATTTGGGGATGTAGGCGGCGGCGCCGTGGGCGAGCGCGCGGCGGGCAACGGCGGCTTCTTCGTAGCCGGAAACGACGATGATCGGCAGGCCGGGGTACTGGCCGCGGATGTGCACCAGCGCACTGTAGCCGCGCGCGCCGGGCATGTGCAGATCGAGCAGCAGCAGGTCGGCGTCGGGGTACTGGTCGATCAGGCCGAACAGGGTGTGGACGGTATCGGCGGTGTGCACGCCGGCGTCCGGCACCGCCGCCAGCACGGCGCGTTGCAGGGCGTCGCGGAACAGCGGGTGATCGTCCGCAATGAGAATGTCGGTCATGGGAGCCGGGATTCGGGATGGCGGGATTCGGGATTCGGAAAAGCGGCAGTGCCGAATCCCGAATCCCGACGCTCCAAACCCGACGCTATTTGATCAACCGCTCGTCCACCAGCACTTGCACCACGCTGGGGTCGGCCAACGTGGTGATGTCGCCGAGCTGGTCGGGGCGGTTTTCGCCGATCTTGCGCAGGATGCGGCGCATGATCTTGCCGGAGCGGGTCTTGGGCAGGCCGCTGGAGAACTGGATGTAGTCCGGGCTGGCGATGGGGCCGATTTCCTTGCGCACCCAGTTGACCAGCTCCTTGCGCAATTCGTCGCTGCCGTGCTCGCCGGCGTTCAAGGTGACGAAGGCATAGATGCCCTGGCCCTTGATGTCGTGCGGGCAACCGACCACGGCGGCTTCGGCCACCTTGGGGTGGGCCACCAGCGCGCTTTCCACTTCGGCGGTGCCGAGGCGGTGGCCGCTGACGTTGATGACGTCGTCCACGCGGCCGGTGATCCAGTAGTAGCCGTCTTCGTCGCGGCGGGCGCCGTCGCCGGAGAAGTAGTAGCCCGGATACGCCTTGAAATAGGTGTCGATGAAACGCTGGTGGTCGCCGTACACGGTGCGCACCTGGCCGGGCCAGGAGTCGCCGATGAGCAGGTTGCCCTCGGCCACGCCGTGCTGCACTTCGCCGTCGGTGCTGACGATGGCGGGCTGGACGCCGAAGAACGGCAGCGTGGCCGAGCCGGGCTTGGTGGCGATGGCGCCGGGGATGGCGGAAATCATGATGCCGCCGGTTTCGGTCTGCCACCAGGTATCCACGATCGGGCAGCGCTTTTCGCCGACCACGTTGTAGTACCACTCCCACGCCTCGGGGTTGATCGGCTCGCCGACCGAGCCAAGGATGCGCAGCGACTTGCGCGAGCACTTCTTGACCGGGCCCTCGCCCTCGCGCATCAGCGCGCGGATGGCGGTGGGCGCGGTGTAGAAGATGGTGATGCCGTACTTGTCGCACACTTCCCAGAAGCGGCTGTAGTCGGGGTAGTTGGGCACGCCTTCGAACATCACCGTGGTGGCGCCGTTGCACAGTGGGCCGTACACCACGTAGCTGTGGCCGGTGACCCAGCCCACGTCGGCGGTGCACCAGTACACGTCGTCTTCCTTGAGGTCGAAGATCACCTCGTGGGTGTAACTGACAAAGGTGAGGTAGCCACCGGTGGTGTGCAGGATGCCCTTGGGCTTGCCGGTGGAGCCGGAGGTGTAGAGCACGAACAACGGGTGTTCGGCCTCCACCGGCACCACCTCGCACTGGCTCGACTGGCCTTCGATCAGGGTGTGCCAGTAGCGGTCGCGCGGCGATTGCATGGCAATGGCGGCGCCGGTGTGGCGCACGACGATCACGGTTTCCACGCTGTTGGTGCCGGGACGGGTGAGCGCCTCGTCCACGTTGACCTTGAGCGGAATGTGCTTGCCCGCGCGCAGGCCCTCGTCGGCGGTGATGACGATCTTCGCCTGCGAATCGACGATGCGACCGGCGAGCGAATCGGGTGAAAAGCCGCCGAACACCACCGAGTGGGTGGCGCCCAGGCGCGCGCAGGCGAGCATCGCCACCGCGGCCTCGGGGATCATCGGCAGGTAGATGGCGACGCGGTCGCCTTTCTGGATGCCGAGGTTCTTCAGCACGTTCGCAAACTGGCACACCTCGGCGTGCAGCTGGCGGTAGGTGATCTTGCGCGACACCTTGGGGTCGTCGCCCTCGAAGATGATGGCGACCTTGTCGCCGCGTTCCTTCAGGTGGCGGTCGAGGCAATTGGCGCTGACGTTGAGCACGCCATCCTCGTACCAGCGGATGTGGAGATCCTTCGGGTCGAAGGAGACATCCTTGATTTTGGTCGGCTTTTTGACCCAGTCCAGGCGTTCCGCGGCCGTCTTCCAGAAAGCGACCGGATCTTTGACCGACTCGGCGTACAAGCGCTCGTAGTCTTGTTTGCGGTTGCGGGCCTTGGCGGCAAACGCGGGGTCGACGGGGTAAGTCGTGGACATGCGGATCTCCTTGGGCGGACAGGGTGGACGGCGGCGCACGCGGTTTCGCTGCGATCGCGCAACGGTTCGAGTGTAGCCTTCCATTCGTGTGCGCCAAGTCGGGGCACCATCGACTTTGGTCTAGTCAAGACTAACGGCGAATAGTCACCCGCCAGCATGCCTCGCCATGCTCGGCTTACCTTCACCCGGGGAGAGCATCACATGAGCTTGACACACGTCTGTGGTCGCAAGCCGCTTGTGCTCGGTATGGCCTGTGCCTTGGCACTACCGTGGGCCGTGCAGGCCCAGACCAACGCGCCGACGGCAAACGGCGAAAACGTCCGCGAACAACAACTCGAACACCGCGTCAACCAACTGGAACAAGAGCTCGATCAGCTCAAGGCGATGATCCAGGCGCAGAAGCAGCAGCAAGCTGCCGCGCCCGCACCGGCGGTGCCCAGCCAGAACGTGGCGGCTGCACCGGCCAAGCCGGTGTTCACCACGGCGCCTGGCATGAGCTTGGCGCTGCACGGTTTCGTCAGCGCCAGCGCGTTCAGCCAGAACAAGAGCTTCACCTTCGGCAACGGCACCAACGCGGAGTTTCCGGTGGCCGACAACAAGGGCTCGCTGTCCGGCGTGGACGTGCGCAACACGCGCTTCTGGCTGGATGTCAGCGGCGCCAAGTTTGCCGGCGACTGGGTCGGCGGCGGGCGCATCGAGATGGATTTCTTCGGCGGCTTCAACGGCACCGGCGCCTACAGCCAACAGCAGCCCACGCCGCGCCTGCGTCAGGCGTACATGGATTTCACCAACCCCACCACCGGCACCACGGTGCGCGTGGGCCAGCAGTGGGAGTTGATGTTCCCGCTCGACAACGTGCCGGTATCGCTCTCGCACATCGCGTTCCCGCTCGGCTTTGGCACCGGCATGATCGGCTGGCGCTTCCCCGGCGTCGTGGTGATGCAGGATTTGAACCACGGTTCGGATGGCCCGAAGTGGCGCCTGGACGCCGGTGTGTTTGAAGGCTCGTGGAGCGGGCCGGGCGACAACGTCAATTACCTCACCGCCGGCAACGCCGGGTTCCGCCCGCAGCTCGAGGCCCGCCTGCGCGTGGCCGACAAGGACTGGGTGGCTTACGTCGCCGCGCACTACAGCGAGGTCAACCTGAAGGGTGTGGGCAACGCGGAACCCAACCCGCCGATCAAGGACACCATCACCAGCACCGGCTACGAGATCGGCGGCAGCTGGAAGCCGGGTCCGTGGGTGTTCAACGCGCTGGCCTACACCGGCAACGGGCTGGGCGAAATCTTCGGCGGCCTGGTGCAGTTTGGCGACATTTCGGAAAGCGGCGGTTACCTGCAGGCGGGCTACCACTTCACCCCGCACTGGAGCGCATATGCGTTCTACGGCATCGGCGCACCGGACAAGAACGACGTCTACCGCTGGCTGGCCAACAGTCCGAAGGCCCGGCTCAAGAGCCAGCAGGCGGCGCTCAGCGTGCAATACGCCGCCGGCGCGTATGCGCTGGGGCTGGAATGGATGCACGACAAGCTCGATACCGGCAACAGCCTGGGGTCGCAAAGCACCAGCGGCAACCAGATCAGCTTGAGCGGCATATACAAGTTCTGAGCAGTACACGGGCGGCGGCAGGTTGCTGCCGCCGCCCACGCGCAGCTGCGTGAGTAGGTGCGCCGCCGGTCGCAAACCGGCCTTCGGGGCAACGCAACAGAGGTTTCACACCACGACGACTGGTGCGGCGCAAGGGGCCGCACCGGCTGACGCGGCGCTACCGACCCGCCGTGCGGTGGGTCGCCAAGCCGGATGACGACTTCATGGGGAGGTCGCCACCATCACCCGGGGGAGAGGGCAAGTACCCATGGCCAATATCGCCAGCACGGCCGGCAACAGCGCCGGTTCCATGAGCTCCAGCCATACGCGCGTCATCATCGCGTCCAGCTTGGGCACGGTCTTCGAGTGGTACGACTTTTACCTGTACGGCTCTCTGGCCGTCATCATTGGTCACCAGTTTTTCTCCGGCTTGAACGAGGCAAGCCAACTGGTATTCGCGCTCTTGGCGTTTGCCGCCGGTTTTGCGGTGCGCCCGTTCGGCGCACTGGTGTTCGGCCGGGTCGGCGACTTGGTGGGGCGCAAGTACACGTTCCTCATCACCATCGTCATCATGGGCTTGTCCACGTTCTTCGTGGGCCTGTTGCCCAGCTACAACTCGATCGGCGTCGCCGCACCGGTGATCCTGATCGCGCTGCGCATGCTGCAGGGGCTGGCGCTGGGCGGCGAGTACGGCGGCGCTGCCACCTATGTGGCCGAGCACGCACCAAACGGCAAGCGCGGGCTGTTCACCAGCTTCATCCAGATCACGGCCACGTTCGGCCTGTTCCTGTCGCTGTTCGTCATCCTCGGCTCCAAGGCGCTGGTGGGCGACGCGTTCAGCGACTGGGGCTGGCGCATTCCGTTCCTGGTGTCCTCGCTGCTGCTGGTGATCTCGGTGTACATCCGCATGCAGCTCGCCGAATCCCCGGTGTTCAAGCAGATGAAGGCCGAGGGCAAGGGCTCGAAGGCGCCGCTGACCGAGTCGTTCGCGCGCTGGGGCAATTTGAAGATCGTGATCTTCGCCCTGCTCGGCGCCACCGCCGGCGAGGCCGTGGTGTGGTATGCGGGGCAGTTCTACTCGATGTACTTCCTCGGCAGCACGCTGCGCATCGACTCCACCACCACGCAGCTCCTGATTGCCGCGGCACTCCTGATCGGCACGCCGTTCTTCGTGTTCTTTGGCTGGCTCTCGGACAAGATCGGGCGCAAGCCGATCGTGCTGGCCGGTTGCCTGATCGCGGCGCTGACGTATTTCCCGATCTTCAAGGGCATCACCCACTACGGCAACCCGGCGATCGAGGCGGCGAGCATTTCCGCCCCGGTGAAAGTCATCGCGGACCCGGCCAACTGCCACCTGCAGATCAACCCGACCGGCACCGCGCAGTTCACCAGCTCGTGCGACGTGGCCAAGGGCTTTCTTGCCAAGCGCGGCGTGCCGTATGAAAACGTCGCCGCACCGGCCGGCACGCTGGCCAAGATCAGCGTCGGCGGGCAAATGAACGAGGCCTTTGAGGGCACCGGTCTGGCCAAGGCGGAATTCACCGCCAAGACCAAGGCGTTTGGCGCACAGGTGGGCGCGGAGCTGGACAAGGCCGGCTACCCGGCCAAGGCCGACCCGGCGCAGTCGAACTACCCGATGCTGATCCTGCTGCTCAGCATCCTGGTGATCTACGTGACCATGGTGTACGGCCCGATCGCGGCGTGGCTGGTGGAGATGTTCCCCACCCGTATCCGCTACACCTCGATGAGCCTGCCGTACCACATCGGCAACGGCTGGTTCGGTGGCTTCCTGCCCTCGGTATCGTTCGGCATCGTGGCGCTCACCGGCAACATCTATTCGGGCCTGTGGTACCCGGTGATCGTGGCCGCCGGTTGCTTCGTCATCGGTCTGTTCTTCCTGCCCGAAACCAAGGACGTGGATATCACGGCCTGACCGTGGCGGCGTGTCGCGCGGGCCGAGACGCCCGCGCGGCACACTGTCCGCATGGCCGACGCGTTCGACAAACCGCAAGCAATCAAAGGGCGTGGCGCGGCCTCCAATCCGGAGGGCCGGTTCGAGAGCATCCGCCACCATGCCGAGGACGACGGCTGGCAAAGCGCCCTGCTCGACGAGACCGCGCCACGGCCGCGCACGGAAGTCACCGCCGAGACCGCCAAAAGCGTCATCACCCGCAACGACTCGCCCGACATCGCGTTCGACCAGGCGCTGAACCCCTACCGCGGGTGCGAGCACGGCTGCATCTACTGCTTCGCCCGGCCCAGCCACAGTTACCTGAACCTCTCGCCCGGCCTCGATTTCGAGACCAGGCTGCGGGCCAAGACCAACCTTGCCGAGGTGCTGCGCAAGGAGCTTTCCAGGCCCGGCTACGTGGTGAAACCGATCAACATCGGCAGCAATACCGACCCCTACCAGCCGGTGGAAAAAGGCCTGCGCCTGACCCGCGCCGCGCTCGAAGTGCTGGCCGCCTGCCATCACCCGTGCACGATCGTCACCAAGGGCGCGCTGGTCGAGCGCGATATCGACCTCCTGGCGCCGATGGCGCGCGAAGACCTGGTGCAGGTGTTCCTCTCGGTCAACTCGCTGGACAACCACCTCGCAGCCAAACTCGAACCGCGCGCCACCGCGCCGCACCGGCGCATCCAGGCCATCCGCACGCTGAGCGAGGCCGGCATTCCGGTCGGTGTGCTGGTGGCGCCGATCATCCCGGCGCTAAACGACAAGGACATGGAAGCCGTGCTCGAACGCGCCGCACAGGCCGGCGCCGTCAGTGCCGGCTACACCGTGCTGCGCCTGCCGTGGGAGCTCAAGACCCTGTTTCGCGAATGGCTTGCCCTGCACGCACCCGACCGCGCCGAACACGTCATGAGCCTGGTGCGCCAGATGAACGGCGGCCGCGACTACGACGCCGATTTCCGCACCCGCATGCGCGGCCAGGGCGTGTTCGCCGACCTCCTGCGCAAACGCTTCGACGTGGCTTGCCGCAAGCACGGCCTCACCCGCACCCGCGAGCTGCAACTCGACACCACGCGCTTCGTGCCGCCGCGCGCGGCATCGGCGCAGGGGGAGTTGTTCTGAGCTTCGATCAGGCGATATCGATGCCCCGATGAAACCACCCGTGCGCCACCGCCTCGTACGTGCCGTCAGACTGGGGAACGCACGGACGCGGTGGCGCGGGGCGGCTACTTCGCCGGCAAATACTTCGCAAACCAATCCAGCGAGCGCTGACGCAGGTCGCGGGTGTGGGCGGGGTCCTCGAAGTGGTGGCCTTCGTTGGGGTAGACGACCAACTCGGTCGGCACGCCGAGGGCTTTAAGGGCGTGCCAGTACTCGAAGGATTGTGGTGCGGGGCACTCTTCGTCGCGGTCGCCGACGATGATGAGGGTGGGGGTTTTCGCGCGCTTGATGAAGGTGAGCGGCGAGCTGCGGTCGTAGACCTTGGGGTCGTCGTAATACGAGGCGCCGAAGTACGGAATCATCCACTCGTCGATGCGGTTTTCGCCGTAATAACTCGCCCAGTTGGAAATGCCGGCGCCGGCGACGACGGCGCGGAAGCGCTGGGTTTGGGTGGGTGCGAACATGCTCATGAAGCCGCCGTAGCTCCAGCCGGTGAGGCCGAGGCGGTGGTCGTCGACCGGCACGCGTTTTTCCACCGCGTCCACGCCGGCCAGGATGTCGCGCAGGTCGCCATAGCCGAAATCCTTGCGGTTGGCCTGCACGAACGCCTCGCCCTGCCCGTAGCTGCCGCGCGGGTTGGGCATGAATTGGAAATAGCCGCTGGCCGCGTACATGGCGCGCGCGCCGGGCCAGCCCGCCAGCACCCCCCAGGCCGGGCCACCGTGCACCTGGACGATCATCGGGTAGCGCTTGGCCGGGTCGTAGTTGGCCGGGTAGAGCAGCCAACCCTGCACATGATGACCATCGCTTTCCCACTCGATCGACTCGGCCTTGCCCCACATCGGCTTGGCGTCGGTGTTGAGCGCGGTAACCGCGGGCGGCAGCACGTGACCGAGCCTGCCGGCATGTACCTCCGGTGCATGTTCAAACGAGCTTTGCTGGTAGGCGACGTGTTGGCCGTCGGCGGACACCGAAAGCGAGAGCGCCGCGCCACCGGCACCGATCGTGGCGGGCAGGTCGAACCAGGGCGTGCTGGCCTGCGCCCGATCGCCGCGCAGCGTGTAGGTGGCCAGTTGCACCTTGCCGCGCGCATTCTGGTTGACCAGCAACGTGTCGTCCCCGGTCCACGTGTACCACTGCGGGGTGACGGTGATGTCCGGCGTGAGGTCCACCGGCGCACCGCCGTTGGCGGCCACCGCGTAGAGATCGCCGCCGGTGCCGCCCTGATCGCTCATCAGGCCGCCGATGAAAGCCACGCGCGCGCCGTCCGGCGAAAACCGCGGCAGCGCCATCTGCAGGCCGTGCAGCGGGCCGGTCACGGTCGCCGGATCAACCAGCACGGTTGGTGCGACACCCGGTTGCGCGCTCTGCACATAGAGCTTGGCCACCCACCAGTTGTCGTCGCCCGGCGGCACGGCGGCGGTGTAGGCGATGCGCGTGCCATCCGCGGAACGGTTGAATTCATAGGCGTTGAGCGTGGCCGGGGTCAGCTCGCGCAAGGTGCCGTTGGCGACGTCGATGCTGGCCACACGCTGCACTTGCGACTTGGCCTCGCCGATCACGCCGACCTGCTCGGCGCCAGCCGCGGTGGCCGCAGCCTGGCGCGTGGCGCCGGGCACGAACAGCAGATCCAGCGCCTTGCCGTCGCGCGACCACGCCAAGCCATGCGCGTAGCCGGCCAGCGCCGCCAGCTGCCGCGGCGACGCCTTGCCGCGCGCGTCGAGCAGCACCACGGCAAGGTGCACGGCCTTGGTGTGGGTGAGGTCCTTGCCGCAATCGACCAGCAGCGCGAGCGTGCGCGAATCGGGCGACCACGCCAGATCACGCTTGCTGCAAGCCAGGCGCTGCGCGCCGACGTCGAGCCCGCGGGTGTGCTTGCCGTCGGCATCGCCCAGCTCGATCATCGGCTGCTTGCCTTCGCGCACCCACGCCAGCTGCGTGCCGTCGGGCGACAGCGCCACGGCGCCGACGTGCTGCACGTGGTCGAGCTTGGCAAGTAATGCCAGCGTGGGGTTGGCGGTGGGTGCGGCTTGCGCCAACGCCGCGGGCGAAGCCACGAGGGCGCCGAGCAGCACGGTCAGCGCGGCAGGCAGACGGAACGACATGGCGAACTCCACGACACAGGTTGCCCGCACGCTACACCCGCACGGCGTGCGCGCCATGTGTCGATTGGCAGGGCGTCAGTGCGCAGCCACCGCCCGTTGCGCCGTCAACTGCGCGATGCGCGCCGCCATCCGGGCACGGATGGCGGGGATCGCCGCGAGCGCGGCCTTTTCGCCGGCCATGATGGCGCGGTTTTTCTGGTCGAAATCGGTCGGGCCGATGCCGGAAAGGTCGGGGCGGATCACCACATCGGCGCGCGCGATCTCCTGCCGCGCAAGTTCACGGCCCATGATGGTGATCGACTGGTTCAGGATGCCGAACATGCCCTGCGGGTTCTTCCCGCCGGGCGTGGCGGAAATATCCACCGCGATGACGAAATCGGCGCCGAGCTGACGCGCGGCGTCGACCGGGATCGGGCTCAGCACGCCGCCATCGACGTAGTGCTTGCCGCCGATCTCCACCGGCTCGAACACGCCGGGGATGCTGCACGAGGCACGCACCGCCTGTCCGGTGTTGCCGCTGACGAATACCGCGCGCTGGCCGCTTTCGAGCTGGGTCGCCACCGCGGCAAACGGCAGCTTGAGCTTCTGGATCGGCTGGTTGTGCACCAGCTGGTTGACGTAGTTCTGCAGCGCGCGACCGCGCACGAGGCCGCCGCCGAAAAGCTGCACGTCGCGGATTTTCGCCTCGTCCAGCCCGAACGCCACCCGCTGCATCTGGAACGGGTCCATGCCACTGGCGTACAGCGCACCCACCACGCTGCCGGCGCTGGTGCCGGCGACCACGTCCGGATGGATGCCACTGGCCTCCAGCATCTTGATCACGCCAATGTGGGCGAAGCCCTTGGCCGCGCCGCCGCCGAGCGCCAGGCCGATCCTGAGCTTGACCGGCGCCACCGGCGGCGGTGCCGGTGGCGTGGCCGGCAGCAGCTCGGGCTTGGCGGCGTGCGTGCATGCGCCAATCAGCAAAGTGGCCGACAACAACGCCAACGTGCGACGAAAGTTCATGGGAAGAATGCGGTGGACACGGGAAAAGCGGGAACGGGCGGGCTCTCAGCGCCCACCATCCTGCGCGCCATCGGCCTCGCAGTGGTAGTGCGTGACCAGCGCAACCTCCTCCTGCGAGCCGAGAAACACCGGCACGCGCTGGTGCAGTGCCGTCGGCTGCACGTCGAGAACACGCGCGCGCCCGGTGGTGGCCATGCCGCCCGCCTGTTCCACGATGAACGCCATCGGGTTGGCCTCGTACATCAGGCGCAGCTTGCCGGTGCCGCCGTTGGCGCGGATCTTCGCGTCCAGCGGGTAATAGAACACGCCGCCGCGGGTCAGGATGCGATGCACGTCGGCCACCATCGAGCCCACCCAGCGCATGTTGAAATCGCGCCCGCGCGGGCCGTCCTTGCCGGCCAACAGCTCGCCAACGTAGCGCTGCATCGGTGCTTCCCAGTGGCGCTGGTTGGACATGTTGATCGCAAACTCGGCGGTGGTCGGCGGGATCAGCACGGCGCGCCGGCTGAGCACGAAGCTGCCCACTTCGCGATCCAGCGTGAACTCATGCGTACCGTGGCCGAAGGTGAGTACCAGCACGGTAGCCGGGCCGTACACGACGTAGCCGGCGGCGAGCTGCGCGGTGCCGGGCTGCAGGAAGTGCTCGGCCGTCGGCTCGGTCACCTCGTCCGGGCAGCGCAGCACCGAGAAGATGGTGCCGACCGAAACATTGACGTCAATGTTGGAGCTGCCGTCGAGCGGATCGAACAGCAACAGGTGATGGCCCTTGGGATACATGTCGTGGATCGGCTGCGGGTCTTCCATCTCCTCCGACGCGCAGGCGGCGAGGTGGCCGCCCCAGGCGTTGGCTTCGAGCAGGATCTCGTTGGAGATCACGTCGAGCTTCTTCTGTGCCTCGCCCTGCACGTTGTCGGTGCCGGCGTTGCCGAGCACGCCGCCGAGCGCACCCTTGTTCACCGCCACGCCGATGCGCTTGCACGCGCGCGCCACGACTTCGAGCAGAAGCGACAGCTCGGCATTGATATGGCCGGCGCGGCGTTCCTCGATCAGGAACTGGATCAGCGAGACGGGGTTCATGGCGGGTCCGTGGCAAAGGCGGCGGGGTGGTGGAACGCGCATTGTCCCGGCTTCCGCTGAACCGCGCCATGCCTGGAAACCCGCCCCGGACTGCTGACACCAGGTTGTCAGCAGCACCCGTGCAAGCTGCACCTCCAACACGGAGGAAACGGCATGCGCGACACGGTTTATTTCCTCGTTTTCGACGGCTACGCCGACTGGCAGGCCGCGCTGGCCCTGTGCGAGATCCGCCGCCCGGGCGACTGGCGGGTGCAGGCGGTGGGCTTCTCGCTGGCGCCGGTGGTGTCGATGGGCGGGCTCGTGGTGCAGCCCGAGCTGAGCCTGACCCGGCTCGACCTCGACCGCGCGGCGCTGCTGATCCTGCCCGGCGGCCACCTGTGGACGCGCGGCGAAGGGCTGGCCGCGGTGGCCGCCGCGCGCCGCGTGCACGCGGCCGGCGCCCCGGTGGCCGGCATCGACGGCGGCGTGCTGGTGCTGGCCCGTGCCGGTCTGCTCGACCACTGCCGGCACACCGGCAACCACGCCGGGCACATCGACGCCCACGTGCCCGATTACCGCGGCGCCGACCAGTACGACGCCGGCGTGCTCGCGGTGAGCGACGGCGGCACGCTCACCGCCAGCCAACTCGGCAGCGTGGAGTTCGCGCGCGAAGTGATCCGCACGCTGGACCTCTACTCCGCCAGCGACCGCGAACACTGGTTCCGCCTCTACAAGCACGCCCTGCCGCCACCCTGGCTGGCCAGCGCCACCGCCACCGTTGCATGAGGAGTCCACCATGCGCAAATCCATGCTCGATCATGTACTGATGGCCTACCGGCCGCTATATCTGCACGGCCTGTTGCTTGACGGCCGATACCGCGTACCCGCCACGGCGCAGGAGGCTGCGCCACCGCGCCCCGCAGTTCGACGCCGCCTGACCTTGCTGGCACTGACCGGCCTGCACCATGCCGCCGCGTCCAAGCGAAGCCGGTAACGGAGAAATCGGCGGCAGGTTGAGCCCGCCCGCTGGGGCTCGACACCGGAGATCGGCCATGGCCGCGCCCGTCGAAAAGACGGGTGCCCGGCACTGGCGATCACCGTACCCGCCGGCCACCATGCACCAATGCGCCGCGCCGACCGCCTGTTTCTCGTCATCCACGCCCTGCGCGGGCGGCGCACGGCGCTGCCCGCGCGACACCTGGCCGAAACGCTCGGCGTTTCGCTGCGCACCGTCTACCGCGACGTGGCCGACCTGCAGCGCTCCGGCGTGCCGATCGAAGGCGAGGCCGGCGTGGGCTACCTGCTGCGCAAGGGTTCGGACATCCCGCCACTGATGTTCAGCGCCGACGAACTCGAGGCGCTGGTGGTGGGCTCGCGCTTCGTGCGTGCCTTTGCCGGCGACCGCCTGGCCGCGGGTGCCCGGGCGGCGCTGCTCAAGATCGAGGCCGTGCTGCCGCCCGAACTGCGCGAGCGCGCGGCACGCACGCGCATCTACGCGCCGGTGTGGCGCGACCAGGGCCGCGCCGATTTCGCCCGGTTGATCGACCGCCTGCATGCAGCTATCGCGGCCAGCCAAGTGCTGCGCCTGGACTACCGCGACGAAGATGGCCAGCCCAGCCTGCGCGAGGTGGAGCCGCTGTGCCTGGCGTTCTGGGGCGGCAAGTGGACGCTGGGCGCATGGTGCCGGCTGCGCCGGGATTTCCGCAATTTCCGTCCCGATCGCATCCATGCCAGCGAGGCCACCGGCGAGATCTTCGCCGACGTGCCAGGCCGTGGCCTCGACGATTACCTGCGCATGGCGGGTGACGAACGCGCGGCCATGCGCTGAACGCCCCGCGTGACGTTTGCCGCATTGCGTGCCGGCGCAGCGCGTGGGACGGTTTCTGCCTGTCGTCGCTGCTGCGAGAACCCGGTGAACAAATTGCTGCTGCTTGCCCTTGCCACCACGCTCGCGTGCGCGGCCGTGCCCGCCATGCGGGCTGCCGAGGCACTGGCGGACAACGCCACCACCCGGAATGCGGACGCACGTTTCACGGCGATCTACACCGCCGAGTGGGCGTGGCGCACCGGCCGCGCCGATATTCGTGCATCCGGCGAAGTGCAGCCGAACACCGGTCGGCTGGATGACGTGGACGCGGCGAGCCAGGCCAGGCGCCTCGCCTACTGGCAAGCGGTGATGCGCGAGCTGGACGGCATCGACCGCACGCAACTGTCGGCGGACAACCAGGTGAACTACGCGGTCTATCGCGAGCAGATCGCGAACTTCATCGCCGACCAGCAGCACAAGCAGTGGCAGATGCCGTTCAACAGTGACTCGGCATTCTGGAGCGACATCGGCTATCAGCTTGGCGACGACGCGCTGCGAACCACCGCGGATTACCGCCGCTATCTCGACCAGCTCGGCCAGATCCCGCGCTACTTCGACCAGCAGATCGCCAACATGCGGCTGGGTCTGGCACGCGGGTTCAGCGTGCCGCGCGAAGTACTCGCCGGGCGCGACCAGTCGATTGCCGCCGTGGCGCAGCTTGCCGATCCGACCGCATCGAGTTTCTACGCGCCGTTCAAGGCAATGCCGGCGACGATTCCGGCCGACACGGCGCAGGCGTTGCGTGGTGAAGCGGTGCAGAAAATCCGCGATGCGGTGATTCCCGCCTACGCAAAACTGCTGAGATTCTTCGACGACGAATACGTGCCCAAGGCGCGCACCACGCTGGCTGCCGAGGCACTGCCCGACGGCAAGGCGTACTACCGCCAGCAGCTTCGCGAATACACCACCCTCGACCTCACGCCGGACGAGATCCATCGCATCGGGCTGGAACAGGTGGCGAAGATCCACGCGCAAATGCTCACGGTGATGCAGCGGACCGGCTTCAAGGGCAGCTTTGCCGAGTTTCTGCATTTCCTGCGCAGCGATCCGCGGTTCTACGCCAGGACGCCGCAGGAGCTGTTGGACCAGACCGCGTGGGTGGCCAAGGAAGTAGACGGCCAGATGGCGAAATTCTTTGGCCACCTGCCGCGCGCCCGGTTCACCATCCAGCCGGTGCCGGCGGCGATTGCGCCCTATTACACCTCCGGCCGCGGCGGCGCGGACGTGTACCTGGTCAACACCTATGACCTGCCATCGCGCGCGCTGTACAACATGCCGGCACTGACCTTGCACGAAAGCTCTCCCGGCCACGCACTGCAACTGGAGCTGGCCGAAGAGAGCCGGCAGCAACCAGCCTTTCGCCGCCGCGGCTACATCTCCGCCTATGGCGAAGGCTGGGGGCTGTACTCGGAATACCTCGGCAACGAGATGGGCATCTACGACACGCCGTACAAGCAGTTTGGCTACCTCACTTACCAGATGTGGCGCGCCTGCCGCCTGGTGGTCGACACCGGCATCCACCATCTGGGCTGGACGCGTCAGCAGGCGATCGACTACCTCACGCAAAACACCGCGCTCAGCCCGCTCGAAATCGGCAATGAGGTCGACCGCTACATCAGCTGGCCCGGCCAGGCCGACAGCTACGAGCTGGGTTTTCTCAAGATTCTCGAACTGCGCGCCAAGGCGGAAAAAGCGCTGGGCAACAAGTTCGACCTGCGCGCCTTCCACGACACCGTGCTGTCCACCGGCTCGGTGCCGTTGCCGGTGCTCGAACAGCGCATCGACCGATTCATTGCCGAAGGTGGTCCGGAGCCGACCTACGGACACCCAAGGCGCCAAGACCCTGTTGCGCCATAGCCTCAAACGGACCGCAGGGAACCTCGACAGGTACTGGCGTGAACTTTATGTATGTAGTAGGTTTCGTCATAGGTTCATAGTGAGAGTAAGGCCATGAACGCTCGTACCCCCTGCGTCGCCGATACTGCCGCGCAGTACCTGTTGCCCGCCGATACGCTGGGCGCCCCGGCGCTGCGGAGCTTTTTCCGGTTGGCCGAACATTGGGACCTGCGTGTCGCCGAGCAGCGCAAGCTGCTTGGCGATCCGCCGGAATCCACGTTCTACAAGTGGAAGCGCGAGCGCGCGGGCACGCTGTCGCGCGACACGCTGGAGCGCATCAGCTACCTGCTCGGCATCTGGAAATCGCTGCAGATCCTGTTCCCCGATCCGGCCCAGGCCGACGCTTGGCTGCGCAAGCCCAATGCAGCCGGGCCATTTGGCGGGCAACCGGCGCTGGCGCGCATGCTCAGCGGCAACGTGGCCGACCTCTACGTGGTGCGGCAGTATCTCGACGCGCAACGCGGCTGAGGCGCGTCGCGGCCCGCGCGACGCGTCGAACGCATGCTCGCCATGTCCTGCACGGATCGTACCCATGTCTGCCAGCCTGCCGCCCGTCCACGCCATCCATTGGCGCCACGCCTACCGCATCGTGCCCAGCCGGTTTCCGCCGGCCGGATTGTTCGATCGCATCGCCGACGCGGCCGACCTCGAGGCGTTGTTCGTGATCGAGGCCATGACCAACCCGCGCCTGCGCGATGAACTCGGCGCACTGGCGCTGGTGCCGAAGGCGCGCCGGATCAGCGGCCCGGGCGCCACGCCGGTAATGGCCGCCTTTACCCACCTGAACCCCGAAGGCAGCCGGTTTTCCGATGGCAGCTGGGGCGTGTTCTACGCGGCGCACGCCGTGGCGACCGCGGTGGAGGAAACGGTGTACCACCGCGAACGGTTTCTGGCCGCCACCGCCGAACCGCCCTGCAAGGTGCAGATGCGGTGCTACGACACCCGCGTCCACGCCCCGCTGCACGACATCCGCGGCGGCTGGAAGGCACAGCACAATCCGGACGTCTATACGGCCAGCGTCGCCCTGGCGCGAACGCTGCGTGCGGCTGGCAGCAACGGCATCGTCTACGACAGCGTGCGCGACCGTGGCGGCGAGTGCATCGCCGCGTTTTGGCCGGACGTCGTCGCCCCCTGCGTGCAGGCGCAACACCTGATCTATCGTTGGGACGGACGGCGCATCAGCCAGGTGCTGGAAGTGTCGGAACTCATCCGCAACCCACCACGGAAGTCACGATGAAACACTGGCTGATAGTGCTGCTACTGGTGCTGCCGCCGTACGCGGCCGCGCGCGCGGCCGACGACCACACGCAATGGAACGCCGACATCGCGGCATTCGAGGCGGCGGATCGCAGCAACCCGCCACCGCCTGGCGCAGTGCTGTTCATCGGCAGCTCGTCGATCCGCTTCTGGAAGGAGCTGGCGGCGGATTTCCCCAATGTACGCACGATCAACCGCGGCTTCGGCGGTTCGGAAATCGCCGACAGCACGTTCTTCGCCGACCGCATCGTGGCGCCCTACCACCCGCGCGCGATCGTGATGTACGCCGGCGACAACGACATTGCAGCCGGCAATCGCCCGCAGCAGGTGCGGGATGACTTCGCGGCCTTTGTGCGCAAGGCGCGCGCCGTCGACCCGGGGGTGCCGATCGCCTTCATCGCGATCAAGCCCAGCATCGCGCGCAAGTCTCTGCTGCCGCAGATCCGCGCCGCAAACGCCTTGGTGCGCGCTTACGCGGCCACGCAAAAACAGGTGACGTACCTGGATGTCTTCACGCCGATGCTGGGCCGGGACGGCCAGCCGCAAACCAGGTGGTTCATCCAGGACGGCCTGCACATGAACCGTGCGGGCTACGAGCTATGGACCAGCATCGTGCGGCCATGGGTGACCGCGCACCGGCGTTGATCCGGGAGGGTGGACGCGGAAACACCGGCGGCGACGCCCGAAGAGGTTCCAGGAACCGCCTGTCCGTGGCATGACGCATGCAAATATGGGCCGCAAGCGGTCAATACCCTCACGCGTCGGCGTCGGTCGCAAAGCCTTCGCGGGTACCGCGGTTGAACACCTTGTCGCCCGCCAGCACCTCAGCGGCCGGCACCGCCGGCAAATCGCGCAGCCTGGCGTAGATCGGCGCGAAATCCGGCTTGGTGGCGTTGAACAACTGTTCGAAGTTCTCGATCACGAAATAGGTTTGCTGGTAGGTGTCGATGCGGTAGCGCGCACGCATGATGCGTTCGAGGTTGAAGCCGATGCGGTTGGGCGCCGGCGCATCGAGGCAGTACACCGACTCGCCTTTCGAGCTCAAGATGCCGGCGCCATAGATGCGCTGGCCGGCGGCGGTGTTGATGAGGCCGAATTCCACCGTGTACCAATACAGCCGGGTAAGGTTGGCCAGTGCTTCCGGGCCGATGCCGAACGCCTTCATGCCGCCGCGGCCATAGGCCTGCATGTAATCGGCAAACACCGGGTTGAGCAGCAGCGGCACGTGGCCGAACAGGTCGTGGAATAAATCCGGCTCGGAGAGGTAATCCATCTGCTCCGGTTTGCGGATCCACCAGGTCACCGGAAACCGGCGGTTGGCGAGATGGTCGAAAAACACCTGCTCGGGTAGCAAGCCCTCGACCCCGACCAGCTCCCAACCGGTGGCCTTGCGCAGTACCCGGTCGAGATCCTCGAATTTGGGAATGCCGTTCTCGCCCAGCCCGAGGCGTGCGACGCCATCCAGGAACTCGTCGCAGGCACGCCCCGGCAGCAGTGCGCGCTGGCGCTTGTACAGTGCATTCCACACGTCGTGGTCGGTGCGGCTGTAGCTTTCCCACGGCTGCTCGACGACGCCCGTGGCGTAAACCGGGATGGTGCCGCGATCGGTGTGCTGGCTTTCGATCTTGCGGGGGGTGACGGCGGTACCCATGAAAACTCCGGACGGCGCTCGATGAATGTTTCGAGCATACGGCCTACGCCACGCATCAGGCTTGCTTTGTTGCGCAGCAGCGCGGTAGATATGCAACAAACGTGCGCAGCTGGCACGTGTAAGGAAGGCTTCGTGCATGAACACGTTGGATCGCATCGACCTGCGCCTGCTTGCCACAGTGCAGGTCGAGGGCCGCATTACCAATGCCGAGCTCGCCGAGCGGGTGAACCTGTCGCCCTCGGCCTGCCTGCGCCGACTGCAGCATCTCGAAGCTGATGGCGTCATCACCGGCTACGCGGCACAGGTCGATCCGCTGGCAGTGGGCCTGGGGTTGCAGGCCTTCGTGCGGGTGCAGTTGGAGAAGCACGAGGCGGCCATGATCGAGCGCTTCGTCGAGCGCGTCGCGAGCTGGGACGAGGTCGTGGCCTGCCACGCGCTGACCGGCAACATGGATTACCTCCTGCATGTCTACGTGGCCGACCTCGCCGACTTTTCGCGCTTCCTGCTCGATCACCTGTTGAACGCGGCCGGCGTGGCCGACGTCAATTCCAGTTTCGTGCTGCGCACCGTCAAGCGCTCCCCGTCGCTGCCGCTTTCGCGCGCGGAACACGCCCTGGCGCGAACGCAAAACAGTGCGGGCAACAAACGCTAGACTTGGCGGCCGATGGATACCGCGACGTCCCCTCTGCCTGTCCACCCCCGGCTGCAACCCTGGCGTTGCCTGTGGCGGGTGCCGCTGCTGCTGGTACACATCGTGCTGGCGATCCTCCTGGCCGGACTGGTGCTCAGCTGGAACCAGCACTGCGTGATGCGCGGCGGGCGCGAGCCGTTGCCGCATCGCATGATCCGCTGGTGGGCCACCGGCCTGCTGCGCATCTTCGGGCTGCGCACCGTGCGCATCGGGGAGCCGCTGCACGACCCGGTGCTGTTCATCGCCAACCACACCTCCTGGATCGACATCGTGCTGCTGCACAGCCAGCGCGCGTTGTGTTTCGTGGCCAAGGCCGAGATTGCCCACTGGCCGCTGGTGGGGTGGCTCGCCGCCAGCGGCGGCACCATTTTTCACCGCCGCGGCAACAACCATTCGCTCACCCACGTGCTGCAGGTGATGATCGGATGCCTGCAGGCCGGGCGCTCGGTCGGCGTGTTTCCGGAAGGCGGCACCAGCCACAACGGTGAGCTGAAAGTGTTCCACGCGCGGCTGTTCCAGGCCGCGCTCGACGCCCCGGCCGTGGTGCAGCCGGTGGCGCTGCGGTTCGTGCGCCATGGCCGCCGCCAGTTCGATGCCGGCTTCCGCGACGGCGAGAGCTTTTTCGGCAACTTCGTGCGCCTCCTGGCCGGGGAACCGATGGCGGTGGAAGTGCATTTCTTGCCGCCGGTGCCGCCCTCGCCGGACGCGCGCCGCAAGATGGCCGAGCTGGCGCGCGACCGCATCGGCGCCGCACTGGAAGACCACGTGGCATGACGCTGATGCACGCTGCGGATTTCCATCCGCATTGGCCGCTGACCAACGGCCACATCCAGACCATGCTCTCTTCCAGCGGCGTGCGCCGGTTGCTGCTGCCGCGCGCCGCGCGCACGGTGCAGCTCGGCGCCGAGCCCACCGTGGTGGATGGCGGCAACGGCGTGCGCCTGACCGGCGCGTTCACTGCACAGCACGTGCACGCGCAGGCACGCGGCCTGGCGGTGCTGTTCCACGGCTGGGAAGGCAGCGTCGACTCCACCTACGTGCTGCAAACCGGCAGCCGCCTGCTTGCCGACGGCTGGGATGTGTTCCGTCTCAATTTTCGCGACCACGGCGACAGCCACGCGCTGAACGAGGCGTTGTTCCACTCCTGCCGGCTCGACGAGGTGGTGCACGCGCTCGGCGACATCGCGCACCGCTGGCCGGCGCGCCCACTCGCGCTCGCCGGTTTTTCGCTGGGCGGCAACTTCGCGCTGCGCGCGGCGCTGGCCGCGCCGGATGCCGGTCTTCCGCTGCGCTACGTGCTTGCGGTGTGCCCGATCATCGACCCCGCCGCGGGCCTGTTTTCGCTGGAAGCGCGCGCGCCGTGGTTTTACCGCGCGTACTTCATGCACAAGTGGCGGCATTCGCTGCTGAAAAAACAGAAGGCGTTTCCGCAGCACCATTACTTCGAGATGGGCGAGCTCAAAAAGGACCTGCGCGGGCTGACCGAATCGCTGGTGCGCCAGCACACCGATTTCGACAGCCTGCAGCAGTATCTGGACGGCTATTCGGTGGCCGGCGACACCCTGATGAACCTGCACGTGCCGGCCACCATCCTCACCGCCCGCGACGACCCGGTGATTCCGGTCGATGCGTTCGAACACCTGCGCCTGCCACCCACCGTGGAACTCGACATCGCCGACCACGGCGGCCACTGCGGCTTCATCCGCGGCCGCAGCATGACCAGCTTCACCGACGCCTACATCGCCGCCCGCTTCGACGCGATGGCAGACAACCTGTAACGGTGCGCTGGCACGGGTGTGCCGCCACTCACCGCCCCCGCAACGGCTGCAGCAAGTCGCGCAGGCCGTTGTGGTCGATTTCGTGGGCGAGCGCGAGCAGGCGGCCAAGCTGTCCGCGCGGCAGGCCGGTACGCACGAACCACGCGAGATAGCTGCCGGGCAGATCGCCGATCAGCCGACCCTGGAACTTGCCGTACGGCATGCGCACCGTCAGCAGGCGTTTGAGGTCTTCCGGGTCCACGTCAATCCACCATCACGCAACGCCCCTGCGCCCATGTGCGCAGTGCATCAACCTGCTCGCGCATCAGCACCGACAGCGGGCGGGTTTGCGCCAGTGCGGCGAGCAACGTGGTCAGGTCTTCCAGCTCGCTCATGGCCCCTCCGCAGGGCGCCTACGTTAGCAGAGCGACGGCTGCGGCTGACGCGCACGCGCGGGCGGTATAGGCTGGTGGTCCGCCCTGCGGAGACGATCCCGATGCGTCTTGTCGCTTGCTGGTTGCTTGCCTTGCTGTTGCCGCTGCCCGCGCTGGCGGCCGTGCAGCTGGATCGCCTGGCGCTACCGCCTGGGTTCCACATTGCGGTGTATGCCGACGCGGTACCGAACGCGCGTGAAATCGCGGTCGGCACCAACGGCACGGTGTTCGTCGGCTCGACCGGCGCGGGCAAGGTGTATGCGCTGACCGATACCGGCCACGCCGGCCACGCGGACAAGATACGAGTGATTGCCAGCGGCCTGGAGTTGCCGGTTGGCGTCGCCTTCCGCCACGGTGATCTCTACATCTCCGCGGTGAGCCGCATCTACGTGCTGCGCGACATCGAACACCTCCTCGACGACCCGCCGAAGCCCGAGTTGGTCACCGACCAGCTGCCGACCGAAACCAGCCATGGCTGGCGTTTCATCGCGTTCGGCCCGGACGACAAGCTGTACGTGCCGATTGGCGCACCGTGCAACGTGTGCGACAAGGGCAAGGCGTTCGCCAAGCTCACGCGCATGAACTCGGACGGCAGCGGCATGCAGGACGTGGCCTACGGCATCCGCAACACCGTCGGTTTCGACTGGCGCCCCGGCTCGCACCAGCTCTGGTTCACCGACAACGGCCGCGACCTGCTGGGCGACGACATCCCCAGCGACGAGCTGAACCGCCTCTCGCACACCGGTGAAAACTTCGGCTTTCCGTATTGCCACGAGGGCGACATCCCCGACCCCGAGTTCGGCAAGGGCCACGCGTGCAAGGACTACACGCCGCCGGTGCTGAAACTCGGTGCCCACGTGGCCGCGCTCGGCATGCGCTTCTACACCGGCAGGATGTTCCCGGCGAGCTACCACGGCGCGATCCTGATCGCCGAACATGGCTCGTGGAACCGCTCGAAAAAAGTCGGCTACCGGGTGATGGCCGTGCGTCTGGACGGCAACAAGGTCGCCAGCTACACCCCGCTCGTCACCGGCTTCGAGCAGCACGAACAGGCCTGGGGCCGCCCTGCCGACGTGCAGCCCCTGCCCGACGGCAGCGTGCTGGTCAGCGACGACCTGGCGGGGGTGGTGTATCGGGTCACCTTTGGTGACCGGGATTCGGGCGACGGGATTCGAGATTCGAAAAGGCCACCGCCCGCCCCGGCCCGTTAACCTCGCTCCAAGCCGCTCTTGCCAATCCCCAATCCCGAGGCCGTTATGCACCTACGCAGCAACAATTTCGCCGATGGCCAGCCGATCCCCGCGGCCAATGCGTTCGGCAAGCCGGGCAAGCCGGTGGCATTGGCGGACAACCGCAGCCCGCAGCTGGCGTGGAAGGATGCGCCGGAAGGCACGCGCTCGTTCGTGCTGACGGTGATCGACGTGGATGTGCCCAGTCGCGGCGACGACGTGAACAAGGCCGGTCGCCAGGTGCCGGCCGATTTGCCGCGCGTGGAGTTTGCGCACTGGCTGCTGGCGAACATTCCCGCCGAATGCGGCGAGCTTGCCGAGGGCGCGTGCAGCGATGGCATCACGCCACGCGGCAAGCGGGCGCCGTTCGGGCCGCCGGGCAGTGTGCAGGGCGTCAACGACTACACCGGCTGGTTTGCCGGCGACCCGGAGATGAGTGGCAACTACCTCGGCTACGACGGCCCGTGTCCGCCGTGGAACGACAGCATCGTGCACCACTACCAGTTCCGGCTTTACGCGCTGGATACGGCGGCTTTGCCGCTGCAAACCGGCTTTGCGTTGGCCGCGCTGCGCGCCGCCATGCGCGGCCACGTGTTGGCCGAGGCAACGCTCACCGGCACCTATGCGATCCGCCCGCTGGCAGCCACGTGACCGCTCGTGCCGGCGGTGCGGCCTTCACGCCCAAATGGCAAGCCCCGTGGATGATGGGTGCACAGTCGCAAGCAACGCGGCAAACGAGATGGTGCGTTGGGGTCATGCTGCATTACACGCTGGTGTTTTTGATCGTTGCGGCGATTGCCGCCGTGCTGGGGTTCGGCGGTTTCGCCGGCGCGGCCACCGGGATTGCGAAAGCCCTGTTCATCGTGTTTCTGGTGCTTTCGGTTATCGCCTTCTTGCGCCGGGCAAAATAGCGCGTCCACCCACGGAGTCCACATGAACGAGCCAACCTCCCCCACCACAACATCATCCCCCGACGCCATCGACGCCGGCGCCGCGCGCTTCAAGGCGGCCACGTCGACCGCCGTGGCCGGGGCCAAAGAGGCCGTGGAGCATGCGGCCGACCGGGTTGAAGCGGGCCTGCACACGGCCACCGACAAGGTGGCGGCGGGCGCGCACCGCGCCGGTGCCAAGCTTGACGCCGCCAGCGAGCGCGGACGCGCCGCGGTCGATGCCACGCGCGAGCATGCCGACCAATGGCTGGATGAAGTGCGCGATTACGTGCGCGACAAGCCGGTGCAGTCGGTAGCCATCGCGCTCGGCGCTGGCTGGCTGCTCGCGCGCCTGCTGCGCCGTTGAACCGCCTTCGATGACCACCGACAGCAGCGAGCCCGCAGCCGACGCGGCGCCTTCGGTCTGGGCGGAACTCACGCAGCTTGCCGGTTCGGCGCGCGCCTTACTGGGCGCGCACGGGCGCCTGCTCGGCGCCGAACTCGGTTTGGCGCACCGCGCGCTGACCGGCTTGCTCGCCAGCGCGCTGGTGGCCATTGCGCTGGCGGTTGCGCTCGGGCTGACCGTGCTTGGCCTGCTCGGCGTGCTGCTTGCCGGCTGGCTGCATTCCTGGCCGCTTGCACTCGCCTTGCTCGCGTTGCTGCAGATGCTGCTGCTCGGCGCTGCCATCGCGGCGTTCCGGTGTTGCCTGCACTGGCTCAGCCTGCCCGCCTCGCGCAGGGCGTGGGCGGGCCTGCTGCAGACCCCGCGCGCCACCGAACGCACAGGCGGCGCCCCATGATGTGGCGTGCGCAACGACAAGCCGTGCGGAACGCGCAGGCGGAAGTGAACGCGCAGGCCGCAGCGCTCGCCGCCCCCGCCGCACGGCTCGCGATGCGCATCAAGGCGCACCCCCTGGCAGGCCTCGGCATCGTGGTCGGCCTTGGCTTCGCCCTCGGCAACCTGCGCCTGCCGCGCGTTGCGGCTTCTGGCACCGGCGGTTGGCTCCGCAGTGGCGCGTTGGAACTGGCGGCACTGTGGCTGCGCAACGCGGGGCAGGCGCGGAGCGGTGACCATCAAGCCGCTGCCTCAAAACCCGATCCTCTGGCCGAATAGAGGTACGGCGGCCCGGCCAACCGCCTGGTGAATGCAAGCAAGCCCGCGGCGGCAGCGGTGCGTCCGGCGCCTTCCGCTGGCACGCCGCGCTCGGAGCCTGTGAGCTTTTCAGGGAGCCAGAAACGACCGTTCGGTGGCCATGTGTAGGGGCCCGTTTGCGGGCGATGGTGCCTTTCGCGAGGAGCATCGCCCGCAAGCGGGTCCTACATGGGGTTTGCCAGCCCGCGCCGGCGACGGGCGTGCCCGGCCGGTACCTGTACGCTGTGTGCAGCAGGAGTTGAAAAACCCGCAGCCTCTCAGGGCACAGCGGCCACCGGGGTGGCGACCGACGCGCACTGCGCGTCGCTGCCGCAGGCTTGCCAGCCGCCGCCGAGCGCCTTGTACAGCGCCACCGCGCGGGCGTCGATCGCGGCCTGCGCCTGGGCCAATGCGTCGTCCGCGGCGAGTTGCACGCGTTCGGCGTCCAGCAGTTCCAGATGGCCGGTGGCGCCTTGCTCATAGCGCACCTTGGCCAGCTCGGCGGCGCGGCGGCTCTGCTGTGACTGCGCGATCAGCTTCTCGACGCGGTCGTGCTGCAGGTTATAGCCGACCACGGCGTTGTCGACGTCCTCGATCGCCTCCAGCACGGTGCGCTGGTAGTTCGCTTGGGCCGCGTCCGCGCGTGCCTCGGCGGCGTGCAGGTTGGCGCGCACGCGCTGCACGTTGAGGCCGTCCCAGGTGATGCTGGGCGCAATCGACCAGGCGCGGGTGGACGGGCTGCCGAAGTCGTTGCTGCGCCCGGCGAGGAAGCCGAGGAAGCCGCCCAGCGAGAGGTGCGGGAAGAAATCCGCCTTGGCCACGCCGATGCGCGCGTTGGCGGCGGCGTATTCGCGTTCGGCGATGCGCACGTCGGGGCGGCGCGACAGCACGTCGCCGGCAGCGCCGATCGGCAGCACCGCGTCGATCGGCTTGAACGTCTGCGGCGACACGTCGACGTCGAGCGCGCCGGGCTGTTCGCCCAGCAGCACGGCGAGGCGGTAGGTGTCCGCATGCGCCTGGATGTCGAGCAGGGGCAGTTGCGCCTCCGTCGCGCTCAGTTGCGCCGCGGCGCTGGCCACGTCTTGGTCCGAGGCGGTGCCCACCTCGGCGCGGGCGCGGATCAGCTTCAGCGTGTCCTGCTGGTTGGCGATGTCGCGCCGGGCGATGTCCTGCCGTTGCTGGGTGCCGCGCAGGTCGAAGTAGTTGCGCGCCACCTCGGCGAACAGGCTCACCTGGGCATCCTGCAGCGCGGCCTCGCTGGCGCCGAGGTCGGCGTGCGCGGCTTCCACCGAGCGGCGCACGCCGCCGAACACGTCGATCTCCCAGCTCGCGTCGAAGCCGGCCTGGTAGGCGGTCACCGTGTTGCGCCGAGCGCTGACGCCGGGCGTCTGCTCGCGGCTGCGCGTATACGAGGCGCCGGCCTGGATGTCCGGCAGGTACTGCGACTTCGCGCCGCCGAGCAGGGCGCGCGATTCGGCGAGGCGCGCCACCGCGATGCGCAGGTCGAGGTTGTTCGCCGCCGCGCGCTGGATCAGCGCATCGAGGGTGGGGTCGCCGAACTGCTTCCACCACGCGGCCTGAAACTGCGCGGCGCTTTCGCGCACCGCGTCGAAGCCCTGCAGTTGCGGCGTGGGCGTGGCGGGCTTGTGGTAGTTCGGTCCCACGCTGACGCAACCGGCCAGCGCTAGGGCAGCGAACAAGGCGGTCATCTTGCCCGTCATGCCTGCGGAAGCAGGCATCCAGCGCCGTTGGGTGGTCGAAGTCAAAGTCGCTGGACCCCGACATTCGCCGGGGTGACGAGCAAAGGCGAAAGAGCGGTGCTCCAAGAGTCGAGTCATATTCATCTCAATGGCCCTCCAGCGCCGGCAGTGCGTTCGCCTGCGCGTGCTTGCGCGCTTCGCGGCGCTCCACCAGGGCGCGGATCACGACGTAGAACAGCGGGGTGTAGATCAGCCCGAAGACGGTCACGCCGAGCATGCCGGCGAACACCGCCACGCCCATCGCGTGGCGCATCTCGGCGCCGGCGCCGTGCGAGGTCACCAGCGGCACCACGCCCATGATGAAGGCGAACGAGGTCATCAGGATCGGGCGCAGACGCAGCCGTGCTGCCTCCAGCACCGCCTCGTGGCGGCTCATGCCTTCCATCTGCATTTCGCGGGCGAACTCCACGATCAGGATCGCGTTCTTGCAGGCCAGGCCCACCAGCACGATCAGGCCGATCTGGGTGAAGATGTTGTTGTCACCACCCGACAGCCACACGCCGGCGATGGCGGACAAGAGCACCATCGGCACGATCAGGATCACCGCCAGCGGCAGCGACCAACTCTCGTACAGCGAGGACAGCACCAGGAACACCAGCAGCACGCACAGCGGGAACACCAGTACCGCGGTGTTGCCGGCGAGAATCTGCTGATACGTAAGGTCGGTCCACTCGAAGCTCATGCCGTTCGGCAGCACCTGGCGCGCCAGCTTCTCCATTTCCGCCTGCGCCTGGCCCGAGCTGTAGCCCGGCGCCGGGCCGCCGTTGATCTCGGCGGTGGGATAGCCGTTGTAGTGCTGCACGCGATCCGGGCCGGCGCCGTGCGCCACGGTGACGAAGGAGCCCAGCGGCACCATCTCGCCCTTCGCGTTGCGTGTCTTCAGCTGGCTGATGTCCGCAAGATCGCTGCGGAACTGCGGCTCGGCGGACAGGTTCACTTGGTAGGTGCGGCCGAAGCGGTTGAAGTCGTTGACGTAGAGCGAGCCGAGGTAGGCCTGCATGGTCTGGTAGACGTCGCCCAGGTTCACGCCTTCGGTCTTGGCCTTGGCACGATCCACGTTCACGTCCACCTGCGGCACGTTCACCTGGAAGCTGGAGAACAACCCGGCCAGCTCCGGATCCTTGCGGCTCGCCGCAATCAGCTTCTGCGTCTGCTGGTACAGCTCGTCGAAGCCGACCTGGCCGCGGTCCTCGACCTGCAGGCGGAAGCCGCCGATCGTGCCCAGGCCCATCACCGGCGGCGGCGGGAACACTGCGATGTAGGCGTCCTGGATCGCCGCGAACTTCGCGTTCAGTGCACCGGCGATCGCACCCGCGGAAAGATCCGCGCTGCGCCGCTCCTCGAACGGCTTCAGCGTGACGAACACGATGCCGGCGTTGGTCGAGTTGGTGAAACCGTTCACCGACAGGCCGGGGAAGGCCACCGCGCTCTGCACGCCGGGCTGCTTCAGCGCGATTGCGCTCATCTGCTTGATCACGTCCTCGGTGCGGTCCAGCGAGGCAGCGTCGGGCAGCTGGGCGAACGACACCAGGTACTGCTTGTCCTGGGTCGGCACGAAACCGGTGGGCACGTGCCAGAAGCCGAACGCGGTGAGCGCGATCAGGCCCGCGTACACCAACAGCGCGGCGCCGCCCTTGCCCTGCATGCGGCGCGTGCCCGCCACGTAGCGTTCCTCACCGCGCTGGAAAAGGCGGTTGAACGGGCGGAACAGCCAGCCGAACAGGCGGTCAATGGCGCGAGTGAGGCGATCCTTCGGCGCACCGTGCGGCTTGAGCAGGATCGCGGACAGCGCCGGGCTCAGGGTCAGCGAGTTGAATGCCGAGATCACCGTGGAGATCGCGATGGTCAGCGCGAACTGGCGGTAGAACTCGCCGGTGAGGCCGCTGATGAAGGCGGTGGGGATGAACACCGCGCACAGCACCAGCGCGGTGGCCACGATCGGCCCGGTGACCTCGTGCATCGCCTTGCGCGTGGCCTCCTTCGGCGACTGCCCCAGCTCGATGTGGCGCTCCACGTTCTCCACCACCACGATGGCGTCATCCACCACGATGCCGATCGCCAGCACCATGCCGAACAGGCTCAATGCGTTGAGCGAGAAGCCGACCAGGTACATCACCGCAAACGTGCCGATCAGCGACACCGGCACCGCGATCAGCGGAATGACGGACGCGCGCCAGGTCTGCAGGAACAGGATCACCACCAGCACCACCAGCAGGATCGCCTCCAGCAGGGTGTGCGCCACCGCCTCGATCGAGCCGCGCACGAACACCGTGGGGTCGTACACGATGTGGTAGTCGATGCCCTGCGGGAACTCCTGCTTCAGCTGCGCCATGGTGGCGCGCACCTCGTCGGAGATCTGGATGGCGTTGGAGCCGGGCCGCGCGAAGATCGGCAGCGCCACCGCCGGCTGGTTGTCCAGCAGGCTGCGCAGCGCGTACTGGTTGGAGCCCAGTTCCACCCGCGCCACGTCGCCCAGGTGCACCACGCCGCCGTCGGCGCCGCTGCGCACGATGATGTTGCGGAAATCCTCGGCCGTGCCGAGCCGGCCCTGGGTGTTGATGTTGAGCTGGAAGTCGGCGTCGCCGCGCACCGGCGGCGCGTTGAGCTTGCCGGCCGCCACCTGCACGTTCTGCTCGCGGATGGCGCGGGCCACGTCGCCGGTGGTGAGCCCGCGCTGGGCCAGCGCATCCGGGTTCAGCCACACGCGCATGGAGTATTCGCCGGCGCCGAAGATCTGCACGTCGCCCACGCCGTTCAGGCGGCCCAGCACGTCCTTCACGTGCAGCCGCGCGAAGTTCGACAGGTACAGCATGTCGTAGCGCTGGTCGGGCGAGGTGAGGTGCACCACCATGGTGAGGTCGGGCGAGCTCTTCTGCGTGGTCACGCCCAGCCGCTGCACCTCCTCGGGCAGCCGCGGCAGCGCCTGCGCCACGCGGTTCTGCACTTCCACCTGGGCGGTGTTCAGGTCGGTGCCCAGCGCGAAGGTGACGGTGAGCGTCATCACGCCGTCGCTGGTGGCCTGCGAGGAGGTGTAGAGCATGCCTTCCACGCCGTTGATCTGCGTTTCCAGCGGCGTGGCCACGGTCTCGGCGATCACCTTGGGGTTGGCGCCGGGGTAGTTGGCGCGCACCACCACGGTGGGCGGCACCACTTCGGGGTATTCGCTGATCGGCAGCTGGAACACCGCGATGGCGCCGGTGATCACGAACAGCAGCGACAGCACGGCGGCCATGATCGGCCGGTCGACGAAAAACTGGGCGATGTTTTTCATGGGTTTGTCTCGATGACTCCAGAATGCCGCCCCTCTCCCCTCCGGTGGAGAGGGTTGGGGTGAGGGGCGGGGCTTGCCGATGCGCTCGGGCTTCGGCAATGCGCTTTTGGTTTCGATGGGTGGGGGGTGCTTGTGCGGGATTTGCCCCTCGCCTCGGTCCCCTCCCCGGCAGGGAGAGGAAGAAGGGCAGGGCGCTCAGCCTTGCGGTAGGCGTTTCGGCGGTGCGGTCATCGCGGTGCGCTCGCTGTCGTTCGATGCCGGCGCGGCTTCGACTACCGCCTTGTCCCGTGCATCGAGGCGGTAATCCATTGCCACCTGCTGCGGGCTCACCTCGGCGCCCGGGCGCACGCGCTGCAGGCCGTTCACCACCACCACGTCGCCGGGCGCGAGGCCGCTGTCGACCACGCGCAGACCGTGGAACAGTGCGCCGGTGGTGACCTTGCGGTATTCCACCTTGTGCCTGGCGTCCACCACGTAGACGAACTGGTTGCCGAGGTCGGTGCCCACCGCACGGTCGTCGATCAGCAGGCGCGGCTGCGGGTGGCCGCTCCGCAGGCGGATGCGCGCGTACAGGCCGGGGGTGAACAGGCCGTCATGGTTGTCGAACACCGCGCGCAGCCGCATCGTGCCGGAGTCGGTGTGCAGCTGGTTGTCGACGAAGTCGATGCGGCCGGTGTGCGGGTAGCCGCTCTCGTCGGACAGTTCCATCGTGGCCTCAATGCGCGGGCTGTTGCCGTCCTGCGTGGCCTTGGCGCGCAGGTGGTCCAGCTTCAGCCAGGTGTGCTCGTCCACGTCGAAGACCACGTAGACCGGGTTCACCGAGACCACGCTGGTCAGCACGTCGCTGCTGCCCACGAGGTTGCCGGGGGTGATGTGCACGTTGCTGACGCGGCCGTCGATCGGCGCGCGCACCTCGGTGAAACCGAGGTTAAGCTTGGCGGTGGCCAGCGCGGCATCGGCGGCGGCGAGCATGGCGCGCGCGCTCTGTGCGGCGGTGTCGAGGCGGTCGGCCTCCTCCTGCGCGATCGCATGCTGGTCGAGCAGGCGGCGACCGCGCTGGGCATTGCCCTGGGCCAGGCCCAGTTCGACCAGCGCATGGGTGCGGTTGGCGGTGAGCCGGTCTACCTCGGCCTGGAAGGGGCGCGGGTCGATGCGGAACAGCACGTCGCCCTTGTGCACCAGGGCGCCCTCCTTGAACGCCACCGAGTCCACGTAGCCGCCCACGCGGGGGCGCACCTGCACGCTGTCCACCGCCTGCACGCGGCCGGTGAAGTCGGCGCCGTTGCTGACCGGGCGCAGCAGGGCACGCGCCACGGTCACTTCCGGCAAGGCGGCGCCGGCGCCAGGGGTCTGGGCGTGGCTGCCGCCGTGCTCTCCGAGCAGTGCCCAGCTGACGGCGACCGCCACCACGACGAGGCCGGACAGGATCAGTTTCTTCTTCATCTTCGCGCTCCCTGGAGTGGAGTCGTGCGGCGATGCAGCACGATGGGGAGGTGAATAATAGGTACACCGCCAAGTACAGAAAAGCCTTAATTCATGAACTCCACTAGTGACAGCAAATCACGAATGACATCACAATGACGAACATGGAAGATTTCTCGGCAATATCGAGCTTTGTCCGCGTGGTGGAGGCGCATAGCTTTGCGGCCGCCGCCGTGCAGTTGGGCATGACGCCATCAGGGGTGAGCCGCGCGGTGTCGCGGCTGGAGGAGCGGATCGGCGTGCGCCTGCTGTTCCGCAGCACGCGGGCGCTGCGCCTCACCGACGACGGCGAGGCGTTCTATCAGCGCTGCAAGGTGATCCTGGCCGACCTCGGCGAGGCGGTGGAGGCGCTGAACTACGCGCGCACCAAGCCCAGCGGCAAGCTGCGCGTGGCAGTGAACGTGTCGATAGGCCGCGCCGCGCTGATCCCCAACCTCGCCGAGTTCGAGGCTAAATACCCGGACATCCGCCTCGAACTGTCGATGAGCGACCGCAATATCGGCCTGATCGAGGAAGGCATCGACTGTGCGATCCGCATGGGTGAGCTGGAGGATTCCAACCTGATCGCGCGCAAGCTGGGCTATTTCAGCAACGTGCTGTGTGCCGCGCCGGTCTACCTGGAACGCCATGGCACGCCGGTTACCATCGACGATCTGAAGCAGCACCGCTGCATCAACTACGTCTATCCCACCAGCGGCCGGCCATACCAGTGGCAGTTCGACACGCCGAACGGCCGTGTGGCGCTGGACGTAGAGGCCCACCTGCTGATCAACGACGGCGAGTCGGTGATCCAGGCAGCGATGGCGGGGCTGGGCATCATCCAGACGCCGCACTGGCTCGCCGCCAGTGCGATCGGCTATGGCAAGCTCAAGGTGATCATGGAGGACACCATCTCCACCGGTTCGCCGGTGTGGCTGGTCTACCCGCAAAAGCGCCACCTTTCCGCCCGGGTGCAGGCCTTTTTGGAATGGGTGCACGAGCTGTTCGAGCGCACCAACCTGCCGGCCTGCAAGCTGGCCTGCAAGCTAGGCACGGCACCGCCACTCAAGGACGCTGCTCAGGCACCCGGCATCAACCGCAGCAAGGCCGCGACCAGCGCGATGCGGTAGCCCGCGAATGCGGTGAAACCTTTGACGCTACCCGGCAGGATGGCGTGGATGAGGCCGATTACGGGTGCACTCGTCGGTAGAACAGACGCGGCCACAGCGACCGCAGAGCGGCGCAGCTCACGCATCCCGCATGGCGATCCGATGGCGTTTTCCTTAGCTGAAGGGACAACGGTCATCGCATGTTACATATTGGTGCAACAAAGGACACAAATGCACTAAGTTGATGCTTTAGATATGACCTGGAAGATCGGCCTTGTCGTCAGGCCAATGAATTTCCACGAGATTCACGACTTGGCATCGACCTTGCCTAGTCCAGCGCATCCGTTCCGTTCGCTCCCGCTCCCTCGCCGAGGTTTCGCCATGACCGCCAAAGATGTGCTCGACCAGATCGTTGAACACGACATCGAATTCGTCGATTTCCGTTTTGCCGACATGCTCGGCAAACATCACCACGTGACTTTCCCGGCGCATGCCATCGACGAAGGCACGTTCGAGGACGGCAAGATGTTCGACGGCTCCTCGATCGTCGGCTGGAAGGGCATCAACGAGTCGGACATGATCCTGATGCCCGACCCGGACACCGCCTACCTCGACCCATTCAGCGCGCACCCGCAGCTGGTGCTGCACTGCGACGTGCTGGAGCCCTCGACGCTGCAGGCCTATGGCCGCGACCCGCGCTCGATCGCCAAGCGCGCCGAGGCGTTCCTGAAATCCACCGGCATCGCCGACAGCGCGTACTTCGGCCCGGAGCCGGAGTTCTTCATTTTCGACTCGGTGCGCTGGCAGAACGACATGGGCCGCGTGTTCTACGAGATCGAGTCGAACGAGGCCGCGTGGAGCACCCGCTTCAAGTACGAGGACGGCAACATGGGCCACCGCCCGGGCGTCAAGGGCGGCTATTTCCCGGTGCCGCCGGTCGATTCGCTCGCCGACCTGCGCGCCGACATGTGCAAGGTGCTCGAATCCCTCGGCCAGACGGTGGAAGTGCACCACCACGAGGTGGCCAACGCCGGCCAGTGCGAGATCGGCGTCAAGTTCAACACGCTGGTCGCCAAGGCCGACGAGCTGATGACGATGAAGTACGTGCTGAAGAACGTCGCCCAGCAGAACGGCAAGACCGTCACCTTCATGCCCAAGCCGATCGTCGGCGACAACGGCAGCGGCATGCACGTGCACCAGTCGCTGTCCAAGGGCGGCGAGAACCTGTTTGCCGGCGAGCTGTACGGCGGCCTGTCGCAGACCGCGCTGTGGTACATCGGCGGCATCTTCAAGCACGCCAAGGCGATCAACGCCTTCGCCAACTCCACCACCAACAGCTACAAGCGCCTGGTGCCGGGCTTCGAGGCGCCGGTGATGCTGGCCTACAGCGCGCGCAACCGCTCGGCGAGCTGCCGCATCCCCTACGTTTCCAGCCCCAAGGCGCGCCGCATCGAGGTGCGCTTCCCCGACCCGATGCAGTCCGGCTACCTCACCTTCACCGCGCTGATGATGGCCGGGCTGGACGGCATCCTGAACAAGATCGACCCGGGCGCGCCGGCCGACAAGGACCTCTACGACCTGCCGCCGGAAGAAGAGAAGAACATCCCGCAGGTGTGTGCCAGCCTCGACGCCGCGCTGGAAGCGCTGGACAAGGACCGCGACTTCCTCAAGGCCGGCGGCGTGTTCACCGACGACTTCATCGACGCCTACATCGGCGTGAAGATGCAGGAGGTCACCCGCTACCGCGCCTCGACGCACCCGCTGGAATTCCAGATGTATTACGCGCTTTGAGGCCGGGATCCGGGATTCGGGAATAGGGATTCGGAAAAGCTGGCGACATGGCGAGAGCCGGGGTTCCCGGCTCTTGCACCAACCTTGTGCAAAGGCCACGATGGGGCGATGAACGGCGAGCCGTGGCAGGCATGGGCACAGCAGTTGGCGACCGGCATTGCCTTGGTCGGCCCCGACTTGCACGTGCGCTGGCTGAATCCGGCACTGGCCGAGTTGCTCGCCTGCGGCACGCGCAGTGCGCTGGGCCAGCCGCTGGCGTTGTGGTTGACGGCGGCAGATGACCAGGCCCAGGTGCGGCGCGCGCAAACCGTGGCTCATGCCGTGCAGTTGCGCGGCGTGAGCCTTTTGGCGTTCGACGACAGCCGGCAGGTTGCCGACGTCACCGCGCAAGTCTTGGCTGACGGCAACCTGCTGCTTGAAATCCACCCCCTGGCGGCCTCGCCCGCGGCAACCTCGCCGCTGTCGGCCACCCTGCGCGGCTTTGCCCACGAGGTGAAAAATCCGCTGGCCGGCCTGCGCGGCGCAGCGCAGCTCCTCGTCCGCCGCGCACCGGATGCGGCGGCCAAGGACCTCGCCCAGCTCATCATCGACGAGGCCGACCGCCTCGCTGCGCTCGCCAACCGCCTGCTGCACCACGGCGGCAACCCCCAACTCGCCGCCGTCAACCTGCACGAACTTCTCGACCGCGTCACCGAGCTGGTGCGCGCCGAACCCGCCGCGCCGCAGTTGCGGCACGACTTCGACCCCAGCCTGCCCAGCGTGCACGGCGACGCCGACCGGCTGCAGCAGATCGTGCTGAACCTGGTGCGCAACGCAGTCGAGGCGCATGCGCAGACCATTACCTTGCGCACCCGTGCCGAGCACGGCGCGCGCCTCGCCGGCGGCATGCTGCGCGCGGCACTGCGGCTCGACGTGATCGACGACGGCAGCGGCGTGCCGGCCGCGTTGCACGACACGCTGTTCGAGCCGCTGGTCTCCGGCCGCGCCGACGGCACCGGCCTGGGCCTCGCGCTGGCCCGCGAGTTCGCCCGCGAACACGGCGGCGACCTCACCTGCAACACCGTGTCTGGGCGCACCGTGTTTTCGCTGTACCTGCCGCTGGAGCATGGAACATGAGCCGAACCGACGTGGCCACGGCAACTTCGCAACGCGCCATCTGGATCGTCGACGACGACCGCAGCGTGCGTTTCGTGCTCGCCACCGCACTGCGCGACGCCGGCCTCGTCGTGCGTGAATTCGACACCGCGGAAGCGGTGCACACCGCACTGCGCAAAGACCGCCCTGCACTGCTGCTGGCCGACGTGCGCATGCCGGGCGACAGCGGGCTCGACCTGCTGGCCGAACTCAAGGCGCAGCACATTGGCCCGGTGATCGTCATGAGCGCGTTCACCGACGTCGCAACCACCGCCGCCGCCTACCGCGATGGCGCCGTGGATTACCTCGCCAAACCGTTCGACCTGGATCACGCCGTCGCCATCGTGCAGCGCGCGCTCGGCGACCGCGCCGCCGCCGCCGAACCGCCAGCCGCCGACCTCGTACCGCACTCGCTGCTCGGCGAAAGCGCGCCGATGCGCGAGGTATTTCGCCTGATCGGCCGCGTCGCCGCCAGCGACTTGAACGTGCTCATCACCGGCGAAACCGGCACCGGCAAGGAGCTGGTCGCGCGCGCGCTACACGAAGAAAGCGCACGCCGTACGCACGCCTTCGTGGCGCTCAACACCGCCGCCATTCCCAGCGAGCTGTTGGAGAGCGAACTGTTCGGCCACGAAGCCGGCGCCTTCACCGGCGCCCAGCGCCGCGTCGCCGGGCGCTTCGAGCAGGCGGAAGGCGGCACCCTGTTCCTGGACGAAATCGGCGACATGCCGCTGGCGCTGCAAACCCGCCTGCTGCGCGTGCTCGCGGGCGGTGAGTTCTACCGCGTGGGCGGGCGCGAGCTGATCCGCTGCCATGTGCGCATCGTCGCCGCCACCCACCAGAACCTCGACGCCCGGGTCGAGGCCGGCCAGTTCCGTGCCGACCTCAAGCACCGGCTCGACGTGGTGCGCATCCACCTGCCCGCGCTGCGCGAACGCCACGCCGATATCCCGCTCCTGGCCACGCATTTCCTCGCCGCCGCCGCGCAGGCGCTCAAGCTGCCGCCCAAGCGCTTCGCCAAGGCCGCGCTCAAGGCGCTGGCCGCGCGCGATTTCCCCGGCAACGTGCGCGAGCTGGAAAACCTCTGCCGCCGGCTCGCCGTCATCGCCCCCGGCCACGAGATCCTGCCCGCCGATCTCGGCACCGAACCCGCCGTCGTCGCCGGCGACTGGACCGACGCCCTGCGCGCCTGGGCCAGCGCCGCGCTTGCCGAACACGAAACCGCCATCCACGCCCGCGCCCGCGCGGCGCTCGACCGCGTACTGCTGGAAACCGCCCTCGCCGCCGCCAACGGCCACCGCCAGCAAGCCGCCGAAGCCCTCGGCGTTGGCCGCAACACCCTCACCCGCAAACTGGGCTCATCACGCCAGCGGAGCCCTTGACCACGCCGGCTCACGGGGCGCAAGCGTTGCGCTACGGCGTGCGCCCCGGCGCGGAATCGTCCGCCCCATAAATCCGCGGCGCCACCGTCGGCCGCGGCGGGGTTTCGCCCCGACGCAGGGCCACCAGCGTGGCCGCGCGCCAGGTCACCGTCCACGACGAGCGGAACGGCTGCGCGATGAGGGCGTATTCGCGCGCCTGGGCGCTGAGTTTTTCCGGATGCTCGACGATGATGGCTTGCGGGTGCGTCTGCGCGAAGGTTTCCAGCTCGCCCTCGCCGCGCAGTTCGGTAATGGGTTGCGTGAGGCGGCCGG
The DNA here is from genome assembly GCA_004298045.1 of Rhodanobacter sp. Taxonomy (GTDB): domain Bacteria; phylum Pseudomonadota; class Gammaproteobacteria; order Xanthomonadales; family Rhodanobacteraceae; genus Rhodanobacter_A. Next base: position 93,146 of record SCRM01000020.1, on the reverse strand, counting down.
CAAAGTGGAACTGGCCTTCGTAATTGCCGAGATAGCCGATGGCCTGGCCGGCGCGCTGCGCCTCGCCAAGCCAATGCGCGGTGGGCGCGAGGTCGTAACGCGGCCACAGGGTGAGGGTGAACAGTGCGTTGAGCGCGAAGGTGCCAATGAGTCCAGCCGTGGCAAGCCGGCGCAATTCGCCGCGGCCGCGCAACAGCAACAGCGCGCCGAGCAGCACGAAGATCAACGCGAAATAGCGGCTGAGCGGTGCGGCGGCATCCGGCCATTCGCCGTGCAGATAATTGCCGGCCACCAGGTTGGGCAGCACGAACAGCAGCACGCCAAAGGCGATGCCGCCGACGCCGAGCGGCCAGGTGCCCAGCCACGCGGTGCCGGCCAGGCGCGGACGGCGATCGCGCAGGACGGCGATCGCGGCGCAAATGAGCAGCATCGCACCGCCGAACTCGGGCAGGAGGTAATACGGCTGCTTGCCGCGTACCAACGAAAACACGATGAACGTCGGCACTACCCACGCCAGCGCAAAGCGCAGGCCTGGCTCGAACGGCCGGCGCAGCGCGCCGAGCGCCACCCACACGCGCGGCCAGGCGATGAACGGAAACAGCAGGGCCGGCAGCATCGCCACGTACCACAGCACCGGGCGCGCGTGGCTTTGCAGCGGCTCGGCGGTCTCGACGCCGTGGATCACGCGCGCCGCGGTCTGGCTGAAGAACAGCCGATGCCTGTACGCCTCGCCGCCGGCGAACCCGGCCGGCAACGCCCACGCCAACAGCATCGCCAAACCAAGCAGCACCGCCAGCACGCCGCGTCCGTACCACGCGCCACGATGCGCACGCGCGTGATCGCTCCACAGCGGCCCCAGCAGCCACGGAAACACCACGTGCAGCAGCATCACCGGGCCCTTGGTCAAAAGCCCCAGGCCAATGCACACGCCGAACCACACCCAGCGCGGCGCCGTGCGCCCGGCCGTCGGCACCAGGCACACCAGCGCCGCCAGCGTCCACACCGCCAGCAGCACGTCGTACATGATCTGCAAGCCGAACAAAAACGCGAACGACAGCGCCGCCAGCGCCCACGGCGTGGCACTCGCCATCCACGCGCGCTGCGGAAACAGCCGCCGCGCCAGTACCGACACCAGCACCAGCTCGGCGCCGCCAAAGATCACTTCCAGCACGCGCGGCCACACGTCGCTCACGCCAAACGCGAACCAGCCGGCGTGAATCAGCCAGAACAGCAGCGGCGCCTTTTCGCTGTACGGCGCACCGTTGATGTACGGCACCAGAAAGTGGTGCTGGTTCCACATCTCCCACGCCACCGCCAGCGTGCGCGTGGAATACAGCGGCATCGGCCCGTGCGCAAAGATCGCCGCCAGCGCCAGCACACCCCACAGCGGCAGCCACGGCCACAACGTGCGCAGGTTTTCGGTGCGGCTTGGGGAAGGGAGCACGGGCGGTCTCGCGGGAGGCAAGAGGGGATTCTAACCGGCGCCATCCCTGGTCACGTTCAAGGCGCGGGCCGTTGCCAGCGGGCAGGGCCCCAGTAGCCGATCCGCCGCCGGATCTTGAACTTGCGCCACAGGTTGGCAGGTTTGGGTTTGCGGTTGGTGGCGCCGCGGGCGATGAAGGTGTCGATGGCGGCGAGGATGCGTTCGCCGGATTGGCCGTCGTGATACGGATGCAGTTGCTCGCCGAAGGCGCGGATCGCCGCCATCAACTCGGGCGGACGGCCGAGCGCGCGCTCGATCGCCGGCTCGAAATCCCTGGCGTCGTGGATGTCGATGAGCTGCGGGCCGGGGCGGCGGTTGTCGAAGGTGACGACGGGCTTGCCGGTGAGCAAAAACTCGTTGAGCGCGGAGCTGGTGTCCGAGCACATCATGTCGACCTGGCCGAACAAGTCGAGGATGTTGTCGTTCTCGGCAAAGGACAGGTTCTCGTTCACCAGCGCCTTGAATTTGGCCACCGTCTCCGGGTTCATCTTGGGGTGAAAGCTGACAATGAAGCGCCAGCGGCCGTCGCGCGAAAGTCGCTTCACCTCGGCGTAGAGCTTTTCCGCCGCGCTCCATTTGGGCGAAAAGGTGGAGTGGTAGAGGATGACCGGCGGCGTGCGCACCGGCGGTGGGTTGCCGGCGAGCTCGTGCGCGAACGGGTCGAGTTTGGGGAAACCGGTTTCGATCACGCTGAAGTGGCCGAGCTGGTCGGCCAGCGCCTGGAACTTGGCGGTGTCGCGCGGGCCGGTGGTGCAGTACAGGTCGAAGAAGCCGCGCACGTAGATGTGTCGCGGCTTGCCGGCGTCGAAGCCGTGGAAGGTTTCCACTTTTACGCCGGGAAAGAAATGCGGCACGGCGTTGGAGGGCGTGATGACGGCGCGCGGCTTCCACGCGCGCACTTCGGCGACCGAGAGCAGGCGTTCGCCGGCCACGAGATCCTCGGCGCCGGGGCCGTCGAAGAACCACGCCGCCTCATCGCCGCGGGCGCGGATCGCGGCCTGCACCGGGCGCAGAATGGCCAGCGCATAGCGCTCGGAGCCGTACAACAGGTAGTGCTGGGGCATGGTGTTTGTGTCTGGCCGGAAGCCGCATAGCTTACGGCAGCGCGCCGTGCGATCAGCGCGGCGGCACGCGGTGGCGCTGGCCCGGCTCCTGCCGCGGCGCATGCTGGTCGTCGGTGGGGAAGGTGGGCGCGGGCAGATCCGCCACCGCTTGCAACGCGCGCGTGAGATCGCCCGTCGCATCCGGCACGACCGGCGCGCTCGCCGGCAGCGCGTCGAAGCGGAACGCCGAGGTGAGGTCGCCGAAGGTCTCGCGCCGCCAGGCGGAGATGTTCGGCTCCTCGACGCCGGTCCACTTTTCGAGAAAGCGCAGCACCGAGGTGTGGTCGAAGCGCTCGCTGCACACCCACGGCCCGGCCGTCCACGGCGAGATCAGGATGCACGGCACGCGAAAGCCGGCGCCGACCGGCTCGCCATCCACGTATTCGCCCGCCGTGCCCGGCGGCGCGACCGGCGGCGGCACGTGGTCGAACAGGCCGTCGTTCTCGTCGTAGGCCAGGATGAACACCGTGTGCGCCCACACCTCCGGGTTGGCCGCCACCGCCGCGAGCTTGCGCGCGATGAACGCGGCGCCGGCAGCGGGCAGGAAGTTCGGGTGCTCGCACTCCTTGCTGGTGGGAATGATCCACGACACCGCGGGCAGGCGGCCGTGCAAGGCATCCTGCTCGAAGACGTCCGGCGCGCCGCGCAGCATGCCGCGCTGGTGCAGCGACGAGTCGGGCGGCGCGTCCTGGAACGCGCGGAACAGTTCGAGCACGTTCAAGCCGTAGTTGTCCGCCTGCTGGTACACCTTCCAGCTCACGCCGGAGCGCTGCAAGCGCTCGGCGTAGGTCGTCCAGCGATAGCCGCCGCGCGTCTTGATGTTGCTGGTGATCGGGCCACCGGCCACGCCGTCGGGGTCGAGCGTGCCGGTCATCCACAGCATGCGGTTGGGCCACGTCGGCCCGAGCACCGAGCAGTGGTAGGCGTCGCACACGGTGAACAGGTCGGCGAGCGCGTAATGGAACGGAATGTCGGCGCGCCGGTAATAGCCCATCACGTACGGCGCGTTGGCGTTTTGCAGCACGCGGTGCGCGGTGACGAAACCATCCATGCGCCCGCCATTCCACGATGCGTGCTGCACCGGCCAGGCGTGGCTGTTGGAGGGGATGCGCTGCGCGTTGGTGGTGCGCGTATCCAGATGGAACGGCAACAGATATCCCAGCGGGTTCGCCGGGTCGGGCTGCTGGAACACCGAGCGGCCATCGGCCCAGGCCAGCGCGTGCGGGTCGTCGAAACCGCGCACGCCGGGCAGGGTGCCGAAGTAGTGGTCGAACGCGCGGTTCTCCTGCATCAGCAGCACCACGTGGCGGATGTCGCGCAACGAGCCGCCGCGCGGACGCGGCGCGGCCAGCACCTTCTGCAAACTCGGCGGCATCAGGCTGGCGGCCGCCGCGGCCGCCGTCAGGCCGAGAAAACGTCGCCGGGTGGGCGACACCTCGTCATTCATGCCGCGCCTCAGTCTTCGAGCCGATGCTCGCGCAACGCCGCATCCGCCTGCGCCACCGACGCCGGATTGCGCGTCATTTCGTAATAGCGCATGCGCTTGTACAGCGCGTAGCTCGCCGCGGTCTGCGCGATCAAAAACCCGCGCCAGCCGTCGAGAAACGCGAGCCGCACGAAGTAATCCTTGAGGAACGCCAGCACGTACACGAACGGCGCCTGCCACATGCGCGCGCTCTTGCCCTTGTCCAGCCAGTCGCGGCACTTGAGCTCGGCATAGCGCAAGACCTTGAGCTGCTTGTGCACCAGCGTGGGGTTGTTGGCGTGGTTGAACGGCGCCTTGAACACCGGCGCCGCACCGGCAAACTGCAGCGATTCGTGCACCCGCGCATCACTCCAGCGTGCGCGATCGCGGTGGTACAAGCGCGCCATTTTTTCGCCCACGCCCGGCCGATACCAGCGCAGCGGCTTGCCCATGTACACCGTGTTGCGGCGCAGATACGCCGCCGGCGCCGCGCTCGCCATCAGCGCCGGCAACGCGCGTTCCAGCTCTGCCGCAAGCTGCGGCGACAGCCACTCGTCGGCATCCAGCACCAGGATCCAGTCGTTGCCGCACTGCGTGGTCGCAAAATTGCGCTGCGGGCCAAAGCCCAGCCAATCCTGATGCACCACGCGCGCGCCATGCGCCTGCGCCACGGCCACGGTGTCGTCGGTCGAGCCCGAATCCACCACCAGCTTTTCCGCCGCAAACGGCACGCTGTCCAGGCAGCGCCCGATCACCGCCGCCTCGTTGCGGGCGATGAGGGCGAGGGTGACGGGCAGGGTCATTGGTTGATTCCAGAGAGATCGAGGCGAGGGGGCATATTCGCAGTAACTACAGCAACGGCTGCAGGGCCGCGGCTAAGCGCGCCGGGAAACCTGCGTTGTTGGAAAGAAACCACTCGCGCGCATGCGCTTGCATATCGTGGCGCTTGTCGTCCGCCATCGCCACAGCGTCTTGAATGACCATTTCGAGGTCTGCCTCGTCGAAGCGATAGCGCCTAGCCGCATTCAGATGCGTCACCTCACGCGCCTTAACCAACAGACCGCGATCTGGCCGAACGAGCTCGTTCATCGGTGGCGCGTCACAAGTTATGACCACTGCGCAACATCCCATCGCTTCTGCTATGTAGTGACCCCACCCCTCTGCCTCAGACAAACACAAGTGGAAGCGATAACGGTTTTGTAGCTGCGCAATGTCACTCGCCTCCCGCACGTAACCAACACGGTGATCAATATTGACCGCCGTTGGCTCTCCACCCTTGTGGGCAGTAAGTGGTGACTGCTGCACGACGAGGAGCGGCCATTCCGGATGGCGCTGCCATAACGCGAGCAATCGCTCGGTGCCCTTCATCCGGCTCGCCCCCGCTAGATGGAGAAAACCAGGCTGCCGCGGTTGCTTTGGGTTATGGCGATCCGTACTTAGAAAGCCAATGTACGAAGTGGGACAACCCCAAGCGGCAAAGACCTCCGTCGCCACCCGGGTTTTGGTGAAAATGCAGTCGAAGCGAGGCAGCCAGCGCTTGTCGTGAGCCGAGAACCATTCCGGGTTGGGGATTAGCACGTTGCGCCGGGCCAAGCCAAGGCACGCGGGCCGTACGTGCTCTAAAAAGATATTGAAGTCGAACTGCCTTGGCCGCCGTCCGCCACTTATCAGCCATACCACGAACATGCGCATTCGCAGCCAGCGCGCTGCCCACGCACCGTCTCGACGCTTCGGGCCACCCGGGGTCAGGCTGACTTGATGGCCAAGTCCCTCAAGGGCTTGCCGCAGCAAACGTAGGTCGTGGCTTAGGCCTCGCTGGTTGTCCCAAGCAATCAAATTAATACGGGCCATGACGCCTCTTAGATTAGTTTGGGAGTGGGTGCGGGAACCCGACTAGACAGAACAGCCAAACCCGTGACAAGAAAGTAGTACAGGGAATGCGGCATGGCTCGGTAAAACACGTTATCAGTTAGCGCACATGACATATATACACCGACCACAACCAAGCCCATGGTCGCGATGACCGACATGGTTTCGTCTGGATCGCGACAACGTCGGAAGAAATAGCCAAGCGGGACGAGGAATACACCTAGCAGAACCAGTAAGCCTGGCAGTCCGCCGGTGGCGGCAGCTTCCATGTATTCGTTGTGCGCGTGTTCATACTGAGCTATCACTGGATTACTGCGCCCTTGGGCCACCCGCTCTTTCACATAATCGCCAAAGCGACCGATGCCTACTCCGTTCCAAGGATGTGTCCGAAAAGCGCCCCAAGCCGCGCGCCAGAGTTCCAGCCGCTCGCGAATCGCTCCCCGTGCATCTGACACGGGGCGATAGCTGTCTACCTCCGTATGTACTTGTAGCAACCGCTGGCCAATCTCCGGCTGCACATACGTCGTAGTCACCACAAGACACCCCATGACTGCGATTAGCGCGAGCAAGCTCGAGCACCAATGTTTGGTGCGAACCACGTGCAGGGCCAGCACTCCTAAGAATACCAAGGCGAACGCCAGCAATGGCCCGCGGCTCTGGCTGAGGAGTGCGCCAAACAGTCCAAGGAAACAGGCGAGCGCATGAATACCGCGCTCCCAACCCAACGCACCAGTTCGCAACAGTTGCACCAGCGCCAACAAGCTCATCACGACAAGAATCATCGCGTACTCGACTGCGCCCCAGTCGCCGTTGTTCGGACCATAGGGGCGCACGACGCCGTACCAATAGTGCTGCACCACGTTGATCGCACCAAGCCCACAGGTAGTCAGGCTGAATAGCAGCCACACGCGACGCCATCGCAAGGGCAACACGAACGCCCCAGCGATACCGAGGAAGATGATGTTTTGCGCCGGCAAGTCGAGCGAGCGCCAGCCTCCACCGGTAGCCGCCACGTTGACCACCGAGAACAACACCACAGCCACGCATGCCAGCAACACCAGCCACGCACGGATATAGCTTGCGCGCCGCCTGCGATCAGCCAGCACTAAAGCGATGCTGGCCGCAAAAAGCACGGCAATGGGCAATACCTTGAGCCGGTACGGGATCGCGAAACACAGCGGCATTCCCGCCACCAGTATCGTGAGTAGCGGGAGCCAACGCCTACTTGGCCGTCTCAGCTCACCGCAGTCGAGCAATGTCCTTGTGATGTGCAATAGCGAGGGCTCCCAGAGTACCGTTCGACGCGCTAAGACGCGCGGAAATCTAGCGGAAGGTGACTGCATGGTGGGTGACTTGGGCAACTGCTGGGTGACTACCAAATACGTGCATTGGCGGCGGCCATTCATGCGCCTATAGACCGCCACCGTGGTGGGCTCGGTGCCCGTATGGCCTCGTTCAGGCGTTGCGCGAACGCGGCCCGCTCCGCCACAAACCATGTCCGCGCCGCGGCGCCCAGCGCAACGGCTTCCGCCTCGCCCATCGCCATGCAGCGCGTGACTGCGGCCGCCATGTCGGCCGCTTCAAACCCATACGTGGTGGCGAGGTCCTGCGTACCGATCGCGTGCGACGGCACCAGCACGCCGCGTTCGGCGTCGACCAGCTCGTTCATCGGCTCGGCATCCAGCGTCACCACCACCGCGCCACAGCTCATCGCCTCGACCAAGTAATGGCCGAAGCCCTCGGTTTGCGACGGGCACAGGTGGAAGCGGTGCGCGTTCTGCAGCCGCCGGTACTCGGCATCGTCCAGATGTTCGCGGATCAACCGCACGTTGGCCGGCAGCGCGCCCGGCGCCGCGCGTTTGCGCCGCCAGACGACGGTGAGCAGCGGCCACGCCGGATGCGCCGCCCACAGCGCGAGCAGCGCGGCCGTGCCCTTGTTGGCGCTGCGGCCGGGGCCGTGGAAAAACGCGTGCTCCCGCGGCACCGTGGCATCCAGCCGATCCGGGCTGGTGAAGCCGATGTAGCGCGTGCGCACGCCGAGTGCCGCAAACAGGTGCTCGGCGTGGCGGGTCTTGACCCATACCGCGTCGAGCGCCGCGAGCGCGGCGCGGTCGGCCGCGCGGAAGTACTCAGGGTTCGGCACCAGCACGTTGCGCCGCGCCGCGCGCGCAAACTCCGGGCGCACGCGCTCCAGCATCAGGTTCAAATCAAACCTTGGCGCGTGGCTGGCAAGTCGCGTACGCGTGAGCCATTCGGCCAGCCGGCCGCGATGGGGCAAGCCGGTCGTCGTGACGACCGCATTCGCTTCGCGCAGCGCCGCGGCCAGCAACGCCATGTCGCGACTGAGCCCCGCGCCGTTGTCGCGCGCCAGCAGCTGGATGCGCAGCGGCGCGCTCACAAGCCGGCGCCGGTTTCGCCGTCCGGGGATTCATCCACCGCGGCGCCCGGCAGGCAGCCCGGTACCAGCGCATCCCGCTTGAACATCCACCATTCGCGGCGGTTGGCGTAGCCGAGGTCGACCGCCTTGGCGCGATCCACGCAATCGCCCATCGCTGGCTGCTGCACGAACAGCCAGCGCGTGGCGGGCGCTTGCGCCTGCCATGCCACCGCCCGCGCAAACTGCAGATGCCACGGCTGCTTGAAGCCGAAATCGGTGGCCGGGCGGTCGAGCATCAACAGGTTTTGTTCCTTCCATGCCACCAGGCCCAGCTCATCGCCCGGCGCGAGATGGCTGCGCACCTGCGCCATCAACGCCCCTGCGGAGCTGGCGGCGTTGAGCTGCGGCACTGCCCAAAAACCCCACGCCAGCCACAGCGCGGCCATGCCGGTGGCCACCGCCAGCACCGCACGGCGCACGCGCAGCACCGCCACCAACGCGAGCTGCACCATGCCCAGCGCCACGCACATGCGCCACAGCGCCGCGCCGCCGTCAGCCAGACCGTAATCCCTGGCGAACTGCGCCACCTTCGGCACATGACTGTGCAGCGCGTAAATGCCGAGACCAAGCATCAGTGCGCCAAGCAATGCGATGAACGCAAGCCCGGCAATGCGCAGCCCGCGCCTGGGCAGCAGCTCGCCGACAAACGGCGCGCACGCCAGCGCCAGCATGGGCAGCGCGGGCAAAACGTACACATCCCGCTTGCCGGCCGAAGCACTGAAGAACAGCAACACCAGTAGCACCCAGCCCAGCGGCAGGAGGATGCGCGCATCGCCGGCCTTCAATCGCCGCCACCAGCGCGGCACGCAGCCGGGGTAGAGCAGCGAGAACGGCAGCCAACTGAACAGCACGATGGGCAGGTAGTACCACCACGCGTGGATGTGGTGCCACGCATTGGCGTAGCGCTGCGCGGTCTGCTTGAACAGGATGTCGTGCACATAGCCCGCGTACGCCGGGTTGGCATCGCGCGCGGTGGCCACCAGCAGCATCGGCACCAGCCACAGCGCGATCGCCGCCAGCGTTGCCGCCAGCCCCAAAAGCCAACGCCACCACGCACCGCCGCCGGGCCGCACGATGCCTTGCCAGCCGCGCACCGCCGCCCACGCATACGGCAGCAGCATGAACAGCGCGATGAAACCCACGCCCTTGGTGATGACGCCCAGCCCGGCACAGAAACAGCCAAACCAGTACGCCGGCCAGTGCGCCGCGCGCTCGGGCGGCGCCAGCAAATGCCGCAGCAAACCCCAGTTGGCGGCGGTGATGAAAAACACCACCAGCGGATCGATCTGCGCACGCTGGCCTTGGTAGACAAACTGGAACGCCAGCAACAAACCGCCCGCGGCATACAGCCCGGTGCGCCGGTTCCACAGCCGCCGGCCGAGGTCGTAAACCAACAACAGCGTGCCGAGCGACGCCAGGAGCGAGGGCAACATGAAGGCGATGCGCCAGCTGCGCGTCAGCTCAAAACTCGCGGCCTCAAGCCACATCAGCATCGGCGGCTTGTCGGCGTACAGCTCGCTGCCGCGATGGGGAAACAGCCAGTTGCCGCTTTCCACCATCTGCTTGGCGGCCAGCGCAAAACGCGGCTCGTCCGACGGCCACGGATCGCGCAGGCCGATGCCGGCGCCGAGAATGACCAGCGCCAGCAGCAGCAACAGCCAGAACCAGCGGCGTTCGCGGGGCGTGGCGGGAATCAGGGCGAACATGGGCAATCAGCGCTTGGTGAGCACCGCATAGTACAAGCAAAGAGCCATGGCCTCGGAGGCCTTGCGGCACAAACACTCCCGCGAAACTGAGAGGATTGCGGGGACAAAACAGCGCTAGTTTCCGTTTCTGCGCGTGGCTTCTGCTTGCCAAGACCCGTCTGATTCTTTGAATTTCGACCGGAGAATTCAGGTCGTTCGGTTCACCGCCATCGCACCGCCTGCAGCGGCGTGATGTGCCGTAGCGCCCGCTGTGGCAGATGGTAGTTGTAGAGCTTCGCGTAGCGCTCGATGGTGGTCTCCAACCTTTTCCTAGGGCGAAGCGCGTGATGGCCAGCACCTCGACGACGTACCCATTGAAGCGTCCGACCATTCCGTTGGTCTTCGGACGGCGAGGCGGCGCCAGGCGGTGCTCGACGCCCTGCAACACGCGGCCGCGGCCAAAAGCGCGATCGTCGGTCGGCTGCCTGATCTTAGTGGCGCAGCGACGGTCATTTAGCTGCCGTTGTCAGTGAGCACCTTGAGGATCTTCATAGGGAGGCGGCAGGCGGCTTTCAGGCAACGCAGGAAGTTGAGGTCAGCGGTCTCGGTCTGGTCGCGATACAGGGGCAGCTAGGCCCAGCACGTAGCGCGGTCAGTAGCAACGAACAGGTAGCGGCGACGCGGTGCATCGGGCATCCGCGGCGGCAGGTTGATGTCCACACGGACGAAGTTGGGCTCGCAGTATTTGAAGGTCTCGCTCCGTTTGGTATCGTCCTGTCCCTCCATTGGCGGGCGATTAAGGCCGTGCGGTTGCGGGCAACACCACGGGCCATAGCTCGGGACAGCAAGGTTCAGGAGCTTCTGGGCAGCCACCAGTAGATCGTCCAACGGCAACCACAGCGTTTGGTACACCGCCATCGCCACGGCGTCTCGGGCAGACGTCATCGCGCAGTGCAGCGTGCGCCAGGGGGGGCGATCCGCGATGTCCTCGCGTCGGCGCCACTTGCTGGCAGTCGGTGGCGTAACACCGTAGGGACGCGCCAGTTTGGCATCGGTTAGGTTGGCGTCTTCGGCCCGCAATTCAGCACGAATGCGGAGGGTGCGGGCCTGGGGGTGCAGAGTTAGCAGCACCGGGGCCTTCCGAGCAGCTTGTGTCGAGCCCCCGTCGCATCCAGCACCATCTGCACGCGCCAAAGTCGTTGAGCGATACGGTCACGCGGTACCCAGCAGCTAGACGGTGCGAAGACACGCTTGTGTTAGTCTCTACTACTCATATAACTATCAGTATGGATAGACTTCAGATGCCCAAACGCTTGCCGGTGAAGCTCAACAGGGAACCACTTGTCGAAGCCACGTGCCAGCTGCGCGTTACCAACCAGGTAGTGCTGAACACGATTTTTCCAGGTTATCTATTGGCAAAGCATCCTGATGATGTCTCCGAGCTTCAGTCACTACCGGCGGCGATGCTCCCCGAGCCAATGCGTATGATCAACCCTGAATTGGCCTATACCCCGCGGGTACGCTTAAAGTTCAAAGGCGTTTTGGTGATGATTGGTGAGCGTTCAGTGGCGGTAACCAACCAGGCCCCTTACCTTGGATGGCCTCGCTTCAAAGCTCTGATTGAAGAGGTATTCAACGACCTGCTCTCGTCTAAGCTTATTTCGGGGATTGAACGCCTCTCAATCAAGTATTTGAACGTGCTGAAAGCAAAGGAGGAACCAAGCCCTCAGAAGGCACTAGCTTGGAACCCCGGTGTGGGGGGGCTCGAATTGGACATACGAACCACCCACATGCGGACTGAGATTCGGAATGGTAGCTTGGTGACCATTGTCCAGCTCACTGGGGGCGTCACGGTTCAGGTGCCAAACCGGGCCGCCGAAGAGGGAGCGCTAATTGATATCGACACGGTTATGCCGATGGAACAGCAAGAGGCAGGCAAGTTTGCAAACTCTCTGTCTAACGAGCTGGATCGAGTACGCCGTGTCAACAAAGAAGTCTTCTTTGAGTGTTTGACCGACGAAGCCGTTCAGGCTCTTGGGCCCACTTATGAGTGACCACATTCAAAACCGAGTATCTGAGTGGCTATATGGAACTACTGCCGCCTCAGTGATGGCCTTTAGCCTGTTGGCGCCATCGAGTATGGTGGTAGAGCGTCAAACTCATGTGCAGTGGATTTACCCTGCAGACGCGCCTATTGGCGCTACCCCACAGTCGTCTACTGTCTTCGTTGGACAGCTGCACGACAAGATTAGTCCGTCGGCTAAGGCGGCGCTGGGTGAGCTGGGGGTTCAACGTCTGGAAAGCTTTATGCAACTACGGGCTGGTTGGGATGGTCCAGATAGCAGAGCCATAAGGCTGGAGTCGATCGAGGTGTTTTCACAGTTTTTTGCAGACACTGCGTTGCATCCCAAACAAATGGGGGTGTTCATGTCGGCTGAAGGCAATATCGTGGTTAATTGGCTTGACCAAGGAGGCCAACTTGTCGAGCTCGAGTTCGATCCTAAAGGCATAAACTACTTTATTGAGGATGGCGGGAAAGAGGACACGGTATTTGCTGGCGACTTAGGATTCAGTGGAGTGTCCCACTTCTTCAAAAGTCATATGGTAGTCTAATGGCGACTGGTGATCCGCTTGCCGAAGATGAAGAAGTGGTTCGTGCATACATGCATCCTTATTGGGATGACAACGTCAAGCGCGCGACGAGGTCAGCTTTCACTGATACTAACGTATCTGTAAGTCGGCTTGCCATTTGTGACATTAATAAGATTGTCGCGATATTCAAGAAAGATTTTGAGGGTCGCCATGATATTAAGGCCATCGGGTGTGCCAAAGTCGCGGCGATCATTCAAGCGGCGGAAGAACCGGCGGATGGCAAGAAACCACCAGTTATCTTGAGGGTGGTTGAAGACCCGATCAAGGGCGACCCTCGCGCCACGGATAATCCAGCTCATGCATTGATTTGCGGTAGAGATCGCAATTCGCCAAATCAACCAAAGAAAATTACTGGCGGGGTGGCTAACCGGCTTCTTCGCTTATTTAAACTGGTAGCTTTTCCCGAGTAACGGGTTCATAAAATGTTAGCGATGAACACCGTTGCTCGGTGCTTGACGAGACTGGATCCGTCCGTTTGTACAGGCACAGCTTGGTATCAGCGTGACGCCATCCTCTTTCGCTTGACCCTCCCCCCCCCCCAAGTCGGTGTCCGCTGCCAAGTTTGAGGCGGCGCGCCAGGTTGTCGAGAGTGCTGTGACGGAACGGGGACTCTGTCACGGATGTGTTGTGGACGTACCACGAATACACCGTCGATATATCGGAGCCAGAATGGGACACGTCGGTGTTAAAAGTCCGTCTCATATCGGCGGTGCAAGCCGGTAACTAAATGATTTATAAATGTTTTGAAGGATCTCGCTTAGTGAGCACCGCATAGTACATGCCGTCGAGATCACCATCGCCGGGCAGGATCTGCCAGCCCACGGCCGCGCGCTGACCGACCGGCAGCGTGAACGGCACCGCGGCAGCGTCCGCGTGTGCAGCCAGGAACGGCGCCACGATGCCCTCGTTCTCCGCGCGCAGCAGCGAGCAGGTGGCGTACACCAGCCGCCCACCCGGTGCGAGCAGCGGCCACAGCGCGACAAGAATGCGCCGCTGCTGCGCGTTCAGTGCCGCGATATCGCTGGCACGGCGGTGCAACCGCACGTCGGGCCGGCGGCGCAGCACGCCGGTGGCCGAGCACGGCGCGTCGATCAGGATGCGGTCGAACGGCACGCGGTCCCACCAGCGCTGCGGCATACCCGCATCGCCGATCCGCAAACGGACGTCCAGACGCAACCGCCGCAGGTTGTCGCGGATGCGGTCGGCGCGCTGAGAGTCGAACTCCAACGCGGTGAGGTCGAGGTCGGCGCGCTCGGCCAGATGGCAGGCCTTGCCGCCGGGCGCGGCGCAGGCGTCGAGCACGCGTTGCCCGGCGTGCGCCTCCACCAGATCGGCGGCCACCTGCGCCGCGCCGTCCTGTACCGCGAACAGGCCATCGGCAAAACCGGGCAGGCGGGTGACATCCACGCTGTGCGGCAGCACCAGCGCATCCGCCAGCCACGCATGCGGTTCGGCCGTCTGGCCGTCCAGACGAAAACGTTCCAACAGCGCATCGCGGGTGGTACGCCGGCGGTTCACGCGCAGCATCAGCGGCGGTTCGCGATTGTCCGCCGCCATGACCGCTTCGGCCTGCGCCGGCCAGTCGCGGCTGATCGCCTCCACCAGCCAGCGCGGGTGCGCGTGACGCGTCTCCGGCCGCGCATCCAGCGCCGCCAGATGCGCCGCCCGCTCGCGCTGCCACCGCCGCAGCACCGCATTCACCAACCCAGCCAGTTGCGGCCGCTTGAGCGCGCGCACGGCTTCAACCGTGGCGGCAACGGCGGCGTAATCGGCCAACTCCAGCACCTCGAGCTGCACCAGCCCGAGCACCAGCAAGGCGTGCACCGCCGGATCCTTCTGCCGCAACGGGCGCGCCAGCAGGCGGTCGAGGGCCGCATCGAACCTGAGCCACCAGCGCGCGCCATCGGCCACCAGCGCCATCAGCAGCGCGCGATCGCGCGCATCGGCGAGCTTCGGCGCCTCACGCTCCATGGCTTCGCGCAGGGAAACCCCGCGCAGGGCGACGGCGGCGAGCGCGTGGGCGGCGAGCGCGCGGGTGTCAGGCATGGGAACGACTCCACGGTGCGCCTGGCACGAACACGGTTTTCCACGCTTCGAAGCTTGTTCGTCCGCGGGGAGTGTTTGATCCGGCACCTGGTCGGGGATTTTGCGGTGGGCGCGGCACTAGAGCGGTTTCGAACGCCCTTTGGGCGTCCGAGCTACTTTTCTCTGAATGGCCAGAGAAAAGTAGGCAAAAGAGAGGCCACCCCGATGGCGCGCCCTCCGGGCATCCTGCCCTGCGGGTGCGCGGGTGGGCTGCGGGGTTTTCCGACGGTACCTCCGTGTGCCGGCGGAAAACTGGCCCGCCTCCCTGCGGGCCATCCTGGCGGACTATCCGCAGCCCACCCGCCGCGCCATAGGGGCCCCACAAGGGCAGGCGCGCGTCCGCGCGCCCGAAGCAGACCGATCGCTCGCGGGTGATACTTTGGCTTCTGGCGCGCACGATGCGCGCCGCTTTTCCTGGGGCCCCTCGGCGGCGGTGAGGCGGGGTCGGAAGAGCCGCGCAGCGGGCGAGGCCAGGGATGGCCTCGCCTTTTCGCGCGGGCACGATGCGCGCTCGAAAAGCCCGGCCCCGCCGCACGGACTTTTTGCCCATGGACGGGCAAAAAGCGCCGCCGCGGGGTGCCGTTTCTCTTTGGCTACTTTCTCTTGACTCCGGGCATCCTGCCCTCCGCCCTTCGGGCCGGCTGCGCCGTTCGCACGCGTTCCAGACGCGTGCGTGGGCAAGCAAAGAGAAAGTAGCTCGCGCGCCCGCAGGGCGCACGACACCGCTCTGATGCCGCGCGTCGCGCTGGTGCCGCACGAAACCGCCCTGATGCCGCGCATACCACAACCGCGGCAACCCAGCCCGCGAAGGACCGGGACTAAACGCGCCGAAGCCAACCCACCTCACGGCGCATGCCGGCGCAGCTCCGGCCGGGCGTTCAGGTAATCGGCGGCGGTGATGCGGCGGCCGCCGGGGCGTTGGAGGGTGGTGATGCGCAGTACGCCGCTGCCGCAGGCGAGATCGATGCCATCGCGGCCGGCGGCAAGCACGCTGCCGGGTGCGCCGGCGTGGGAGGCGTCGAGTGCCTGTGCCGCCCACACCCGCACACGCTCGCCGGCGATCTCGGCATCGTTGCCGGGCCAGGGGTCGAACGCGCGCACCTGGCGTTCCAGCTCAATCGCCGGGCGGGTGAAGTCCAGATGTGCCTCGGCCTTGTCGAGCTTGTGCGCATAGGCGGCGCCGGCCACAGCCTGCGGTGTCGCCTGCAGCGTCTCGCCAGCCAACGCGCGCGCCAAGCCTGCACCCAAAAGTTCGGCACCCAGCGCGGCGAGGCGATCGTGCAGGCTACCGCCGGTGTCGTCGCGGGCGATCGGCGTGCGCCGTTCGGCGAGCACCGGACCGGTGTCCAAGCCGGCCTCCATTTGCATCAGGGCAACCCCGGTTTCAGCGTCACCGGCGAGGATGGCGCGCTGGATCGGCGCGGCGCCGCGCCAGCGCGGCAAAAGGCTCGCGTGCACGTTCCAGCAGCCAAGCGGCGGAACGGCCAGCACCGCGCGCGGCAGGATCAACCCGTAGGCGACCACCACCATGAGGTCGGGTGCGTAAGCCGCAAGTCTCGCCTGGGCTTCGGCACCCTTCAACGACTCAGGCTGCTCGACCGCGATGCCGGCCGCGAGCGCCGCCTGCTTGACCGGGCTGGCCGCAAGCTTGCGGCCGCGGCCGGACGGGCGATCGGGTTGGGTGTAGACCGCCACCACCTCGGCGCCGCTGGCGCGGCAGGCTTCGAGGCAGGGGACCGAAAAATCAGGGGTGCCGGCAAAAACGACCCGCAGCGACGCAACGCTCAAGCGCTGGCCGCCTGCTTGCGGTGCTTCTCCAGCCGCTTCAGCAGCAGCGAGCGCTTGAGCGGGGAGAGGTAATCGACGAACACCTTGCCGTCCAGGTGATCCATCTCGTGCTGCACGGCGACCGCCAGCGGGCCTTCGGCAGCGTAGACGAACTCCTTGCCGTCGACGTCGTGCGCCTTGACTTTGACGTCCAGCGCGCGGGTGACATCGGCATAGATGCCGGGGAACGACAGGCAGCCTTCCTGGTACACCTGCGTGCCACCCTTTTCGACCAGCTCGGCGTTGATCAGCACCAGCGGCTGGTCGCGCTCGTCGCTCATATCGATCACCAGCACGCGCTGCTGCACCGCCACCTGGGTGGCAGCCAAGCCGACACCGTTGGCGGCGTACATCGTCTCCAGCATGTCGGCGACGAATTGCTTGAGTTTGGCGTCGAACACGGTGACCGGCGCCGCTTTCATGCGCAGGCGGGGATCGGGAAACTCGATGATGTTCAACGTCGACATGCTGCACATTGTAATACGCCGGTGCCGCGGCCAAATGCCTTGGATTTTGCGAACCGTTGCCGATTGCGCGGCTTAACGCTTCGGCTACACTCGCGGCTGTCGCGGGAAAAGGGGTTCCCACCCATGTTGAAAAAAGCCTTGGCGGTACTGGCCGGCAGTCTGGTTGCGCTCACCGTGTTTGCCGCTGGCGCAGCGCAGCTGCGCAACAGCCATCCCGACTCCTACACCGTGCACCGCGGCGACACGCTGTGGGGCATCTCGGCGAAGTTCCTGATGAAACCGTGGTTGTGGCCGGAAATCTGGCAGGCCAATCCGCAAATCCGCAACCCGCACCTCATCTACCCCGGCGACGTGCTCAACCTGGCGTTCATCAACGGCCGCCCGGCGCTGACCCTGAAGCCGAGCGTGCACCGCGAAGGCGAGGCGGTGCCGGCGATTCCGCTGGATGCGCTCAAGACGTTCCTGAAAGACCTGCGTGTGGTGAACTCCAGCGCGGTCAAGGAGGCGCCGTACGTGGTGGGCGTCGAGGAAAACCAGCTGCGCGTCACCTCCGGCCAGAACATCTACGTGCGCGGGCTCAAGAGCGAGCCGGGCGAGCGCTGGGCGATCGTGCGGCCGGAACACATGTTCCGCGGCTACGACAACGACGACAAGGGCAGCGCGGTATTTGCCGATGAGCTGTGGGCCAACGCGGCGATGGTGAAGTCGCCGTGGGAGGAGGATTTCGACAACGGCTCGGGCCACTATCGCCGCGGCAAGGATCTGGGCGTCGAGGTCCGGGTGATCGGCACCGCGCAGGTGCTGCATTCTGGTGATCCGGCCACGCTGCTGGTAACCGAGTCCACCGCCGAGATCCGCAGCGGCGACCGCCTCATGCCGGTCGGCGACAATCCGTATGACCCGTATTTCTACCCGCACGCCGCCGCCAGCGACCCGAAGGATGGCCGCGTGATCGCGTTCACCGACGCGATGGACGCGGTGGGCCCGCACCAGATCGTCGCGCTGTCGGTCGGCGCCAAGGACGGGATCGACAACGGCACGACGTTCTCGGTCTGGCACCCCGGCGACAATATCCATGACGACGTCGCCAGCAACAGCTGGAACCGCAGCGTCGGCAAGCGCGTCACCCTGCCGGACGAATACGTGGCCCACGTCATGGTGTTCCGCACCTTCGACAACGTGAGCTATGGCTTGGTGATGGACGGCCTGCGCCCGGTGAAGAAAGGCGACAAGATCAAGCTGCCGCTCTGACCCGACCAGCTTCGCGTAAGGCGATGCCCACACGACGGCGCGGCTCACTCCGCGCCGTCTTCGTTCGTACACTCGGCGCATGGACGATACTGACCAACTGCGCGCGTGGCTCACTGCGCTGCGCACCCCGGGCCTTGGGCCGGGCGGCCTGCGCGAGGCACTGGCCGCGAACGGGCAGGATATCCAGCGCGCGCTGGCCGAGCTGCGCCGGCACGCGGCCGCGCTCGACCCCGGCGCGGCCGCGTGGCTGGACGCGCCGGATGCCGCCCGCCTCGCGGTCGATCTCGCCTGGCTCGCGCACCCCGGCCATCGCCTGCTGCGCTGCACCGAGGCGGATTTCCCGCCGCTGCTGGAAGCCATCCCGCAACCGCCGGCGGCGCTGTTCGTGGCCGGCGACGCGGCCGTGCTGCTGCGCCCGCAGGTGGCCATCGTCGGCGCCCGCAGCGCCAGCCCGGCCGGGCTCGACCATGCGCGCCGGTTTGCCCGTGCCCTGGCGCACGCCGGGTTTGTCATCACCAGCGGCATGGCCGACGGGATCGACGGCGCGGCCCATATGGCGACGCTGGACGCCGACGCGCCGACCATCGCCGTGGTGGGCACCGGGCCGGATCGGGTCTATCCGCGCAAGCACCTCGAACTGGCGCGGCGGATTGCCGGACACGGCGCGCTGGTCAGCGAGTTTCCGCCCGGCACGCCGGCCCGCGCCGACCACTTTCCGCGGCGCAACCGGCTGATCGCCGGGCTGGCACTGGGCACGCTGGTGGTGGAGGCCGGGCTCAAGTCCGGCTCGCTCATCACCGCGCGCCTGGCCGGCGAACAGGGCCGCGAGGTGTTTGCGCTGCCTGGCTCCATCAACAACCCGCTCGCCCGCGGCTGCCACCGCCTGATCCGCGACGGCGCGCGGCTGGTGGAAGAGCCTGCCGAAGTGATCGAAGCGCTGGCGCCGGCCGCACGCGCGCTCGGTGTGGAGCTGGCCACCCGGCTGGGCGCCGCGGAAACGCCGGTTGCCGCCGCGGCAACCAGCTGGCAAGGCGACCCCGACTACGTGCGACTGCTGGCCGCGCTCGGCCACGACCCGGCCACGCTCGACCAACTGGTGGCACGCAGCGGCCTGGCCGCCAGCGCGGTGTCCTCGATGCTCCTGATGCTGGAGCTCGAAGGCGTCACCGCCAGCCTGCCGGGCAACCAATACCAATACCTTGCCGGTTGACGCGAGCACCGGCAAGGGTGGGCCACCCGTGCCTTCGCCATCGGCTTTTCACACGCTCCGGCTTGACAGCGGTTGCCGGATCAAGTCTCACTAAAGAGATAGGCTTGCCGCACTGCGACATCCAACCGCCATACCCAACATCAGAGATTCATGGCCAAGAACCTGCTCATCGTTGAATCGCCCGCCAAGGCGAAGACCATCAACAAATACCTCGGCAAGGACTTCCAGGTCCTCGCCTCCTACGGTCACGTGCGCGACCTGAAGCCCAAGGAGGGCGCGGTCGACACCGAGCATGACTTTGCCATGCAGTACGAGCTGATCGAACGCAACGAGAAACACGTCGATGCCATCCTCAAGGCCGCGAAAGTCGCCGACGACATCTACCTCGCCACCGACTTGGATCGCGAAGGCGAGGCGATCAGCTGGCACATCAGCGAAATCCTCAAGGCCCGCGGGCTGACTGAGGGCAAGCAGATGCACCGCGTGGTGTTTTCCGAGATCACGCCCAAGGCGATCCAGGCCGCGGTGGCGCACCCGCGCGGGCTCTCCTACGACCTGGTGAACGCCCAGCAGGCACGTCGCGCGCTGGATTACCTGGTCGGCTTCAACCTCTCGCCGGTGCTCTGGCGCAAGGTGCAGCGCGGGCTGTCCGCCGGCCGCGTGCAAAGCCCGGCGCTGCGCATGATCGTGGAGCGCGAGGACGAAATCGAAGCGTTCAAGGCGCGCGAATACTGGACGGTCGAGGCTCATCTGCGCCACGCCGACAGCGAGTTCAGCGCCAAGCTCACCAAGCTCCACGGCAAGAAATTCGAGCAGTTCGACCTGACCGACGAGGCCGGCGCCAGCGCCGCGCGCGCCGAGCTCACGGAGGCCGCGCACGGCCACCTGACAGTCAGCGAGGTGGGCAGCAAGGAACGCAGGCGTCGCCCGGCACCGCCGTTCACCACCTCCACGCTGCAGCAGGAGGCCGCGCGCAAGCTCGGCTTCACCACCAGCCGCACGATGAAGGTGGCGCAAGGCTTGTACGAAGGCGTGGCGCTCGGCGGCGAGGGCAACGTCGGCCTCATCAGCTACATGCGTACCGACTCGGTGGCGCTGGCCGGCGAGGCGGTGGCCGAGCTGCGCGCGCTGATCGCGCGCGATTACGGCGCCAAGGCGCTGCCGGACGCGCCGCAGTTCTACAAGGTGAAATCCAAGAATGCGCAGGAGGCGCACGAGGCGATCCGGCCCACCTCCGCGATGCGCACGCCGCAGTCGATTGCCGGCTTCCTCACCGAGGAGCAGCGCAAGCTCTACACCCTGATCTGGAAGCGCGCGGTGGCCTGCCAGATGATCCACGCCACGCTCAACACCGTGGCGGTGGACTTCGAGCTGCCGCATGCTGCCGGCGGCCCGGCCAGCTTCCGCGCCACCGGCACCACCGTGGTCGACCCGGGCTTTCTTGCCGTGTACGAGGAGGGCCGCGACCAGAAGAACGCCGAGGACAACGACGAAAACCGCCGCTTGCCGCGCCTCGAAAAGGGCGAGGAGGTGCCGCTCAAGGCGATCGCTGCCGACCAGCACTTCACCGAGCCGCCGCCGCGCTACTCCGAAGCCAGCCTGGTGAAGACGATGGAGGAATACGGCATCGGCCGGCCGTCGACCTACGCCAGCATCATCCAGGTGCTGCTGCACCGCGAATACGTCTACCTCGATGCCCGCCGCTTCAAGCCGACCGACGTCGGCCGCGCGGTGAGCAAGTTCCTCACCGCGCATTTCACCCGCTACGTCGACTACGACTTCACCGCCAAGCTGGAAGACGACCTGGATGCCGTGAGCCGTGGCGAAGAGGCCTGGGTGCCGCTGATGCAGCGGTTCTGGAAGCCGTTCAAGCAGCAGGTGGACGAAAAGACCGAAACCGTCGACCGCAGCGAAGCCACCGGTGCGCGCGTGCTCGGCACCGACCCCAAGAGCGGCAAGCCGGTGTTCGTGCGGCTGGGGCGCTTCGGGCCGTATGCCGCGATCGGCGACAAGGACTCGGACGAAAAACTGCAGTTCGCCTCGCTGCGGCCAGGCCAGAGCATGCACTCGATCACGCTGGAAGAAGCGCTGCAGCTCTTCCGCCTGCCGCGCAAGCTTGGCGCCGCGCCCAACGGCGACGAGGTGAGCGTCGGCGTCGGCCGGTTCGGGCCGTTCGTGAAACAGGGCGCCACCTACGCCTCGCTCAAGCCCGAGGACGACCCCTACACCATCGAGCTGCCGCGCGCGCTGCAACTGGTGGCCGACAAGCTGGAAATGCTGGCCAACCGCGTGATCACCGATTTCGGCAATGGCGTGCAGGTGCTGAACGGCCGCTACGGCGCGTACATCACCGACGGCGAAAAAAACGCCCGCATCCCGAAAGACACCGAGCCCAAATCCCTCACGCTCGCGCAGTGCCAGGAACTGCTCGCCGCCGCGCCGGGGAAAAAGGGCCGGTTTGGCAAAGCCGCCGCCAAGAAAACCGCGGCCAAGGCACCGGCCGCGAAGAAAGCTGCGGTGAAGAAGACCGCCACAAAAAAGGCGCCGGCGAAAAAGACCGCGGCCCGAAAGACGGCGGTGAAAAAAACCGCCGCAAAGAAAACCACCGCTTAAATCTTCCCGGTGGGTCGGGCTTCGGCCCGACTCGCACCTCCTTGTCGGGCGGCATCCCGACCCACCACAGACCGGCGCTCGCAGAGCCCTGACCGATGCTGCAAACCTTCACCCTCGACACGCTGACCGCCGCCGCCGCGCTGCTGCGCGACGGCCACGTGCTCGCCTACCCCACCGAAGGCGTCTACGGCCTCGGCTGCAACCCCCACGACCAGCGTGCGTTCGAGCAGATCTTCGCGCTCAAGCAGCGCCCGGCCACCCAGGGCGTGCTGCTGATTGCCGCCGACTTTGCCCAGGTCGAGCGCTACATCGACCTTGCCAAGGTGCCAACGGCGGTGCTGGCGCAGGTCAGGGCGAGCTGGCCCGGCCCGCATACGTGGATCTTCCCGCGCACCGCCGCGGTGCCGGACTGGGTTGCCGGCGCGCATCCCGGCATTGCGCTGCGGGTGACCGCACACGCACCGGCCGCCGCGCTGTGCCGCGCTTACGGTGGCGCACTGGTGTCGACCAGCGCCAACCCGCACGGCGCCGCGCCGGCGATGAGCGCGCAGACCGTGCGCACGTATTTCGGCGATGCGCTCGACGGCGTGCTCGACGCGCCATTGGGTGGGCTCGACCGTCCCACCACCATCCGCGACGCGCTGACTGGCACCGTAATACGCGCGTGAGGGCGTGCCGCAGCGCTCGCCCGCCGCGGCTGAAAACAGGTACCCTGCGCCGGGTCATGTCTGTCGTACATCCCGAAATCCGCGCCGTCAGCCCGTTGCGGGCGGACGCCGCCCTGCTGCCGCTGCTGCACGCGGGCCACCTGCAGCGCACGCTGGCCTGGCATCACGGCCGCGCCGTCAGCGCCGGCACCTTCCTGACCCACGTCGAACAGGTGGCCGCGACACTGCCGGCCGCACCCGCGGCGGTCAACCTGTGCGCCGACCGCTACGCCTTCCTCGTGGCGTTCTGTGCGCTGATCGTGCGCGGGCAGGTCAACCTCCTGCCGCCGTCGCGCGCACCGCACATGGTGGCCGAAGTGATGGCGGCGCACCCCGGCTGCTACGCCTTGGGCGAAGGCGACCTCGCGCCGGCGCCTCCCGGCTACCACCGCCTGCCGCCGCTGACCGACACGGCCAACGCCACCCAGGTACCCATGATCCCGGCTGACCAGCTCGCGCTGGTGGCCTACACCTCGGGTTCCACCGGCACCCCGCGCGCCAATGCCAAATGCTGGGGCGCGCTGCATGCCGCCAGCCGCGGTACCCGCGCCATGCTTGACCGGGTCGCCGGTACGCGATTCAACGTGGTCGCCACGGTGCCGCCACAGCACGTCTACGGCATCGAGACGAGCGTGCTGCTGCCGCTGTTCGGCAACGTGGCGGTGCACGCCGGGCGCCCGTTTTTTCCGGCCGATGTCGCTGCCGCGCTCGCCGCGATCCCGGCGCCGCGCGTGCTGGTCATCACCCCCGTGCATCTGCACACGCTGGTGGCCGCGGGCCTGCCGCTGCCGCCGCTGGCCGCGCTGTTGTCGGCGACCGCACCGATGCCGCCCGACCTCGCGCACGCGGCCGAACAAGCCTTTGCTGCGCCCGTGCTGGAGGTGTTCGGCTCCACCGAAACCTGCGCCATTGCCAGCCGCCGGCTCACGGTCGAAAGCGACTGGGCGCTGTATCCCGGCGTGCGCCTGCATCCGCGCCCGGACGGCACCGAAGTGACCGCGCCGCAGCTGGATGCGCCGGTGGTACTCGCCGATCTGATGGAAGTCGATGCCGCCGCGCAGCGCTTCCGCCTGCGCGGCCGCCAGGCGGATCTGCTGGAAATCGCCGGCAAGCGCGCCTCGCTCGGCGACCTCACCCGCCGCCTGCTTGCCATCCCCGGCGTGGTCGACGCCGCACTGCTGCAACTGGACACCGCGGACGCCGCCGGCGTGCATCGCGTCGCGGCACTCGTGGTCGCCCCGACGCTGGACGAAGCCGCCATCCTCGCCGCCCTGCGCGATGCGATCGACCCGGTTTTCCTGCCGCGCCCGCTGCGCCGGGTGGCGGCCCTGCCGCGCAACGAAACCGGCAAGCTGCCGCGGGCCGCGCTCTTGGCGTTGCTGGGCTGAACCAGCGCGGCCGGGCCTCCGGCCCGACCCGCGTATCAGGCGCGCTTGATCAGGCGGACCACGAACAACAACACCACCGCGCCGATGACGGCGGTGACCAGCGATCCGATCCAGCCATTGCCCAGGTGAATGCCGAGCAGGCCGAACAGCCAGCCGCCGATGAACGCGCCGACGATGCCCACGCCGATATCCGCGAGCAAGCCGAACCCGCCGCCCTTGACCAGCACGCCGGCCAGCCAACCCGCGATGGCGCCAACCACGATCCACGCAATGAAACCCATGACGTTCCCCTTGCCGGAAGTGAACGAGCTGCGTTGCCACGCCGCGCCGCGGCGCCGACTTTGTCGGCGCGGTGCCGCCGGAGTGCGGGCGCGCGACGCAGTATGTGCCCGCGGCTCGTCGCAGCGCCACGGCAGCGGCCACGCAAGGGCGGGGCACCGGCGCGCCATCCGGGCCATCCGCGCCAGCCCGCTACAATAGCCGGCCATCCCCGCCTGTCAGCGCCCCACGGAGCACCCGCATGAAAGTCCTCGTCATCGGCAACGGCGCGCGCGAGCACGCGCTGGCGTGGAAACTCAAGCGCTCGCCGCGGGTGGACGAGGTGATCGTGGCGCCGGGCAATGCCGGCACGGCGCGTGAGCACGGGGTGCGCAACGCGGAGGTCGCGGCCAACGATCTGGATGGCCTGCTGGCGCTGGCCAAGGCAGAGAAGGTCGCGCTGACCGTGGTCGGCCCCGAAGTGCCGCTGGTGGCTGGCGTGGTGGATCGCTTTCGCGATGCCGGCCTGCGCATTTACGGCCCGCGCGCGGTCGCGGCGCAGCTGGAAGGCTCCAAGGCGTTCACCAAAGACTTTTTGCACCGCCACAACATTCCCACCGCGCGCTATGCGGTGTTCACCGAGCTGGCACCGGCGCTGGCCTACCTGCGCACGCACGGCGCGCCGATCGTCATCAAGGCCGATGGCCTCGCCGCCGGCAAGGGCGTGGTGGTGGCGCTGACCCAGGGCGACGCCGAGCAGGCGCTGCACGACATGCTGGGCGCGCACGCGTTCGGCAACGCCTCGGCACGGGTGGTGATCGAGGAGTATCTCGAAGGCGAGGAAGCCAGCTACATCGTGATGAGCGACGGCCAGCACGCCTTGCCGATGGCGTCGAGCCAGGATCACAAGCGCCGCGACGATGGCGACCTCGGCCCGAACACCGGCGGCATGGGCGCGTATTCGCCGGCGCCGGTGGTCACGCCGGAAGTGGAGCAGCGCATCCTGAAAGAGGTGATCGAGCCGACCCTGCACGGCATGGCCGCGGAAGGCGCGCCGTTCATCGGGTTCCTCTACGCCGGGCTGATGATCGACCCGGCCGGCAACCCGAAAGTGATCGAGTTCAACGTGCGCCTGGGCGACCCGGAGACGCAGCCGATCCTGTTGCGCCTGAAAACCGACCTGGTCGAGCTGATCGAGGCCGCGCTGGACGGCAGGCTCGCCACCACCCGCGCGCAATGGGATGCGCGCCCAGCGATCGGCGTGGTGCTGGCCTCCGGTGGCTACCCCGGCAAGGTCGCGTCCGGCAAGCGCATCGACGGGCTGGACGCCGACCTGGGCGCGGACGTCAAGGTGTTCCATGCCGGCACCCGGCTGGATGCCGATGGCCACGCGGTGACCGCCGGCGGCCGCGTGCTCACCGTGTGCGCGCTGGGCGCGGACATCGCCGACGCGCGCGAAAAGGCCTATGCCGCGGCGGCGAAAATCCGTTTCGCCGGCGGCTTTTGCCGACGCGACATCGCGCACCGCGCGCTGCGGCGCTGATGCCGGGTGAAAGCCGCTGAACCGGTATCGTCAATCGCGTGTCGGGGCTCAGCCCGACACGCGACGCCACGCGAAATCACGCGCCGGCCAGCGCACCGTCCACCACGCCCTGCGCCTCTTCCAGCAGGCGCTGGAGGTGGGCTTCGTCCTGGAAGCTTTCGGCGTAGATCTTGTAGATCGACTCGGTGCCGGAGGGCCGCGCCGCGAACCAGCCGTTGGCGGTGACGACCTTGATGCCGCCGATCGCCGCGCCATTGGCGGGGGCCTTGTCGAGCACCTGCACGATCGGCTCGCCGGCGAGCTCCTTGGCGGTGATTTGCGCCGGCGACAGCGCCTTGAGCTTGGCCTTTTGCGCCGACGTGGCGGCAGCATCGACGCGGCTGCTGTACGGCGTGCCCAGCTCGGCGGCGATGCGCGCGTAGAGCTCGCCCGGATCGCGCCCTTCGCGCGCGGTCATTTCCGCCGCGAGCAGGCCGGGCACCAGGCCGTCCTTGTCGGTGGACCACGCGCCGCCATCGAAGCGCAGGGTGGAGGCGCCGGCACTTTCCTCGCAGCCGAAACCGAGCGAGCCGGCGTACAGGCCCGGCGCGAACCACTTGAAACCGACCGGCACCTCGTACAGCGGGCGGCCGAGGCGTTTGGCCACGCGGTCGATCAACGCGGTGCTGACCACGGTCTTGCCCACCGCCGCAGCCCCGCCCCAGCGCGGGCGGTGGCGGAACAGGTACTCCACCAGCACGGTGAGGTAATGGTTGGCGGGCAGCAGGCCGACCGAGCGCGCGACGATGCCGTGGCGGTCGTGGTCGGTGTCGGCGGCGAAGGCGACGTCGTACTTGTCCTTGAGCCCGATCAGGCGCGCCATCGCGTAGCGCGAGGAAGGATCCATGCGGATCTTGCCGTCCCAGTCCACGCTCATGAATGCAAATTGGGGGTCGACCACCTCGCTCACCACCTCCAGCGGCAGCTGGTAGCGCTCGGCGATCGCACCCCAGTAATGCACCCCGGCACCGCCCAGCGGATCGACGCCAAGGCGCAGCCCGGCGGCGCGGATCACGTCGAAATCCACGATGTTGGCGAGGTCGCCGACGTAGCTGCCGAGAAAATCGTGCGCATGCACCAGCGGCGATTTGCGCGCCTGCGCATACGCCACGCGGCGCACTTCCTTCAGGCCGCCTTCCAGCAGCGCGTTGGCGCGATCCTGCACCCACTGGGTGATGCTGGTATCGGCCGGGCCGCCGTTCGGCGGGTTGTACTTGAAGCCGCCGTTGTCCGGCGGGTTGTGCGAGGGGGTGATGACGATGCCGTCGGCCAGGCCCGCGCTGCGGCCCTGGTTGTAGACCAGGATGGCATGCGACACCGCCGGCGTCGGAGTGAACTCGCCGTCGGCGGAAATCAGGGTTTCCACCCCGTTCGCCACCAGCACTTCGAGCGCGGTCTCCAGCGCCGGCTGCGACAGCGCGTGGGTATCCGCGCCGATGAACAGCGGCCCGTCGATGCCCTCGCGCCGGCGGTAGTCGCAGATCGCCTGGCTGATAGCGAGGATGTGCCACGCATTAAAGCTGTGCGCCAGCGAGGAGCCGCGGTGGCCCGAGGTGCCGAACGCCACGCGCTGCGCCGCCACGCCGGGGTCGGGTCGCAGCTCGGCATAGGCGGCAAGCAGCTTGTCGAGGTCGACAAGGATCGAAGCCGGCGCCGGTTTGCCGGCCAGCGGGCTGATCTCCTGACTCATGGAGCGACTCCTGGGATAACGATGGGGAGGGTGCAGGTCGCCATGATCGCGCGGTTGGTGGGGCCGGGAGTAGGGATGGGAGATTCGAGATTCGGAAAAGCGGCCTGCGGCGAGGCGCTATCCGTGGGCAAGGTCGCAACATCGAGCATGCCCGCGCCAGCGGGCATGCTCTCACGCAAGCAGGGCGCTTCCTTCAGTGCGTGCCGTCGCGCAGCGCGCGGTAGCGACGGATCAGCGCGTTGGTGGAGCTGTCGTGGTGCAGCTCGGGCACTGCCGGGGCGGTGAGTTCGGCAATGGTTTTTTTCGCCAGTTGCTTGCCCAGCTCCACCCCCCACTGGTCGAACGAGTCGATGCCCCAGATGACGCCTTGCACGAACACGCTGTGCTCGTAGAGGGCGATCAGGGAGCCCAGCGCGAACGGCGTGAGGCGCGCGGCGAGAATGGTGCTGCTCGGCCGGTTGCCGGTGAACGTGCGGTGCGGCGCGAGCGCGGCATCCGTGCCTTCGGCGCGGACCTCCGCGGTGGTCTTGCCGAACGCGAGCGCTTCGCCCTGCGCGATCAGGTTGGCGATCAGCAGATCGTGCTGGTCGCCGCCGCCGCGCGCCGGCACCGCCTGCAGGGTTTGCCCGAAGCCGATGAAATCGCACGGCACCAGCCGCGTGCCCTGGTGGATCAGCTGGTAGAACGAGTGCTGGCCGTTGGTGCCCGGCTCGCCCCAGTAGATCGGGCCGGTGGCGTAATCCACGCGGGCGCCGTCGAGCGTGACGTGCTTGCCGTTGGACTCCATCGTGAGCTGTTGCAGGTACGCCGGGAACCGCTTGAGGTATTGCTCGTAAGGCAGCACGGCCACCGTCTCGGCGCCGAGGAAATTGGTGTTCCACACCCCGATCAGGCCCATCAGCACCGGCAGGTTGGTGGTGAACGGTGCGCTGGCGAAGTGCTCGTCCATCGCGTGGAAACCGGCCAGCATGTCGCGGAAATGCTGCGGACCCACGGCCAGCATGGTGGACAGGCCGATCGCCGAATCCATCGAGTAACGGCCGCCCACCCAATCCCAGAAGCCGAACATGTTGGCGGTGTCGATGCCGAACTTGGCAACCTCTGCGGCATTGGTGGACACCGCGGCGAAATGGCGTGCGACGGCGCCTTCGTTGCCCAGCGCCTTGAGGCACCAGGCGCGCGCGGCGTGCGCGTTGGTCAGGGTTTCCAGCGTGGTGAAGGTCTTCGAGCAGACGATGAACAGCGTGGCCGCGGCATCCAGGTCGCGCACCGCTTCGGCAAAATCGACGCCGTCCACGTTGGAGACGAAGCGGAAGCACATGTCGCGCCGGGTGTAGTCGCGCAGCGCTTCATACGCCATCACCGGGCCGAGGTCGGAGCCGCCGATGCCGATCGACACCACGTTGCGGATGCGCTCGCCGGTGTAGCCCTTCCAGGCGCCGCTGCGCACCTGGTCGGCAAACGCGGTCATGCGGTCGAGCACCGCGTGCACATCGGGCACCACGTCGTGGCCATCCACCAGAATCGACGCCTCGCGCGGCGCGCGCAGCGCCACGTGCAGCACCGCGCGGTTTTCGGTGCGGTTGATCTTGTCGCCACGGAACATCGCGGCAATGCGCGCCTTGAGCCCGCGCGCCTCGGCCAGCTGGCGCAACAGCCCGAGCGTTTCATCGGTGACACGCTGCTTGGCGTAGTCGTAGTACAGGCCGACGGCCGTGGCCGCCAAGCGTTCGCCGCGCGCCGTATCCTGCGCAAACAGTTCGCGCAAGTGGCGCGGCGCGAGCTGGTCGGCATGCCGCTTGAGCGCCTGCCACTCCGGCAACAAGGTGAGGTCGGCGCCGATCATCGTGCCACCGGCCCCTTGCTCTTGGCGTCCAGCGCGGCCTGTTTGGTCGCGATGCGATCAAGCATCTGTCGCCACGCCTTGACGAACGCGGCAGCGCCGTCCACCTGCAGCTGGGTCGCCAGCGCCGCGCGGTCGATGCCGGCCTTGGCGATCTTCGCCAGCACCGCCTCGGCGTCGCCGCCATCCACTGGCAGCATGGCACCGGGCTTGCCGTGGTCGCCATAGGCGTGCAGGGTTTTCTCGGGAATGGTGTTGATCGTGTTGGGCGCACCCAGCGCCTCGACATAGAGCGTGTCGGAGGCGTTCGGGTCCTTGGTGCCGGTCGAGGCCCACAACAGGCGCTGCGGGCGCGCGCCCTTCGCGGCCAGCCGCTGGAACCGCGCCGAAGCCCGGAGTTCGCGGTAGGCGCAGTAGGTTTTGCGCGCCACCGCGATGCCCAGCGTGTTGTGCTGGTCGACCGGCAACTGCGGGTTGGCGGCCACGTCCCAGCGGCTGATGAACACCGAGGCGACCGACGGCACCAGCAGATCCTTGCCGGCGGCGAGGCGCCGCTCGATGCCGCGCAAATAGGCTTCGGCGCTGGCCTGGTACTGGTCGCGCGAAAACAGCAGCGTCACGTTGACGGGGATGCCACGGAAGATCGCTTCCTCGATCGCCGGCACACCTTCCGGGGTGCCCGGAATCTTGACGAACAGGTTCGGCCGCTGCGCCTGCGCGTGGATCGCCTCGGCAGCGGCAATCGTGCCCTGGGTGTCCGCCGCCAGCAGCGGCGAGACTTCCATCGACACCCAGCCATCCACCTGATGGGTCGCGTCGAACACCGGCTTGAACAGGTCGGCGGCGCGGCGCAGGTCTTCCAGCGCCAACTCCATGAACAGCGGCTCGCCAGCCATGCCCACCAGCGACTTGGCGTGGATCGCCGCGTCGTAGGCGTCGCCGGTCGCCATCGCTTTTTCGAAGATGCTCGGGTTGGAGGTGAGGCCGGTCACCGACAGCTCGCGGATGTAGCGCGCGAGCGTGCCGTTGTCGAGCAGGGTGCGGGTGATGTTGTCCAGCCACAGGCTCTGGCCGGCTGCGTGCAATTGCTGGGTCGCTTTCATGCTGATGGGTCTCCAAAACAAAAGGGGATGGCGTGGGGGCATCGTCGAGCTTACGCTGGCGACGGGCAGCCGCGGTTGCCGCAGCGCAAGCGTTCAGCCGGGCGCGGCGAGCGCGGGCTGCGGGTCGTGCCAGCCTTCGGCGCCAGCCAGTACCGCGGCTTCCGGCGGGCCCCAACTGCCTGGCTCGTAGAAGTGCACGAGGTCTTCCTGGCCAAGCACCTGGTCGACCACGCGCCAGGCGGCCTCGACACATTCGTCGCTGGTGAACAACGCGTTGTCGCCGCGCAGCGCGTCACCCAGCAGGCGTTCGTACGGCGTCATCTCGCTGCCGGCATGGTGGTGCGCCACCAGCTCCACCGGTGCGCCGAGCATCGCCTCGCCGGGGCGCTTCACGCGCATGCCCTCGGCAATCACCACCTGCGGCGACAGCCGGAAGCGGAAGTAGTTGGAGCGCGTGACGTCGATCGGGTCGAACACCGCGAGCGGCGGGGTTTGCATGTCCACCACCACTTCGGTGACGCTCACCGGCAGCTTCTTGCCGGCACGGATCAGGAACGGCACCCCGGCCCAGCGCCAGGTGTCGATCGCCAGCCGCAGGCCGATGAAGGTCTCCACGTTGGAGCCCGGCGCCACGCCGGGCACGTCGCGATACCCACGGTACTGGCCGCGCACCACATCACGCGGGCCGAGCGGGCGCATCGCGCGGAACAGACGCAGCTTTTCCGCGTTGAGCGCGGCCGGGTCGCTGCCGATCGGCGCATCCATCGCCAAGAGCGAGGTCACCTGCAGCAAGTGGTTTTGCAGCACGTCGCGGATTGCGCCCACGCCATCGTAGAAACTGCCGCGGCCCTCCACGCCGAAGGCCTCGGCCATGGTGATCTGCACGCGGTCGACGTAGCGGTTGTTCCACACCGGCTCGAGCACGCTGTTGGCAAACCGGAAGTACAACAGGTTCTGCACCGCCTCCTTGCCCAGGTAGTGGTCGATGCGAAAGATCGCCGACTCGGGAAACGCCGTATGCAACGCCTGGTTCAGGCGGCGCGCCGAAGCGAGGTCACGGCCGAACGGTTTCTCCACCACCACTCGCGCGCCATCGGCGCAGCCGGCGGCCTTGAGCCCGCTCACCACGGTGGCAAACAGCGACGGTGGAATGGCGAGGTAGTGCAGCGGCGCGCGCGCCGTGCCCAGTTCGGCCTTGAGCCGGGTGAAGGTGTCGGCATCACGGTAATCGCCGTCGATGTAGCGCAGTTGCGCAGCGAGCTTGGCAAACGCGGCTTCATCCAGCGTACCGCCGGCTTTCCCGGCGGCCGCTGCGACGCTGTCGTGCGCACGCGCCCGCAATTGCTCCAGCGACCAGCCGGCGTGCGCGACACCGATGATCGGCAGCTCGCAACCGTCGCGGCCGACCATCGCCAGCAGGGCGGGGAAAATCTGCTTGTAGGCGAGATCGCCGGTGGCACCAAAAAACACCAGGGCATCGGAGGCTGATTTGCTCATGGGCCGCGAACGGCTCCTTCTATTCGGTACGTGACGAGGTCGCAACGCCCAGCTTCGTTGCGCAGCGGTGAAGCGCGCGCATTGGGGCTCACGCAATCTTGCACCGCAGCAACAGACCCCCATTTATCCACACTCGGCCAGGCGGCTTCAAGCCTGACCAGTCGGTCGGTGGCCGAGTCGGCCAAGACTCGGAATACACACTTTAGCGTGCGTTCGATGCACGTTCGCCGATGTTTGCCGACAACAATTGCTGAACAAGGAACTTGACCCACTCTGCTAAAATAACCCCGCTATGGCAACCATCATCGAGTTCAAATCCAACAACCTGCGCGCCCAACTGCGCGAAGCCATGCAACAGCAAACCATGGTGCGCCTGTGGCGTGGCGAGCTGGAGCACGGCAGTTTCTGCGGCTACATCGGCGGCGTCGGTCGCGAGTTCATCCTTTTGTGGGTGCTCGGCGACAACCTCACCGACGACGGCATCTACATCATGCGGCACCGCGACATCACCGAGCTGGAAGCGCCGGAACGCCACCACGCCTTCATGGCCAAGGCGCTGGCGCTGCGCGGGGTCAAACCACGGCTGCCGCAGGGCTTTCCGCTCGACTCGGTACAGGACGTGGTGCACGCCGCCGGCGCGATGCTGCCGGTGATCGGCGTGCACGTGGATACCGAGGAAGAGGAAGAGGTCTGCTACATCGGCCACCTGGTCAACAGCGACGACGAGGGCTTCTACCTGCAGGAGCTCAGCCCCGACGCCGAATGGATGCGCCAGGCCTCGTTCTTCGGCTGGGACGAGGTTTCCACGCTGAGCCTGGACGACGGCTACGCCCAGGGCCTGCTCGCGGTTGCCGGTCCCGCCCCGGCGCTGGAGCCGGGCGACGCCGGCATCGGCCACATGAGCTGACCGCCCGCCACGCCGCGGCACACCATGACGCCCGCCCCTGCGCGGGCGTCGTCATTTGCGGCACAGTGGCAGCCATGACCTCTACCGGAAGACCCGCATGCCCCGCATCGTCGTCGTCGGCAGCATCAACATGGATCTGGTCACGCTGGCGCCACGGTTCCCGCGCCCCGGCGAAACCCTGCTCGGCACCCAGTTTTTCACCGCACACGGCGGCAAGGGCGCAAACCAGGCAGTGGCGGCCGCGCGGCTGGGCGCGCAGGTGGCGCTGGTCGGCGCACTCGGTTACGACGCGTTCGGCGACCAGTTGCACGCCGGGCTGACCCGCGAAGGCATCGATCTTGCCCACGTGGCGCGGCTCACCCAGGTCGGCAGCGGCACGGCGTCGATCACCGTGGCCAACGGCGAGAACACCATCGCCGTGGTACCCGCCGCCAATGCGCAGGTCAGCCCGGCACAAGTCGAGGCCGCGGGCGACGCGATTGCCGCCGCCGACGCGGTGCTGGTGCAGCTGGAGATTCCGCTGGAAACCGTCGACGCCACGCTGCGCCGCGCCGAGCGCGAAGGCGTGCCGGTGATCCTGAACCCCGCGCCGGCGCAACCGTTGCCGTACGAATGGCTCACCCGCGCCAGTTGCATCACGCCGAACCAGCACGAGTTGGCGACTGTGCTGGGCGCCGATGCCAGCGTCGACTTTCGCGAACTGATGCGCGCCTGCCCGTGCCCGGTGGTGCTGACCCGCGGCAGCGAGGGCGCGTGGTACCGCACTGCGGACGCCGCTGAACCGCGGCATCAGGCAGGCTTTGCGGCGACCGCGGTCGACACCACTGGCGCCGGCGACACCTTCAACGGCGCGCTCGCCGTATTTCTGCGCGAGGGCATGGCGGACGCCGTGCGCAAGGCCTGCGCCGCCGCCGCGCTCTCGGTAACCAAGCTCGGCGCGCAAGACGGCATGCCGACCGCGCGCGAACTGGGCGCGTTTTTGGCTGGCCGCGCACAGGCCGGCGTGCGGTCGCGGCGCGGCTCTCCCTGAGCTTCGCCTCGTGACCCGTCGGGCAACCCTGCACGGCGCGCACGCCGTAAGGGGGAAGCCAGCGGCCGCCGATGGCCTGCTGCCGCGTCAGACTGCGGGTGGCAGTGGGTACCCCGGCCCAGCCATGACCGGCGCCCCTATCGGGGCCGGGTCAACGCCGCAAGCCGCTTCAATGCCGCGGAAACCGCCTGCCCGTGGCTGGCAATGCTGGCCATGATCTCGGCGGGCGTGCGCTCGTCGGTTGTTGTCACCACGTGCGGATTGACCGCCTTGAGGTCGTAGGTGGCGGCATCCAGTGCGGCTACCTGGTGATCGAGGTCGTGGATGGCGCCTTCGCGGCCGGCCAGACGCGCCTGCACGGCGGCCAGCAACTCGCGAAACGCCGCATCCGGCGCCGGCACCTTGCGCATGTCGCGGATTTGCTGCTTGAGGTTGGCCTCCTCCTCGCGCAACGCGGCGGCCTGGTCGCGCAACGGCTGCATGGCAGCGCGCGCCTCGGCGCGGCGCTGCGCAAAGTCCACCGTCCATGAGTAGCGGCTGCCGCCGCGCTTGCGCAGCAATCGGGCGTAGCTGGGGAACGGCTTGCCCGCATTGGCCTCGTCGGCGCGCCAATCGGCAGTCAGCGCCGTGGGCAACGCGGCATCGTCCAGCACTGCGCCATCCGGCGCAAAGCCGAAGTGGGCCAGGGTCAGCGGGGTCTTCTTGCCCACCTTCACCCACGCCAAGTCGTAGTACCAGATGCGCTCGGTGCGCTGGCCCTTGGTGAAGAACAGCAGGTTGGTCTTCACCCCCGCGCCGGCGGTGGAGAACACGCCGCCGGGCAGGCTGACGATGGCCCACAGCGCGCATTCCTCGGTGAGCTTGCGCTTGGTTTCGACGAACGCGCTTTCGTTGGTGCGAAACAGCAGACCCTCGTCCAGCACGATGGCGCAGGTGCCGCCCGGCGCCAGCTCGTCCAGGATCTTCTGCACGAACAGCACCTGGGTGGCGCCGGTCGCAAAGGCGAAGTTCTTCTGCGCGTCCTTGCCCTCTTTGCCGCCAAACGGCGGGTTGCTGAGGATCACGTCGAACTGCGGCGGCGCCGCGTCGAACAAGGCGGCGTAGCTGGCGCGCCCGGTCAGGGTGTTGCCGTGCCACAGGTTGGGCTGGTCGATGCCGTGCAGCACCAGGTTGGCCAGCGCAATGGGGAACACCAGGTTCTCCTTCTCGCGGCCAAAGAAGCTGTCGCGCTTGAGCCGCGCAAGGTCGGTGCTGGCCGGTGCCGCGCCCAGCTTGCGGGCCATGTGCTCGTAGGCCACGGCCAGAAAGCCGCCGGTACCGCAGCACGGGTCGTACACAGCCTGCCCCAGCGCCGGGTCCACCGTGTGCACCATGGCGCGGATCACTTCGCGCGGCGTGAAGAACTGCCCGCCGTCGGAGTTCTTCTCGCCCATCTTCAGCAGCAGATCCTCGTACACCTGCGACAGGGTGAAAAAGTGCGTGTCGTCGATGTGCTCGATGCTGATCTCGTGCACGCGGTCGAGGATGTCGCGCAGGTTGGTTTCCGCATCCACCCGCACCCGCTCCACCGCGGTCATGATGCGGCCGATGATGCGCTGCTTGGCCGTGGCGGTCGGGTTGGGCTCGCCGGTGCGCGCGTCCACGTCCAGCGCGTGCAGGTACGGCAGCAGCTCGCCGTTGATGAAATCGAACAGCCGGCCGTCGCCGGCGGCAAACAGCTCCTGCCGCTTCCAGCCTTGCGGGCGGCCGTCGGTCGTCGTCGGACGGTCGGCGGCGGCGCTCCACGGCGCGGCCCAATCCTGCCAGCGATAGGGCGCGCGCAGGGCCGGGGCAAACTCCGCCCCCAGCGCCTCGGCCTGCCCGGCCTCGCGCTGCTCCTGCGCGTCGAGAATGCGCAGAAACAGAATCCACGTCAGCTCCGGCACGTACTGCAGCGCGCTGGCGCAGTTGGAGCGCCGCATGATGTCGCACACACTCTTGACGAAGCTCGCCAGCGATTGCGTGCTGGCGATGGTGCGGGGTGCCTTCTCGGCAGATTTGTGTGGGCGTGGCATTACTTGTCCGTTTTCTTCGTGAGCTGCTTTTTCCTGGCCGATTCGACGCGCTGGATACTCCGCTCCGGTACCGGAAGGTTTTCCGGCATGGTGCCACCCAGTTCGCTGATGGTCTGGCGTACCTTTTGGCCCACTTCGTGGTGGGTGCGGTTGGCCTGGGCCTTGCCGCGCACGCCTTCGCGACGCAGCTTGTCCTCCGCCTGCGTGGCGCGGAACAGATTGGCCGCCAGCTCGGTGCTGCCCATGTGGTCGAGGATCTTCTGGCTCTTCTTGAGGCCCTTGCGGGCATGGATGTCCTTGGCGCCCAGCCCGCCATACAAGCCCTTGTAGCCGTGGTCCTGGAACACTGCGTAATCCAGCGGCGTCTCCACCCCGGCATCCTTCGCCGCCGCCGCCAGATGCTTGTTGTGGGTGGCCAGCTCGTTGCGGATGGCGAGGCGCTTGTCGTCCTCGGAAAGCCCGGCCAGCTGCGCCGCGTCGGCCAGTTCCTGGCGCCGGGTCTGGATGGCAAAGTAGGTCTGGCCGTTGGCGATCACCGCCTTGGACGGGTCACCGTTCTGCACGATCAGGTAGCAGGCGTAGCGTGACAGGCTGACATCGTCGACCTTGCGCTGGGCACCGGAGCCGATGTCGACCATTTTGCTGACGTCAGCAAAATGGTCGGCAACCTCCTTGCCCGCCTGCTGACAGGCCAACCGGGCCTTGTCCATCACCTGCACGAAGTTGCGCCACTGCACGTACTCCAGCAGCGGTGCCAGGTCGCGCGCCGACCAGCGCTCCTCGCCAGCGGCATCGTGCTGACGGATGGCCTCGAAGGCGGCGAGATGCTGCGTGCTGATCTTCTTGCCGGTCATGTCACGTCTCCTTGTGTGGCGGGTGATGCAAAGGCTTGCGCCAGCAGGCGCTGCGGCAGGCGTTCGATCTCGGCCAGTTGGGCCACGGCAGCCGCGTGCAGGGCATCGGCTTCGGCCAGTTGGGCTTGCAGGCGCTGGCTGAGGCGGCGTTGGTCGGCAACGTCCGGCGCACAAACGTGGAAGGACGACAACGTCGGCATGTAGATCGTCTTGTGCGTGGCGCCAGTGGCCAGCTCCCGCAACTCCGAGCGGGCACGGATCAGTGCATGCATCAGGAATTCGGGATCGAGCGCATCGCCACACACCCAGTTGGCGAAATCCTGGCTGGTGGCCATCGGCGTTGCCATGATGGCGACAAAACCCACCGAGGCCGTACGCGAATAGCACACCGTACCCCGCGGCAGGATACGTGCCGCCGAATGTGCGATGCCTTGCTCGTTGGTGCGCAACCGTGTGCTTTCTACCCATTGGCCGTCCAGCGCACGAATTTCCGTGAGCGAAATCCACGACACGTCGCCACCCCACCAATCGGGGCGGGACCGGCTCGGCGTATGGCCGCTTTCCAACCGGGCAACATCAGTCAACCTGTGCCACCGCCAACCCACTGGCGGCGAGGTGAAATCCGGCGGCACGGCTACCGGCACCACGCCACGGAAGGCATCGCGATAGATCGCAGTGCGCAGCGCATCTGCCTCATGCACCAGCGCCTGCCCCGCCTGCCGCGCAGCGTCCACTTCGGCCAGCTGGGCTTTCAGGCGGGTGGCGATGCGGTGTTGATCGTCGCGAGGAACCCACGGCAATCGCTGGCTGAACACCTGCTTGTCCGTCACGGCAGGGTATAGCGCACCTTTGGTTAATTCTGTCAGTGACTCAATGAATGTGCGTGACTGAACAACTTGAAACAAATACTCCGGATCAAGTTCTTCACCCGGACGGAGCACGCAAAACCCTGTGCTACAGACCTCACCCGAAAATTGCTCAGGCACCAACGCAACGGCATTCAAATTGGGGCGGGTAGTTGCGACTAGCACGTCGTTCGGTTGGATGATCTGTCGGGCTCTTACGGACGCGTCCTTTCCTTTTATACGTTGTGGTGTGGCAATTCGCTTGCGGACATTGTCGACCGCGGAAATGTCCACATACCAAAAACCGTGATCCGGATGTCGTTTGGAATCGAACGGTGTGATGTCACGCTTGCATAAGTCAGCAAGGGTCCGAAAGATTGGTTCACTCATGCCCCAAACAACCTCATCTTCGCGTCCTGCATCACTGCCGCAGGTTCGCCCAGTACGCGCAACGCGCCGAGCCCGCCGGCACGGGCGATCTGCGGCACGTCGAACAGGCTTTCCGATTCCAGCGCTTCGGTGCCGCCCTGCGCGAACTGCGCGCCCAGGCTGCGCAGCACGGTGGCCGATGGCGGCGGCATGGCGGCGAACCATGCGGCGTTGGTTTGCAGATAGGCGACACCGCGCTCGGGGCGCTTGAGCGCGCGGGCGTGGTAGCCGTACTTGCCGAAGAAATCGAACAGGTCGAACTCGCCCATGTGTTCCGCCGAACGGATGAATTCCGGGTTGAAGTTGTCGCCCAGCAGGTGGTCGATCAGCTGGCGGCGCTTGCGCGCCTCGATCCACAGCGCACGGAAGTCGCCCAGGTCGTGCGCTTCGGCCAGCACACGGGCGATGACCTCACGGCGGTAGTCGTCCACCGGAATCGGCGTGGCGACGCCGTTGCGGTTGGTCAGGATGCAGCGGCCCTGCGGCGTGATCACCACGTGCTCGCTGTCGCCAAGACGCATCACCGGCACCGGGTTGGCGGACGGGTAGGGGGTGTCCGGGTCGCCTTCGCCACCACCCGCATCGCCGCCGTCCTGGCCGTCACCGCCGGTGCGCGGCGGCGCGCTGATGAATTCGGTGCCGAACAGGTCGGTGACGCCGGTGTAGTCGTACAGCCAGAACTTGTATTTGTGCGTGGCCTCGTCGATGCGGGTGCCGCGCCCCACCATCTGGTAGAACTTGATCGACGATTGCAGGTAGCGGAAAAACACCACGGCGTTGAGGCGCTCGATGTCCACGCCCGCTTCCAGCAAATCCACCGTGCACGCAATGAAGGCGCGCTCGCCCGAGCCGCGCATGACCGCGATCTTGTCCGCGCCGCCGGCGGCGGTGCACTTGAACGCGTAGTCGTCCTTGCGCTCGTGGCCATGGGCCTGGCACCAGGCGGCGTAAAGGTTGTTCAGGTGCATCGCCACGCGGTCGGCGTGCAGGTCGCGGGTGCAGAAGACGATGGCTTTCTGCTCTGGCCCGCCGTTTTCGCACAGCAGCTTGAACAGGTCGGCGCACATGGCTGGCGTGCGCAGGTCGATGAACAGCTCGTCGTCGAAATCCTTGCCGGTGTATGTGGCCTTGGCGAGGTCGTCGGCAGTGAGCGGCTTGCCGGTCTTGAGGTCCTTCACGCCGGCGGCGAGGATTTCCCCGCGGGTGAACACGCGGGCGTCGATGCTGGGCTTGCGCTTGACGATTTCGCACGCCGCCAGGTAGCCGTCCTCTTGCGCCTGGGCCAGGGTATAGACATAGGCCGGCTCGCCGAAGTAGCGCAGATTGTGCGCGGTAATGGCATGGTCGGCCGCTTCTTCGGCGCTGGCGTGCTCGCGCTCTTTCAGCTTGCGCGGGGTGGCGGTGAGGCCGAGGTGGATGGCGTCGGGGTTGCGCGCGAGCACCTGCGACCACTGGCCCCACGCTGAGCGGTGGCACTCGTCGATGACGATGATGCTGAAGGCGTTCTCGGGGTAATGCTCGGTGAGGAAACTGCCGTCGCCGTCGCCGTCGATGCCCAGGGTCTGGTAGGTGGCGATGTGGATGCGCGCGTTGGCCGCGGCATTGGCCCCGTGCACGGTCTGCACGATGCGCACGTTGCCGCCAAAGGCAGCCTTGAGCTTGGTGTAGGCCTGCTCGCGCAATTCGTCGCGGTCGCACAGGAACAGCGCGGGCTTGGGCAGCAGCCCGGCCTGCGCCATGCGCCACAAAAGGTTGGTGGCAATGATGGTCTTGCCGGCGCCGGTGGCCAGCGTCAGCAGCACGCGCGGCGCATGGCCGGCGGCACGCTCGCGGAGGATCTTTTCCAGCGCGGCGCGGATCGCCGCATCCTGGTAGTAGCGCGCCTTGTTCCATGCCGGGCTGTCGGCCTGGAACAGTACGGCGGCATCGGGCCGACCCAGGTCGATGTGCTTGTCCCTGGCGTAGCGGGCGCACAGGTCGGCATGCGGCGGAAAATCCGCGAGCGGGTGGGGCCCGGTCTGCTGGCCGCTGGGCTTGTCGTAGTCGCCGTAGAGATGGCCGTTGCTGGCAAACACGTACTGCACGTCGAAGCGCGCGCAGTCGGCATAACCCTTGGCCTGCTGCATGCCCTTGAGCGGGTCCTCGGTTTCGCGCTTGGCTTCCAGCACGGCCACCGGCAGCGGCTTTGGCATGTTGCCTACCTGCACGCACAAGAGGTAGTCGGTACGCCCGCTGCCCTTGCGCCGCCGCCCCCTGGGGCCGGTCGGTTCGACCGGTGCCGGGGTTTCCAGCTTGACCCGCTGCGGGTCGTCGTAGCCCTTCGCGCGCAGCACCGGGTCGATCAGGTGGAACCGCGTCTCCTCTTCGTTGAATGCCACCGTTCGTCCACCCGATGCACAGCCATCCGCGGCTGCCGGCCAGCATAACTGAGGCCAGCACGCATTCCGTAGCGGGGCCTACTTGCCGATGCAGAAGCTCGAAAAGATCGCGCCGAGCAAGTCGTCGTTGGTGTAGGCGCCGGTGATTTCGCCGAGGGTTTGCTGGGCCTGCCGCAACTCTTCGGCGGCGAGTTCGCCGGCGCGGCTGACGGCGAGGGCTTGCGCGGTGCGATCAAGGTGCTCCCCCACGGTTTGCAGCGCCTGCACGTGGCGGCGGCGGGCACTGAAGGCGCCTTCGCCGGCGTTCGCACCGGCCAGTTCCTTGAGCATCGTGCGCAACGCATCGAGGCCGGCGCCGGTTTTTGCCGACGCCCACAACCAGTGCGCATCGACGCGCGTTTCCGCATGCGGCAAGGTTGCCGTGAGGTCGATCTTGTTGACCAGCACCAGGCGCGCGGCGCTGGCGGGCAGTGCAGCGAAGAAGGCGAGATCGGCCTGCGCGTGCGCTTCGTCGGTGACCAGCAGTGCGGCGTCGGCGCGCGCCAGCTCCGCCTGCGCGCGGCGCACGCCTTCGGCTTCCACCAGGTCGTCCGTCTCGCGCAGGCCGGCGGTGTCGGCAAGTTCCAGCACGAGGCCGTCGAGCGCGACGGCCTCGCGCAGCACGTCGCGGGTGGTGCCGGCGACCGGGGTGACGATGGCGCGGTCGCGCCCGGCCAGCGCGTTGAGCAGGCTCGACTTGCCGACATTCGGTCGGCCAACGATGGCGACCCGCAGGCCGTCGGTCAGGCGCACGCCGCGCCGGGTTTCGCGCAGCAATTCAGCAAGCTGGGCGCGCAGGGCTGCGAGCTGACGGGTGATGGCGCCATCGGCGAGAAAGTCGATCTCCTCCTCGGGAAAGTCGATCGCCGCCTCGATGTGCACGCGCAGGGCAATGAGCGCATCGAGCAGTCCCTGCACCTTGCGCGAGAACACGCCCTGCATCGAGGCCAGCGCCGCCCGCGCGCCAGCTCGCGAGTGCGCGGCGACGAGATCGGCCACGGCTTCGGCCTGGGCCAGGTCGAGCTTGCCGTTGAGGAACGCCCGCTCGGTGAATTCGCCCGGCCGCGCCAGCCGCGCGCCGAGTTCGCACAGGCGCGCCAGCAGCGCATCGAGCAGCACGGTGCTGCCGTGGCCCTGCAGCTCCAGCACGTGTTCGCCGGTGTACGAGGCCGGCGCCGGAAACAGCAGCAGGATGCCGTGGTCGACCAGCTCGCCATCGGCGGCGCGAAACGCGGCAAAGTGCGCATGGCGTGGCTGCGGCGCATGGCCGAGCAGCGCCGCCGCGATGGCCGGCACCGCCGGGCCGGAGGCGCGCACGATGCCGACGCCAGCGGCACCGGGCGCCGTGGCGATCGCGGCGATGGTGTCCGTGGTTTCGCTCATGCGGAGCAGGGTAGGCGGAAAGCCGGGATTCGGGATAGGGGATTCGGGATTTGACAGCGCCGCCTGCGGCGAGCGCAAAGCCCCGATGGGCTTCAGCCCGACAGCCGCCTCACGAGAGCAGCTGTCGGGGATGGCGCGCCTACGCCGCCTTCGCCGCTTCCTCGCGATCGACGTGGTGGGTGATCCACCATTGCTGGCCGAGGCCGACGATGCCGTTCACTGCGTAGTACAGGCACAGGCCAGAGGGGAAGAAGGCGAACATCACGGTGAAGAGCAGCGGCATCGCCTTCATCATCTTCGCCTGGGTCGGGTCCATGCCGGCCGACACCGGGTTCAGGAGCTGGGTGCCGATCATCACGATGGCGTAGATGATGGGCAGGATGTAGTACGGATCCGGTGCGCTGAGGTCGGGAATCCACAGGAACGCTGCCTGGCGCAGCTCCAGCGAGTACTCCAGCACGTAGAACAGGCCGTAGAACACCGGCAGCACGATCAGCATCGGCAGGCAGCCCGACATCGGGTTGACCTTCTCCTTCTTGTACAGCTCCATCTGCGCCTGCTGCAGCTTTTGCTTGTCGTCGCCGTAGCGCTCCTTGAGCGCCTTCATGCGCGGCATCAGCTTGCGCATCTTCGCCGCCGAGTGGTACTGGATGGCGGTGAGCTTCCAAGTGGCGCCCTTGATCAGCAGCACCAGCAGGATGATCGCCAGGCCCCAGTTGCGCACCGCGGCGTGGAAGATTGCGAGGATGCCATGCATCGGCACCGCGAGGATCTTGAACATGCCGTAGTCGATGGTGAGGTCGAGCCCGGGCGCAATCGCGTCGAGCTTGCCCTGCAGGTTGGGCCCGACGTACAGACGTGACGTCGCATCCGCGCTCTGCCCCGGCGCCACGCTGAGCGTCGGCCCCATCGCGCGGATCAGATAGCGCGGGTGCGCGCTGTCGGGGTTCACGGTGTCGGTCGCGTAGCTCGCGGTTTCGCCGGCGGGCGGAATCCATGCGGCAAAGAAATACAGCCGCAGCATCGCCGCCCAGCCGCCCTTGAAGCTGGCGCTCAGGCGGTCATCCGGCTTCTTGAAATCGGCAAACGACAGCTTCTCGAACTTCTCGCCGGTGTACCAGGCCGCGCCCTGGAAGCTGCGCGCTTCCGGATCGGACATGTTCTTGATCCAGTTGCCGGTATGCGGCGGCTCGGTGCGCAGGAGCTGGGTGTACGCATTGCCCTGCCACGGCGTGGTGCCGCCGTTGGTCACCTTCTGGTCGAGCGTCACCACGTAGCTGCCGCGGGTGAAGCGGTAGGTCTTGGTGACGGTGAGGCCCTTGGCGTCCTTCCAGGTCAGCGGCACGTCGAGCTCGTTCTGGCCCGGCGCGAGTCGGTAGCTGGCCTGCGCGGCGCTGAACACGGCCAGATGATTCGGCTGGTCGGCAGCGGCCGGATCGCTGCTGCTCACCAAGCCGTTT
Source organism: Rhodanobacter sp. (assembly GCA_004298045.1). GTDB lineage: Bacteria > Pseudomonadota > Gammaproteobacteria > Xanthomonadales > Rhodanobacteraceae > Rhodanobacter_A. The sequence goes on along the minus strand of SCRM01000020.1, from coordinate 49,552 downwards.
TGCGCCACGAAGTAATGCGTGTCGCTGTCGTCGAACACCGTGATCGGCGCCGGGTGCGGATCCTTGCGCGTGCGCGGCGTCACCAGGTAATCGAGCAGCTTGGCGCGGATCAGGCTGCCGCCGCGGGTATCGATGGTGAGGTGCAGCACATCGGTGTCGACGGTGACGAGCGGTGTCGGCGCAGACGGGTTGGCGCTGGTGGCCACCGTGGGCGGGGCGCCATGGGCCGCGGCCGTCGGCACCGGTGCGCTGGGCACCTGTGCATTCGGCACGGTCGCCGCGCTGGCGGTCGCGGCGGCGGCCGCGGGCGGCGCGGGCGGCTGCAGGTAGTCCTTCTCCCAGGCCATGAACAGGAAATACGCCACGGCAAGCAGGGCGAACAGGAGAAAATTGCGGGTTTGTTTCATCGTGTCACGGATCCGGGCGACGCCACGCGGCACGCAGCCACAAGGGGCGGAAGAAGGTCAACGCGCGATTGTGGCGGGCGCGTGCATCGGCATCAATGGTTGTTGGCGGGCGGCGCGGGTGGCAATGGTGCTGCGGCGAGCCGTTGCCACAGAGCCTCGGCATCGGCGAGAAGTTCCGCACCGGGCCGGCCGGCGGCCTCGTTGCGCGCCATCACCACGATATCCACCGCGGGCAGTCCGGCGCGAACGCGGCGAAACGACTCGCGCAGCAGGCGCTTCAGGCGGTTGCGCTCCACCGCCAGCTTGGACACGCGCTTGGAGATCGCCAGCCCCAGCCGCGCATGCGGCAAACCGTTGGGTCGGTAGCGCAAATGAAAACAGCGGCCACCAAGGCGGCCGCTGCTCGTGCGCAACGCTTGAAACTCGCTGGCCTGACGCAACCGCATGGCACGCGGCAGGCCGGCAGCACGCATGTCCTGCGCGCCGCTTACGGGATCAGGCGCTTGCGGCCCTTGGCGCGGCGGGCGTTGAGCACCTTGCGGCCGTCGGCGGTGGCCATGCGGGCACGGAAGCCGTGAGTGCGCGCGCGCTTGAGCTTGCTGGGCTGGAAAGTCCGCTTCATGGCGTTGCTCCGAAGGGAATGAATGACGGTGAAAAGGTTGGCGATTATGTGGTGCGCCGCCGCAGGCTGTCAAATCCCCGGCTTTCGTGTTGTGGGCAAGATGGTGGACGAACGGTGGGCGAGCCACGCCCAAGCGTGCTGGTAGACTTCCTGATCCACCCTGCGCGCAAGCGCCCCTGCCTGTGGACAAAAGATTTCATGAGTGAGCTGTGGCGGCGCTGCCTTGAGCGTCTGGAAGGCGAATTGAGCGCCGAGGATCTGCATACCTGGCTGATGCCGCTGCAGGCCCGCGAAGAAGACGCCGGACTGGCGCTGTATGCGCCGAACCCGTACACCCTGGATGCCGTACGCGAACGATACCTGGCGCAGATCACCACCCTGCTCGGCCAGCTTGCCGGCCACCCGCTGGCGGTGCGGCTCGAAGTGGGCTCCAGCAGCGTGGCGCGCGAGCCGGCGCATAGCGCGACCGGCAACGGCGCGACGGCGGCGGCGGCACCACAACCCGCCTGGCACCACAATCTCGACCCGCACTATACGTTCGAAACCTTCATCGAAGGCAAATCCAACCAGCTCGGCAAGGCGGCGGCGATGCAGGTGGCGCAAAACCCCGGCAGCGCCTACAACCCCTTGTTGCTGTACGGCGGCACCGGCCTGGGCAAGACCCATTTGATGCATGCCGCCGGCAACCTGATGTGCCGGAACAACCCGGCATGCAAGGTGCTGTACCTGCGCTCCGAACAGTTCGTGGGTTCCATGATCGAGGCGCTGCGCACCAAGAGCATGGACCAGTTCAAGCTGCGCTTCCGCTCGGTGGATGCGCTCTTGATCGACGACATCCAGTTCTTCGCCGGCAAGGACACCACGCAGGAGGAGTTTTTCCACACGTTCAACGCGTTGTTCGAATCCAAGCAGCAGATCATCCTCACCTGCGACCGCTACCCCAAAGAGGTGGACAAGCTCGAGCCGCGGCTGAAATCCCGCCTGGGCTGGGGGCTTTCCGTGGCGATCGAACCGCCGGATTTCGAGACGCGCGCAGCGATTCTTTTATCCAAGGCACAGGAAAAGAACGTGGCGCTGGGCGAGGACGTGGCCATGCTGTTGGCCAAACGCATCCGCTCCAACGTGCGCGACCTGGAAGGCGCGCTCAATACGCTGGCAGCCCGCGCCAACTTCTACGGCAAGCCGATCACCGCGGATTTCGCCGAGGAAACCCTGCGCGACCTGCTGGCCACCCATGCGCAGGCGATCACGGTACCCAACATCCAGAAGATGGTGGCTGAGTACTTCAACATTCGCCTGCAGGATCTGCTCTCCAAGCGCCGCGTGCGCTCGCTGGCGCGGCCGCGACAAGTGGCGATGGCGCTGTCCAAGGAGCTGACCGACCACAGCCTGCCGGAAATTGGCGAGGCCTTTGGCGGCCGCGACCACACCACGGTGCTGCACGCCTGCCGCACGATCAAAAAGCTGTGCGAATCGGATGTCCGCATGCGCCAGGACTGGGAACAGCTCATTCGCACCCTTACCGGTTGAGGTTTTTCGCCGCTCGTCGCACAAGTTCTTGATAAGCTCGGGGGAAAGCTGTGGATAATGGGTGGGTGAGTACCGACGCAAAGTTGTCCACATTTCGTCCACGCCATCGCAACCACCTTCCGCACCCCATGAAGGTAGCGCAGGTTATTGATTTACATGGTTTAATCGACGAAATGCACTTATCCACGCCGACCACAACAACTACCAACTCTTTTTAAAGACAGAACAGCAGGCATAGAGGACGCGCACACATGCAATTCAGCATCCAGCGGGAAGCGTTGCTCAAACCACTGCAACAAGTGGTCGGGGTCGTCGAACGCCGACAAACGCTGCCAGTACTGGCCAACCTGCTGGTGAAAGTCGCCAACGACCAGGTCTCGCTGACCGGCACCGATCTTGAGGTGGAGATGATTGCCACCGCAGCCGCAGACAAACTGGTGGACGGCGAAACCACCATCCCCGCGCGCAAGCTGTTCGACATCATCCGCGCCCTGCCCGATGGCGTCAGTGTGGATTTCAAGCAGAACGGGGAACGCGTGGCGGTTAGCGCCGGACGCAGCCGCTTCACCCTGACGACACTGGCTGCCAGCGAGTTCCCGTTGATCGAGTCGATCGAGCTGGTGGAAAAAGTGACGCTGCCCGAAGAGGCGCTGCGCGACCTGATGGAACGCACCAGTTTCGCGATGGCCAACCAGGATGTGCGCTATTACTTGAATGGCATGCTGCTCGACCTGCAGGAACACAGTCTGCGTTGCGTCGCCACCGACGGTCACCGGCTGGCCATGAAAGAGACCAATCTGGCAACCACGGTCAGTACCCGACGCCAGATCATCATTCCGCGCAAGGGCGTGAACGAGCTGGTTGGGCTGCTGGAAACCGGCGACGGCGTGGTGGAACTGGAGTTCGGCCGCAACCACCTGCGCGTACGGCGCGGCGGGGTCACATTCACCTCCAAACTGATCGACGGTCGGTTCCCGGATTACGAGGCTGTCATTCCGCTGGGGGCGGACAAGATTGCGGTGCTGGATCGCGAGGTATTGCGCGGCGCCCTGCAACGCGCGGCGATCCTGTCCAACGAGAAATACCGTGGCGTGAAGCTTGAGCTGTCTCCCGGCAAGCTGCGGCTGGTGGCGCACAACCCCGAGCAGGAAGAGGCGGTGGAAGAAGTGGAAGCCGAAACCCACGTCGACGACCTTTCGGTCGGCTTCAACGTCGGTTATCTGCTGGACGCGCTGGGCGCGCTGCGCGGCGAGAAGGTCAAGCTCAGCCTGCGTGATGCGCAATCCAGTTGCCTGATCCAGGAGAGCGACAGCGAAGACGCACGGCACGTGGTCATGCCATTGCGGCTGTAACCGATGGGGCTAGGCGATCCATGCTGCCACTTCGAGCGCCGGGATGATGACTCATCATCCCGGCGCTTTCGCATGGCGCGCCCGGCATGAAGCTGGAACGTTTGCGGGTGCAGGGTGTGCGCTGCCTGCGGGCGGTGGATTTATCGCTGGGAGATGGCCTCAACGTGCTGATCGGCGCCAATGGCGCCGGCAAGACCAGCGTGCTGGAAGCTGCCTACGTGCTTTCGCACGCACGTTCGTTCCGCAGTGGCGCACGCGAGGCTTTGCTGGCGCGGGGTGAACGCCGACTTGCGGTCTATGCCGAGGTACGGCACGCCGGTGGCAGCGCACGCCGCCTGGGACTTGGCCGGGATGGCGCGCGCTGGGAAGCGCGACTGGACGGCGAGGTGGTGGCACTCGGGGTGTTGATCGGCGAGTGTGCGGTGACTTGTTTCGAGCCGGGTTCGCATGGACTGATGGCCGGTGGTGCGGAGGAACGCCGCCAGTTTCTGGACTGGGGCGTGTTTCACGTGGAACACGGTTACCTGGAAACGTGGCGGCGCTATCAACGCGCGCTGCGTCAGCGCAACAGCCTGCTGCGCGCGGGAACGCCACCTGATTCGGCGCTGTACGCGCCATGGGAACAGGAGTTGGGCCAGCACGCGCGCGCCATCGATACCCTGCGTGCGGATTACCTCACGGCGCTACGCCCCTTGCTGCTCGCGGCGGCGCAAACCTTGCTGCCCGAACTTGGCATGGCGGAGTTGCGCTATCGGCGCGGGTGGGGCGAAGCGGACGACCTGGCGATGCAACTCGCCGAACAACGCGGCAAGGATCTCGGGCGCGGGCACACCACGGCGGGCGCCCACCGTGCCGATTGGTCATTGACGTTCGCGGCGGCACCACAGCGGGAACACTTGTCGCGCGGGCAGGAGAAACTGGCCGCACTGGCTTGCGTGCTGGCGCAGGCCGAGTTGCTGGCGGCGCAAACCGGCGAGTGGCCCATCGTGTGCCTCGACGATCTTGCTTCGGAGTTGGACGCTGCGCACCAGGCGACCCTGGTTGACCTGTTGGCAGCAAGCTCGGCCCAGGTGCTGGTGACCGGTACCAGCATGCCGGAGTCTTTGCGTGATCGTCCGCACTGCCTGTTTCACGTGGAACAGGGGCAGGTGACGCGACTGCTATAATGACGTATTGCGTCGCGCGGCCCTCCCTTGCGTGATGCGTCCGTCGCCAACAAGGAACCGGAAGCCGCATGAACGAGCCGACCAACCCCGCCAATTCGCACTACGACGCCAGCAACATCAAGGTGCTGAAAGGCCTGGAGGCCGTCCGCAAGCGCCCCGGCATGTACATCGGCGACACCGATGACGGCACCGGGTTGCATCACATGGTGTTCGAGGTGGTCGACAATGCCATTGACGAGGCCCTGGCCGGCTTTTGCGACCACATCGTGGTCACCATTCTGGAGGATGGTTCGGTCAGCGTTTCCGACAATGGCCGCGGTATCCCGGTGGGCATCCATGAGGAAGAGGGCGTTTCCACCGCCGAAGTGGTGATGACGGTGCTGCACGCCGGCGGCAAGTTCGACGCCAATTCGTACAAGGTTTCCGGTGGCTTGCATGGCGTCGGCGTCTCCGTGGTCAACGCGCTCAGCGACCACCTGTGGCTGACGATCTGGCGCAACGGCCACGAGCACCAGCAGGAATACGCCTTGGGCGAGCCGGTGTACCCGCTCAAGGTCACGGCTGATTCCGACCGTCGCGGCACGATGGTGCGCTTTCACCCGAGCACGCTCACCTTCACCAACATCGAATTCCAGTACGACGTGCTGGCCAAGCGCCTGCGCGAGCTGGCGTTCCTCAATTCGGGCGTGCGGATCGAGCTGGTGGACCAGCGCGGCGAAGAGCGCCGCGATGTCTTTGCGTACTCCGGCGGCATCCGCTCCTTCGTCGAACATCTCGCGAAGATGAAGACCACGCTGCACCCAAGCGTGATCAGCCTGGCCGCCAGCGAGCCGGGTGGCATCACGGTCGAGGTCGCGATGCAGTGGACCGACGCCTACAACGAAACGATGTTCTGCTTCACCAACAACATCCCGCAGCGTGACGGCGGCACCCATCTCACCGGTTTCCGCGCCGCGCTGACCCGCACGCTGCAGAACTACATCGAAAAGGAAGGCCTGGCGAAAAACGCCAAGGTCGGGCTCTCCGGCGACGACATGCGCGAGGGGCTGATCGCGGTGCTCTCGGTCAAGGCGCCCGACCCCAAGTTCTCCTCGCAGACCAAGGACAAGCTGGTCTCCAGCGAGGTCAAAACTGCGGTGGAGCAGGCGGTCAACGAAAAACTGGGCGAATTCCTGCTCGAACACCCGAACGACGCCAAAGTCATCGCCGGCAAGGTGGTCGACGCGGCGCGCGCCCGCGAGGCGGCGCGCAAGGCGCGCGAAATGACCCGCCGCAAGGGCGCGCTGGACATCGCCGGGCTGCCCGGCAAGCTCGCCGATTGCCAGGAGAAGGACCCCGCGCTGTGCGAGCTGTTCCTGGTCGAGGGCGATTCGGCCGGCGGCTCGGCCAAGCAGGGCCGCAACCGCAAGACCCAGGCGGTGCTGCCGCTCAAGGGCAAGATCCTCAACGTGGAGAAGGCGCGCTTCGACAAGATGCTGTCCTCGGCCGAGGTCGGCAACCTCATCACCGCGCTCGGCACCGGCATCGGCAAAGAGGATTACAACCCCGACAAGCTGCGCTACCACCACATCGTCATCATGACCGATGCCGACGTCGACGGCGCCCACATCCGCACCTTGCTGCTCACCTTCTTCTACCGCCAGATGCCGGAGCTGATCGAGCGCGGCCACGTCTACATCGGCCTGCCGCCGCTGTACAAGCTCAAGCAGGGCAAGCAGGAGATCTACCTCAAGGACGACGAGGCGCTCAACGCCTATCTGATCTCCAGCGCGGTCGACAACGCCGCCTTCATCGCCGATCCGCATGCGCCGCCGATCACCGGCGAACGGTTGGAAAAACTGTTGCGTGACTACCAGCACGCGCTCGACCAGATCGAGCGCCTCGGCCACCGCTTCGACACCAGCGTGCTGGCCGCGCTGCTCGAACACACGCCGCTGACGCCCGCCTTGTGGGACGACGTCGCGGCGATGCAGGGGTGGCTGGCTGGCGTTGAACGGAGCCTTGCCACGCGCGGCCTCGGCAAGCCACGCTACCAACTGGCCTTGCGCCCCGCGCAGGATGAGCATCCGGCCGCCATCGAAGTGACCCGTGATCAGCACGGCCTGTCGTATACGCTGCTGCTGCCGCGCCCGTTCCTCGCCGGCCCGGAGTTCCGCCCGATCCTCGCGGTCAGCCAGGCGCTTGATGGGCTCATCCAGCCCGACGCCGTGATCCAGCGCGGCAACGCCTCGCGGGGCGTCCTGCGGTTTGCCGACGTGCGCAGCTGGTTGCTTGACGAGGCCAAGAAGGGCCGCACCATCCAGCGCTTCAAGGGCCTGGGCGAAATGAACCCCGAGCAGCTGTGGGAAACCACGGTCAACCCGGAAACCCGGCGCATGTTGCAGGTGGGCATCCAGGATGCCTACGTTGCCGACCAGATGTTCTCGATGTTGATGGGCGAAGCGGTCGAACCGCGCCGCGATTTCATCGAGGAAAACGCGCTCAAGGTCGCCAACCTCGATATTTGAGGGATCGCTGCGCCGCCGCCCATCGCCTCACGCACCGGCCGTGCCGTGCGTGAGGGTATGGCGTGTACGCGCGCAAGTGGTTGATCTCGCAAGAGCTTTTTTGCCGCAACGCCGCTTGTCATTCACCGCGGCGTCAGAGTAGGCTCTGCGATCCCCTACGCCGTTGCGCGTAAACCACCACCCGACACGAGGATCGTCATGAAGCACACGCCCTTGTTCACCATGCTCGCTGGCGCCGCGCTGGCCTTGACGTTTGCCGCGGCACCCGCTTGTGCAAAGGACAAGCCGGCACCGCAGAAGACCGAATACCCCAACACCACCCGGGTTGCGCCCAAGCTGGATCTCACCAGCGCAAAAGAACAGAAGACGCTGAACGAAGGTCTGGACGCGGTCAATGGCGGGGACAAGGCCAAGGCGGAACAGCTGCTGCAGCCGATCATCGACAGCAGCAAAAGCAAGTACGCGCAGGCGATTGCCCTGCAAGGCCTCGCCAACGTCAATTTCAATGCGGGCGATGTCAAGACCGCGATCAGCATGCTGAAAAAGTCGATCGACATCGGCGTGATGCCCAACGACACCTATTTCGGCCTGATGTACGAGCTGGCCCAGCTTTACCAGGCGGACCAGCAATACCAGGCCTCGCTCGACACGCTGCAGAAGTGGCGCGATGAGGGCAAGCGCGAAACCGCCGACTCCTATGCACTCGCGGGCAACGACTACTACCGCCTCAACAAATATCCGGAAGCGATTGCGGCCATCCAGAAGGCCAAGTCGCTGACCGACAAGCCGAAGGACAGTTGGAACCAGATCCTGATGGCGAGCTATGCCGAATCGGGGCAGGGTGCCGACGCGGCCAAGATGGCGGTGGCCGAATATGAAAAGAACCCGACCGACAGCGGCATGCTGCACAACGCCAGCGCCATCCTCCTGCAGCAACAGGATTACGCCGGCGCCATCAAGGTGCTGGAGCAGGGGCGCACCAATGGCGCGCTGAAGGACGAGGGCGACTGGGTCAACCTGGTCAAGGCCTACCTGCTGCAGGCGCAAAACGGCGGCGATCTGAAGACCGGCAGCGCCAATGCGCTCAAGGTGTTCGACGATGGCGTGGCCAAGGGCGCGATCAAGCCCAGCGCCGACCACTACAAGCTCGCCGGCGACGCTGCCGCCATCGGCGAGAACGATGCCAAGGCGTTGGGCTACTACCAGCAGGGCGCCCCGCTGGCGACCGATGGCGAGCTCGACAACTCCATCGCCCGCGTCTACTTCCAGCAGCAGAAGTTTGGCGATGCCCGCACTTGGCTCACCAAGGCGCTGGCCAAGGGCGTCAAGCACAAGGGCAACGCTTACATGTTGCTTGCCGAGTCGAACCGCCAGCTCAAGGACAAGCCGGCGGCGATCGCCGCCATGAAGGCGGCCGCCAAGGATCCGGAAACCGCGGCCAAGGCCCAGGATTGGCTGCGCAAGCAGGCCGCTGGCAAGTAAGCAGGCGGCTGCCGCACCCATGTTTGCAAATGGACGTCCATTCGACCAAGGCATGGGTGCTATACAAAAGCCGAATGCTGTTGTACCGTTCGAACCTTCCCTGCGTAGCCCAAGCGGTCGATGCCGTCCATAGGTCGGACGACACTCGGCAAGCTTGCGGCAACGCTTTCTCCGTTCCCAGTTCCCGATTAGTCCCAGATGGCCTCAAGTAACGAAGACACAGAGCGCGAGGGGTTCAGTTGGAAGCGCACCCTGGCGTTGGCGTTTGCCATCGGTCTGCATGCTTTCGCGTTCCTCGTGCTGATGGCGCCAATGGCGTCCGGCACCCAGAAGCACGTCAAGAAAGATCAGATCGTGCAGGTGAACTTCATCGAACCGCCGCCGCCGCCGCCGCCGCCGCCGCCGCCGCCGCCGGAGCCGCCCAAGCAGCCGCCGCCGAAGATCATCAAGCAGGTGGTTCCGCCGCCGACTCCGCCGCCGCCGGCTCCACCGCCGCCGGTTTCCGAGGTGTCGCAAAACGCGGTGGCCGCAGCGCCGCCCGCGCCGCCGGCACCCCCGGCGCCGCCCGCGGACATCGCTGCTGGTTCGGATCTCAGCTACAACAGCCGGATCCAGCCGAAGTATCCGCCGCAGGCCATCCGCCAGCGCCACGAAGGTACCGTGACGTTGCTGATCCTGGTGGGCGTTGACGGTTCGCCGAAGGATATCCAGGTGGACAAGTCCAGCGGATACCACGAGCTTGATCGCGCGGCGATCGAGGCGGCACGCAAGTGGCGCTTCAATCCCGAAGTCAAGAATGGCAAGAAGGTGGAGGGTTACGCCCGCGTGCCCGTCACTTTCAACCTCAACAACCTGTAATACCGGTTACCGTCCTCACCGTTCCCGCCTGACTTTCCAAGGGTAGCGTTATGTTCCTACAGACTCCTGCACCAACCGGCAACACCAATTCGGAAGCCATGAAGCAGATGGGCTTCGCCAACCTCGCCGAGAACTTCGACGCTTTGGGTTGGATCGTCTTCGTCGTCTTGGTGGTGCTCTCGCTGTTGTCGTGGTACTTCATCATCGCCAACACCATCCGCAATTTCGTGGTGTCGTCGCGCGCCAACAAGGTGATCGATGCGTTCTGGGGCAACCCCTCCACGCAGGATGCCATCCGCGAGCTCGAAGCCCAGCCCAAGGGCGAACCGTTCTCCAAGATCGCGCTGGACGCCGCGGCTGCGGTGGCCCATCACCAGCAGGCGGTAGCCGAGAACAACGGTCTGGCCCAGTCGCTCAGCCGCTCCGAGTTCCTCGACCGTGCCTTGCGCCAGGCCGTGGCCCGCGAAACGCTGCGGATGGAAACCGGCTTGACGCTGCTCGCCACCGTCGGTTCCGCCGCCGTGTACGTCGGCCTGCTCGGTACCGTGTGGGGCATCTACCACGCCTTGATCCGCATTGCCGCCACCGGCAACGCCTCGATGAGCGCCGTGGCCGGCCCCGTCGGCGAAGCGCTGATCATGACCGCCATCGGCTTGTTCACCGCCATCCCGGCCGTGTTCGCCTTCAATGCGTTCAACCGCTCGAACCGCGTGATCTTTGCCCGCTTCGATGAATTCGCGCATGACCTGCACGACTTCTTCGCGACCGGCTCGCGCGTCAAGTAATCAGCGAGGAACCGAATCATGGCCGCAAATTCCGATGGCGGCGCGATGTCGGATATCAACGTCACGCCGCTGGTCGACGTGATGTTGGTACTGCTGATCATCTTCATGATCACCGCGCCCTTGATGTCGCATCCGATCACCGTCACGGTGCCGCTTGCCAACCCCAAGAGCGACGAGGCGAAAATCGATACGCCCCCGCTCGACCTCGCCATCAAGGAAGACGGCACGATGTACTACCAGGATCACCAGGTGTCCGAGCAGGAGCTCAAGGGCCAGCTGGCGATCGAGGCGCAGAAATCGCCGCAGCCGGAGCTGCAGATTCGTGCCGACAAGAACATCGAATGGAAGGTGGTGCGCAAGGCCATCGGTGATGCCAAGGGCCAGGGCATGGTGCATGTCGGTTTCATGACGCAAGCGCCGTTGCCGAGCGCCGGGGAGCAGTAACGATGGCAGGTGTGCAGAAATCCTCCGGCCCGATGGCCGAAATCAACGTCACGCCGCTGGTCGACGTGCTGCTGGTGCTGTTGATCATCTTCATGATCACGGCGCCGATCCCGCTGGAAAAGATCAAGATCGATCTGCCCCAGCCCAACCCCAACGTGCACCAGCCGGAGAACCCGCCGGAGCCGATCAATCTCAAGATCGACCAGGGCGGCGCGCTCTACTGGAACAACACGCCGGTGGACGAGAACGGCCTCAAGGCGCAGTTCGCGGTGGTGGCGCAGCAGACCAACCAGCCGGAAATCCAGATCAAGGCTGCGGACGCCGTCGCCTACCAGTACGTCGCTACCGTGCTGGCCGACGCCAAGCAGTACAACCTGGTCAAGATCGGTTTCACCGAAGGCGACAACCAGTAATACCGCTCGACCGCGTTACCCGCGCCAACCCCCGCCCCGTGCGGGGGTTGGCGTTTTTGCGGGTCGGTATTGGGGATGTGGGATTTGGCAAAGCTGCCTGCGGCGAGTGGCAATGTTTCCGTGGGGCGGGCGGGATTTATCCCGACCGGCTTCTTGCGCAAGGCCGCGTCGGGTTTCAGCCCGACGGGCTCTTTGCGAAGGGCCTCGGCGGGATAAATCCCGACCCACCAGCAATGGAACCAGGCAACGGGCGCCGCCGGCTGGGCCGCTCAGCGCAAAATCTGCAGATAGTTGCGCACGGTGGTGGCCAGGCCCTGGTACAGCGCCTCGCCGATCAGGGCGTGACCGATGGAAACCTCGGCCAAGCCAGGAATGGCGGCCTTGAAGGCGCCGAGGTTGGCTTGGCTCAGGTCGTGGCCGGCGTTGACGGCGAGGCCGGCGTTCATCGCCAGCCGCGCGGTGTTGGCGCAGGTGGCGAGCAAGGCATCCGGCTTGCCGGCGGCGAAGGCTTCGGCGTACGGGCCAGTGTAGATTTCGATGCGCGCGACGCCAATGCCCTTGGCCAGGGTGAAGTCCTGTGGCTCGGTGCCGACGAACAGGCTGACCCGGCAGCCCAGGGCGTTGAGCTCGGCCACCACCGGGCGCAGCGTGTCGAGATCGCGCGCGAGCGTGAAGCCGTGGTCGGACGTGATCTGGCCGTCGCTGTCCGGCACCAGCGTCACTTGCGCGGGATGCACCTCGCGCGCCAGCGCAATCAGGCCGGGGTAGTCGCCGCGTGCGGCGGCAAACGGATTGCCTTCGATGTTGTATTCCACCCGCCCGCGCAGCATCGCGGCCAGGGCCCGCACGTCGCCGGGGCGCACGTGACGCTGATCCGGGCGCGGATGCACGGTGATGCCGCCGCAGCCGGCTTCGATGCAGGTTTGCGCGGCGCGGCAGATATCGGGTTCGCTGCCGCCGCGCGAGTTGCGCAACACGGCAATCTTGTTGAGGTTGACGCTGAGCAGGGTCATGCAGGGCACACGCGTGGGAAACGGTCTATGCACACTGCCGCGATTGGCGCTACGGGGCAAGCGGGTAGCAGCGAATGCGCCGCGGGGCGCCGCGCCACGCCAGCGTCGCCACCGCGGCGGCGCCAACCTCGAGCGGGTGCACGTGCCACGCCGCCGGGTCGTCGCCATCGAGGTGGCACAGCGCCATGCCTTGCGCGGTGGCGGCGAAGGCCAGCCGGTCGAGACCGAACGAAATCCCTTTCCCGGTAGCCTTCAGCACCGCCTCGTGCGCCGTCCACAACTCAAAGAAGGCGCGCTGCTGGCGTTCGCCCTCCAGCGAGCGCAGCCAGGCGGATTCCGCGTGGGTGAAAAACCGCTCGGCAATCTCCAACGCGCTGGCGCGCGTGCGCACCAGCTCAATGTCGATCCCCGGCGCCACCCCATGTGCGAGCGCCACCAGCGCCAGCTCGCCGCTGTGCGACCAGTTGAAATCGAGCCGGCCGGCGAGTGGCCGGGCGAGCGCCGGCCGGCCATGTTCGCCCGTCGTCAGCGCCACGTCACCCACCGCCACCCCAAGGTAGCCCGCCAAAAGCGCGAGCAGGGGCTCGCGTCGCACGCCTTTGGGGCGCGCCACCTGCCACACGTGAATCTCGTCAGGCCGCAGGGGCTCTGCTACCTTGATCGTCCTGAATTCGCCAGTTGCGTGCATGCACCCATGCTGGCGGATGGCGGCTGCGCGGCACAAGTCGCGTCGCACCCTGGGCATGGCATGCGGGGGAATCACGCTTGATCGCCGGCTGGCTACTGCTGCTTGTTGCGCTGGGCTATGTGGGCCTGCTCTACGGCGTGGCGTGGTTTGGCGATCGCCGGCCGCTGTATCCGCGCCAGCCGCGCCTGCGGCCCATCATCTACAGCCTCGCGCTGGCCGTGTACTGCTCGTCGTGGACGTTCTACGGTGCGGTGGGCACGGCGGCGCGCGAGGGCCTGGCCTACCTGCCGATCTACCTCGGCCCGGCGCTGTTCCTGATCTTCGGTTTCGGGCTGATGCGCCGGCTGGTGGAAGTGGCGCGCCAACGCAACATCACCTCGATCGCCGACTTCATCGGCGCGCGCTTCGGCAAGTCGCACGGCCTGGCGGCGGTGGTGGCGGTGATTGCCGTGGTCGCCGTGCTGCCGTACATCGCGTTGCAGCTCAAGGCGGTGGCGATGTCGTTTGCGGTGCTGGGCGGCAAGCCGCCGGGCCTGCGCAGCGCGCTGTTGACCGACCCGGCGCTGTGGTGCGGCGGCATGCTCGCGGTGTTCGCCATTTTGTTCGGTACGCGCAGCATCGACGCCACCGAGCATCATCACGGCATGGTGCTGGCGATCGCGCTCGAGTCGCTCATCAAGCTGGTGGCGTTCGTTGCGCTGGCGCTGTTCGCGCTGAAGCACGGGCCGGGCATCGCGCCCACCACGCAGCACGTTGCGGCCGGTTTCGACCAGGACATCCCGGCGCTGTTCTTCGTGCAGACCGGGCTCGCGTTCGTGGCGATGTTCTGCCTGCCGCGCCAGTTCCAGATCGGCGTGGTGGAGTGCGAGGACACCAACGACCTGCGGCACGCGCGCTGGCTCTATCCGCTGTACATGCTGATCGTGAGCCTGGCGGTGCTGCCGATCGTTGCCGCCGGCACCCAGCTGCCGCTGGTGCGTGATGGCCTGGCCGACGCCTGGGTGCTGAACCTGCCGCTGGCGCTGAACAACCACGGGATGACGCTGCTGGCATTCGTGGGCGGGTTCTCGGCCGCCACCGGCATGGTGATCGTGGCTGCGGTCGCGTTGTCCACCATGATCAGCAACGACCTGGTGATGCCGGCACTGCTGCGCCTGCGCCATCTCGAGCTGGATCGCCGCAGCGATCTGTCCACCCTGGTGCTGCGCGTGCGACGCATCGCGATCGTGGTGCTGGTGGCGATGGCGTTCGGCTATTACCGGCTGGTGGCCGATACCGAAAACCTTGCGGCCACCGGCCTCCTGGCGTTTGTCGCCGTGGCCCAGCTCGCGCCGGCGATCATTGCCGCGCTGTACTGGCGCGGCGCCAGCCGGCACGGCATCGCCGCCGGCATGCTCGCCGGTTTCGCGGTGTGGCTGTACACCCTGCTGCTGCCGGCCATGCTGCACGTCGGCACCTGGCAGCAGGAAGGCCCGCTCGGGTTGGCGTGGCTGCGGCCGCAGGATCTGTTCCAGCTGGGCAGCAACGCCACGCCGCTCTTGCACGGCACCTTGTGGTCGCTGGCGGTCAACGTGAGTTGCCTGGTGTTCGTATCGCTGCGCTGGCGGCCCAGCCTGGAAGACCGTCTGCACGCCGCGCTGTTCGTGCACCCGTACGCGGCCAAGCGCGGCGGCGCCGGCGACTGGCGCGGACGCGTGGTGGTGGCCGACCTGCGCACCATCGCCACCCGCATCGTCGGCAAGCGCGGCACCGAGCGCGCGTTCGCCGATTATGAGCGGCGCCGCGGCAAGGCCTTGCAGCCGGGCGAGTCGGCCGACCGCGCGCTGATCCAGCACACCGAGCGCCTGCTCGCCGGTGCGGTCGGTGCCGCCAGCGCACGGCGCATCCTGATGAGCGGGCTGTCCGGCTCCGGGCTCGACATTGCCGAGGCGATGGCGCTGATGGACGAGGCCTCGCAGGAGCTGCGCTTCAACCGGGAACTCCTGTCCAGCACGCTGGAAAACGTGTCGCAAGGCATCAGCGTGGTGGATGCGCAGATGCACGTGGTGGCGTGGAACCGGCGTTACTTGGAACTCTTCGGCTACCCCGACGGCATGGTGTATGTCGGCGTGCCGGTGGCCGAGCTGATCCGCTGGAACGCCGAGCATGGCGAGTGCGGGCCGGGCGAAGTGGACGGCCACGTGCAAAAGCGCATCGGTCACCTGCGCGCCGGCACGCCGCACGTGTTCGAGCGCGTGCGCGCCGACGGCTCCACCATCGAAATGCGCGGCCGCGCGCTGCCTGGCGGCGGCTACGTCACCACCTATACCGACGTCACCGCCTACAAACGTGCCGAACAGGCGTTGATCGAGGCGAACGAGACCCTGGAGCAGCGGGTCGAAAAGCGCACGGCGGAGCTCTCCGAGGCGCTGGTGGCCACCGCACAGGCGCGGCGCGTGGCCGAAGCGGCGAACGTTTCCAAGACGCGCTTTCTCGCCGCCGCCAGCCACGATTTGCTGCAACCCCTGAACGCCGCGCGGTTGTTCACGTCGGCATTGCGCGCGCAGCCGCAGCTGGACGCCGAGTCGTGCCAGCTTGCCGAGCGCATCGACGCTGCGTTCCGCGCGGCCGAGGATTTGCTCGACGCATTGCTCGACACTTCGCGCCTCGACGTGGGCAGCTACCACCCGGAACCGACCAGCCTGGCCTTGAGCGAGATATTCGATTCGCTGCACACCCAGTTTGCCGTGCTTGCCGAGCAGCGCGACTTGCGCCTGACCGTGGTACCGACAAAACTCGCTGTGCGCAGTGACCCGCAACTGCTGCGCCGCATCCTGCAAAACTTCCTCTCCAACGCCTTCCGCTACACGCCGGAGGGTGGCGTGCTGCTGGGCGCGCGGCGCGCCGGCGCAGGCGTGCGCATCGAGGTGTGGGACACCGGGCCGGGCATTGCCGCCGATCAGCAGGCGCGCATCTTTGGCGAGTTCCAGCGGCTCGATCAGCCCTCGCCGTGGGGCGAAAAAGGCCTCGGGCTGGGTTTGTCGATCTGCGACCGCATCGCGGCCATGCTCGGCCATCAGCTTGCGCTGCATTCGTGCCCAGGCCACGGCAGCTGCTTTGCGGTGACCGTGCCGCGCGCGGCGGCGGCACCAGTGCGGCGCCAGGGCGTGCGCCGTGCCGGCAGCGACGAACAATTGCCGTTGACCGTGCTGTGCCTGGACGACGACGTCGCCATTCTCGACGGCATGCGCGCGCTGCTCAGCCGCTGGGGCGTGGATTGCCGCACCGCCAGCAACGTGGCGAGCGCGGCGCAAGAGCTAAGGCGCGGCCCGGTCGATTTGATCCTCGCCGACTACCACCTGGCCGACGACACCGATGGCCTGCACGCGCTGCAGGACTTGCGCAAGGTGCGCAACCCGTTGCCACCCACCGCGTTGATCACCGCCGATGGCAGCACCGCGCTCAAGCAGCGCGCGCGGGCGCTGGGCTACCCGTTGCTGCACAAGCCGGTGCGCCCGGCGGCATTGCGCGCGCTGCTCTCGGCGCTGGCGCGCCAGCACCGGACGGAACCGCCGGCGGCGAAGGGTCAGAGGATGTAGCGGCTCAAATCCTCGTCGCGGCTCAGGTTGCCAAGGCTCTGGTCCACCTGTGCGGCGTCGATGCGCCAGGTTTCGCCGCTCTTGTCGGCAGCCTCGTAGGAGATCTGTTCCAGCAACCGCTCCATCACCGTGTGCAGGCGTCGCGCGCCGATGTTTTCGGTGCGCTCGTTCACCTGGAACGCCACCTCGGCCAGCCGGTCGATGCCGTCGTCGGTGAATTCCAGCGTCACGCCTTCGGTCGACAGCAGCGCGGCGTACTGCTTGGTGAGCGCGTTGTGCGGCTCGCGCAGAATGCGCTTGAAATCATCCACGCTGAGTGCGGAGAGCTCCACGCGGATCGGCAACCGGCCCTGCAGCTCCGGGATCAGATCCGACGGCTTGGCCAGCGAGAACGCGCCGGAGGCGATGAACAGCATGTGGTCGGTCTTGATCGGGCCGTACTTGGTCGCCACCGTCGAGCCTTCGATCAGCGGCAAGAGATCGCGCTGCACGCCTTCGCGCGACACGCCGGAGTGGCCGTAGTCGCTGCGCTGCGCCACCTTGTCGATCTCGTCGATGAACACGATGCCGTTCTGCTCGGCGGCTTCCATCGCCTGCGCGCGCACCTCCTCGTCGTTCAGGAGCTTGCCGGCCTCTTCGTCGATCAGCAGCGGCCGCGCGGCCTTGATCGCCAGCTTGCGGCTCTGCGTCTTGGCGCCGCCGAGGTTCTGGAACATCTGGCGCAACTGCGCGCCCATCTCCTCCATGCCCGGCGGCGACATGATCTCCACGCCCACGTTCATGGAGAAATCCAGCTCGATCTCGCGCTCGTCCAGCTTGCCCTCGCGCAACTGCTTGCGCAGCTTTTGCCGGGTGTCGGCGTCGCTCGGCGGCGCGGCCGGCGCGTCGTGGCTCCAGTCCGCCGGCTGCTGGCGGCGCGGCAAGAGCGCATCCAGGATGCGATCCTCGGCGCGGTCCTCCGCCTGCGAGCGCACGCGCGTCGCAGCCTGCGCGCGGGTGAGCTTGTAGGCCACGTCGGCCAGGTCGCGCACGATGGATTCCACATCCTTGCCGACGTAGCCCACCTCGGTGAACTTGGTCGCCTCCACCTTCACGAACGGCGCGTTTGCCAGCGTCGCCAGCCGCCGCGCGATTTCGGTCTTGCCCACGCCGGTGGGTCCGATCATCAGGATGTTCTTCGGCGTCACCTCGTCGCGCATCTCCGGCGCCAGCTGCATCCGCCGCCAGCGGTTGCGCAACGCCACCGCCACCGCACGCTTCGCGCCCTGTTGGCCAATGATGTAGCGATCGAGTTCGTTGACGATTTCGCGGGGAGTGAGTTCGGACATGGCTGTGCCGGAAAGGGGAGACGGAAAACGGGGAGGGCGGTACGCGGCGGACTGCTAGCCGCTGTTGCCGATGGCCAACTCTTCGATGGCCGTCGTGTGGTTGGTGTAGATGCAGATGTCGCCGGCAATCTTCAACGAGCGCTCGACGATGGCGCGCGCGTCGAGATCGGTGTTTTCCATCAGCGCCAGTGCGGCGGACTGCGCGTACGGGCCGCCGGAACCGATCGCGATCAGGCCGTGCTCGGGCTCCAGCACGTCGCCGTTGCCGGAGATCAGCAGCGAGGCCTCGCGATCCGCCACCGCCAGCATGGCCTCCAGCCGGCCCAGGCGACGGTCGGTGCGCCACTCCTTGGCCATCTCCACCGCCGCGCGGGTCAGGTTGTTGCCGTGCTTGTCCAGCTTCTGCTCGAACAGCTCGAACAGCGTGAACGCATCCGCCGTGGCACCGGCAAACCCGGCCAGTACGTTCTGGTCCTTGCCCAGCCGGCGGATCTTGCGCGCATTCGACTTGGCCACGATGTTGCCCAGCGTGACCTGCCCATCGCCGCCGATCACGACCTTGTCGCCGCGGCGCACGCTGAGAATGGTGGTGGCGTGGAAGGATTCCATGGAAACTCCAAGGGTTGAGCTACCGAGGTGGGGATGGCTGGTGGCGGCTTCAATATGCGCCCTGCTCGCGGCTTACGGTGCTTCCTCCTCATGCGCCGAAGCGAGGCGCCGCGCCCGTCCGAAGACCCAACGAAGCACGAGTGCCCTCCAGCGCATTTACTCCATCTCCCCTCCGAGGAGAGGTTTGGGGTGAAGGGCCGAGCCTTGCCGGATGCTTCCGCGAAGCATTGCCCGCGGCACCATCGCCACCACGATCGATCCCAGCCTGCACGACTTGTTCGGCTTTGTATCGATGCGGTTCGAGGTGTTGTCTGAGGCAGACCTAACGAGGGTGCAGCGAGCGTCGCCGCGAGCAAACTGCCGTGCATATCGCCGTATCCGAGGCGACAAAGCGTTATGTCCCGAATTCGCCGGATATGCAGCCGTGCCGGTGCATGCGCGACGGGACTGGCCCGATGCAAGTGCCTAGAAAGGAACGGGATCTCCGACGTTGACCAATGTGGGCGCGTGGAGGAGTATCGGCGCTATTCCCTACTTTTGGGGTCTATTTGCAGTTATGCGTCATGAACAAAGCGATTCGGCGAGTACCTCAACAAGACTGGAAACATGGCGATTGCGGGTTGGCCTGCGTTGCCATGGTCGCCCGCGTGCCGTACGAGTGCGCGCTTGAGGCGTTTCGCAGTTTGGACGGTAAACGCAGCACGACAAGCTTCTACACCGACCATAAACAAGTCGAGGCAATGCTCAAATATTTGGGCCACACAACGGAGCGCGCCCTCTTTAGTTCGTGGCATTCCATTACACAACACGCAATCGTAAAGGTTAATGTAAAGAACTCTGGTTCTTGGCATTGGGTGGTATACGACGCGGGTCGCAGCTTTGCCGCAGTCCACGATCCCAAGCCCGGAAAGCGAAAGATCATTCGTGACTTCAGGGGCCTCAAGGCTCGCGGCTACTACATCGCGTTGTTGGCATGATGCATATCAACTTAATCCAGCGGACGCGCTGCGTGCGCCGCTGATTTTGAGCGTTAGGGCGCTTATGCAGAAAACGGGCAGGCTGAAGCATGCAAAAGACGAGCTTGCGCACGCCGCGCGAGCGATCGAGGCGATGAGCGGCGCTAAATCATTCGGGCAGTTTGAGGCGGAGTGGCGGACGTTCCTAAACTGCCTGGAGAAGGCTTGGGTAAAGACCGAGCGCGCATGTCAGCCGTTTGCCGCCACTTTCCAGCCTTGGCAGGGTCAGTTCCACCACATGCGCAAGAAGGACATGCTGCTGCGCTACCTGAAGCAGGCCCGAGACGCGGATAATCATTCCGTGCAGGACATTACCAAGATTGCGCCCGGCAGCGTCGGCTATCACTTCGTGAACCCGGCCGGCGGGTACATCAAGGAAATGCGCGTCGTAAATGGTCTCGTCGAGCACTACGAAGGCGACCCGATGGTTGCGGAGGTTCGTCCGCCGCATCCAGTAGCCGTCCGTGTGAAGAACAATGGGGAGTGGTACGACCCACCCACGTCTCATCTGGGCCAGCCGGTAAATACCAGCCATCCAGCGGACTTGGCACGGCTTGGGCTCACCTACTATCAGAGCTTTGTTGCGCAGGCAGAGCGAAAATTTTTCGGTAGCGCGCCCTAACAATTTGTCCAAGCCGACGCCGCTTCGCGGCGCGGCCTAACTCAGGCGTTATGTTTCACGCGAGGCTTGCTATGAAATTCGTGCTTTTCGCGTTGCTCTTGATATCTGGCGTCGCGGCGGCTCAGCCAGCTCCAGCCGCACCTTATACGACCTATGGTGTCGGCAATGGTTCTTGCGGCGAATGGCTACATGATCGTAAGTCCAATGGCTGGTTCCAAACGGGGGAGTGGGTTTTGGGCTATGTCAGCGCTTATGGATACTATGGTGACTACCAGCTCAAACACGTAGATTCCGAAGCCATGGCCGCATGGATAGACAACTACTGTCAGAAGAACCCACTCGACAGCATTGAAACTGCGACTCAGCACTTGATCGAAGCTTTGAAGATTAACAAGCGGTGAAATATAACACCGTGTCATGGTGCGTGGCGTACCACAACTGCTTTACATCAGTGTTGCGGTAGACAGGGGGTGGCCGCGTGACTCAAGCTATCGTGCAGTTATTCATTGGTATCGTAATTGCTGCGGCGAGCTCGTGGATTACAGTCGGAAAAATGAAGTCGGGTTCACTTTCTGAGCCCGAACAGGTGAACCCGACCTCGTTCCAACCCTACCCGCGCCCGATACCGTGCCCGTAAACCAGTTTGCCGCCCATCCAGCCGCCGCCGGCCAGGGCCAGGAAGCCGCAGGCGTCGAGCGCCAGCGCGAGGGTGTCCGGGGCGAGCGGCGTGAAGTGGTCTACCCGCAATAGCAGTCGGGCGGCAAACAGGGTCAGGGCGGCGAGCATCAGGCCCATGTGCAGATAGGCGTCGCGCAGTGCTGGGCCCTCCGGGACGCGCGGCAGTTCCAGCATGCCGGCCAGCATCGCCACCACGGCCATGGCGCAGCCAACGGCGAGGAGGCCGGCCGACCACGACCATGCTGCCTCGCCGAAGTGCAGGCTGGCGAAGTCGGCCACCACGGCCAGCGACCAGCAGGCCACCGGGAAATGCACGAGGGCGGGGTGCAGGGGATGGCGCATGGCGTCAGACCGCTGCGCTGAGCAAGGTCAGGAAGCCGATCACGGCGATGCTGGCATGCACGATCACCACGGCCTTCGGCGGCAGTTTCTTGCGCAGGTGGAACGAGGCCAGGAAGAAACCGCCCAAGGCGGCCAGCAGCAGCAAAACGAAGCCCGCCAGCACCCGTTGCGGGGTCGAACCCTGCACCAGCAGCACGATCAGCAGGATCAGGCCGATCGCACCCAGCAGCGCATGCAGCATGGATACGGCCCAGGGAGCGAACTTTCCGCGCAGGACGTGGGTGGCAAGAAACAGGCCGCCGAGGGCGGCAACGGCAAAGATCAGCAACGCATAGATGAGCATGGGAACCTACCTCGTGGGTGAAAAAGGGTTTGCCTTGCGGCAAGAGAAAGCGGAACGCGCCACGGCGCGGAGTCAGTCATGGGGTCGCATGGCGCCCTCCCTGGATGGGTACCGGGCGTGACCCGGCGGCCACCCGGTTCGCGCGCCGCAGCGCCCGCAACGCGCCCGCGCGCGCAGCGCCCGAGCGGCGGCCGCCACGCATCGACGTCGTTTCCGGCTTCACCATGACAGCCCCCCGACTGGTCGCCGCGCGTCAGCCCGCGGCGTATCCGTTGGTCATTGGATGCAGGGAACGGCGTGCGCGTTCCCGGTTTTCCTATTGCTTGCCCTTGGCCCGCGGGTGGGCCGCGTCATACACCTTGGCCAGATGCTGGAAATCCAGATGCGTGTAAATCTGCGTGGTGGAGATATCCGCGTGCCCCAAGAGCTCCTGCACGGCGCGCAGGTCGCCGGAGGATTCGAGCAGGTGGCTGGCGAAGGTGTGGCGCAGCAGGTGGGGGTGCACGTGCTTGGCGAAGCCGTGCAGCAGCGCGAGTTTGTTGAGGCGCGCCTGCACGGTGCGCGGGCTGATCGCGGCGCCGTGGCGGCCGCGGAAGACGGGGGCTTCGGTGGCGTTGCCTTCGGCCTTCGCCAGCGCGTGCAGCGCGGCGACGGCGTAGCGGCCGACGGGCACGATGCGGGTCTTGCGGCCTTTGCCGAGCACGCGCACTTCGCCGCCGGCCAAATCCAGGTCACCCCAGCGCAGGCCGGTGAGTTCGGACAGGCGCAGGCCGGAGGAATAGAAGAGTTCGAGCATGGCGCGGTCGCGCACGCCGAGGGCACCGTCGCCGCCGCTGTCCATCAGGCTCGCGGCTTCGTCCACGTCCAGCACCACCGGCAATTT
This sequence comes from Rhodanobacter sp., assembly GCA_004298045.1. Lineage (GTDB taxonomy): Bacteria > Pseudomonadota > Gammaproteobacteria > Xanthomonadales > Rhodanobacteraceae > Rhodanobacter_A. The sequence goes on along the minus strand of SCRM01000020.1, from coordinate 26,886 downwards.
GCGGTGCACCTTGGGCCCGCGCACGCCGGCGAGCGGGTCGTGGCGCAGGGTGCCTTCGCGTTGCAGCGCGTGGAACAGGCTGCGGCAGGCGGAGAGCAGGCGCTGCAGGCTTTTGGGCGCCAGCCCGCCGCGGTGCTCGGCGGCCACGAACTGGCGCATGCGGTTGGGTTCGAGCGCGGTGAAGTCGGGGATGGCTTCGGCGTCCATCCACGCCAGCAGTTTGGCCAGGTCGCGGCGATAGGCGGCGAGCGTGTTGGGCGAGGCCTGGCGCTCGTTGGCGAGGTGGTCGAGCCAGGTGGCGACTTGCTGCGCGGGCAGCGAATCAGGCGAGGTCGCGGGCACGGGCGAGCGCGGCGGTGACGGTGGCCGCGATCATCTTCAGGAACAGCGTGCCCATGCCGGGGCGGAAGCGGTCCTCGTCGTGGCTGCCGATGGCCAGCAGGCCCAGGTCGCCGAGCGGCAGCACGGCGGCGGAGTGGATGGTGGGCGCATCCTCGCCAAACAGGCTGGCGAGTTTCTCCGGTGCCAGGCGGCCGGAAACCGGCTCTGGCCGGCCCAGGAGGTCGGCCAGCTCGGGTACTTCGGAGGCGCCGCCGCCTACCTGGCGCAGCCAGTCGGAGCGCGGCAGCTCGGAGTTGTGGCCGAACAGCAGCAGGCGCACGCGCTCGCTGTGGAAATCGGCGCTGAGGCTGGCCATCACCGTGCGCGTCACCACTTCCAGCGTGTTGGCACGCAGCAGGGCGACGGTGAGCGCATGCACGCGCTCCATCAGCTTTTCGTTGTCGGCGGCAATCGCCACCAGTTCGGCCAGCTGGCGTTCGAGCTCGGCGTTTTTCTCGCGCAGCTGCTGCACGCGGTAGCTGCCAAACGAGGCCACGCCAGCCTGCGCGCGCGGCGAGGTGAGGTGCGCGGCCAGCTCGGGGTTGTCGACGAGGAAATCCGGGTGGGCGCGCAGCCAGTCGCTGACCATGGCGGCATCCACCGGCGTTGCCGCGCCAGCGGCATCGGACAAGGGAACATTCATGCGCGTTTATCTCCGGCCACGGCCTCGGGTGCCTGGCCGAGTGTGCGATGGTCGGGCGCGCGGATCAATCCGCCAACCATTGCCCTTCGAAGGCGAAGGCGGCCGGGCCGGTCATCCACAACGGCGCGCCGGGGCCGGCCCAGGCGATGTCCAGCGGGCCGCCGGGCAGGTCGACACGCACGTGTTCGTCCACTTCGTCGCGCTGGCGCAGCACAGCCACCGCGGCGCAGGCACCGGTACCGCAGGCCAGGGTCCAGCCGGCGCCGCGCTCGTGCACGCGCAGGCCGATGTGGCTGCGGTCGTGGGGTTCGACAAAGCCGGTGTTGGCCCCGGCCGCAAACCGCGGGTGCCGGGTGATCGCGGGGCCGAGCTGCTCGATCGCGCCGGGCGGCAGGCTGGCCGCCATCACCACGGCGTGCGGGTTGCCCATCGACACCGCGCCGATATCCACCCGCGCGCCGCCCACGTCGAGCACGTAGCGGTCGGCCTGGCTGGCCGCCGCAAACGGAATGCGCGCCGGCTCGAACACCGGTTCGCCCATGTCCACGGTGACGCGGTCGGCGGCGAGCAGGCGCACGGTGACCGGGCCGGAGGGGCTTTCCAGCCGCACGTCTTCGCCCAGCGCCAGCGCGCCCGCGCGGTGCAGCCAGGCGGCGACGCAGCGCACGCCGTTGCCGCACTGGCCGGAGCGCGAGCCATCCGGGTTCCAGATGCCGTAGTAGTAGGCGCAGGAGGGATCGCGCGGCGGCTCGATGCTCAGGAGCTGGTCGAAGCCGACGCCGGTGCGGCGGTGGGCGAGGGCGCGGATCGCGTCTTCATTCAGCGTGAACGGCGTGTGGCGGCAATCGAGCACGACAAAGTCGTTGCCCAACCCGTGCATCTTGCTGAAGGCCAGCATGGCTGCGCTCACGGTTGCGGTGTCGGTGCACTGGTCGCCGGTGCCGGAGTGGAGGCGGCGGGGGCAGGCGTCGTGGCGGCGGCCGCCGGAGTTTTCGTCGGCATCACCAGCGGCCCCTTGTTGCCGCAACCGGCGAGGGCAAAGGCAAGGGCGACGAGGCAGAGCAGCGACAGACGGCGCATGGGGTGACCTGTACGGGACACGAAACGTCACGCAGTATACCGAGCGCCTGCCCGCGGCCCGCGGCTTATCATGCGCACGCCTTGTTGCGGGAAACCTCGGGATGAATGCGATCGAGCTGCTGCGCCAGCCGGCCACGCTGCTGCTGGTGCTGGCCGCAGTGCTGCTGTTGCTCGGCCTGGTGCAATTGCTGGCGGTGCGGCGCTGCCTGGATGCCGGCGAACGGCTGCCGGCCGCGGCCCGCGCCGTGGCGTGTCTCGTCGGGTTCGCCCTGGCGGTGGGGCTGGGAGCCAGCGGCTTTGCGCTGCGCGGCTATCGCCTGCTCGATGCCGACACCAGCGTGGTCGAGGTGGACGCGCACATCCTGTCGCCGCAGCACTGGCGGCTGGTGTTCGCCTGGCCGGATGGCAGCAGCCGGCGCGCGGAGGTGGTGGGCGACGACTGGCGCGCGCAGGCGGTGGTGCTGGCGGGCGTGCCGGGCTCGTGGCTGGCACGGCTGCCGGCGGTGTACCGGCTCGACCGCATCGACGCCCGCAGCGACGGTGCGGCGGCGCCGCAACCGCAGACCCTGGTGGTGCCGGATGCGGCCGGCAGCTTCGATCTGGCGACGCTGCGGGTGCAGTTTCCGTCCGCCTTGGGCGCCGTGGCCGCGGTGCACGCGGCGGGCGGTTTCGTGCCGCTGGTCGACGGCGGGCACTACAGCCTGCGGCTGACGCGGGGTGGCGGTCTGGCCGCGCAGCCGGACGACGCCACCGCGCAGCGCATCAACTCGCCGCTGGGCCGCTGACCAGCCGCTCGTAGCGCCAGGCGTCCGCGCCATCCTCGTAATAGCCGGAACGCCGGCCGATGCGGTGGAACCCGAGCCGCTCGTAGAGCCGGATCGCGCCGGGGTTGTCCACCCGCACTTCCAGCCGCAGCGCGTTGCAGCGCTGGCGCCGCGCGAGGCGGTCGGCGGCGGCCAGCAGCGCACTGCCCACGCCTTGCCCGCGTGCCTCCGGGATGGTGGCCAGCGAATACAACCGTGCCACCCGGCTGTGCTTGCGGAAAAACAGCACCGCGGTACCGAGAAACCGGTGCGGCCCGGCGCTCGCCACCAGCACTTTCGCGCTGTCGCTGTCCAGGTGCCGGCGGTACTGCGTGCGGCTCAGGCGGTCGCTGTCGAACGTGCGCTCTTCGAGCGCCACGAGATCGTCCAGGTCAAACAACTCGGCGCGACGCACGCGCACGGCAGCGGCAGGTGTCATCAATCACGGCCTCGACAGGGGAACTGGCGGCCGCGCGGTACGACCGGGGCGGAATGTAGTGCGCGCGCCGGCACCCGACAACGTCAGCGCGGAGGGGATTTACGCGCCCTTCAGCGCCACCGGTTGTACCGCAGCCATGCTGTGCCACACTGCGGCCTTTCAGCTGTCCGGGGCGGTCCCGGGCGTACCTTTTCGCGCTTGCCTGAGTGATGACATGACCCGTCTGGTCATTGTGGTCGAGAAAGCTTCGGACTGGGGTTCCTACTATCCATCGGCCGATGTGGTCACCGCGATGGACTACCTGCGCGAGCCGGTCGGCCGCGACGACGAACGCACCCACGTCATCAACCTGTGCCGCAGCTACAAATACCTCGGCGCGGGCTATTACGTGTCGCTGCTGGCCGAGGCGCGCGGGCACAAGGTGCTGCCGTCGGTGCGCACCATCAACGACCTGCGCCGGCGCTCGCTGTACGGCGTGGACATCGACGACCTCAACGCCAAGCTCACCCACTTTCTGCCGGCTGGCGGCCGCGACACCACCGACTTCGGCAGCCTGGTGTATTTCGGCGAAACCGCCTATCCGGCGCTGCAGGATCTCGCCCGGCAGGTGTTCGAGTCCTTTCCGTGCCCGCTCTTGCGCATCGAGTTCGAGCGCGACCGCGTATGGCAGGTGAGCTCGATCAGGCCGGTGGGCCTGCACACGCTGGACGACGGCCAGGAAGACGCGTTTGCCGCGGCGCTCGACAGCTTCTCGAAAAAGCTGTGGCGCAAGCCGCGCACGCGCAAGCTCTACCGCTATGACATCGCGATGCTGGTGAACCCGACCGAAGACCTGCCGCCCTCCAACAAGAAGGCGCTCAAGCAGTTCATCGCTGCCGGCAAGGAGCTGGCGATCGAGGTCGATTCCATCGGCAAGGACGATTACCAGCGGCTGGCCGAATACGACGGCTTGTTCATCCGCGAAACCACCGCCAGCAACGATCACACCTACCGGTTTGCCCACCGCGCCGAGCGCGAGGGCATGGCGGTGATCGACGACCCCACCTCGATCCTGCGCTGTACCAACAAGATTTTCCTCAACGACCTGATGACCTCGCGCAAGCTCGCGGTGCCGCACACCGAGATCCTGTACCGCGACGACGCCAAGGGCATGAAGGAGGTCGCCGAGCGGCTTGGCTACCCGCTGGTGCTGAAGATTCCCGACGGCTCGTTTTCGCGCGGCGTGGTCAAGGTCGAGGACGAAGCCGGGCTGGGCAAGGCCAGCGACAGCCTGTTCCAGCACAGCGCACTGCTGCTCGCGCAGGAGTACCTCTACACCGAATTCGACTGGCGCATCGGCGTGCTCAACCGCGAACCCTTGTTCGCCTGCAAATACTTCATGTCGCGCGGCCACTGGCAGATCTACAACCACAACGCCAAGGGCGGCGCGAAATCCGGCGGCTTCGAGACCATCCCGGTGCGCAAGGCCCCGGCCGAGGTGGTCAAGCTTGCGCTGAAAGCCACCAACGCCGTGGGCGACGGCCTGTACGGCGTGGACCTGAAACACGTCAACGGCAAGGCCGTGGTGATCGAGGTGAACGACAATCCCTCGATCGACGCTGGCGTCGAGGACGCCTACCTGGGCGACGAGCTTTACCTGCGCGTGATGCGCGAATTCCTGCGCCGGATGGAACGCAAGCGCCAGGGCATGGCACGCTGAGCCAGCGCCGCGCGCGTCAGCGCCAGCGCGGCGCGCGCCGCTGCGGCCGCCATGCGAGCGCCAGTTCGCGCGGCAGCTGGGGTTCCACGATCAACAGCAGCGCCAGCGGGGTCGCCACCAGCCACACCAGCGGCGCCCAGCCCAGGAGTGCCGTGTGCGCCGGCACCAGGGTGCTGGCGAGCAGTGCCGTCCCGGCGCCCAGCCAGAGCAGGGCGGTGGCGAGCAGGCGTTGGCGGCGGCGGGAATCAAGCGGTGGGTGGCGCATGGCGGCTCTCCAAGGATCGAGCCGCCAGCGTGCCGTGGCGAGGTCTCAGCGCCTGCGACGGCATGCGCGCGGAAGTCACGCCGGCGCGGCAATACTATGACCATCCCGCTTGTGGAGGCGCGCATGACCCAGCCCTTGCAATACGCCGTATTCGGTCACCCGATCGCGCATTCACTGTCGCCGAAGATCCAGCAGATGTTCGCCCAGCAATGTTCGATCGAGCTGGCGTATCGCGCGATCGACGTGGCGCCAGAGGCGTTTGCCGCCACCGTCCGCGAATTCTTCGCTCGGGGCGGCGCGGGTGCCAACGTCACCCTGCCGCACAAGGCGGCGGCGTTTGCGCTGGCGGCGGAGGCCAGCGCGTCGGCGCGCCGCGTCGGCACCGCCAACGTGCTCACGCGGCGGGCCGACGGTACCCTCGCGGCGCACAACGTCGACGGCGATGGGCTGGTGCGCGATCTCGCCGAGCGCCACCGCACCGACCTGCGCGACCGCGACGTGCTGCTGCTTGGCGCTGGCGGCGCGGCGCGCGGCGTGGCGTGGGCACTGCTGGATGCCGGTGCGCAGACGCTGACCATCGTCAACCGCACCGCCGCCACCGCGGATGCGCTGGTGGACGCCATCGGCGAGCCGGCGCGCGTGCATGCGCGCTATTGGCAGGACCTCGCCAGCCTCGGCAGCTACGACCTCATCATCAACGCCACCTCCGCCGGCGTGCTCGGCGCCGACCTGCAACTGCCGCCCTCGCTGGTGGGTAGCCGTGCGCTGTGCTACGACCTCACCTACGGCCCGGCCGCCGTCGCGTTCCTCAGCTGGGCCAGGGCCGCCGGCGCCCGCTATGCCTTCGACGGCCTCGGCATGCTGGTGGAAACCGCCGCCGACTCCTTCGCCCTGTGGCATGGCCAGCGCCCGGATACCGAGCCGGTGTATCAGGCACTGCGCGCGGGCGGCTGATCGGGTACGCGGCGCTGGGGTCGCCGGCGCGGATGTCTGGACGTCCAGGCGTGACCGAATATTGCATGCTGCCGACGGTTTTCGCGATTGACACCTGCCGGTCACCGGGCTGACATGCGCCGGCCCTAGCTTGCGCCCGCGGTCACGCTCCGTCCGCCGGACGGAACGTCGCCGCGGTCCGGCAGGGCGCGAAACGCATGCAAGCATTGGTTCCATCGGCATGGCGCCGCCGCGCCTGGTTGGGCGGCTCGTTGGTGCTGGTTTTGGTGATGCTGGGCGGCTGGTGGCAGTGGCGCGTCCGCGCCGCGCCGGTGACGGCGGAACCCGACGGGGTGCGCATCCTGCTCGACCTTGCCGCCAGCTCGCTGCGCGCGGGCCACCGCGTGGCGCCGGTGGGCAGCAACGCGTTCGAGTTCTATTTCAGCGTGCTGCAGGTCGACCCGCACAACCGCACCGCGTTGGCGCAGTTGCGTGCGGCGTTCCACCCGGCGCGCGAAGACGTCGAGCGCACGATCGCGGCCGGCGATCTCGACGAGGCGCAGCGCGAGCTGCAGTTGCTGCGGGCCTACGATGCCGGCAACTACCGCTACGACCCCACGCACTTCGAGCTGCACGCGGACGACTACCAACTCGCCCTGCTCGGCGGCTACCTCGATGCGCAACGCACCTTGCTCGGCCGGAGACACGCGGACGAGGCGCGCGAGATCAGTGCCCGCCTGGCGGCTGAGGAAGCCGCCGCGCACTAATCGGCGTGGCTGGGCGCAACGCCATGGCCGCTCGAACGGGCAGAACCGCGCGACCGGGACCGGCCATCCAGACGGCCATCCGGGATCGGCGCCGCCGCGGCCTCAACCGGCGAGGTAATCGTTCTTGAGATCCACGTAGTGCTCGGCCGAGTAGCGCAGTTTCGCCACCTCGGCGGCGCCCAGCGTGCGGATGCGGCGCGCGGGGTTGCCGACCCACAGTTCGTGGTCGCCCACCACTTTGCCGGGAGGCACGAGCGCACCGGCGCCGATCAGGGCAAACGCGCCGATCACGGCGCCGTCCAGGATGGTGGCGTGCATGCCGATCAGGCAGTAGTCGCCCACGGTGCAGGCGTGCACCACGGCAGCGTGGCCGACGGTGACGCCTTCGCCGATGACGCACGGGAAGCCGGGGCCATACTCGCCGGCGTGGGCGACGTGCAGCACGGCGCCATCCTGGATGTTGGTCCTGGCGCCGATGCGGATGGCGTTGACGTCGCCGCGCAGCACCGCCCCCGGCCAGATCGAGACATCGTCGCCGAGTTCCACGTCGCCGATCACGGCGGCCAGCGGGTCGAGATAGACGCGCGCGCCGAGTTTCGGCGCCACGCCCTTGTAGCTGCGCAGGTTGCTCATGGTGCGAGTCTAACCGCTCACTTCTTTTCGGCCGCGAGCACGCGCACCGTTTCGCGGTAGCCGGCGTCCACCGCGCGTTGCCAGTCTTTCCAGTCGAGCAGGCCGATGGCGTCCAGCGGCGGGGTGATGAGGCGGTGCGCCAGCAGGCGGCAGCGCTCGCTGGTTTCGGTGCTGTTGACCATGCCGGCGCGCGCCAGCGTGGAGAGCAGGCCGGGCCAGCGCGGGCCGTGGCGTTGCTGCAGCCACAGCCGCCACCATGGCGGGGTGGCGACATCCTCGATGCCGGTGCGCAGCGCGATGTCGCCGCGGATGCTGACCGCGGTGATGTGTTCCACGCTGTCGCCGGCCATCACGTCGGTGGGCAGGTTGTCCACCAGCGCGCCATCCACGTACACGTCGCCATGGTGCAGCACCGGCGGCAGGATGCCGGGAATCGCGCTCGACGCGCGCAACCACAGCCACAGCGGGCCGTGGCGATGCACCGCGCGGGCGGCGCCGGAGAGGTTGGTGGACACGCAGAAGAACGGTTTGGCGAGATCCTCGATGTCGCCCTTGCCGAAATACTCGCGCAGCATGCGCGTGGTGCGCGCGCCGCGGGTCAGCGCGACCAGCGGCAGCGTCCAGTCCGCCAGCGGGTGCCCGCGCACGAAGGCGGCAAAGTAGTTTTCCAGCATCGTCGGCGTATCCCAGCCGTGTGCGACGCCGGCGGCCACGATCGCGCCGATGCTGGTGCCGCCCACGGTGTCGAACGTGTGGCCGGCTTCGCGCAACGCCTTGATCGCGCCGATGTGGGCGAGCCCGCGTGCGCCGCCGCCCGCCAGCACCAGGCCGCGGCCATGGCCGGTGACCAAGCGCGCCACGCGCGCGATGTCGTCGGCGTTGCGCACGTGGTGGTGCGCCAGCTCGCCGCTGAACTGGGCGCGCCAGCGGCGCGCGCTGCCGCGCTCGACCTCTCCGTGCCGATGCAGCAACAACAGGTGCCGCGGGCGATGGCGCACGCGCGCCGGATGGCCGGGAGCGGCTTCCGGCCACGGCCGCGGCGGCTCGCTGGCGAGCGCCGGCAACAACAGCACGTCGGCTTGGCGCAGGCACCGTTGGCGCCAGGCCAGGTCGCCGGTGTCGTCCACGTACACCACGAACTGCGCCCTTGCTTCGCGCTCGGCAAACCAGTCGCTGCCGTGGCCACGGCCATGCTCGGCATCGATCACCAGGCAACTGCCCCAGGCTTCCATCGCCGCGCCGAGCTGATGGGCAAGCTCGTGCGCCGGCACGTTCGTATTTACCGGCAACACCGCGAACGTGCGCGGGCGGTTCGACGAAGGCTGGCGTTCGAGGTTTTGCAGCAGGCGCAGCGTGGCGGTGCGCGCCACCGCCAGCATCGTCGTCGGGTGGCGCTCCATCAGTGCCTCGAATGCGGCACTGTCCAGCCGCAGCAGCTCGGAGTCGCGCAGCGCGCGCACCGAAAGGTGATGGTTGCCGCCGGAAAGCAGGCTGATTTCGCCCACGCAGTCGCCGGCCACGAGCTGGTGGATGAGTCGGGTGGGTCCGTCGAACACGCCCAGGCTGCCGCTGCGCAGGAGGTACAGCGCAGCGGCCGGTTCGCCGGCGCGGAACAGGTGCTTGCCGCCGGGCAGGCACAACCAGCGCATGCGTTGCGCCAGCACGTCCAGCTGCGCATCGTCGAGATGCGCAAAGATCGAAGTGCGCCGGATGAGTTCGGGCAAGTCGCTCGGCTGCATGCGGTGGATGCTACGCCGCTGCGGCGTGATGACGCCGTGGCCCGCGCTTGATTTCGCCGGCGGCGGTCGCCACGCTTGCCGGCTACCAAGGAGTTGTCATGACCGATCACAACCCGTTGCTGGAAGACACCGCCCTGCCGGCGTTTTCGCGCATCCGCCCCGAACACGTGCTGCCGGCAATCGACGCCATCATTGCCGACGACCGGGCCGCGATCGCGGCGATCGCCGCGCCTGGCACGCCGCGCGATTTCGCCCACGTGATGCTGGCGCAGGAGCGGCTGGAACAGCGCCTTGCGCGCGCCTGGGCGCCGGTGTCGCATCTGCACTCGGTGGCCGATACCCCGGCGCTGCGCGAAGTGTATGGCCCGGCCGATGAAAAGCTCACCGACTACGCGCTCGAACAGGGCCAGAACCGCGAGCTGTATGCCGCGGTGAAAGCCGTCGCTGAGGCGCCGGACTTTGGCGCGCTGGAGCGTCCGCAGCGCGCGCTGGTGGAGCACGCGCTGCGCGATTTCCGGCTGTCCGGCGTGGCGCTGGAAGAGCCCGCGCGCTCGCGTTTTCGGGAGATCGGCGTCGAACTGTCCAAACTCGCCACCGAGTTTTCCAACGCCGTGCTGGATGCGACCGACGCCTGGCGCGAGCCGATTGCCGACGAGTCGCAACTGGCCGGCATCCCCGAATCCGGCCGCGCCGTGCTGCGCCAGTACGCCAAGGAGCAAGACCTCGACGGCTGGCTGGTCACGTTGAAACAGCCCAGCGTGCAGGCGGTGATGACCTACGCCGACGACCGCGCGCTGCGCGAGCGCGTGTACCGCGCCTACCAGACCCGCGCCTCCGACCAGGGCCCGAACGCCGGGCAGTTCGACAACTCCGCGCGGATCGAGAAGATCGTCGCGCTGCGCCACGAGGCCGCGCAGTTGCTGGGTTTCGCCAATGCCGCCGAGGAATCGCTGGCGACCAAGATGGCCGGTTCGCCGGACGAGGTGCTGGCGTTCCTGCACGATCTCGTCGCGCGCGCCAAGCCGGTCGCCGAGCGCGAGCTGGCCGAGCTGCGCGCGTTCGCCGCGGACGAGCTCGGCATTCCGGACCTGGAAGCCTGGGATACCGCCTACGCCTCCGAAAAACTGCGCCTCAAGCACTACGCGCTGGACGAGGAGCAGCTCAAGCCGTACTTCCCGCTGCCGGCGGTGATCGACGGGCTATGGGCGATCACCCACAAGCTCTACGGCATCACCCTGGCGCTGCGCGAAGGCGTCGACACCTGGCATCCCGACGTGCGCTATTACGACGCGAAGGATGCCGATGGCCGCGTGTTTGCCGGTGTCTACGTCGATCTCTATGCGCGCAACGGCAAGCGCGGCGGCGCGTGGATGGACGTGTGTCGCGCGCGCTTCGACGATGGCGCGGCGAAGCAATTGCCGGTGGCCTACCTCACCTGCAACTTCGCGCCGCCGACCGAGGACCGCCCGGCGCTCTTGACCCACGACGACGTGCTCACGCTGTTCCACGAGTTCGGCCACACCCTGCATCACCTTCTGACCCGCATTGCACTACCCGCGATCGGCGGCATCGAGGGCGTGGAGTGGGACGCGGTAGAGCTGCCCAGCCAGTTCATGGAAAACTTCGGCTGGAACCGCGAGGCGCTGGATCTTTTCGCGCGCCACTGGCAAACCGGCGCCAAGCTGCCGGAGGAACTCTTCCAGCGCATGCTGGCGGCGCGCCACTATCACGCCGGCATGTTCCTCGTGCGCCAGCTTGAATTCGGCCTGTTCGATTTCACCCTGCATCTGGGCTACGACCCGGCGCGCGGCGCGCGGGCGCTGGAGGTGCTGGACGCGGTGCGCAAGGAGGTCGCGGTCATCATTCCGCCGGCGTGGCACCGTTTCCCGCACGCCTTCACCCACGTCTTTGCCGGCGGCTATGCGGCTGGCTATTACAGCTACCTGTGGGCGGAACTGCTTTCCGCCGATGCGTTCAGCGCCTTCGAGGAGGCGGCAAAAACCAGTGGCAGCGTGATCGACGCGCCCACCGGCACGCGTTTCCGTCGCGAGTTCCTGTCGATTGGCGCCAGCCGCCCGGCGCTGGAAAGCTTCATCGCCTTCCGCGGGCGCAAACCCGAGCCGGAGGCGCTGCTCGCGAGCTACGGCCTCACCGGCTGAACGCCGTGGTCCAACGTGGGCAAAAAGAAACCCGCCTCGCGGCGGGTTTCCGATACAACAGTCCGTACAGAAGGGATCAGGCCTTCTGCACTTCCTCAGCCTGCAGGCCCTTCTGGCCCTTGGTCACCACGAAAGTGACGTGGTCACCTTCAGCAAGCGACTTGAAGCCCGTGCCCTGGATGGCGCGGAAATGCACGAACAGGTCTTCACCGCTTTCCGGCGTGATGAAGCCATAGCCCTTGGCATCGTTGAACCACTTGACCGTACCGCTTTGACGTTCCGACATGACACATACCTTTGAAACATGAGTGACTGCGGGTGGCGCGCATGCGCCCGACCGCAACTGGCGCAGGAATCCCGAGTCCTCCCCGGTTCTTGCCGGCGCGAGCATACACGGAAAATACCTGCCGTGGCGTGGTTTTTTGTCGCTGGTTCAGGCACGGGGAGCTAATCGAGCCCCTTCCCGTAGAATATGCGCATGAAAATCGCCTCGTGGAACGTGAATTCGCTGAAGGTGCGCCTGCCGCACCTTTTGCAATGGCTGGGCGAGGCGCAGCCCGACGTTGTTGCGCTGCAGGAGACCAAGCTCGAAGACGCGAAGTTTCCGGTGGCCGAGCTGGCTGCGGCAGGTTATAACGCGGTGTTTTCCGGGCAGAAAACCTACAACGGCGTGGCGATCCTGGTGCGTGAGGCCTGCGGGGTGCCGGCCAACGTGGTTACCGACATCCCCGGCCTGGACGATCCGCAGCGGCGCATCCTGGCCGCGAATGTCGGCCCACTGCGCGTGGTCGATCTTTACGTGGTCAATGGCAAGGCGGTGGGCGATGAGAAATACGCCTACAAATTGCACTGGCTCGAACGCGTGCGCGATTTTCTCGCGGCGGAAATCGCCGCCAACCCGCGCCTGGTGGTGCTGGGCGACTTCAACATCGCGCCGGACGACCGCGACGTGCACGATCCGGAAGCATGGGGCGAAGCGATCCTGTGTTCGCCGCCGGAACGCCGCGCGCTCAAGGCGATCACCGATCTCGGCCTTGCCGACAGCTTCCGCCTGTTCGAGTCCGCGGGCGCGCACTACAGCTGGTGGGATTACCGCCAGGGCGCGTTTCGCCGCAACATCGGCCTGCGCATCGACCTCATCCTCATCGGCGAGGCGCTCAAGGCGCACGCCATTGGCGCCGCAATCGACCGCGAACCGCGCCGCTGGGAGCGTCCTTCCGACCACACCCCGGTGACGCTGGAGCTGGAGCTGCCATGACCACCAGCCAAGCCGACTGGCCGAGCTCGCTCAGCGACGAGGAGCTCAGCGAACTGGATCACTACCTGCGCGCCCATGCGCACGAGGGCGACGGCCACATGCTGCTCGATGGCGTGCACGGCATGCTGAGCCTGCTGGCCGTCGGCCCGCTCGAAGTGCTGCCCGACGAATGGCTGCCCGAAGTGCTGCATGAGCCGTTTGGCGACGAGGCGGAAGGCAATCGCGTGTTGGCGCTCCTGGCCAAGCTCAACGACTCGATTGGCGCCGAGCTGGATGTGGATGCCTACGAGCCGATCCTGGGCGAAATCGATACCGAGCACGGCCCGCAGCTGACCGCCGCCGGCTGGTGCGAAGGCTTCAGCCGCGGCATCGACCTGCGCGCCAACCTGTGGGAAACCCGGCTGGCGAACGACCCGGCATTGATGGACGCGCTCAGCCCGGTGATGGCCTTGGCGGTCGACGAAGGCGTACTGCACACCGATGCCGAGATCACGCCGTTGAGCGACGACGAATACGAGGACTGCCTTGCGCAGGTGTCCAGCGTGCTCGATGCCGTCGGCCATTACTGGCAGGACAAGCCGGCGACCGCCGACGAGATCGAGGCGATGGTGCAAGCCGACAACCCGCCTTCCACCCCGCCCCCGCGCCATCGCGGCGACCACTGGGTGCACTGACCCGACCGGCGCGCGCGATCCGACGGCCGCCGCGAGCTTGCGGAAAACCGCGGGCCAAGGATGGCCCGCACGCCAGCGGATCGCGGCGCGATCCGCTGGCGGAGCCCCGGCTTCACCGGGGCGGGTTCGGGGCGCACAGGATGTGCGCCCCAAACATCCGGCCACCAGCTCTAATGTCGCGCCTGACGCAAAGGCGGCATCCTGCATGCGTCACCGCCGCCAAACTCAAACCCAACCCCCAAAACCGAAACGATCCGTTCCCCTTGCAGCCCTTGGCGCCAACCTCGCAAGCGCGCATCTTGCAGGCATCGTTTCCGTTGGAGCACGACCATGACTGAACGCCGCATTCTTCGCCGCGTGCGCGGCATGCCGACCGCCGATGGCGCCGGCGTCAAGCTCACGCGCCTCATCGGGCAGCCGCTGCTCGACCATGTCGATCCGTTCCTGATGCTGGACGAATTCCGCTCGGACCGCGCCGACGACTACATCGCCGGGTTTCCCGAGCATCCGCATCGCGGCTTCGAGACCGTCACCTACATGCTGGCCGGGCACATGCGCCATGCCGACAACCACGGCAACCACGGCGACCTCGTCGCCGGCAGCGTGCAGTGGATGACCGCCGGGCGCGGCATCCTGCACTCGGAAATGCCGGTGCAGGAAAACGGCCTGATGTGGGGCTTCCAGCTGTGGGTGAACCTGCCCGCCAGGGACAAGATGACCGCGCCGCGCTATCAGGACATCGGCCCGGAGCGCATCCCGACCGTGCATCCGGCGGCGGGCGTCACCGCGCGGGTGATCGCCGGCACGTTTGCCGGTGCCACCGGTCCGGTCGACGGCATCTCCACCGCGCCGATCTATCTCGACCTGGCGCTCGAACCCGGCGCGCAGGTCGAGGTGCCGCTGCCGGCCACGCATCGGGCGTTTGCCTACGTGTTCGACGGCGAGGCGGTCGAAGTGGCCGGTGAACCGCTCGCGCGCGGCGAGCTCGCGGTGCTCGGCAACGGCGAGGGCGTGCAGCTTGCCGGCAGCAAGGCCGGCGCGCGCCTGCTGCTGGTTGCCGGCCGACCGCTCAACGAGACCATCACGCGCTACGGGCCGTTCGTGATGAACACGCCGGAGGAGATCCGCACCGCAGTGGCGGACTACCAGGCCGGGCGGTTCTGATCGCACGGTGGTCGGCCGCCCCTTTCGTTTCGCGCGAAAGGGGCGGCCTTTTTTTGTGACGGTGCACACGCTTGGCCGGCGCCTTGCGGCTCAAGCCGGTGGTGTGCGTGCCGATTCCCTGAACAGGGGGCAAAACCGCGAACTACATCGCTTGTCAAGTCCGCTCCGATAGCGTTAAATCCCGGTTAACGACCCACTTCAAGACGCTGTGTCGCGAAGTTACGGTCGATTTGCACGAACCTTTCGCAACCTGTTGTTGGTGAACGTTATGGATGCTTGGCTGATCCTCTCGCTCGTGACCGCCGCCGTGCTGCTGGCCAGCGCCGTGCGTCGGGTGCCGGCTGGCCGGGTGTACAGCGTGTACCGGCACGGCAAGCTGGCACGCGTGCTGGAGCAAGGCACGCACCTGATCCAGCCGTGGCGTGACCGGGTGCGGCACAAGATCGATCTTGGCGGACAGATGCTCAAGCTCGACGAGCCGCTCGACGAGCGCCGCGAACTGCGCGGCACGGTGTACTGGCAGGTGCTGGAGCCGGAGCGCGTGGACGCGGTGATCGACGAGGTCGACCAGCTGATCCGCCGCGGCGCGCAGGCGGCCGTGCGCGAGCAGGCGCCCGCTGCCTTGGCCGATCGCCACGACGCTGGCGCGCACGTCAAGCAAACCTTGAACAGCACGCTGCGTCCGCGCGGCATGATGGTGACCCGGGTCGAGCTCGAAGCGGCCTGAGTGCCACACCCGGCGTCCCCGCGAACCCGCCTCCCGGCGGGTTTTCGTTTTTGCGGGCGTCGCCGGATACTGTCCGGCCCCAGTTCCAGCGTGCCCGCATGACTTCCCGCGCCGATCTCGCCGCCCGCCTCGACCATGGCGTAGCCGCCTTGCCGCTTGCGCTGCCGCCCGGCGCCGCCGAGCGTCTGGTCGATTACGTGGAGCTGTTGGCGCGCTGGAATGCCGCCTACAACCTCACGGCGGTGCGCGACCCGCTGGAGATGGTCACCCGCCACGTGCTCGATTCGCTCGCCATCGCGCCGTTCGTCCACGGCGACACGCTGGCCGATCTCGGTACCGGCCCCGGCCTGCCGGGCATCGTGCTCGCCATCGCGGTGCCCCGGCGCGAGACGCTGCTGGTGGATGCCAACGGCAAAAAGGTGCGCTTTCTGCGCGAGGCGATCCGCAGCCTGCAGTTGACCGGCGTGCGCGCGCTACAGGCGCGGGTCGAGGACGTGCCCGGCCAGTTCGATTGCATCACCGCGCGCGCCTTCGCAAGTCTCTCCGACATGCTGGCCTGGGGCGGGCATCTGCTGGCGCCGGGTGGCACCTGGCTGGCGATGAAGGGCCGGCTGGCGGACGCCGAGCTGGCCGGGGTGCCGCCCGCCTTCACGGTGGCCGCGGTGCAGGCACTGGCCGTGCCGGGGCTGGAGGCGCAGCGCCAGCTGGTTGTGCTGCGCCGGGCTGGCGCGGGTGCGGCCTGCTAATCTAGGCCTCCTTTCGCGCACTCGAAACGAGCCCATGGCACGCATTCTCGCCGTCGCCAACCAGAAAGGTGGCGTCGGCAAGACCACCACGGCAGTCAACCTCGCAGCAGCCCTGGCCGCCGCGAAGCGCCGGGTGCTGCTGGTCGATCTCGACCCGCAGGGCAACGCCACGATGGCTTCCGGCGTGGACAAGCGCACCGCGAACCCGAACGGCTGCGCGGTGCTGCTGGAAGAGGCCGGCGTGCTGGACGCGGTGGTCACCACCGAGTCGCACTTCGACCTCCTGCCCGGCAACGGCGACCTCACCGCCGCCGAGCTGAAACTGATGGACGCGCTGGCGCGCGAGCATCGCCTGCATGAGCGCCTGGCCCCGGTCGCCGACCGCTACGACCTGATCCTGGTCGATTGCCCGCCGTCGCTGAACCTCTTGACGCTGAATGCGCTGACCGCCGCCGACGGCGTGCTGATTCCGGTGCAGTGCGAGTATTTCGCACTCGAAGGGCTGTCGAGCCTGCTGGAAACCGTGAAGGCCGTGCGCCAGCGGCTCAACCACCGGCTGGAGATCGAAGGCATCCTGCGCACCATGTACGACGTGCGCAACAACCTCGGCAACGAGGTGTCCGCGCAGCTCACCCAGCATTTCGGCGACAAGGTGCTGCGCTCGATCATTCCGCGCAACGTGCGCCTGGCCGAGGCCCCGAGCCACGGCCAGCCGATCCACCTCTACGACCGCAGCTCGCGGGGCGCGATCGCCTACATCGGCCTGGCCGGTGAAATCATTCGCCGCGAACGCGGCATTGCCGCCGCGGCTGCGGCCGGCGATGCGCACGAAGCGCTGCACGCGGCGTCCGCGTCGCATCATCAGGACTGAGCATGGCTGCAAAGAAACGGGGTTTGGGGCGCGGCCTGGATGCACTGCTCGGCGGCGACGATGCCGTCGCGGTGCTGGAACAGGAAGGCGAGCTGCGCACGCTGCCGATCGGGCACATCCAGCCCGGCAAGTACCAGCCGCGCCGGCACTGGAACGACGAAGCGCTGGACGAGCTGGCGGCGTCGATCAAGGCGCAGGGCCTGATCCAGCCGGTGGTGGTGCGTGCGCTTGGCCGCAACAAGTACGAACTGATCGCCGGCGAGCGCCGCTGGCGTGCCGCGCAGCGCGCGCAGCTGGCCGAGTTGCCGGCGCTGGTCAAGGACGTGCCCGAAGTGGCGGTGCCGGCGATGGCGCTGATCGAGAACATCCAGCGCCAGGACCTGACCCCGCTCGAAGAGGCCGACGCACTCAAGCGCCTGATCGAGGATTTCGCCCTCACCCACCAGCAGGCCGCCGATGCCGTCGGCCGCTCGCGCGCCGCGGTGTCCAACCTGCTGCGCCTGACCGACCTGCCCGAGGCGATCAAGAAACTGCTCGACGAGGGCAAGCTGGAGATGGGTCACGCGCGCTGCCTGCTCACGCTGGACGAGGCCATCGCGCTGCAGCTCGCGCGGCAGGCGGCCACGCTCGGCTGGTCGGTGCGCGAGCTGGAAGACGCCGCACGTCGCGCGCAGTCCGCGCCCGGCGCCAAGCCCAAGCGCGTCAGCCGCGACCCCAACATCGAGGCGCTGGAGCGCGAGCTGGGCGAGCGCTTTGCCACCCGGGTCGAGGTGGCGACGAGCCGCGGTGGTCGCGGCAAGCTCGTCATCCACTACCACTCCAACGACGAGCTCGAAGGCATCCTCGGCAAGCTGCGTTGAGGCGGGGCGCGCCTTCGCCGGTGGCCGCGGCCGTGTCGGCGGGTTTGCCCGCGAACCCGGCATGCGGCATGCACTAAAATGCGCCCCTGCCGCTGCGTCGCGGCATCCGTTTTCGCCAAGGCCCCACCATGCCGCAGCTTTCCGTCGTCGTCCCGGTGTTCAACGAACGCGACAACATTCCGCCCCTGCTCGCCGAGATTGCCGCCGCGTTGCGCGGCAAGTTCGACTACGAGGTGGTCTACGTCGACGACGATTCCAGCGACGACAGCCGCGCCGTGCTGGCCGCGCAGAAGGCGCAGCACCCGGAGCTGCGCGTGTTGCACCACGTCACCCGCAGCGGGCAGAGCACGGCGGTGTGGCACGGCGTGCAGGCGGCGCGCGGCGCGTGGGTGGCCACCCTCGACGGTGATGGCCAGAATGATCCGGCCGACATTCCCAGGCTGCTCGCCGCGCGCGATGCGGCACCGCCGGAGGTGAAGCTGTTTGCCGGCTGGCGCACCACGCGGCGTGACAGCTTCAACAAGCGCATCTCCTCGAAAATCGCCAATGCGGTGCGCTCGCGCATGCTCAGGGACGCCACTCCGGATACCGGCTGCGGCCTGAAACTCTTCGAGCGCGAGCTGTTTCTGCGCCTGCCGTATTTCGACCACATGCACCGCTACCTGCCGGCGCTGGTCAAGCGTGCCGGCTATGCCAGCGTCAGCGTGCCGGTGGGCCACCGCCCACGCACGGCGGGGGTGTCCAAGTACGGCATGCTGGATCGCCTGTGGGTGGGCCTGGCCGACCTGCGCGGGGTGGCGTGGTTGATGCGCCGGGCCAAGGTGACGCGCGTCGAAGAGCTGTAACCGTCGGCGACAATTCCGGTCTTTGGCGCGGCTGCCGAAGGCGCGCGGCCGCGCTTGCGGACCCGGATCGCATCACGCCTGCGTGACCGCACGCGCGTATCCTGCAAAGGGATAGTTGCAGGAGTCTTGTCATGAGCATTGCCATCAAGCGCGTGTACGAACCGGCTGCGAAGAGCGACGGCTACCGCGTGCTGATCGACCGGTTGTGGCCGCGCGGTCTCAGGAAGGAAGCGGTGCCGCTCGATGTGTGGGCGAAGGAGCTGGCGCCGTCGACCGAGCTGCGCAAGTGGTTCGGCCACGATCCGGCGCTGTGGAGCGGGTTTCAGCAGCGTTATGTTGCCGAGCTGGACCAGCTCAAGGCGCAGTGGCAGCCGATCGCCGAACGCGCGGCAAGCCACCCGGTCACCATCCTGTTTGGCGCGCACGACACCGAGCACAACAACGCGGTGGTGATGAAGGCTTATTTCGAAAAGTGGCTGCACGCGCAGGGCAAGAAGCCATAGCCGTTGCGCGCGGCATCAGGCGTCCGCGTCTTGCGCCGTTGGCGGCCATGTTGCCAACGCCTGGTGTGCGGCCGCGCGTCCCAACTCGATCAGGTCGCGCGCGCGGTAAAACTCGTAGGCGCTGGCGATGTTGCGCGGCAGCTGGATCAAGAGATCCGGCTCGTAGGCGGCGAGACGCAAGCGGGCCAGGTTGGCCTGCATCAGCTCGATCGACTGCGCCAGCAGTTCCAGCGCGCCCGGCTCGCGTGCGGCTGCCATATCGCGGTGCGCGAGCACGCGGTTGACGAAGGCGCCGATGCGCTGGCGGTAACCGGCCACCACGGCCGGCTCGGTGGCCGGCGCGGCAACGGCTGTCGGCGGCCTGCTGGCGGCGCCGTCGAGGCTTACCGCAATGACGTAATCGGCGCGCTCGCGGATCAGCGGCGTCACCGGCACCGGGTTCAGCAGCGCGCCGTCGACGCAGCGGTGGCCGTCGACCAGGTGCGGACGAAAAATGGTGGGGATCGCGATCGACGCACGGATGGCGTCGAACAACGGCCCGCGCGTCAGCCACATTTCGCGGCCGCGGTCGATGTCGGTGGCGACCGCGGTGTAGGCGATCGGCAGTTTCTCGATCAGCGTGTCGCCGATCAGCTCGCGCATGGTGTCGATGATGCGGTCGCCCTTGATCAGCCCGCCGGAAAGCGTCCAGTCGACCAGCCGCAGCACGTCGAGCTTGGCCAGCGACACCACCCAGTCGCGGTATACGTCGAGTTTGCCCATCGCGTGGATGCCGCCGATTAGCGCGCCCATCGAGCTGCCGGCAATGGCGGTGACGTGGCAACCGCGCGCGGTCAGTTCCTCGATCACGCCGATGTGCGCGAGGCCTTTCGCGCCGCCGGCGCCGAGCGCCAGCGCAATCGTCGGGCCACGCGTTGCAGGGTTGTCGGTCATGCCGCCATTGTGCCGCGGATCGGGCCGCGGTGATTTCCTGCCCGCCGGATGCTCGCGTAGCATGGGCGGCGTAGCGCCGTCGCCGGCGCGGAGGGGAGCGATGCCGATGAGCCGACGGGCGCTGCGCAGGATGGCTGCATGACGTGGCAGGCGTGGGCGCTGACCGGTGTGATCGCGCTGGCGATGGCGTTGTTCGCCAGCGAGAAGCTGCGCATCGACCTCGTCGCGTTGCTGGTGTTGTGTGCGCTGGTGGTGCTGGGCATCGTCAGTCCGGCGCAGGCGCTGGTCGGGTTCAGCAACGAGGCCACGGTGACGGTGGCGGCGATGTTCGCGCTGTCGATCGGCATCGAGCGCTCGGGCGCGCTGGAACCCTTGAGCCGGCTCCTGATGCGCATCCGCCGGCCGTGGCTGTTGACGCTCACGCTGATGCTGGCGATCGCACCGCTCGGCGCGTTCATCAAGAACATCGCGCTGGTGGCGATGTTCCTGCCGCTGGCGCTGCGCGTGTGCCAGCGCACCGGCACCTCGCCGGCGCGGGTGCTGATGCCGATGGCGTACGCCGCGCAGATGGGCGGCGTGTGCACGCTGATCGGCACCTCGTCGAACCTGTTGGCCGATTCGCTGGCGCAACAACACGGGCTGGCCAGCTTCGGCGTGTTCGAGTTCACCGGCATGGGCGCGCTCCTGGCGGTGGCCGGCATCACCTATTTGATGCTGGTCGGGCGTTGGCTGTTGCCGCGCCACATCGCCGCCGACGACCTCGAAGAGGAGGAGATCGGCAAGTACGTTACCGAGCTGGCGCTGGGGGGCAGTTCGCCGCTGGTCGGCAAGCGCATTGCCGACGTGCACCTGGGCGAACGCTACGGCGTGTATCCGCTGGAGCTGTTGCGCGGCGAGCGGCGCATGTGGTCGCCGCGCTCGCAGCAATTGCAGGCGGGCGACGTGTTGCTGGTGCGCGGCGACTGGGAAAAGATCGAGGACTTCCAGCGCCGCGCGCACCTGCGCAACGTGCCGGAAAGCCGCTACGCGCCGGATACCGGCCACCCACGCGTGCTGGCCGAGATGATGGTGGCGCCGGCGAGCCTGGCCGAAGGCCGGCGGCTGGCGGAGACCGATCTCGGTCGGCGCCCGGATGCGGTCGCGCTTGCCATCCATCGCCGTGGCCAGGTGCTGCGCGACAAGTTGGCTGACGTGAGCCTCGCGGTGGGCGACGTGCTGCTGGTGCTGGTGGAGGAGGGGAGCATGTCGTCGCTGCGCTCCGACGAGGCCTTCATCGTGCTCAGCGAGCGCAGCGACACCCGCCGGCTGTCGCGCAAGGCGCTGTACGCCATCGCGATCATGGCCGGCGTGGTGCTGGTCTCCGGCCTGCGCTGGCTGCCGATTCCGGTGGCGGCCCTCTGCGGCGCCGCGGCGATGGCGCTGACCGGCTGTTTCGGCCGCAAGGACGTGTACGAAGGCATGGACTGGAAAATCATCGTGCTGCTTGGCGCGATTTTGCCGCTGGGCACGGCAATCGAAAGCACCGGGCTGTCGCACGCCGTGGTCGAAGCCGGACTCGGCCTGATCGGCAACCACGGGCCGCTGGCGGCGCTGCTCATGGTGTATCTCTTGACCGCGCTGCTGACCGAGCTGATGGGCCACAACCCGTCGGTGGTGCTGATGGTGGGCATTGCCGTCAGCGTGGCGCACGCGATTGGCGCCGATCCGCGGCCGTTCGTGGTGGCGGTCGCGTTTGCCGCCGCCACCAGCTTTGCGACCCCGGTCGGCTACCCGACCAACACCATGGTGTATTACGCCGGCGGTTACCGGTTCACCGACTTCATGAAGGTCGGCATTCCCTTGATTGCCCTGTTCTGCACGCTGTCGATGTGGCTGATTCCGAAGTTCTGGCCGTTCTACCCGTGAGCAACCCGCTTCAGCGCACCAGGTAATCGAGCACGCGCGTCATCTGCGCCGTGAGCGCGGCGTAGCGCGCGGGCGGCGCGGCAAGAATCGTCGCGGCATCCTGCACGTAGGGCGCCGGCACCAGCTCGTGGCGGCAATGTTCGACCATCGTCTGCGCGTTGGCCGGCGTGGTTTCCAGGTGGCATTGCAGGCCGATACAGCGCGCGCCGAACTGGAGCGCCTGCTGCGCGCAGGCGGCGCTGCGTGCGAGCTGGATGGCGCCGGATGGCAGCTCGAAGGTATCGCCGTGCCAGTGGAAGGCATCGAGCGTTGGCGGAAACGCGAACGTGTCGCCCGCGTGCGCGCAGGCGGTGACCGGAAACCAGCCGATCTCCTGGTGCGTGCCGCGGTAGACGCGCGCACCGAGCGCGCTGGCGATCAGCTGCGCACCCAGGCAGACGCCCAGCACCGGCGTGCCGGCGCGCACCGCCGCACCAATGAAGCGCTTTTCCGCTGCTAGCCACGGCAGTTCGGCCTCGTCGTTCACGCCCATCGGACCGCCCAGCACGACGAGCAGATCGAAGCTCTCGGCAGCCGGCAACCGCGGGGCAAGATCGAACCGCGTGGTGGCCACCGCGGCCTGGCGCGTGGCCAGCCAGTCGGCAATCGAGCCGAGCCCTTCAAACGGAACGTGCTGGAACACCCGAACGCGCATGGACTGGGCCGCGAATGACGAAGTGCGCAGTATGCCGCGCGGCTTCGGCTTCGGCCTGACCGGCTTCGTGAAAGGCCCGCCGGAATGAATCCCGCCGGACATTTGCTCATGCGCGAAGGTCATATCGCCATGCCGGGTTTGGCCGGCGCAAACGCCTACACTCGGGCGATGCGACGACACCCCCGAGGAGGAGCCCGACATGCAACGTGAAACCATTGCCATCCACGGCGGCTTTGCCGGCGACCCGCAGACGCATTCGGTGGTGGTGCCGATCTACCAGACCACCAGCTATTACTTCGACAGCACCCAGCACGGTGCCGATCTGTTCGACCTGAAGGTGCCGGGCAACATCTACACGCGCATCCAGAACCCCACCACCGACGTGCTCGAACAGCGCGTGGCGCTGCTCGAAGGCGGGCTGGCAGGGCTGGCGTTTGCCTCCGGCATGGCGGCGATCACCGCGGCGGTGCTGACGCTGGCGAAGGCCGGCGACAACATCGTCGCCACCAGTCAGGTCTACGGCGGCACCTACACCTTTTTCAAGCACACGCTGAAGGATCTCGGCATCGAGGCGCGGCTGGTGGATGGCCGCGATCCGCAGGCGTTCGCCGCGGCGATCGACGCCAACACCAAGCTGGTCTATTGCGAATCGGTCGGCAACCCGGCCGGCAACATCGTCGATCTCGACGCTATCGCCAAGGTGGCGCACGCGCAGGGCGTGCCGCTGGTGGTGGACAACACGGTGCCGACGCCGGCGCTGTGCCGGCCGATCGAACACGGCGCCGACATCGTGGTGCACGCGCTCACCAAGTACCTCGGCGGACACGGCAACAGCATCGGCGGCATCGTGATCGACTCCGGCAAGTTCGCCTGGCGCGGCAATCCGCGGTTTCCGCAGTTCTCCACGCCGGAAGCCGCGTACCACGGCGTGGTCTACGTGGATGATTTCGGCGACGCGGCCTACATCGCCCGCGCGCGCACCGTCGCGCTGCGCAACACCGGCGGCGCGATTTCGCCGTTCAACGCGTTCCTCATTTTGCAGGGCATCGAAACCCTGTCGCTGCGCATGGAGCGCCATTGCGCCAACGCGCTGGCGATCGCCAAACATCTCAAGGCGCACCCCAAGGTGAGCTGGGTGAACTTTGGCGGGCTGGAAGGCGATCGCGACTACGCGCTGGCGCAGAAGTACATGGACGGCGGCATTCCCTCCTCGCTGTTCACCTTCGGCATCAAGGGCGACCGCGCCGCGTGCGCGCGCTTCATGGACCAGCTGCAGATCATCAAGCGCCTGGTGAACATCGGCGACGCCAAGACGCTGGCCTGCCACCCGGCCACCACCACCCATCGCCAGTTGAACGACGAGGAGCTGAAGGCCGCTGGCGTCAGTGCCGACCTGGTGCGTCTGTGCGTGGGCATCGAGCACGTGGACGACCTGATCGCGGATATCGACCAGGCGCTGGCGGCGGTCTGAACCATGCACGCCACCCTGCACACGCCGCTGATGGATCAGCTGCACTGCGCGGTGCCGATCATGCTCGCCGGTATGGGCGGCGTCGCGCGCAGCGGCCTCGCCGCCGCGGTGGCGAAGGCCGGCGGCTTCCCGGTGATGGGCATGGTGCGCGAGCCGGTGGCGCTGATCGAGCGCGAGGTGCGGGCGTTGCGCGCGGCGACCGGACCGGATCTGCATTTCGCCGTGAACCTGATCCCGGCCTCGTGCGATCAGGCGCTGCTGCGCGACGAAGTGGCCGCCTGCCTGCGGCTCAAGGTGCCGGCGATGGTGCTGTTCTGGGAGGTCGACCGCGAACTGGTGCGACGGCTGAAAGGCGAAGGCGTGCAGGTGATCCATCAGGTCGGCAGTTGCCGCGATGCCGAGGCGGCGCTGGAGGCCGGCTGCGACGCGCTGATTGCGCAAGGCGTGGATGCCGGCGGCCACGTGCGCGGCGAGGTGTCCACCTTCACCCTGTTGCCCGAGGTGGTGGCGCTCGCCGGCCGCGTGCCAGTGGCCGCATCCGGCGGCATCGCCTCCGGCGCGGCGCTGGTTGCGGCGCTGGCGCTGGGCGCGCAGGCGGTGAGCCTGGGCAGCGCGTTTCTGGCGACGAACGAGTCCTTCGCTCACCCGCATCATCGCCAGCGGCTGGTGGATGCGTGTGCCGAAGACACCCTGCGCACCACGGTGTTTGCGCGCAACTGGACCATCACCGCGCCGGTGCGCGTGCTGCCCAACGCGGTGACGCGCGGGCAGTACGACGAGCTCACCGACGCGCAGAAAAACCAGCCGATTGCCTGGCAGGACGGCGGCCAACCGGTGTACCCGTTTTCCACCGACTCGCCGATGGTCGACGCCACCGGCCGGTTCGACGATCTGGCGATCTACGCCGGGCAATCCGTCGGCCAGATCCACGATGTGGTGCCGGCCGGCGAACGCATCGCGCAGATCATGCGCGATGCAGAGGCGACGCTGGCGCGGCTGCGTTGAGCCGGCTGAGAGGCGTCAGCGGCCGCTGGTGGAATCCTTGTAGGAGCCCGCTTGCGGGCGATGACGCATTTCGCCAAAACCATCGCCCGCAAGCGGGTTTCTACAACGGTATTCCGGTCGGATCCACCGGCGCCGCCGGTAGCTAGCGCGCGCGGACCTACTTGCCTTCGCGCTTGATCGCGTGGCCGCCGAACTCGTTGCGCATGGCGCTGAGCAGCTTGTCGGTGAACGAGTCGCTGTCGCGCGAGCGCAGGCGTTCGAGCAGCGAGGCGGTGATGATCGGCGCCGGCACGTCGAGGTCGATTGCCTCGGCCACCGTCCAGCGGCCTTCGCCGGAGTCGGGCACGAACGGCGCGATGCCGTCCATTTTCGGGTTCTTGCCGAGCGCGTCGGTGGTGAGGTCGAGCAGCCACGAGCGCACCACGCTGCCGTAGCGCCAGATTTCGCCGACCTGGTGCAGGTCGAGGCCGAACTCCTGCTTGTGGCCGAGGATGGCGAAGCCCTCGGCGTACGACTGCATCAGACCGTATTCGATGCCGTTGTGGACCATCTTGGTGAAGTGGCCGGAGCCGACCGGGCCGACCCGGCCCCAGCCCTGATCCTTGGCCGGCGCCAGGGTTTCGAAGATGGGTTTCAGACGTTCCACCGTGGCCGCGTCGCCGCCGACCATCATGCTGTAGCCCTCGGCCAGCCCCCACACGCCACCGCTGGTGCCGCAGTCGACATAACCCAGGCCGTGCTCCGCGTACAGCGCGGCGCGGCGCAGGGTGTCCTTGTAGTTGGAGTTGCCGCCGTCGATCAGCACGTCGCCCTTGGCCAAGAGCGGCAGCAGCGCATTCACGGTGTCGTCGGTGATCTTGCCGGAGGGCACCATCGACCACAGCACGCGCGGCGCGGGCAGGGCAGCGACCAGCGCCGCCAGCGAGTCGGTGCTGGCAATGCCGCGCGCGGCGGCAGCCTTGCGCGCCTCGTTGCCGGGGTCGAAGCCGGTTACCTGGTGGCCACCGTGCACCAGCCGCTCCGCCATGTTGGCGCCCATCTTGCCCAGCCCGATCATGCCCAGTTGCATCGTGTCGCTCCGTCTTGATTGAAGGAAAGGCGCCTGCGGCCATCCGCACACGCGGCGCGTCGTATTGCACGCGTTGCACTGCACCACGTTACGCGGCCGCGCGTGTGATCCATGTCAGCGCGACACCACTCAAGCCGGCGGGTCGTAGGGGCTGGGCTGGTCGTAGCGGGTGTAGCGCTTGTAATGCCATTGGTACTGGGCGAAGGCGCGCTCCACGCATACCTCCACCCCGCGATTGAGCGCGCGGCAGGCTACCGCGGGGTCGGCGTCGTCGATGCCGCCCGGTGCCGGCAGCACGTGGATGCGGTAGCCGGCGCCGCGCGGCAGGCGCTCGGCAAACAGAAACAGCACGGTGGCGCCGGTGCGTGCCGCCAGCCGCGGCAGCAGCACCATGGTGAGCGCGTCGCGACCAAAAAATGGCGCAAATTGACCTTCGCCGGCACGCGGTTTCTGGTCGGGCAGGATGCCCACCGTGCCGCCGGCGGCGAGCCGCCGGTACAGCGTGCGCACGCCGGCGCCCTCGGCGCGCACCTGCTCGGGTGCGAACGCGCCGCGCACCTTGCGCAGCAGGCCTTCCACCGCGGCGATGCGCGGCGGCCGGTAGAGGATGGCCATCGGCG